>NZ_JAPPRH010000001.1:0-801483 GCF_026672535.1 Lelliottia sp. SL45
CTGGAGGACGCTTCAAGCGCTCTGTTTCGGCCTTCCGTAACTGGCTCACCGCCGATGGTGCCCCCGGCCCTAGCGGTGAAGGCGGCTTTGCGGCGGAGAAAGATCGCTATCATCTGTATGTTTCCCTCGCCTGTCCGTGGGCGCACAGAACGCTTATCGTGCGCAAACTCAAAGGGCTGGACGCGTTAATTCCGGTTTCTGTGGTGAATCCGCTGATGCTGGAAAACGGCTGGACCTTCGACAGTAATTTCCCGGCGGCCACCGGCGACGACCTTTACCACCACGATTTCCTCTACCAGCTCTATCTGCGCGCAGACCCGCACTACACCGGACGCGTCACCGTCCCTGTTCTGTGGGATAAGAAAAACCAGACTATCGTCAGCAATGAATCCGCCGAGATCATTCGCATGTTCAATACGGCGTTTGACGCGCACGGTGCGCGGGCGGGTGATTATTATCCGCCAGAACTGCGCGATAAGATCGATGAACTGAACAGCTGGATCTACGACAACGTCAATAACGGTGTCTATAAGGCCGGTTTCGCGACCAGCCAGGAGGCCTACGACGAAGCGGTCAGCAAGGTGTTTGAATCCCTGGCGCGTCTGGAACAAATTCTCGGTCAGCACCGCTATCTGACGGGCGACCGCCTGACAGAAGCCGACATTCGCCTGTGGACCACGCTGGTGCGTTTCGATCCGGTGTACGTCACCCACTTTAAATGCGACAAACACCGCATCAGCGACTATCTGAATCTGTATGGTTTTCTGCGGGACATTTACCAGATGGATGGCATCGCGGAAACCGTCGATTTTAACCACATCCGCACCCACTACTATCGCAGCCACAAAACGATTAACCCTACGGGGATTATCTCCATCGGGCCGTGGCAGGATCTGAACGAACCACACGGTCGCGATAGACGTTTTCGCTAAATTTTAAGGGCATCCATGGATGCCCTTTTTTATTTCACTATCTGCGACTATCCTTACCTCGATCGCTTAAAAAACAAGAGATTGTCTGATTATCGAGGCATACAAATGGACTGGTATCTAAAAGTACTGAGAAATTACGTTGGGTTTAGTGGTCGCGCTCGTCGCAAAGAGTACTGGATGTTCGTTCTGGTGAACTTCATCCTCACCCTGGTGCTGGGTATCGTCGATAAAATTCTGGGGTGGGACCGCGCAGGTGGCGAAGGCATTCTCACCACAATCTACGCACTCCTGGTCTTTTTGCCGTCGCTGGCGGTACTGTTCCGCAGGCTACACGACACGGATCGTTCGGCGTGGTGGCTGCTGCTGATTTTGATCCCGATCGTGGGCTGGCTGATCATTCTGGCCTTTAACTGCCAGGCCGGTACGCCGGGCGAAAACCGCTTTGGGCCAGATCCAAAATTACAGCCTTGAGCATTGCCCGGTGACGCATCGCGATCCGGGCCTGCACGATGCACTACTTATTATGCGCGAACAGTTTTGGGATTTCGCGTAAACACCAGGACTTGGCCTCGCCCATGCTGTCACGGCGCCACGCCATGATGATATCCACCTCGTTGGTGTATTCCGGGCTGACCACGCGCAAGCGCCCTTCGGCGATATCTTTTTCCACAAACGGATAAGGCATTGTCGCCACCCCGAGGCCCGCTAACAGCGCCTGACGCTTGTCTTCCAGAGAGGTCACCGTCAGACGCGGCTGTTTATCCAACAGCTGCACCGTGAGCACAGGGCGCTCACGTGCGGTATCCGCCACCGCCACACCGCGATATTTCACGCGCGTCACTTCGGATAGTGGCTCCGGCTCCTGATGAATCGGGTGATCCGGTGCAGCCACATACACGTTCATCACGCTGTAGAGCTTGCGCGAGTTGATTTCGGACGAGGAGCGAAAGTGCATATCGGGGGCGATCACAATGTCCGCCCTGCCCGTCTCCAGTCGCTCCCAGGCGCCCGCCAGCACTTCGGTAATGACAGAGAGCTGCGTATTGGCTTTGGCGGCCAGGCGCTCGACCAGCGGGAACAGGGCCGATGTCGGCACCAGCGCCTCAGTGACCAGCGTCAGGTGCGTTTCCCAGCCGCGTGCCAGCGCTTCGGCGTCGGTGGTCAGTTTATCGGCGGCCTCCAGCAGAACGCGTCCGCGCTCCAGCAGCATACGCCCAACATTCGTGAATTTTGTTCGGTGACCGGAGCGGTCGAAAAGCACCACATCCAGCTCTTCTTCCAGCTTTTGCATGGTGTAACTCAGGGCCGACGGAACCCGCCCCAGCTCGTCTGCCGCAGCGGCAAAGCTGCCACGCCGGTCTATCGCGTCCATGACGCGTAGCGCCTCAAGCGTCAATGCTCTCTCTTTTGCCATCTCGTTCTCATTCAGGAAATTTGAACATACCGGGCAGAATATCTGGCTAACAATGAAGCGTCCATACCTTTACCATTGTTTTAGTGTAAAGAGAGGTCAGTTTTATGATTACGACAAGAACAGCAAAACAGTGCGGACAAGCCGATTTTGGTTGGCTGCAGGCCCGCTACACCTTTTCCTTTGGACACTACTTTGACCCAAAACTGCTCGGTTACGCCTCACTGCGCGTGCTGAATCAGGAAGTTCTCGCACCGGGCGCTTCCTTCCAGCCACGCACGTACCCGAAAGTGGATATCCTGAATCTGATACTGGAAGGTGAAGCAGAATATCGCGATAGCGAGGGCAACCATGTCCAGGCAAAGGCGGGCGAAGCGTTGCTGATATCAACGCAGCCAGGCATTAGCTATAGCGAACATAATCTCAGCAAAGATAAGACGCTGACGCGTATGCAGCTGTGGCTGGACGCCTGCCCGGAGCGGGAAAACCCGCTAGTGCAAAAGCTCAACCTGAGCGGCGACAAGCAGCAGCTGATTGCGTCCCCGGATGGCAGCCAGGGCAGTCTGCAACTGCGCCAGCAGGTGTGGCTGCACCATATCGAGCTGAAAAAAGGTGAACAGGCGAGCTTCCAGCTCCACGGGCCGCGTGCCTACCTACAATCCATCCACGGTACGGTGCATGCTCTGACGCACACGGAAGAGAAAGAAGCGCTCACCTGCGGCGATGGCGCGTTTATCCGCGATGAAACGAACATCACGCTGGTCGCGGACACTCCCCTGCGCGCGCTGTTGATTGATTTGCCGGTGTGAGATTGGTTATTTCTTTTGCGTTGTCTCTTGATAAGCCTTTTAGCTCAAGAGACTTCGCAAGATGATAACGCCCCACTAATCCCTCTTATTACCTCGACATTTCCCTGCGGGAAATTTCACGCGTCATAATATTTACTTTTTGATTCCATGACTTTGACGACATTATTGAGTGAATTAAAAAGGATACACTCCTCATCCGCATAATTAATTGTCGCAATACATTTTGTTAAATAATGATAAGGACATCATTAAGTGAGCAACGTTATCTATTTAACGCTGACGGGTGAGCGTCAGGGGGAAATATCCTCAGGCTGTGGAACAGAAAAATCTATTGGTAATCGCTTTCAGTATCGCCATGAAAACGAAATTCTGGTTTATCAGCTCTCCTCCAGCAGCGTCAGCACCGCGGGCGGCGTGTATCATCAGGGCCTGCGCTTCACCAAACCCACCGACAAAAGCTCGCCTCTCCTGACCACCGCCATTAATGAGAATGAAAAACTGCGGCTCAGTTTTGTAAACCGCCCAGATGATAACTGGCAGCGCACAACCTACAACATGGACGGCAATAAACGATGAGATATGGAAAACTATTCTCCCTTGCGCTGATGCTGACGATAACAGGCTGCCATTCTGGTGCCTCCTCAACGCCAGAAAACACTGGCGAAATGCCGTTTGGCGTGTTGGGCTTCGCTTTTTTTACACCAAAGGCGTTGCCTGCTGATGTCACTTACGTAGGTTTCATTGATGACAAAAAGGTTATCTATTCATTCAAAACACTTGATAGCGTGGAGGATGATTATTCAAGCGTAGAGCAATGGGATAAACGTTATATGCGTTTTGCGCAGTTTAATAAAGCCCGCCATCCGCCCGTGACGATGCTGTTTTGCTGGGATTCAGTCATCGATAAAAAAACGTATGAAACGCGGATTACATTCCCTGAGTCTATGAGAAAAAAAATGTACATCTCAACGGGAATAGACATGTTTGGAGAAAAAGCGTGGTACAGCACGATTCTTTTTGGTCTTGCCCCAGAAGGTAAAGTTAGAGTCTGGCTGCAAAATACCGCCGGCGGCGATAACTTGCCCATAGAACCAACAAAGATCTCTACACTGTCGGGCGATAAACTAGACGGCTGTAAAGGGGTCACTCAGCACCCCAATGGTTATCTCTACTATGGAGAAACGCCTGAATTCATTAAAGGCAAAACCTACCCCTACGGTGAATGGTAAATTAGCGCCCTCTTTTAATCAGTCCAAAAGAATAAATCATCAGCAAAAATCCCATAAACGCCCGCGACAAACGCGGGCATCGAATTATTCGCTCAGCGCGTTCGCCATATCCGTTTTGATCTGCTTACGCTGTTCCGGTGTAAGCACCTGGCTGACGTCGAAGTAGTATTTCACGCGGTAATAACGCGCCTGCTCTTCCACCTTGCTGAAGGCCGCGAGCTGGTTTTTCACCACGCTTTCATCCCATTTTCCTGCCTGGAACATATCCACCAGCGCGCCATCTTTTACGCCGGTCATCGGGATTTTGCTGACGTTGTCTTCCAGTTTCTGATGCAGATCTTCAATTTTCTTCACCTGATCGTTGCTGAGCTTCAGATGCTGAACAAGGGGATCTTGTGAGGGGGACGGTGCGGCTTCAACGTTTGCCGCCTGCGCTGCAAAACTACCACCCGCCAGTGAAAGCGCGAGCAGAGCGATACGGGTCATTTTCATCATCTTACTGTCCTTAAATTGGGAGAGGGAAAAGCAGGTGCATTGTTTTTCAAGACCGGATGAAGATGTGTGATCAATTATATAAACAAATTTGTATGTGCAGCGGGCAAAAAAAGCCCCCTTCAGCGAAGGGGGCGTGTTCAGTGGTGTTGGCTTAAATGGCCTGGGTAAAGGTTCGTGAAATAACGTCCTGCTGCTGCTCGCGCGTCAGAGCATTAAAGCGCACCGCATAGCCCGAAACGCGGATGGTCAGGTTCGGATAATTCTCCGGATGTTCAATGGCATCCATCAGCATTTCCCGGTTCATGACGTTGACGTTCAGATGCTGCCCGCCCTCGATGGCCGCCTCGTGGTGGAAATACCCGTCCAGCAGGCCGACAAGGTTGGTTTTACGTACCCCTTCGTCTTTGCCCAGCGCCTGCGGCACAATCGAGAAGGTGTAAGAGATCCCATCCTTGGCGTAGGTGAACGGCAATTTTGCAACAGACGTTAACGACGCTACCGCCCCTTTGCGATCGCGTCCGTGCATCGGGTTCGCGCCCGGCGCAAACGGTGTTCCGCCGCGACGTCCATCCGGGGTGTTACCCGTTTTCTGGCCGTACACCACGTTTGAGGTGATGGTCAGAATCGACTGGGTCGGCACGGCGTTGCGGTAGGTTGGCAGCGCCTGGATTTTCTTCATAAAGCGCTCAACCAAATCGCAGGCGATGCTGTCCACACGATCGTCGTTGTTACCGTACTGCGGATACTCTCCTTCAATCACGAAGTCGACGGCCAGGCCCGTATGGTCGCGCACCGGTTTCACCGTGGCGTACTTGATCGCCGCCAGGGAATCCGCTGCCACCGACAGGCCCGCGATCCCGCAGGCCATCGTACGATGCACGTCGCGGTCGTGCAGGGCCATCAGCGAAGCTTCGTAGCTGTATTTGTCGTGCATAAAATGGATAAGGTTCAGGGCGCTGATGTACTGCACCGCCAGCCAGTCCATAAAGTGGTCAAGGCTCGCCATCACGGTGTCGTAATCCAGCACGTCATCCAGCAGCGGCTCGGTTTTAGGTCCGACCTGGATTTTCAGTTTCTCATCCACCCCGCCGTTGATTGCGTACAGCAGCGTTTTGGCGAGGTTGGCGCGCGCACCGAAGAACTGCATCTGCTTGCCAATCACCATCGGGCTGACGCAGCAGGCAATGGCGTAGTCATCACTGTCGAAATCGGCGCGCATCAGATCGTCGTTTTCATACTGCAACGAGGAGGTGGCGATCGACATCTGCGCGGCATATTTTTTGAAGGCAATCGGCAGCTGTTCTGACCACAGAATCGTCAGGTTTGGCTCCGGAGCTGGCCCCATGGTATTGAGCGTGTGCAGATAACGGAACGAGGATTTACTGACCAGCGTACGCCCATCCAGCCCCATCCCGCCGATCACCTCCGTAGCCCAGATCGGATCGCCCGAGAAGAGGGTGTCGAATTCCGGGGTACGCAGGAAGCGCACCATGCGAATCTTCATGATGAAATGGTCGATCAGCTCCTGAGCCTGTTGCTCATTCAGGCGCCCGGCCTTCATGTCACGTTCGATATAGATATCAAGGAAGGTCGCAGTGCGGCCCAGGGACATCGCCCCGCCGTTCTGCGATTTTACCGCCGCCAGATAGGCAAAGTAGAGCCACTGCACCGCTTCCTGAGCGTTCATGGCTGGACGTGAGATATCACACCCGTACTTCGCCGCCATCTCCTGGATTTGCAGCAGTGCGCGGCGGTGCTCAGACAACTCCTCGCGCAGGCGAATGGTCGCCTCCAGCTCTTCACCGCGCTCCATTTTCGGCTGCAGATCGGCAAACTGCAGTTCACGTTCGCGCACCAGATAGCTGATGCCGTACAGCGCCACGCGGCGATAGTCGCCAATAATACGTCCGCGCCCGTATCCATCCGGCAGACCGGTGAGCACGCCGGATTTACGGCAACGCATCATCTCCGGCGAGTAGACGTCGAACACGCCCTGGTTATGGGTTTTGCGCAGATGGGTGAAGATATACTCGAACTGCGGGTCCATCTCGCGTCCGTAGGCTTCAAACGAGCTGCGGATCATGTTGATCCCGCCATACGGATGCAGGGCGCGTTTCAGCGGACGATCCGTTTGCAGGCCGACGATCGTTTCCAGCTCTTTCTCAATATAGCCCGGCCCGTGAGCGGTAATGGTGGTCGCGACGTTGGTGTCGAAATCAACGGGAGCGTGAGTGGCGTTCTCCTGACGAATCCCCTCCATTACCTTCTGCCACAGCGCCGTGGTGGCTGGCGTGGCAGGCGCTAAAAAGTGCTCATCGCCCTCGTACGGGGTGTAGTTTTGCTGGATGAAATCCCGCACATTAATGCTTTCCTGCCAGTCATTTCCGCAAAAGCCGGCCCACGCGTCGCTGTAGGGAGCGACACGAATATCGATATTTACCTTCATGAGTTTCTCTCTGTGTCAGGCGATTTCCGCAGCCAGACGGACCTTTCCAAGACGGAGGGCATCCAGTGCGATCATTTTTTCTTCGTTGGTTGGGATCACGGCGCACGGCACGCGGGAGGTGTCAGCGGAGATGATGCGCTCACCCTCACTACCAGGCAGGGCATTTTTCTGCTCATCCAGCTCGATACCGAAAACCTTCAGGCGATCGGCCACCAGCTGGCGTATCAGTCTGGAGTTTTCACCAATTCCTCCCGTAAAGATCACGCCGTCCAGACGGTGCAGGGAAGCGGCGTGACCGGCGATATGGCGAGCGATGCGATGAACAAAAGTCTCAATCGCGAGGCGGGCGCGCTCGTGACCGTCGTGCCAGGCTTTTTCCAGCGTGCGTAAATCAGACGAGAGGCCGGAAAGCCCCAGCAAACCTGACTCTTTATTCACCACGCGCTCAAGATCCTCCAGCGTTTGCCCGGTCTGCTGTGCAATCCACGCCATCGCGCCAAAATCGACATCGCCGCAGCGCGTCCCCATCACCAGCCCTTCCAGCGGCGTCATGCCCATGGAGGTGTCCACGCTGCGCCCGTTACGGACCGCGCAAATGGACGCCCCGTTGCCCAGGTGTGCAATCACCAGTCCGCTATCGGCTTCGGCAATATTCAGCAGCGAATACGCCTGTTGCGAAACATAGCGATGCGATGTGCCGTGGAACCCGTAACGGCGCACGCCCAGCTCTTCGAAGAAGCGGTATGGCAGGCCGTAAAGATAGGCCTGGGGCGCGAGCGTCTGGTGGAAGCTGGTATCAAACACCGCGACCTGCTGCACGCCGGGAAACAACTGCTGAGCCGCTTCCACGCCGCTGAGATTGGCGTAGTTGTGCAGCGGGGCCAGAGGCGAAACCTGACGAATCTGATCGATGACCTTATCGGTGATCAGGGTGGACTCGCTGAACAGGCTGCCACCGTGAGCGATGCGGTGGCCAATTAAGGCCACGCTGCTCATCAAATCGCGCTTTTCCAGCTCCAGGGCGATGGCAGCCAGCGCCCCTTCGTAGTCCTTGCGAGCCAGGGTGACTGGCCCGCTCCCGTTCACGGATATAAAGGCACTTTCAGTGTTCACGCCATCTGCAATGCCGGTCATCAGCGCGTCACAGCTCGCTGCGTCCAGCACCGAAAACTTCACAGATGACGATCCACAGTTAATGACCAATACAACCGGAAATTCATTCATGTCTTCACTCCGCTCATCCTGAGCTTTGAATCAGAAAAGTTTGTATACGATATTCAGAATGGTCAGCAGGCCAATCGCCGTCACAAAGATGTTCTCGGTTCTGCCTTTGTATTTCGCCAGCGCTGGCGTTTTGCGGATGGCATACATCGGCAGCAGGCACAGCAGAGAGGCGATAATCGGCGCACCCATCGCTTCAATCAGGTCCAGAATGTTCGGGTTGGCGTACGCCACGACCCAGGTGGAGCCCATGATGAAGATCATGCTGATGGTGTTCAGTTTGCCGACGGAAACTTTCTTCTTATCGCCTTTGTAGCCAAACTTCAGGACCAGACCGTTCAGCCCTTCCAGCGTGCCCAGGTAGTGGCCGAAGAAGGATTTGAAAATGGCAACCAGAGCGATGATCGACGCGCCGTACTCCAGCACGGTGGCGAAGGTCGATTTGGTCCCGGAGAGCGAAGCAAAGTGGTTGGCCAGGTAAGAAAGCACCGGAATGTTCTGCGCTTTGGCTTCTGCCATGTTCTGCGGAGAGAGCGTGAACAGGCAGCTAAAGGCGAAGAACATCACCACCGCCACCATCAGCATGCTGGCGCGACCGATGATTTTGGAACATTTCTGCTCGGTGAACTCTTTACCGAATTCGCCTTCGTACTCTTCACGTTTCGACACCACGAATGAGGAGACAATTGGCGAGAAGTTGAAGGAGAAGACCATGATGGAAATCCCCAGCCAGACGGTGACCAGAATGCCATCGTGTCCGGTGAAGGAGATGTCGCTCAGGTTAACCTGGTCAATAACCGCCGAGTTCCAGTAAGGGATCAGGGACAGGGAGATCAGCACCAGGCTGGCGATGAACGGGAAGACCAGGAAGCTCATCACTTTCACCATCAGGTCTTTACCAAACCAGATAACGAATGCCATCAGCAGCAGCAGGAACAGGGCCACAAAGCCACGGTTCAGTGCGGGAAGCTGAAGCTGGTTTTCCCAGAAGGTCATAAAGGTGTTCGTAATGGTGACGCCGTAGATCCACAGCAGCGGGCAAATCGCAAAGAAGTAGAGGAAAGTGATCACCACCCCGCCAGTCTTACCAAAATGCTCTTCCACCGTCTCGGTAATGTTGCCGGACGGATTGCTGCCGGACAGGCAAAGACGCGCCAGCGCGCGGTGGCAATAGAAGGCAATAGGATAGGCCAGCAGCAGCATCAGCAGAATCGGTATCAGCCCGCCAAAGCCCGCGCGAATCGGGAAGAACAGCACGCCCGCGCCTATTGCCGTACCGAACAGCCCCAGTGTCCAGGTGGTATCTGATTTTCGCCAGGAAGACGTTTTTGTCTGACTGGCAATGATAGTTTCAGAGTTGCTCATAATTTATCCTTATTTATGCATCAACGAGGCCGGTAATTTGGGAAACGCGGGAAAGGTCGATATTGCCGCCGGAAATAATACTAACCGTTTTGCGCCCCTGAATATAATGATCCAGTTTTCCGCTTAATAATGCAGCCGTTGCCAGTGCGCCAGCCCCTTCTGTCACCACTTTATTTCGTTGGATCAGTGCGACCATGCTGTTACGAATATCGTCTTCGCTCACCAACACGATGTCGTCGACTAATTCACGAACAATTTCGAAGGTTAAATTACCTGGACGAGAAACATCGCAACCGTCGGCTAATGTGCCGGTGGTACGGTGATTCATAATTTCCCCGGCGTAGTAAGACGCCGCCATACCGTGCACGTTTTCAGACTGCACGCCGATAATATTAATGGTCGGGTTGATGGATTTAATGGCCGTGGCGATCCCGGCGATTAATCCGCCGCCGCCGATAGGGACAATCACGTTATCGACATCATATAAGTCTTCGAGAATTTCAAGACCAATGGTGCCCTGTCCGGCAATCACTTTTACGTCGTCATACGGCGGAATAAAGATGCGCCCTTCCTGCTCGACGATTTCGCTGACTTTGGCGATGGTGTCGTTAAAATTCTCACCATGCAGTACCACTTCAGCGGAGTAATCACGCGTGGCGGCCACTTTCGATTTTGGCGCGCCCATCGGCATGACAACTTTGCCGTCAATACCGAGCATGGCGCAGGAGAGTGACACACCCTGAGCATGGTTACCGGCGGAACACGCCACCACACCTTTGCGGCGTTCAGCTTCGGTTAAGGAGCTTAATTTGTTAAAAGCACCGCGAATTTTAAACGAACCGGTGCGCTGCATATTTTCAAACTTCAGGAAAATTTCGCCTTTGCAGCGCTCGCTCAGATAATTAGAACGCGGCATGCCGGTTTTATAAATTTTACCAGCCAGTCGTTTGCGGGCATCTTGTATTTCTTCAATCGTTACCGGAAGATCGTAAGTAATGTGCATATAATCCTCTTTATAATAATTCATATTCTGTAAGCAAAGTCTGGGTGTCAGCGAGAGAATTCCCTCACCGGGTGTTTTAAAATGGTACGTCTCAATTCATTGTTCAGTTATGGTGAGCTGTTTTCGCCTTTCACTGTTTTGCGCGGAATATTGCTTCGCCAACTCCACTAATACCGAAGCGGATTTTTTAATACGATAATTTTTTGACCAGACGGCGGCATAACGTGCAATGGGTAATTCATCTTCCACGGGCAGTACGACAAACTGGTCGGAACCGAATGGCGTAATCATGTCTCTCGGGATCACGGTGAGATAATCGGCGTTGAGAACCAGGTTATAGATGGTGACGACGGAATCGGTCTGGACGATGTTTTCGATGCTGATGTGGTTGTTCTGAAGAGTGGTTAATAATTCTTTGTAGTAGCCCATATCGGTTTGCGGCATCACCCACTGCTCGTTGGTGAGCGATGCCAGTGTCGTCGTTCCGGTGCACGTTCGCGTTTTACTGGCCACCAGCACAAATTCCGATTCAAACAGCGGCTCCACGTGCAGATCCTGCAACAGCATTTCATCGCTCAGGGTACCGATGGCGAAATCCAGTCGCCCATCGCGGATGGCGGGCAGGAACGAGGAGAGCTGTGCTTCAAACATCGAGACTCGCGCTTTCGGGAACACTTCTTTGAATTTTTTGATCATGCTGGAGAGGAACGTAAAACCAATCAGCGACGGATAGCCGAACGAAACGTCGATAACGGTGCTGAAGCTCAGGTTGTTCATCTCACTGACCATATTCTTCATTTCGCGGGTGATGGACTCGGAGTACGCGAGCAACGTTTGCCCTGCGCTGGTCAGCTTCACGCCGGTGTTCTTGCGCACAATCAGTTCGACACCAAAGTAGGATTCGATATCGTTAATGATTTTGCTGACGGCCGGTTGAGTCAGGCCAAGTTGACGGGCGGCAGAACCAATAGATCCACTTTTAATGACTTCCTGAAATACAACTAAATGTTGTGTTTTCGGTAGAATAATAGTGCTCATCATATTCTGCTCTTATTTCCTTATCCGTGGCAGGATTCTACCCATTATTGATGACGAGGGTATGTGCTGTTACTCACAGATTACTTTTTCATACCATTCACACCTTCGCAAAAACACTGATTAATGCATATAAATCATAATGTTATCATTTACTTTATCAATAAAACGCCTGATATTGATCAATAAATCTCAGGGAGATAAATTAATTTTATGGCGATAACCACGATCTATTTATGGCAATAAACCAGAGGGAATAAAGGTGATATTTCAGGCAATTAAAGGCGAATAAATAGACGTTATTTGCTTTAAACATTTTTGTATATTATCAAATAAGTTAATAAATATTTGCCCGCAGGGGAAAAAGCGTCGAGGGCATCACACATTCACAGGGCAAATGTATTGAAAGGAAAGATTTCATTAATTTATACGCCATAAAGAAGACACACTTCAGCAACAACAGCAACATCAAGTCAACACTGCAAAATGGCGAATTTTTAGCGCGTAATTTTGTGAATGCGATCTCTAATCTCGGTAAAAAAACATCATTCCACTCAAAAGCAGTGAAATGTGCTTATTGTCGCAAAAATGGGAATTCGTTCGGTTTCACGAAGGCGGTGGTGAGGAGCAAAAAGCAAAAACCCCGCCGAAGCGGGGTTTTCTTAATAGTTGAAGCTGACCGATAAGCCGGGTTCTGTCGTGGACAGTCATTCATCTAGGCCAGCAATCGCTCACTGGCTCAAGCAGCCTACCCGGGTTCAGTACGGGCCGTACCTTGTGAACCCCTATTTGGCCTTGCTCCGGGTGGAGTTTACCGTGCCACGGACTGTTGCCAGCCGCGCGGTGCGCTCTTACCGCACCCTTTCACCCTTACCTGATCCCGCTTGCGCGGGCCATCGGCGGTTTGCTCTCTGTTGCACTGGTCGTGGGTTTCCCCCCCAGGCGTTACCTGGCACCCTGCCCTATGGAGCCCGGACTTTCCTCCCCTCCGCCCGTCTCCCCCCGAAAGGGGACGACGACGAAGCGGCGACTGTCTGGTCAGCTTCGGCGCGAAGTATAGAGGGTTTAGGCGCCGCTGTCACCCTTGCGTGCGCATCCCCACCTGCAAAGTCGCTGCGATGTTGCGTGACGAGCGATAAATGTTGTCAAACGCCCCACGGAAGGCCTCTTCCAGCGAGCCAATGCTGTTCAGCACGCTGAACACCGCATCGATACCGTACTGATGCACCACACCGACGTCGCTGGTCAAACAGCCTGCAATGCCGATCACCGGTTTATGGTATTTTTTGGCGACGTTCGCCACGCCAACCGGCACTTTGCCGTGAATGCTCTGGCTGTCGAGTCGCCCTTCGCCGGTGAGCACCAGGGTGCAGTCGTGGATATGTTCTTCGAGGTTCAGCGCCTGGGTGACAATCTCAATCCCACTACGCAACTCCGCGCCGAGAAACGCCATCAGCGCCGCGCCCATTCCCCCTGCCGCGCCGGAGCCTGGGACGTTTTTAACGTCAATCGACAGAGATTTCTTAATCACGTCAGCAAAATGGCTGAGATTGCGATCGAGTTCGACGATCTTCGCCTCATCAGCCCCTTTTTGCGGACCAAATATGCGTGATGCGCCATTTTCACCGATCAGCGGATTGGTGACGTCACAGGCCACGCGAATCGTGCAGCCTTTTAAGCGCGGGTCCAGACCGGAAATGTCGATACTGTTCAGTGCCATCAGGCTGCCGCCGCCGTAGCCGATCTCCGTGCCGTTGGCATCACACAGCTTCGCGCCCAGAGCCTGCACCATACCGGCACCTCCGTCGTTGGTCGCGCTGCCGCCAATGCCGATAATAATGTTGCGCGCTCCTTTATCCAGCGCATTCAGAATCAGTTCGCCCGTGCCGCGAGAGGTGGTAATCAGCGGATTACGCTGCGCCAGTGGCACCAGCGCCAGGCCGCTGGCTGCGGCCATTTCGATAATCGCCGTTGCGCCATCGCCGGACATTCCCCAGCAGGCATTCACTTTTTCGCCCAGCGGACCCGTGACAATGGCGTGTTGCTCAGTGCCCTGGGTGGCGGCAATCATCGCTTCGACCGTGCCTTCTCCGCCATCAGCGACCGGCACAGACACATACTGAGCATCAGGAAAAATTTCCCGAAAACCTTTTTCTATCGCCTGAGCTACCTCGGAGGCAGAAAGGCTTTCTTTATAAGAGTCAGGGGCGATTACGATTTTCATAGTTGTAGCCTGTTACTGCACAACGCCGGATGGCGTTTCACTTATCCGGCCTACAGGGTAGGCCCGGATCGCTGTGCGCTATCCGGGCAGAACGTCATTAGCGAGTGACTTCCACTTTCGCCAGTTTTTCGTAGTAGCAGGCAATGGCGCTATGGTCCGCCGTTCCCAGACCATCGGCGCGCAGGGCCTGCATCATCTCCATCACCGCAGCGGTCAGCGGCAGCTGTGCGCCGACGCCATGGGAGGTGTCCAGCGCGTTAGCCAGATCTTTAATGTGCAGATCAATGCGGAAGCCCGGCTTGAAGTTGCGATCCATCACCATCGGCGCTTTAGCATCCAGCACGGTGCTGCCCGCCAGACCGCCGCGAATGGCCTGATACACCAGATCCGGGTTGACGCCCGCTTTGGTCGCCAGCGTTAGCGCTTCAGACATCGCGGCAATGTTTAGCGCAACGATCACCTGGTTCGCCAGCTTGGTGACGTTACCTGCACCGATTTCACCCGTATGTACAACGGAACCGGCCATCGCTTTCATCAGATCGTAATATTTGTCGAAAATCGCTTTATCACCGCCCACCATCACCGAGAGGGTGCCGTCGATGGCTTTTGGCTCGCCGCCGCTCACCGGCGCGTCCAGCATGTCCACGCCTTTCGCTTTCAGCGCTTCGCTGATTTCGCGGCTCGCCAGTGGGGCGATAGAGCTCATGTCGATCAGTACCAGGCCCGGCTTCGCGCCTTCAATCAGGCCGTTTTCACCCAGCGCCACTTCCTGCACATGGGGTGAGTTCGGCAGCATGGTGATGACCACATCGCACTGCTCGGCAATTGCTTTTGCCGTAAGGGCCGTTTCGGCACCGGCGGCAATCAGCTCCGCAATCACTTCTGGATTACGGTCAGAAACCACCAACGAGTAACCTGCTTTGATGAGGTTTTTACTCATTGGTTTACCCATGATACCCAGGCCAATAAAACCAACTTTCATTGTCATAACGTTCTCTCTCTCACGTGTCGATGGTGGTTATTTTTTAAAGGAATCAGCTAATTTCTGCGTTGCAGAGCGGAAGACGCCGAGATCGCTGCCGACGGCCACAAAGGTGGCGCCCCACTCCAGATAACGGCGGGCATCGGCCTCGACCGGCGCCAGAATGCCGCACGGTTTATCGTGAGCTTTCGCTCGAGCGAAAATGTGCTGAATGGCGCGCTGCACGTCCGGGTGGTTGGCATTGCCGAGGTGGCCCAACGCCGCAGCCAGATCGCTTGGGCCGACAAAAATGCCGTCCACGCCGTCGGTGGCAGCGATGGCGTCCACATTGTCCACGCCATGCTGGCTCTCAATTTGGACCAGAATGGTGATGTTCTTGTTGGACTGCGCAAAGTAGTCCGGCACGGTGCCAAACATGTTGGCGCGATGGGAAACGGACACACCGCGAATGCCTTCCGGCGGATAGCGGGTCGACGCCACGGCCTGTACAGCCTCTTCCACACTTTCCACAAACGGGATCAGGAAGTTATAGAAGCCGATATCCAGCAGGCGCTTAATAATCACCGGTTCGTTGGTCGGTACACGCACCACCGGCGCGCTGTGGCTGCCCTTCAGCGCCATCAGCTGTGGAATAAAGGTGCTGATATCGTTCGGCGCATGTTCACCGTCGAGCACCAGCCAGTCAAAACCTGCCAGACCTAAAACCTCGGTGCTGATTGGGCTTGCCAGCGCAGACCAGCAGCCAATCTGAATCTCTTTCGCCGCCAGGGCCGCTTTAAACTTGTTCGGGAAAATATCGTTACTCATCGCTTTTACCTTCAATGATTCGTGATGTTGAGGCGCTTATTTCTGCAATTCCATACGCTTGATGTCACCCACTACGAACAGGTAGCAGAACATCGCCATCAGCGCAGAGCAGCCAACGAAGACCAGCGCCGCATTGAATGAATGCAGTTCACTCACCAGATAACCAATCACCAGCGGGGTGACAATCGACGCCACGTTACCGAAGACGTTGAACACGCCACCACACAGGCCCACAATCTCTTTTGGCGCAGTATCAGAAATCACCGGCCAGCCCAGCGCACCAAAGCCTTTTCCGAAGAACGCCAGCGCCATCAGCGCGACGACCAGCACCGTGTTATTGGTGTAGTTGCACAGGATAATGGAGGACGCCAGCAGCATACCGAGCACAATCGGCAGCTTACGCGCCAGGGTGATCGACTTGCCGGTTTTAATCAGGTGATCCGAGAACACACCGCCCAGCACGCCGCCCGCAAAACCACACAGCGCCGGGATGGAGGCCACGATGCCGACTTTCAGAATCGACATTCCTTTTTCCTGTACCAGATAAATCGGGAACCAGGTGAGGAAGAACCAGGTAATGGTGTTGATAAAGTATTGACCAAAAAATACGCCCAGCATCATGCGGTTGGTCAATAACTGTTTGATGTAATGCAGCTTTGGACCACTCGCCGCTTTATCGCCCGGTTTTTTATGATCCATATCGACCACCGCGCCGCCGTCAGAGATAAACTTCAGCTCCTCGGCAGACATACGCGGGTGATCGGTTGGGTTATGAATGAACTTCACCCACATCGCCGTCAGGATGAAACCAATGACACCCATCACGGTGAAGACATGTTCCCAGCCCCACGCGAAGGTCAGCCAGCCGAGCAGCGGAGAGAAAAGAGCCAGCGAGAAATACTGCGCGGAGTTAAAAATCGCCGAGGCGGTGCCGCGCTCTTTGGTCGGGAACCAGGCCGCCACAATACGGGCGTTAGCCGGGAACGACGGTGCTTCGGAGAAACCGAGCATAAAGCGCATACAGAACATGGAGATACCGGCCCACGCCAGCGGGAAGAGATCGACAAAGCCCTGCAGGAAGGTAAACAGCGACCAGAAAAACAGGCTATAGGTGTAGACCTTTTTCGAGCCAAATTTGTCCAGCAGCCAGCCGCCGGGGATTTGCATCAGCAGATACGCCCAGCCAAACGCGGAGAAGATGTACCCCATGGATACGGCGCTGAGCTGCAGCTCTTTTGCCACTTCTGTCCCGGCAATCGACAGCGTGGCGCGGTCAGCGTAGTTCACTGCCGTCACAATAAATATAATCAGTAATATTAAATGGCGGGTATGAATACCCTTTTTCGTTTCTACAGCTGTTTCCAGTGACATGTTTATTTCCTCAGGCACATCGATCTTGGTATTTTTATTATTTTGGAAAAATCTTTACTGATTATTTATCGATAGCAGGCAATATCCGTTAATTAACCAGATGCAATGAAATCGTAATTAAGTATAAACATCCGCCCGCCCCTGCACATTGTCGCATCGCTCAATTATCATCGCCTTCATGAACGTTATTTTGAGCATATGCACAATCGCATGGGCGCTGATGCACAGATTTACGCATTGCCTGCCAGCCGGCGCGGGTGCAGGTTTCGCGGAGTGATCTCGGTCACATTTTTATCTTTCGACTCCTGACATTCTTTATTCAAGAAGGCAGCGTCTTTATTTCTGACAATAAGAAAATAAACACTCTCTTAACTGCATTTAATATCTAAAGTTTTACTGGAGAATAATGAGCAATGGCCGACATCGAAATTCGACAAAAGTCGCCGACGGCGTTCTATATAAAGGTACACGACACGGATAACGTGGCGATTATTGTTAACGACAATGGCCTGAGAGCTGGAACACGCTTCCCCGATGGTCTTGAACTCATCGAACATATTCCCCAGGGCCATAAAGTCGCGCTGGTCGATATCCCTGCCCACGGCGAAATCGTCCGTTACGGGGAGATCATCGGCTACGCCGTGCGGGCGATTCCGCAGGGCAGCTGGATTGAGGAGTCACTCGTTGAGCTGCCAAAAGCCCCGCCGCTGAATACTCTGCCGCTGGCAACGCGCGTACCGGAACCGCTGCCGCCACTGGAAGGTTATACCTTCGAAGGTTATCGCAACAAAGATGGCAGCGTTGGCACTAAAAACCTGCTCGGCATTACCACCAGCGTGCATTGCGTGGCGGGTGTGGTGGATTACGTGGTGAAAATCATCGAACGCGATCTGCTGCCGAAATACCCGAACGTCGACGGCGTGGTGGGTCTGAACCACCTGTACGGCTGCGGCGTGGCGATTAATGCCCCGGCCGCCGTGGTACCCATTCGCACCATCCATAATATCTCCCTCAACCCCAATTTTGGCGGCGAGGTCATGGTGATTGGCCTGGGCTGCGAAAAACTTCAGCCAGAGCGCCTGCTGCAAGGCACTGACGATGTCCAGGCGATTGCCGTGGATGACGCCAGCATTGTGCGTCTGCAGGATGAGCACCACGTTGGCTTTAAATCCATGGTCGACGATATTCTCCAGGTCGCTGTGCGTCACCTGGAAAAACTGAATAAACGCCAGCGCGAAACCTGCCCGGCGTCTGAACTGGTAGTCGGCACCCAGTGCGGCGGCAGCGATGCTTTCTCCGGTGTGACCGCCAACCCGGCGGTCGGCTACGCATCCGACCTGTTTGTGCGCTGCGGCGCTACGGTCATGTTCTCGGAAGTGACCGAAGTGCGCGATGCGATCCACCTTCTCACCCCGCGCGCCATCAACGAAGAGGTGGGCAAGCGCCTGCTGGAAGAGATGGCCTGGTACGACAACTATCTCGATATGGGACAGACCGACCGCAGCGCGAACCCGTCACCGGGTAACAAAAAAGGCGGGCTGGCGAACGTCGTCGAAAAAGCCCTCGGCTCGATTGCGAAATCCGGCCAGAGCGCCATCTCCGAAGTGCTTTCTCCGGGTCAGCGCCCGACCAAACGCGGCCTGATTTATGCCGCTACGCCTGCCAGCGACTTTGTCTGCGGCACGCAGCAGGTGGCGTCGGGGATTACGGTGCAAGTGTTCACTACCGGACGCGGCACGCCGTATGGGCTGATGGCGGTTCCGGTGATCAAAATGGCGACCCGCACAGAGCTTGCAAACCGCTGGTATGACTTAATGGACATCAACGCCGGGACCATTGCGACGGGTGAAGAGACGATTGAGGACGTGGGCTGGAAGCTGTTCCACTTTATTCTGGATGTCGCGAGTGGCCGTAAAAAAACCTTCTCCGATCAATGGGGATTACACAACCAGCTGGCGGTGTTTAACCCGGCTCCGGTGACCTGATGCCTTGTGCCCGGTAGCGATACGCTTACCGGGCACAAACTTTTATAGGCCGGGAAAGGCGCAACTGCCGCCCGGCCTAACCTGCGCTCACTCTTTTACCCGCACCACTTCAATCCCCGAACGCTGAAGCTCCTGTAAGCTCTCAGCCGGAATACCTTCGTCGGTGATGATCATATCGATACGCGGGGTGTCGATGATTTTATGCAGGCTTGAGCGATTGAACTTGCTGGAATCGGTCACCACGATTATCCGCTCCGCCACTTCGCACATCTTACGGTTCAGCCGGGCTTCATCTTCATTGTGTGTACTGACGCCACGGTCCGTATCGATAGCATCCACCCCCAGGAACAGCAGATCGAAATGGTAGTTTTGCAGCGACTGCTCAGCCTGATCGCCGTAGAACGACTGCGACTGACGACGCAGATGCCCGCCGGTCATCAGCAGCTCGACGCCTTCCGCTTCCAGCAGCGCATTCGCCACGTTCATGCCGTTGGTCATGGCGATCACGTCCGTATGTTGGCGTAACATGCGCGCAATTTCATAGGTCGTGGTGCCGGAGTCGAGAATGATGCGGTGACCCGGTTTGATCAGATTGGCTGCCGCCTGGGCGATGCTGCGTTTGACCGCCGTATTGAGTGAGCTTTTATCTTCGACGGAAGGCTCCAGCCCCGGCGTGTTGCTATCGCAGATCAGCGCGCCGCCGTAGGCACGAACGGCGATACCCTGCTTTTCCAGGAAAGCGAGATCGTTACGGATCGTCACCGTTGATACGCCATACAGCAGCGAAAGATCGTTCACCTGCACGCTACCCTGCTGCCGCAACCTCTGGATAATTTGTTCACGTCTTTCGCTGGTGCCGGTCACACGTTTCTCCGTGGAGGATTCGGTGCTGCTCATGCGAGCTCCTTTAAGAAAATCTTTCGTTTCATTTCGTTTTATCTATTAACGCCTTTCTTTTAGGGGAATGCAAGCCCCATCCCGCTTCCGACACCCTATTCTCCCCGTGCTGAAACCTTTCATTATGTTTCTTTTGTGAAACAGATCGGAAAACTATTATCTTTCGTTTTAT
Organism: Lelliottia sp. SL45; assembly: GCF_026672535.1. Classification (NCBI taxonomy): domain Bacteria; kingdom Pseudomonadati; phylum Pseudomonadota; class Gammaproteobacteria; order Enterobacterales; family Enterobacteriaceae; genus Lelliottia; species Lelliottia sp. SL45. The sequence goes on from NZ_JAPPRH010000001.1 coordinate 20,385, forward strand.
TTTTATAAGACCATCACGCAGTATAAAGTGAAATAAAACGAAAGATTAGCACTCAAACCATCCAACGTGGAGAGGAAAGTGAAACATCTTATTGAAATGGTGGAATTGCACAAAGCAGGGGCAGACAACGGAATTTACGCCGTCTGTTCCGCACATCCACTGGTACTTGAAGCCGCGATTCGCTTCGCTCGTGATCACCACACCGCCCTGCTGGTTGAGGCCACTTCCAACCAGGTGGATCAGTTCGGCGGCTACACGGGTATGACACCCGCCAATTTTCACGCTTTTGTCAGCCAGCTTGCCAGCGGGCTGAATTTCCCCCTGTCGCAGCTGATTTTAGGCGGCGATCATCTCGGCCCTAATCGCTGGCAAAACCTCACCGCCAGTGAAGCGATGGCCAACGCCGACGATCTGATCAAAAGCTACGTGGCCGCCGGATTTACAAAGATCCACCTCGATTGCAGCATGTCATGCGAGGACGATCCGGTGCCGCTCACGGACGCTATCGTCGCCGAGCGCGCCGCACGGCTGGCGAAGATCGCCGAGCAGACCTGCCGCGAGCGCTTTGGTGAGTCAGACCTGGTCTACGTGATTGGCACAGAAGTGCCGGTTCCCGGCGGTGCTCACGAGACGCTAACCGAACTGGAAGTGACCACACCGCAGGCCGCTCGTGCCACGCTGGAAGCCCATCGCCACGCCTTTGAAAAACAGGGGCTGAGCGCAGTCTGGCCACGCATTATCGGGCTGGTGGTGCAACCTGGCGTTGAGTTCGACCATACCCATGTGATCGACTATCGCCCGGAAAACGCCGTTGCGCTCAGTGAAATGGCAACATCCTGGGATTCACTGGTCTTTGAAGCGCACTCCACCGACTACCAGACGCCACAGGCGCTGCGCCAGCTGGTAAAAGATCACTTTGCGATTTTGAAAGTCGGCCCGGCTCTCACCTTCGCCCTGCGCGAAGCGCTGTTCTCACTCGCCGCCATTGAAGAAGAGCTGCTGCCGGCCAAAGCCAGCTCGGGCCTGCGTCAGGTGCTTGAAAGCGTGATGCTCGACCGCCCGGAATACTGGCAAAGCCACTACCACGGCGACGGCAACGCCCGTCGGCTGGCGCGCGGCTACAGCTATTCGGATCGCGTTCGTTACTACTGGCCGGACAGTCAGATCGACGACGCCTTCGAACGGCTGGTGCGCAATCTGGCGGATGAGCCGATTCCCCTTCCGCTCGTGAGCCAGTACCTGCCGCTGCAATATCGAAAAGTTCGCGAGGAGGCTCTCAAGGCGACGCCACGGGAACTCATTATCGACCACATTCAGGACATACTGCGCCAGTATCACGCAGCCTGTCAGGGCGCGTCGTCCCAAAACGCATAACAACGAAGAGGATAATGCCATGCCAAACATTGCCTTGTGCCGCATCGATGAACGTTTAATCCACGGCCAGGTCGGCGTTCAGTGGGTAGGGTTCGCAGGCGCGAATCTGGTGCTGGTCGCTAATGATGACGTCGCTGAGGATTCGGTCCAGCAAAACCTAATGGAAATGGTGCTGGCGGAGGGGATCGCGGTGCGTTTCTGGTCCCTGCAAAAAGTGATCGACAACATTCATCGCGCCGCCGACCGGCAGAAAATCCTGCTGGTCTGCAAGTCACCGGCCGATTTCCTGACCCTCGTTGAGGGCGGCGTGCCCGTGAAACGTATCAATGTAGGAAACATGCACTACGCCAATGGCAAACAACAAATTGCCAAAACGGTCTCTGTCGACGCCGGTGATATTGCGGCATTTGGCGGCCTGAAAGCCGCCGGAGTGGAATGCTTCGTGCAGGGCGTCCCGACAGAACCCGCTTTGGATCTCTTTAAACTACTCTGAGGGATTCACAATGGAAATCAGTCTGTTGCAGGCCTTTGCGTTGGGCATTCTCGCCTTTATCGCGGGCCTGGATATGTTCAACGGCTTAACGCATATGCACCGCCCGGTGGTGCTTGGGCCGTTGGTGGGCCTGATTCTGGGCGATCTGCATACGGGTATTCTGACCGGCGGGACGCTGGAATTAGTGTGGATGGGGCTGGCACCGCTGGCGGGCGCGCAGCCGCCGAACGTCATTATCGGTACTATTGTCGGGACGACGTTCGCCATTACCACGGGCGTAAAACCGGAGGTTGCGGTGGGTGTGGCGGTGCCGTTCGCTGTTGCGGTTCAGATGGGGATTACTTTCCTGTTCTCGGTCATGTCCGGCGTGATGGCGCGCTGCGACCGGATGGCGGCGAACGCCGACACCAACGGGATCGAGCGGGTGAACTATCTGGCACTCCTTGCACTGGGGATCTTCTATTTTCTTTGCGCATTCCTGCCGATTTACTTCGGGGCAGAGCACGCGAAAACGGCCATTGATGTTCTGCCTGCCCGTCTGATTGACGGTCTGGGCGTGGCAGGCGGCATCATGCCTGCGATTGGTTTTGCCGTGCTGCTGAAAATCATGATGAAAAACGTCTACATCCCCTATTTCATCCTCGGTTTTGTCGCCGCCGCCTGGCTCAAACTGCCGGTGCTGGCCATTGCTGCGGCAGCGCTGGCGATGGCGCTGATCGATTTTCTGCGTAAATCACCTGAACCGGCCGCGCCGGTCGCCCAGAAAGAGGAATTCGAAGATGGCATCTAATCAATCCACCCTGCCGACCGTCTCCGAAACCGACGAGACGCTTCTGTCCGGCGTGAACGAAAATATCTATGAAGATCAGACTATCGGCGCGGAGCTGACGAAAAAGGATATCAACCGTGTGGCCTGGCGTTCGATGCTGCTGCAGGCATCGTTCAACTACGAGCGTATGCAGGCCTCAGGCTGGCTGTACGGCCTGCTTCCGGCGCTGAAAAAAATCCACAGCAACAAACGCGATCTGGCGCGCGCCATGAAGGGCCACATGGGGTTCTTCAACACCCATCCGTTCCTGGTGACTTTTGTGATCGGCATTATTCTCGCGATGGAGCGCTCGAAGCAGGACGTGAACAGCATTCAGAGCACCAAGATTGCGGTGGGCGCGCCGCTCGGCGGGATTGGCGATGCCATGTTCTGGCTGACGCTGCTGCCGATTTGCGGCGGTATCGGCGCCAGTCTTGCGCTGCAAGGCTCAATTCTTGGCGCAGTCGTGTTTATTGTGATGTTCAACGTGGTACACCTGGGTCTGCGTTTTGGTCTGGCACACTATGCTTATCGTATGGGCGTCGCCGCCATTCCACTGATTAAGGCCAACACCAAAAAGGTCGGCCACGCGGCTTCCATCGTCGGGATGACCGTAATTGGTGCGCTGGTTGCCACCTATGTGCGCCTGAATACCACGCTTGAGATCACCGCAGGGGACGCGGTGGTGAAACTGCAAACCGACGTGATCGACAAGCTGATGCCTGCGTTTCTGCCGCTGGTCTACACCCTGACCATGTTCTGGCTGGTCCGCCGTGGCTGGAGCCCGTTACGCCTCATCGGCATTACGGTGGTGCTTGGCGTGGTAGGTAAATTCTGTCACTTCCTGTGAATACAAAGAGGTCTTAGATGTTAAGCATTATTTTGACGGGCCACGGTGGGTTTGCCAGCGGGCTGGAAAAAGCGATGAAGCAGATCCTCGGTGAGCAGGAGCAGTTTGTCGCCATCGACTTTCCCGATACCTCCACCACTGCCCTGCTGACCTCGCAGCTGGAACGGGCGATCGCCGATTTGGGTGATGCAGAAGATATTGTCTTTCTGACCGACCTGCTGGGCGGTACGCCTTTCCGCGTGGCCTCCACCATGGCGATGGAAAAGCCGGGCTGGGAAGTGATCACTGGCACCAATTTGCAGCTGCTGCTGGAGATGGTGATGGAGCGCGACGGCCTGAGCAGCGAAGCCTTTCGCTTACAGGCGCTGGAGTGCGGGCATCGCGGCCTGACGAGTCTGGTGGATGAGCTGGGCCGCTGTCGGGATGAAAATCCCGTTGAGGAAGGGATCTAACGCCAACTTTTTCATTTCGTTCAGGGCAGGCTCTCCCCCTTAGCCCTTTCATTGTGTATCGCCTTGGCCTTCGGTGTAGATCCAGAAGGCCTTTCTTTTCCTTTCGTCGCCATACGACCAGATCATTTAATTTTAAAATATTTCTTATTTATCAATATGATGATTGAAATTGTGTGTCTCTTTGATCACACTTTTCGTTTTATTTCTTTTTGTTTGTTGATCTTTCGTTTTCCTTTCGATAGATTTTAATCAATCGAACAAGTGAAACGAAACGAAAGGCAAAAGTGACTGCACTGGCGTCTGACGCGGGTTTCACCTTACTAAGGACTGCGTTATGTCAGAAAGCCAAACCGCCACCGGCACCTGGACGGAAAAAGAGATCCGTCAGCAACCCGACTGCTGGAGCCGTTCCCTTAAAAATATCGCCAATATCCAACAGACTCTCGATCGCTTCCTCTCGCCGTTGCTGCAAAAAGACGATCTTCGAATCGTTCTGACGGGAGCGGGAACATCCGCATTTATCGGCGACATTATCGCCCCGTGGCTTTCGCGCCACACCGGGAAAAATTTTACGGCGATTCCCACCACCGATCTGGTGACGAATCCGAGGGATTATCTGAATCCTGCGCATCCTTTACTGCTGGTCTCGTTCGCCCGTTCCGGCAACAGCCCGGAAAGCGTGGCCGCCGTCGAGCTGGCAAACCAGTTCGTCCCTGCGTGCTATCACCTGACGATCACCTGCAACGAAGCCGGTAGCCTGTACCAAACCGCCGTCGCCAGCGACAACGCCTTTGCCCTGCTGATGCCTGCTGAAACGCACGATCGCGGATTCGCCATGACCAGCAGCATCACCACCATGATGGCGAGCTGCCTCGCGGTTTTCGCATCGGATACGATCAACTGTCACACCTTCCAGGACGTGGCGGATCGCTGCCAGTCGATCCTCACCTCGCTCACAGATTTCAGTCACGGCGTGTTCGGTGATAAGCCCTGGAAGCGCATCGTCTATCTCGGCAGCGGCGGATTGCAGGCGGCAGCTCGGGAATCGGCGCTCAAAGTGCTGGAGCTTACCGCCGGAAAAGTGGTCGCGTTTTACGACTCCCCAACCGGGTTCCGTCACGGCCCGAAATCGCTGGTCGATAACGAAACGCTGGTGGTGGTGTTTATTTCCAGCCATCCGTATACGCGCCAGTACGATCTTGATCTGCTCGAAGAACTGCGCCGCGACGGCCAGGCCATGCATGTGATCGCCATCGCCGCCGATCGCGATCCGGTGATCGACGCGGGCCCTCACATTCTGCTGCCCGCCTCGCGTGACTTTATCGACGTGGAACTGGCCTTTTGTTTCCTGATCTACGCCCAGGTCTTTGCCCTGACCCAGTCGATTAGCGTCGGCAATACCCCGGACACCCCATCCGCCAGCGGTACCGTCAATCGCGTAGTGCAAGGCGTTGTGATTCACCCGTGGCCAGCCCCAAGGAGCGCATCATGAGCATTATCTCCACCAAGTATCTTCTTCAGGATGCCCAGGCAAAAGGGTATGCCGTTCCTGCGTTTAACATCCATAACGCCGAGACGATCCAGGCGATCCTCGAAGTGTGCAGCGAAATGCGATCGCCGGTGATCCTCGCCGGAACGCCTGGCACTTATAAACATATCGCCTTCGAAGAGATCTACGCCCTGTGCAGCGCCTACTCCATCAGCTACAACATGCCGCTGGCACTGCATCTCGATCATCACGAATCACTGGACGATATTCGTCGCAAGGTCCATGCGGGCGTGCGCAGCGCGATGATTGACGGCAGTCATTACCCGTTTGAGCAGAACGTGAAGCTGGTGAAATCGGTGGTGGATTTCTGCCATCTCAATGATTGCAGCGTCGAGGCAGAGCTGGGACGGCTGGGCGGTATGGAAGACGACATGAGCGTGGACGCAGAGAGCGCATTTCTGACGGACCCGCAGGAAGCGAAACGCTTTGTCGAACTGACCGGCGTCGACAGCCTCGCAGTGGCGATCGGCACGGCGCATGGGCTGTATACCAAAACGCCGAAAATTGATTTTAAGCGTCTGGGTGAAATCCGCGACGTGGTGGATATTCCGCTGGTCCTGCACGGCGCGAGCGATGTGCCGGATGAATATGTGCGTCGCACTATTGAGCTTGGCGTGTGCAAAGTGAATGTGGCGACGGAACTGAAAATCGCGTTTTCCGCGGCGGTCAAAGAGTGGTTTCGCGAAAATCCGCAGGGTAACGATCCGCGTTACTACATGCGAGTGGGTATGGACGCCATGAAAGAGGTGGTAAAAAACAAAATAAACGTCTGCGGATCGGCCAACAAGCTGGTGCTCGATTCCGCCACCGTTTGATAAAGACAACAACACTTACAACTCAACATCGGCAGGAAGGAAGACTATGAGCAGTCCCAATATCTTATTGACCCGTATCGATAATCGTCTGGTGCATGGTCAGGTTGGTGTGACATGGACGTCGACCATCGGAGCCAATTTGTTGATCGTCGTTGACGATGAGGTCGCTAAAGACGAGATCCAGCAAAAACTGATGGGCATCACCGCCGATACCTATGGATTTGGTATCCGCTTTTTCTCCATCGAGAAGACTATCGCCATCATTGAAAAAGCCGCGCCGCATCAGAAAATTTTCCTGATTTGCCGCACGCCGGACATCGTCAGGAAACTGATTGAGGGCGGCGTGCCGCTGAAGGATGTCAACGTCGGCAATATGCACTTCTCGGAGGGGAAACGGCAGATCAGCAGCAAAGTGTATGTCGACGAACAGGATCTCGACGATCTGCGCTTTATCAAGCACAGCGGCGTGAATCTTTTTATCCAGGATGTTCCCGGTGATGCGAAAGAGGGCATCCCCGATTAGTGGCAGTGTCTCGACATTCAAATAGCTGAAGTCATCATTACGAGGCAAAAAAATGCACGAAATAACATTGATTCAGGGGATATCCCTGGCGGCTTTAGTATTTTTTCTAGGGATAGATTTCTGGCTGGAAGCACTGTTTCTGTTTCGTCCCATCATCGTTTGTACCCTCACCGGGGCGATTCTGGGCGATATCCACATCGGCTTAATTACCGGCGGTTTGACGGAGCTGGCGTTCGCCGGTTTAACCCCTGCCGGCGGTGTGCAGCCGCCGAACCCGATTATGGCCGGGGTGATGACCACCGTCATTGCCTGGTCCACCGGGGTCGATGCCAAAACCGCTATCGGTCTTGGGCTGCCGTTTAGCTTGCTGATGCAGTATGTGATTCTGTTCTTCTATTCAGCGTTCTCGCTGTTTATGTCGAAGGCCGATAAGTACGCGAAAGAGACCAACACCGCCGCTTTCGCCCGTCTGAACTGGACAACGACGCTGATTGTCGCCTGCACTTACGCCGTCATTACCTTCCTCTGCACTTATCTGGCGCAAGGAGCCATGCAGGCGCTGGTCAAAGCGATGCCTGCCTGGCTTACCCACGGCTTTGAAGTCGCGGGCGGCATTCTGCCTGCGGTCGGCTTCGGCCTGCTGCTGCGCGTCATGTTCAAGGCGCAGTACATTCCGTATCTCATCGCCGGGTTCTTGTTTGTCTGTTATATCCAGGTGAGCAACCTACTTCCGGTGGCCGTGCTGGGGGCCGGATTTGCGGTGTATGAGTTCTTTAATGCTAAAGCCAAAAACGCCGCGCAGCCCGCTGTCACTGCTGCGAAAAAAGATGAAGAGGATTACAGTAATGGGATCTGAAATCAGTAAAAAAGACATTACCCGCCTTGGCTTTCGCTCCTCTCTGCTGCAGGCGAGCTTTAACTACGAACGCATGCAGGCGGGCGGTTTTACCTGGGCGATGTTGCCGATCCTGAAAAAGATCTACAAAGGCGACAAAGAAGGGTTAAGCGCGGCGATGAAGGATCATCTGGAATTTATCAACACTCACCCGAATCTGGTGGGGTTCCTGATGGGCCTGTTGATCTCCATGGAGGAGAAAGGCGAAAACCGCAGCACCATTAAAGGGTTGAAAGTGGCGCTGTTTGGTCCTATCGCCGGAATTGGCGACGCGATTTTCTGGTTTACGCTGCTGCCGATCATGGCCGGGATTTGTTCGTCGTTTGCCAGCCAGGGCAACCTGCTGGGACCGATACTGTTCTTCGCCGTTTACCTTGCGATCTTCTTCCTGCGTGTAGGCTGGACGCATGTTGGGTATACGGTGGGGATCAAAGCGATCGATAAGGTGCGAGAAAATTCACAGATGATCGCCCGGTCGGCAACCATTCTTGGGATCACGGTGATCGGCGGGCTGATAGCCTCGTATGTGCATATCAACGTTGTCACCAGCTTTGCCATCGATGCCACTCACAGCGTGGCGCTGCAGAAGGACTTCTTCGACAAGGTGTTCCCGAACATTTTGCCGATGGGCTATACCCTGCTGATGTACTACCTGCTGCGGGTCAAGAAAGCGCATCCGGTAATGCTGATTGCCGTCACTTTTGTGCTGGCAATTGCGGGGTCGGGATTGGGGATTTTGTAACTATGAGCGTGCCGGGCATAGCTATGCTTGCCCGGCCAACAACGGGATTATTCCCCCTGCTGCTCCAGGGCATGCTTATACAGCGCATTCTTTTTCACGCCGTGGATTTCGGCGGCGAGGGCGGCGGCTTTTTTCAGCGGCAGTTCGGCTTGCAGAAGCGCCAGAGTGCGCAGCGCTTCGGCAGGTAGCGCCTCTTCTTGCGCTTTATGGCCTTCGACGATCAGCACCATCTCCCCTTTGCGGCGGTTTTCGTCCTCTTTCACCCATGCCAGCAGTTCACCGACCGGTGCGCCGTGGATGTTTTCCCAGGTTTTGGTCAGCTCGCGGGCCAGCACCACGTAGCGAGATTCACCCCAGACGGCAACCATATCTTCTAAACTGTCCAGCAGACGGTGGGTTGATTCATAGAAAATCAACGTACGCGGTTCGGCTTCGAGATCCTTCAGAACGTCGCGACGGCCTTTGGATTTTGCCGGTAAGAAACCTTCGTAACAGAAGCGGTCGGATGGCAGGCCCGCCGCGCTTAAAGCGGCAATCGCTGCGCACGGGCCCGGCAGCGGCACCACGCGGATACCCGCTTCGCGGCAGGTACGCACCAGGTGATAGCCCGGATCGTTGATCAGCGGCGTCCCTGCATCGGACACCAGTGCGATAGTCATCCCTTCTTTCAGTTTAGCCACCAGCGTTTCGGCTTTTTGTTGCTCATTGTGATCGTGCAAGGCAAACATTTTGGCGCTGATCGCGAAATGTTGCAGCAGCAGGCCAGTATGGCGGGTATCTTCAGCGGCAATTAAATCAACAGCTTGTAAAACGGTGAGCGCACGTTGGGTAATATCAGACAAATTCCCGATAGGAGTAGGTACAATATAAAGCTGGCCTTGAGAATTATCTGCCGTTTCGTGTTGTTTCATTGTTTAGTCCGTATTGCCGATTTAATATTGAGCATTGCCTAAAAAATATCACTGGATACAGTATGGTACCCTTAACGTTTCTTCGAACAAAAGCTTCGCGCAGCCTGCCCATTGTGCTGGCAGCGCTGATTTTCGCAGGCTGTGGCACTCAGGCGCCCGATCAGACTGCTGCCCATATGCAGGGTACTGCGCAGGCTGATTCTGGCTATTATCTGCAACAAATGTCGCAAAGCTCAGATGATACCAAGACCAACTGGCAATTACTTGCCATTCGTTCACTGCTGAAAGAAGGCAAAACGCAGCAGGCGGTCGATCTGTACAACCAGCTGCCGCAGGAACTGAACGATACCCAGCGCCGCGAACAGACTCTGCTGTCGGCCGAAGTGAAAACCGCGCAGAAAGATTACGCGGCGGCGAAAAAGATCCTCGCTGATATCGACGTGAAAGCGCTGGATAACAACCAACAGGCACGCTACTGGCAGGCGACCATCGCCGCCGAACAGGGCCGCCCTTCGCTGGCCCTGCTCCGCGCGCTGATTGCGCAGGAGCCACTGCTGAGCGGCGATGCTAAGCAGAAAAATATCGACGCCACCTGGCAGGCGCTTTCCGCTATGACGCCGGAACAGGCGCAAACGCTGGTGATCAACGCCGACGAAAACGTCCTCCAGGGCTGGCTGGATTTGCAGCAGATGTGGTTCAACAACCGCAGCGATCCGAAAATGCTCAAAGCCGGGATCACCGACTGGCAGACTCGCTATCCGCAAAATCCAGGCGCGAAAATGCTGCCAACGCAGCTGGTGAACGTGCAGAACTTCAAACCGGCTTCCGTCAATAAAATCGCCCTGTTACTGCCCCTGAATGGGCAGGCGGCGGTGTTTGGTCGCACCATTCAGCAGGGCTTTGAAGCGGCGAAAAACGGCACCACCGCCGTTGCGGGGAACGCCGTCCCGGCACAGGCTGCACAGGCCGCCAACGTCAATGATGTGATTAGCCCGTCAGCGGCGGAAACCAGTGATTTAACGACCTCGCAAGCGCCTGCCCAGGGCACGATGCAGAATCCGGTCACGGCGCCAACCACGCCTCCGGTGGCTGCGCCAGCGCCCGAAGCGCAGGAACAGACTCCGGCGCAAGCGCCAGCAGCCCCGGCAACCGATACCGCTGTTACTGCCCCGCAAACCACCGCACCGGAACAGCAGCCTGCCGCTCAGCCACAGGCCGTTGCGGCCACCACCGCAAATCCAGGCGCCGAACTGAAGATTTACGACACCAGCTCACAGCCGATCGATCAGGTTCTGGCGCAGGTTCAGCAGGACGGTGCCAGCATTGTGGTCGGCCCGCTGCTGAAGAATAACGTTGAAGAGCTGATGAAGAGCAACACCACGCTGAACGTGCTGGCCCTCAATCAACCTGAGCAAGTGCAAAACCGCGCGAACATTTGCTATTTCGCACTTTCGCCGGAAGATGAGGCGCGTGACGCCGCGCGTCATATCCACGAACAGGGGAAACAGGCTCCGCTGCTGCTGACACCGCGTAGTGCTCTCGGCGATCGCGTGGCGAATGCGTTTGCTCAGGAGTGGCAACAGCTGGGCGGCAGCGTGGTACTGCAGCAGAAATTCGGTTCAACGTCTGAACTGCGTGCAGGCGTCAACGGCGGTTCAGGTATCGCCCTGACTGGCAGCCCGATTTCGGCCAGCCTGCCTCAGCAGCAGAGCGTCACCATCGGCGGCCTGACCATCCCGGCTCCGCCGACTGATGCACAAATCAGCGGTGGCGGTAAAGTGGACGCGGCGTACATTGTCGCCACGCCAGAAGAGATTGCCTTTATCAAGCCGATGATTGCGATGCGTAACGGTAGCCAGAGCGGTGTAACCTTGTATGCCAGCTCACGTAGCGCGCAAGGTACGGCTGGCCCGGATTTCCGTCTGGAGATGGACGGCCTGCAGTACAGCGAAATTCCAATGCTGGCGGGCAGCAATCCGGCCCTGATGCAGCAGGCGCTAAGCAGCGTGCGTAACGATTACTCCCTCGCACGTCTTTATGCGATGGGCGTGGATGCGTGGGCGCTGGCTAACCACTTTACCCAGATGCGTCAGGTGCCGGGCTTTGAGCTTAACGGCAACACCGGCGATCTCACCGCGACCCAGGATTGCGTGATTAACAGGAAGTTATCATGGCTCAAATACCAGCAGGGGCAGATCGTCCCGGCGAGTTAAGCCGTAAACAGATGGGCGACGCGTGGGAGTTAACAGCGCGTCGCTGGCTGGAAGGCAAAGGACTGCGCTTTATCGCCGCCAACGTTCGTGGACGGGGCGGCGAAATTGATCTGATCATGAAAGAGGGTCAGGTCACCGTGTTTATTGAAGTCCGTTTCCGACAGTCGTCCCGCTTTGGTGGCGCTGCCGCCAGCGTGACGCTCGCCAAACAACGTAAATTATTACAAACTGCCCACTTGTGGCTCGCCCGCCATAATGGGAGTTTTGATACTGTGGATTGCCGGTTCGATGTGGTAGCCTTCACCGGAAACGACGTAGAATGGCTTAAAAACGCCTTTGGCGAAGACGTCTAAAACAAAGTTTTAAAGGGATAACGTGCTCGAAAGAATTAAGGTTTGTTTCACAGAAAGCATTCAAACTCAGATTGCAGCGGCGGAAGCCCTCCCGGATGCTATTTCTCGTGCCGCGATGACGCTGGTGCAGTCCCTGCTTAATGGCAACAAAATCCTCTGTTGTGGCAATGGCACATCGGCCGCCAACGCACAGCATTTTGCTGCCAGCATGATCAATCGTTTTGAAACAGAACGCCCAAGTTTACCCGCCATTGCACTTAATACCGATAATGTGGTCTTAACGGCGATTGCCAACGATCGTCTGCATGACGAAATATACGCAAAACAGGTACGCGCCTTAGGGCATGCCGGGGATGTTCTGCTGGCGATTTCCACGCGCGGTAATAGCCGCGATATCGTCAAAGCCGTTGAGGCGGCAGTGACGCGCGACATGACTATCGTCGCGCTGACGGGCTATGACGGTGGCGAACTGGCGGGTCTTTTAGGGCCGCAGGATGTGGAAATCCGCATTCCTTCGCATCGCAGCGCGCGCATTCAGGAAATGCACATGCTGACGGTGAACTGCTTATGCGATCTGATCGATAACACGCTTTTCCCTCACCAGGATGATTAAGGAGTACTAATGAAGGCATTAACGCCCCTCGCAGTCCTTATTTCTGCGCTGCTGCTTCAGGGATGCATCGCGGCGGCCGTTGTGGGTACTGCGGCTGTTGGCACCAAAGCCGCAACCGACCCGCGCTCTGTGGGAACTCAGGTGGACGACGGTACGCTGGAACTGCGCGTGAACAGCGCCCTGTCGAAAGACGAACAAATTAAGAAAGAAGCGCGTATCAACGTCACCGCCTATCAGGGCAAAGTGCTGCTGGCAGGCCAGGCGCCGAATCTGGATCTCGCGTCCCGTGCGAAACAGATTGCCATGGGCGTAGAAGGCACCACCGAGGTGTTTAACGAAGTGCGTCAGGGCCAGCCGATTGGTCTGGGCACTGCGTCGTCGGATACCTGGATCACCACCAAAGTGCGCTCCCAGTTGCTGGGTAGCGATCAGGTGAAATCGTCCAACGTGAAAGTGACCACCGAGAATGGCGAAGTGTTCCTGCTCGGTCTGGTCACGGATCGTGAAGGCAAAGCGGCAGCTGATATTGCCAGCCGCGTGAGCGGTGTGAAGAAAGTCACGACCGCCTTTACCTTCATCAAATAATAAAAAACCCGGCGATTGCCGGGTTTTTTATGTCTTACAGCAGCGCAATGCTGCCCGTGATAACCCCGCCTATCGCCACCAGCAGTCCCGTCAGCCACAGGGCTTTTGCCGGGAATGATTTGCGCAGCATAATCAGTGACGGCAGGCTGACCGCCGGAAGCGTCATCAAAAGCGCCAGCGCAGGTGCAGCGCCCATCCCCGCGAGCATCATGGTCTGCACAATCGGGATTTCTGCCGCCGTCGGGATGACAAACAGGCATCCGGCAACCGCCATCGCAATCACCCACAGCAGCGTGTTATCGATCGCCCCGTCCGCATGAGGGAACAACCAGACACGCGCCGCGCCAAGGACCAGCACCGCCAGAATATAGACCGGGATGGTGCTCCAGAAGAGCTGCCACAGCGCCTTGCCCCAGCGGGAGAAAAACGTCCCTTGCGGTTCAGGCGTGGCAACGTCGATGGAGACAGGCTGCACGAGCCGATCTTTCACCAGATACTGCACCAGTGAAGCAACGACCAGCACCATGATCACCCCGGCCACCAGGCGGATCAGCGCGAAATGCCAGCCCAGCACAAAGCCCATAAAGACCAGCGTCGCCGGGTTGAGCACCGGATTTCCCATCCAGAAAGCCAGCGCCCCGCCCATTGACACATTCTGGCGCCGCATCCCCGCCGTCACGGGCGCCGCGCAGCAGGAACACATCATTCCAGGCAGAGAGAAGATCGTGCCAAGCAGCGTCCCCTGAAAGCGTGGCTGTCCAAGCGTACGCATCAGCCAGTGGCGCGGGATCAGCACCTGAATCAGGGAACCGAGCAGCACACCCAGTACCGCAGCTTTCCAGACCGCCAGAAAGTAGACCATCGCGTAATCCCAGGCCGCCTGCAGCGGGCTAGTTTCTGCCTGCGCCAGTATGGATTTACCGATGCTGTGGGTTTCCGCGGCGGTGAACGCTTTGCCGTAATAGGGCTGCCATTTCACATACCAAAGACCAATAATAACGACGAGAAAAAAGAGTGCGGGCTTCCACCACTGAAATGGCGTTGCCGCCTGAGATGAAGACTGACCAGTCATAGCATTCCCCGGGGAGTGTAATTAATTTAGCCCGGGGAGTTTACGCCTCACCTTTGGCGATTTCACGCAGTTTAGCCGAGGGGATAATATTGACGCCCTCTTTTGAGGGAGAACGCGCTTCGTGCAGCATAGCGCTCGCCACATCACGCGCCTGAATAGATTTCCAGTTACCCGGAAAAAGCTGGAACAGGGGCGCAAAAATGGACTCATTAAAACGCTGCTTTTCGCGATCGCCCAGCAACATTGACGGTCGCACAATCGTGAGCCGCTCCCAGTTTTGCGCAATCAGCGCATCTTCCATTTTGCCTTTCACTTTGTTGTAAAAGAACGGCGAGCTGGCATTGGCCCCCATTGAGCTGACCACCAGAAAATGCTTTGCGCCCAGCCGTTTAGCCGTGAGCGCCGTGTCCACCACCAGCGTGTAGTCGGCGTGGATAAAAGCCTCTTTGCTCCCGGCTTCGCGGCGGGTCGTGCCCAGGCAGCAGAAGGCGATATCAATCGGATCCTGCACCTGGCCAAGTGCATCGGTTAGCTGCGGATCGTGGGGGTTAAAGACGCCGGAAATATCCGCCAGCGGGCGTCGCGTCGGCGCGGCAATGTAGTTGATCCAGGGCTGCTGGATCAGCATTCGCAACAAGTGTCCGCCCACCAGCCCGGTGGTACCTGTGATTAATACCTGGCTCATTTTGTCTCCTTTGCAGATTAGTCCGTTTGCGATTTCAGTCTGCTTAGCCACACTTAAAAGTCTGTTACGGGTAAGTATTTACCACAAACGGCAAAAAATCTGTCTGAAGCCAAAACAACGGAGGAAGCATGAGCAAGAAAATAGCCGTCTTGATCACCGATGAGTTTGAAGATTCAGAGTTCACCTCTCCTGCAGAGGCGTTCCGCAAGGCGGGACATGAGGTCATCACCATCGACAAGCAGGCCGGAAAAACGGTGAAAGGCCATAAAGGCGAAGCCAGCGTTACTATCGACAAAGCCATTGATGAGGTGCGTCCGGCGGATTTCGACGCCCTGCTGCTGCCTGGCGGTCACTCCCCGGATACGCTGCGCGGTGACGAGCGCTTTGTGACGTTCACGCGCGATTTTGTCTCCAGCGGCAAGCCTGTCTTCGCGATCTGCCATGGGCCACAGCTGCTGATCAGCGCCGAAGTGGTGCGCGGGCGCAAGCTGACGGCGGTTAAACCGATCGTTATCGATCTTAAAAACGCGGGCGCTGATTTTTACGATCAGGAAGTGGTCGTCGACAACAATCAGCTGGTGACCAGCCGTACACCGGACGATCTTCCCGCCTTTAATCGCGAAGCGTTACGCCTGCTCGGCTCGTAGCCAGTGAAGCTTTTTGCCAAAGCCCAGCGTGTTGTCTGTGAACTTCAGCTCATCGAGGCGAATTTCCCAGACGGGCGCTGACAGGGCAAGCGCCACCGGGAAGCGACGCGTATAGCGCTTGCGCATCGCGTCGCTCTCTTCCCCTTCCAGACGGCGGATCTCGCCTTTGAACTGCACGCCACGAATCAGCGCGACATTTTTCGGCTGGCCATTAACGGTGCCAGCGACAGGTGCTTGTGACCCGGACATCTGCGCATGACGGGTTTTGTCTTCGCTTAAGAGGTAAAACGCGACGCGTTCGGGATCGTAAAGGTAAAACGCATTCGCACACCACAGCTCGCCCTCCTGATGGACACACCAGGTGACGACGTGCTGCTTTGCCAGCCAACGGCTGATAGCGGCCAGAGTTTCCATTTTCGCGCTCTCTCATGCTATGGTGCATTCACCTTAACATACTGAATCTGCAAACTGTGTGCTGGTTTCTCTATCTTGTCCGAACGGCCAATAATGCCCTCTACACCGGGATTACCACCGATGTAGCGCGGCGTTTCCTTGAACATCAAACGGGAAAAGGCGCCAAAGCGCTGCGGGGGAAAGGTGAACTGACGCTGGCCTTTTCGGCGCATGTCGGTGAGCGCTCACTGGCACTGAAGATGGAGTACCGCATTAAGCAGCTGACGAAGCGCCAGAAAGAGCGCCTCGTCGCCGGGGATGATTCGTTTGAGGCGCTACGCGAGAGCCTGCAAAACGCGTCGATTAAAGACGATTGAAGTGTTCGTGATACTCAACCAGACCGCTGACGCCATTGAGAGCGTCATCTGCCAGACGATGCACCTGGAAGGCGGTCTCAGTACCCGGCCAGCGGCAGTGCAGATCGTAAGGCGCGGCAGGTTCAAAACCTAAACGGCCATAGAACGCCGGGTCGCCCAGCGTGACCACCGCCGCGTATCCGAACTCATTCAGAGAATCCAGCCCTTCATAGACCAGCTGGCGCGCCAGCCCCTGACCGCGATAGTTTTCGTCGACCGCCAGCGGTGCCATTCCGACCCACTGAAGATCTTCGCCCTGAACGGCGACCGGGCTGAACGCCACGTAACCCACAACCTGTCCTTCGTCATCCGTCGCAACCAGGCCGAGCGTGACCAGCCCGTCTTCACGCAGATCGTGGACCAGTCGGGCCTCGGCGTCTTCCGGGAATGACCGACGTAATAATGAATCAATGCCAGGGGCATCAATCCCAATTTCAACTCGAATCAGCATGGCTCACCTACTGAAGTGTGTTTACTTTCGGGCGGGGTTTTCAGACCCGCCTCAACGAAATCGGCCATTTGCATCAGCACCGTGCGCAGCGCCTTCGGCATCTGATCCAGCTCAATGGCATCCATTAAATTTTTGACGTACAGGCCAAGCTCGGTATCCCCTTCAATCACCAGACGACGCTGGAAGAAGAGGGTATCCGGGTCCTGCTTACGCGCGGCGATCATCAGCAGATCGCTGGCATTCGCGCTGAAACTGACATCCGCCGGGGCGGAATCACTGACCATCAGCTTGCCGTTCTCCACGGAGGTAAACCAGCACAGTCCGATGTCACGCACCTCGATACGTAGCCAGCGCCCGTCGAGAAACTCCAGCTCGCCCTCTTCCAGCGCCTGGCGGAACTGCCAGCTCAGCACCTGCTGAATCACCTGGCGTTTAAGAGCGAACGGCGTGAGTTTGACCGGCACGCTCAGCAGAGATGGACCAAATTGTACGAGGCGTGAACGCAGTTTTTCCAGCACGAGCTTTACTCCCTGATGTCGATAATCCTGTTATTTTGCCATATCCGGCAGCCATCGTAGCGGCGTAAATCAACAAACCGTATTGCGGCATGATTGATTATTGGTGTCATCAATACGCCATTAACTGCCTTAAATCAAAAATTGTCGCGTGGAGGTTAATTAAACTCCCCGTTCGTTAACAATTTTGTGCCCTCTGGGGCAGCGAACGTCAGGATAAATTATGGAGCTGCTCTGTCCAGCCGGAAACCTTCCGGCACTTAAAGCGGCCATCGAAAACGGCGCCGATGCGGTCTATATCGGGCTGAAAGATGACACCAACGCCCGCCACTTTGCTGGTCTGAACTTCACGGAGAAGAAGCTCCAGGAAGCGGTCAATTTCGTTCACCAGCACCGCCGCAAATTACATATCGCCATCAACACCTTTGCGCATCCCGATGGCTATGTACGCTGGCAGCGCGCGGTGGATATGGCGGCACAGCTCGGGGCAGACGCGTTGATCCTCGCCGACCTCGCTATGCTGGAGTATGCCGCAGAACGCTATCCGCATATTGAGCGCCATGTCTCTGTTCAGGCCTCGGCCACCAACGAAGAGGCCGTGCGCTTTTATCATCGTCACTTTGACGTCGCCCGCGTGGTGTTGCCGCGCGTGCTGTCTATTCATCAGGTTAAGCAACTGGCGCGGGTCTCGCCAGTTCCACTGGAAGTTTTTGCGTTCGGCAGCCTGTGCATCATGGCTGAAGGCCGCTGCTATCTCTCGTCCTATCTGACTGGCGAATCACCGAATACCGTCGGGGCCTGCTCCCCTGCCCGCTTTGTGCGCTGGCAGCAGACGCCACAGGGGCTGGAGTCGCGTCTGAATGACGTGCTGATCGACCGCTATCAGGACGGGGAAAACGCCGGATATCCGACGCTGTGCAAGGGCCGTTATCTGGTCGACGGCGAGCGGTATCACGCCCTGGAAGAACCCACCAGCCTGAACACGCTGGAACTGCTGCCGGAACTGCTGGCGGCGAACATTGCCTCGGTGAAAATCGAAGGTCGTCAGCGCAGCCCGGCGTACGTCAGCCAGGTGGCGAAAGTGTGGCGACAGGCGATCGATCGCTGCATGGCCGATCCGCAGAATTACGCCCCACAACCGGCCTGGATGGACACCCTGGGCGCGATGTCCGAAGGCACGCAAACCACGCTTGGCGCGTATCACCGTAAATGGCAGTGAGATAATCCATGAAATATTCATTAGGACCCGTGCTCTACTACTGGTCAAAAGAGACGCTGGAAGACTTTTACCAGCAGGCGGCGGGCAGTAGCGCCGATACGATTTATCTCGGGGAGTCCGTCTGCAGCAAACGTCGTGCAACCAAAGTGGGCGACTGGCTGGATATGGCGAAAAACCTCGCCGGCAGCGGCAAGCAGGTGGTGCTGTCGACGCTTGCGCTGGTGCAGGCCTCATCGGAGCTGGGCGAGATTAAACGCTACGTCGAGAACGGTGATTTCCTGCTGGAAGCGAGCGATCTTGGCGTGGTGAACATGTGCGCTGAACGCAAGCTGCCGTTTGTCGCCGGACACGCGCTCAACTGCTATAACGCCGTGACCCTGCGCCTGCTGCTGAAACAGGGGATGACGCGCTGGTGTATGCCGGTGGAACTCTCCCGCGACTGGCTGGTCAACCTGCTGAATCAGTGTGAAGAGCTGGGCATCCGCAATCAGTTTGAAGTGGAAGTGTTGAGCTACGGGCATCTGCCGCTGGCGTATTCCGCGCGCTGCTTCACTGCCCGCTCCGAAGACCGCCCGAAAGACGAGTGCGAAACCTGCTGCATCAAGTATCCCAACGGACGCAATATGCTGTCGCAGGAGAACCAGCAGGTCTTTGTCCTTAACGGCATTCAGACCATGAGCGGCTATGTTTACAATCTCGGCAACGAGCTGACGTCGATGCAAGGCGTGGTGGATATGGTGCGCCTGTCCCCGCTGGACACTAACGTGTTTGCGATGCTGGATGCGTTTCGTGCCAACGAAAATGGCACCGCTCCCCTGCCGCTGAAGGCAAACAGCGACTGCAACGGTTACTGGAAACGTGTGGCCGGGCTGGAGCTGCAGGCCTAAATGTAGACATCTTTTAAGCTGCATGAAAGCGGCAAGTCTGGAAATCCACGGGACCATACTCAAGTCAGTGTCGGGATAAACAGATCAAGCCTACGCACAGGCAGTTTGAAGGATGAAGTGTAAAAGCTCACTTTGTTAACAACGGTTATTAATTTTTAATGCACTATTAAAAGATTCACCGTCGACAAAGTGAGCTGTTATGACTGATAAATCCATTCCTTTTTCGGTGCTCGATCTGGCGCCGATCCCAGAAGGCTCCTCGGCCCGAGAAGCTTTTTCTCACTCTCTGGATCTCGCCCGTCTCGCTGAACAGCGTGGCTATCATCGCTACTGGCTGGCGGAACATCACAACATGGTGGGCATCGCCAGCGCGGCGACCTCGGTGCTGATTGGCTATCTGGCGGCAAACACCACGACTCTTCATCTCGGCTCGGGCGGCGTAATGTTGCCGAACCACTCCCCGCTGGTGATTGCCGAACAGTTTGGCACCCTGAATACGCTCTATCCCGGGCGAATTGATTTAGGGCTTGGCCGTGCTCCAGGCAGCGATCAGCCGACTATGCGCGCGCTGCGTCGTCATATGGGCGGTGATATTGATAACTTCCCGCGCGATGTGGCGGAGCTGGTGGACTGGTTTGATGCGCGCGATCCTCATCCGCAGGTGCGCCCGGTACCCGGTTACGGCGAGAAGATCCCCGTGTGGCTGCTCGGTTCGAGTCTGTATAGCGCACAGCTGGCGGCGCAGCTCGGCCTGCCGTTTGCGTTTGCCTCACACTTTGCCCCGGATATGCTGCATCAGGCGCTGCATCTCTATCGCACTCAGTTCAAACCGTCCGAACGGCTGGAAAAACCGCACGCGATGGTGTGTATCAACATTATCGCCGCCGACAGTAACCGCGATGCGGAATTCCTCTTTACCTCCATGCAGCAGGCGTTTGCGAAGCTGCGCCGCGGCGAGAGCGGACAGCTGCCGCCGCCGGTGGAGAATATGCATCAGCTGTGGTCAGCGTCGGAACAGTACGGTGTACAGCAGGCGCTCAGTATGTCGCTGGTGGGCGATAAAGCGAAAGTGCGTCACGGGCTGGAGGCGGTGCTACGAGAAACGCAGGCCGACGAGATTATGGTTAACGGGCAGATTTTCGATCACCAGGCGCGTTTGCACTCGTTTGATCTGGCCATGCAGGTTAAAGAAGAGTTGTTAGGATAGCGTTTGTGCCCGGTGGCGATACGCCTGCCGGGCCTGCAGATTTTTATGCCGGATAAGGCGCAGCCGCCATCCGGCAATCGTCTTACTGATACACCGGCAACACATCAAAGCTCGACAGCACGTGTACCAGCGCGTTTCCGACACCAAAGATCAGAATCAGGGCAATCATCGGCTTGCCGCCCCAGACGCGGAATTTTGGGCTGCCAAAGCGTTTACGTGATTTACGGGCCAGCAGCGCCGGAACGATCGCCGCCCAAATGGTGGCCGCTAAACCGGCATAGCCGATAGCGTACAGGAACCCGTTCGGCCACAGCAGGCCACCGACAATCGGCGGCAGGAAGGTCAGCAACGCGGTTTTGAGACGACCCAACGCGGAATCGTCAAAGCCAAACAGATCCGCCAGATAGTCAAACAGCCCCAGCGTCACCCCGAGGAACGAACTCGCCACGGCAAAGTTCGAGAACACCACCAGCAGCAGATCCAGACTGCGGCTGTTTAGTACGCCACTCAGCGCCTGCACCAGCACATCGATGTTGCCGCCCTTCTGCGCAATGCCGATGAATTCAGGACGCGGGATGTTACCCATCGTCCCCAAAAGCCAAATCACATACAGCCCCAGCGCCAGCAGCGTGCCGTAAACCAGGCAGCGAATAATGGTGCGAGGATCTTTGCCGTAATACTTCATCAGGCTCGGGACGTTACCGTGGTAGCCAAATGACGCCAGGCAGAATGGCAACGTCATGAGCAGGTACGGCGAGTACGACGCGTGGCTTTCGGCAACGTTAAACAGCGTCGCGGGCGTGACATGACCCAGCAGGCTGCCGAAGGTCAGGAAGAAAGTGATGACTTTTGCACCGAGGACGATGGCGGTCATGCGGCTCACCGCTTTGGTGCTCATCCAGACGATAAACGCCACGGCTAGCGCAAAGATCAGACCCGCCACACGCGCCGGGACATTCAGCGACATTTCAGAAAACGTGTGGTGCAGTATCGAACCGCTCGCCGAAATGTAGGCGTAGGTCAGGATATACAGCACGAAAGCAATCGAGATGCCGTTTATCAGGTTCCAGCCTTTCCCCAGCAGGTCTTTAGTGATGGTGTCGAAGCTCGACCCGATACGGTAGTTCAGGTTCGCCTCAAGGATCATCAACCCCGAATGCAGCATGCAGAACCAGGTAAACACCAGCGCTGCCAGCGACCAGAAGAACCACGCACCGGACATGACCACCGGCAGGGAAAACATCCCTGCACCGATTATCGTCCCGCCGATAATCACCACGCCGCCGAGCAGCGAAGGTGAAGTTTGTGTGGTGGTTAGTGTCGCCATACAGCCGTTTCTCCAGTTAAACATTTTGCTACTGCATTTTAATGTGTCGCACTGTACCAGTACGATAGTACAAATGGAATAAAAAAAGCCCCGATAAAAAATATCGGGGCTGTAATGATTACTTTACGCTATCAGGCGTGTATCAGGCGTGGCAATTACGCGTCACGACGACGTGCAGTACCTTCATCGCGACGTGGGCCGCGGTTTTCGCGACGCTCACCGCTGAAGCGACCTGCACCGGCTGGTGCTGCGCCATCACGACGAGGACCACGACCGCCTTCACGACGCTCACCGCCACCGAAACGACGCTCGCCCGCTGGACGATCACCTTCACGGCGAGGACCACGATCAGGACGCGGCTGGGCATCGCCCATCAGCTGCATGTTCATCGGTTTGTTCAGGATGCGGGTGCGAGTAAAGTGCTGCAGAACTTCGCCCGGCATGCCTTTTGGCAGTTCGATCGTAGAGTGCGTACCGAACAGCTTGATGTTACCGATGTAACGGCTACTGATGTCGCCTTCGTTCGCGATAGCGCCAACGATATGACGAACTTCAACACCATCATCACGGCCAACTTCAATGCGGTACAGTTCCATATCGCCTGCGTCACGACGCTCACGACGTGGACGGTCTTCACCGCTACGCTCTGGACGGTCGCCACGTGGACCACGGTCATTACGATCGTTACCGCGACGCTCGAAACGCTCATCGCGCTCACGGAATTCACGCTTAGGACGCATCGGTGCATCAGGTGGCACGATCAGAGCACGTTCGCCCTGTGCCATTTTCAGCAGCGCTGCAGCCAGAGTTTCGATGTCCAGCTCTTCGCCTTCCACAGTCGGCTGAATTTGCGCCAGCAGAGCACGGTACTGATCCAGATCGCTGCTTTCCAGCTGCTGCTGTACTTTCGCGGCGAATTTTTCCAGGCGGCGTTTGCCCAGCAGGTCTGCATTTGGCAGTTCTGCTTCTGGAATGGTCAGCTTCATGGTGCGTTCGATGTTACGCAGCAGACGACGCTCGCGGTTCTCAACGAACAGCAGAGCACGGCCAGCACGACCCGCACGACCGGTACGACCGATACGGTGAACGTAAGACTCGGAATCCATAGGGATGTCGTAGTTCACAACCAGGCTGATACGTTCTACGTCCAGACCACGTGCTGCCACGTCGGTTGCAATCAGGATATCCAGACGACCGTCTTTCAGACGCTCCAGAGTCTGCTCACGCAGGGACTGGTTCATGTCGCCGTTCAGCGCTGCGCTGTTATAGCCGCTACGTTCCAGGGCTTCAGCCACTTCCAGGGTCGCGTTTTTGGTACGAACGAAGATAATCGCCGCATCAAAATCTTCTGCTTCCAGGAAACGCACCAGCGCTTCGTTTTTACGCATACCGTATACAGACCAGTAGCTCTGGCTGATGTCCGGGCGAGTGGTTACGCTGGACTGGATACGCACTTCCTGCGGATCTTTCATGAAGCGACGAGTAATACGACGGATCGCTTCTGGCATCGTTGCAGAGAACAGAGCGGTCTGATGACCCTCTGGGATCTGCGCCATAATGGTTTCTACGTCTTCGATGAAGCCCATGCGCAGCATTTCGTCAGCTTCATCCAGAACCAGACCGCTCAGTTTAGAGAGATCCAGAGTACCGCGTTTCAGGTGATCCAGCAGACGGCCAGGTGTACCGACAACAATCTGTGGACCCTGACGCAGGGCGCGTAACTGCACGTCATAACGCTGGCCGCCGTAAAGGGCTACCACGTTCACGCCGCGCATGTGTTTAGAGAATTCAGTCATCGCTTCCGCTACCTGAACAGCCAGTTCACGGGTCGGAGCGAGTACGAGGATCTGCGGTGCACGCAGTTCCGGATCAATGTTGTGCAGCAGTGGCAGCGAGAACGCTGCGGTTTTACCGCTACCAGTCTGGGCCATGCCCAGCACGTCACGACCAGAGAGCAGATGCGGGATGCATTCAGCCTGGATCGGAGATGGTTTTTCGTAACCCAGATCGTTAAGGGCTTCAAGGATAGTGGCCTTCAGGCCCAGATCTGCAAAAGTGGTTTCGAATTCAGCCATGTAGTACAAGTGCCTCGATATTAATGGCGGCCAGTCTACATAACTCGTCGTGAAAATGATTAGCAATTTTCATTGAAAAGTGTGAACCGGCTCAAAGTAGGTGTATTGACGAACAACAACGCCCTCACCAGTTAAGGTGATGGCAATCAAAAAATGATTACGGGCTGATGTGGTGACGTCAGCTATTGCTGGTCCGATTCTGCCAGGTCGTCTTGCTCCTGGCCCAAGAGCGATAATTCCAACAATGCATAACGGTGCTCAACGAAGTTGTGGACGTTGTTAGCAACCGCTAATTTGAACAGTGCCGTAGCGCTGTCCATATCCCCCAGACTTAGGTAGTACTTACCTAAATAGAAGTTGGTTTCACTGAGATGCTCAGCGAGCGAGGTGTTATCCGTTGCGTCCGCCTTGAGCCTATCCATCAGCGTTGCTTCGCTAATGTTGCCCAGGTAGAACTCGACAATGTTCCATCCCCATTGTTCCTTGTCCGATTTCTCGAAGCGTTGTTTTAACGCCTCTTTCGCCTGCTTCTCATTGAGCTTCTGCTCAACGATGTAAAGCCACAGGACGCGGAAAGGATCATTAGGATCGTCTTGATAAAACGCCAGCAGATCATCTTGCGCTAACTTGTCACGACCGCCGTAATACAATGCGATACCGCGATTCAAGTGCGCGTAGTTGTAAGTTGGATCAAGCTCAAGTACAGAATCAAACGCTTCATAGGCAGCATCAAAATTGCCTGCCTGCGTTAAATATATACCTAAGTAATTGAATACTTCAGGCATATCAGGTCGGATTGCCAGCGCTTGTGAAAAATCATTTCGCGCTAGTGCCCTCAGACCGAGACTATCATACAACACTCCGCGCTCATATAAAAGCTGTGCGCGTTCATCATCGGTTAAAGCCCGACTGGCAAGAATTTGTTCCATGCGTGCCAGAATCACTTCCTGCTGCAAAGTCGGTTGCAATGGCACTGCGAGGACTTCGCTCTTACGCCAGGCAGAGTTGCTGCATCCTGCCAGCGTTAAAGCTGTCGCAACGAAACACCAGCGCAAAAAAGGCTTCATTTCCCACTCCCGAAGACAACTATTGGATGAACGTCCTGTCCCCCGGCTGCTAACAAGGCGTCCTGCCTGATAATACGCCCCCCGCCGAAGCGGAGGGCAAATGCAACCTTACTCGCCTTGTTCTGCGGCCGGGGCTTCCGGCGCGGCAGCAGGCTGAGACTGCTCGGTCGCTTCTTTAATGCTCAGACGGATACGGCCCTGGCGGTCAACTTCCAGAACTTTAACCGGGACTTCCTGGTTCATCTGCAGGTAGTCGGTCACTTTCTCAACGCGCTTGTCAGCGATCTGAGAGATGTGTACCAGACCTTCTTTACCGCCACCGATGGCAACGAACGCGCCAAAGTCAACGATACGGGTCACTTTACCATTGTAGATGCGACCCACTTCGATTTCTGCAGTGATCTCTTCGATACGACGAATCGCGAATTTCGCTTTTTCGCCGTCGGTCGCTGCGATCTTCACAGTACCGTCATCTTCGATTTCGATAGTGGTGCCAGTCTCTTCAGTCAGAGCACGGATAACAGAACCGCCTTTACCGATCACGTCTTTGATCTTGTCTGGGCTGATCTTAATGGTGTGGATACGCGGTGCGAACTGAGAAATGTCGCCGCGTGGCGCGTTGATCGCCTGCTCCATCACGCCCAGGATGTGCAGACGCGCACCTTTAGCCTGGTTCAGTGCAACCTGCATGATCTCTTTGGTGATACCTTCAATTTTGATATCCATCTGCAGTGCAGAGATACCTTCGCGGGAACCCGCTACTTTGAAGTCCATATCGCCCAGGTGATCTTCGTCGCCCAGAATGTCAGACAGAACAACAAAGTTGTCGCCTTCTTTCACCAGGCCCATTGCGATACCCGCAACAGCAGCTTTGATTGGCACGCCCGCATCCATCAGGGCCAGGGAAGCGCCACACACGGAAGCCATGGAAGAAGAACCGTTAGATTCGGTGATTTCAGAAACCACACGAACGGTGTACGGGAATTTGTCAGCTTCCGGCATAACTGCCAGCACGCCGCGCTTCGCCAGACGACCGTGACCAATTTCACGACGCTTAGGCGAGCCAACCATACCGGTTTCACCTACGGAGTACGGAGGGAAGTTATAGTGGAACAGGAAGCTGTCAGTGCGCTCGCCCATCAGTTCGTCGATGTTCTGTGCGTCACGTGCAGTACCCAGAGTCGCGGTTACCAGCGCCTGAGTTTCGCCACGGGTGAACAGTGCGGAACCGTGAGTACGTGGCAGAACGCCAGTACGCACATCCAGACCACGAATCATGTCTTTTTCGCGGCCATCGATACGCGGTTCGCCAGCCAGAACGCGGCTACGTACAGCATTTTTCTCGATAGCGTGCAGGATTTCGCTCAGCTCGTTCGCGTCCAGGGATTCATCTTCTGCAACCAGCGTAGCGATGGTTTCAGATTTGATGACATCAATCTGCGCGTAACGCTCTTGTTTGTCAGTGATGCGGTATGCATCGCTCAGACGCGCTTCTGCCAGTGCAGCAACGCGCGCGTTCAGCGCTTCGTTAACGGCTTCTGGCTGCCAATCCCAACGTGGTTTACCGGCTTCTTTCACCAGATCGTTGATGTTCTGGATAACAATCTGCTGCTGCTCGTGGCCAAATACCACAGCGCCCAGCATCTGGTCTTCGCTCAGCAGTTCTGCTTCGGATTCAACCATCAGTACGGCAGCTTCGGTACCGGCAACAACCAGATCCAACTTACTTTCTTTCAGCTCATCCTGAGTCGGGTTCAGTACGTACTGGTCGTTGATATAACCAACGCGAGCAGAACCGATAGGACCGTTGAATGGAATGCCTGACAGGGACAGTGCAGCGGATGCACCGATCATCGCCACGATGTCCGGGTTAACCTGTGGGTTAACGGAAACAACAGTCGCGATAACCTGAACTTCGTTTACGAAGCCTTCCGGGAAAAGCGGACGAACCGGGCGGTCAATCAGACGCGCAATCAGGGTTTCGCCTTCGCTTGGACGGCCTTCACGACGGAAGAAGCCACCCGGGATTTTACCAGCAGCGTAAGTACGCTCCTGATAGTTAACGGTCAGAGGGAAGAAGTCCTGACCTGGTTTTGCTTTTTTCTGGCCTACAACGGTCACGAATACAGCGGTGTCATCCATGCTTACCATAACGGCAGCAGTAGCCTGACGTGCCATCATGCCGGTTTCCAGCGTGACGGTATGCTGACCATACTGGAATTTACGAACGATCGGATTCAGCAAAATTCTGTCCTTTCTTAATGAATGACAGCACACCTTCGGTGTGCTGTCGATTTAACCCGACCTTCTTCGCATCCTCGCGACTAATGACAACCGACACCCCCATGGGTGAAGCCTCTCATTAGCCGCGCGAACCTCTGCAATGAAGATCATTTATAGCAACAATACAATAGTTTCCAGTGAATTGCTGCCGTCTGGTTGAAAAAAGGGGCCATTAGGCCCCTTTTTCTGAAACTCGCAAGACTTAGCGACGCAGACCCAGACGCTCGATCAGCGCGGTGTAGCGTGCAACATCTTTACGTTTCAGGTAGTCGAGCAGTTTACGACGCTGAGAAACCATACGCAGCAGACCACGACGGCTGTGGTGATCTTTTTTGTGCTCTGCAAAGTGACCCTGCAGGTGGTTAATCTGTGCAGTCAGCAGGGCAACCTGAACTTCGGTAGAACCGCTGTCGTTAGTACCACGACCGAACTCGGAAACGATTTTAGCTTTAGCTTCAACGCTTAGAGACATGATGAACTCCAAAAAATAAAGAATGAAAGGGTGCCGATCTCTAATTCAGCAACCCCAGTTTACGCCGCGCAGATTGTTAAACAATTTGCCCGACGTTAAGCGGCGATATTCTACCCGTCTCCCCTGCTTATCGCAAGGCAAGTAAATCGCTTAGAGGGGATATTCAACAACCAGGCGACGCGGTGCTACGCGGCCTTCGTCATCGATTTCACCCATTCCGATAAACTTGTTTTCTTCGCCTTCGGTAACGCGGACCAGCCCAGTATGCGGGGTATCTGTCGTGCGAACCGGATTGCCGTTTTTAAAGTAAACGGATGAAGTCAGGGGCAAATTCACAATCGGGAAATCAGCAGCCGGGCTGTCCATCGGCATCAGCAGCGGGTCAAGCAAATCGGCCGGGGAGATCCCCTGCTCTTCTGCCTGATCGACCAGCGCGCGAAGATGCTCAAGCGTCACCATACGTTCAACCGGATATTTACTGACCGCAAGACGACGCAGGTAAATCACATGCGCGCCGCAGCCCAGTTTTTCACCCAGATCGTCAATGATGGTGCGAATGTACGTGCCTTTCGAGCAGTGAACTTCCAGCTCCAGCTCGTCACCTTCGTGGCGAATGAACAGCAGTTCGTAGACGGTGATCGGGCGCGCTTCACGCGGGACTTCAATCCCCTGGCGGGCATATTCGTAGAGCTTTTTGCCCTGATACTTCAGCGCCGAATACATGGACGGCACCTGCAGGGTATCCCCACGGAAGCTTTCCAGCGCGGCCTGAAGCTGCTCGGCACTGAAGGTCACCGGACGCTCTTCGACAACCTGACCGTCTGCGTCGGAGGTGTCCGTACGCTGACCAAGTTTCGCGATCACGCGATAGCGCTTATCAGAATCGAGCAGGTACTGGGAAAACTTGGTTGCTTCGCCCAGACAGACAGGCAGCATGCCTGTCGCCAGTGGGTCCAGCGCACCGGTATGCCCGGCGCGGTTAGCGTTATAAAGACGCTTCACTTTTTGCAGCACGTCATTGCTGGATGCGCCCTGAGGTTTATCCAGCAGCAGCACGCCGTGCACGTCGCGGCCGCGACGACGAGGACGACTCATCAGTCCTCCTTGCTGTCGTCCGGGTTCACACGACGTTCATCGTCATGTTTAACCACGCTGGTCACCAGGTTGGACATCCGCATACCTTCTACCAGCGAGTTATCGTAGAAGAAAGTCAGCTCCGGCACGATACGCAGACGCATCGCTTTACCGAGCAGAGAGCGGATAAAACCAGAGGCTTCCTGCAATGCTTTAATGCCATTCTTAACAGCGGCTTCGTCTTTGTCGTTCAGGAACGTGACGAACACTTTGGCATAGGCCAGATCACGGGACATCTCAACGCCCGAAACAGTGGTCATCATACCCACGCGTGGGTCTTTGATTTCGCGTTGCAGGATGAGTGCGATCTCTTTCTGCATCTCCTGAGCCACGCGCTGTGGGCGACCAAATTCTTTCGCCATAATAAATTCTCCAGACAAAAAAGGGGCCATAAGCCCCTTTTGATATTTCATGCCGGGTGGCGCTTCGCTTACCCGGCTTACAATTTTCTTAATCCTTTCGGGGATTAAGCAATGCTACGCTGGATTTCGATGATTTCGAACACTTCGATCATATCGCCAACGCGAACATCGTTGTAGTTCTTAACGCCGATACCACATTCCATGCCGTTACGGACTTCGTTAACGTCATCTTTGAAGCGGCGCAGGGATTCCAGCTCGCCTTCGTAGATAACCACGTTGTCACGCAGAACGCGGATTGGGTTATGACGTTTGATGGTACCTTCGGTAACCATACAACCCGCGATCGCACCAAATTTCGGTGATTTGAACACGTCACGAACTTCAGCCAGACCGATGATCTGCTGTTTCAGTTCTGGAGACAGCATACCGCTCATCGCTGCTTTCACTTCGTCGATCAGATGGTAGATGACGGAGTAGTAGCGCAGATCCAGGCTTTCTGAATCGATAACTTTACGCGCAGAAGCATCAGCACGAACGTTGAAGCCAACCAGAATCGCGTTGGACGCCGCAGCCAGGGTTGCGTCGGTTTCGGTGATACCACCGACACCAGAACCGATGATCTTCACTTTCACTTCGTCGGTAGACAGTTTCAGTAAAGAGTCGGAGATCGCTTCCACAGAACCCTGAACGTCCGCTTTCAGTACGACGTTCACTTCGTGAACTTCGCCTTCAGTCATGTTAGCGAACATGTTCTCGAGTTTAGATTTCTGCTGACGAGCCAGCTTAACTTCACGGAATTTGCCCTGACGATACAGTGCAACTTCACGCGCTTTCTTCTCGTCACGAACAACGGTCACTTCATCACCGGCAGCCGGAACACCGGACAGACCCAGGATTTCCACAGGAATGGATGGACCTGCTTCCAGAACTTCCTGACCCAGTTCGTTACGCATCGCACGAACACGACCGTATTCGAAGCCACACAGTACGATGTCGCCTTTGTTCAGCGTACCTTCACGGACCAGAACCGTGGCAACCGGACCACGACCTTTATCCAGGAAGGATTCGATAACGGCACCGCTTGCCATGCCTTTACGAACGGCTTTCAGCTCCAGAACTTCAGCCTGCAGCAGGATTGCGTTCAGCAGGTCATCAATACCGGTACCCGCTTTTGCAGATACTGGGATGAACTGAGACTCACCGCCCCACTCTTCCGGCATAACGCCGTACTGGGACAGTTCGTTTTTAACGCGATCCATGTCAGCTTCTGGCTTATCGATCTTGTTCACAGCAACAACCACTGGCACCTGCGCCGCTTTCGCGTGCTGGATTGCTTCGATTGTCTGTGGCATCACGCCATCGTCTGCTGCAACAACCAGAACAACGATATCCGTTGCCTGTGCACCACGAGCACGCATAGAGGTAAACGCGGCGTGACCCGGGGTATCCAGGAAGGTGATCATACCGTTGTCAGTTTCAACGTGGTAAGCACCGATGTGCTGGGTAATGCCGCCCGCTTCGCCAGAGGCCACTTTCGTTGAACGAATGTAGTCCAGCAGAGAGGTTTTACCGTGGTCAACGTGACCCATGATGGTCACAACGGGTGCGCGGGATTCTGCCGCAGCGCCAGTGTCACGGTCGCTCATTACCGCTTCTTCCAGCTCGTTTTCACGACGCAGGATAACTTTGTGGCCCATCTCTTCAGCAACCAGCTGCGCGGTTTCCTGATCGATAACCTGGTTAATGGTCGCCATTGCGCCCAGTTTCATCATCGCTTTGATGACCTGAGAGCCTTTAACAGCCATTTTGTTTGCCAGGTCGCCCACGGTGATGGTTTCGCCAATCACAACGTCGCGGTTAACGGCCTGAGCAGGTTTCTGGAAGCCCTGCTGTAAAGAGGAACCTTTACGCTTGCCACCTTTACCACCGCGAACAGCGGCGCGCGCTTCTTCACGGTCAGCTTTGGATTCAGAGTGCTTGTTGCCTTTCTTCTGAGGACGAGCCGCTTTAGTCGTGCGAGTACGGCCACGGCCGCCTTCAACTTCACGATCGTTCTCATCTTCGGCCTGGCGAGCATGCTGAGAAGTCGTGACGTGATAATCGCTCTTATCCTCTTCACCTTTCTCTTTTTCTTGCTCAGCCCAAACACCGGCATTTTCTTCCGCCATACGACGTGCTTCTTCAGCCACGCGACGCGCATCTTCTTCGAGCTTGCGACGTGCTTCTTCTTCCGCTTTACGCTTCAGGTC
Source organism: Lelliottia sp. SL45 (assembly GCF_026672535.1). Classification (NCBI taxonomy): domain Bacteria; kingdom Pseudomonadati; phylum Pseudomonadota; class Gammaproteobacteria; order Enterobacterales; family Enterobacteriaceae; genus Lelliottia; species Lelliottia sp. SL45. Next base: position 52,022 of record NZ_JAPPRH010000001.1, read on the forward strand.
GGCTGCTTCGGTTTCACGACGGGCTTTTTCTGCCTGGGCGGTTTTGGTCATTTCGTCAGTTTGTTGATTGCTCACTTTGTCTTTTTCCGCAGCTTCACGCTTTGCTTTATCACTGGCATCGCGTTTCGCTTTTTCAGCGGCCTCACGTTCAGCTTTTAATACTGCCTCACGCTTGGCTGTTTCTTCTGCCTCACGATGGGCTTGCTCTTCCGCTTCACGCTGCGCCTGCTCTTCCGCTGCAAGGCGCTCGGCCTCTTGCGGATCACGTTTTACAAAGGTGCGTGTCTTGCGGACTTCGATTTGTACCGATTTGCTTTTTCCACCGGTACCTGGAACATTTAACGTGCTGCGCGTTTTACGCTGCAACGTCAGTTTGTCAGGCGTTGAACCGTGTTCACGGTTCAGGTGCGCTAACAAAGTTTGTTTTTCTTGTGCAGTTACTGAGTCATCAGCAGCCTTTGGGATCCCTGCATCAGCAAATTGCTGTACCAGGCGGTCCACAGGGGTCTGAATCTCAGCAGCCAGCGATTTTACAGTTACATCAGTCATGCTGTTCCTTCCTGCTACAGTTTATTACGCTTCGTCGCCGAACCAGCAAATATTACGTGCGGCCATGATGAGTTCGCCGGCTTTCTCGTCGGTTAAACCTTCGATATCAGCCAGGTCATCAACGCCTTGCTCAGCGAGATCTTCCAGCGTACAAACACCACGGGCAGCCAGCTTGAACGCAATCGCACGATCAAGACCTTCCAGATTCAGCAGGTCATCAGCCGGCTTGTTATCACCAAGGCTTTCTTCCTGAGCCAGCGCCAGGGTGGTCAGTGCGTTTTTAGCGCGTTCACGCAGGGCTTCAACGGTTGCTTCATCCAGGCCGTCAATTTCCAGCAGTTCTTTAATTGGCACATAGGCCAGTTCTTCAAGCGAAGAGAAACCTTCTTCGACCAGGACAGTGGCGAAATCTTCGTCGATGTCCAGGTACTTCGTAAAGTTATCGATCGCTGCATGGGCTTCAGCCTGATGCTTAGCCTGCAGGTCATCAACCGTCATTACGTTCAGATCCCAGCCGCTCAGCTGAGACGCCAGACGGACGTTCTGACCGTTACGACCGATAGCCTGTGCCAGGTTACCTGCTTCAACAGCGATATCCATGGTGTGCTTGTCTTCGTCGACAACGATAGAAGACACGTCAGCCGGAGCCATAGCGTTAATCACGAATTGTGCCGGGTTGTCGTCCCAAAGCACGATATCAATGCGCTCGCCGCCCAGTTCAGTAGAAACAGCCTGGACACGTGCGCCACGCATACCAACGCAAGCACCGACCGGGTCGATACGCTTATCGTTGGTTTTTACCGCGATCTTAGCGCGAGAACCCGGATCGCGGGCCGCTGCTTTGATCTCGATAACTTCTTCACCGATTTCTGGCACCTCAATGCGGAACAGTTCGATCAGCATTTCTGGCTTAGAGCGAGTGACGAAGAGCTGCGCACCACGCGCTTCCGGACGCACTGCGTACAGAACGCCGCGGATACGGTCGCCTGGACGGAAGTTCTCACGCGGCAACATGTCTTCACGCAGGATCACGGCTTCAGCGTTGCTGCCCAGATCCAGAGAGATGTTGTCACGGTTCACTTTCTTCACCACACCGGTGATGATTTCACCTTCGTGTTCGCGGAACTGATCAACCACCATCGCGCGCTCAGCTTCACGTACTTTCTGTACGATAACCTGCTTAGCGGTCTGGGTGGTGATACGGTCGAAGGTGACAGATTCGATCTGATCTTCAACATATTCGCCAACGTTGAAGCTTTCGTCTTCGTAACGAGCCGCTTCAAGCGTGATTTCTTTGGTTGGTTGGGTCACTTCTTCGACGATCACCCAACGGCGGAAGGTATCGAAGTCACCACTTTTACGATCGATTTCTACGCGAACATCGATCTCTTGTTCGTATTTTTTCTTGGTTGCTGTAGCCAGTGCACTTTCCAGCGCTTCGAAAATCTTCTCACGCGGCAGTGATTTCTCGTTAGAGACGGCTTCAACAACAGCCAAAATTTCTTTGTTCATCGCGGGCTTTTCACCTCAATCCAGACTGTTAAAAGTGGGGAACCAGGTTCGCCTTCTGGATATTACTCAGCGCGAACACTTCATCTTTGCCTTCGACTGTCACCGTGATCATCTCACCATCAACGGCCTTAATAATGCCCTGCCATTTACGGCGGTTTTGCACAGCCATACGCAGAACGACAGTCACTTCTTCACCGAGATACCGCGTGTAGTGCTCAGCGGTGAACATCGGACGGTGGAGACCAGGCGAGGAAACTTCCAGGTTATAGGCAACAGTAATAGGATCTTCAACGTCAAGAACTGCACTAACCTGGTGGCTGACATCAGCACAATCATCAACATTGATGCCATCTTCACTATCAATATAGATGCGCAGCGTGGATGTGCGGCTGCGAATAAATTCGATGCCGACCAGTTCGTAGCCCAGTGCTTCGACCGGTGCCTTAATCATCTCTGTTAATTTTTGCTCTAATGTGGACAAGCCCACCCCCAAGACATAAAAAAAGGGCCTAAAGCCCAGTTATTCTGTAGTCAGATAACAAAAAACCCCGATAAATCGGGGCTTTAGATAACTGAACCCTATAGCCGCAACTGCGGCCTGGAGCACTTTCTGAAAGAATTTTTTCAAATCCAGCTACGAAGGCTCTGAGTCTTCACAGTATATTTGAAAAAGAACTTTATAGGAAAGTGGTTGCGGGGGCCGGATTTGAACCGACGACCTTCGGGTTATGAGCCCGACGAGCTACCAGGCTGCTCCACCCCGCGCCTGAAACGTGGCAAATTTTACTCGTTTTGGGTAAAAAATGCAAATAATGCTGGGATTTGGTACCGAGGACGGGACGTAAAATCTGCATGCATTATATTGGTTAGAGCATTCCGCTGTCAACTCTGGTTTCCATGCGCTACGCTGAATAACGTTAAAGGCTTGTGTCTTTTTTCCTGTTTGCCTCGCAACAGGCAGCAGCACAGGATTTTTCACAAAAAATGCACGAATCTCTTCCGGTCATCGACAAAAGATGATTAAATGAAAACTCACTTATTTTGCATAAACATGCAATGAGAGCGAAAGCGGTCTCTAATCAGTCAATCAAGCAGGGTTTTATTTTATGACGACGATTCTCAAGCATCTTCCGGTAGGACAACGTATTGGCATCGCTTTTTCTGGCGGCCTGGATACCAGCGCTGCACTGCTGTGGATGCGCCAAAAGGGAGCGGTTCCTTATGCTTATACTGCGAACCTGGGTCAGCCGGATGAGGAAGATTATGATGCGATCCCTCGTCGTGCCATGGAATATGGCGCAGAAAACGCACGTCTGATTGACTGCCGTAAGCAGCTGGTTGCGGAAGGTATCGCTGCGATTCAGTGCGGTGCATTCCATAACACCACGGGCGGTCTGACCTATTTCAACACCACACCGCTGGGTCGTGCGGTGACGGGCACGATGCTGGTTGCCGCCATGAAAGACGATGGCGTGAACATCTGGGGCGATGGTAGCACCTATAAAGGCAACGACATTGAGCGTTTCTATCGCTATGGTCTACTGACAAACGCCGAACTGCAGATTTATAAACCGTGGCTGGATACCGACTTTATTGACGAGCTGGGCGGCCGCCATGAGATGTCCGAGTTCATGATCGCCTGCGGCTTCGACTACAAAATGTCAGTTGAGAAAGCCTACTCCACCGACTCCAATATGCTGGGTGCGACGCACGAAGCGAAAGACCTGGAATTTCTGAACTCCAGCGTGAAGATCGTTAACCCGATCATGGGCGTGAAGTTCTGGGACGAAAACGTCAAAATCCAGGCTGAAGAAGTAACGGTACGCTTTGAGCGTGGCCACCCGGTTGCCCTGAATGGTCAAACGTTCGCTGATGACGTCGAGCTGATGCTGGAAGCAAACCGCATCGGTGGTCGCCACGGCTTAGGCATGAGCGATCAGATTGAAAACCGTATTATCGAAGCTAAAAGCCGTGGCATCTATGAAGCCCCGGGGATGGCACTGCTGCACATTGCTTACGAGCGTCTGCTGACCGGTATTCACAACGAAGACACCATTGAGCAGTATCACTCCCACGGTCGTCAACTGGGTAAACTGCTGTACCAGGGCCGCTGGTTCGATCCACAGGCACTGATGCTGCGTGATGCTCTGCAGCGTTGGGTTGCAAGCGCTATCACCGGTGAAGTGACTCTGGAACTGCGTCGTGGCAATGATTATTCCATCCTGAACACCGTGTCTGACAACCTGACCTATAAAGCAGAGCGTCTGACGATGGAGAAAGGTGATTCCGTGTTCTCCCCGGACGATCGTATCGGTCAGTTAACCATGCGTAACCTGGATATCACCGACACCCGTGAGAAGCTCTTCAACTACATCGAAACCGGTCTGCTCTCTGCCTCTTCCGGCAATGGCCTGCCGCAGGTTGAGAACCTGGAACACAGCGACAAGAAGTAATTCTTAATAAAGACATGCAAAAGGCGCCTGAGGGCGCCTTTTTTGTTGGCCTGATATTCTTTTGTCGGGCGGGTAAGCGCACTGCCAAAAGCTCGTTATGGCCGGTGGTACTGCGTTTACCGGGTCTGTGAAACAGGGACTCAAAAGATACAGACGAAAAAAAAGACGTCTTTCGACGTCTTTTTTCTGGAATATTGGTACCGAGGATGGGACTCGAACCCACAAGCCCGTTAGGGCACTACCACCTCAAGGTAGCGTGTCTACCAATTCCACCACCTCGGTACTGAGTACTTAGTGCGGGATATCGCTGGTCGGCTTAGCCGGTTCAGCTGGCTGAGTTTGCTCAGTTTTAGACGGAGCACTCAGATTGTCCCACTCGCTTCCTTTTGTGGTCTTGTTGCTATTGATATTGCCAAGCGCCAGACTGATGATGAAGAACAGCGTAGCCAGAATAGCCGTTGTACGGGTCATGAAGTTCGCAGAACCACTTGAACCAAACAGCGTACCGGAAGCGCCTGCTCCGAAGGAGGCTCCCATATCAGCGCCTTTACCTTGCTGCAGCATGATCAGCGCTACAAGAGCGATGGCTACAATAAGGAAAACAACTAAAAGAGCTTCGTACATAATCAACCTGTTCCTTGCGGAGTTGCCGCATACCAATGCTTCGACCAATTTAGCAGGAATTGTGTTTCCCACTGAAGCGGGTGTGAATACTAACCAAAGCGAATGACCTTCGCAAGGGCAATTTCAGCGCATTGTATCAACTGCGGAAAAAAACAGCAAAAGCGCATCTGTCGGGCAAAATAAAGGCGACAAGCGTCGCCTTTTTAAACACTTACTGTGCGAAGTTATGCGGCTTTCACCGCATCGGCGATTCGATGAGCAAACTCAGTGACCTGCTGCTCGTCTTCACCTTCAACCATCACGCGAATAAGCGGCTCAGTACCCGATTTACGCAGCAGCACGCGGCCACGATTCCCGAGGGCAGCTTCGACGTCCGCCATCACCGTTTTCACGTTCTCATTTTCCAGCGGATCGCCTTTACCCGCGGTAAAGCGAACATTCACCAGAATCTGCGGGAACATTTTCATGCCGGTGCAGAGATCGTGCAGACTCATATGGTTACGCACCATCGCGGCAACCACCTGCAGACTGGCGACGATACCGTCACCCGTTGTTGTTTTGTCGAGCAGGATCACGTGGCCGGAGTTTTCAGCCCCAATGCGCCAGCCTTTTTCCTGCAATTTCTCCAGCACATAGCGGTCGCCCACTTTAGCACGCGCAAATGGAATACCCAGCTGCTTCAGCGCCAGCTCAAGACCCATGTTGCTCATCAGCGTACCTACCGCGCCACCGCGAAGCTGGCCCTGACGCAGTCCTTCACGGGCGATGATATAGAGGATCTGATCGCCATCGACCTTATTACCTTCGTGATCCACCATGATGACGCGGTCGCCATCACCGTCAAACGCAATCCCCAGGTCAGCTTTCTCAGCCAGAACGCGGGCCTGCAGCGCGCGCACGTCAGTGGCGCCCACTTCTTCGTTGATGTTGACGCCGTCTGGCTCACAGCCAATAGCAATCACTTTAGCGCCGAGTTCACGGAACACGTTTGGCGCAATGTGGTAGGTCGCGCCATTGGCACAATCGACCACAATTTTGAGGTGGCTCAGGCTCAGTTCGTTCGGGAAGGTGCCTTTACAGAATTCGATGTAACGGCCCGCTGCATCCACAATACGGCTGGCTTTGCCCAGCTCAGAAGAGTCTACGCAGGTCAGCTCTTTTTCCATTTCTGCTTCGATGGCCTCTTCGACTTCATCCGGCAATTTGGTGCCATCGATGGAGAAGAATTTGATGCCGTTGTCGTAGAACGGGTTATGGGAAGCTGAAATCACAATACCGGCTTCAGCGCGGAAGGTGCGCGTCAGATAAGCTACCGCAGGGGTTGGCATTGGGCCGGTAAAGGAAGCGGAAAGCCCGGCGGCTGAAAGCCCCGCCTCTAATGCCGACTCCAGCATATAGCCAGAAATACGGGTGTCTTTACCGATGATGATCTTACGCGAGCCATGACGCGCCAGTACCTTACCTGCCGCCCAACCCAACTTAAGCACAAATTCAGGAGTAATAGGTGCATCACCCACGCGCCCACGGATACCATCGGTGCCAAAATATTTACGATTACTCATAGCGTTTGTTTTCCTTCGCTGACAATGTGGCTTCAACCACACGCATAGCTTCTACTGTCTCTTTGACGTCATGGACGCGAATAATGTGAGCACCTTGCATAGCCGCGATCACCGCGCAGGCAAGGCTGCCGCTCAGACGTTCGCTCGGGCCAACATTCAGCAATTGCCCGACCATGGTTTTTCGCGACATCCCGACCAGCAACGGCAAGCCAAAATGGTGAAATTCCGATAAGCGTGCAAGCAGCTCATAGTTATGGGAGAGATTTTTACCGAAACCGAATCCCGGGTCGAGCAGCAATTTCTCTTTTGCGATACCGGCACGCACACAGCGCGCGATTTGCTCAATAAAGTAGCGATTCACGTCCGCGAACACATCAGAATATTTTGGAGCTTCCTGCATCGTTTTTGGCTGGCCCTGCATGTGCATCAGGCAGACCGGCAAACCGGTTTCTGCGGCAGCCTCAAGAGCTCCAGGCTCAGACAGAGAGCGAATATCATTAATGATGTGAGCACCCACTCTCGCCGATTCACGAATAACTTCCGGCTTAGAGGTGTCGACGGAGATCCAGACTTCAAAGCGCTGGGCGATTGCCTCAACCACCGGGATCACGCGTGATAACTCTTCTTCCACACTCACGTCCGCCGCACCGGGGCGCGTCGATTCGCCGCCGATATCAATAATCGTTGCGCCTGCATTGATCATCAGATTGGCATGCTTCACCGCGTCAATCAGCGTGTTATGCGTGCCGCCGTCGGAAAAGGAGTCAGGGGTAACGTTCAGGATGCCCATCACATGGGGATGTGAGAGATCGAGAGTCGTGTCCTGGGCGAAAAGTTTCATGGCTAAATCCCTGGTATTTTGAGTTATGCAGATAAGAAAAACCCCGGAGCAAGCTCCAGGGTTTCAGGTGAAGATAAATACATCTTCAGCGGTGACTTATTTGTCGCCTAACTGTTCTGACATGGTATTGCCCGGATTTGGCGTACGCGGTTCATCGACCGGACGCGGTGCACGCGGGGTGCCATTGTTGTCAGAATTATTGGAAGCGCCTGGATCTTCCCAGCCTGCTGGTGGACGCACTTCGCGGCGAGCCATCAGGTCGTCAATCTGCGGAGCATCAATGGTCTCATATTTCATGAGCGCATCTTTCATTGAGTGCAGAATGTCCAGGTTGTCATTCAGGATTTCACGTGCGCGGCCATAGTTACGTTCAACCAGTGCCTTCACTTCCTGATCGATGATACGCGCAGTTTCATCGGACATGTGTTTCGCTTTCGCTACAGAGCGGCCCAGGAACACTTCACCTTCCTCTTCCGCGTAGAGCAGCGGACCGAGTTTGTCGGAGAAGCCCCACTGAGTAACCATGTTACGTGCCAGGTTAGTCGCGACTTTGATGTCGTTAGACGCACCGGTAGAAACATGCTCCACACCGTAGATAATCTCTTCAGCCAGACGACCGCCGTACAGGGTCGAAATTTGGCTTTCCAGCTTCTGACGGCTGGCGCTAATCGCATCGCCTTCCGGCAGGAAGAAGGTCACACCCAGTGCGCGACCGCGCGGGATAATGGTCACTTTATGCACCGGATCGTGTTCCGGTACCAGACGACCAATAATCGCATGGCCCGCTTCGTGGTATGCCGTGGACTCTTTCTGCGCTTCAGTCATCACCATGGAGCGACGTTCCGCACCCATCATGATTTTGTCTTTCGCTTTCTCGAACTCCACCATCGACACGACACGTTTGTTACCGCGAGCGGCAAACAGCGCTGCTTCGTTGACCAGGTTTGCCAGGTCAGCACCGGAGAAGCCCGGCGTACCACGTGCGATGATTGCCGCATCGATGTCCGGAGACAGTGGTACGCGACGCATGTGGACTTTAAGGATCTGTTCACGACCACGAACATCCGGCAGACCGACCACAACCTGACGGTCGAAACGGCCTGGACGCAGCAGCGCAGGGTCAAGTACGTCTGGACGGTTAGTCGCCGCGATAACGATGATACCTTCGTTACCTTCGAAGCCGTCCATCTCAACCAGCATCTGGTTCAGAGTCTGTTCACGTTCATCATGACCGCCGCCCAGACCCGCGCCACGCTGGCGGCCTACGGCATCGATTTCATCGATGAAGATAATGCACGGTGCTGCCTTCTTGGCCTGCTCGAACATGTCACGCACACGAGATGCACCAACACCCACGAACATTTCAACGAAGTCAGAACCTGAAATGGTAAAGAACGGGACTTTCGCTTCACCCGCAATGGCTTTCGCCAGCAGGGTTTTACCGGTACCCGGAGGACCAACCATCAGAACGCCTTTCGGGATCTTACCGCCCAGTTTCTGGAAACGGCTCGGCTCACGCAGGTATTCAACCAGTTCTGCCACTTCTTCTTTTGCTTCGTCACAACCTGCGACGTCGGCAAACGTGGTCTTGATCTGATCTTCCGTCAGCATACGCGCTTTGCTCTTACCGAACGACATGGCGCCTTTGCCACCGCCGCCCTGCATTTGGCGCATGAAGAAGATCCAGACACCGATAAGCAGCAGCATCGGGAACCAGGAAATGAAGATAGAAGCCAGCAGGCTTGGCTCTTCAGGCGGCTCACCTACCACCTTGACGTTTTTAGTCAGAAGGTTATCAAGCAGCTTAGGATCGTTCACCGGGATGTAAGTCGTGTAACGGTTACTATCTTTCTTGGTAACGTTGATCTCACGTCCGTTGATACGCGCTTCGCGAACCTGGTCCTGATTGACCTCTTGCAGGAAGGTAGAATAATCCACCTTGCGGCCATTCGACTCGCTGGGCCCAAAGCTCTGGAACACTGACATCAGCACAACGGCAATGACCAGCCAGAGTATTAGGTTTTTCGCCATGTCACTCAAGGGATTAACCTCATATTACAACTGTGTTAAAAACAGCGTCAGGAGACTCTCTATCCAGTGTCTTTCGAACGTTCGTCCGAAGTCAGCCGGTTATCATTTCCGCCCGGTCGCTACAATATACACTTCACGTGAACGAGCACGGGAAGAGTCCGGCTTACGAACTTTCACTTTCGCAAACAGGGAGCGAATTTCCTTAAGATACTCCTCGAAACCTTCGCCCTGGAACACCTTCACTACAAAACTACCACCAGGCGCTAGAACATCACGACACATTTCTAACGCAAGTTCAACCAGATACATGGAACGGGGAATATCCACCGCTGGTGTTCCGCACATATTTGGCGCCATATCAGACATGACAACCTGAACTTTACTGTCACCTACACGTTCGAGTAATGCTTTCAGGACTAATTCATCACGAAAATCGCCCTGAAGGAAGTCAACACCGACAATCGGATCCATTGGTAAAAGATCGCATGCGATGATTCGCCCCTGACCACCAATTTGTGTCACAGCATACTGTGACCATCCGCCAGGTGCCGCACCGAGGTCAACAATCGTCATTCCCGGTTTAAAGAGTTTGTCACTTTGCTGTATTTCATCAAGTTTAAACCAGGCACGGGAACGTAACCCCTTTTTCTGTGCCTGAAGAACATATTTATCGCTAAAGTGTTCCTGGAGCCAGCGGCTGGAGCTGGCAGAACGCTTTTTACCTGTCATTTAACTTTCCGTCCTGGTTCATCGTAACCTGCCTTTGACGTAAATTTCTACGCAGCTATTTGGCGATATAAGGGAGATGGCGGTAGAATGAACCGTTTTCAATCCCAACGTAAGCAAAAATATACGATGAATCTGAGTACTAAACAAAAACAGCACCTTAAAGGTCTGGCACATCCACTCAAGCCTGTAGTCATGCTTGGCAACAATGGTTTGACCGAAGGGGTGCTTGCCGAGATCGAACAAGCGCTGGAGCACCACGAGCTGATTAAGGTGAAAATTGCCTCTGAAGACAGAGACACGAAAACCCTGATCGTGGAAGCTATCGTGCGCAATACCGGTGCCTGTAATGTACAGGTTATCGGTAAAACGCTGGTGCTCTACCGCCCGTCTAAAGAGCGTAAAATCTCGCTGCCACGCTAAGAATATCCTGAATCGAACACTTTTTCAGTGTAAAACGAGGGATTTCCAATAGCAGGTGAGCAAAATGCCATGCTCCGTGAGTTGATAAAAGGCCGCTATGCGGCCTTTTTCCTTTCTTTACAATGTATCAACAACTGCGGTGAGATGCGAATTACAGGTACTCGACCTTGATAATTTCGTATTCCACTTCGCCGCCCGGCGTGCGGATCACCACCACATCGTCCTGCTCTTTGCCAATCAGACCACGGGCAATCGGCGAGTTAACGGAGATGAGGTTCTGTTTAAAGTCCGCCTCGTCATCGCCCACAATGCGGTAAGCCTGCTCTTCGTCATTGTCCAGGTTCAGCACCGTCACGGTAGAACCAAAAATCACGCGGCCATTGTTCGGGATTTTGCTGATATCGATCACCTGTGCATTCGACAGTTTCGCTTCAATATCTTTGATACGGCCTTCACAGAAGCCTTGCTGTTCGCGCGCGGCGTGATACTCCGCGTTCTCTTTCAGGTCGCCATGCTCACGCGCATCCGCGATTGCGGCGATGATTTCAGGACGGCGAACAGATTTCAGAAAATCCAGTTCTTCGCGCAGTTTTTCGGCACCACGTAAGGTCATCGGAATAGCTTGCATTTGTTATACCTCTTAAACATTCCTGTTGGGAGCGACTCACTCACTCCGACTTCCGGCCTCGCAGGCGTCAAAGCGTGTCACAGGTCGGGAGCAAAAGAAAACTTCCCAGAAGCAAAGTTCCAGGTCAGCAGCAATTTTTCAATTTGATGCGCATTTTACCGCGAAGTTCACTATGGGTCATCGTTTACTTTACAGGGCGTTGCACCGTAGTATGACGGTTTGTTTACGGGTTGTTAGCGCGAGATTATGCGATTTTCCAGATTTATCATCGGATTGACTACCAGTGTGGCGTTCACTGTCCAGGCAGCGAATGTGGATGAGTATATTAATCAACTCCCAGCTGGCGCTAACCTTGCGCTGATGGTGCAAAAAGTGGGTGCCCAGGCGCCGGAGATTGACTATCACAGCCAGCAAATGGCACTTCCCGCCAGTACACAGAAAGTGATTACAGCTCTGGCTGCGCTCTTGCAGTTGGGGCCCGATTTCCGCTTCACCACCACGCTGGAAAGCAAAGGCAGCGTGGATGACGGCGTCCTGAAAGGCGATTTAATCGCCCGTTTTGGCGGCGATCCGACTTTTAAGCGTCAGGATATCCGCAATATGGTCGCGGTGCTGAAAAAGTCCGGGGTGCAGAAAATCGACGGCAATGTGCTGATCGATACCTCCATTTTTGCCAGCCACGATAAAGCCCCCGGCTGGCCGTGGAACGACATGACCCAGTGCTTTAGCGCCCCGCCGTCTGCGGCAATCGTCGACCGTAACTGCTTCTCCGTCTCGCTGTACAGCGCGCCTAAGGCCAATGATTTAGCCTTTATTCGCGTGGCGTCCTACTACCCTGTCACCATGTTCAGCCAGGTACGAACGCTGGCGAAAGGCTCGCCTGATGCACAGTATTGCGAGCTGGATGTGGTACCCGGCGATCTGAACCGCTTTACCCTGACCGGATGCCTGACGCAGCGTGCCGACCCGCTGCCGCTAGCGTTCGCCATTCAGGATGGTGCCAGCTACGCCGGTGCCATTCTGAAAGACGAGCTGAAACAGGCCAATATCAGCTATTCCGGGACGCTGCTGCGCCAGACGCAGTCCAATGAACCCGGTACGGTAATTGCCAGCAAACAGTCCGCGCCGCTGCACGATCTGCTTAAGATTATGCTGAAAAAGTCCGACAACATGATCGCCGATACGGTGTTCCGCATGATCGGCCATGCCCGATTCGGCGTTCCCGGTACATGGCGGGCAGGTTCCGATGCCGTTCGCCAGATCTTGCGCCAGCAGGCGGGGATCGATCTTGGTAACACTATTGCGGTCGATGGCTCCGGCCTTTCGCGCCATAATTTGATCTCACCTGCAACAATGATGCAGGTTCTTCAGTACATTGCGCAGCACGACACTGAGCTAAACTTTATCTCGATGCTCCCTCTCGCGGGTTACGATGGCTCTCTGCAGTACCGTGCGGGTCTGCACGCTGCTGGCGTAGACGGAAAAGTCTCCGCCAAAACGGGTTCATTGCAAGGGGTGTATAACCTGGCAGGCTTTATTACCACGGCCAGCGGGCAACGCATGGCGTTTGTGCAGTATCTTTCCGGCTATGCCGTCGAACCGAGCGACCAGCGTAATCGCCGTATCCCTCTGGTGCGTTTCGAAAGCAGGCTTTACAAGGACATCTACCAGAATAACTAGCGATGAAATTACTCATTGTTGAAGACGACCTGTTATTACAGGAAGGTCTGGCGCTGGCGCTGGCCAACGAAGGATATGCGCTTGATTGTGCCGCCACTGCGGCAGAAGCTGACTCGCTGATTCAAAGCGGCGAGTACAGCCTGGTGATCCTGGATTTAGGGCTGCCCGATAAAGATGGCGCCACGTTGCTGAGCCAGTGGCGTCGCCGCGGCGTTGAAAATCCGGTGCTGATCCTGACAGCGCGCGATGCCCTCGCAGACCGAATCAATGGTCTCGACTCCGGCGCAGATGACTATCTGGTGAAACCCTTTGCCCTGGCCGAGCTACAGGCTCGCGTTCGGGCGCTGATTCGCCGCTATCAGGGGCACAGTGACAATCTGGTGACGGATGGCGATCTGACGCTGAATTTGCAAACCCAGCAGGTGATGCGTCATTCGCAGGCGGTCGAAGTCACTCCGAAAGAGTTCGCTCTGCTCACGCGGCTGATTATGCGCACCGGACAAACGGTGCACCGCGAAACTCTCCAGCAGGATATCTATTCCTGGCAGGACGATCCGGGATCAAACACCCTTGAGGTCCATATTCACAATCTGCGGCGCAAGCTCGGTAAAGACCGCATCAAAACCGTTCGCGGCGTGGGCTATCGCCTGGAGAGTCAAAAATGAACAGCATGCGTCGGCGATTGATGGTTTTGCTGGCGGTCATTCTGTTATTTTTCCAGTTGATTAGCGTGATTTGGCTGTGGCATGAAAGCCGCGAGCAAATTGGCTTTCTGGTGAGTGAAACCCTGTCGGCAAAATCGCGTAACCAACATGTCGAGAAGGAGATCCGCGAAGCCATAGCCTCGCTGCTGGTGCCTTCGCTGGTCATGGTCGGTTTTACCCTGCTCTTCTCCTTCTGGGCCATCACCTGGATTACGCGCCCGCTAAATAAATTGCGCGTCAGTCTCGCCAACCGCTCGGCGGATAATCTCACTCCCCTGCCTCTTTTTTCCGATATGGAAGAGATTGGAGCGGTGACTACGTCGCTGAATCAGCTGCTTGCGCGTCTGGACCACACCATCAAGCAGGAGCGCTTATTCACGGCTGACGCGGCCCATGAGCTTCGTACGCCACTGGCTGGTATCCGGCTTCATCTGGAACTCATGTCTCAGTCAGGCTCACCACAGGCTGCGACGCTGATTCATCGCATCGATCAGCTGATGCACACCGTCGAACAGCTGTTAATGCTGGCGCGAGCGGGGCAGGCAATGGCCAGCGGCCATTATGATACGGTCAACTGGAGTGAGCATATTATCGCGCCGCTGGCGTTAGAGCATGAGGCGAAAGAGCACAACGTCATCTGGCCGGTTCAAAGTCCACTGACCGTTCAGGGCGATCCGGTACTTCTGAGATTGATGCTGCGCAATCTGCTGGAGAATGCGGCGCGCTATAGCCCGGCGGGTACGACTATCACAGTCACGCTAACGGAGCACGACGAGGGCACCCAGGTCAGCGTTATCGATCAGGGGCCAGGCATCGACGAGGCGCATCGCCACTCGATTACCGAGCCGTTCCGTCGTCTCGACCAACGTTTTGGTGGCAGTGGGCTGGGGCTGAGTATTGTCCAGCGTATCGTGCAGCTGCACCTTGGCAATCTGACGCTGGAGAATGCGCCTGAGGGCGGGTTAATCGCCAGTTGCTGGCTGCCCTCCACGCTGAGCTAAAAAAAAGCCCCCTTCGAGAGGGGGCTTCTTAGCGGATCAGTGCTTGTAGATGAATTCGACACCTTCTTCGTCGTCTTCGTCCCAGTCATCATCCCAGTCTTCGTCATCTTCGACGTCAACTTCTTGTTCTTCGAGCTGCTGGCGATGATAGTCATCCCACATAAACTCAACTTTCTCAGGCCCTTTCACTTCTTCTGCCTGAGCAACTGGGTTTTCGATGATAAACGTCATCACATCCCAGCAAAGATCTTTCACGCCCATCTGGCTTGCCGCAGAGATCAGGTAGTATTTGTCTTCCCAACCCATTGCTTCAGCGATGGCTTTCGCTTTCGCTTCTGCTTCGGCTTTGTCCATCAGGTCGATCTTGTTAAAGACCAGCCAGCGCGGTTTAGCGGCCAGCTTATCGCTGTATTTTTCCAGCTCACCGATGATGATGCGCGCATTCTCAACCGGATCAGAACCGTCGATCGGATCGATATCGATGAGGTGCAACAGAACACGACAACGCTCAAGGTGTTTCAGGAAGCGAATACCGAGGCCTGCGCCTTCAGCCGCACCCGCAATCAGACCAGGGATATCGGCGACTACAAAGCTCTTTTCGTTATCCATTCGGACAACGCCGAGGCTTGGTACCAGCGTCGTAAACGGATAATCCGCCACTTTTGGTTTCGCCGCAGAGACCGCACGAATGAACGTCGATTTCCCGGCGTTTGGCATGCCCAGCATACCCACATCCGCCAGCAGCATCAGTTCCAGCTGCAGGTCGCGTTTATCGCCCGGCGTACCCATCGTTTTTTGACGCGGAGTACGGTTCACAGACGATTTGAAACGGCTGTTACCCAGACCGTGCCAGCCACCTTTTGCCACCATCAGACGCTGACCGTGTTTGGTCATGTCACCCATGGTCTCGCCCGTACCCTGATCGATAACACGCGTACCGACAGGCACTTTAATGGTGACGTCTTTGCCGCGTTTACCGGTACAGTCGCGGCTCTGACCATTCTGCCCACGCTCCGCGCGGAAAGATTTTTCAAAGCGGTAGTCGATCAGCGTGTTGAGGTTTTCATCCGCCTCTAACCACACGTCACCACCATCTCCACCGTCGCCGCCGTCAGGGCCGCCACGAGGAATGTATTTTTCACGGCGGAAGCTAACGCAACCATTACCGCCATCACCTGCAACAACCAGGATCGTTGCTTCATCAACAAACTTCATCTTACTCTCCGTAAATCATTCGCCTGAGCGGGGGACAACTACAACCGCTTCACTTTTGCGCCAACGTCCCCAAAGACGATGACCAATGGCGGAATACATCGCGCCCGCAACCACGACAAACGCACCGAGATAACCCAACAGGTTTAACATCGGTTTGACGAAGAAATCGGGCCAGGCCATTGATAACAAATCTGAAAATAACAGCGTAAACAGCGGCGTGAGTGTAATCAGGGCACTCACTTGTGCTGCCTGCCAGCGCGCCATCGCTTCGGCCAGCGCGCCATAACCGACCAGCGTGTTAAGCCCACAAAAAATGAGGCACGCCAGTTGCCAGTCGCTTAACTGAGTAATCACACCCGGTTTCGCCAACGGCAGTAGTGCTATCGTACACAAAGTGTACAGCAAAAAGAGGATCTGCTGTGAGGCAAGTCTGCGCAATAACACCTTTTGCGCGACGCCGTAGCTCACCCAGACCGTTGCTGCCCCGACGCCAAAAATCACACCCCAGGTGTAATCTGTCAGTCGGGTAAAGATCTCAATCAGGCTGGTGTTAAAGAACATCACCAGACCACACAGCAACATGATTGCCCCGATGATCTGTGTGCCACGCATCTTTTCCTTGAGGATAAAGACGCTGGCCACCATCATGCCAACCGGTGAAAGCTGACCAATCACCTGAGACGCGGTGGGACTTAAATACTGCAAGGAAGAGCTGAACAGAATGAAGTTACCGAACAGACCACCCGTCGCAATAGCCAGCAGCACCAGCCAGCGTGGTTTACGGAAAATCCGCAGCGGCGGCAGTTTGCCTTTTATCGCCAGAATCGCGCCAAGGCCGATACTGGCCATCAGAAAGCGATAAAACACCACTGTCGGCGGTTCCATCACTTCCAGGACCTGCTTCATTGCAATTGGCAACGCCCCCCAGCACACCGCTGTAGTGAGTGCCAGAAGAATGCCGATGCCAGCCTGCTGTTTCATGCCGGTTTTCCCTGCAGAAAATTTTCCGGGTTTTCAATGTAAAAAGCCCCGCAACACGTTGCGGGGCTTTAATCCGTTACCGGACCACGAAAAACTTACTCAGCAACGATGCTGATGTATTTACGGTTGTTCGGGCCTTTAACTTCAAATTTCACTTTACCGTCTGCTTTAGCAAACAGAGTGTGGTCACGACCGCAACCTACGTTGTTGCCAGCGTGGAATTTGGTACCACGTTGACGAACGATGATGCTACCCGCCAGAACAGATTCGCCACCGAAACGCTTAACGCCAAGACGTTTAGCTTCTGAGTCGCGACCGTTACGAGTTGAGCCGCCAGCCTTTTTATGTGCCATTTAAATCTCTCCTCAGGTCTTAGGCGCTGATGCCAGTAATTTTTACATCAGTGAACCACTGACGGTGGCCCTGCTGCTTACGGTAGTGTTTACGACGACGAAACTTAACGATTTTAACTTTCTCGCCACGACCATGAGCAACAACTTCAGCTTTAATCACGCCGCCATCAACGAAAGGAACGCCGATTTTGACTTCTTCACCGTTTGCGATCATCAGAACTTCAGCGAACTCAACAGCTTCGCCAGTTGCGATGTCCAGCTTTTCCAGGCGAATGGTCTGACCTTCGCTTACTCGGTGTTGTTTACCACCACTTTGGAAAACCGCGTACATATAGAACTCCGCTTCCGCGCACATCCTCGTGTGATTCAGAGTGCGCTATAAATATTCACAATAGGGCGCGAATATTACGCAAAACGCGAGCCTTTGACAAGTGCTACCATCAATACATGAAGAAAAAAAACACAACGCGTACGCTAACGTTTATCTGAGCCGTTTTTTCAGTACAATCAGCAATACTATTGATAAACCGAAACCTTCATTAGCCCAGTAGTCATGCGCTAAACAGAATAAGAAGCCCGGCTTTTGCGATGAATTTAGAAAAAATCAACGAGTTAACCGCGCAAGATATGGCGGGTGTGAATGCAGCAATCCTGGAGCAACTCAACTCTGATGTTCAACTCATCAATCAGTTGGGTTATTACATTGTCAGTGGCGGCGGTAAACGTATCCGCCCGATGATCGCCATCCTGGCCGCGAGAGCCATTGGCTATCAGGGAAATGATCACGTCAATATCGCGGCCCTGATTGAGTTTATCCACACAGCCACGCTGTTGCATGATGACGTGGTAGATGAATCCGATATGCGTCGCGGTAAAGCCACTGCGAACGCCGCCTTTGGCAACGCCGCCAGCGTTCTGGTCGGCGATTTTATCTATACCCGCGCCTTCCAGATGATGACGCGTCTCGGCTCGCTCAAAGTGCTGGAGGTGATGTCTGAAGCCGTGAACGTCATCGCTGAAGGCGAAGTGCTGCAGCTGATGAATGTCAACGACCCGGACATCACTGAAGAAAACTACATGCGCGTCATCTACAGTAAAACCGCGCGCCTGTTTGAAGCTGCGGCTCAGTGCTCCGGTATTCTTGCGGGCTGCACCGAGGCGCAGGAGCGGGGTCTGCAGGATTATGGCCGCTACCTGGGTACCGCGTTCCAGCTGATTGACGATCTGCTCGACTACAGCGCCGATGGCGAAACGCTGGGCAAAAACGTCGGAGACGACCTGAACGAAGGTAAACCGACCTTGCCGCTGCTGCACGCAATGCGTAACGGCACGCCAGAGCAGGCAAAGCTTATCCGCGAAGCGATTGAGCAAGGAAACGGCAGACATCTTCTGGAACCCGTACTGGAAACGATGGCGATCTGTGGATCGCTGGACTGGACGCGTCAGCGTGCAGAAGAAGAAGCCGACAAAGCTATTGCCGCTATTCAGGTTATCCCAGACAGCCCATGGCGAGATGCGCTAATCGGGCTGGCACACATCGCCGTTCAGCGCGATCGTTAAGTTCTTTTTTCTCCCCGCGGCATTCGCGGGGAGTTTCAATAAGTTCCCAAAACACCCCATCTTCCGTTACACATTCGGCTTACATGCCGTGTGTATAAACCCTTGTTATATTCTGAATGTTGCATCCTGTTATTCGAACTTTTTAGAACGACCGTTCGAAGAAGGTATAATCGCCATGTCAGTTCAGCCGAAATGACGTGGACGTATTTGAACCAGAGGACAGGATATGGATAAGAAATTTATCGACTGGCATTCGGCCGACATTATTGCCGCATTGCGCAAAAAAGGGACATCGCTGGCCGCCGAATCGCGACGAAGTGGATTAAGTTCTTCTACACTGGCTAACGCGTTAACCCGTCCGTGGCCCAAGGGAGAGTTGATCATTGCCAGTGCGCTGGAAACGCAGCCCTGGATTATCTGGCCCTCGCGTTACCACGATCCGATCACCCACGAATTTATCGACAGAACACGCATGATGCGCAAGAAGACAGAGGGAAAAGAGCGCCAGAACTGACGCTTTGACTCAGACAGGAACAGCAACCCCCCGGTCAATATTGGCAGGGGGCTGCGCGAACGATTACTCGCCCTTCACACGCTCGATATTTGCACCCAGCGCGCGCAGTTTGTCTTCAATACGCTCGTAGCCGCGATCGATATGATAGATACGATCCACAATCGTCGTCCCTTCCGCAATACAACCCGCCAGCACCAGGCTCGCAGATGCACGTAAATCCGTTGCCATTACCTGCGCACCAGAAAGCGTTGCTACACCGTGGCAGATAACTGTATTGCTCTCGATTTCTGCGTGTGCACCCATACGGATCAGTTCCGGTACGTGCATGAAGCGGTTTTCGAAAATGGTTTCAGTGATGAAGCCAGTCCCTTCCGCCACCAGGTTCAGCAGCGTGAATTGCGCCTGCATATCCGTCGGGAAAGCCGGGTGTGGTGCCGTACGCACGTTCACCGCTTTTGGACGGTTGCCGTGCATATCCAGGCTGATCCAGTCTTCCCCGATTTCGATATCCGCACCTGCGTCACGCAGTTTTGCCAGAACTGCATCCAGCGTGTCCGGCTGCGCGTTGCGGCAGATGATTTTGCCGCCAGAAATGGCAGCTGCAACCAGGAAAGTACCGGTCTCGATACGATCTGGCAGAACACGGTACACACCGCCGCCCAGGCGCTCAACGCCTTCGATGGTAATGCGATCGGTACCCTGCCCGGTGATCTTCGCACCCAGCGCCACGAGGAAGTTCGCGGTATCCACGATTTCCGGCTCACGCGCGGCGTTTTCGATAACCGTGGTCCCTTCAGCCAGCGTCGCCGCAGACATGATGGTAACGGTCGCGCCAACGCTCACTTTATCCATCACAATGTGCGCGCCTTTCAGACGGCCATTGACGGACGCTTTCACGTACCCTTCTTCCAGCTTGATCTCTGCGCCCAGTTTTTCCAGACCAAAGATGTGCAGGTCGACCGGACGCGCACCGATAGCACAGCCGCCCGGCAGAGAAACCTGGCCCTGACCAAAACGTGCCACCAGCGGGCCAAGCGCCCAGATGGATGCGCGCATGGTTTTTACCAGGTCGTACGGTGCGGAGAAGTTATTGACGTTGCTGGCATCGATCCACACGGAACCATTGCGCTCCACTTTGGTGCCCAGCTGAGTGAGCAACTTCATGGTGGTGTCGATATCTTTCAGTTTCGGTACGTTCTGGATTTCTACCGGCTCTTCCGCAAGCAGTGCAGCGAAGAGGATCGGCAGCGCAGCGTTTTTCGCGCCGGAAATTGTGACTTCGCCCTGGAGACGCGTAGGTCCCTGTACACGAAATTTGTCCATGATGTGCTCTCTTATGAATTCAACCGTGCTGCGGGCTAGACACCCTCAGCTCAAAAACCGTTTAGCTTGCGATCGCGTTCCCACTCTTGCGGGGTGTACGCTTTGATCGACAGAGCGTGAATGCGATTATCTGCAATGTATTCCATCAGCGGCGCGTAGACAGCCTGCTGTTTTTTCACACGGCTCATGCCGTCGAAAATCTCACCCACAGCAATAACCTGAAAGTGACTGCCATCGCCAGTGACGTGGACTTCCTGAAGGGAGAGTGCGTTCATCAGCACTGTCTGGATTTCATGATTTTCCATGGGTTCTAAATCATCGGGTAGTGAAACAAGCCCAACATCTTAGAGCAAAGTGACGCAGGCTTAAACAGGCAAAAAGCCCCGACGATGAAACAGTCGAGGCTTTCAGAAGTAACGCACTGAAAATATTAACGAGGTAAAACGTCTTCGGGCAGATTATAGAGCTGCACCAGCGTCAGCACCTTTTCGCTGACACCGCTTAACGTGACCGCCTGGCCCAGCTTTTTACCTTCAGCCACCAGATGGACCAGCAGCGCAACGCCTGCCGTATCCACACGGGTAACGTGGGTTAAATCGATAAGCTTAACGCCCTGCATGACGTCATGACGCACATCCCACAGGGGGTTCAGCAGATCCTGGTCAAGTTCACCGGACAGCGCGAGTTTGTCGCCTTCACGCGACCAGCTAAATGGCTGCGTCATTACTTTTTCTCGTCCAGCGAAATTTTCTGGCTGGAGATCGATTTCAGCTGTGCGGTCAGGCCATCAATACCTTTAGTACGCAGCAGATCGCTCCACTCGTTCTGTTTGGTCGTGATCATGCTCACCCCTTCGGCGATCATGTCATAGGCCTGCCAGTTGCCCGTCTGGGAATTTTTACGCCACTGGAAATCCAGGCGCACCGGAGGACGGCCGTTCGGATCGATAATGGTCACACGAATCGGTACGATGGTCGCGTCACCCAGCGGTTGTTCCGGAGCGATTTGATAGGTCTGGCCGTGGTACATCGCCAGCGCCTGGCCGTACGCCTGTTTCAGGTATTCACGGAAAGCGGCAAAGTAAGCATCGCGCTGCGCAGGAGTCGCATCTTTGTAATAACGGCCCAGCACCAGCGCACCCGCATATTTCACCTGCACATACGGCAGCAGTTCCTGATCCACCACATCACGCAGGTAATCCGGGTTTGCACGAATTTTAGGTTGCTCGTTTTTCAGGCGATCAAAGGTCTTCTGCGCCGCCTCATCCATCAGTTTATAGGGGTTGCTCTGATCCGCAGCAACAGCTGCACTCAACGGGGCAATCACCAGCATGGCAACCATTAACAGTCGTTTAATCATGAATTACTTCTCCTGAGATGAATTCGTCGTGCCAGGGGTCGGCGCGACGTCAGTTTGGCCTTCACTCTGTGCAGAGGTATCGTCGGATTTCTTATCATCTCCTTTACCGCTGTAAAGGAACTGACCAATCATATCTTCAAGCACCATGGCTGACTTCGTATCCTGAATCACGCCGCCGTCTTTAAGAATAGACGTTCCCAGCTCAGGATCTTCAAAGCCGACGTTCAGCGCCAGGTATTGCTCGCCCAGCAGACCGGACGTGCGGATAGACAGCGAACTGGTGTCCGGAATGTGGTTGTAGCGCTCTTCGATATCCATTTCGACGCGCGGCAGATAGGTTTTTTCATCCAGCGTGATGTCTGAAACGCGGCCAATCACCACACCGCCGATACGCACCGGCGAACGCGCCTTCAGACCACCAATATTATCGAAGGTCGCATAGAGACGATAAGTGGGTTCAGTCCGAATGGAGGTGATATCCGCCGCTCTGAGACAGATAAACAGCGCAGCCAGAAGTGCCAGCAGCAGAAACACACCTACCCAAATTTCACTTTTTCTTGTTTGCATGAACTCAATTCCCAAACATCAGTGCGGTGAGCACAAAATCCAGGCCAAGAACGGCCAGCGACGAATGAACCACAGTACGCGTTGTCGCGCGACTGATGCCCTCAGAAGTTGGTATCGCGTCATATCCGTTGAACAACGCAATCCAGGTCACAGTCACGGCGAATACCGCGCTCTTAATCAGGCAGTTCACCAGGTCCATGCGCAGATCGACGGCATCCTGCATTGCAGACCAGAAGAAACCGGCATCAATCCCTTTCCACTGCACGCCAACCAATGAACCGCCCCAGATACCGACGGCGACAAACAGAATGGTCAGCAGCGGCAGAGAGATCACCCCCGCCCAGAAACGCGGCGAGATCACGCGGCGCAGCGGGTCGACCGCCATCATCTCCATACTGGAGAGCTGTTCCGTCGCGCGCATCAGGCCAATTTCGGCGGTTAACGCGGAACCAGCGCGGCCAGCGAATAACAGTGCCGCCACCACCGGGCCAAGCTCACGCAGGAGCGAAAGCGCCACCAGCATACCGAGACTGGTTTCTGCGCTGTAGGTGGTCAGCACCAGATAGCCCTGCAGCCCCAGCACCATGCCGATAAACAGACCCGACACGATGATAATCAGCATCGACAGCACGCCGACATTATAGAGCTGACGAATCAGCAACGGGGAGTGTTTGCGGAATTCCGGCTTACCCACCAGCGCATTGAACAACATCAACCCGGCACGCCCGAACGTCCTGATGGTTTTTATGCCACGGTGTCCAAGGGCGGCCAACGCATTTAACAGCATCAGCGGCTTAACTCCCTATTCCCAGTAAATCGTGATGATAGTCACCCGCCGGATAACGGAACGGCACAGGACCATCCGCTATCCCGTCGAGGAACTGGCGAACGCGCGGGTCACTGTTGTTCTGCAGCGCCTGAGCACCGCCGTGGGCGACGATCTTTTTATCCGCCACAATATAGGCGTAATCCGCGATGCTCAGTACCTCTGGCACATCGTGTGATACCACAATGCATGTGACACCCAGCGAGCTGTTCAGTTCTGAAATCAATTTCACCAGCACGCCCATGGTAATCGGGTCCTGGCCGACGAAAGGTTCATCGAACATGATTAAATCGGGTTCGAGCGCAATCGCACGCGCCAGTGCGGCACGACGCGCCATCCCGCCGGAAAGCTCCGACGGCATCAGTTTGGCCGCCCCGCGCAATCCCACGGCTTCCAGCTTCATCATCACCGTCGTTTTCAACAGTTCCGGGGAGAGACGCGTATGCTCGCGCAGCGGATAGGCGACGTTATCAAAGACGTTCATGTCGGTGAATAGCGCGCCAGACTGAAACAGCATGCTCATCCGTTTACGGACGGTATAAAGGCGTGAGCGCGACATCTGCGGGACATTTTCACCGTCAAAAAGGATTTCACCGCGGTCCGGTGGGATCTGCCCACCAATCAGACGCAGCAGTGTGGTTTTGCCGATACCGGATGGCCCCATGATCGCGGTGATCTTACCCCGCGGCACCGTCAGCGTGATGTTTTCGAATATCAATCGGTTAGCGCGCGAGAAGCTGACGTCACGGACGTCGACTAAATTCGCCATCGTTTGGCTCATTTAACGTTCCTTTCTTTCCCATCAAGGTTAAGCATGGCGCTTAATTCAGCCTTAAACCCGACATTTTTGCAGATAATTATCCGCTCAGGTTAGCGAAAGCTGGCATTTGTTTTACTTTTCCGGCGCATAAAGTCAAAATTAGGAATTCGTTACGTCTACAGACTGCATGCGGCGCCAGAGATTCATTCTCAGTGGACCGGCGAGTATACCTGAATAAAGGATTTTTGATGCTTTTAGCAACGGCACTGTTAATAATTGGTTTACTTCTGGTGGTCTACAGTGCTGACCGTTTGGTTTTCGCCGCATCCATCCTGTGCAGACTCTTTGGGATACCGCCGCTGATTATTGGCATGACGGTGGTGAGCGTCGGCACATCGCTTCCGGAAATTATTGTCTCTGTTTCCGCGTCGCTCCATGGCCAGGTCGATCTCGCCATTGGTACCGCGATCGGCTCAAATATCGTTAATATTTTATTGATCCTGGGCCTTGCCGCACTGCTGCATCCATTTCGCGTGGATTCTGATGTTCTGCGCCGCGAATTGCCGCTAATGTTAATTGTCAGCCTGCTGGCAGGCTATGTGCTTTATGATGGGCAACTGACCTTCGACGACGGTATTTTACTGCTGGCGCTGGCGATCATCTGGCTGCTCTATATTGTCAAGATTGCCCGACTGGCGGAAAAACAGGGGAATGATAGCCTGACGCGTGAGCAGGTGGCTGAACTTCCGCGTGAAGGCACTCTGCCCGTTGCCCTGCTGTGGCTTGGCGTGGCGCTGATTATTATGCCGATGGCCACCCGCATGGTCGTCGACAACGCCACGGTACTGGCCAACTACTTCGCGATTAGCGAACTGACGATTGGCCTGACGGTAATTGCGATCGGTACCAGCCTGCCAGAACTGGCCACGGCGATCGCGGGCGCACGGAAAGGCGAAGGTGATATTGCAATTGGCAATATCATTGGCTCGAATATCTTCAACATCGCTATCGTTATGGGTTTACCCGCACTGATTGCGCCAGGGGCATTTAACCCGCTGGCCTTCTCCCGCGATTACGGTGTGATGCTGTTCGTCAGCGTGATTTTCGCCCTGCTCTGCTGGCGGCGGAAGCAGCAAATAGGCAAAGGGGCGGGCGCCTTGCTGACAGGTGGTTTTATCGTATGGATGGCGATGCTGTACTGGCTGTCGCCTCTTCTCTCTGGGTAAACGGAAACGCATTATGTCGCAAATAGAATTGCAGCCGGGTTTTGACTTTCAGAAAGCAGGCAAAAAAGTTCTGGAGATTGAACGTGAAGGTCTGGCGCAGTTAGATCAATACATAAATCAGGACTTTAGTCAGGCATGTGAGCAAATTGCCGCCTGCACCGGTAAAGTCGTGGTGATGGGGATGGGCAAATCCGGTCACATCGGTCGTAAGATGGCCGCGACCTTCGCCAGTACCGGAACGTCGTCCTTCTTCGTCCATCCGGGTGAAGCCGCCCATGGCGATCTCGGAATGGTCACGCCGCAGGACGTGGTGATTGCGCTGTCTAACTCCGGTGAATCCAACGAAATCCTGGCGCTGATCCCGGTGCTCAAGCGTCTGCACGTTCCCCTCATTTGCATGACCAGTCGCCCGGAGAGCAGCATGGCGCGTGCGGCGGATATTCACCTGTGTGTGAAAGTCCCGCAAGAGGCCTGCCCGCTCGGCCTGGCGCCGACGTCCAGCACCACTGCGGCGCTGGTGATGGGCGATGCCCTCGCCGTGGCGCTGCTCGAAGCGCGTGGTTTTACCCCCGAAGATTTTGCCCTCTCTCACCCAGGCGGTGCGTTGGGACGTAAACTTCTGCTGCGCGTGAATGATATTATGCACACCGGCACGGAAATCCCGCACGTCAGCAAAGATGCCTCGCTGCGTGATGCGCTGCTGGAAATCACCCGTAAAAATCTCGGTATGACGGTCATTTGCGACGACCTGATGAAGATCGAAGGCATCTTCACCGACGGTGATTTGCGTCGCGTCTTTGATATGGGCGTTGACGTGCGCACGCTGGGCATTGCAGATGTGATGACCCCCGGCGGAATTCGGGTCCGGCCTGGTACGCTGGCGGTGGAAGTTTTGAACCTGATGCAATCCCGTCATATTACCTCAGCCATGGTTGCCGATGGCGACCAACTGCTGGGTGTGGTACATATGCATGATCTTCTGCGCGCAGGCGTAGTGTAATGAAGGATAAGACAATGAGTAATGCGGGTGCATCCCTTGCAACCTGTTATGGCCCGGTCACTACGCAGATGATGGCAAAGGCGGAAAACATCCGTCTGCTTATTCTGGATGTGGATGGTGTACTGTCCGATGGCTTAATTTTTATGGGCAATAACGGCGAAGAGCTGAAGGCATTCAACGTGCGCGACGGCTACGGAATTCGCTGTGCGATCACATCCGGCATCGAAGTTGCTATCATCACCGGGCGTAAGGCTAAACTGGTAGAAGATCGCTGCGAAACATTAGGCATTACCCATTTGTATCAGGGGCAATCCGACAAAATGGTCGCGTTCCGGGATTTGCTGGCGAAGCTTGCCATCGCCCCAAAAAATGTCGCCTACGTTGGAGACGATCTGATCGACTGGCCGGTCATGGCTGAAGTCGGGTTGAGCATCGCCGTGGCGGATGCCCATCCTCTGCTGATCCCGCGCGCTGACTATGTCACCCGGATCAACGGCGGTCGCGGCGCCGTTCGTGAAGTCTGCGATTTGTTACTGCTGGCGCAGGGCAAGCTTGATGAGGCCAAAGGGCAATCGATATGAGTAAAACCAGACGTTGGGTTATCATTCTGCTTTCACTGGCCGTACTGGTTCTGATTGGCGTGAATCTCGCCGACCAGGACGACACGCCGGATGAAGTGGTCAGCACCAATGATCCAACCTACAAAAGCGACCACAGCGACACCGTGGTTTACAGCCCTGAAGGCGCCCTGAACTATCGCCTGATTGCGCAGCATGTAGAGTATTTTTCCGATGATGGCATCTCGTGGTTCACCCGACCGGTGATGACCACATTTGATACCAACAAAATTCCGACGTGGTCGATTAAATCTGACAGAGCAAAATTGACGAATGACCGTATGCTTTATTTGTATGGTCATGTTGAAGTCAACGCCCTGACGCCAGATTCTCAACTGCGCAAAATTACTACGGATAATGCCCAGATCAACCTGGTCACCCAGGATGTCACGTCTCAGGATCTGGTGACGTTATACGGCACAACATTTAATTCCAGCGGTCTAAGAATGCGCGGGAACTTACGCAGCAAAAACGCCGAGCTGATTGAAAAGGTTAGAACCTCCTATGAAATTCAAAACAAACAAACTCAGCCTTAACTTTATCATTGCCAGCGCGCTGCTGGCCGCCAGTCTCCCCGCGCTTGCTGTTACGGGCGACACTGAGCAGCCTATCCATATCGAATCTGACACTCAGTCGCTTGATATGCAGGGTAACGTCGTGACCTTTACCGGCAACGTCGTCATGACCCAGGGCACGATCAAAATCAATGCCGACAAAGTGGTTGTCACCCGTCCGGGCGGCGAGCAGGGCAAAGAGATTATTGATGGCTACGGTAATCCGGCCACCTTCTATCAGATGCAGGATAACGGCAAGCCGGTGAAAGGCCGCGCCTCTCATATGCACTACGAGCTGGCTAAAGATCTCGTCATCCTGACCGGCAATGCCTATCTGGAACAGCTGGATAGCAACATCACCGGCGATAAGATCACCTATCTGGTGAAAGAGCAGAAAATGCAGGCTTTCAGCGAAAAAGGTAAGCGCGTCACTACCGTTCTGGTTCCGTCTCAGCTGCAGGACAAGAACAAAGACCAGGCCCCGGCACAGAAAAAGAGTAACTAATTCGTTATGGCAACATTAACTGCAAAGAACCTCGCCAAAGCCTATAAAGGCCGCCGCGTCGTGGAAGATGTCAGTCTGACCGTAAACTCCGGCGAAATCGTAGGCCTGTTAGGCCCAAACGGTGCGGGCAAAACCACCACCTTTTACATGGTGGTCGGCATCGTTTCACGCGATGCGGGCAACATTATCATTGATGATGAAGACATCAGCTTGCTGCCACTGCATGCGCGCGCGCGTCGTGGTATTGGCTATCTGCCGCAGGAGGCGTCGATTTTCCGCCGTCTGAGCGTGTTCGACAACCTGATGGCCGTGCTGCAAATCCGTGATGATTTGACCTCCGAGCAGCGTCAGGATCGTGCTAACGAACTGATGGAAGAGTTCCACATCGAACATCTGCGCGACAGCCTCGGTCAGGCGCTCTCCGGTGGTGAACGCCGCCGCGTGGAAATCGCCCGTGCGCTTGCCGCGAATCCAAAATTTATCCTGCTGGATGAACCTTTTGCGGGCGTTGACCCTATCTCCGTCATCGACATCAAACGTATTATCGAGCATTTGCGCGACAGCGGCCTCGGTGTGCTCATCACGGACCACAACGTACGTGAAACGCTGGCAGTTTGTGAACGCGCTTATATCGTCAGCCAGGGCCATTTAATCGCCCACGGCACGCCACTCGAAATCCTCGAAGACGAGCATGTGAAGCGTGTGTACCTTGGGGAAGACTTCAGACTCTGATAGGGTAGAGGTTAAGTCACGCCAAAGCGGGGAAAAACGCTCTGAACATGAAGCAAGGTTTGCAATTACGGCTCAGCCAGCAACTGGCGATGACGCCACAGCTACAACAGGCGATTCGTCTGTTGCAGCTGTCCACGTTAGAACTTCAGCAGGAACTCCAGCAGGCGCTGGACAGTAACCCCCTGCTGGAGCAAACCGATCTTCATGACGAGGTTGATACCCAGGAAAAGCAGGACACCGAATCGCTTGATACAGCAGACGCTCTTGAACAAAAAGAGATGCCGGACGAGCTACCGCTGGACGCCAGCTGGGATGAAATCTACACCGCCGGAACCCCTTCCGGGACGCGTGCAGATTACCAGGATGACGAGCTACCGGTCTATCAGGGCGAAACCACCCAGTCCCTGCAGGATTATCTGATGTGGCAGGTGGAGCTGACGCCATTCACCGAAACCGATCGCGCGATTGCTACCTCGATTGTCGATGCCGTGGATGACACCGGCTATTTGACCGTTTCTCTGGAAGATATTCTGGAGAGCGTCGGGAATGGCGATATCGATCTCGATGAGATCGAAGCGGTGCTAAAACGCATCCAGCGCTTTGACCCAGTCGGCGTGGCGGCGAAAGATCTGCGTGATTGCCTGTTGATTCAGCTGTCGCAGTTTGCGAAAGAGACGCCGTGGATCGACGAAGCGCGGTTGATCATCAGCGATCACCTCGATTTGCTGGCGAATCACGACTTCCGCTCGCTGATGCGCGTTACCCGCCTGAAAGAAGATGTGCTGAAAGAGGCGGTGAATCTGATTCAGTCCCTCGATCCACGCCCCGGACAGTCGATCCAGACCAGCGAACCCGAGTACGTGATCCCTGACGTTCTGGTACGCAAACACAATGGCCGCTGGGCCGTTGAACTGAATTCCGACAGCATTCCTCGCCTGCAAATCAATCAGCAATACGCCTCCATGTGCACCAGCGTGCGCAACGACTCCGACAATCAATATATTCGTAGCAATCTTCAGGAAGCGCGCTGGCTGATCAAAAGCCTTGAGAGCCGAAATGATACGCTGCTACGGGTGAGTCGTTGCATCGTCGAACAGCAGCAGGCGTTTTTCGATCAGGGCGAAGAGTTTATGAAACCGATGGTGCTGGCGGATATCGCCCAGGCCGTCGAGATGCACGAATCGACCATTTCGCGCGTGACTACGCAGAAGTATCTGCACAGCCCGCGCGGTATTTTTGAGCTTAAGTATTTCTTCTCCAGCCATGTGAATACCGAAGGCGGTGGCGAAGCCTCGTCAACGGCCATTCGCGCACTGGTGAAGAAGTTGATCGCCGCGGAAAACCCCGCGAAGCCACTGAGTGACAGTAAGTTAACCACCATGCTGTCCGACCAGGGTATTATGGTGGCACGTCGTACTGTTGCGAAGTATCGAGAGTCTTTATCCATTCCGCCGTCTAACCAGCGTAAACAACTGGTTTGACACAACCGATAAGGAAGACACTATGCAGCTCAACATCACAGGACAGAATGTCGAGATCACTGAAGCCTTGCGTGATTTTGTGAATACAAAATTCGCCAAACTGGAGCAGTATTTCGAGAGGATCAATCAGGTCTACATTGTGTTAAAAGTGGAGAAAGTGACTCATATCTCGGACGCAACCCTGCATGTCAACGGGGGCGAAATTCATGCCAGTGCGGAAGGGCAAGACATGTATGCGGCTATCGACGGCTTGATTGACAAGCTGGCACGACAGCTTAATAAACATAAAGATAAACTGAAACAACACTAATTGTCCGGGCAGTTAACGGGTGCAGGGCGGCCTGTTGTCAAACACAACAGGCCATTTGTACAGTTAGCGCTTAGGTGAAATTATGATGAACAACGATTCCTCGCTTCAATTGAGTAATGTCCTTAACCAGGAATGTACCCGCAGTGGCGTTCACTGTCAGAGCAAAAAACGGGCTCTGGAAATTATCAGTGAACTGGCTGCAAAACAGTTAAGCCTGCCGCCTCAGGTGGTATTCGAGGCCATTCTGACCCGTGAAAAAATGGGCAGTACCGGCATCGGCAATGGCATCGCCATTCCGCATGGCAAACTGGAAGAAGACACATTACGCGCCGTGGGCGTTTTTGTGCAGCTTGAAACGCCTATCGCTTTTGATGCGATTGATAACCAGCCGGTTGATTTGCTTTTCGCTCTGCTGGTGCCTGCTGACCAGACGAAAACCCATTTGCATACGCTTTCTCTGGTCGCAAAACGTCTGGCGGATAAAACAATTTGCCGCCGTCTGCGCGCAGCCCAAAGTGATGAAGAGCTGTACCAAATTATCACCGAAGCGGAAGGCAATCAGGATGATGCGTAACCAGGAGATGGCCTTCACATCTGCAGTCGTGAGGAGAAACGGAACATGGTGCTGATGATCGTCAGCGGTCGTTCAGGCTCGGGGAAATCCGTGGCCCTGCGAGCGCTCGAAGATATGGGATTTTACTGCGTCGACAACCTTCCGGTTGTCCTGCTGCCCGACCTGGCGCGAACGCTTGCTGACCGGCAGATCTCTGCGGCGGTCAGTATCGACGTGCGCAACATGCCGGAATCCCCGGAAATCTTTGAAGAGGCGATGAACAGCCTGCCGGATAACTTCACGCCGCAGCTGCTGTTCCTTGACGCTGACCGTAACACGCTAATCCGTCGCTACAGTGACACCCGTCGTTTACACCCCCTTTCCAGCAAGAATCTGTCGCTTGAAAGTGCCATCGACGAAGAGAGCGATCTGCTGGAACCGCTGCGTTCCCGTGCAGATCTGATCGTCGATACCTCTGAAATGTCCGTGCATGAGCTGGCAGAAATGCTGCGTACCCGCCTGTTGGGTAAACGCGAGCGCGAGCTGACCATGGTGTTCGAATCCTTTGGCTTCAAACACGGCATTCCAATCGATGCGGATTATGTGTTCGACGTACGATTCCTGCCGAACCCGCACTGGGACCCGAAACTGCGTCCAATGACCGGTCTGGACAAGCCCGTGGCGGCATTCCTCGATCGTCACACAGAAGTTCACAATTTTATCTACCAGACGCGAAGCTACCTTGAGCTATGGTTACCTATGCTGGAAACCAACAATCGTAGCTACCTGACGGTCGCAATTGGTTGTACCGGCGGTAAACATCGTTCGGTGTATATAGCCGAACAGCTGGCTGATTACTTCCGCTCACGCGGTAAAAACGTTCAGTCTCGTCATCGCACGCTGGAAAAACGTAAAACATGACCGTAAAACATACCGTTGAGATCACCAACAAGCTGGGCATGCATGCACGCCCGGCGATGAAACTGTTTGAACTGATGCAAGGATTTGATGCGGAAGTGCTGCTGCGTAACGATGAAGGCACAGAAGCAGAAGCCAACAGCGTGATTGCGCTGCTGATGCTGGATTCCGCAAAGGGCCGACAGATTGAAGTGGAAGCGACCGGTCCGCAGGAAGTCGAAGCGCTGGCTGCGGTCGTCGCGCTGTTCAACGCCGGATTTGATGAGGACTAAGTCCTCATCGGTACAATTTATTCCTGGTCATAAACCCTTCCCCACCCAACTGTCGCATCTGGCGCATGATCCACGCCTGACGATTGCGGACATACCCTGACGGGGCATCCGCTTTATAGCGAATCGGGTTAGGTAACACTGCGGCCAGCAGTGCGGCCTCGGCTTGGGTCAGGCGGCTGGCGGGTTTGTGGAAATAGCGTTGTGCCGCCGCCTCCACGCCAAACACCCCATCACCAAACTCAGCGATATTGAGATACACCGTCAGAATGCGTTTTTTACTCCAGACGGTCTCCATGCCCAGCGTCAGACCTGCCTCAAGCCCTTTGCGCACCCAGCTTCTGCCATCCCATAAAAACAGGTTTTTCGCCGTCTGCTGAGAGAGCGTCGAGGCACCGCGCACGCGATTTTCATTCCGCTCATTGTGAGCCAGCGCTTTTTCAATCGCCGAGACGTCAAAGCCCCAGTGTTCCGGGAATTTCTGATCTTCCGCCGCGATAACCGCCAGTCCCATCCACGGGGAGATTTCGTCCATGCTCACCCAGTCCGAGTGGGCCACATAGCTGAAATCCCCCGTCAGCCATGCGCCGAGCTGGCGCTCAACCATGACCGCAGAAAACGGCACTGGCACAATGCTGAACAGCGCGATGCCACCGCCCCAGAACACCGCAAGCGCCAGCAGCGCGCGCAGCACAATGCGTTTCGCCCAGGCGACAGGAGAGCGATTTTTACTCACCGGGAAAGCACCAGCACGCGTTCGACCAGTTTCTCAATACCGACGGCCGCTTCAGCGATAGTTTGCGCCAGCATATAGGCGGGTGTAGTCACGATTTTATTGTCCTCGTCGACCACGATATCTTCCACCGGGCACGGCACATGCTCGCCGCCCATCTCTTCGATCACTTCAGCGGTATCGATGTCAGTGCCGATGGTCAGGCGCAGCGGGAAATCAAAAATCTTAGGCAGCATCGCAGGGGCGATGCACATAAAGCCCAGCGGTTTTCCTGCGGCGTGCATGCGCTGCGCCAGCGCTTTCAGCGCATCATCGACCCGACACTCGCTGCCCTGGCTGGCGAAATTACTCAAATTTTTGGCGGCACCAAAACCACCTGGCACGATCAGGGCATCCAGCTCCTCGGCATTGGCCTGTGCCAGCGGCTGGATATTGCCACGGGCAATGCGCGCCGCTTCAATCAGCACATTGCGGGTTTCCGGCATTAATTCACCAGATAAATGATTGATAACATCCGTCTGGCTTTTATCCGGCGCAAAACAGACCGCTTCTGCACCCTGTTTCGCCAGTGCGAGCAGCGTCAGAACTGACTCATGAATCTCTGCGCCGTCGTAAACGCCGCAGCCGCTCAGTACAACACCTACCTTTTTCATTTCGCCGTCCCTTCTCTCCAACTCTCTGAAGCACATTAAAAATTCTGATTAAAACGCTATGCTTCACACATTTCACTGATTCCTGTAACAAATCATTTAAGATTTGCTATCTTAACTGCGTGCGGCCTAAATTTTCGGGCAGCGTCCATGCAGTCACAATACTAAAAAAACAGGCGCTGCCAAGATTTCCCTGGTGTTGGCGCAGTATTCGCGCACCCCGGTTTAGCCGGGGTCATTTTTTGGTATTTTCCACCCACGCTTTCAACACATCCACATCGTTCTGCCACTCTTGTTTCATCTCCTCAACCCATTCACCCACGTTATCCCACCACGCCGGTAAATCCGGAGACTGGATCTGCTGACCCAACTGCTGCAAATGGCGTAACCCGACCGATCCGGCAGCGCCTTTAATTTTGTGCCCCTCTTCGACGATACCTTTCTGGTCGCGCGCCGTCAGATTGGACTCCAGCACGCTTAAATAGCCCGGCATCATTTTCTCGAACACCGCCACACCATCGGTGATCAGCTTCGGCCCGACCAGATCGATGTACTGCTCCAGCATGGCGATATCCAGAAGTGATTGTGCTTTTTCGCTCTCTACAGGCGTCATCGTGCTCTCCTCTTCATCACAGGTATCCCAGAATTTTTTGATCATAGCGGTCAGGGCTGGCACCGCCAGCGGTTTGCTGAGCACATCGTCCATACCGGCATCGAGGTACTCTTTTTTGTCCTTCAGGACGTTAGCGGTCAGGGCCACCAGCGGCGGTAATTCATCGCGCGCGTAACGACGCGTCAGTTCGCGGGAGATGTCCAGCCCGGTCATATCCGGGAGCTGAATATCCAGCAGCACGAGGTCATACTCCCCCGGCGTAAACATCTCCAGCGCGGCAGTCCCGGTCATGGCCACATCGACGCTGTTACCCAGTTTTTCGAGCACCGACCTGGCGACAATCACGTTCAGCTCAATATCTTCCACCAGCAGAACATGAAGGGCGGGCAGCGGCAGTTCATCGTTCTCGAAGGTATCTTCCACCTCTTCAGCAACCGCAGGGGCATGTACCGTCAGCGTAAAGACAGAGCCTTTCCCCTGCTGGCTGGAGACGGTGATATCCCCGCCCATGCTCTTCGCCAGACGGCGTGAAACGGCCAGGCCAATCCCGGTGCCCGTTGCCGGTTTCCCGCCGTGGCTGTCTTTCACCTGATAATACATGGCGAAGATTTTGTCCTGCTCTTCCTGCGGAATGCCGATGCCGGAGTCTTCCACTTCGAAGTGCAGCATATCGCCTGCATCGAAGCGAATACGCACCACCACTTCCCCTTTCTGGGTGAACTTGACGGCGTTGCTGATAAGGTTCCACAGGATCTGGCGCAGACGCGTACCGTCCGTCACCACTTTATGCGGCAGCGGCAGTGAAGGCTCCAGCACAAAGCGCAGCCCTTTCTGCTGCGCCTGCAGACCGGAGAGATTCTCCAGATCCGCCAGGAAACCGGTGAAGTCGACGGGCTGATTATCCAGTTGGACTTTTCGGCGTTCCATCTTATCCATATCAATAATATCGTTGAAGATATTACCGAGGGTCACGGCGGAAACGTGGATAGTTTTGAGGTATTTTTCCTGTTCGCCGGTCAGTTCCGTGTCCAGCAGAATACGGCTAAGCCCCACGATGCCGTTCAGCGGCGTACGCAGCTCGTGGCTGATGGTCGAGATGAAGGTGGTCTTGTCGCGGCTGGCACGCTCTAGCGCGTCCTGATAACGCTTCCGCTCGGTAATATCGCGGCCAAAGCCCATCAGGCCGTGGCGTTTGCCCACGCGGTCGTAATAAGGCACTTTACGGATTTCAAAGCAGGCTTTGCGCCCGTCGGGGTAATCCAGCCACTGTTCGTAGGTGAGAGAGACATTATGGCGGAACACCTTCTCGTCGGTTTCGATAACCTTGGCCGCCGCCTCTTCCGAGTAGACATCCTGCGGTTTAAGGTGAATCAGCTGTTTCTCACTTTTTCCCGTCAGCAGCTCCATCGCCCGGTTACAGCCGGAGAACTCTTTATCTTCGTTGCGATAGAAGACCAGATCCGGTGAAGCGTCGAGGAACGAGCGCAGGAAGGAGGATTGCTGCTCCAACTGAATCTGCGTGACTTCACGCTCTTTCATCTCAACCTTGAGCTGCTCAAGGGTCGCCTGACGTTCGGCTTCCGCTTTTTCACGATCCGAAATCTCCTGGTTCAGCTGCGCAATGTTGTCTTTTAGCTGGACGTTAAGCTTGAGGTCACGCTCGCGCATCTCCTCCAGTTTCTGCACCAGACGGGAGAGCCGCTGGCGCGACTCTTCCAGCTGTTCCACCACCACCGAGAGAAAATAGACCGCCCACGGGGTGATCAGCAGGCCGAAGAAGATCGAGCGGATAACGTCGATACTTTCGACCTGGCCGTGCAGCACCATGGTCACCGCCATCTGCACGACAATCGCCAGCACCACCAGCGCCAGGGCCAACAGCAATGAGAAACGCACCAGGCCGAGCTTCATCATCAGGTCGACGTAGTACTGCGCAAGCATACGAATTTGCTTCATAGGGGATCCCTTCACGACTTCATCGCTCAATAATACTCAAATTCCGGGCAAGGCGTTGAAGGTTGTGTGAAAAAGTGCGGCGTGAATCAGGAGATTAGCCTCACTCCCGGCGATTCGGGAGTGAGGAAGAGGTGCAATCAGGAGCGTCTGAGAAGCAGCCAGAGGCTGATCAGGAAGAACGACGCGCTCGGCAGCAGCGCACCGATCAACGGTGGAATACCGTAGACCAGCGTCAGCGGGCCAAAGATCTGGTCCAGCACGTAGAAAACAAAGCCAAAGCTGATACCGGTGACCACACGCACACCCATCGGCACGCTACGCAGCGGCCCGAAGATGAACGACAGCGCCATCAGCATCATTACCGCCACGGACATTGGCTGGAAGATTTTGCTCCACATGTTGAGCTGATAACGCCCGGCATCCTGGCCGCTCGACTTCAGGTACTTCACATAATTGTGCAGGCCGCTGATAGAGAGCGCATCCGGGTCCAGCGCCACCACGCCCAGTTTGTCAGGCGTCAGGTTGGTCTTCCAGGTGCCCGAAACGGTCTGAGCACCGGTGATTTGTTTCGGATCTTGCAGGTTCGACTCATCCACCTGCGACAGGCGCCAGAGCTTCTGCGCCGGATCGAATTTCGCCGTGGTCGCGTAACGCACAGACTGTAAACGGCGATGTTCGTTGAAGGCGTAAATACTCACACCGCCCAGCTCATCATCACCCTTTACGCGTTCGATATAGACGAAGTTGTTACCGTCTTTCGCCCACAGGCCTTGTTGAGTTGAGAGCAAAGAGCCACCGTACATGGCCTGCGCACGATAGTTACGCGCCATCTGCTCGCCCTGCGGAGCGACCCATTCACCGATCGCCATCGTCAGCAGGACCAGTGGAATAGCCGTTTTCATCACCGACAGCGCTACCTGCATACGGGTGAAGCCCGAAGCCTGCATCACCACCAGCTCACTGCGCTGGGCCAGCATCCCCAGCCCCAGCAATGCGCCTAACAGCGCGGCCATCGGGAAGAAGATTTGCACATCTTTTGGCACGCTGAGAATGGTGTACATCCCGGCGCCCAGTGCGTCGTAACTCCCCTGCCCGGCTTTTTTCAGCTGATCGACAAACTTGA
Organism: Lelliottia sp. SL45; assembly: GCF_026672535.1. NCBI lineage: Bacteria > Pseudomonadati > Pseudomonadota > Gammaproteobacteria > Enterobacterales > Enterobacteriaceae > Lelliottia > Lelliottia sp. SL45. The sequence continues at coordinate 89,454 of NZ_JAPPRH010000001.1, forward strand.
TGATGCCCGAGAGCGACACCAGCATGAACAACGTCATCATGATGGTGGTGAAAATAGTTTTACCGATATAGCGGTCAAGAACGCGGAAAGCCTGCATCACACCGCTCCTTTACGTACAAAGCGGGCACGTATGCGGCGCATCGGCACGCTATCCCACAGGTTTAATACCACTGCCAGCAGCAGGTACAGGCCATTGACCACCCACATCCAGATCATCGGGTCGATCTTGCCCTTGCCGCCATTCGACTTGATAGACGTTTGCAGCAGGAAGAACACCAGATAGAGCAGCATCGCTGGCAGCATGGAGAGCACACGACCCTGACGCGGGTTAACCACGCTCAGTGGCACAACCATCAACGCCATCATAAACACGGTGAATACCAGCGTCAGACGCCAGTGCAGTTCAGCTCTCGCGCGATTGGTATCGGTGTTTATCAGGGTACGCATGTCCATCTGCTCGGTATCCGTTGGATCGAGCGCTACGTTCTGATGGCCGACAATCGCCTGATAGTTCTGGAAATCGGTAATACGGAAGTCGCGCAGCAGCGCGGTGCCTTCAAAGCGGGTGCCTTTGTTCAGCGTCACCACCTGAGAGCCATCTTTACGCTGCGAGAGCTGACCGGAATCCGCGACCACCACGGAAGGGCGGGCGTTGCCTTTGGTGCGGATTTGCGCGAGGAACACGTCGTTGAATCGACTGCCGTCAACGCTTTCAATAAAGAGGACGGAACTGCCGTCTGTGGCCTGCTGGAACTGGCCCTGCGCGAGCGCCGCCATGCCAGGGTTGGCTTTGGCTTCGGCCAGCACTTCATCCTGATGTCGGGAAGACCAGGGGCCAGCCCACATCACGTTTACCGCCGCCACGATACCGGTGAACAGTGCCAGCACCATCGCGGCTTTCACCAGTACGGCTTTGCTTAGGCCGCAGGCGTGCATGACGGTGATTTCACTTTCGGTATAGAGTTTTCCCAGCGTCATGAGCAGGCCGAGGAAAAGGCTTAGCGGCAGAATAAGCTGCGCCATTTCGGGCACGCCTAATCCGAGCAGAGAAAGCACCAGATTTGTTGGGATTTCGCCGTCTACCGCCGCGCCGAGGATCCTGACTAACTTCTGACAGAAAAAGATCAGAAGTAAGATGAAAAGGATCGCCAGCTGGCTTTTGAGCGTCTCCCGCACCAGATATCTTATGATTATCACTTTAAATACGCCCGTAAAAACCCGTCTCTTTGCTGGAAAATTGCTTGTTTCATGGCTTAAACGTCATTTATTCTCTTGAGTCGTCGAAAACATCGCTAAGATTAAAAAACCCGGCGGTGTCGCGCTTCAGGATATTTTTTGACGTGTCGAAACCGTAGTAACGTAAGATTAACACGAAGTCACCACAACAGCGGACATGAGTTACGAAAGGTTTCAATTCTATCCGTAGCAGCCGTCGTTGTCTTTAAGATTCAGGAGCGTAGTGCATGGAGTTCAGTGTAAAAAGCGGTAGCCCGGAGAAACAGCGGAGTGCCTGCATCGTTGTGGGCGTCTTTGAACCACGCCGACTCTCCCCGATCGCCGAACAACTCGATAAAATCAGTGACGGCTATATCAGCGCCCTGCTGCGCCGTGGCGAACTCGAAGGCAAACCTGGGCAGACGCTGTTACTGCACCATGTTCCCAACGTGCTGTCCGAGCGCATTCTGCTGATTGGTTGCGGTAAAGAGCGCGAGCTTGATGAACGCCAGTACAAGCAGGTCATTCAGAAAACTATCAATACCCTGAATGATACCGGCTCAATGGAAGCCGTCTGCTTCCTGACCGAACTGCACGTGAAAGGTCGCAACACCTACTGGAAAGTGCGTCAGGCCGTTGAGACCGCGAAAGAGAGCCTCTACAGTTTTGATCAGTTGAAGACCAACAAAAGCGAACCGCGTCGTCCGCTGCGTAAAATGGTCTTTAACGTCCCAACCCGTCGCGAGCTGACCAGCGGCGAGCGCGCCATTCAGCACGGTCTGGCGATTGCCGCCGGTATCAAAGCGGCGAAAGATCTCGGCAATATGCCGCCAAACATCTGCAACGCCGGTTACCTGGCCTCGCAGGCGCGTCAGCTGGCTGATTCCTACAGCAAAAATGTCGTCACCCGCGTCATCGGCGAACAGCAGATGAAAGAGCTGGGAATGCACTCGTACCTTGCGGTCGGAAACGGTTCACAAAACGAATCGCTGATGTCGGTCATCGAGTACAAAGGTAATCCGTCCGAAGACGCGCGCCCTATCGTGCTGGTTGGCAAAGGCCTCACCTTCGACTCCGGCGGTATCTCCATCAAGCCTGCCGAAGGCATGGATGAGATGAAGTACGACATGTGCGGTGCAGCGGCAGTGTACGGCGTGATGCGTATGGTTGCCGAACTGCAGTTGCCGATTAACGTCATCGGCGTACTCGCGGGCTGTGAAAACATGCCAGGTGGTCGCGCGTATCGCCCAGGCGATGTTCTGACCACCATGTCCGGCCAGACCGTTGAAGTGCTGAACACCGACGCCGAAGGCCGTCTGGTGCTGTGCGACGTGCTGACCTACGTGGAGCGCTTTGAGCCTGAAGCGGTCATCGACGTGGCGACGCTGACCGGCGCCTGTGTGATTGCCCTCGGCCATCACATCACCGGCCTGATGTCGAACCACAATCCGCTGGCCCACGAGCTGATCGGCGCGTCCGAGCAAGCGGGCGACCGCGCATGGCGTCTGCCGTTGGGCGATGAGTATCAGGAGCAGTTAGAATCTAACTTCGCGGATATGGCCAACATTGGCGGCCGTCCTGGCGGGGCGATTACCGCAGGTTGCTTCCTGGCACGCTTTACCCGCAAGTACAACTGGGCTCACCTGGATATCGCGGGTACCGCATGGCGCTCCGGTAAAGCCAAAGGCGCTACCGGTCGTCCAGTTGCCCTGCTGTCGCAGTTCCTGCTTAACCGCGCCGGTTTTAACGGCGAAGAGTAGTTGCACGCCGTTGTCCGGCGGCGTCAGGCTTGCCGGACCTACAAGGTGTACGCTGGCCGGGTAACCCCCGGCTTTGCGTTTAAATCCACCCAAAGAAGCCCCATATTATGAAGAATGCGACGTTCTACCTTCTGGACAACGATAACACCGTCGATGGCTTAAGCGCCGTTGAGCAGCTGGTGTGTGAAATTGCCGCAGAACGTTGGCGCAGCGGTAAACGCGTCCTGATTGCCTGTGAAGATGAAGCGCAGGCGATTCGTCTTGACGAAGCGCTGTGGGCAAGGCCACCCGAAGGTTTTGTTCCGCATAATTTGTCGGGAGAAGGGCCGCGCGGTGGCGCACCGGTGGAGATTGCCTGGCCACAAAAGCGTAACAGCAGCGCGCGCGATATTCTGATCAGCCTGCGTATCGGCTTTGCAGATTTTGCCACCGCTTTCACAGAAGTGGTAGACTTTGTCCCTCACGAAGATTCTCTGAAACAACTGGCGCGCGAACGCTACAAAGCGTACCGCCTGGCCGGTTTTAACCTGAATACGGCAACCTGGAAATAATGGAAAAGACATACAACCCACGAGATATCGAACAGCCGCTTTACGAGCACTGGGAAGAGCAGGGCTATTTCAAGCCTAACGGCGATGAAAGCAAAGAGTCCTTCTGCATCATGATCCCGCCGCCGAACGTCACCGGCAGTTTGCATATGGGTCATGCCTTCCAGCAAACCATCATGGATACCATGATCCGTTACCAGCGCATGCAGGGCAAAAACACCCTGTGGCAGGCCGGGACTGACCACGCGGGCATTGCGACCCAAATGGTGGTTGAGCGTAAGATTGCCGCTGAAGAAGGTAAAACCCGCCACGACTACGGTCGCGACGCGTTCATCGACAAAATCTGGCAGTGGAAAGCCGAATCTGGCGGCACCATCACCCGTCAGATGCGTCGTCTCGGCAACTCCGTGGACTGGGAGCGCGAGCGCTTCACCATGGATGAAGGCCTTTCCAACGCCGTGAAAGAAGTTTTCGTCCGTCTGTACAAAGAGGACCTGATTTACCGTGGCAAACGTCTGGTGAACTGGGACCCGAAACTGCGCACTGCGATCTCCGATCTGGAAGTGGAAAACCGCGAGTCTAAAGGCTCCATGTGGCACATCCGCTATCCGCTGGCCGATGGCGCAAAAACCGCAGACGGTAAAGATTACCTGGTGGTTGCGACGACGCGTCCAGAAACCCTGCTGGGCGATACCGGCGTGGCCGTTAACCCGGAAGATCCGCGCTACAAAGATCTGATCGGTAAATTTGTGGTTCTGCCGCTCGTGAACCGCCGTATTCCAATTCTTGGCGACGAGCACGCCGATATGGAAAAAGGCACCGGCTGTGTGAAAATCACCCCGGCACACGATTTCAATGACTATGAAGTTGGCCGTCGTCACGCCCTGCCGATGATTAACATTCTGACCTTTGACGGCGATATCCGTGAAAGCGCGGAAGTGTATGACACCAAAGGCGAAGAGTCTGACGTTTACTCCTCTGAAATCCCGGCTGAATTCCAGAAACTGGAACGTTTTGCTGCGCGTAAAGCGGTGGTTGCGGCCATCGACGCGCTCGGCCTGCTGGAAGAGATCAAACCTCACGATCTGACCGTTCCTTACGGCGACCGTGGTGGCGTGGTCATCGAGCCGATGCTGACCGACCAGTGGTACGTGCGTGCCGATATCCTGGCGAAACCGGCTGTCGAAGCGGTTGAGAACGGTGATATCCAGTTTGTACCAAAACAGTATGAAAACATGTACTTCTCCTGGATGCGTGATATTCAGGACTGGTGTATCTCTCGTCAGCTGTGGTGGGGTCATCGTATCCCGGCCTGGTATGATAACGACGGCAACGTGTTCGTTGGCCGCACCGAAGAAGAAGTGCGTCAGGAAAATAATCTGGGCGCTGACGTGGCCCTGCGCCAGGACGAAGACGTTCTGGACACGTGGTTCTCCTCCGCCCTGTGGACCTTCTCCACTCTCGGCTGGCCGGAAAACACCGACGCCCTGCGTCAGTTCCACCCGACCAGCGTGATGGTCTCCGGCTTCGACATCATCTTCTTCTGGATTGCCCGCATGATCATGATGACCATGCACTTCATCAAAGATGAAAACGGCAAGCCGCAGGTTCCGTTCCATACCGTCTACATGACCGGTCTGATTCGTGACGACGAAGGCCAGAAGATGTCCAAATCCAAGGGTAACGTTATTGACCCACTGGATATGGTTGACGGGATTTCGCTGGCAGATCTGCTGGAGAAACGTACCGGCAACATGATGCAGCCGCAGCTGGCAGAGAAAATTCGCAAGCGCACCGAGAAGCAATTTCCGGACGGCATCGAGCCGCACGGCACCGACGCCCTGCGTTTCACCCTGGCAGCGCTGGCCTCTACCGGTCGCGATATCAACTGGGACATGAAACGTCTGGAAGGTTACCGCAACTTCTGTAACAAGCTGTGGAACGCCAGCCGCTTCGTGCTGATGAACACCGAAGATCAGGATTGCGGCTTTAACGGCGGCGAAATGACCCTGTCTCTGGCGGATCGCTGGATTCTGGCGGAATTCAACCAGACCATCAAAGCGTACCGTGAAGCGCTGGATACCTATCGCTTTGATATCGCAGCAGGCATTCTGTATGAGTTCACCTGGAACCAGTTCTGCGACTGGTATCTGGAGCTGACCAAACCGGTAATGAATGGCGGCAATGAAGCGGAGCTGCGCGGCACGCGCAACACGCTGATTACCGTTCTGGAAGGTTTGCTGCGTCTCGCGCACCCAATCATCCCGTTCATCACCGAGACCATCTGGCAGCGTGTGAAGGTCATCAAAGGCATCACTGCCGACACCATCATGCTGCAGCCGTTCCCGGAATTCGACGCCGCACAGGTAGATGAAGCAGCCGCTTCCGATACCGAATGGCTGAAACTGGCGATTGTGGCAATCCGTAACATTCGCGCAGAGATGAACATCTCTCCAGGCAAACCACTGGAACTGCTGCTGCGCGGTTGCAGCGAGACGGCGATTCGTCGTGTGACCGAGAACAGTAGCTTCCTGCAAAACATGGCGCGTCTGGAAAGCATCACCGTGCTGCCAGCCGATGACAAAGGTCCGGTCTCCGTGACTAAAATCATCGAAGGCGCCGAGCTGCTGATCCCAATGGCGGGTCTGATCGATAAAGAGACCGAACTGGCTCGTCTGGCAAAAGAAGTGGCCAAAGTCGAACTGGAAATCGGAAAAATCGAGAGCAAGCTGGCTAACGAAGGCTTTGTCGCACGCGCCCCTGAAGCGGTTATCGCGAAAGAGCGTGAACGTCTGGTCGCCTTCGCCGATGCAAAAGCGAAACTGATCGAGCAGCAGGCCGTTATCGCCGCGCTGTAATACCTCTACCCCTTGCCTGATCGCAGGCAAGGGGTATCCTCCCTGAATTATCCTCGCTTGCACTCCCCTTTCTGTGGTGCTATTAACTGCAACTGTGTGTCAATTTTTGTCATGAGTAATGCTATGAGCGTGATTACCCCCGTCGCAGCGGCTATGCGCCGGATCACTGAGCAAGACAACGCCGGGATCGCTGCGGTTATCCGTGAAGTGTCGGCGGAGTACGGCCTGACGGCCGATAAAGGCTATACCGTCGCCGACCCCAACCTGGACGAGCTGTTTCAGCTTTACAGCCAGCCGGGCCATGCCTACTGGGTGATTGAACAGAACGGCAAAGTCGTCGGTGGAGGCGGTGTTGCGCCACTGAGCTGCAGCGAGCCAGATATCTGCGAGCTGCAAAAGATGTATTTCCTGTCGAACGTGCGCGGACAAGGCCTGGCGAAAAAGTTGGCGCTGCTTGCTCTCGATCACGCGCGCGCGCAAGGTTTTAAACGTTGCTACCTCGAAACGACCGCCTTCCTCAAAGAAGCCATCGGCTTATACGAGCACCTGGGTTTTGAACATATCGATGCGCCGCTGGGCTGTACCGGGCATGTCGATTGCGAAGTCAGGATGCTGAAAATTCTGTAAATCTCCTTCCCGCCCTCTTCTGTTAAGCAGCTGTAAACTGAATGCTCTACACTCTCAGTTCACACCAAAACGGGGGAAAGACGATGTCGAAGATAAAAAGCTATGCCGCGCCGCAGGCAGGTGCAGACCTTGAACTGTACGAATACGATGCGGGCGAGCTGAAAGCAGAAGACGTCGAAGTCCAGGTCGATTATTGCGGGATCTGCCACTCAGACCTGTCGATGATCGACAATGAATGGGGCATCTCAAGCTATCCGCTGGTAGCCGGACACGAAGTGATTGGCCGCGTGGTGGCACTGGGTACAGCAGCGCAGGACAAAGGGCTGAAAGTCGGCCAGCGCGTCGGCATTGGCTGGACCGCTCGTAGCTGCGGCCATTGCGATGCCTGCATTAGCGGCAACCAGATCAACTGTCTGGAAGGCGCAGTTCCTACCATCCTCAATAAAGGCGGTTTCGCCGACAAACTTCGCGCCGACTGGCAGTGGGTTATCCCGTTGCCCGACAGCATTGATATCGAATCCGCCGGCCCGCTACTGTGCGGCGGTATCACCGTTTTCAAACCACTTCTGATGCATCACGTCACTGCCACCAGCCGCGTCGGCGTGATTGGGATCGGCGGTTTAGGCCATATCGCCATCAAATTACTGCACGCGATGGGCTGCGAAGTGACTGCCTTTAGCTCCAATCCGGCGAAAGAGAAAGAAGTGCTGGCGATGGGGGCGGATAAAGTGGTCAACAGCCGCGATCCGGAACTGCTGAAAGCGCTGGCCGGTCAGTTCGATCTGATCATCAACACCGTCAATGTCGATCTCGACTGGCAGCCGTACTTTGAAGCACTGGCATACGGCGGGAATTTTCACACCGTTGGTGCGGTGCTGAAGCCGCTTCCGGTTCCGGCATTCACCCTGATTGGCGGCGACCGCAGCATTTCCGGCTCTGCGACCGGTACCCCGTTTGAATTGCGCAAACTGATGAAGTTCGCGGGACGCACCAAAGTAGCGCCAACTACCGAACTCTACCCGATGTCGAAAATCAACGAAGCCATCCAGCATGTGCGTGACGGTAAAGCCCGTTATCGCGTGGTGTTGAAAGCGGACTTCTGACATTAATCGCCCGGTAGCGTTTTGCTTACCGGGCCGACAACACTCAATCGTTGGCCGGGTAAGGCAACCGCCACCCGGCACATTTCACACTATCGCGCGAGCGCCGCAAAAACTTCCGCAACAGCCACCGCCCCTGGATCCGTCACCCCGTCCAGATTCTCTTTATTCACATACGACGAACGCCCCGCGCCAGCCTTTTGCATACTGGCCGTCGCGTCGGCCCCTTTCTTCGCCGCCTGTGCAGCAGCCTGGATGTCGCTCTTCTGCAACGCTTCCAGCGCCGGTTGCAGCGCATCGATCAACGTGCGATCGCCGAGATCCGCCCCGCCGTACTGCTTCATTTGCGCAAGCCCACTGAGGAGAGCATCCGCCAGCGGTTTGCCGTCGTGAAGCGCTTGCCCGGCAGCAGTAAAGAAGATCGACATCAACACCCCGCTCGATCCGCCCATCACCGTTGCCAGTCGCTCGCCCGTCAGCAGCAGCAGTTTCGGGACATCGTTCAGCGGCAGCTGCTTCTCTTGCAATAACTGCGCAATGTCCCGCGCGCCTTGCGCAAAGGTCGACCCCGTATCGCCGTCACCCACTTTTGCATCCAGCGCATTCAGGCGATTCTCCAGATCGACCAGCGTTTGCGTCGCCGCCCCAATCAAAGCCGCCACCTGCGCGTTGTCAGAAGGCGCATAGTCCACGCGATCCTGTATAGCCGTATGCGGCAACGTGCGCAGCGGCGCAAACGCCACTGGTTTTTGCCAGCCGATGGTCTCGACAGGCTCATTAATCGCCCGTTCAAAGGTCTCGTTTAGCCTGAGCAGCGACAGAGAAAAACCCTTCATGTCCAGCGAGCTTACCAGCGGTGCGGGGCCGATGAGATACGCAATCTGATCCTGTAGCGCCGAATGCGCCAGCTCTTTCGTCAGCAGCGCCATTTCCAGCGCAGACACGCCGCCGAGATTGTTAATCAGCACCGCAAAACGCCCGTCCCCCGCCTTCTCTTTGAGCGGCGCGATCAGCTTGTCGATAATGGTTTTGCTGTTTTGCGTATCCAGCACCGACGCCCCCGGCTCGCCGTGAATGCCCAGACCCAGCTCGACATGCCCTTGCTTAATACGCCCCTCTTCGTCATCGCTTCCCGGCAGGTTGCAGGTCTGCATCGCCACACCCAGGCTCCACAGGTTTTCGCAGGCCTGTTGCGCAATATCCCGGACCTCACTCAGCGATTTCCCTTTTTCGGCCGCAAAACCTGCAATTTTGTGGACCAGCGCGGTACCCGCAATGCCGCGCGGCTGTTTGTTGTCCGGAAGCGCGATGTCATCAGCCACAATCACCATCTCGACTTTCAGTCCGTAGCGTTTGGCCTTTTCCGCTGCGAGGCCGAAGTTCAGACGATCGCCGGTGTAATTTTTAACGATCAGCAGGCAACCACGATCGCCCGTCACTGCCACGATGGCATTCAGCACCGCGTCGACGCTCGGGGACGCAAACAGATCCCCGCACACCGCAGCGGTTAACATCCCTTTGCCGACAAATCCGGCGTGCGCCGGTTCGTGGCCGGAACCCCCACCGGAAATCACCGCCACCCGGCTCTTATCCCAGTCACTGCGCGCGACCACGCGGATGGCCGGATCGATATCGAGTTTGACCAAATTGCCGTGTGGCGCGGAGATCAGTATGCCTTCAATGGCGTCATTGACCAGCTGTTTGCGGTCATTAAAAAAGAATCTGGACATAGCTTTCCAACTTTTTGTGAATCGTATGCAAAAGCATAGTCCGCGCTGGGTAATACGCCGCAAAGTCAGGAATTTACTGAGTCAAATTGCCGTCAGGTTGCCTATACTCGACGCAGGACAAAGAGAGGAAGCGCACCATGAGTACACCACTGCTGATTGCCCGGACGCTGGATAAAGCGTTGTTCCTGTTGCCCGGAATGGCGAACCGCCACGGGCTGATTACCGGTGCCACCGGGACGGGGAAAACCGTGACTCTGCAAAAACTGGCGGAGTCTTTTTCCAGTATTGGCGTGCCGGTCTTTATGGCTGACGTGAAAGGCGATTTAACCGGCATCGCCCAGGAGGGGACAGCGTCAGAAAAACTGCTTGAGCGGCTGAAAAACATCGGCGTGACCGACTGGCAGCCGCAGGCGAATCCTGTTGTGGTGTGGGATATTTTCGGTGAGAAAGGCCATCCCGTGCGCGCGACCGTCTCGGATCTCGGCCCGCTGCTGCTGGCGCGGCTTCTTAATCTTAACGATGTCCAGTCCGGCGTGTTGAATATCATTTTCCGCATTGCCGACGATCAGGGCTTGCTACTACTTGATTTTAAAGATCTGCGCGCGATTACCCAGTACATTGGCGATAACGCCAAATCCTTCCAGAACCAGTACGGAAATATCAGCCCCGCATCAGTGGGCGCTATTCAGCGCGGATTGCTTAGCCTAGAACAGCAGGGCGCAGAGCATTTCTTCGGCGAACCCATGCTGGATATCAAAGACTGGATGCGTACCGACAGTAACGGCAAAGGGATCATCAACATCCTGAGCGCCGAAAAGCTCTATCAGATGCCGAAACTCTACGCCGCCAGCCTGCTGTGGATGCTTTCTGAACTCTATGAACAGCTACCGGAAGCGGGCGATCTGGAGAAACCCAAGATTGTGTTCTTCTTTGACGAAGCGCATCTGCTGTTCAGCGACGCCCCACAGGTTCTGCTGGATAAAATCGAACAGGTGATTCGTCTGATCCGTTCCAAAGGTGTGGGCGTCTATTTTGTCTCGCAGAACCCATCCGACATTCCCGATAACGTGCTGGGCCAGCTCGGGAATCGCGTGCAGCACGCGCTGCGTGCCTTTACTCCGAAAGATCAAAAAGCGGTTAAAGCGGCGGCGCAAACCATGCGCGCGAATCCTGCGTTTGATACGGAAGAGGCGATTCAGGCGCTCGGCACCGGGGAAGCGCTCATCTCATTCCTTGATGCCAAAGGCAGCCCGTCCGTCGTCGAACGCGCAATGGTTATCGCGCCATTCTCTCGCATGGGGCCGGTGACGGATGACGAGCGTAACGCGCTGATCAACCACTCGCCGGTTTACGGCAAATACGAGGAGGAAGTGGATCGTGAGTCCGCGTTTGAGATGCTGCAAAAAGGGGTTCAGACGAGTACCGAGAAGCAGCAAGCTCCAGCGGCTAAAGGGGGTGATGTTGCCGTTGACGACGGCATTCTCGGCGGGCTGAAAGATATTCTGTTTGGCAGCACCGGCCCACGCGGCGGCAAACGCGATGGCGTGGTGCAGACGATGGCTAAAAGCGCCGCGCGGCAGGTGACGAATCAGATTGTGCGCGGCATGCTGGGGAGTTTACTGGGTGGACGACGTCGGTAGCGGGGAGACCCACGGCGTACCTAACGCCGAGCCTTGCACACCGTGCTGGTTCAGATAACGATCCAGTTCGACCATCCCCGTCCAGCGGTTCTCGCACCACAGCGGCGCGAGAAGCGTTGGGCGGCGTGCGCTGGCAGAGATGCGGTGGTAAATCACCTCCGGCGGCGTGTGGCGGATCATCTCCCCTGCCGTCACGGTGTACTCGTCCAGCGCAATGCCATTTAACCGCCCGGCTTCCCAGGCTTTCGCCATGGTGCTTCCGGTTACAATATGCAGCGGGTGGAGCTTAATGCCATCCACGCCCGTCTCTACAACTCTTTCCAGGGTTTCCAGACCGTGCTGCTGCCCTTCTCCCGGCAGACCGACAATCAGATGCGAACAGACCTTTAAACCGCGCTCCCGCGCCAGTCGGGTGGTTTTCTGGTAACAGGCAAAATCATGACCACGATTGATCCGATGCAGTGTTTTGTCATGCGCGGTCTGCAATCCCAGCTCCAGCCAGATTTCGTAGCCCAGATCTTTATATTCGCTCAGTAAATCCAGTACGGCTTCAGGTACGCAGTCCGGGCGCGTGCCGACACATAGCCCGACGATATTCGCCTGGCTTACGGCCTGCTGATACATGGATCGCAGCACCTGCACTTCTGCAAAGGTGCTGGTGTAGGCCTGGAAATAGGCCAGATACTGTTTTGCGCGGTTAACCAGACTCGCCTGATGGGAAAGCTGCTCGGCGATAGAGTTATGTTGCTGCGCCTCATCGGCAAAAGAGGCCACATTACAGAAAGTACAACCGCCACGCCCGATGGTGCCATCGCGATTAGGGCAGCTAAAACCGCCGTGCAGCGTGAGCTTGTGAACCTTTTGCCCGTAGCGGCGTGAAAGATCCCCACCAAACATGTTGACTAATTTCTGTAACTGCATAATCTGATAGACCGTCCCGTAGAAAGGGGACAAGCCTGCCATTTTTAGCCTCTGTCGGCGATGACCTGGATCAATCGCCCTGGACGGCTATTATTCATTTGAATAAAAACTCACTATTACTGCAATTTCATTCATCACCCTGGCAATTACTTTTCCTTATGTTCGCGGGGATTTTTTCACTTATCGCCCTCTGGCAGTAAAACAGTGCGATTATGCAACTTGATCGCCGGTACCAGATTATTATCCTGCAAAAAACCCGCCATTCAGCACGCTAAAGGGATAATACCGCTTTCAGATAGTGAGTCAGATCACACTCCCTCGCGCCTTCCCCCTCTCTTTTGCGGCTGCAAAACCGATTAAATCTCTTTTATATTCAAATAAATAACTCACCTTTAGCACATTTTTGTATAAATAAGATTGCCATTTGACCTGTGTATCAATTCCCGATAAGTTGGAAATCCGCTGGAAGCTTTATGGATAAGCAGCCTGCTTATCATATTTATGCAGTAATTGAGATTCCCTCTGAAGCAAGTCCTCAAACTTGTTTGACCTGTGCGAAAAGGAAATGAAGAGGGCGAATGCGAGGTGCGCGTATGAAACGCAAACCCCGTCGCCGCGCTCTTTCTGTGCCTGTGCGCCACGGTTCAGTGGGGAGTCCCGAAGAGCCTGGGGAGGTTCACTGATATGTTGTACGATAAATCCCTTGAGAAGGATAACTGTGGTTTCGGCCTGATCGCCCACATAGAAGGCGAACCTAGCCACAAGGTAGTGCGTACCGCTATACACGCACTGGCCCGTATGCAGCACCGTGGTGCAATCCTCGCTGATGGTAAAACCGGCGATGGTTGTGGCTTGCTGCTACAAAAACCGGATCGTTTCTTCCGCATCGTTGCGCAAGAGCGCGGCTGGCGTTTAGCCAAAAACTACGCTGTCGGCATGCTGTTCCTGAATCAGGACCCTGAAAAAGCTGCCGCCTCACGCCGCATCGTCGAAGAAGAACTTCAACGCGAAACCCTGTCGATTGTCGGCTGGCGCAATGTGCCAACCAACGAAGGGGTGCTCGGTGAAATCGCCCTCTCCTCGCTGCCACGTATCGAACAGATTTTTGTGAATGCGCCTGCGGGCTGGCGTCCGCGCGATATGGAACGCCGCCTGTTTATTGCCCGTCGCCGCATCGAAAAACGTTTGCAGGACGATAAAGAGTTCTACGTCTGTAGCCTCTCGAACCTGGTGAACATCTATAAAGGTCTGTGTATGCCGGCTGACCTGCCGCGCTTCTACCTGGACCTCGCGGACCTGCGTCTGGAATCGGCCATTTGCCTCTTCCACCAGCGCTTCTCCACCAACACCGTTCCACGCTGGCCGCTGGCTCAGCCTTTCCGCTATCTGGCGCACAACGGTGAGATCAACACCATCACCGGTAACCGCCAGTGGGCGCGTGCGCGTACCTATAAATTCCAGACTCCGCTGATCCCGGATCTGCATGACGCCGCCCCGTTCGTCAACGAAACCGGCTCTGACTCCAGCTCGATGGATAACATGCTCGAACTGCTGCTGGCAGGCGGGATGGATATCGTACGTGCAATGCGTCTGCTTGTTCCGCCAGCCTGGCAGAACAACCCGGATATGGACCCGGACCTGCGCGCGTTCTTCGACTTTAACTCCATGCACATGGAGCCGTGGGACGGCCCGGCAGGCATCGTTATGTCCGATGGACGCTACGCCGCCTGTAACCTCGACCGTAACGGTCTGCGCCCGGCGCGCTACGTCATCACCAAGGACAAGCTGATCACCTGCGCGTCCGAAGTGGGGATCTGGGATTACCAGCCTGACGAAGTGGTCGAAAAAGGCCGCGTCGGCCCTGGCGAACTGATGGTTATCGACACCCGCAGCGGGCGCATTCTGCACTCGGCGGAAACCGATGACGATCTGAAAAGCCGCCATCCGTACAAAGAGTGGATGGAGACAAACGTCCGCCGTCTGGTGCCGTTTGAAGATCTGTCGAACGAAGAAGTCGGCAGCCGCGAGCTGGACGACGACACCCTCGCCAGCTACCAGAAACAGTTTAACTACAGCGCCGAAGAGCTGGATTCTGTTATCCGCGTCCTCGGCGAAAATGGCCAGGAAGCGGTCGGCTCAATGGGTGATGATACCCCGTTTGCCGTGCTCTCCAGCCAGCCACGCATCATTTACGATTATTTCCGCCAGCAGTTTGCGCAGGTGACCAACCCGCCAATCGATCCGCTGCGCGAAGCGCACGTGATGTCGCTGGCCACCAGTATCGGTCGCGAGATGAACGTCTTCTGCGAAGCCGAAGGCCAGGCGCATCGCCTGAGCTTTAAGTCGCCGATTCTGCTGTACTCCGATTTCAAACAGCTCACCACCTTGACTGAGGAGCACTACCGCGCCGACACGCTCGATATTACCTTCGACGTGACCGAAACGAGCCTCGAAGAGACGGTGAAAGCCCTGTGTGATAAGGCCGAGCAGATGGTCCGTAACGGCACCGTTCTGCTGGTGCTGTCTGACCGTAACATCGCTAAAAACCGCCTGCCGGTTCCGGCTCCGATGGCGGTGGGTGCCATTCAGACCCGCCTGGTGGATAAGAGCCTGCGCTGCGACGCCAACATCATTGTTGAAACAGCAAGCGCACGCGATCCGCACCACTTCGCCGTGCTGCTGGGCTTCGGTGCGACGGCTATCTATCCGTACCTGGCATACGAAACGCTGGCGAAACTGGTCGACGGCCATGCCATCGAGAAAGATTACCGTACCGTGATGCTGAACTACCGTAACGGCATCAACAAAGGTCTGTACAAGATCATGTCCAAAATGGGCATCTCGACTATCGCCTCTTACCGCTGCTCGAAACTGTTCGAAGCGGTCGGTCTGCACGATGATGTCGCAGATCTCTGCTTCCAGGGCGTGATCAGCCGTATCGGCGGTGCCGGATTCTCTGACTTCCAGCAGGACCTGCTGAACCTGTCCAAACGCGCATGGCTGGCGCGCAAACCGCTGGATCAAGGCGGTCTGCTGAAATACGTTCACGGCGGTGAATACCACGCCTACAATCCGGACGTGGTGCGCACCCTGCAACAGGCGGTTCAGAGCGGCGAATACAGCGATTATCAGCAGTATTCCAGTCTGGTTAACGAGCGCCCGGCGGCTACGCTGCGCGATCTGCTGGCGGTGAATCCAAACGGCGAAACCGTCAGCATTGATGACGTTGAACCGGCCAGCGAACTGTATAAACGCTTTGATACTGCGGCGATGTCCATCGGCGCACTCAGCCCGGAAGCCCACGAAGCGCTTGCCGAAGCGATGAACAGCATCGGCGGTAACTCGAACTCCGGCGAAGGCGGCGAAGATCCTGCGCGTTACGGCACCAACAAAGTGTCGCGCATTAAGCAGGTGGCTTCTGGTCGCTTTGGCGTGACGCCAGCGTACCTGGTCAACGCCGACGTGATTCAGATTAAAGTCGCGCAGGGTGCGAAGCCGGGCGAAGGCGGTCAGTTACCGGGTGATAAGGTCACGCCGTACATCGCCAAACTGCGCTACTCCGTCCCGGGCGTAACGCTGATCTCCCCTCCGCCGCACCACGATATTTACTCTATCGAGGATTTGGCGCAGCTGATTTTCGACCTGAAACAGGTCAACCCGAAAGCGATGATCTCCGTGAAGCTGGTTTCCGAACCGGGCGTGGGCACGATCGCCACCGGTGTGGCAAAAGCCTACGCGGACCTGATTACCATCGCAGGTTATGACGGCGGGACAGGCGCAAGCCCACTCTCCTCCGTGAAATACGCGGGCTGTCCGTGGGAGCTGGGCCTTGTGGAAACACAACAGGCACTGGTGGCTAACGGCCTGCGTCACAAGATCCGTCTGCAGGTGGATGGCGGCCTGAAAACCGGTCTCGACATCATCAAAGCCGCGATTCTCGGCGCAGAAAGCTTCGGCTTTGGCACTGGGCCAATGGTAGCGCTGGGCTGTAAATACCTGCGTATTTGTCACCTGAACAACTGCGCTACCGGTGTGGCAACTCAGGACGAAAAACTGCGTAAGAACCACTACCACGGCCTGCCGTTCAAAGTGACTAACTACTTTGAATTCATCGCCCGCGAAACTCGCGAGCTGATGGCACAGCTGGGTGTGAAGCGTCTGGTCGATCTGATTGGCCGTACCGACCTGCTGAAAGAGCTGGAAGGGTTTACCGCCAAGCAGCAGAAACTGGAGCTGTCCCGTCTGCTGGAAACCGCCGAGCCGCACGCAGGTAAAGCCGTTTACTGCACCGAGAACAACCCGCCATTCGACAATGGCGTGCTGAACGCGCAGCTGCTGCAGCAGGCGAAATCGTATGTTGATGACAAACAGAGCAAAACGTTCTGGTTTGATATCCGCAACACCGACCGCTCCGTAGGCGCTACGCTCTCTGGCTATATCGCGCAGACCCATGGCGATCAGGGGCTGGCAGCCGATCCTATTACCGCGCACTTCAGCGGTACGGCGGGTCAGAGCTTCGGCGTCTGGAACGCCGGCGGCGTTGAGCTGTACCTGACCGGCGATGCCAATGACTACGTCGGCAAAGGCATGGCGGGCGGTCTGCTGGCGGTGCGTCCTCCGGTTGGGTCTGCGTTCCGCAGCCACGAAGCGAGCATCATCGGTAACACCTGTCTGTACGGCGCGACGGGCGGACGTCTGTTTGCCGCAGGCCGTGCGGGCGAGCGTTTTGCGGTACGTAACTCCGGTGCCATCACGGTGGTTGAAGGTATCGGCGATAACGGCTGTGAATACATGACCGGCGGGATTGTCTGCATAATGGGCAAAACCGGCGTGAACTTCGGCGCAGGCATGACGGGCGGTTTCGCCTATGTCCTGGACGAAGACGGTGAGTTCCGTAAACGCGTTAACCCGGAACTGGTAGAAGTGCTGGACGTTGAAACACTGGCGATCCACGAGGAACATCTGCGCGGTCTGATTACCGAGCATGTGCAGCATACCGGTTCTTCGCGCGGCGAAGAGATCCTGGCGAACTGGCCAGCATTCTCGGCGAAATTCGCGTTGGTTAAACCGAAGTCCAGCGATGTTAAAGCACTGTTGGGTCACCGTAGTCGTAGCGCAGCAGAGCTGCGTGTGCAGGCGCAGTAAGGGGTAGCAATGAGCCAGAACGTATACCAGTTTATCGACCTGCAGCGCGTTGATCCGCCAAAGAAACCGCTGAAGATCCGTAAAATTGAATTTGTTGAAATTTACGAGCCGTTTTCAGAAGGCCAGGCCAAGGCGCAGGCAGATCGCTGCCTGTCCTGCGGCAACCCGTACTGCGAATGGAAATGCCCGGTCCACAACTACATTCCGAACTGGCTGAAGCTGGCCAACGAAGGGCGTATTTTCGAAGCCGCCGAGCTGTCGCACCAGACCAACACCCTGCCAGAGGTGTGTGGCCGCGTGTGTCCGCAGGACCGTCTGTGCGAAGGTTCCTGTACGCTGAACGACGAGTTTGGCGCGGTGACCATCGGTAACATTGAGCGCTATATCAACGATAAAGCGTTTGAGATGGGCTGGCGTCCGGACATGACCGGCGTGCGTCAGACGGACAAACGCGTGGCGATCATCGGCGCAGGTCCGGCAGGTCTGGCATGTGCCGACGTGCTGACCCGCAACGGCGTCAAAGCCGTGGTGTTCGATCGTCATCCGGAGATCGGCGGGCTGCTGACCTTCGGTATTCCGGCCTTTAAGCTGGAAAAAGAGGTCATGACCCGCCGTCGCGAAATCTTCACCGACATGGGCATTGAGTTCAAACTGAACATCGAAGTCGGCCGTGATATCCAGATCGACGATCTGCTGAAGGATTACGATGCCGTGTTCCTCGGCGTCGGCACCTATCAGTCGATGCGCGGTGGGCTGGAAAACGAAGACGCTCCGGGCGTGTTTGACGCCCTGCCGTTCCTGATTGCCAACACCAAGCAGATGATGGGCTTCGGTGAAACCCCTGCTGAGCCGTACGTCACGATGGAAGGCAAACGTGTGGTGGTGCTGGGTGGCGGTGATACGGCGATGGACTGCGTGCGTACCTCAATCCGTCAGAACGCGACGCACGTTATCTGTGCCTACCGTCGTGACGAAGAGAACATGCCTGGCTCGAAACGCGAAGTGAAAAAACGCGCGTGAAGAGGGCGTTGAGTTCCAGTTCAACGTTCAGCCATTAGGCATCGAAGTGAATGCAAACGGCAAAGTCAGCGGCGTGAAGATGGCGCGTACCGAAATGGGTGCACCGGATGCCAAAGGCCGTCGTCGCGCAGAAATCGTGGCAGGCTCCGAGCATGTGGTTCCGGCAGATGCGGTCGTGATGGCATTTGGTTTCCGCCCTCACAGCATGGAGTGGCTGGCGAAACACAGCGTTGAGCTGGATTCCCAGGGCCGCGTGATTGCGCCAGAAGGTAGCGAAAACGCCTTCCAGACCAGCAACCCGAAAATCTTCGCCGGCGGCGATATCGTTCGCGGTTCCGATCTGGTGGTTACAGCAATTGCCGAAGGCCGGAAAGCGGCAGATGGGATCATGAACTACCTGGAAGTGTAAAAGCGAACCGGATGGCGATGCCATCCGGTTTTTTTTATGCGCCGACCAGACTGGCGCGCACTTTCACCACCACTTTCTTAATCTCTTCAATTTCCTTCACCCTACACCCTGGTTTATGCGGTTCGCCGGGCATAAAGATGGCGTACATACCGGGTTTCAAATCAAGCTGCTGCACGCCTTCAATGGCGCTACACAGCTGATAATCCTCCTCAATATGCCTTTCCTCGCACTGTCGCGCAGAGCCAGCTACGCCGTACAGGATGCGCTCATTGCCCGCCAGCAACAGCTGGATATCGATATACTGCTCGTGCAGCTCCGCTTTTTTCTGCTCTGGTTCCTGCGTGGCGAACGTCATCACGTTCATAAAGATATCGTCGCCCTGCAGTTCATAACGCCCCGGCGCTTTGTCCTGCGGCCAGGCCGCGATGGCCTGTGTCAGCGCCTCCGCCAGCACGGGATGTAATCCCGGCAGCGCGCTCGCTTTGCCCATCATCATGATGTTGCTCCTGTAGCCAGTCTTGCCGCGCCCAGCAAACCGGCATCGTGGCGATAATACGCCGGGCGAAGTTCGACGTGATAGACCGCGGGCTCCTGCGCAAGAAACTCAGCCACCTGCGATAAATATCCCTCAGCCAGCCCGACGCTGCCGCCGACAACGACGGTCTGACAATCCGTTACTGCTTTGACATTGGCGATGAGTCGCGCCAGCGTTTGGGCCGAATGAGCGACCAGCTCGCGGGCGGGCTGATGCCCGCGCTGCGCATGGTCGAAGATCGCTTTCGCATCGAGACCCGCCAACTCGCCTTGCGCCCGGGCAGCAATCGCCCGTCCGGAGGCAATCGCTTCCACACACCCTGTACGACCGCAGCCGCAAATGGGTCCCTGCGGATCGGCCAGCGTATGCCCCAGATGCCCCGCAAGCCCGCCCGCCCCCGTCTGCAACTTGCCATTAAGCACCATGCCCCCGCCGACCCCCGTAGAGACGGTGATGAAAACCATATCCGGCGCATCGATGCCAGGCGCATGGTACTCCGCCCACGCCGCAGCTTGCGCATCATTCACCGCCATTGCGGGCAGTCCGGTTATCGACTCCAGCGTCTGTACCAGCGGGAAATGCAGCAGGCCGCCAAGATTGTGAGGATTAATCGATAGCAACGTGCCTTCGCGGATAATCCCCGTCGAGGCGATTGCCACCCGCTGCGCCGCTGACATTATCGGTTCCACCAGCGATTTTAACGCTGCGCGCAGGGCGTCCGGCGTTTTGCTGGCAGGTGTCGGGTGTTCGCGCCGCTCACAGATCTGTAAGTCATCGTCGATCAGCGCAGCGGCCAGTTTGGTGCCGCCAATATCGATCGCCAGCGTCGTCATTTCACCGCCTCACGCTCGTTTTTAATACTGCCAAATGGAACGGCGCCGCTGAAAGGTTTACCGTCGATAGCATCGTGAGTACGCAGGGCCTCCGGACGGATCCAGCGCTGCACGCGGGATGGCATATCAAGACCAATCAACAGGATCACCACAAACGTCAGGCCAAATGACAGGGTTCCCAGCGCGGTACCCAGCTCAAGTCGCTGTGCCAGCAGAGCGCCGATAATCGGGGCGATCGCGCCACCCAGTGCGCCGACGTTGTAGGTAAAGCCCAGCCCGGCGGCACGCTGATCCGTGTCGAAATAGCCCCCAATCAGCTTCGGTAAAATCCCGGAAATCCCCTGCCCCAGCATCTGCTGGAAGAAGAGCAGCAGGCCCAGCACCCAAATATTTGACCCGCCGATGGCGAACACCGGAATAATCAGCAGCTGCGAGGCCAGCAGGCTGCAAACGTACGCTCTGCGGGTGCCCAGCCAGTCGCCGAGGAAGCCGCCGACGCAGCAGCCCACCGCCGCACCAAAGCCGCTAAAGAACAGCACATGGGCGACCGTCATCGGATCGTACGCCAGATCCGTTTTCAGATAAGTGGGCAGCAGCGCCTGAATAGGCCACGAGTAGAGGAATGCAAAGAGCACCACGACCATCAGGGTGACACCCGTCGGCCAGCGCTTACCGCTGCTTTGCACCATAAAGCTGATAAAGACGCAGGCGCATAACAGCCCCAGAATCACCACCAGCCCGGCGTTGTTTAGCTCACCGGCAAAGCAGAACCACAGCGCGATGCCAGCAAACAGCGTCATGACGATATTGATCAGGCGGTGCTTGCCGCGATAGAGAATGTCGACCATCGTGCGCACCGGCGCTTTGCCTTCGTGCTTCGCTTTCCAGTCTTCCGCTTCCGGGATGTTTTTACGCAGCCACAGGGCGAAAATGATTGGCAAAATACCGATAAGGAACAGCGCTCGCCAGCCCCACGCGGGAACAACCACGCTGTAAACCTGCGCCGCAACCACGGCACCGACAGAAAAACCGGAGATTAAAAAGCCGCTGGCTTTATTACGCAGATGTTTCGGCCAGCTTTCAATCACATAGGTTGCGCTGGAGCCGTATTCGCCCGCCATACCCATGCCGATCACCATACGGGCAATAAACATGGTGACGTAGCCCGGCGCAAATCCGCACGCCAGCGTGCCGCAGGAGAAGAGGACGATACTGGTGATCATGGCCAGTTTGCGACCGTAGCGATCGCCCATCGCGCCCAGCAGCAAGCCGCCAAACCAGCGCGAGATAAAGGCGGCCGAGATCAGGCTGGCTGCTTCGACCGTCGTTAAACCAAATTCACTTTTGACTTCTGTTAATACCAACGCCATCAATACAAAATCAAAGCCATCAAGCAAATATCCCAGCCAGGCGGCGGAGAATGCGCGCCACTGTGGGCGGGTCAGATGGCGGTACCACGGGATGCTTTGGGTAGAAATACTCATAACACTCTCCCGACGATTTTTTGTCGTATTGCCGGATGGCGGGTTCACCATCCGGCTTACATATCGTGTTTTGTCTTCGCCGGATGCGCTTCGCTTCTCCGGCAATGCATTAGCGTTTCTCAGCCAGCAGCTGTTCTGCGAGGGCTTTCAGCTCCGGCAGATACTGCTCTGCCACCGGAGCAAAAGGCTTACGGCATAGCGGAACGGAGACCACGTCCATGTAGTGCAGGACGGTTTTCAGGCCACGGAACACGCCGACTTTAATCAGCAGATCGATAACCTTGTTGCACTCGCTTTGCAGATGCTGCGCGGTTGCGTTGTCCCCTTCGCGGATCGCTTTGGCGATCGCCTGATAGCGCGCGCCCATGATGTTGTAAGTACTGCCGATCCCGCCGTCCGCGCCTGCCAGTAAACCGGAGGCGAAGATCTCGTCGTAGCCGTTATAAAGCACCAGATCTGGATGCGCCCGGCGGATCTGCTCCATCTGGAAGAGATCGCCGGAGGTCTGTTTCAGGGCACCTACACCCGGCAGCGTCACCAGTGTATTGATTTGATCGAGGGATAACTTCACGCCGCTCAACGCCGGGATGTTGTACACCACCATCGGCAAACCATCCGATGAATCAATGATTGCACGGTAGTGGTCACAATGTTCTTCGAAGCTGAAGGGATAGTAGAAGGGTGTGACCGCCGACACAGCGTCGAAGCCGATACGGCTTGCCGCCGCCGCGAGCTGCTGGCTTTCCGCTGTGCTGACGCAGCCGACATGGGCGATCAGCGTCACTTTGCCCTTCGCCTCTTCCGCCACGATCTCCAGCACCTGCTCGCGCTCGGCGAGGCTTTGTACGAAGGCTTCGCCCGTTGAGCCGCCGACATACAGACCGTCGATTCCCTGTTGAATGTTGAACTGCACCAGGCGGCGCAGGCTCTCTTTATCCAGCGCCTGCTGTGAATTAAACGGAGTCAGGAGTGCGGCCATCACGCCACGTAATTGCTTTGCCATAGATACCTCAAGTGGTTATTGATCTGCTCTTTGATATACCTTTATACCTGTTATACCAGATCAAATAAGCAGCACCCCATACAGAACGCTTATATTGCGATCTGCTTCACTAAAGGATCGTTATTTTTTCTTTTTGGATCCCTGGCCGAAGGCGTGCCAGGTTGCGGAAACGCTGTTGAGATGGGTTTGCAGCGCCCGATCGGCTTCATCAGGATCGCGGCGGCGGATGGCGTCAACAATAGCAATATGCTGCTGATAGCTGACATCGTTGTGCTGATACAGCTCGGCGTCGGAGACTTTCGGACGAGCGGCTATCAGCCAGTCGAGCAGCGCAACGTGGATCGCCATAAAGATTGGGTTGCCGGGGATCTCCGCCAGCACGCGGTGGAAATCGACATCCGAGCGGATGAAAAGCGCGTTATCGCTGAGGGACTGGCTGTTAATTTCCAGCGCTTTCGACAGGCGCTCAACCTGTTCGTCCGTGGCGTATTCTGCCGCGTAACGCACCAGGCTGGATTCGAAAAACAGACGCAGCTGTTCAAAGTGGGTAATGCCGCCCGGCTGGGTGAGGAAATCTTTCGCCATGCCGGAGAGTTCGCTAATGATGGTATCGGCCGAAGGCATCGAGACGCGGGCGCGTTCGCCGTTGTTGATTTGCACCAGGCCTTTTCGCTTCAGGGCGGCCAGCGCTTCACGTACCGATGGGCGGCCCACGTTGAAGAACTCCATCAGCTCACGCTCGGAAGGAAGTTGTTCGCCCTGGGCAAACTCCTGGCGACGGATCATCTGCTCCAGCTCTTCTTCCACCATATCGGAAAGTTTTTTACGCGCCAGCGGGCGACGACGCAAACTGCGACCAAGGGTTTCGGTTGAATTTTCCGCCTGAAGATCAAATGGTTTCATAAAGACTCGGGTCAGAAGAGTGACAATCAGTGACAACGACTCATCATAACACAGGATTTTTGGCTGGGCGAAAAGCCCTGAATAGCAAAACAGGCCCATCGGGCCTGTTCAATTATTTCACAACGCGTAACGCTGGACGGCCACCGCGCGGCGGCGGATCGTCATCAGGGTCGTTGTCATTGTCGTGATCGGGCTTATCGCCGTCGATAATGGACATCACCGTTTCGCTTTCGCTGGCGGTAGAACCGTCTTCATCGTTGAGGCTGGCGACATCTTCGTCATACGCCGCTTCCGGCTCAAACATCGTACCTGCACCGTTTTCACGCGCATAGACTGCCAGCACGGCAGCGAGCGGAACAGAGACCTGACGCGGTACGCCGCCGAAACGCGCGTTGAAGCGCACTTCGTCGTTTGCCAGCTCAAGATTACCCACCGCGCGTGGCGCGATGTTCAAAACGATCTGACCATCACGCGCGTATTCCATCGGAACGCTCACGCCCGGCAACGTCACATCCACTACCAGGTGCGGCGTAAGCTGGTTGTCCAGCAGCCATTCATAGAAGGCACGCAGCAGATACGGACGGCGTGGAGATAGCTGTGACATTTCCACAATCGTTAACCTCGACCAAGACGCATTTCGCGTTCCGGTTCTGTCAGAGAAGCAAGGAAAGAGTCGCGCTCAAATACGCGAGTCATGTAGCCTTTCAGCTCTTTCGCGCCAGGACCGCTGAACTCTACGCCCAGAGCCTGCAGACGCCACAGCAGCGGAGCCAGGTAGCAATCTACCAGACTGAACTCGTCGCTCAGGAAGAACGGCTTTTGACCGAATACCGGCGCAATGGCCAGCAGTTCTTCACGCAGTTGCTTACGGGCAGCGTCTGCTTCTGAGGATGAACCGTTCACAATGACGTTCATCAGGGTGTACCAGTCTTTCTCGATACGCTGCATGTACAGGCGGCTTTCACCACGCGCAACCGGATAAACCGGCATCAGCGGCGGATGAGGGAATCGCTCATCCAGATATTCCATAATGATGCGGGATTCCCACAGGGTCAGCTCGCGATCCACCAGCGTTGGTACGCTCTGGTTCGGGTTGAGATCGATCAGATCCTGAGGTGGGTTATCCTTTTCCACATGCTCGATCTCAAAACTGACACCTTTCTCGGCCAGCACGATACGAACCTGATGGCTATAAATGTCAGTAGGACCAGAAAACAGCGTCATTACCGAACGTTTGTTGGCAGCGACAGCCATGAAAACCTCCAGGTATATTCAGAATATTACTGCTACCGGCCCGTGGGCCAGCCAGATGATTTGTTACCCATCCCAGGAACAAACTCAATCGCTCAAAAATCGAACAAAAGTGGTGTATTCACTGACATTTGGGCAGAAAATTGGATGATAGTTTACCAGATTTTGCAGGGTTTGTGGTGAGGGGATTCTGGAAATGCTGAAAAAGAGCTGATAATCAAATAAATACTGTGGATAACCGTCGGATTATCCATAAAAAAAACCCGCCGAAGCGGGTTTTTCGCCAATCTTTCTGCCGAAGCAGAAAATAGATTAACGTTTGGAGAACTGAGGACGACGACGTGCTTTACGCAGGCCGACTTTCTTACGTTCAACTTCACGAGCATCACGAGTAACGAAGCCAGCTTTACGCAGTTCGCCGCGCAGGGACTCGTCGTACTCCATCAGAGCGCGGGTGATACCGTGACGGATCGCACCAGCCTGACCAGAAGTACCACCACCTTTAACGGTGATGTACAGATCGAATTTCTCAACCATATCAACCAGTTCCAGCGGCTGACGAACTACCATGCGGGCAGTTTCACGACCGAAGTACTGTTCCAGAGAACGTTGGTTGATTACGATTTTACCACTGCCCGGTTTGATGAACACGCGAGCGGCGGAGCTTTTGCGGCGACCAGTGCCGTAGTATTGATTTTCAGCCATTGCCTATAATCCCGATTAGATGTCAAGAACTTGCGGTTGCTGTGCCGCGTGGTTGTGCTCGTTGCCTGCGTAAACTTTCAGTTTACGGTACATAGCACGACCCAGCGGGCCTTTTGGCAGCATGCCTTTAACCGCGATTTCAATCACACGCTCAGGACGGCGGGCAATCATCTCTTCAAAGGTCGCTTCTTTGATACCACCGATGTGGCCGGTGTGGTGGTAATACATTTTGTCTTCGCGCTTGTTGCCGGTTACAGCAACTTTTTCTGCGTTCAGAACGATGATGTAATCACCAGTATCAACGTGCGGAGTGTATTCCGCTTTGTGCTTACCGCGCAGGCGACGAGCCAGTTCGGAAGCAAGACGACCCAGAGTTTTACCGGTCGCGTCAACAACATACCAGTCGCGTTTTACGGTTTCTGGTTTAGCTGTAAAAGTTTTCATTAAAAGCTTACCCAAATAATAAGTTACACGTTGGTGAACACCCAAACGTTTAGTCAGTTGAGGCTCACACGACAAAGTCCGGCAAACCTACCCCTTCGAATAGCCTGTGCCAGCACATAGAAAGTTTTGGGAAAAAAACCTTCTCGTAACGTGGGGTCGCAAGATTATAGAGAAGTCGAGGTCAAAGATCGACCCTTAAATGTGATTAGTCGCAAGGTTTTCGCTGGGGAATTGCCGGGTGGCGACTACGCCTTCCCCGGCCTGCGGCACGGTGCGGCATTTACGGCATGTGCGCGCGTTTCAAATACTCTTCGCTCTGCATTTCCTGCAAACGCGACAAACAACGCTGGAACTCAAACTTCAGCCGCTCGCCCTGGTAGATCTCATAGAGCGGCACGGCGGCGCTCACCACCAGCTTCACATGGCGTTCGTAAAACTCATCTACCAGCGCGATAAAGCGGCGGGCTTCACTCTCCATCAGCGGCGTCATCACCGGCACATTAAACAGCATTACCGTATGAAACAGGCGCGAGAGCGCGATGTAGTCGTGCTGGCTGCGGGCATCGACGCACAGCGTGGCAAACGAAACCGCCAGCGTCTGGTTTTCGACCCCCAGGGTTGGCAGAGGACGATGATTAATTTCCAGCTCTGGGGCTGTAACGCGCCTGGCGCCCGCCAGAGCCAGCCAGAGATTGTCCATCTTACCGCGCGTCTCTTCATCTAAGGGTGATAGCCACAGATGCGCCTGGGTCAGCGTGCGCAGACGATAATCTACGCCCGCATCGACATTCATAATGTCGCAGTGTTCTTTGATTGCCTCGATGGCCGGCAGGAAACGCGCGCGCTGCAAACCGTTGCGATAGAGATCGTCTGGCGGAATGTTAGACGTCGCCACCAGCGTAATGCCCCGCGCAAACAGCGCTTTCATCAGGCCGCCCAGCAGCATGGCGTCGGTGATATCCGAGACGAAAAACTCATCGAAACACAAAACGTCGGTTTCGGCTTTAAAACGCTCGGCGATGATATCCAGCGGATCGGTATGACCTTGCAGCGCGTTAAGCTCTTCGTGGACGCGCAGCATAAAGCGGTGGAAGTGCAGACGCTGTTTACGCGTGCCCGGCAGGCTCTGATAAAACATGTCCATCAGCCAGGTTTTCCCCCGACCCACGCCGCCCCACATATATAAGCCGCGAACGGGCGCTGCGGTCTGTGGCTCTTTTTTTCCCAACAATCGGCCAAATGCCGCTTTCAGTCCGCCGCTCTGTGCGGGGGCGGGCATCTGCTGAGTCAATTCCTGGTAGATCACATTCAGGCGATTAACGGCTTCACGCTGAACGTCGTCGGGCTGATGAGTGCCCTCATCAAGGGCCTGTTGGTAACGCGATGTGGGGGACAGATTTTGCATAATCTTGTTGTTATTCCTTCAATTAAACCTCACCAGTGGGCGCGACTGGCGAAAAAAAGGCCGTTCTACAGTACGCGATGATGCGTCAGGATTCCACTTCTGAAGAAATAGCGGTTATAGTGGCATAATCAGGCACAGGCAGGAGCCGAGCCACTACCCTACGGAACAACAAGACAACGGGAGAAGTTCATGACCTGGGAATATGCGCTAATTGGTTTAGTCGTCGGTATCGCCATCGGTGCCGTGGCCATGCGTTTTGGTAATCGCAAATTGCGTCAGCAACAGTCGCTGCAGTATGAACTGGAAAAGAACAAAGCTGAGCTGGAAGAGTATCGTGAAGAGCTGGTCAGCCACTTTGCCCGTAGCGCCGAACTGCTGGACAATATGGCGACCGATTACCGTCAGCTGTATCAGCACATGGCAAAAAGCTCCAGCAGCCTGCTGCCGGAACTGAGCGGTGACACCAACCCGTTCCGCAACCGTCTGGCGGAGTCTGAAGCCGGTAACGATCAGGCACCGATTCAAATGCCGCGTGATTACTCTGACGGTGCATCCGGCCTGCTGCGCGGTGGCGTAAAACGCGATTAATCGCACATCTACGATTTATTTCACGGGCGCACACCTCGCGCCCGTCCTTTCTTTCCCTTCCCAGCTATTATTTAGTCAATTACCTCATTGTTCAGTGGTTTGAAATTCAATAACATCAGACTGTTTTTGGGCCGATTTTCCTATACTCTAGGCAACGAGAGCCAGCATCAATGAAGAAAAAAAACCAGCTGTTAAGCGCGATAGCGTTAAGTGTCGGGTTATCTTTGACGGCGTCCTGGCCTGCGGCCGCGGCGCTTCCTTCGCAAGTGCCTGGTGCGGCTGCCATTCCGAGCCTGGCGCCGATGCTTGAAAAAGTGCTGCCTGCGGTGGTGAGCGTGAAGGTGGAAGGCACCGCCGCGCAAAGCCAGCGCGTGCCGGAAGAGCTAAAAAAATACTTTGGCGAAGAAGGCCCGGACCAGCCAGCGCAACCTTTTGAAGGGCTTGGCTCCGGCGTGGTGATCGACGCGGCGAAAGGCTACGTGTTGACCAACAACCACGTCATCAGCCAGGCCGACAAAATCAGCGTGCAGATGAACGATGGTCGTGAGTTTGACGCCAAACTGATTGGCGGCGATGACCAGAGCGACATCGCGCTGCTGCAAATACAAAACCCCAGCAACCTGACGCAAATTGTGATCGCCGACTCCGATAAACTGCGCGTCGGCGATTTTGCCGTGGCCGTCGGTAACCCGTTTGGCTTAGGCCAGACCGCGACCTCCGGGATTGTCTCGGCGCTTGGCCGCAGCGGGCTAAACCTTGAAGGGCTGGAGAACTTTATCCAGACCGACGCCTCCATTAACCGCGGCAACTCCGGCGGTGCCCTGCTGAACCTGAACGGCGAGCTGATCGGGATTAACACCGCGATCCTCGCACCGGGCGGCGGCAGCATCGGCATCGGTTTCGCCATCCCCAGCAATATGGCGAAAACCCTGGCGCAACAGCTGATTGAGTCCGGCGAAATCAAACGCGGGCTGTTGGGTATCAAAGGCATGGAGATGAGCGCTGATATTGCGAAAGCGTTCAATCTTAACGTCCAGCGTGGGGCGTTCGTCAGCGAAGTGCTGGCCAATTCCGGCTCGGCGAAGGCGGGCGTGAAATCGGGCGATGTGATTGTAAGCCTGAACGGTAAACCGCTGAACAGCTTTGCGGAGCTGCGCTCGCGCATCGCCACCACAGAGCCAGGCACCAAAGTGAAACTCGGCCTGCTGCGCGACGGTAAACCGCTCGACGTGGAAGTGACGCTGGATAAGAGCACCTCTGCATCGGCCAGCGCTGAGTGACGGGCAGCTCAAAGACGGCACCAAAGGCATCACCATTGAAAGCGTCGAGAAGAGCAGCCCGGCCGCACAGGCTGGCTTGCATCAGGATGACGTGATTATCGGCGTCAACCGCAACCGCGTGCAGTCGATTGCAGAAATGCGCAAAGTGCTGGAGAGCAAACCGACGGTGATTGCGCTGCAAATTGTTCGCGGCAACGACACGCTTTACATCTTATTACGCTAAGCACTGACCCCGGACATCACCGCTGCGTGTGATGTCCGGATAAGTCATGTTATGCTGCAACCGTTTCTCAATTAACGACGCCCGCATCATGGTTCTTAAGCTATTTCGCTCCGTCGCCATCGGATTGGTCGTTGGCGGTTTATTACTGGCTGCAATGCCCTCATTACGTCAGTTCAATAAGCTGGCGGCGCCTCAGTTCGACAGTACGGATGAGACGCCAGTGAGTTACAACCAGGCCGTTCGCCGGGCGGCACCCGCCGTGGTAAACGTCTATAACCGCGGCCTCAACAGTTCCGCCAATAATCAGCTCGAGATCCGCACCCTCGGATCCGGCGTAATTATGGACGAGCGCGGCTACATCATTACCAACAAGCACGTTATCAACGACGCCGATCAGATTATTGTGGCGTTGCAGGATGGCCGCGTTTTCGAAGCCCTGCTGGTCGGTTCGGATAGCCTGACGGATCTGGCGGTGCTGAAAATTACCGCCAGCGGTGGCTTGCCGGTGATTCCGATTAACCGTAAGCGCACGCCGCATATCGGCGACGTGGTGATGGCAATCGGAAACCCCTATAACCTGGGCCAGACCATTACCCAGGGGATTATCAGCGCCACCGGTCGTATTGGCCTGAACCCGTCAGGACGACAGAATTTCCTGCAGACGGATGCCTCCATCAACCACGGTAACTCGGGCGGCGCGCTGGTGAACTCCCTCGGCGAGCTGATGGGCATCAACACCCTCTCCTTTGATAAGAGCAACGATGGTGAAACGCCGGAAGGCATCGGTTTTGCGATCCCGTTCCAGCTGGCGACCAAAATCATGGACAAGCTCATCCGCGACGGTCGCGTGATCCGTGGCTACATTGGAATTGGTGGACGTGAAATCGCGCCGCTGCATACCCAGGGTGGCGGTATCGATCAGATTCAGGGCATCGTCGTGAACGAAGTCACCCCGGGTGGCCCGGCTGCGGCGGCAGGACTGCAGGTTAATGACGTGATTGTGTCGGTGAACGGTATCCCGGCAGTATCCGCGCTGGAGACAATGGACCAGGTGGCAGAGATTCGCCCGGGTTCTATCATTCCGGTGGAAGTCATGCGTAATGATAAGAAGCTGACCATTCAGGTCACTATTCAGGAATACCCGTCCACCAACTAAGCGGCATAAAAAAACCGGAGCCATGGCTCCGGTTTTTTATCGCCTGGCATTCGTTTATTTGTTAACGAACTCTTCGCCCAGGGTGATATCTTTCTTCAGCGTATCGAGCATGCCTTCCATCGCTTGTTGTTCAAACGCGCTCAGCTTGCCGATTGACTGACGTTCTTCAACGCCGTTTTTACCCAGCAGCAGCGGCTGTGAGAAGAAACGGGCGTGCTCGCCGTCACCTTCCACATACGCACATTCCACTACGCCTTTCTCGCCTTGCAGCGCGCGAACCAGAGACAGACCAAAACGTGCAGCCGCCTGGCCCATAGACAGGGTTGCAGAACCGCCACCCGCCTTCGCTTCCACCACTTCGGTGCCCGCGTTCTGGATGCGTTTGGTCAGGTCAGCCACTTCCTGCTCGGAGAAGCTCACGCCTGGGATCTGGGACAGCAGTGGCAGAATTGTCACGCCAGAGTGACCACCGATAACCGGCACTTCGATGTCGGAAGGCTGTTTGCCTTTCAGTTCAGCCACGAAGGTGTTGGAACGGATGATGTCCAGCGTGGTCACGCCAAACAGTTTGTTCTTATCGTAAACGCCGGCTTTTTTCAGCACTTCTGCTGCGATAGCAACCGTGGTGTTGACCGGGTTAGTGATGATACCGATACAGGCTTTCGGGCAGGTTTCTGCGATCTGCTGGACCAGGTTCTTCACAATACCGGCGTTGACGTTGAACAGATCGGAACGGTCCATACCAGGCTTACGTGCAACACCCGCGGAGATCAGCACGACGTCTGCGCCTTCGAGCGCCGGGCGTGCGTTTTCACCGGAGAAGCCTTTGATTTTCACAGCTGTTGGGATGTGGCTCAGGTCAACCGCCACACCTGGGGTTACCGGAGCAATATCATACAGAGAGAGTTCTGAGCCTGAAGGCAGTTGGGTTTTCAGTAGTAGGGCAAGCGCCTGGCCGATACCACCAGCAGCGCCGAGGACTGCAACTTTCATCCTAAACTCCTTATTATGGTTAACTTTAATATCTGTTACTCCGTTGCGGCGACATTAATTCAGCAGGTAAATAATTACAATTTTCGTAGCTAAAGAATTTGAGGTCACGCGTCTTTCACCTTTGCCAGAATGCTTCCAGCAAACTGCGGCAACGAAGTAGCCAATCAAGACGGTGGTTACAATACACCCTCACTTGCCAGCAAAACAACATCATTTTGATAACATTTAGTTTACTTTTAAGGTTATTTACGCGCCGTGATGTAGGCATGTTTTCTGATAACGAAATTTGATAAAATCACTCCCTTTCATAACATTATTTCAGCCTGGTTCAGGGCAGAATATTTGCATAAAAATTCATCCACATGCATAATAATGTTGTTTCTATCGTCATATTCCGGGTGACTTATGCGAAGCTCGTCAAAACAAGAAGAATTAGTGAAGGCGTTTAAAGCGCTGCTCAAAGAAGAGAAATTCAGTTCTCAGGGAGAGATTGTTCTGGCTTTACAGGAACAAGGTTTCGAGAACATTAATCAGTCGAAAGTCTCCCGTATGCTCACCAAGTTTGGCGCGGTGCGTACTCGCAACGCCAAAATGGAAATGGTCTACTGCCTGCCCGCCGAGCTGGGCGTGCCGACCACCTCCAGCCCGCTGAAAAACCTGGTGCTGGATATTGATTACAACGACGCGGTGGTCGTGATCCACACAAGCCCGGGTGCGGCGCAGTTAATCGCCCGCCTGCTCGATTCACTGGGTAAAGCGGAAGGGATCCTCGGCACCATCGCGGGGGATGACACCATCTTTACTACGCCGGCGAACGGTTTTTCCGTTAAAGATCTCTACGAAGCTATCCTGATGCTGTTCGAACAGGAGCTGTAATCCCCTTCCCTGCTGCTCAGGCAGCGGGGAATGTTCTGCCCTCCGCCTTGTTTACGTCCCCATTCTGTTGTGCTTACTTTTGCAAATAGTGCTTTTACCTGCCTCTTTTCATTCATCCAGCGAATGATCTATCAACAGATCGCACAAAAAATCAAAGTTCGTTATGTCTATGATTTACTTATATAGCGACTATCTTTGTGACCAAAAAACGGTCAATTCTATGCAATTTAGTTATAAAAACGTGACCAGTTAACACGTAATTACCCATGAAACAATTAGCGTGGTATTAATATTTAGCGTGATTAGTGTATACTTGATTTTGTGATGAGGGTCACGAAACAAAAGACCCCAATAAATTCGACGAGGTAAACAATCATGAAAATCAAAACAACTGTAGCGGCTCTGAGCGTCCTGTCTGTCCTGTCATTCGGTGCATTTGCTGCCGACTCTATCAACGCTGATCAGGCACAATCTCGCCAGGCCATCGGCACCGTTTCCGTAGGTGCAATCGGTACGTCTCCGATGGACATGCACGAAATGCTGAATAAGAAAGCCGAAGAGCAGGGTGCGTCTTCTTATCGCATCATCGAAGCGCGTTCTGGTGACCACTGGCACGCAACGGCTGAGCTGTACAAATAAGTTTTATCAATAGTAAGTAGTAACGACATTATCAACTCAACGGCACCAGGCATAAAAATAGCGGTATAACCCTTCTCGCCGTCGAGGAAACACATTCAGGAGTACGACTATGAACACCAAATTAATCATCGCAACCCTAGGCTTAGCTTCCGTTCTCTCTTTCGGTGCCAGCGCAGCTGTGCATCAGGTGAATGCTGAGCAAGCGCAAAACCTGCAATCAATGGGTAGTGTATCCGTATCTTCCGTCGCGGGTTCTCCGATGGATATCCGCCAGGAGCTGGCGGCTAAAGCTGAAAAAGCAGGCGCAAGCAGCTATCGTGTCACCGAGCTAAATCAGGGTGACCACTGGCATGCGACGGCTGAGCTGTACAAATAAACCCTCGTCGTATCTCATCATACGACTTGCCCCTGACGCTTTGTCAGGGGCTTTTTTATGTCTGAAATCAGTGACGAACGTTAAAGCGTAGTTGTCCTTCCAGCTCCTCTTCCGCCTCGTCAAACAGCAGAACCAGTGCGCCAAAGCGTCGGCGTAGCTTATCCGGCAGGTGGATAAACTCCAGCTCCAGCGGCATGGGTAAGACATCGCCAATCACCACGTCCCACAGCGAATCCAGATCCGTTACCTTTGCCTGTTCTAACCCAAATGTGCGACAAAATTCGCGGTAAAAGTCTTCCTGACTGTCGATTTCATCAAAATCAAACGTATAGATATTCATTGCCCGCCACCCCGTCCAGAAAGGCGGCCTGCGCCGCCCTGACGATAATTATAATCCCCCGATATGCAGGGTTTTAACTTCCAGAAACTCTTCCAGCCCAAGAACCGATCCTTCCCGACCCAGTCCCGACTCTTTCACACCGCCGAATGGGCCGAGCTCGGTCGAGACCGCACATTCGTTAATGCCGATCATGCCGCTCTCAATCGCCTGCGACACGCGGAAAACGCGCGAAAGATTTTGCGTATAGAAGTAAGCCGCCAGGCCAAACGGCGTATTGTTCGCACGCTGGATCACCTCTTCTTCTGAGGTAAAGCGGAAACAGGCGGCAACCGGGCCAAAGGTCTCTTCCTCAGCCAGTTTCATTCCTTCGTGACACTCGCCCAACACGGTTGGCTGCCAGAAATTACCGCCGAGCGAATGCGCTTTACCGCCCGCCAGTATCGTTGCACCTTTTGCGACCGCATCCTCAACGTGTTCGCGCACTTTATTCACCGCATTAGGTTCAATCAGCGGCCCCACCACCACGCCCTCTTCCAGACCGTTTCCCACTTTCAGGGCGTTTACCGCATCAGCGAGTTTGGTCACAAAGGCGTCGTAGACGGATTCCTGAATATAGAACCGGTTCACGCTGACACACACCTGCCCGGCGTTACGGAATTTATTGGCAATCGCCCCTTTCACGGCAGCATCAATATCAGCATCGTCAAAGACGATATAAGGCGCATTGCCGCCCAGCTCCATAGAGACTTTTTTCATGGTTTCTGCTGCATTACGCACCAGCGTTTTGCCCACGGCAGTTGAACCGGTAAATGAGATTTTCCGCACCTCGTGGCTGGCCATGATGGCATCGCTGATCTCGTGGGTGTTCCCGGCGACGGCGTTGAGTACGCCATCAGGGACACCGGCTTTTTTCGCCAGCGTCAGCAGCGCAAAAGCGCTGAGCGGTGTGTTGTTAGCGGGTTTGATCACACCGGTACAGCCTGCGGCCAACGCCGGGCCGAGCTTGCGGGTCAGCATCGCCATCGGGAAATTCCACGGCGTGATCGCCGCGACCACGCCGATGGGTTCGCGGGTCGCCAGAATGCGTGAGCCGGGTTTGATGGGGGGGATGATTTCGCCGTTAGCGCGTTTCGCCTGCTCAGCAAACCACTGAATAAAGCTGGCGGCGTATTCGACTTCGCCTTCCGCCTCTTTTAGCGGTTTGCCTTGTTCGGTGGTCATCAGCCGTCCGAGCCAGCTTTTGTTCTCAATGATCAGTTCGTACCAGCGGTACAGGATCGCCGAACGCTCTTTCGCCGTTTTCGCTCGCCACGCCGGGAAGGCGCGACTGGCTGCCGCGATAGCCTCTTCGGTCTCTTTTTTACCTGCTTTTGCGACTTTCGCGACGACATCGCCCGTGGCCGGGTTGAGCACATCAAAAGTGGTATCCAGCGTTTTCCATATGCCGTCTACCAGATATCCGGTTTGAAAAAGCGCATTGTCCTGGAGTGCCTGGGTGGTCATGTGTCCTCCTGATCTGGGTTTAAGAGCCTGCCAGAATAAGTATAGCCACAAAAAAACCGACGTTTTTGGCGTCGGTTTTTACGGTGTGTTTGTCGGCTGTGCAGAGCCAACTAGCTGTCGGTAAGCGTATTCTGATACCGATGCAGCACATCCGTCAGTCGCTGTACCGGTTCCGTCACTTGCCGCGGCGCTTCCCAGACCCGCAGTTTCTCTTGATAGATGTTTAGCTCTTCCAGCAACTGGCCAAAGTAGCGGCGGCGCTTATCGTCCGACGAGGCCGAAATCACATGATCCGCCGTGCGACGCAGCTGGCGGTGAAATGCCGACAGATCGTCGTTGATCGGAATCGGCGCATTGCGCAGACGCTGGTGCGCGATGATCATCGTCAGCGCCAGGCGGAACTTGGCAATATCGCCAGGGAATTTCGTCAGCAGTAAAAACAGCTGCTGATACAGGGCCGGCAGATGGTTCTCTTTGCGACGCGCGGTGTTAGTGGTCATCGCAGATACCGCCGCCGAGACAAACTGGTTCAGCAGCACACGTCCGGTACGCGCATGGGAGTTATCACGCACCAGCAGAATGACCATCATCGCCAGGAAACAGCCCACCAGCTGGCCTAACGCGCTGTCGAGAAACTGGCTGAAGTGGAAGGTCATCGGGTTATCCAGCACCAGAATGTTGATCGTACTGGCGAGTGCGCCCAAAGACCCGAGACGACGCTTCTGCACTTCAATCCCGATAAAGAACGCCAGCACCGCAAGACTGATACACAGCAGCAGCATACTTTGCTGGGTGGAGGGCAGCACCACGAGGAAATAGAACGCCCCGATGGGGAGCGCCGCGAGCGCGCCATACAGAAAATCGACTGCCACCATGCGTGGATTTGGCAGACGCATCGCCAGCGAAGTTACTACCGCAATCATCACCATCGCGCTCGCACCCGACGTCCAGCCCGTCCACAGCCAGAAGAGCGTGCCGAGCACACACGCGATAGTCGTACGCCAGAAATTCACCATCGCATGGTGGCGCTCTGCCGACTCGGCTTTGATGACCACTTCGCTTCGTAGAATCTCCTCTTCAATAGCGCTGATTTTGGTATTACTGATCACGCCGCGTTTGAGGAGCAGATAGCGCGTCGCCGCCCCTACCCAGCTATAAATGGTAACAGGCGTGTCGCGCTCACCGGTCCAGACAATGACCCGACGCATTCTCTTCAGCTGTTTGCGCACATCTTGCACCGTTTCGACGGGTTCTGCGAACAGTTCACGGAAAGTATCCGTGACCGCCTCGGGACGGGTATTTTGAATCAGGTAGGTTTCACAAGCCTGGGTGATCAGCGTCAGGGAGACGGTGTTGATCGCTTTAAGGCGTCGGTTAGCGCGCGCCCAGCGGGAGGATTCCATATTCAGATTGCTGCGCATCCCTTCCAGCGCCGTGCTGCGGCGCACCAGCGCGCTCCAGGCGTTGTCCACCTCTTCGCTGTCGCCGTGTTTAATACACAGCTGCATCAGTTGATATTGAGCAACAATCAGCGCATCCAGCTCGCGATCGACTTCCTGCTTGATGGAGCGCGGCGAGAAAAGCAGATCGGCAACAATCGCACAGACAATCCCGATGACAATCTCACTGCAACGCTCAAGAGCAAACTGCGGCGCAAGCAGGGGTTCACTCTGAATGGTGATCACAATGATCAACGCGGTATAACCGGATAAGCCCCAGGCGTAGGAGTTCTCCACCTTCACCAGCGAGGAAACCCAGGTACAAAAGCCCGCCCAGATACAGCACACCATCAGCATCATTAGCGGAGAGCGAATCATGGTGATAATGATCGTCAGCGCTGCGATACAGCCGATAAACGTCCCGGCGATACGCAACATCCCGCGATAACGGATGGCACCCGAGTAAGGTTCGCCACCCGCCGCGAAGGCCGGGCCCGCAGCAACAATCGCCGCCGTCAGCACCGCCCAACGCGGCGTTTCCAGCTGGAAGTGAAAACCGACAAACAGCGCCAGCACGATGGCGCACGCCAGCTTAATGGCGAAGCGAACGTGCTGGGTGGCGATGGTGAAAATGCCCATCACAATTAACCAATCTCACGCAGACGATGCGCGATTTTACGGAACAGGGAGTCGTTGTTGCCGTTACGGTCTTTCTCACCGGTGATCACCACCGTCGCCGTGGTGCCGGCCGGCCACAGGTTGCCCTGCTCGTCATCGAGACGAATACGCACCGGCACACGCTGCGCCAGACGAACCCACTCAAGGTTAGAATCAACCGTTGCCATCCCTTTGGTATCGCGGGTGGCGCTGGAGTTGGTAACGCCTGCGGCCACGCTGTCCACCGTGCCTTTAAGCACGCGGTTGCTGCCCAGCGGCGTGATTTCGGCGCGATAGCCTGGACGTACCCCTTCCAGTTTGGTCTCTTCCATATAGGCGAGAATATAGAAAGAGTGCTGTTTCACCAGCGCCACGGCGGTGGAGCCGCGAGTGATAAATTCACCGGTATAGACGTTGAGGTTGGTCACCCAGCCGTCAGACGGCGCACGGATCACCGTACGTTCCAGATCCAGTTTCGCCAGGTCGCGCGTCGCTTCGGCTTTTGCCTGCTGATGCAGAACGGTTTGCAATACGTTGTTAGACTGGTCAATCTCTTCACGAGACATGGCCTGTACGCCCAGCTGGTTACGTCGTCCGGCTTCACGGCGTTTTTCCGTGGCCAGCGCCCGATAGTAGGCGACGTCTGCTTCAGCCTCTTCGAGGGCTTTCTGGTAGCGAGGCTGATCGATGGTGAAAAGCACCTGATCTTTTTTCACCAGTTCGTTATCACGCACGTTAACCGCCGTGATAAGCCCGGCGACGTCAGGGGCAATGGCCACCACATCCGCGCTGAAACGCGCGTCACGCGTCCAGGGTGACTCGGTGTAAAACACCCAGGCGCGGAAAATTGCGATGAACGCCAGGACCACCAGCGCCACGGTGATGGCGGTACGGGAGATATTTCTTGTTAGTGTTTTCACATCTACCTCAGACAAACATGCGCGATACAAGCCAGAACAGGCAGCAATACAGCGCGGTATTAAACAGTGCAGGGTGCCAGACAAAATCGTAGATGCCGGTTGGAACCAGCACCTTGCGCACCAGCCAGAAAATCGCCAGTGATAAAATTAGTTCGAAGAAAATCGGTGGGAACGATAGACCGAACACCACGATAACGGGAAACAGACTCATGTTGACCTTGATTTGAACGCGTGCAGGCGACAGTTTTTGTTTAGCTCACACCATCGCAGTAGGGCAAGAAAAGCCGGGCGGGAATGGTGAAGCTGTTATGTCAGTAATAATATATTAACGTAACTGTTATGCTGTTATCTATAATATGTGATCTAAATCACTTTTAAGCCAGAGTGAACAATGGAACGTTTAAAGCGCATGTCTGTGTTTGCCAAAGTCGTCGAATTTGGCTCCTTTACCGCCGCGGCCCGACAGCTTCAGATGAGTGTTTCATCCATCAGCCAGACGGTGTCGAAACTGGAAGATGAGCTTCAGGTCAAGCTGCTCAACCGCAGCACCCGCAGCATTGGGCTGACGGAGGCGGGAAAAATCTATTACCAGGGCTGTCGTCGGATGTTGCACGAAGTCCAGGACGTGCACGAGCAACTCTATGCCTTCAATAACACCCCCATCGGCACACTGCGGATCGGGTGTTCTTCAACTATGGCACAAAATGTCCTCGCCAGTATGACGGCAGAAATGCTTAAAGAGTATCCAGGTCTGGCAGTAAATTTGGTCACCGGCATCCCGGCGCCAGATCTGATCGCCGACGGTCTGGACGTCGTGATCCGCGTCGGTGCGCTGCAGGATTCCAGCCTGTTCTCTCGTCGCCTGGGCAGTATGCCGATGGTCGTCTGCGCCTCTAAAAACTATCTGGCGCAGTTTGGCGTGCCGGAAAAACCAGCCGATCTGAGCAATCACTCCTGGCTGGAGTACAGCGTGCGTCCGGACAACGAGTTTGAGCTGATTGCCCCGGAAGGACTGTCGACAAAACTGCTGCCGCAGGGGCGGTTCGTGACGAACGATCCCATGACCATCTCCCGCTGGCTGGTCGCCGGAGCAGGCATCGCCTACGTGCCGTTGATGTGGGTGATCAATGAGATCAACAGCGGTGAGTTGGAGATTCTCTTCCCGCGCTACCAGTCCGATCCCCGCCCGGTGTATGCCCTCTATACGGAAAAGGACAAACTGCCGCTTAAGGTCCAGGTCTGTATTAACTATCTGACGGACTATTTTGTGGAAGTGGCGGAGCTTTATCAGGGAATGCGGGGCAGAAGAAAAGAGTAAGCCGCCCCGTAAATGCAGAGAGGTCAAATGATTATTGGAATTTGGCCTCTGCCCTCCTGTCAGAGATAAATACCCCCAGTCCGTTCCGGCGCAATTAAGATATTTCACTGAGTTCTATTAACAATGGCGAATTGACATATTTGCCTTGTGACCTTTATCGTACTCATGGTCTGAAATCTGTTCAACGCAAATATCAGACGGTTATAGAGTTGTTAAATAAATACTTCATAAAAATAACGTTTCTCAGGATTTTGTTTAAACAAGGAATAAATATGAATCTATTCGAACAAACACCGCCTTCACGCAGGCGCTACGGACTCGCCGCGTTCATTGGGCTGATCGCCGGGATTGTCTCCGCCTTTGTCAAATGGGGCGCCGAAGTTCCTCTTCCTCCGCGCAGTCCAACCGATTTATTCAGCGCCGCATGCGGGCCAGAGCAATTAATCAGAGCCGCCAGCCAAATTGATTGCTCACGTAATTTCCTGAATCCACCCTATGTATTTCTCCGCGACTGGCTGGGCGTCGTCGACCCTAACGCTACGGTTTATACATTTGCCGGACATATATTCAACTGGGTTGGCGTGACACATATTATTTTCTCAATCGTGTTCGCCGTAGGCTATTGCGTTGTTGCGGAAGTCTTTCCGAAAATAAAGCTCTGGCAGGGTTTATTCGCCGGGGCATTGGCGCAGCTATTTGTTCATATGATTTCGTTCCCGCTGATGGGGCTGACACCGCCACTGTTTGATCTTCCGTGGTACGAGCACGTTTCCGAGATAGTGGGTCACCTGATCTGGTTCTGGTCGATTGAAATTATCCGTCGCGATTTACGTAACCGCATCACTCGCGAGCCTGATCCTGAGGTGCCGCTAAACAGCGCGCGATAAGCGTCGCAAAAAAATGGCGCGCCTTTTCAGACGCGCCATTTTTTCAATAAGTCTTCAGGTCAGGCGGTACCGCCGACGGTTAGATTATCCACTTTCAGCGTCGGCTGACCGACGCCCACCGGCAGGCTCTGGCCTTCTTTACCGCAGACACCCACGCCTTTATCCAGCTTCAGATCGTTACCCACCATCGAAATCTGCTGCATCGCCTCGATACCGGAGCCAATCAGCGTAGCGCCTTTCACCGCTTTGGTGACTTTGCCTTTTTCAATCAGGTAGGCTTCGGACGTCGAGAAGACAAACTTGCCGGAGGTGATATCCACCTGGCCACCGCCGAAGTTTGGCGCGAAGATCCCGTAATCAACGGATTCGATGATCTCCTGCGGCGTTGATTTGCCTGCGAGCATATAGGTGTTGGTCATACGCGGCATCGGCAGATGTGCGTAGGATTCGCGACGACCGTTCCCGGTTGGCGCAACGCCCATCAGACGCGCGTTGAGTTTGTCCTGCATGTAACCTTTCAGAATGCCGTTTTCGATCAGCACGTTGTACTGCCCCGGCGTCCCTTCATCATCAATAGAGATAGACCCACGACGATCGGTCATGGTGCCATCATCCACAACGGTACACAGTTCCGAGGCCACCAGCTCGCCCATCTGGCCGCTGAATACGGAGGTGCCGCGACGGTTGAAATCGCCTTCCAGACCGTGACCGACCGCTTCGTGCAGCAGCACGCCAGGCCAACCTGCGCCCAGTACCACCGGCAGCGTACCGGCTGGGGCCGCTACCGCATTGAGATTCACCAGCGCCATGCGCACGGCTTCTTTCGCCCACGCATCTGCGCGAACATCGCCGTCTTCATCGGCCAGGAACCAGTCATAACCAAAACGACCGCCGCCACCGCTGGAGCCGCGCTCGCGTTTACCGTCATCTTCCACCTGCACGCTGACAGACAGACGTACCAGCGGGCGCACATCAGCGGCCAGCGTACCGTCGGTAGCAGCCACCAGAATGAGTTCATACACACCGCTCAGGCTGGCTGACACTTCTTGAACGCGTTTATCCGTCGCGCGAGCCACTTTGTCCACGCGGCGCAGGATATCCAGCTTCTCCTCGCGGGTCATGCTTTGCAGCGGATCGATGCTGGTATAGAGCGCAGAATGCTGCACTTCGCCGAGGGTTTTCACTCGACCATCGCCCGCTTCACGCACGATAGTCCGCGCTGCCTGGGCGCTCTGCTCCAGCGCAGTCAGGCTAATCTGATCGGCATAGGCAAAGCCGGTTTTATCACCGCTTACGGCGCGAACACCGACGCCCTGGTCGATGTTGTAAGAGCCATCTTTAATGATGCTGTCTTCTAAAACCCAGGATTCGTGGTAGCTCGACTGGAAATAGAGATCGCCGTAATCGAGGCGACGCTCGGTTAGTTGGGCAAGAATGGAAAACAGGTCCTGATGACTCAGGCCGTTCGCTGCGAGCAAATGTTCACTTACCAGGTTCAGACTCATCGTTTTGCTACTCGTTCGTTGCCGCCCGAGGGCGGTAAAAAAATTCATTATTTATGAGAGTGGGGCAATTACTCGCCCGCGTCAAATCATTGCTGTGCATCTTTGCGCGCCTGACGGAGCACCTCATTAATCTGCGGCTTATCGACCGGCCCGGTAATGCGATAGCGCAGGATTGAGACCTTACTCCACAGCGGCCCAAGCACCTTACTGGCGGCAAACACCGCGGCGCCCACAATCGGGTTGACCACGAATGCGGCAGCGACACCGACGGTCGCCGAGATCTCCGGCGCTACCACCGCTTCCATATCCAGTTCACGACGCACCAGATTCACCGAGCCTTTCATGGCGATATCGGCTTCCAGGCCATCCACCAGCGTGTCATCCGTATGCAGAACGCCGTCTTTGATCCACGCCGTACTGCGAATAGAGTCGTAATAGAACCCTTCGCTGAAGGTATCGCTGAAGTCAAAACGCAGTTTGCGCAGCAGCGCGTCAAAGCTCAGTAAACGTAAGAGCTGCCCGGCGTGGCCAGTGCTGACGTCGGCGATTTCGCCTTTGCCCAGATTGGTTTTGAGGATGCCGTTCAGCGTAGCTTCGTCCGGTTTCCACGGCTCGGCGCGCCAGTGCAGATCGTAATTAACATCGAAGGAAGAGCCGCGCAGCGGTGTGCTGACGCCAAAGAAATTCGCCGCCGCATCCAGCTTGTTGCCCTTGATTCTACCTTTCAGGGAGGTGCGCTGTTCGCCCGCGCCATTCACCCACTCTCCGTCCGCCGTCAGACGCCCAAAGCCGGTATCAATCAGGCCGCCTGCAAGGCTCAGGGTGTTGCCCTTCACGGCAAAATCACCGTCGATGCGGCCATATTTCTGGCCCCACAGCCAGCACTCCGCGCAGCGCAGTTGTAAATCCGGCCAGCCGCTGAAATCCACTTTTGAAACCTCGGCTAACGGCGAAGCCGCTCCCGTTTGCCCTTTCGTGGCCGTCGTCGGGTTGTAGTAAAGATAACGAATTGCCGCCTGCCATGGAGCGTTGTCACGCATCGTCAGCGTGGCGTTAATCTCACGGCCCTGCGCTTCCACCGTCGAACCGTTGAGGGTTGGCTCAGAGACAATGCTGAGGTTATTCCACTGCTGTCCGCCCAGCGTCAGCGACGGCGTACGGACGGTCACGCGCTGCGGGAACTGAGCGGCTTCATCCACATTTTGCCCAACGCCCTTGTTAAACATCGCCAGCCACTCGGCGCCATCCATCGCGGGCAGGTTCAGCTCAACGCCTGGCTGCTCAGGGAGTGGCGGAATGGTGCGGCTGTCCGTGGTCCAGATGGCCCGGTCGAGAGTCAGTTTGCGACTGAGCAACCAGCGGCTGTTAAAGTGATTTGTACCATTCGCATTACCAGTGAGGGCAAAGCTGTTCAGATCGCCCTGCACGTTGATGTTCATCGGCAGTGGCTGCCCGGCTTTCTTATCCAGCGGTGCAGGTAAGTGACTGCTTACATTCTTCAGATCGCCGGTTACGTCGACTTTATAGTGCGCACTTCCACGATAAGGCAGGTCGATGGCCACTTTACCGTTCCAGGCAACCGTTCCGTCGATAGATTCGGCCACCGGCTTTGGCAGCACGTCCATCCGCGCGGGCTGCCAGTTAGCATCCATATTGACGGCGACCTGATAGGCTTTTTCACCTTCGGTGGTGCTGAAATCCACGTTAATCGGTTGATTAAACCAGTTGGCTTTCAGCGGCCCGCTTTTCAGATTGCCATTCACAAAGCTGAATTTGCCGCTCAGGTTCTTGAGGGTACTATCTAGCGGCTTGATAAACAGGCTGTTGTTGTTCAGCACCACATCGCCTTCGGCGGTGGTCATCTCGCCATCCAGCGGGATGTCGAGATGCAAACGGGCATTCACATCGCCATCGATTTGCAGCTCTTGCAGCGCAGCACCCAGCGAGTCATCCAGCGGTGTCTCTTCGAAATAAGGCCCGACGGCTTTGCCCGGCCCGTTAATGTCCGCGTCGATCAGCAGCTTCTCTTTCGAGTAATCCGGAATCACCGCTCTCAGATTACTGGCGGTTACGCCGCCCAGCGCGACGCTGTCGGATTTCATCCACAGCCCGTCGTTCAGGAAATTCAGTTCGATATTGAGGTTTTTCAGCGCTGGCCAGTCGGGCTGGAAGGCGAAAGTCGCATTACGCAGCGGCACCAGAACCTGGAACTGGCCTTCGTTGTGTTTGTAAGGGAACAGGTGCGGATTGCCGCCGTAGACCAGCGTGGCATTATCGGCCTGACCGCCCTGAATCGCGCCG
The DNA here is from genome assembly GCF_026672535.1 of Lelliottia sp. SL45. NCBI lineage: Bacteria > Pseudomonadati > Pseudomonadota > Gammaproteobacteria > Enterobacterales > Enterobacteriaceae > Lelliottia > Lelliottia sp. SL45. Next base: position 133,991 of record NZ_JAPPRH010000001.1, read on the forward strand.
CTCAGGTAGTCCACCAGCGCTTTGCCCATCAGGTTTTCCGGGAAATAGCGCCAGGCCTGGCCGCCATCGTCAGTGCTGATACCGGCCAGAATCCCCAGCCATGGCTCATCGCCTTCCGGCTGCAGATAGCGGAAATTACCGCGCGCGTGAACGCCGGTGGCTTTTACGTCGATATCACGGCCATCAAGCTGAAAACCTTTCTCGTTGTTCAGCCAGTTAAGGATCGCAGTACCTTTTTCAATCTCCAGCGGCGCACGGAAAACCGTTTCGTACGGCATTTTGGCGTCATTCATTTCCGCCGTCAGTCTGCCGTTTTCGACGCTGCCCTCAAGCTTTCCGCCAAAGTGTTCGGCACCGGGCAGCAGCTTCCACTGCTTCCAGGAGAGCGCTTTCCACGAGGCCTGGAAACGGGTTTTTTCTGTGGCCTGCAGAGGGATATCCAGCGCCAGGGTGTCGATCTGGCCGCTCGGCTGTGTGGCTTCCCAGACTTCGCCAAGAGCAGTTGATATGCGGTTCGCGATAGGCCGTAAACCGTCGAGACTTGCCAGATCGAGGTTGCTGGCGCGGATACGCAGCTCATCGCTGCGCTTGTTGTTCACGCCGCCCACTTCCTGCTCAGGCACCCACGCCATCGTTAATGCGCCGCGCGGCCAGGCTTTGCCGTCCATAGTGATGCGGGTATCGGGAATGGAGAATTGCCAGCTGCCGCCCTGACGGGTGACGTGTGCCGTCAGGTTATCGACTGACATATCATGGGATTGCGTATCCCCTTTCCACGCCGCGCCGCCCTGCTTCAGCCACACATCCCCGGCGGAGATATCACCGTCGGCCAGCGTCAGCCAGCCTTCAAGACTGAAGCGCGCCCTTTGCAGCGCAACGTTATCCTGCATCCATTTGCCCAGCCAGGGTTTGACATCCACATCGTCGGCCTGCAGCCAGACTTTGCCTTTGTTCAGCAGGCCGTTGTCGTCGCGCAGATCCATGCGCACCTGCATGATGCCGTGCTGCCCGTTCAGGCTGGAGAGATTCACCTGCCCTTCGGCGCGATGGCGATCTTTGCCGTTAAGCCAGGTGAGTTGCGGGATCGCAAGTTCGGCCCGTTGCCCGGAGAGGGTAATGAAACTGATTTCGCTGTCGCGCAGATCGAAATGATCGAACTGGCGCAGGAAAAGATCGCTGAAGCGGTTGGTCTCGATACCTTTGCTGTTATCGCCCTGGTTTAGAGGCGTGTTGGTCAGAAACTGAAGCTGCCAGAAGGTGAGATCGCGAAACTGCCAGCGCATGTGCAGCAAACTTTGCCAGACATCCAGCGCCAGCGTCACGCGTTTGATTTTGAGATGACCGCCGTCTTTCAGGCTCGCGTTGATATCGCGTACATCCAGCGTTGGGCCGAAATTTTGCCAGCTGGCACTCAGCTGGCTGACGTCAACGGGAATGCCGGTGGCGCTTTCGATCTTTGCCAGCACCTGCGGGCGCCAGCTGTCGAGATGCGGTAACACGAGGCGCAGCCCGCTCACGAGCAACGCGACAATGACGACAAGCGTTGCCCCTGTAAGCAGTAAAATTCCTGGCAATCGCCTCACGCATCTCTCCTTGTCAGCCGTTCTCTTGCAGCATTGCTGCCTCTTACATCATCACCACGTCAAACTGCTGCTGGTTATAGAGTGGTTCGATTTGTACTTTTACCTGTTTGCCGACAAAGATTTCCACTTCCGCCAGCGCGTGCGACTCTTCGCCTTTCAGTGCTTCTGCCACCGCAGGGGAAGCATAGACCAGAAAACGGTCGGAGTCGTAGGCGTGATGGACGCGGACAATTTCACGCATGATTTCGTAGCACACTGTCTCCACGGACTTTACCGTGCCGCGTCCGTGGCAGGTTGGGCATTCGTTGCACAGCACATGTTCAACGCTTTCGCGCGTGCGCTTGCGGGTCATCTCCACCAGGCCGAGCTGAGAGAAACCGTTGATACTGGTTTTCACCCGATCTTTGCTCAGCGCCTGCTCCAGCGAGTGCAGCACGCGGCGGCGGTGATCTTCATTATTCATATCGATAAAGTCGATGATGATAATGCCGCCAAGATTGCGCAGACGGAGCTGACGCGCGATGGCCTGCGTCGCTTCGATGTTGGTGTTGAAGATGGTGTCGTCGAGGTTGCGGTGGCCGACAAATGCTCCCGTGTTGATATCCACGGTGGTCATCGCTTCCGTCTGATCGATGATCAGATAGCCGCCGGATTTCAGCTCCACTTTGCGCTCCAGCGCGCGCTGGATTTCGTTCTCGACGTCAAAGAGATCAAAGATTGGCTGGCGGCCGGTGTAATGCTCCAGCAGGCCAGGCATCTCTGGGATGTATTCGGCGGTGAATTCGAGCAGCGCGTCGTAGGTCAGACGCGAATCCACGCGGATTCGATCGAGCTGCGCATCAGCGAAATCGCGCAACACGCGCTGGGCCAGCGCCAGCTCGCCGTAAAGTTGATAGCGGGTCTGGTTGCGTTTTTTACGCTCCATGACTTTGGTCCAGACGCGTTTCAGGTACGCCGCATCGGAGGCCAGGTCTTCTTCACTGATCCCTTCTGCCGCGGTACGGATAATAAAGCCGCCCTGCTCGTCGCAGTAAGCGCCGACCACCTTTTTCAGGCGTTCGCGCTCGCTTTCACTTTCAATACGCTGAGAAACGCCGACGTGTGAAGCGCCCGGCATAAAGACCAGGTAGCGAGAAGGTAAAGTGATGTCGGTCGTCAGACGGGCGCCTTTGGTACCGAGGGGATCTTTCACCACCTGGACCATCAAATCCTGTCCCTGGCGGACCAGCTCGGAGATATCGCGAACGGTAAACTGCTTTTGCTCTTCACCCGCGACACATTCGGTGTGCGGCATGATATCCGAGGCGTGCAAGAACGCTGCTTTATCAAGGCCAATATCTACAAATGCCGCCTGCATACCCGGTAGTACACGACTGACACGACCTTTGTAGATATTGCCTACTATTCCGCGTCGCGCTTCGCGCTCAATATGAATTTCCTGAAGAATGCCGCCATCAATATAGGCCACTCGGGTTTCCGATGGCGTTACGTTTACCAACAATTCAGCCGTCATAATTATCCCTTCCCTCACGCAGTGAGTTAAAATTGCTCAGCAACTCATACGTTTCCACCAGCGGTAAGCCGACTACGGCGTGATAGCTGCCATTAATCTTCCTGACGAAACAGCCACCCAGCCCCTGAATACCGTATGCACCTGCTTTATCCATAGGTTCACCGCTGGCGATATAACCGGCGATTTCCTCATCGGTAAGCACTCTGAACGTGACATCCGTGACCACCAGACAATCCAGCACCTGCTGGCTGTCTGCCAGTGCAACCGCCGTCATCACCTGATGCGTTTGTCCGGATAATTTGCGCAGCATTTGCGCCGCATGTTCACCGTCATGCGGTTTCTCGAGCACTTCACCGTTGAGAATCACGATGGTATCTGCCCCCAGCACCGGCAAATCACGCGGGGTTTGCGCCACGCCAGCCAGGGCTTTTTCCCGGGCCAGACGAGACACATACTGCTGCGCGCTTTCGCCATCGCCCCGTTTTTCTTCAATACCGGTGACGATACGTTCAAAAGAGACACCCAGTTGAGTGAGTAACTCCTGACGACGCGGGGAACCAGAGGCAAGAAATAAAGACGTCATAGAAACCTTTTATTGCACGGCAAACTGCTGGCGAACTTTACGCATCAGCAGGAACAGCCACGGCCAGAGCACACCGTTTACTACACTACTCCAGAACACTTCCGGTCGGAAAGAGACGTTGATCACTAAAAACTCAGCCCAGAAAACAATGATATCCGCGGCGAGGGACAACAACATCACCACCAACGCCTGTTGCCAGAGCGCGAGGTTACGGAAAAGCTGGAATTTCAGTGCGACGAGGTACGCAATAATACTCATCGACAGGGCGCGCACGCCGAGCGTTGAGCCACTGATGAGATCCAGTATGGCACCCATCACAAAACCCGTGCCCACATTTACGCGGTGCGGCAGGGCGAGGGTCCAGTAGAGTAAAATGAGCAGCACCCAGTTTGGCCGGAAAACGAGAATGTCGTCCGGCCAGGGCATGACTTGCAGTAATAACGCGATGAAGAACGAGAGCCAGATTACCCAGCGTCCCTGGCTACGATAGCTCGCCACTACTGCCCTCCCGAGGAGATTTGTGGCGGCAGCGGTGCATCCGGAGGAGGCTGCGTTAATCCCGTCGCAGGTGCAGGCACTGGCGCAGGCGGCCCCATGGAGTCCGGCGCAGGCAGAACCTGCGGCATCATCTGCATTAAGCGTTCATTGGCCACGCGATGCACCTCTTCTGGCGTCATCGGGTTAATACCGTTACGATCGGCGCCCCACAGCAGCAGCAAATAGCGCAGACGCTGTAAGCCCGCAGTTGGACGAGCCTGAATCACCGTATACGCACGTTGCGTATCCAGTTTTACCGAGGAGACAACCGCCACCGGGTAACCTTCAGGGAAACGCCCGCCGAGACCGGAGGTGACCAGAACATCACCCACACGAATATCGGTGTTGGCTGGCAGATGCTCCAGCTGCAGATCGTCCGTACAGCCGTTACCGGCCGCAATAATACGGATATCATTACGCAGTACCTGAATCGGCAGCGCATGGGTGGCATCACAGATCAATAAAACGCGGCTGGTCAGCTTAGCAACAGCAACCACCTGGCCCACAACGCCTTTATCACTGATGACCGGCTGGCCTTCGTAAACACCGTTCACGCTGCCTTTGTCGATGACCACCTGATCGCTGTACGGATCGTTAACGGTGGAGATCACCTGAGTCACCATTTTCTGCTCGTCCTGACGCAGCGGCGATCCCAGCAGCTCACGCAGACGGGCGTTTTCCTGGCGATACTGGCCCAGCATCAGCAGCTCGCTGTTTTTCAGCAGCAATTCCTGGCGCAGTGCACGGTTTTCAAGCTCGAGTTGGTCGCGTGATGACAAGGTTTGAGAAACACTGTCGAGTAATTCACGGGGACCATTTGATACAAAGTAGAAAGGACTGACGGCGGTATCCATGTATGTTCGGATCTGGCTGAACATACCGAGGCGGCTATCGGCGATGATGACTCCAAGCGCTACCAGCACCCCCAGGATCAGGCGAAACTGCAGCGACGGGCCACGGCTAAAAATTGGCTTCATAGGCTATGCGTATTCTCGTGTCAGAGAGAAAGGGTAGCCTTCGCTACCCTCTCAAACCGACTACTCTTCGCTGAACAAGTCGCCGCCGTGCATGTCGATCATTTCCAGCGCCTTGCCACCACCACGGGCTACGCAAGTCAGTGGATCTTCTGCAACTACGACAGGAATACCTGTCTCTTCCATTAACAGGCGGTCGAGGTTACGCAACAGCGCGCCACCACCGGTCAGAACCATACCGCGCTCTGAGATGTCGGAAGCCAGTTCTGGTGGGCACTGTTCCAGCGCAACCATCACCGCGCTCACGATACCGGTCAGCGGCTCTTGCAGCGCTTCGAGGATTTCGTTGGAGTTCAGGGTAAAGCCACGCGGAACGCCTTCAGCCAGGTTACGGCCACGAACTTCGATTTCGCGGACTTCGTCGCCAGGGTAAGCAGAACCGATCTCGTGCTTAATACGCTCTGCGGTGGCTTCACCGATCAGAGAGCCGTAGTTACGGCGCACATAATTAATGATGGCTTCATCAAAACGGTCACCGCCGATACGCACGGAAGAGGAGTAAACCACACCGTTCAGAGAGATGACGGCCACTTCAGTGGTACCACCACCGATATCCACCACCATGGAACCTGTTGCTTCAGAAACCGGCAGACCCGCACCAATTGCAGCAGCCATCGGCTCTTCGATCAGGAAGACTTCGCGCGCACCTGCGCCCTGAGCGGATTCACGGATCGCACGGCGTTCAACCTGAGTTGCACCGACTGGCACACAGACCAGCACGCGCGGACTTGGGCGCATGAAGCTGTTGCTGTGAACCTGCTTGATGAAGTGCTGAAGCATTTTTTCAGTCACGAAGAAGTCAGCGATAACGCCGTCTTTCATTGGGCGGATCGCGGCGATGTTGCCTGGGGTACGACCCAGCATCTGCTTCGCATCGTGTCCTACGGCTGCCACGCTTTTCGGGGAGCCGGCACGATCCTGACGAATGGCCACAACGGAAGGCTCATTCAATACGATGCCTTGTCCTTTTACATAAATCAGGGTATTCGCGGTACCCAGGTCAATGGACAGGTCATTGGAAAACATGCCACGAAATTTTTTCAACATACTAAGGGATAATCCTGAAAGCTGGGGCGGAAAAATTAAAATCCGCTTACTTTACCAACCACACGTAGCAGCGACAAGGCGCAAAAATCATCTGCTACGGTGAAAATTAGTGCAGCACGTTTCCTTATGTTACAAATTTATTTCCTGACTCCATCAGGGCTGAGTTAACAGCTGCGTCACTCGCTTTCATTTGTAACCCGTCCAGGTAAACGACTGGCGTTTTGCTCGTCATACTCAAAGCTACAGGCGCGATATTCTACGTGAAAACAAATTAAACGGCAGGTCAAACAGAGTATCTTTGCAAATATTTTTTCACATTGCTGTCAAGCGGCTGAGAGGTAGCAATAAAATCCCCCTGACCACCCGCGACACCGCGCTCCGTCAACATCTGCCATTCGCTGCGTGAACGTATGCCTGTGGCGAAGACTTGCGTTTGCGTTCCCTTGCACGCTTCCACCAGACTCTGAACCAGCAGCTGGTTTTCCGTGCGCTTTTCAATATTCCTGACCAGCCCCGGATGCAGCTTTAACAGCTCCACATCCAGCTCCTTGATCCAACTGGTACTGACCAGCGTTAAACCCGCCTGAGTCACTGCCACGCGAGCACCGAGTGCATTCATCAAACGGACGACCGGCTGTAAACGGCTGATATGTTGACAAACATCTGCCTCTGCAAGTTCAAAAATAATACGTTTCCGCTGCGATTTTTCACATTGCATCAGCACATCACGCAGCCAGCGCTGAAAACGCGGGCGAATCAGCGATTCTACCGTTACCTGTAATGCCAGATTTTCCTCCGGCCAGAAAGATAAAAATGGAATAAGACGCGTAATTTGCTGCCGGTCGTACTCTTCCGACAGACCAAACTGCAGCACCATCGGCAGATATTCGGCGGAGACAACCTCTTCCGAGCCGTCGAAGATACGGCAAAGTAACTCGCGGTGATGCACCTGGCCGTTACGCAGTACGGCCGGTTTTTGATAAATTCGTGGCCCGCCGCGGCTCAGCATCTGTTCAATGAGCGTTCGCCAGCGCACGTTGCCGCGCCCTTTTTCCGGAAGAGAATCATCGTAAACCGCCCAGCCATTCGCCCCCTGCAGCACCGCGTTACGCGTGGCCGCTTCGGCATGCTCCATCACCTGTTGAGTTTGCTGGCCGCCGCGCCAGGCGCAAATGCCGATATGAACCATATCATCCCGGTCGAGCATTTTGGTTGGTGGCAGCGCATCGACCGCTTTCAGCAGCTGACTGACGATGCTTTCCGATTCTTTCAGCGTCCGATGCGGCAGCAACACGGCAAAATCACTGCGGTGGTAGCGCGCCAGCAGCGCACCGGGATAGCGCATAATAAAGGTCGATAACAAATTGATGAGCGTAAAGAGATGCTCTTCCGCCACCGAGCGGCCCCAGGTATCGCGTAAAAGATCGAAATCGGGCAGCCGGATAACCATCACCACCCCGTGAGTACCCACCTTTTCGGTATCTTCCAGCAGCGTGGCCAGTTGATTATCAAAGAAAAGGCGGTTATTCAGCCCGGTTTTATTGTCCTGGGCGGCGTAGGACCGAATCAACGTATCCATACGGCTGCGCTGATCGCTGGCGAACTGGATTTCTGAAAGCAACACATCCAGCGCGCTGCTGGTCCGCGACGGCCATTCATAAACAGACCCGCGCACCTTAGCACCTCGTTCACCGTTTAAAATACGTACAGATCGCGATTCCAGGAGTTCCTGTCCGGAAAGCTGGCGTCGAAGCCAGCGCACCGCCAGAAAGATCAGCACCACAATAAAGCCCACCGCAACGGTGAGCGGCGCAGTGGTCATCAGTGAACGGAAATTGTTCGCCATCGGGTCCTGATAGACCAGCCTGATGGTCACCCCAGGGCTTTTCAGGGAGTGAATCGTCATCTCGCGGTATTGTGCCAGCGTCCCGGCCGGGCGATAGCTGCTCTGACGCGCATGGCTCAGGAGGACTTTGCTACCCTGTAGAATGTCGATGTGTACAATATCCACCGGCACCATCAGCTCATCCAGTTGCTGAGACAGCGCGGGCAACGTTGACGTAACCAGTCGCGAATCAATGACCGAAGCCACGGACTGCACGCGGTTGGTCAGTTTGTCCTGAATGGCATTATAAAAGCTTAGCGAGCACCCCATCAGGGTGACGAAGATAGTCAGCCCCGTCAGCAGCGTAATAAAAGCTGAAAATTTCGTCGTTAATCGCATCCTTGAGATCACTCCGTTGGTTGATGGGGAGGCAGTTAAAGTGCAAGTGAGTGCTAACTTGCGTTTAGCAGGGGCATACTACCAAACCTGGTCTATCTGGCAATTTATTGCGTTAAATCGGCATAGCGTTTCAATGAGCGAGTATAGTCTTCAGAAATTATTTTCCAATCATCATGCTTAGTGAGGACATCTGTATGCAGGCTTTGATCTTAGAACAGCAAGACGGCAAAACTCTGGCGTCGGTTCAATCCGTTGAGGAAAACCGTCTCCCGGAGGGGAACGTGACTGTGGATATCGACTGGTCCAGCCTGAACTATAAGGATGCTCTCGCCATTACGGGCACCGGGAAAATCATCCGCAATTTTCCGATGATTCCGGGAATTGATTTCGCAGGTCACGTGCATTCCAGCGAAGATCCGCGTTTTCACCCAGGGCAGCAGGTGCTGTTGACCGGCTGGGGTGTGGGAGAAAACCACTGGGGCGGCCTCTCCACGCAGGCGCGCGTCAACGGCGACTGGCTGGTGCCGATGCCAAAAGGTCTCGATGGTCGCAAAGCGATGATCATTGGCACCGCCGGTTTCACTGCGATGCTGTGCGTGATGGCGCTGGAAGAGGCTGGCGTTCGCCCGGACTCCGGTGAAGTGGTCGTGACCGGTGCCAGCGGTGGCGTGGGAAGTACCGCAGTGACGCTGCTGCACAAACTCGGATATCAGGTTGCTGCTGTTACCGGGCGCGAAAGCACACATGATTACCTGCGTTCACTGGGCGCAAACCGTATTCTGGGACGCGAAGAGTTCAGCGAAACCCGTCCACTGGAAAAACAGGTCTGGGCGGGTGCGGTGGATACCGTGGGCGATAAAGTGCTGGCGAAACTGCTGGCACAGATTAACTACGGTGGATGCGTGGCGGCCTGCGGTCTGGCGGGTGGTTTCTCGCTGCCAACAACCGTGATGCCATTTATCCTACGTAATGTGCGTCTGCAGGGTGTGGATTCCGTGATGACGCCACCGGCGCGTCGCACCCAGGCATGGGAACGTCTGGTGCGTGATTTGCCGGAGTCCTTCTTCAGCCAAAGCGCCACCGAAATTACGCTTGATCAGGCGCCGGAGTATGCCGGAAAAATCATTAGCAACCATTTCCAGGGCCGGGCGCTGGTGAAAATAGCTTAATCTTCAAATTTTCGTGACATATTCGCGATAACCCGACTCCTCCGTCATGCTTAGAAAAATGCATGCCGGAGGATGCCATGAAAAACAGAAAACTGACGGAAGCCGATGTAACGGCCGAATCTGTCTTTATGCTACAGCGCCGCCAGATCCTGAAGATGCTCGGTATCAGCGCTACCGCCCTTACCCTTACCCCCAACGCCCATGCCGACCTGCTTGACTGGTTCAAGGGTAACGATCGTCCAAAAGCCCCCTCTGGCCAGCCGCTAACCTTTACCAAACCCGCACAGTGGCAGAATAAACTTGCGCTGACGCCGGAAGATAAAGTGACGGGCTATAACAATTTCTATGAATTTGGCCTCGATAAAGCCGATCCCGCCGCCAATGCCGGGAGCATGAAAACCGATCCCTGGACCTTAAAAATTGAGGGCGAAGTCGCCAAACCGCTCACTTTTGACCATCACGATCTCACGACCCGTTTTCCTCTTGAGGAGCGTATTTACCGGATGCGTTGCGTTGAGGCGTGGTCGATGGTGGTGCCGTGGATCGGTTTCCCGCTGCACAAACTGCTGGCGATGGCCGAGCCCACCAGCGATGCCAAATATGTCGCTTTCCAGACGCTTTACTCGCCAGAGCAAATGCCAGGGCAGAAAGACCGCTTTATCGGTGGCGGGCTGGAGTATCCGTATGTCGAAGGGCTGCGTCTCGACGAGGCCATGCATCCGCTGACGCTGCTGACCGTCGGGGTATATGGCAAAGCGCTGCCGCCGCAAAACGGTGCCCCCATCCGTTTAACGGTGCCATGGAAATATGGCTTCAAAGGGATTAAATCGATTGTCAGCATTAAGCTCACGAAAGAGCGCCCGCCGACCACCTGGAACCTTGCCGCGCCGGGCGAATATGGCTTTTTCGCGAACGTTAACCCGCACGTCGATCATCCGCGCTGGTCTCAGGCGACCGAGCGCTTTATCGGTTCCGGCGGCGCGCTGGACGTGAAACGCCAGCCAACGCTGCTGTTCAATGGCTATGCCGACGAAGTGGCCTCACTCTATCGCGGGCTGGACTTGCGGGAGAATTTTTAAGTGCGCTTAACCGTAAAACAGATCACCTGGCTAAAAGTGCTATTACATCTGGCCGGTTTGCTTCCTTTTATATGGCTGTTCTGGGCAGCCAGTCAGGGCTATTTCAGCGCCGATCCGGCCAAAGATATTCAACACTTTACCGGTAGGATGGCTCTGAAATTTTTGCTGGCAACCTTGCTGGTTTCCCCACTGGCGCGCTACGCTAAACAGCCATTATTGATACGAACACGACGCCTTTTAGGGCTATGGTGTTTTGCCTGGGCGACGGTCCATCTCACCAGCTATACGTTGCTGGAGCTGGGCATTAATAATCTGGCATTGTTAGGCAGCGAGCTGGTATCGCGTCCGTATCTGACGTTAGGGATTATCAGCTGGGTGATTTTACTGGCGCTGACGCTCACATCGACGCAGTACGCACAGCGAAAACTGGGCCGACGCTGGCAACTTTTGCATAACTTCGTCTATCTTGTGGCGATCCTGGCCCCGATACATTATCTGTGGTCGGTGAAGATTTTATCCCCTCAGCCTATTATCTACGCGCTGCTGGCTCTGGCGCTGCTGATATGGCGCTACAAGAAGTTCCGCCAGTGGTGGCGATAGTTCGCGAAACTGTGCGTATTCCCGCAGATTACTTATCAACCGCGCTTCTTTTATCAATTGCGGTTGATAATCTTCCCTGATAAGACCAGTATTTAGCTGCTAAATGCTACGAAATCGTTATAATGTGCGACCTTGGTTTTCCTGGAGGGGTTTTTCATCCCCTGAAAGGGTGACAATTGCGCATCGAAGGTATATTTTGTTTTTTACCCGAGAATCGCAGGAGATAGCGGCACAATGACTGGAAAGTTGCACATCTTAGTTTTGAACGGACCGAACCTGAACATGCTCGGTACCCGCGAACCCGAGAAGTACGGCACGCTGACATTAAGCGAAATTGTTAACCGTCTTGGGACGGAAGCAGCTGCGCTTAACGTGAGTCTTGACCATTTTCAGTCTAATGCGGAGTACGCACTCATCGACCGTATTCATCAGGCTAAAGACACTGTGGACTATATCCTGATTAATCCGGCCGCGTTTACGCACACCAGTGTTGCTATCCGCGACGCACTGCTTGCGGTAAGCATCCCGTTTATCGAGATCCACCTGAGCAATGTGCATGCCCGAGAGCCGTTCCGCCACCATTCGTATCTGTCGGATATCGCTGCTGGCGTTATCTGCGGACTGGGTGCTGACGGTTATTCATACGCTTTACAGACAGCGGTAAAACGCCTGTCACAATCACACTAAACAAGAGTACGGAACCCACTCATGGATATTCGTAAGATTAAAAAACTGATCGAGCTGGTTGAAGAATCAGGCATCTCCGAACTGGAAATTTCTGAAGGCGAAGAGTCTGTACGCATCAGCCGTGCAGCGCCAGCCGCTAGCTTCCCGGTCATGCAGCAGGCTTATGCTGCACCTGTGATGCAGCAGCAGCCTGCTCTGTCTAACGCAGTTGCCCCGGCAGCAGAAGCGCCGGCTGCAGCAGCCGCAGAAATCAGTGGTCACATCGTACGTTCCCCGATGGTTGGTACTTTCTACCGCACGCCAAGCCCGGACGCTAAAGCGTTCTGCGAAGTGGGTCAGAAAGTCAATGCAGGCGATACCCTGTGTATCGTTGAAGCCATGAAAATGATGAACCAGATCGAAGCCGACAAGTCAGGCGTTGTTAAAGCGATTCTGGTCGAAAGTGGTCAGCCGGTAGAATTTGACGAGCCGCTGGTCGTCATCGAGTAACGAGGCGAACATGCTGGATAAAATTGTCATCGCCAACCGCGGCGAGATTGCACTGCGTATCCTTCGTGCCTGTAAAGAACTGGGCATCAAGACCGTCGCTGTGCACTCAAGCGCGGATCGCGATTTAAAACACGTATTACTGGCGGATGAGACGGTCTGTATTGGCCCGGCTCCGTCCGTAAAAAGTTATCTGAATATCCCGGCAATCATCAGCGCCGCTGAAATCACCGGCGCGGTGGCAATCCATCCGGGTTATGGCTTCCTCTCTGAGAACGCCAACTTTGCTGAGCAGGTTGAGCGCTCTGGCTTTATCTTTATCGGCCCGAAAGCTGACACTATTCGCCTGATGGGCGACAAAGTGTCCGCAATCACCGCGATGAAGAAAGCAGGCGTTCCAACGGTACCAGGCTCCGACGGCCCTCTGGGCGACGATATGGATGCTAACCGCGCACATGCTAAACGCATTGGCTATCCGGTTATCATCAAAGCGTCCGGCGGCGGCGGCGGTCGTGGTATGCGCGTTGTACGCAGCGATGCAGACCTGGCACAATCCATCTCCATGACCAAAGCTGAAGCGAAAGCTGCGTTCAGCAATGACATGGTTTACATGGAAAAATACCTGGAAAACCCACGCCACATCGAAATTCAGGTGCTGGCTGACGGTCAGGGTAACGCAATCTATCTGGCAGAACGTGACTGCTCCATGCAGCGTCGTCACCAGAAAGTCGTCGAAGAAGCACCAGCACCGGGCATTACTCCGGAACTGCGTCGCTACATCGGCGAGCGTTGCGCCAAGGCGTGTGTCGATATCGGCTATCGCGGTGCAGGTACGTTCGAATTCCTGTTCGAAAACGGCGAGTTCTATTTCATCGAAATGAACACCCGTATTCAGGTTGAACACCCGGTTACCGAAATGATTACCGGCGTTGACCTGATCAAAGAGCAGCTGCGTATCGCTGCGGGTCAACCGCTGTCCATTAAGCAGGAAGAAGTCGTGGTGAAAGGCCATGCGGTCGAGTGCCGTATTAACGCCGAAGACCCGAACACCTTCCTGCCGAGCCCGGGTAAAATCACGCGTTTCCACGCGCCGGGTGGCTTTGGTGTGCGTTGGGAATCTCATATCTACGCGGGCTACACAGTACCGCCGTACTATGACTCAATGATCGGTAAACTGATCTGCTACGGCGAAAACCGTGACGTGGCGATTGCCCGCATGAAGAACGCTCTGCAGGAGTTGATCATCGACGGCATCAAAACCAACGTTGATCTGCAGGTTCGTATCATGAACGACGAGAACTTCCAGAATGGTGGAACGAACATCCACTATCTGGAGAAAAAACTCGGCCTTCACGAAAAGTAAGACCGCATACGCGTTAAAAGGCCGGATATTCCGGCCTTTTTTATTTCTGGGGATCGCCTGTGTCCCATCATGTACAATCCCCGCTTTCTTCATCCACAAGGGACTTAAAATGGACAAGCGTTTTGTTCAAGCCCATAAAGAAGCGCGCTGGGCGCTGTGGCTGACCCTTCTCTATCTCGCTGCATGGTTAGTAACTGCTTACTTACCTGGTTCGGCTCCCGGAATTACCGGCCTGCCGCACTGGTTTGAAATGGCCTGTCTGCTGTTACCTCTGGTATTTACGCTGCTGTGCTGGCTGATGGTGCGTTTTATCTTCCGCGATATCTCTCTGGAGGATAGCGATGCAAACTGAAATCATCGCCGTTCTGGTTATCTATCTTTTTATTGTGTTTGGCCTCTCCGCTTACGCCATGCGCAAGCGCAGCACCGGTTCGTTCCTCAGTGAATATTTCCTGGGAAGCCGCTCGATGGGCGGTTTTGTCCTGGCGATGACGCTGACCGCCACCTATGTCAGTGCCAGCTCATTTATCGGCGGGCCAGGTGCGGCGTACAAATATGGTCTCGGCTGGGTGCTACTGGCGATGATTCAGGTGCCGACGATCTGGCTGTCGCTCGGGATTCTGGGCAAGAAATTCGCCATTCTCGCCCGACGCTATAACGCCATTACCCTCAATGACATGCTCCAGGCGCGGTATCAGAACCGGGCGGTAGTCTGGATCGCCAGCGTCAGTTTGCTGGTCGCTTTCGTCGGTGCGATTGCCGTGCAGTTTATTGGCGGCGCGCGGTTGCTGGAAACGGCGGCGGGAATCAAATATGAAAATGGCCTGTTGATTTTCGGGATTACCATCGCGCTCTATACCGCGTTTGGCGGCTTCCGTGCCAGCGTGCTAAATGACACCATGCAAGGCATGGTGATGCTGATTGGCACCCTGGTGCTGCTGGTTGGTGTGATCTATGCAGCGGGCGGTTTGCACAATGCCGTTGAAACCCTGGAGCAGATTGACCCTAAACTGGTCAGCCCGCACGGGGCCGACGATATTCTGACACCGGCGTTTATGACCTCGTTCTGGGTGCTGGTCTGCTTTGGCGTCATCGGCCTGCCCCACACGGCGGTGCGTTGTATCTCCTATAAAGACAGCAAAGCGGTGCATCGCGGGATTATAATCGGCACGATCGTGGTGTCGCTGTTAATGCTGGGAATGCATCTGGCGGGGGCATTAGGCCGCGCCATTCTTCCGCATCTGACCGTGCCGGATCAGGTCATTCCGACATTAATGGTGCAGGTCTTGCCGCCATGGGCCGCCGGGCTGTTCCTTGCCGCGCCGATGGCAGCGATCATGTCGAACGTTAATGCGCACCTGCTGCAGGCCTCGGCAACAATCATTAAAGATCTGTGGCTCAGCGCGACGCCGACTAAAATGCGTAATGAGCATCGCCTGAAGCGCATTTCGACCTGGACCACGCTGGTACTCGGCATTCTGATGATGCTGGCCGCCTGGCGTCCACCGGAGATGATCATCTGGCTGAACCTGCTGGCATTCGGCGGGCTGGAAGCGGTGTTCCTGTGGCCGCTGGTGCTGGGCTTGTACTGGGAGCGCGCGAATGCTGCGGGCGCGCTGAGCGGGATGATTGTCGGTGGCGTACTCTACGCGGTACTCGCCACCTTTAAGATTCAGTACCTGGGCTTCCATCCGATTGTGCCTTCGTTACTGTTAAGTTTGCTGGCGTTTGTGGTGGGGAACCGTTTTGGTCAGCCCGTCCCACAGGCCGCCGTCATTTCTACTGATAAATAAAGAGTTTTGCCATGCCGTGGATCCAACTAAAACTGAACACAACCGGTGCCAATGCCGAAGAACTGAGCGATGCGTTAATGGAAGCGGGTTCAGTTTCCATTACTTTCCAGGACACGCATGACACGCCGGTGTTTGAGCCGCTGCCAGGCGAAACCCGTCTGTGGGGCGATACCGATGTCATTGGTCTGTTCGATGCCGAAACCGACATGAAAGAGGTCGTGGCGATCCTGGAAAATCACCCGCTGCTGGGCGTTGGTTTTGTGCATAAAATCGAGCAGCTGGAAGATAAAGACTGGGAGCGCGAGTGGATGGATAACTTCCACCCGATGCAGTTCGGTAAACGTCTGTGGATCTGCCCTAGCTGGCGCGATGTGCCTGACGCGAACGCCGTGAACGTAATGCTCGATCCGGGCCTGGCGTTTGGTACCGGCACCCACCCGACCACCTCCCTGTGCCTGCAATGGCTTGATGGGCTGGATCTGGAAGGCAAAACCGTGATCGACTTCGGTTGTGGCTCCGGGATCCTGGCGATTGCGGCGCTGAAACTGGGCGCGGCCAAAGCTATCGGGATCGACATCGATCCGCAGGCGATCCAGGCCAGCCGCGATAACGCGCAGCGCAATGGTGTTTCCGATCGTCTGGAGCTATATCTGCCGGATAGCCAGCCAGAGGTCATGAAAGCCGATGTGGTGGTCGCGAACATCCTAGCAGGCCCGTTACGTGAACTGGCACCGTTAATCAGCGTGCTGCCCGTTGAGGGCGGTCTGCTGGGTCTGTCCGGTATTCTGGCAAGCCAGGCTGAAAGCGTATGCGAAGCCTATGCCGATCTCTTTACTCTTGATCCTGTCGTCGAGAAAGAAGAGTGGTGTCGCATCACTGGCAGCAAAAAGTAATTCTGCCTTTCCGGCGTGGGTCTCTTCCCACGCCGTTTCTGCACTCTCTCTCCCCCCAGCATTACAGTGGTTAGCCGGTGACATGTCAGCGGTAAAATGCGACTCCCACACTTACCTGCATAAACTTCTGCCGAAGAACCACACCTGCTGGCGTCTTAAGCAACGTAGCTGAAGTTCACTCATACGAGCATCACGAAAATACCCCTCCGGTACAGTCGCTCAACGGTCGCATTGCGGTTAAATTATGTTCTGCAGGCAAACTGCGATCATGTTCTAAAATGAGACGCAGATCGCAAAGAAGGCCGATAATCTGCTGCTTAAAACAGCAGATTATCCCGATTAAGTGATTCATTTATTCAGAAATGATGAGAAGTTACGGGAAATTGTAAGCGCCCATAAAATAACCGTAACGGCATAACGTAATGATTTAAATGATTAATAATTCCCTTCAACCCTGCTGAGCAGCAATTCCTTGATCTGTAACAGCGGATTGTTCAAAGTTTGGCCTTTCATCTCGTGCAAAAAATGCGTAATATACGCCGCCTTGCAGTCACAGTATGGTCATTTCTTAACTCATGCGCATCGGACACTACCAGCTTAGAAATCGCCTGATCGCAGCCCCTATGGCAGGTATTACTGACCGGCCTTTCAGGACGCTGTGCTACGAGATGGGAGCAGGATTAACCGTTTCCGAGATGATGTCGTCTAACCCGCAGGTTTGGGAAAGCGACAAGTCCCGTCTTCGGATGGTGCATATTGACGAGCCAGGTATTCGAACCGTGCAAATTGCCGGAAGCGATCCTGAAGAAATGGCGGAAGCCGCGCGTATTAACGTTGAAAGTGGCGCCCAAATTATTGATATCAATATGGGTTGCCCGGCAAAGAAGGTGAATCGCAAGCTGGCAGGTTCAGCTCTTCTGCAATACCCCGATCAGGTGAAGTCGATCTTGTTGGGGGTGGTTAACGCAGTGGACGTTCCCGTTACGCTGAAAATTCGCACTGGTTGGGCGCCGGAACACCGTAACTGTGTAGAAATTGCCCAACTGGCCGAAGACTGTGGTATCCAGGCCCTGACCATTCATGGACGCACTCGCGCCTGTTTGTTCAACGGCAATGCGGAATATGACAGCATTCGGGCAGTTAAGCAGAAAGTTTCCATTCCGATTATCGCGAATGGCGACATAACTGACCCGCTTAAAGCCAGGGCTGTGCTCGACTATACAGGGGCAGATGCTCTGATGATAGGACGTGCGGCTCAGGGAAGACCCTGGATCTTTCGGGAAATCCAGCATTATCTGGACACTGGAGAGTTGCTTGCTCCCCTGCCTCTGGCAGAGATTAAGCGCTTGCTTTGTTCGCATATTCGGGAACTGCATGACTTTTACGGTCAGGCAAAAGGGTACCGAATTGCGCGTAAACACGTATCCTGGTATCTCCAGGAGCACGCTCCAAATGACCAGTTTCGGCGCACATTCAACGCCATAGAGGATGCCAGCGTACAGCTGGAGGCGTTGGAGGCATACTTCGAAAATTTTGCGTAAACAGAAATAAAGAGCTGACAGAACTATGTTCGAACAACGCGTAAATTCTGACGTACTGACCGTTTCTACCGTTAACTCTCAGGATCAGGTAACTCAAAAACCCCTCCGTGACTCGGTAAAACAGGCACTGAAGAACTATTTTGCTCAACTGAATGGTCAAGATGTTAATGATCTGTATGAGCTGGTATTGGCTGAAGTTGAACAGCCACTGTTGGACATGGTGATGCAATACACCCGCGGTAACCAAACCCGCGCAGCCCTGATGATGGGTATCAACCGTGGTACTCTTCGTAAGAAGCTGAAAAAGTACGGCATGAACTGATACTAATCAGTTAAGTGTTTGTTTAAAAAGGCGCAATCCAGCATTGGGAAGCGCCTTTTTTATTACGAGTGATACACCGAGTGATACACGGGTGCATGAACGAGCATGAACGTTAGCGTGACTGTGACGGGAAGAATGACGCAATAGACGGCGATTATGCCCGTCTGGATTAGCGGCGCGGCGCTGGCTTGCTCCACTGGTAGGTAAATAAAAGCCATTATTTGAGCATAGAGAAACCGGCAAACTAACCGGCAAATAGGGGGATACATCCGAGGTGCTGGGGCTTAACCCCGGCTGCCGCGCCAGATGCTCAAGGTGAGCGGAGAGGGGCGCGACAGCCAGCGACAACACAGGCGCATAATGACCGGCCATCAGAACTATGTCAAAGGTCGAGAAGAGGCTTAGGCTCCTTGCTGTGGCTCAGTATGAGTAACATCCATCCGCGATTTTTGCACAGTAGACACCGCAGAACCTCGCCCCGCCACAATGCCCTGCGCAAAGATGAAAGCGCTACGGGCTTCATTTTCATCAATGCCCACCTTTGCAAGGTAACAAACAAAAGCATCAACATTATGGCTCTCATCTACTTCGCCGTATTCCCGCGCCAGCGCGATACGTTGAGCAGCCGTTAAATCTGGAAGGTACATTTTTTCAGCGCGCATTGTGCCTACTCGCCACCACATGGTAATTCCGGGGTGGTATTGGTGTGACTTGCCTTGATCGCCGGGAATGTAGGGTAATCCGTTTTTAGTCCATGCCCGAACGGTGGTTCTGTTAACGTTGAAATTATCGGCAAGCTCTTGTTGTGAAACTAAAAAATTCTGAGACATACATAAACACCTGTTTAATATTTAATCTAGTGGTGGTGGTGGTGCCCATTTCTGGAAACCTTCATAAATAGCGAATCCATGCGAGTTTTTCACCCTCGGTGTTTTCAAGTGCTGGAAAGTACCTTTTCGGAGGGGGGGGATCCCCCTCCTTGAAAACTATCGCCGCGGAAGTTTTCCGAATGAGCGCAGTAAAGCAAGTGATTCGCTGGCATCGTCAACACCACCCACATCATTACCGACGCAAGGGGCAGCGTCTGAGGCCATAAAGCGCTCAAAGCTGGCCGCCAGCACGGCGCTGCCGTTCGGTGCTGGTGCGAGAGAAAGCAGCTCTACAGCTCGCTCTTGCGTCATGCCTGGCTGTGTGGAAAGCGCTGCCGCCAGTGCCTCGCGTCCTTTCGCCGCATCGCTTGAGATAATCGCGTTTGAAGTAATTCCGTCCGGAACGCGCTGACCTTCAGATGATACAGCCTGCATAACCGCCATAGCCTGATCGACACTGGCGTCTGTGAACAGCGCCAGAGCATTGGCTAACTGTCCGTTACCGCGTGCTGCCTCGCACGTCATGATTGACGCGATACGCGCCTTTTCATCGTTCATCTCCACTCTATTAACCCTTCCTTTAAATTGTTCACTCATTATTCCGATAGCGTCCATGCTGTTCACCAGCTCATGAGCCAGTCCGATATCAACGGATTCCTTCCCGTCATACACCGCCGCTTCTGTTGCCAGAATTTTAGCCACAGAAAGCCCGGTATAACTTGCCACTTTTTCGGCGAAAACCTGCCTTGCTGCATTCATCTTCTTAGAAAAATCAGCCCTGACGCTATCAGGTAGTGCGCTGTACGGGTTGCCGTCTACCTTGTGATCGCCTGAATAGATCAGCGTGATATCCACCCCGACGTTTTTCATCTGCTCTGAACGGTTAGCGTGTGCCATAAGCACGCCGATTGAACCCATGCGCCCCGTCTGCGTCGTCAGCCTGCGGGTACAGGCCGATGCCATCAACATAGCAGCAGAACAGGCCATATCATTAGCAAGCGCCCAAATAGGCTTTTGCTGGCGCATTCTGGCTATCATGTCGGCACAGTCAAAAGCACCCGCCACCTGACCGCCTGGACTGTCAATATCCAGCATCACGCCGCGCACCTCCGGATCAGCCATCGCCTGATCCAGACGCGCGATAATTCCATCGTAGCCGGTCATACCAGAGAAGGGGCGCATTGCCCCCAGCTTGTGAACCAACGTCCCTGACACCGGTAGCAAGGCGATACCGTCGCGCACCTCGTAGAACCGCGCAGACTTGCGATCGCCCGACATAAATGACGCAGTGACCGCCTCCATGTCCTGCGCACTCAGCAGGGCGTTGTCCTGCGGGATAATGAGGCTTTCAGTGCCAATCTCTTTACCCAGCGCCGAAAAGAAAACCCGCGCGTAGGCGGGTTCTAACATCAGGGGTTCGTTAAACGCCGTACCGGCAATATGTGCCAAATTACGAGACATAAAACCTCACTTAGCCAGCAAGAGGCTGAACAGAGAGCGCAGAACCCGCAAAAGCAGAAAGTTTTTTTTCCAGCGTGGTAACACTTTCCGGCCAGTTGACGATATCAACATTAAAAGTTCCGGTCTTGTACACCTGCACCCTGTTCTGAACATTGGATTCTATGTTAAAGCATGTCAGGTACACCGCCGCACCAGCGTTAACGCCGTCCCATGGCGTAACAAGGCCACTGGTCTGCTCGACCATCAGCGGCGTAAACGCCGGGATATTCCCCGTATTAAGCAGGCAGGCCAGCGTCGTACTAACCTCTGCCGTTCCTGAGTAAAGTTCTGAGTATGGAACGCCCATTTTTTCCCCTTACGCGACGATGACAGTAACGAATCGGTTGATATTCACCGGCACAGGCTGCGGGCAGGAATGCGTCTGCACAAACTCCATCCCCGGATCGCCCTGCTCCGTCCAGTTTCGGATGTAATACTGCGCCTGAGTAAGCCCCTCCCGGATTGCGTGCTGATCCTGAATCGCGCCGTAGGCCATTACGCCAGTGTTTTTCGTGTGTCCGAATACCATCATATTCGGATCGAGGTAAGGCTTTTCTTCGCTAGAGGTAGATTCAGCATAAGTCCCGCTGTAAACGATAAGCGCAACGTCGCCGTAGTAACCCTTAAATGAAACGACATCACCCACGTTTTTAAGCGCCAGCTCCAATTCAGAGTTAGAGCCGCGACGCGTATCAAGATACTCCCGGAACTTCTTGAACGAACGCAAAAGCCTCCAAACCTCTTTACCCATAACAATGATGTTAACCGGGCCGCTGGCCTGCTCGCCATACAGCTCCAGATCATTGAATGGGTCGAACGTCTCAGCGTCCTGCACCGACCACGCTGCGCTACCGGCTTGGGTAATGATGTTCATTTCACCGATTGCCCAGTCAATTTCATAGCGCTCGATGCTGTCACCCTCAATGATATTCTTACCTGTGGTGATAGCATTGACCGCCAGCCACTCCGCGCGTGCTTTGATAGCGTCGGTTTGCTTGGCCAGCGAATTGCTTATGTGCTTAGTGCGTCGGTAAGAAGGCGATGCAGCCAACCCAATAGGCTCCCCAGGCATCCTGGCAAATTCTTTCGACGGATCGATAACGTGCTTCGGCTTCTGATAGCCGGGTTTGAAGCTTTGTGTGCTGAAACCTTTATCACGCTGGACGGTAGCGCCGACCATTGGAGAGCAAAACGGACTCATGACCACCCTTTCCTCTTCCAGGCGATCAAGCATGATTTCAGGCGTCGAAAACAAGACCACCTTTGGAAAGAAAAGCTCTGTGAAAAGCGGGCGGAATTTAAATCTTAAGTCATCAGCGTTATCAACCGTCTGCATCAACTCCATTGGTTGGTGGTTTTCAAAAGACATCACTTTTCCCCTTTCAACGCATTGCGAACCAGGCGGCGGACAAAATGCCCCACAGAAGGCGAATCAACGCCCAGCGCCTCGCGCTTTTCTCTGTCGATTTCAAGCAGTTCCTCAATTTTGGTGACTAAATCGCCGTCAATGTAAACAGAGCGCCCATTACGGCGTCGGTCAAGGGTGATATCTAGCGCTTCGTGAAGTCTGTCTACCTGTGTTTTATCTTCTTTCATGTTGGGTCTCTTGGGTGAAAATCTAAACTGTATGAAAAAACAGTGTTGATCAAAATGAAATGAAAGGCAACTTCGTTTCATAAAATGCAACGACAGGTGTCAGAAAAAAATTCTGATGCAGAACTGCCATAAAAGCACCTCAGGTTGTTGTATTTATTTTTGAAGTCCGCACAGGGCAAGGGCTGGAGTGAAATGACAAAACAACAACCACCCCCTTAAAAATTTTCATAAATAGCGAACCCGTGCGAGTTTTTCACCCTCGGTGCTCTCAAGTGCTGGAAAGTACCTTTTCGGAGGGGGGGGGTTGGGACAACCGTTAAGCCGCCTCTTCAGGGAGGTCCGTACGTATTACGTCCGAACTTAAAATTAGTGTTGCTGAAACTAAGAAAAATTAAAATATAGGGGAAAACTGTCTACCACTGTCTACCTTGAAAATTATTTATTAATTTCATTAACTTAAGTGGTCGATAGTTGGTAGACAGTTGACCTTAACTCTCTACCCAAGTCTCTACCATTGTATAAAATAACAACAAAAGGTAGACAGTAGTCGAGAGTAGTAGACAGTTATTGGTGAAACTGTCTACCCAACTAACCAACTAATAAATAAAGCTTTTTAACCATATTTTTATACTGGTAGACAGTAGTAGACAGTTTTCATATTAAAATAATTTTCCTCCCAACATCAGGACGTAAAAAAGGCGACCGTTAAGCCGCCTCTGTTTATCATTCCTGCTCGCCACCTCCCGTCGCTGCGGGTAGCCATTCGTCTGCTTCATCCTTCAGCACCACATTGGAGGCAATCCGGCCCTTGTCAGGGTTTCTGGTTCTCTGCTTGCGTAGGTACTCTTCCCCGTACTCTGCCATCATTCCAGGCATATCCCTGCCGAAACTGGTAAGCGACATAGTCTTGTTCAGACCATGCGCCGCCATATAGGCCAGATATGCGTGATACAGGTAGCGCCGTGGGCTGAATGGCGTTATCTCTGCATTGCCTATTACCATCCCGTCACACTCAACCAGCGTCATAAGGTAGCCGCAGAAGTCCAGCAGGGAATCACCCTCACGCTTCACGCTCAACGCCTCCTCTGATTTGCGCTGCTCTGCCAGAAGCTGCCGCGCTTCGTCCTGCCGGGCAAACCGGGCCATCAGGTGGCGGATAATCACGGGCAATTCAGCCTCAATTTTCTCCACCAGCATCGGATCGCGCTTCTCCTCGCTCACCACCTCTGAAAAATTGAATATCACCCGACGCCGGGAAATTCCGCCGCTGCGGTCGCTGAATGTCATGGCATGGTTATTCACTGCCAGCACTACCGCCGGGATCCGTACCGAATATGGCGCTTTGTGCTTCGGGTCAATTGATACCCGGTCACCGCCCGTAATGGCCTTAATCCCTGCCCCATCGCCAGCATAGCGGGTCATATCCGGCATGATGATCAGGGAGTAGCCGACCACCAGTGCACGCTCTCGCGGCTTTTCCAGCGCATCCATACTCGCCGATACGGTGTTTCCCTTCCCTGCCAGCATGGTGCAGATCTCCGCCATGACGCTTTTCCCACTTCCACCCGGCCCCGTTACTTCAAGGAATAGCTGCCAGTCGTACCGGTTCGCCATCACCATATACAGGGCCGCCAGCAGGCGATCCGCCTTTTTGCCGTTCGCGGCGGTAGAGTGCTGCAGCCAGCGCCAGAAGTTTGGCGCGTTGTTCTCCAGGCTCTCGCCGTTCTCGGCCGCCACAAAATCCACCTCACTGGCGATCAGTAACCAGTCCTCCCGCTGGTGCGCGCGAAACTCACCCTTACTGCTGTCAAATACGCCATTACGGAACCCGATAAGGTGCCGGGCTGTTTCCCCCATCTGTGGCAGGCTCAGCTTCATGGTGTCCACGGCGTTCTTCATCGCGGTCATGGAGTAAGGCGCATCGGCTTCAATGAATATCGCCGCCATCTGGCGAGTCAGTGCCTTATCAGTGACGGGCGACCAGATCACACCGTTGTAATGGTGAACGGTGTCAGACTCTTGATGCAGCGCCAGCAGGCCATCATAGTGATCCAGCAATACCTCACCGCGCTGGCTTGGCCCCATCTGGTTAAGCGAGGACGTAGCCGCGTCCGTAACGCGCTTTTTCTTCTCCGGCTTCGGCTGCGGAAATACCCGGTTGATTCGCTCTGCATCGCAAAGAAGCTCCTTCACCTCGTCGCCAATAATCGCGGCCACCAGCGCAGTACGGTTTTCTTTCTGCTTTTTGGTGTCAGTCAATACCAGACCTTGATCGCACAATTCCTCATAGCTTGGACCATTTCCAGCGACGAACTCAAGCAAGCGTCGCGCCAGTACCCCATAAGGTGAGGTCTTATCACGGTGACGGGCTACCGCTGCGTCTGCACCTTTTTTATCAATAGAGTGACCATGCACCCAGGAATACACGCAGGAAAACAGCGCGTCGGAAATTTCTTCCGGCTTAATTGCAACCCCCGTCATTTCAGAAGACCTCTATCTTTCAGAATATTGTTGTGTACTACAGCTAAAAATGCAGTGCTCCTTTCAACCCTCAGTTGCCAGCGCCTGAAACCAGAACGGGTAACACAATCAGGGAAGACATAAATAACTCCGCGATGGGAAAACATGTTTTCAGCCGTCAAATTGATAACCAACTCAGAATTTATTCCCCTGCACGTAAACACGATTTCAGGTCGAGCGCGACCGCCAGCAAAAAGCCGGAATAATTTTTTCAGCATGATTTTTATTCCTCTTTAATATCTACTGCTTTTTGCAGGTGTTCTTTGGATTTATATACCAGGCTGCGTATGGCGGCCACGCAGTTACATTCGTGTTCGTCGCCTTTGCCGAGGCATTCCATCCAGATTTCCAGAATAGCCAGCGCCTGATCGCTGTAAGCCAGCGCATTTTCAGCTTGGATCAGAACTTCAAAAGGAACCTGTCTCATTTCGTTTCACCCATACCCAGCTCGGCGATTAATGCCAGGCGAATTTCTTGGTTAAAATCACAGGCGATTGAAATCAAATCAATCAGCACTGGATGGCATTCTTTATTAGCCTTATCCAGAATGATCTCGAAGAGTGAGGCAGCCAACGTTGCTTTATATTCTGCCTGGTCAAGGCTGATTGGCTCACGCATTTTGCGCCCCCTGAATAAAAGTGATACGCACGTGTTTATAGCCCGCTGCCTGCGCCAGTTGCTGCGCTGTTGTCCTGGCTTCATCTGCGCTTGCGCTGGTCATTGTGTAATGAATGCCTACCGTGTGACCGCGCTTGTTTACGCCGTATCCGGCGACATGGAAGGTTTTACGCATGGCGTACCCCCGCCATTTCTCTGAGTGAATCGCGGGCATCGGTGCCCATCAGCGACCAGAGATAATTACCTTCCATGAAATGATAATTCAGCGGGCTGGCCGTCCTGATTTTCGCGGCGAACGTCAGATCCCACGACGGAAACGCGTCACGCGCTGCCTCTTCGGTGTCTGCCTGTGTGCGCAGGGTGACAGGTTGCCCCGTCCACTCCTCGCCCTTAGGCTGCCCCAGAAAGATCCAGCTAAATGCTGGCTTTTGGTCTGTGGTAATATTGGCAGTAGCCATTGCGTTACTCTCCATTGCGTTTGTGGTTAGAAGCCCGGTTAGTGTTCCCGCACTACTGGGTTTCGCTTTTTCCGCACCTAACAAAATTAGGTGTCGGACAGATACTAGATACAAAGTGTGGGACACGTCAACACTTGAATTATATTTTTTTCTGGTTATGATTGTCGGACACCAACCAGAAAGGAAACCAGTAATGGCAACTAAGTCCGTAAACTCAAAATCAAAAAGAATTGATGTACGTGTCCCACTTCCATTGGTTGAATCAATTGAAAACCTGAAAGAGGATGGCGAGAGCACAGGGCAATTCGTTACGTCAGCAATTGAGGGCGAAATAAAACGCCGCCAGCGCCGCAAAAAGCCGGAGTGAGGCAGATCCCCGTCGCTACCGCTGACCACCAGCAAACAGCGATGAAAAAATATAATTTTGCTGTATATCATTGTTTTCATTACCGGAGGTCACAGTGACCACTGACATTTCTCAGCGTAATATCCTGCCGAATGGGTGCTCTCAAATCGCTTGCTGCACGCCGTTTACCCCTGGTAGAATCGGCGGCGTTAGTGGTTAAAGGCAGTAACAATTCAGGTGTGACAGAAAAACGTTCACAAGGGCGCTCCAGCAATGGGGCGCTTTTTGTTTTCAGCATTTCCCTGCCCCTCCGTTAACGGAAAAAAGTGTCCGACGTGTTTACCCTGCTCACCTCCGAACCCAGCTCCTCACACTCCAGCAATAAATAACGCCGGGCGCTGTTTAGATCCCGCTGTCTGCGGATCCGGTAGGTGGTTTCGTTGAAAAAAATTTCATGGTCAGCAGTGATATCGTCGCGGAAACGGATGGTAAAAAAATGCGTTACCGTCGTGCCTGTCTGCACCGAACCCTGATACGTGGCCGCGCCCGGCTGCGCCATCTTCGCCCACGTATCGAATGATTCCGGATAGGATGCTTCAAGCCCCATATCATCAGCCGGCAAATCAACACGGCGGCGTATGGTGATACGTTTATTGAGTTCTCCAGGATCTGGCAGCAGATAGGTGGCGCTGGGCTGAGTGATCGTAATTTTCATTTGCTCACCCGGTCACAGGACTTTTGCCAGGCGGTTACTTCGGAAAGAAGCCAGCCAACCGCGCGCCCGCCAAGCTTGCGGCGAGCAGGGAAGAGACCGTCCTTTTCCATCAGGTAGCGGGTGGTACGGCAGATGCCAGTGAGTTGACGGCATTCCGATTCACGGATTACGCGATCGGCTGCCTGTTGAGGATGGTTGTTGTTGTTCATAAAAAAACGCTCCCGTTCGTTACTGTTCGGGAGCATTCTGTGGGACGAAAGAAACCTCATCACTATCAAAGCAAGAAAAATTTTATTCTCTAAAATAACTTACATGACATCTATCATTGATAAATTTGCTTTTCACATTCATATATATATTTTTCATTTACATAACTTTCTATAAATGGCAGGACTGTTTGTGATATGCCAAAACCATCACGTTCACCATTTGGAAAAAGAGCAATCGCCAAAACTCTACTTGGTATTTTAATTCTAAAAAGTTCAGAGCACGCCAGTAAATCCATTAATGGTATTACATTATATTCAAGCACCCTTGATTTGATGTAAGCCCAATTTTTTGGCGGGGTCGCTGGCTCTATTTTTAATTCTTTCCTCCATTTACTTATCTGGGAGGTAAAACTATCAATAAGCTCTTTGTCAGACATGGAAAAATCGATCACGAAATGACCAACTTTATTATTAAAGCCGTCTCTCTCAATTAGTAAATCAACGCTTTCGATTAAGTAATCATCATAGGATGCATCGTTTTCTTCCATCTCAAGCAAATCTTCGTCTGACGGGACTATTTGTCTGCCAGAACCAATCCCACCAATGGCAAATTTTGGGCCAAGAAAAGATAATATATCCCCCCTATTCAAAGGATATACTCCATTTCCATGCGATAGTGATAATATTTTACTATCACCATCATTAATCCGTTTAATATCGCTCGACAAAGAAAGCGGGGCATTCATAAATGATTGAATTTCACGAATTATTGCAGGGACATGAATCGCCGCATACTCATTAAACTTCTCACTGGGAATATCCCCAATATTTGAAATATCATAGTCGGATAGGGAGTATTCCAAAAACCAAAAATCATTCGACAGTAAAGATTTGAAATTAACTCTTTTCTTTAATAAAAAGAAAATATCCGAATCACTCATTGAATCCAAATCATTATACTTACTTATATCAAACCCGGTATACTCTTTTAAGGAGTCAATGTTTTTAATGGTGCGTTTCGAATCAATCATTGTGCCACCTTCAGAATGGTTACGTTTGAATGTTCGCCAGAAACAACCTCTAAACGCTCCATCCATTTATTCAGCGCATCAAGTTTTTCAGGTAAATACTGGCTACGGTTGTAGATTGCCATTACGCCGCCCAGCACATGCCCAAGCAGCTGCTCGACGACGTGCGGAGCGATCCCCATATCATTCAGGGTTGTGGCAAATGTCCTGCGCAGATCGTGAAGCGTCCAGGGTTCGGAATGGCCCAGCCTTTTGTAAATCCCCCTCCCCCACTGGCTAACGGCTTCTGGCCGTTTCAGTTCGCCAAGCAGATAGCCGGTGTGAGAGTTCTGATTATGCAGTGACTCGATAAATGGCCTGATGGGGAGAGGAACGGGGCGAGTGATTTTCTCCCCTCCTTTACTGTGCTCCTTCGGCACCGTCCAGACCCAGCTGATCATATCCCACTCTTTCCAGGTTGATAGCCTCACTTCCTGAGAGCGGCAGCCAAACACCACCAGCAGACGCAGCAGTGAGGCGTAATAGGGTTTATACATTTTAGAGGTGGTCGAACGCCAGATATCGGAAAGCTCATTCATACCGTGAACCCTGTCGCCCTTCTCCTGCTTTTTCCCTACATCCTGAATGGTCAGATCATCGAGTGCATTACTGATAGCATAGCGACGAACCCGGCAAAACTTTAACGCCTGCTTACAGGCCTGAAAAACATAACCTGCAGCAACGGGGGTTTTACGTTTCGCGCGATCAAAACATTCTAACCAGTGGCGGGTTTCACACAGCGCCAGCGGCATATCCCCTATATACGGGTAGATGTGCTTTTCAAACTGTGCCTGATGCCTTTTCCAGTTCACACGATGGTGAATAGCATATTCATTAAACCAGTGGGTCATGGCATCGCGGACGGTGACCGGCCGGAGAATTTCTTCTGTCTTTCTGTCGAGCTGAAATTTTGGGTTTTTCCCGTCCGCCAGCCACGCCCTGCACTCGTCACGTTTTTCCCTTGCCACCTTCAGCGGCATATCCGGGTAACTGCCAAGCGTCAGCCGTTCGAGCTTTGAACCGCGCCCGCCCAGGCGATAAGCAAACATCCAGCTAATGCCGCCGGAGCGTAAAAGCCTGGCGCTCAATCCCTCCCCGTCAGAAAGCATTTCCTCTTTGCTTCTGACAGAGCCGAGAAGGGCCCTTAATTTCTTGTCGCTGAGCTTGTTTGTGCCAGCCATAAAAACCTCAGTTCATATAAAACGAGTGATACACCGAGTGATACACGGGTGAGTGTATCCCCGCAAACAAGCACGAACAAGCGCAAACAAGAAAAGCGAAATATTTCTTTTAAATCAGACAATAAAAAGAATTTTTGAACATTAACGAACAGCAAAAAACCACTGTTTTCAATATACGGCATGAACTAATTTCGATTAGCTAAATGCTTGTTTAAAAAGGCGCTACTCGGCATGGGGATGCGCCTTTTTTATTGCCACAATCTGAACCGTCAAGGCTTTGTAAACCTTGCGTGACCCCGCTTTTAAACGCCCGCTTTTCGTGTATATTTCCCCCACCTCACTGGACCTCTTCCTGAACACGGAACGACACAATGATTCGTAAATACTGGTGGCTGGTTGTCTTTGCTGTCACGGTTTTCCTCTTTGATACACTGCTGATTCAGTGGATCGAATTGCTGAGCACCGAAACCGACAAGTGTCGCAATATGAATTCCGTGAATCCGCTTAAACTGGTGAACTGCTCAGAGCTGGAATAAGCCGCGAATATCATTAAAAAGCACCTTAACACCCATTAAAAACGGGGATTTAAATCCCTTTTCGTCATTCCGTTCCGGTGATAATGTCACTGCCCTTTCAGGCGCTTTCGCATAACCTCTCACTGAGAATGAGTTAAACCCACCATGCTGGTTAGCCAATACAACCAAATCCTCGTTGTCGTCTCCTTCGTTGTTGCCATCCTTGCTGCCTATACCGCGCTCAACATGGCCGCGCGCGTTGCGGGCAGCCAGGGTATTGCTGCACGCGTGTGGCTGGCGGGCGGCGGCGTGGCGATGGGAATCGGCGTGTGGGCGATGCATTTCATTGGCATGCTGGCGATGGATCTCTCCATGCGCATGAGCTATAGCCCGACGCTAACGGTGCTCTCAATGATCATCGCTATCGGCTCGTCGATGTTTGCACTTTGGCTGGTCAGCGGCGAGCAGCTGCGGTTACGCCGTCTGCTGCCGGGCGCTTTAGTGATGGGCACAGGCATCGTCGCAATGCATTACACAGGTATGGCCGCGCTGGAAGTCACCCCAGGCATTATCTGGGACAAGACCTGGATTGCGATCTCGGTAGTGATTGCGCTGGCGGCCTCACTTGCGGCGCTGTGGCTGACCTTCCGGCTGCGCCATGAAGCCGCGCAGGTCGCGCTGATGCGCCTGGGCGCTGCGATAACGATGGGCATTGCCATCGCGGGTATGCATTACGCGGGAATGAAAGCGGCGCAATTCCCGCTCTCCACTGAGATGCATCACCACGGAATAAACGGCAGCTGGCTGGCCGTGCTGGTCAGCGTAGTTGCGCTCTCTATCCTTGGGATCACGTTGCTGGTGTCCATGCTTGATGCTCGCCTGCAGGCCCGAACCGCTCTGTTGGCCTCATCCCTGGCAGAAGCCAATCGTGAGCTGGCCCAACTGGCGCTTCACGATACGCTGACCCGTTTACCGAATCGCGTTTTGCTGGAAGACCGTCTCGATCAGGCAATCAGCAAGGCCGACCGCGAAGGGACCCATTTCGCACTGATGTTTATGGACCTGGATGGCTTTAAAACGGTGAATGATGCCTACGGCCATGATACGGGCGATAAATTATTAGTCGCAGTCACCGAGCGGCTGCTGCTTCCGCTGAAAGGCCAGTTCACCCTCGCCCGCATCGGCGGCGACGAGTTTGTTTTGCTCGCGGAAGTCGGTGGCCCCGATGATGCCGCTTCGCTTGCCAGCGCGCTGGTCCGCGCCATTGACAGCCCTTTCAATGTCGAACTTTACGAGCTGGTCGTGACCGTCAGTATCGGTATTGCGCTCTATCCTCACGACGGAAAATCCGATCGTGAGCTGATGTTCAACGCTGACGCGGCGATGTATCACACCAAACATATGGGCCGTAATGGTTATCACTTTTTCCAGCCGTCCATGAACACACTGGCGCAGACGCATTTACAGCTGATGAACGATCTGTGGCTGGCGATCGATCGCGATGAGCTGCGCCTGCACTATCAGCCGAAATTCCACGCGCCGGCCGGGCCGATTCTGGGCTTTGAGGCTCTCCTGCGCTGGGAGCATCCGAAACAGGGGCTGCTGAGTCCCGACATGTTTCTGCCACTGGCCGAAAAGACCGGGCTTATCATCCCGATAGGAAACTGGGTGATCAACGAAGCCTGCCGTCAGCTGCGCGAGTGGCACCTTCAGGGGCATAAGGCGTGGTCGATGGCAGTCAATCTGTCTACACTTCAGTTCGAACAACCCACGCTGGTTAAAACC
This sequence comes from Lelliottia sp. SL45, assembly GCF_026672535.1. Taxonomy (NCBI): domain Bacteria; kingdom Pseudomonadati; phylum Pseudomonadota; class Gammaproteobacteria; order Enterobacterales; family Enterobacteriaceae; genus Lelliottia; species Lelliottia sp. SL45. The sequence goes on from NZ_JAPPRH010000001.1 coordinate 165,824, forward strand.
GTGCTCGACTGCCTGGCGCAGCACCATTTGCCGCCAGAATCACTGATTCTGGAAGTGACAGAAACCACCGCAATGCACAATCCGCAAGAGAGCGTCAGGATCTTAACGGAACTGACGAATGCAGGCGTGAAGGCCTCTATCGATGATTTTGGTACCGGCTATTCGAGCCTGCTCTATCTAAAGCAGCTTCCCGCCTGCGAGCTGAAAATCGATCGCGCGTTTGTGAAAGATCTCAGCGGGAAAAGCGATGATGCCACTATCGTCTCCGCCATTGTCGCGCTGGCGAAAACGCTGAATCTGAAAGTGGTCGCTGAAGGCGTGGAAACGGAAGCCCAGCAGCAATTCCTCACGGAGCTTGGCTGTAATACGCTTCAGGGATATCTGTTAGGCAAACCTGTGACGGCGCAGACCGTCGAGGAGCTGTGCAACAACGCCGATGAATTCAAAAACTACCTGCCTTCATGAGGCAACAGAATAATTTTCCGGTAACGTGCGAGTCATATTGAGCGTCGCCAGAATATTGTCCACCAGCGCCGGAGCTTGCTGGTAAAGATTGAAATTCTCACTGTTCATTAACCAGTTTTTAATTAACCCGCTAAAAAAACCGTGAAAAACAATCAATGTCATATCGATATTTATAAGTGGTGAGATGATGCCACTCGCCATCCCTTTCTCCAGCAACACGCGGACGTTTTCATAATTAAAACCAATTCGCTGACGAATTTCGCACTCTGATGTCATTTCATTATTAAATTCACATTTGTGATACAGAATTTGTAAGAGTGCACGCTGGCGGGGGCTTCGGGAAATATATTGCAACGCCGCGACAAACTTTTCGCGTAGAACACATAAAGGGTCGTCATTCTGTGACAAGGAAAGTTGCTCATGAATTAAATCGCATAAAGGTATCTGTTGTTCCCAGATCGCATTGAAGATTTCCGCTTTGCTGGAGAAGTGCCAGTAAACCGCGCCACGGGTTACGCATGCGGCATCTGCGATATCAGTCAGCGTGGTGCTCGCCACTCCGCGCGTCGAAAACTGGGTAATGGCGGCTTCGATCAGCTGCTGTCTCGTTTTCTGTGCATCTTCTTTTGTTTTACGCGCCATCGCCTCTTACCCATTACCTGAACAGTTCGCCACTTAACCAGAAATACCTCGTCGCGGAAGTATTCCCTAACGGGGGATTTTATTCTGATCAAAAAAAGTCAATTGCGTTAATCAATAATTACAACAAATGAATTAACATCATTAAATTCATAAACTATATAAGTAACGCTGGATGATATTTAAACCTGAGTGCTTCGCACCATTACTATATCGTTGATTCGCCACACCAGACTCTGGTTTTTATCTGAATAACCTGTTCGCCGCACTTATAAATTAAAAAGCATCAACGTACCTCATTATGATGTGCGCTGGATTTCTGACTCTTTGCCCCGCGATCCTTTTCACAACCTCACGGCAAATATCAGTTTATTGTTTTTAAAGGAACAGTAATGAAGAAACACTTCAGGCTTTTACCCTTATCCGGTTTTATTGTCTGCTCCGCACTGCTTGCTGGCTGTGATGGTTCTGATAATGCGCAGCAAGGCGCGCAGGTGCCCCAGGTCACTGTCTTTGTCGTGAAAAGCGCGCCACTGGCAGTCACCACGGAACTGCCAGGACGCACGGATGCGTTTCGCGTCGCTGAAGTCCGCCCGCAGGTGAGCGGTATTATCCTGCGCCGTAACTTTGTCGAAGGCAGCGATGTGAAAGCGGGCGATTCCCTGTATCAGATCGATCCGGCGTCCTATCAGGCCGCCTTTGACAGTGCGAAAGGCGAGCTGGTGAAAGCTGAAGCGGCGGCAAACATTGCCCATTTGACCGTGAAACGGTATGTCCCTCTGGTGGGCACACAATATGTCAGCCGACAAGAGTATGACCAGGCAGTCGCCAACGCCAGACAGGCCGATGCCAGCGTAACGGCTGCGCAAGCGGGCGTCGAAACAGCACGCATCAATCTCGCCTATACCAAAGTGTCATCACCGATTAGTGGACGAATTGGGAAATCCAGCGTCACCGAAGGCGCTCTGGTGACAAACGGCCAGGCTTCGGCACTGGCAACCGTGCAGCAACTCGATCCGATCTATGTGGATGTCACCCAGTCGAGCAATGACTTTATGCAGCTGAAGCAGTCCAGCCTGCAAAAAGGTGACGGCACCAGCAGCGTGCAGCTGTTGATGGAAAACGGCCAGCCTTACGCCGAGAACGGTACGCTGCAGTTCTCTGATGTCACGGTGGACGAAAGCACCGGCTCCATTACCCTGCGTGCGGTTTTCCCGAATCCTAAACATATGCTGCTACCGGGCATGTTTGTGCGAGCCCGCATTGATGAAGGCGTCCAGCCGAATGCCATTCTCGTTCCACAGCAAGGCGTCACGCGTACTCCTCGTGGCGATGCCACCGTACTGGTCGTGAACGCCAAAGAACAGGTTGAAACGCGTAGCGTGGTGGCACCTCAGGCCATTGGCGATCGTTGGCTAATCACGAACGGGTTGAAGGAGGGCGATCGCGTCATCATCAGCGGCCTGCAAAAAGTGCATCCTGGGGCCACGGTAGTTGCCACGCCTGATTCCGCCGCGACGAAAGCCAGTTAAGGGAATAATCAATGGCTAACTTCTTTATTCAAAGGCCGATTTTTGCCTGGGTACTTGCCATCATTCTGATGATTGCGGGTGGGCTGGCGATTCTCAAACTGCCCGTGGCTCAGTATCCCACGATTGCGCCACCCGCTGTTGCCGTCACAGCCGTTTACCCTGGTGCGGACGCACAAACGGTGCAGGATACGGTGACGCAGGTTATCGAACAGAACATGAACGGTGTCGATAACCTGATGTACATGTCATCCACCAGTGATTCCGCGGGAAACGTGACCATTACCCTGACCTTCCAGTCAGGCACCGATCCTGATATCGCGCAGGTACAGGTTCAGAACAAACTTCAGCTGGCGATGCCGCTGCTGCCGCAGGAAGTGCAGCAACAAGGGATCGGCGTGAAGAAATCCAGCAGCAGCTTCCTTCTGGTCGCGGGTTTTGTGTCTGATAACAAAAACCTGACCCAGGACGATATTTCAGATTACGTTGCATCTAACGTGAAAGACACCATCAGCCGAACTTCCGGTGTGGGCGATGTTCAGATGTTTGGTGCGCAGTACGCGATGCGTATCTGGCTCGACAGCAATGCCCTGAATAAGTATCAGCTGACACCGCTGGATGTAATTAATCAGCTCAAAACCCAGAACAACCAGATTGCTGCCGGTCAGTTAGGCGGAACGCCGTCGGTTCCGGGCCAGCAGCTTAACGCCTCCATCATTGCGCAAACGCGCCTGAAAACACCGGAAGAGTTTGGCAAGGTCACACTGAAAGTGAACCAGGACGGCTCAATGGTGCATTTGAAAGATGTGGCCCGTATTGAGCTTGGCGGCGAAAACTACAATATGGTGACCAAGATTAACGGCCAGGCGGCTACTGGTCTGGGTATCAAGCTGGCGACAGGCGCCAACGCGCTGGACACTGCCGCTGCCATTAAATCAAAACTGGCCGAACTGCAGGCCTTCTTCCCGCAGGGGCTGAAGGTTGTCTACCCTTACGACACCACGCCGTTCGTGACAATTTCGATTCATGAAGTGGTCAAAACCCTGTTCGAAGCGATTATCCTCGTCTTCCTGGTGATGTATCTGTTCCTGCAGAACCTGCGCGCCACGCTGATCCCAACCATTGCTGTGCCGGTGGTGTTGCTGGGTACCTTTGCGGTGTTGGGCGCATTTGGGTTTTCCATCAATACCCTGACAATGTTTGGCATGGTGCTGGCGATAGGTTTGCTGGTCGATGACGCCATCGTCGTCGTGGAAAACGTCGAACGCGTGATGGCGGAGGATAAGCTGCCGCCGAAAGAAGCAACGCAGAAGTCGATGGAGCAAATTCAGGGCGCGCTGGTTGGTATCGCGATGGTGCTTTCAGCGGTGTTCGTGCCGATGGCCTTCTTTGGCGGTTCCACCGGTGCTATCTACCGTCAGTTCTCCCTGACCATTGTTTCGGCAATGGCGCTTTCCGTCCTTGTTGCCCTGATTCTTACCCCTGCCCTCTGCGCCACGCTGCTGAAACCCGCAGCGGAAGAGCACCACGCGAAAGGCGGTTTCTTTGGCTGGTTCAATAACGTCTTCGATAAGAGCGTGGACCATTACAGTAACAGCGTGAGCGGCATTTTACGCAAAACCGGGCGCTATCTGGTGATTTATGTGCTGATTGTTGCTGGTATGGCGGTGTTGTTCCTACGTTTACCAACCTCCTTCTTACCCGACGAGGATCAGGGCGTATTCATGACCATGGTCCAGCTGCCCGCGGGTGCCACGCAAACCCGAACGCAGCAGATCCTGGATCAGGTGCAGCAATACTATCTAACCAAAGAGAAGGCCAACGTCGATTCGGTCTTTACGGTTAACGGTTTTAGCTACAGCGGCCAGGGGCAAAACTCCGGCATGGCATTTATCAGCCTGAAACCGTGGGATGAACGTCCGGGAGCTGAAAACGGAGTCGCCGCGATTGTCGGTCGCGCATCGATAGCCTTCAGTCACATTAAGGATGGGATGATCTACCCGTTCAACCTGCCTGCAATTATCGAACTGGGCACGGCTACCGGGTTTGACTTCGAACTTATCGATCAGGCAAACCTTGGGCATATCGAGCTGACAAAAGCACGTAATCAGCTGCTTGGTATGGCGAAAGAGCACCCAGACCTGCTCGAACGTGTGCGCCCTAACGGGCTGGAAGATACCCCGCAGTTCAAACTGGATGTGGACCAGGAGAAAGCGCAGGCGCTGGGAGTCAGTCTATCTGATATCAACCAGACGATTTCAACCGCGCTCGGCGGGACTTATGTGAATGACTTTATCGATCATGGTCGTGTGAAGAAAGTCTATGCGCAGGCCGACGCTCCGTTCCGTATGTTGCCGGGTGATATCAATAACCTGTACGTTCGCAGCACCAACGGCGAAATGGTGCCTTTCTCCGCGTTTAGCACCTCGCGCTGGATTTCAGGTTCACCGCGCCTTGAGCGCTACAACGGTATGCCTTCGATGGAAATTGTGGGTGAATCCGTGCGGGGTAAGAGCTCGGGTGAAGCGATGGCGATGATGGAAAGTATGGCGCAAAAACTGCCTTCCGGTATCGGTTACGACTGGACGGGGATGTCATATCAGGAACGTCTCTCTGGCAACCAGGCACCTGCGCTATACGCCATTTCGCTGATAGTGGTGTTCCTGTGTCTGGCTGCGCTTTATGAAAGCTGGTCGATTCCGTTCTCCGTTATGCTGGTCGTGCCACTGGGGGTGATTGGTGCGCTGCTTGGCGCCTCGTTAAGCGGGCTGAACAATGACGTCTATTTCCAGGTTGGGCTTCTCACCACCATCGGGCTCTCCGCGAAAAACGCCATTCTGATTGTAGAGTTCGCGAAAGACCTGATGGAGAAAGAAGGTAAAGGGGTTATCGAAGCCACCCTTGAGGCATCCCGTATGCGTTTGCGCCCCATCCTGATGACGTCACTGGCGTTTGTTCTCGGTGTACTGCCGCTGGTAATCAGCCGTGGCGCGGGCAGTGGCGCGCAAAATGCCGTGGGCACAGGGGTCATGGGCGGCATGCTCTCGGCAACGCTTCTGGCTATCTTCTTCGTTCCCGTATTTTTCGTGGTCGTCAGACGACGGTTTAATCGAATCAAGAAGTAAAACAAAGATAAAGGCGTCATCCGGCGCCTTCTCTTATTCTTTTACACAGAACATTAGCACGCAAACTATCATTGTATTATTATGCCTGTGAATAATCGTTAACTTCCTCGCGGCGTAAAATCTATTATTCGTTCCATACTTCCTCCATAAATTCATGCCATTCTGTTTTTTTCTCCATGATTTTTACAATCCACATAATTTGAGATTATTCACCCTGCTGTTGTGGATAGTTGTAGTGGTAAAATGACCCTTAGCTCGATAAATACCCTATTGGTTTTATAGCGAGCCAGTTTTAATTCTGAGGTAACATCATGAAAAGATTCATTTGCGTTGCAACTCTCGCTGCGCTTCTTGCCGGTTGTGCGCACGACTCTCCGTGTGTGCCGGTGTATGACGATCAGGGCCGTCTGGTTCATACCAACACCTGTATGAAAGGCACAACCCAGGATAACTGGGAAACCGCAGGAGCAATCGCCGGTGGTGCCGCCGCTGTCGCTGGCCTGACGCTGGGTATCGTCGCATTAACGAAATAATGCTTTCCTGCAAAAGCGCGGTGCTCCCGCGCTTTTGCTTCAAACCAGTGCAATGATTTCCTGATACGTTAAAAAAACTCCCCTTTTCCAACTGCCTCTCATTATTAATATCTGATTCTTCTCACATCTTTTTTGTCGCCTCTTTTTAATTACATATTCCAGCGTGATACTTTTCACAATTCAATTACATTAAATATCCTGCCAATATTCACGCCAGAAACTACCATCCGGAATTAACTCACTAGCTAACAACTTTTGCTCTGATTTGTGGCGTAGGTTGTGATTTCGCACCATTTCGGGGCGCTCGATTTATTTATCCCTGTCTACACTCTGCATTATGCGTTCAATTCTCTCTTTTTCAGCCGAACGCAAAACTGGCATTACGTTTGCTTTATAAACGTCGGCCAACGCCACAGACAGGTAAAAGCGTTTTAAAACGACTTTCTATAACGATAAATTTCGCCACACAGGATGCATTATGAAAAAGACGATGTTAGCCAGCCTGGCCGCAGCGGGCATGTTGTTTGCTGTAGCGGGACAAGCTCATGCCGGCACAACGCTGGATGCCGTTAAAAAGAAAGGCTTTGTACAGTGCGGTATCAGTGATGGGTTACCGGGCTTCTCTTATGCCGATGCGAACGGAAAGTTCACCGGTATTGATGTCGATGTATGCCGTGGCGTTGCAGCAGCCCTTTTCGGGGATGACACCAAAGTAAAATACACCCCTCTGACGGCGAAAGAGCGCTTTACCGCTCTGCAGTCTGGCGAAGTGGACATGCTTTCTCGTAATACCACCTGGACTTCATCGCGTGACGCGGGCATGGGAATGTCCTTCACCGGCGTTACCTATTATGACGGTATCGGCTTCCTGACCCACAACAAGGCGGGACTGAAGAGCGCCAAAGAGCTCGACGGGGCGACGGTGTGTATTCAGGCAGGCACTGACACCGAGCTGAATGTCGCCGACTATTTCAAAGCCAACAACATGAAATACACGCCAGTCACCTTCGACCGCTCTGATGAATCCGCTAAAGCGCTGGAGTCTGGCCGTTGCGATACGCTGGCGTCAGACCAGTCTCAGCTGTATGCCCTGCGCATCAAGCTGAGCAACCCGGCGGAATGGATTGTTCTGCCAGAAGTCATCTCGAAAGAACCTCTCGGCCCGGTCGTACGCCGTGGCGATGAAGACTGGTTCTCCATCGTTCGCTGGACGCTGTTCGCTATGCTGAACGCCGAAGAGATGGGCATCAACTCGAAAAACGTCGATGAAAAAGCCGCTAATCCATCAACACCAGATATGGCGCATCTTTTGGGTAAAGAGGGTGATTTCGGCAAAGATCTGAAACTGGATAACAAGTGGGCTTATAACATCATTAAACACGTCGGTAACTATTCAGAGATCTTCGAGCGCAACGTGGGATCGGAAAGTGCACTGAAGATCAAACGTGGCCAGAACAACCTCTGGAACAACGGCGGCATTCAGTACGCTCCGCCGGTACGTTAAGTTTTAGCTGTAACGGGCACCGCATCTGTGGTGCCCAGTCCAGAGTCATGGTTACCGAGGTTTCTTTATGTCCCATCGCCGCTTAGCCGTAAAAGGAAAACTTTCCTTTTCTCATCCCGCGGTCCGCGCCTGGCTATTCCAGATAATTGCTGTTGTCGCCGTCGTGGTCGTCGCGATTTATTTAATTCATAACACTGTTACCAATCTGAGCAATCGCGGCATTACTTCGGGCTTTGCCTTCCTGGATCGCAGCGCTGGTTTTGGCATTGTGCAGCACTTGATTGATTATCAAGAGGGAGACACATACGGAAGAGTGTTTCTGGTCGGCCTGCTGAATACGCTTCTGGTCTCTGCGCTGTGTATTGTGTTTGCTTCGTTTCTGGGCTTTTTCCTCGGACTTGCGCGCCTTTCGGAGAACTGGTTATTACGCAAACTCTCGACGATTTATATTGAGACGTTTCGCAATATTCCGCCCCTCCTGCAGATCTTCTTCTGGTATTTCGCCGTACTGCGCAATTTACCCGGCCCGCGCCAGGCCGTTGATGCCTGGGATCTCTTTTTCCTAAGTAATCGCGGTCTCTATATTCCCTCGCCGCTGGCGGGCGAAGGGCTGTACGCGTTCTTGGCAGCCATCGTTGTTGCTATCGCCATTACGATTGGGCTTTTTCGCTATAACCGTACACTTCAGATTAAAACCGGGCAACTTCGCAGAACATGGCCAGCAGGCGTTGCATTGATCGTGGGTTTACCGCTGCTCGCACACTGGACCTTCGGTGCTGCGTTGCACTGGGATATTCCACAGCTGCGTGGTTTTAATTTCCGGGGTGGGATGGTGCTGATCCCAGAGCTTGCGGCGCTGACGCTGGCGCTGTCGATTTATACCTCCGCATTTATTGCCGAAATCATTCGTTCTGGTATTCAGGCAGTACCCTATGGGCAGCACGAAGCCGCGCGATCACTCGGATTACCAAATCCGGTGACCCTGCGTCAGGTGATCATCCCGCAAGCCTTGCGCGTGATCATCCCACCGTTGACCAGTCAGTATCTTAATATTGCCAAAAACTCCTCGCTGGCGGCTGCCATTGGTTATCCCGACATGGTTTCCCTTTTCGCCGGAACCGTGCTTAACCAGACCGGGCAAGCTATCGAGACTATCGCCATCACCATGTCCGTCTATCTGATTATCAGCCTGACGATCTCACTGCTGATGAATATCTATAACCGTCGCATCGCCCTGGTTGAGCGCTAAGGAACCATGATGACAAAAGCCGTATTGTCACAGCCCTCGCGCCCGTCCAGCGCCGGAAGCTGGCGTTTCATCGCCTGGGCACGCAAGAATCTGTTCTCCTCATGGAGCAACAGTCTCCTGACGATCGTCAGTTTATGGTTGATTTGGGAGCTGATTCCCCCCCTGCTGAACTGGGCGTTTTTACAGGCAAACTGGGTAGGCTCTACGCGGGCTGACTGCACCAAGGCCGGTGCCTGCTGGGTCTTTATCCATGAGCGTTTCGGCCAGTTTATGTATGGTCTCTATCCACACGATCAACGCTGGCGCATCAATCTTGCGCTGGTTATCGGCCTGCTGTCGATCGCACCGATGTTCTTTAAAGGTCTACCGCGTCGTGGTCGCTATATTGCCTGCTGGGCAGTGGTCTATCCGCTGATTGTCTGGTTGTTACTGTACGGGGGAATACTGGGGCTGGAGCGTGTAGAAACACGCCAGTGGGGTGGGCTGACGTTAACCCTGATCATCGCTTCTGTTGGGATCGCCGGGGCGCTGCCGTTGGGTATTTTGCTGGCACTGGGTCGTCGTTCAACGATGCCGGTGGTACGCATTCTGTCGGTGATCTTTATCGAGTTCTGGCGCGGTGTACCGCTGATTACCGTTCTGTTTATGTCCTCGGTGATGCTGCCGCTGTTTATGGCGGAAGGCACCACGATCGACAAACTGATCCGCGCCCTGGTGGGGGTCGTGTTATTCCAGTCAGCGTATGTTGCAGAAGTGGTTCGCGGCGGGCTTCAGGCGCTGCCAAAAGGTCAGTATGAGGCTGCTGAATCGCTGGCACTTGGTTACTGGAAAACCCAGGGACTCGTGATCTTACCCCAGGCGCTCAAGCTGGTTATTCCGGGGCTGGTGAACACTATTATCGCCCTGTTTAAAGATACCAGCCTCGTGATCATCATTGGATTGTTTGATCTTTTCAGTAGTGTCCAGCAGGCCACAGTCGACCCGGCCTGGCTGGGAATGTCTACCGAAGGCTATGTTTTTGCAGCACTTGTGTACTGGATTTTCTGTTTCAGCATGTCGCGCTATAGCCAGCATCTGGAAAAGCGCTTTAATACCGGGCGTACGCCGCATTGAGGAATTTATGAGCAAAATAACGATGACCCCCGCTGACGCGATGATTACGCTGGAAAACGTTAATAAATGGTACGGGCAGTTTCATGTTCTGAAAGATATCAATCTGAAGGTAAAGCAAGGTGAACGTATCGTCCTGTGCGGCCCGTCAGGTTCAGGTAAATCTACGACGATTCGCTGTATTAACCATCTTGAAGAGCATCAACAAGGGCGCATCGTTGTTGATGGAATCGAGCTGGATGAGGATATTCGCAATATCGAACGAGTCCGCCAGGAAGTGGGTATGGTATTCCAGCATTTCAATCTGTTCCCCCATTTGACGGTATTACAGAATTGCACACTGGCGCCTATTTGGGTTAGAAAGATGCCTAAAAAGGAAGCTGAGGCGCTGGCAATGCATTATCTGGAACGGGTACGTATTGCTGAACATGCGAATAAGTTCCCCGGACAGATATCGGGGGGTCAGCAGCAGCGTGTGGCTATCGCGCGATCCTTGTGCATGAAACCTAAAATTATGCTGTTTGATGAACCGACTTCAGCCCTCGATCCTGAGATGGTTAAAGAGGTGCTGGATACGATGATTGGTCTGGCCCAATCAGGAATGACAATGCTCTGTGTCACGCATGAAATGGGCTTTGCCAGAACAGTGGCAGACAGGGTGATCTTCATGGATCGCGGGGAAATTGTCGAACAGGCTGCACCGGAAGAGTTTTTTGCCCATCCGAAATCTGAAAGAACGCGAGCATTTCTGTCCCAGGTGATTCATTAATCAATGATAGTTGCCCGGTGGCATTTGGTTGCCGGGCAAAAGGTGTCTGGCAACGTTCTCGTCTGATATTTCGATGTATAAACGCAAAAAGGCCATCCTTGCGGATGGCCTTTTCACTTGTTTGATGTCTGGCAGTTCCCTACTCTCACATGGGGAGACCCCACACTACCATCGGCGCTACGGCGTTTCACTTCTGAGTTCGGCATGGGGTCAGGTGGGACCACCGCGCTAAAGCCGCCAGACAAATTCTTTTACTATTGCCGAACTTCAACCACGTATAAAGTGGTGCTGATACCCAGAGTCGAACTGGGGACCTCACCCTTACCAAGGGTGCGCTCTACCAACTGAGCCATATCAGCACGCTAAATTTGATGCCTGGCAGTTCCCTACTCTCACATGGGGAGACCCCACACTACCATCGGCGCTACGGCGTTTCACTTCTGAGTTCGGCATGGGGTCAGGTGGGACCACCGCGCTAAAGCCGCCAGGCAAATTCTGTTATCAACACGCATTCCTGCGCATTAATTAATCTGTATCAGCTGAAAATCGACTGTCTCTGCTTCGCCAAAACATCTTCGGCGTTGTAAGGTTAAGCCTCACGGTTCATTAGTACTGGTTAGCTCAATACATCGCTGCACTTACACACCCAGCCTATCAACGTCGTAGTCTTCAACGTTCCTTCAGGACCCTTAAAGGGTCAGGGAGAACTCATCTCGGGGCAAGTTTCGTGCTTAGATGCTTTCAGCACTTATCTTTTCCGCATTTAGCTACCGGGCAATGCCATTGGCATGACAACCCGAACACCAGTGATGCGTCCACTCCGGTCCTCTCGTACTAGGAGCAGCCCCCCTCAATTCTCCAGCGCCCACGGCAGATAGGGACCGAACTGTCTCACGACGTTCTAAACCCAGCTCGCGTACCACTTTAAACGGCGAACAGCCGTACCCTTGGGACCTACTTCAGCCCCAGGATGTGATGAGCCGACATCGAGGTGCCAAACACCGCCGTCGATATGAACTCTTGGGCGGTATCAGCCTGTTATCCCCGGAGTACCTTTTATCCGTTGAGCGATGGCCCTTCCATTCAGAACCACCGGATCACTATGACCTGCTTTCGCACCTGCTCGAGCCGTCACTCTCGCAGTCAAGCTAGCTTATGCCATTGCACTAACCTCCTGATGTCCGACCAGGATTAGCTAACCTTCGTGCTCCTCCGTTACTCTTTAGGAGGAGACCGCCCCAGTCAAACTACCCACCAGACACTGTCCGCAACCCGGATTACGGGTCTACGTTAGAACACCAGCCATTAAAGGGTGGTATTTCAAGGTTGGCTCCACGCAGACTGGCGTCCACGCTTCAAAGCCTCCCACCTATCCTACACATCAAGGACCAGTGTTCAGTGTCAAGCTATAGTAAAGGTTCACGGGGTCTTTCCGTCTTGCCGCGGGTACACTGCATCTTCACAGCGAGTTCAATTTCACTGAGTCTCGGGTGGAGACAGCCTGGCCATCATTACGCCATTCGTGCAGGTCGGAACTTACCCGACAAGGAATTTCGCTACCTTAGGACCGTTATAGTTACGGCCGCCGTTTACCGGGGCTTCGATCAAGAGCTTCGCGTTGCCGCTAACCCCATCAATTAACCTTCCGGCACCGGGCAGGCGTCACACCGTATACGTCCACTTTCGTGTTTGCACAGTGCTGTGTTTTTAATAAACAGTTGCAGCCAGCTGGTATCTTCGACTGGTTTCAGCTCCGTCCGCAGGGACTTCACCTACACACCAGCGTGCCTTCTCCCGAAGTTACGGCACCATTTTGCCTAGTTCCTTCACCCGAGTTCTCTCAAGCGCCTTGGTATTCTCTACCTGACCACCTGTGTCGGTTTGGGGTACGATTTGATGTTACCTGATGCTTAGAGGCTTTTCCTGGAAGCAGGGCATTTGTTACTTCAGCACCGTAGTGCCTCGTCATCACACCTCAGCGTTAAAAAGGTACCGGATTTACCTGGAACCTCCGCCTACATGCTTAAACCGGGACAACCGTCGCCCGGCTAACATAGCCTTCTCCGTCCCCCCTTCGCAGTAACACCAAGTACAGGAATATTAACCTGTTTCCCATCGACTACGCCTTTCGGCCTCGCCTTAGGGGTCGACTCACCCTGCCCCGATTAACGTTGGACAGGAACCCTTGGTCTTCCGGCGAGCGGGCTTTTCACCCGCTTTATCGTTACTTATGTCAGCATTCGCACTTCTGATACCTCCAGCATGCCTCACAGCACACCTTCAACGGCTTACAGAACGCTCCCCTACCCAACAACGCATAAGCGTCGCTGCCGCAGCTTCGGTGCATGGTTTAGCCCCGTTACATCTTCCGCGCAGGCCGACTCGACCAGTGAGCTATTACGCTTTCTTTAAATGATGGCTGCTTCTAAGCCAACATCCTGGCTGTCTGTGCCTTCCCACATCGTTTCCCACTTAACCATGACTTTGGGACCTTAGCTGGCGGTCTGGGTTGTTTCCCTCTTCACGACGGACGTTAGCACCCGCCGTGTGTCTCCCGTGATAACATTCTTCGGTATTCGTAGTTTGCATCGGGTTGGTAAGCCGGGATGGCCCCCTAGCCGAAACAGTGCTCTACCCCCGAAGATGAGTTCACGAGGCGCTACCTAAATAGCTTTCGGGGAGAACCAGCTATCTCCCGGTTTGATTGGCCTTTCACCCCCAGCCACAAGTCATCCGCTAATTTTTCAACATTAGTCGGTTCGGTCCTCCAGTTAGTGTTACCCAACCTTCAACCTGCCCATGGCTAGATCACCGGGTTTCGGGTCTATACCCTGCAACTTAACGCCCAGTTAAGACTCGGTTTCCCTTCGGCTCCCCTATACGGTTAACCTTGCTACAGAATATAAGTCGCTGACCCATTATACAAAAGGTACGCAGTCACCCCATAAAAGAGGCTCCCACTGCTTGTACGTACACGGTTTCAGGTTCTTTTTCACTCCCCTCGCCGGGGTTCTTTTCGCCTTTCCCTCACGGTACTGGTTCACTATCGGTCAGTCAGGAGTATTTAGCCTTGGAGGATGGTCCCCCCATATTCAGACAGGATACCACGTGTCCCGCCCTACTCTTCGAGTTCACAGCGTGTGCATTTTTGTGTACGGGACTTTCACCCTGTATCGTGCGACTTTCCAGACGCTTCCACTAACACACGCGCTGATTCAGACTCTGGGCTCCTCCCCGTTCGCTCGCCGCTACTGGGGGAATCTCGGTTGATTTCTTTTCCTCGGGGTACTTAGATGTTTCAGTTCCCCCGGTTCGCCTCATGCCACTATGTATTCATGACATGATAGTGTGTCGGAACACACTGGGTTTCCCCATTCGGGTATCGCCGGGTCAAAGGTTCATATCACCTCGCCGACGCTTATCGCAGATTAGCACGCCCTTCATCGCCTCTGACTGCCAGGGCATCCACCGTGTACGCTTAGTCGCTTAACCTCACAACCCGAAGATGTTTCGTAAAACATCATCGTGTCGCGAAAATTTGAGAGACTCGAACACACCGTCATTCTGTTCTTATTACGGAGAACAGACGCAGCGTGTCGTTTCAATTTTCAGCTTGATCCAGATTTTTAAAGAGCAAATATCTCAAACATGATTCCTGAGAATCAGTTTTGAGATATTAAGGCAGGTGACTTTCACTCACAAACCAGCAAGTGGCGTCCCCTAGGGGATTCGAACCCCTGTTACCGCCGTGAAAGGGCGGTGTCCTGGGCCTCTAGACGAAGGGGACACTGAAGTCTCAATCGCAAGACGCCTTGCTATTTACTTTTCATCAGACAATCTGTGTGAGCACTACAAAGGCAGGTTCTTTCAGGTAAGGAGGTGATCCAACCGCAGGTTCCCCTACGGTTACCTTGTTACGACTTCACCCCAGTCATGAATCACAAAGTGGTAAGCGCCCTCCCGAAGGTTAAGCTACCTACTTCTTTTGCAACCCACTCCCATGGTGTGACGGGCGGTGTGTACAAGGCCCGGGAACGTATTCACCGTAGCATTCTGATCTACGATTACTAGCGATTCCGACTTCATGGAGTCGAGTTGCAGACTCCAATCCGGACTACGACGTACTTTATGAGGTCCGCTTGCTCTCGCGAGGTCGCTTCTCTTTGTATACGCCATTGTAGCACGTGTGTAGCCCTACTCGTAAGGGCCATGATGACTTGACGTCATCCCCACCTTCCTCCAGTTTATCACTGGCAGTCTCCTTTGAGTTCCCGGCCGAACCGCTGGCAACAAAGGATAAGGGTTGCGCTCGTTGCGGGACTTAACCCAACATTTCACAACACGAGCTGACGACAGCCATGCAGCACCTGTCTCAGAGTTCCCGAAGGCACCAAAGCATCTCTGCTAAGTTCTCTGGATGTCAAGAGTAGGTAAGGTTCTTCGCGTTGCATCGAATTAAACCACATGCTCCACCGCTTGTGCGGGCCCCCGTCAATTCATTTGAGTTTTAACCTTGCGGCCGTACTCCCCAGGCGGTCGACTTAACGCGTTAGCTCCGGAAGCCACTCCTCAAGGGAACAACCTCCAAGTCGACATCGTTTACGGCGTGGACTACCAGGGTATCTAATCCTGTTTGCTCCCCACGCTTTCGCACCTGAGCGTCAGTCTTTGTCCAGGGGGCCGCCTTCGCCACCGGTATTCCTCCAGATCTCTACGCATTTCACCGCTACACCTGGAATTCTACCCCCCTCTACAAGACTCTAGCCTGCCAGTTTCGAATGCAGTTCCCAGGTTGAGCCCGGGGATTTCACATCCGACTTGACAGACCGCCTGCGTGCGCTTTACGCCCAGTAATTCCGATTAACGCTTGCACCCTCCGTATTACCGCGGCTGCTGGCACGGAGTTAGCCGGTGCTTCTTCTGCGAGTAACGTCAATCACTGTGGTTATTAACCACAATGCCTTCCTCCTCGCTGAAAGTACTTTACAACCCGAAGGCCTTCTTCATACACGCGGCATGGCTGCATCAGGCTTGCGCCCATTGTGCAATATTCCCCACTGCTGCCTCCCGTAGGAGTCTGGACCGTGTCTCAGTTCCAGTGTGGCTGGTCATCCTCTCAGACCAGCTAGGGATCGTCGCCTAGGTGAGCCGTTACCCCACCTACTAGCTAATCCCATCTGGGCACATCTGATGGCAAGAGGCCCGAAGGTCCCCCTCTTTGGTCTTGCGACGTTATGCGGTATTAGCTACCGTTTCCAGTAGTTATCCCCCTCCATCAGGCAGTTTCCCAGACATTACTCACCCGTCCGCCGCTCGTCACCCGAGAGCAAGCTCTCTGTGCTACCGCTCGACTTGCATGTGTTAGGCCTGCCGCCAGCGTTCAATCTGAGCCATGATCAAACTCTTCAATTTAAGTTTGATGCTCGTGAATTAAACTTCGTAATGAATTACGTATGTTCACTCAGAGACTTTGGTATTCATTTAGCGTCTTGCGACGTTTAGAATCCATGTCACTTTGAGTGCCCACACAGATTGTCTGATAAATTGTTAAAGAGCAGTGCAACGCGGCTTTCGCTCACCGTTGCGAGGTGGCGTATATTACGCTTTCCTCTTTCAGAGTCAACCCTGAATCTCAGGATTTTTTCTCTTCAACCGAACTGGCTGTTTGTGTGAAGTGATTCACATCTGCCGTGTCGATGGAGGCGCATTATAGGGATCCCAGTTTTTAGCACAAGCGTTTTTTAGATCTTTTTTCCTGACTGCTGCTTTTCCACGCTTTTCGATGAGATCCTGCCCGATCTGATTAAAAATTGACGCATTTAACACCCCACCATGCTGCATAATATGATCAAAATCTTCTGTATAAGCTCATCAGTCGAGGTTGATATGTCTGCAGTACTCCGTCCCTATAAAGATCTGTTCCCAAAAATGGGGGAACGCGTGATGATCGATCCCAGTAGCGTACTCATCGGCGATGTCAGGATGGATGATGATGTGAGCATCTGGCCGCTCGTCGCGATCAGGGGTGATGTGAATTACGTGATGATCGGCGCGCGCACCAATATTCAGGACGGTAGCGTTTTACACGTTACCCACAAGTCCTCCTATAACCCAGAAGGTAATCCCCTCATTATTGGAGAAGAGGTCACTGTCGGTCATAAAGTGATGTTACACGGCTGCACTATTGGCAACCGGGTACTGGTGGGGATGGGATCTATTCTGCTGGATGGGGTAGTCGTAGAAGACGATGTGATGATAGGCGCCGGGAGTCTGGTCCCGCAAAACAAACGCCTGGAAAGCGGCTATCTCTATTTAGGCAGCCCGGTAAAACAGATCCGTCGGTTAAAAGAGACGGAAATCGAAGGGCTGAAATATTCGGCGAATAACTACGTCAAATGGAAAGACGACTACCTGGATCAGGAAAACCACACCCACCCGTGATCGTCTTCCTGCTCGTTACGGATCATATCGCTGGCTTCTTCTTCAAGATCCCAGCGATGATCCCTAAAGACCTCCAGCGGTATCGTCCCGCCAAAACGCCTTAGCAATAACTCGCCCGTAATAGCGCAGGTCATCTGCATACCGTTAACCAATACCGGAAAACAGACTGCCTGTTTGCTCTCGTCCCAGACTTCCCTGTCTGGAAAATGAATCGCCTGGTTCATGCCAGCAATTCCTGTTTCAGTTTTTCAATAACGGGTTCTACTGCGGGTAATACGCCATGCCAAAGCAGAACAGCATGTGCCGCTTGCCCCACTAGCATGCCCAGGCCGTCAGCCAGATGCTTCGCGCCGCGTTCTTCACACCAGCTCAGGAAAGGCGTTTTGCCCTTTTGATAGAACATGTCATAGACATAAATGTGAGGACTGATTATTGAAGAAGGGAGCACTGGTACAGCGCCACCGATCCCGCTGGATGTCGCATTAATGATGAGATCAAATTCATGCTCACCCAGATCTTCCATTGCCACCACGTTCACGCTGCCCGTATGGGCAAAGAGCGTAGCCAGTTCTTTTGCGCGGGAGAACGTGCGGTTAGTGATCGTGACAGCACAATCCATAGAAAGAAGTGGCAACAATACGCCGCGAGAGGCACCGCCCGCGCCAATCAAAAGAATACGAAAACCCTTCTTAATAAAAGAGAGCCTTTCGAGATCGCTTAATAAGCCAATACCATCGGTGTTGTCACCCAGCAGGCGTCCGTCCTCCAGACGCTTGAGGGTATTCACCGCCCCGGCAAGGGAGGCGCGCTCGGTTAACTCATCCGCCCGGGCGAATGCCTCTTCTTTAAAGGGCACGGTGATGTTAGCCCCTTTGCCGCCCGCGTCAAAAAAAGCATTCAGCGTCGGTACAAAATCATCGACGGGCGCCAAAACGCGGCCATAGGGATGATCGATTTGCAGCTGTTCAGCAAATTGCTGATGAATGAACGGTGACTTGCTGTGAGCTATTGGATTACCAAAAACCGCGTACTTATCCATCCTATTACCCCTGGCGAAAGCGCTCGCCGGTTAACGCATCGCGAATTTCCGATGGATTCTGACGACCACCCGTTTCACCGATAACCACCGGGAAATCATCACCAAACTGGGCAAGCACTTCTTGCGATGTTCGGCAAGGTGGCAGCCCTGTCAGATTGGCACTGGTAGAAACCAGCGGCTTACCAAAAGTCTGACACAGCTCGACCACCAGCGGATGATCGGTAACACGCACTGCAAGGGAATCAAAGCGCCCTGTCAGCCAACGCGGCGTGGTCGGTAGCGACGGGAAAACAAAGGTGACTGGACCAGGCCATGCCGCAGAAATAGTGTCTCGCTGCGCCTTGTTCAACATCGAATCATCAATGTAAGGCTTTAGTTGCTCAAAGTTTGCAGCAATCAGGATCAGTCCCTTTTCGACCGGTCTTTGCTTCAGTTCTAATAGACGCGTAACGGCCAATTCGCTGTCAGGATCGCATCCGACCCCAAATACAGCTTCCGTTGGATAGGCGATGACTTCTTCTTTTCTCAAGACTTCCAGCGCACGGGCAATGGAGTCCGATGTTAATTTATTCTTCACAGGTTTGATCCGCCGAAACCGGCTTTCCACATTGTTTACTGGCACAGAACAGTTTTATGCCCTGTGCCGTTTTCTTCTCGATGAGCAGCGGATAATCGCAGTGAGGGCAAATCCCCGCTACTGGTTTGAAATTGATAACGAACTGGCATTCAGGATAGCGATCGCAGGAGTGGAACGTTTTACCGAACCGGGAACGACGCTGTACCAGCTGTCCCTGTTGGCACTGGGGACAGGCAATCGCGGTCTCATCTGGTTTATCAATCTGCTCGGTATGGCTACATTCAGGGTAGTGGCTACAGCCGATAAACATACCGAAGCGCCCCTGACGTAATGCCAGAGCAGCACCACAGACCGGGCATATCTGCCCCTCCAGAATTTTGACGATATGCCCGTCCGCCTGACTCTTCAGGGGACGGACATAATCACATTCTGGATAGTGTGAACAACCGAGAAACGGACCGTGTTTCCCGGACCGGATGACAAGATTAGCCCCACACTGTGGGCAGGGCTCGTTATTAGACACCGTAAACAGTGCTGATTTGGCCATAACAACTCTTGGAGCTACATAGATGAATTAATGCAGCATACCTTCATTCACTTCAAAGAGTAATTCTTCCATTTGCTGATAGGCATTTTCACAGCCCGGAATATTAAACAGAACCATCAGAATCACCCATTTGAGATCTTCCAGTTCAAATTCTGCCGTATCCAGCGCCATGACGCGCTCTATCACCATCTCTCGGGTTTCGAGGTTTAGCACCTGAATCTGTTCCAGGAATAAGATAAATCCCCGGCAACTGGCATCCAGCCTTTCACACTCTTCAGCCGTAAAAATACGAACAGACAGCGGATCAGAAGCGAGCTGCATGGGTTCGACAAGGCCTTCCTGATAATCAGCCAGCTTTTCTAACCACATTAAGGCGTTATAGATATCTTCCCGTTCAAATCCTGCATCGGTAAGATCCCGCGTCAGCCGATCCTGATCCACGCGCATTTCAGCTTCGTTATGGATGTAAGTCTCAAACAAATACATCAGTACGTCGAACATGGCTTGCCCTCCTCAATCGGACATAGCCGCCGGGTACAGCTGCGATCCATCCTGCTAACTCCAGTTCGAGTAGCTGTGCTACCGTCACAGGCACAGATTGGCCGGCACGTTCAGCGACAACGTCAACAGGTGTTACCTCATCTCCTACGTTAGCCAGGAGCTCAGGAAATGGCAATGCCACCTCCTCCTGATCTGATGAATAAAGTGATTTTTCAGGCTCATCTGGGATCCAGGTTAGCCCATATTGCAAATTTTCCAGGATTTCCTCTGGGCTGGTCACAGGCGTCGCGCCTTGCTTGATGAGCCAGTGCGGCCCCTCGCAACCGGGATTGCCAATGGGGCCGGGCAACGCAAAGACTTCTCGCCCCTGCTCCATGGCACATCGAGCGGTGACCAGCGATCCACTCCGCTGCGCCGCCTCAACAACCAGGACGCCCTGACTCAGGCCACTGATAATACGATTACGCCGGGGGAAATTAGCAGGCCACGGCGAAGTGGCGAGCGAAAACTCAGATATCACCGCGCCCTCAGCGTCAATAATGCTCTGGGCAAGAGAGACATGGCGAGGGGGATAAACACTGAACAGGCCATTGCCAAGAACGGCAATACTTCTCCCCTGAACCGAGAGCGCTGCCCGATGAGCTACACCATCAATCCCGCGCGCCAGTCCGCTGGTGATAGTGAATCCACATCTTGCCAGATGCTCACAGAAAATCTTGCCCCATCTCTCACCATACCAGGAAGGTGAACGGCTACCGACCACCGCCAGTTGAACGCTTTTCAGCGCATCAACATTGCCTTTAACGAATAAAGCGCCTGGGTAATCTGACAGGGTTCGTAACCGCTGAGGATAGAGTGGGCTATCTGCGCAAATGAGATAATGCCCCGGAATTTCGAGCCATTTAAGTGAACGTTCAAGGTCAGCTTCTTTCATGCTCATAAATTTACTGGCCTGCTTCTTCGTCAGGCTCGCCTCTGTCAGTACTGCTTCATCAATATTCTCTCGTCGCGTCAAACGTTGCGCAGCCATCAACATCGTATCGCCACACAAATCCCCAATGTTGATTAGACGTAACCATATCTCAGTGGAAGTCATCCTATTCCCTGCCATAAGCGGCTCCAGCAATCCTTGCGATTGGTCACCGATGCTGTCAATCAGAGGGGGATTTGTCTAGAATAGAGATAATAATCTTTTCAACTCCTGAACAACGGCTCTGGAAATTTATGGCAGTTTTGCAAGTGTTACATATCCCGGACGAGCGCCTTCGCATTGTTGCTGAACCGGTAAAAGAAGTGAATGCAGAAATTCAACGTATCGTCGATGATATGTTCGATACGATGTACGCTGAAGAAGGCATCGGCCTCGCGGCGACCCAGGTGAATATCCACAAACGTATTATCGTGATTGATGTTTCAGAGAATCGCGAAGATCGTCTGGTGTTGATCAACCCGGAACTGCTCGAGAAGAGCGGCGAAACAGGAATCGAAGAAGGCTGTTTGTCCATTCCTGAACAGCGTGCGCTGGTGCCTCGCGCCGAGAAAGTGAAAATCCGCGCGCTTGATCGTGACGGCAACCCATTTGAACTGGAAGCAGACGATCTTCTGGCAATCTGTATTCAGCACGAGATGGATCATCTGGTCGGTAAACTGTTTATCGATTACCTCTCTCCATTGAAGCAGCAGCGTATTCGTCAGAAAGTCGAGAAACTGGATCGTATGCGCACTCGCGCATAACGTGCCACCCGGATACAAGGAATAACGTGTCTAAAAAGTTACGCATTATCTTCGCGGGAACCCCGGACTTCGCAGCGCGTCACC
Organism: Lelliottia sp. SL45; assembly: GCF_026672535.1. Classification (NCBI taxonomy): domain Bacteria; kingdom Pseudomonadati; phylum Pseudomonadota; class Gammaproteobacteria; order Enterobacterales; family Enterobacteriaceae; genus Lelliottia; species Lelliottia sp. SL45. The sequence goes on from NZ_JAPPRH010000001.1 coordinate 187,670, forward strand.
TGGACGCGCTGCTATCATCGGGTCATCAGATTGTCGGTGTGTTCACTCAACCGGATCGTCCTGCAGGCCGTGGTAAGAAACTGATGCCGAGCCCGGTTAAAGTACTGGCCGAAGAGCATGGCTTGCCCGTTTTCCAGCCCGTATCTTTACGTCCTCAGGAAAATCAGCAGCTTGTCTCAGAACTGAATGCCGATGTCATGGTTGTCGTGGCCTACGGATTAATTCTGCCAAAAGCGGTTCTGGATATGCCGCGTCTGGGCTGCATCAATGTGCATGGTTCTCTTCTCCCACGCTGGCGCGGGGCCGCACCTATTCAGCGTTCTCTCTGGGCGGGAGATAGCGAAACCGGCGTCACCATCATGCAGATGGACGTAGGGTTGGATACGGGAGATATGCTGTACAAACTGGCCTGCCCTATCACTTCAGAAGATACCAGTGCAACGCTTTACGACAAGCTGGCTGATCTCGGTCCACAGGGACTTATTGAGACGTTGCAGCAACTGGCCGATGGCAAAACCCAGCCTGAAGTTCAGGATGAATCACTTGTCACCTATGCTGAAAAGCTCAGTAAAGAAGAGGCGCAGCTCGACTGGTCACTTTCTGCTGCCCAACTTGAACGTTGCATCCGCGCATTTAACCCGTGGCCGATGAGCTGGCTGACCATCGACGAGCAGCCAGTGAAAATCTGGAAAGCATCGGTCATTGATGGCGACTCCCGCGCGGAACCTGGCACAATCATTGATGCAAATAAACAGGGTATTCAGGTTGCAACGGCCGAAGGAATCCTGAATCTGGAGTCGCTCCAGCCCGCCGGTAAAAAAGCAATGAGCGCACAGGACCTGCTGAATTCGCGTCGCGAGTGGTTTACGCCGGGTAAACATCTCGGCTAAATACATTTAATCCAAAAGCCCGGAGTTTCCGGGCATTTTTATTTTTGCGGTTATGAAAAAACTAAATCTTCGCAGCATGGCTGCACAGGCCATTGAGAAAGTGGTCGAACAAGGTCAATCACTGAGCAATATCTTGCCGCCGCTTCAGCAGAAAGTGTCTGATAAAGACAAAGCTCTTCTCCAGGAACTGTGCTTTGGCGTACTGCGTACGCTCTCGCAGCAGGAGTGGCTAATTAACAAGCTGATGTCCCGACCAATGACGGGTAAACAGCGCACTATCCACTATTTGATTATGGTCGGATTCTACCAGCTGCTTCATACGCGCATTCCCCCTCATGCCGCCCTGGCAGAGACCGTTGAAGGCGCAGTAGCGATTAAGCGTCCGCAGTTGAAGGGGCTGATCAACGGTGTATTGCGCCAGTTCCAGCGTCAGCAGGAAGAACTGGTGGCAGAGTTCAACCAGTCCGAACAGCGTTTTCTGCATCCGGAATGGCTGCTTAAGCGCCTGAAAAAAGCCTATCCGCAGCAATGGGAATCCATTGTTGACGCCAACAATCAACGCCCGCCAATGTGGCTGCGCGTTAACCGTATCCACCATACTCGCGATGAATGGTTGGCTCTGCTTGAACATGCTGAAATGAGCGGTTTTACGCATGACGCCTACCCCGATGCAGTGCGTCTGGCATCCCCTGCTCCTGTGCAGGCATTGCCTGGTTTTGACCAGGGTTGGGTTACCGTTCAGGACGCCTCCGCGCAGGGATGTATCACCTGGCTTGCGCCACAAAGCGGCGAACGTATTCTCGATCTGTGCGCCGCTCCAGGTGGTAAAACGACGCATATTCTTGAAGCTGCGCCACAGGCTAAAGTATTGGCGGTCGACGTGGACGAGCAGCGACTCTCCCGTGTATATGACAACCTTAAACGCCTGGGTCTTAAAGCGGAAGTCAAGCAAGGTGACGGACGTACCCCTTCTCAGTGGTGCGGCGACGAACAGTTTGATCGTATCCTGCTGGACGCCCCTTGCTCGGCAACCGGTGTGATTCGCCGTCATCCGGATATCAAATGGCTGCGCCGGGACCGCGATATCAATGAGCTGGCTCAGCTGCAAAGCGAAATTCTTGATGCCGTCTGGTCGCATCTGAAGTCTGGCGGAACGTTGGTCTATGCAACATGCTCTGTTCTTCCGGAAGAAAACGCCCAGCAGATTGCCGCATTCCTGAAACGTACTCCTGATGCTGCGTTACACATGACGGGCACAGACGATGTTCCAGGAATCCAAAACCTGCCGGGAGCGGAAGAAGGTGATGGCTTCTTTTACGCTAAGCTAATCAAAGCGTGATGTTGAAAACGGGTCGCAAGATATGAAGATAATCATTCTGGGTGCAGGACAGGTCGGCGGCACGCTGGCCGAAAACCTGGTGGGCGAAAATAACGACATCACGATCGTAGACACCAATGGCGATCGGCTGCGGGGATTGCAGGATAAATTCGATCTACGCGTAGTGCAGGGGCACGGTTCGCATCCGCGCGTACTTCGCGAAGCGGGCGCTGACGATGCGGACATGCTGGTCGCGGTGACCAGTTCAGATGAAACAAATATGGTCGCCTGCCAGGTCGCCTATTCGTTATTCAACACCCCGAACCGAATTGCACGTATTCGCTCACCGGATTATGTCCGAGATGCAGAAAAGCTCTTCAATTCTGAAGCGGTGCCAATTGATCATCTTATCGCCCCAGAACAACTGGTTATCGACAGTATTTACCGTTTGATTGAATATCCTGGCGCCCTGCAGGTTGTGAACTTTGCCGAGGGAAAAGTCAGCCTGGCGGTTGTGAAGGCTTACTACGGCGGCCCGCTGATTGGTAATGCACTCTCCACCATGCGCGAGCATATGCCCCATATTGATACGCGTGTGGCGGCAATATTCCGTCATGATCGTCCCATTCGCCCGCAAGGCTCCACCATTGTCGAAGCCGGAGATGAAGTGTTCTTCATTGCTGCCTCGCAGCATATCCGTGCCGTAATGAGTGAACTCCAGCGTCTGGAAAAACCCTATAAGCGCATCATGTTGGTAGGCGGCGGGAATATTGGTGCTGGTCTGGCGCACCGGCTTGAAAAAGATTACAGCGTGAAGTTGATCGAACGCGATCAACAGCGCGCTGCAGAGCTGGCAGAAAAACTACAGAATACGATCGTGTTTTATGGCGACGCATCGGATCAGGAATTGCTGGCGGAAGAACATATTGATCAAGTTGATCTGTTCATCGCCGTCACCAATGACGATGAAGCCAATATCATGTCGGCCATGCTGGCAAAACGCATGGGTGCCAAAAAAGTCATGGTGCTCATTCAGCGCCGGGCCTATGTCGATTTGGTACAAGGCAGCGTCATTGATATTGCCATCTCGCCACAGCAGGCAACCATTTCAGCGCTGTTAAGCCATGTCCGTAAAGCGGATATTGTCGGCGTTTCCTCCCTCCGTCGTGGCGTTGCCGAGGCAATTGAAGCCGTCGCTCACGGAGATGAAACCACCTCTCGCGTTGTTGGCCGAGCCATTGACGAAATTAAACTACCGCCAGGCACAATAATCGGTGCCGTGGTGCGCGGGAATGATGTCATGATCGCTAATGATAATTTGCGCATCGAACAGGGCGATCACGTCATTATGTTCCTGACAGATAAAAAGTTTATTACCGACGTCGAACGCCTGTTCCAGCCAAGTCCATTCTTCCTGTAATGGTGAAAGGCGCTCATTCGGGCGCCTTTTTTTATTAACCCTCTATTTTATAATGGTTAATTTTTCATAACGAATATTTATCCTCAATGGAAATTAGCTAATGATTTGTTAAACTTAGGATCGTTAGCTGGCTCAAGGAGAATAAAATGAGTGTTATTAAAGAATTTCGCGAATTTGCGATGCGCGGGAATGTAGTAGATTTGGCAGTGGGTGTGATTATTGGTGCAGCATTCGGCAAGATTGTTTCATCTCTGGTTGCCGATATCATTATGCCACCGTTAGGGCTTTTAATTGGTGGTGTCGATTTCAAACAATTTGCCTTCACTCTCAGAGATGCACAAGGCGATATCCCTGCAGTCGTGATGCACTATGGCGTATTTATTCAGAATATTTTCGACTTTTTGATTGTTGCCTTCGCAATCTTTATGGCGATTAAGCTGATTAATAAATTGAACCGTAAAAAAGAAGAACCGGCAGCTGCACCACCGGCACCGACAAAAGAAGAAGTTTTACTGACTGAAATTCGCGATCTATTGAAAGAGCAGAACAGTCGCCCGTAATCAGGCGCATAAAGCCAGAAGGCCAGTGGTAAAAAAGTGAATCACTTTCTTGCCACTGGCCTCCCAGTTACCCCGTTTGCCATGTTTTCCTTTACGCAGATAACTTCCTTTCCCTTTTTTATTCTTTTCGACCCGCTGGCGAAACAGTGGATCATGTAACAAAGCCTCAATGGCATTATCCTGAATTTGCCCCTTCGTATGCTGATAGCGGCTCATAATATCTCCAGATTGTAAGTAAAATCGGCGCGAGTGTAGATCCACTCATTTTAAAAATCAACAGCCACGCGGTATACCACTGGCACCTTGTTCGAGTGTTTCGAGTATTGAACAGTAGAGACTGCTATGTGCCGTACCGCAACATGCATCATTAAGACGCTGCAGTGAACGCTGCATGGTTTGTAGCTCTTCAATTCTCGCTTCCACCTCCGTTAACCTGGCCTGAACGATGCTTTTCGATTCCTGACAGGTGTGGTGTTCAGGATCGATGCGGATCGAAAGCAGTTCTCTGATCGATTCCAGCGTAAAACCGAGCTGTCGCGCATAGCGGATGAACTTGAGTCGCTGAAGATCCTTTTCAGTGTAAAGCCGAAAGCCACCCTCCGTGCGAACCTCATGTTCCATCATCTGCTGCTTTTCATAGTAGCGGATAGTGTCTGGCGTAACGTCTGCGAGCTTCGCGAGTTCCCCAATGCGATACATTAGTAATCTCCTATGATTGTTTTAAACAAACGATCCGAATATTCACCATGCAGGAAATCGGTATTCACTCCGGCTTGCTGCAATTTAAGCTCAACAAGCGCCAACCGTCGACGGATTTCCTGCGCTTCAGGATCGCCAGGTTCAATGCCTTTAAGCAAATCAGCCAGAGCCAACGCTTCCTTACGATTTTCGAGCTCTGGAGGAAGGCAACCGGCATTTTTTAACAATCGATAGCCCGACCGTAATTCAGCGGGAACCAGGGTATCATCATCAAGTGTAAGCGGTTGGCCAGCGCCTGGAAGATCGCGAAACTCGCCTTTACGTTGGGCATCCAGGATATGACGTTCTGCCCATTGATCAAGCAGCCACATCGTAAAACTCCGAAGTATAAGAGTGGATTCAGACAGTGTAGAGAAAGGATGATTCAGGGGATATAAAAAAACCCGCCGAAGCGGGTTCTTTTACGTTACTACAGATTACTCTGCAGCAGCTTCTGCTTTCGATTCAGAACGATCAACCAGCTCGATGTATGCCATCGGAGCGTTGTCGCCTGCACGGAAGCCACACTTCAGAATACGAGTGTAACCACCGGCACGGCTCGCGAAACGCGGGCCCAGTTCGTTAAACAGTTTTGCCACGATCTCGTTATCACGAGTACGGGCGAATGCCAGACGACGATTAGCAACGCTGTCAGTCTTGGCAAGAGTAATCAGCGGCTCAACTACGCGACGCAGCTCTTTCGCTTTAGGCAGGGTCGTCTTGATGATCTCATGACGAACCAGTGAACCTGCCATGTTGCGGAACATAGCCTGGCGATGGCTGCTGTTACGGTTCAGTTGACGACCACTCTTACGATGGCGCATGACCTTATCCTTCTCAGTAAAACCTTAACCTGTGATCCGGTTACTCGTCAGCAATGCTTGCTGGTGGCCAGTTTTCCAGGCGCATACCCAGAGACAGACCACGTGAAGCCAGCACGTCTTTAATCTCAGTAAGAGATTTTTTACCCAGGTTAGGCGTTTTCAGCAACTCAACCTCGGTACGCTGTACCAGATCACCGATATAGTGGATAGCTTCTGCCTTGAGGCAGTTAGCAGAGCGGACAGTCAATTCCAGATCGTCAACAGGGCGCAGCAGGATCGGATCGAACTCTGGTTTCTCTTCTTTAACTTCCGGCTGACGAACATCACGTAAGTCAACGAAAGCTTCAAGTTGTTCTGCCAGAATGGTTGCCGCACGACGAATCGCCTCTTCAGGATCGATTGTGCCGTTGGTTTCCATTTCGATGACCAGCTTGTCCAGGTCGGTACGCTGTTCTACACGCGCTGCTTCAACATTGTAGGCAATACGCTCTACAGGGCTGTAACATGCGTCGACCAGCAGACGGCCGATTGGGCGCTCATCTTCTTCCGAATGAATTCGGGCAGAAGCCGGCACATAACCACGACCGCGCTGAACTTTGATACGCATGCTAATAGCTGCGTTCTCATCGGTCAGGTGGCAGATCACGTGCTGCGGCTTGACGATTTCGACATCACCATCATGGGTAATGTCGGCTGCAGTCACAGGGCCAATGCCAGATTTATTCAGAGTAAGAATAACTTCATCTTTCCCCTGAACTCTCACCGCCAGCCCTTTCAGGTTGAGCAGGATTTCAAGGATATCTTCCTGAACGCCTTCTTTGGTGCTGTACTCATGAAGTACACCATCAATCTCAACTTCGGTCACCGCGCAACCCGGCATCGATGAGAGCAGAATACGGCGCAGTGCGTTACCCAGAGTATGGCCAAAGCCACGCTCTAAAGGCTCAAGGGTCACCTTGGCGTGCGTCGAACTCACTTGCTCGATATCTACCAGGCGCGGTTTTAGAAACTCTGTCACAGAACCCTGCATTGTGTCCTCTCTTTGGTACTAAGCTTTACTTGGAGTAAAGCTCGACGATCAGGTGTTCGTTAATGTCCGCAGACAGATCAGAACGTTCTGGCTGACGCTTGAACGTGCCTTCCATCTTGCCAGCATCAACTTCCAGCCAGGTTGGCTTTTCACGCTGCTCAGCCAGCTCCAGAGCGGCTTTCACGCGAGATTGCGTTTTCGCTTTCTCACGAATGCTAACAACGTCGTTCGCTTTAACCTGATAAGAAGCGATGTTAACAACACGACCGTTTACCATGATTGCTTTATGGCTAACCAGTTGGCGTGATTCAGCACGAGTAGCGCCGAAGCCCATACGGTAAACAACGTTGTCCAGACGACCTTCCAGCAGAGCCAACAGGTTTTCACCGGTGTTGCCTTTCAGACGTGCTGCTTCTTTATAGTAGTTACGGAACTGACGCTCCAGCACACCGTAGGTACGGCGAACTTTTTGCTTTTCACGCAACTGCACACCATAGTCAGACAGACGCGGTTTACGCGCACCGTGCTGGCCAGGAGCTTGTTCAATTTTACACTTGGTATCGATCGCGCGAACGCCAGACTTAAGGAATAAGTCGGTGCCCTCACGACGGCTCAGCTTGAGCTTAGGACCCAAATATCTTGCCATTTTCTATCTCCAACAATCCTAGAAAACGTAAGCGTTATACGCGACGTTTTTTCGGCGGACGACAACCGTTATGAGGGATCGGAGTCACATCAGTAATATTAGTGATGCGGAAACCAGCGGCGTTCAGAGCACGAACAGTTGATTCGCGACCCGGACCCGGACCTTTAACCATAACTTCCAGATTCTTGATGCCGTATTCTTTTACGGCTTCTGCACAACGCTCTGCTGCAACCTGGGCTGCGAACGGAGTAGATTTGCGAGAACCACGGAAACCGGAACCACCGGCTGTTGCCCAACCCAATGCGTTACCTTGACGATCAGTAATAGTAACGATGGTGTTGTTAAAAGAAGCATGGATATGAGCCACGCCGTCAGAGACTTGTTTTCTTACACGTTTACGTGCACGAATTGGTGCCTTTGCCATTATTCAATCACCCCGATTATTTCTTGATCGGTTTGCGCGGACCCTTACGGGTACGTGCGTTGGTCTTGGTGCGCTGACCGCGAACCGGGAGACCACGACGATGACGCAAACCGCGATAGCAACCAAGGTCCATAAGGCGCTTGATGCTCATGCTAACTTCACGGCGCAGATCACCTTCAACGACAAATTTGGCAACTTCGTCACGCAGCGTGTCGATTTGTTCTTCAGACAGCTCACTGATCTTAACATCTTCAGCGATACCCGCTGCAGCCAGAATGGCTTTGGAACGGGTCTTGCCGACGCCATAGATCGAAGTTAATGCGATCACAGCATGTTTCTGATCAGGAATGTTAATGCCTGCTATACGGGCCACTATGCACTCCTACTATTTAATATGTACGCACCATGCTGAAAAGCCCGTTTTCAGGATACTCAAATGGAAACGTACAGACATACAAAAGATTGGCTGGCTAATCTAGCCAGCTCAACCCAACTTTGCAAGAAAAAAATGCGAAATAATCAGCCTTGACGCTGTTTATGTTTCGGCTCGGCACTGCAAATCACGCGGATGACGCCATCACGCTTAACGATTTTGCAGTTACGGCATAATTTCTTGACGGAAGCACGAACTTTCATTTTTACTCTCCGTAACTTCTCGGGCGACCAATTAACGGCCGTAGCCTTTCAGGTTCGCCTTCTTCAAGGCAGACTCATACTGACTGGACATCATCAGAGTTTGCACTTGAGCCATAAAGTCCATAATCACGACAACAACGATAAGCAGTGAGGTCCCACCGAAGTAGAACGGTACTTTCATTGCATCACGCATGAACTCCGGGATCAGGCAGATAAAAGTAATGTACAACGCGCCAATCAAAGTCAGACGAGTCATTACTTTATCGATATACTTCGCCGTTTGCTCTCCCGGACGAATTCCTGGTACAAATGCACCGGACTTCTTCAGGTTATCTGCTGTTTCACGCGGGTTGAAGACCAACGCCGTGTAGAAGAAACAGAAGAATATGATTGCAGACGCATAGAGTAACACATAAAGCGGTTGCCCAGGCTGCAAATACAGCGAAATTGTTGTCAGCCAGTTCCAACCGGTTCCGCCCCCGAACCATGACGCGATGGTTGCTGGGAACAGAATGATACTGGAAGCGAAGATCGCTGGGATAACCCCGGCCATATTCACTTTCAGCGGTAAATGTGTGCTCTGTGCAGCATAGACACGACGACCCTGCTGACGTTTCGCGTAGTTCACCACAATGCGGCGTTGACCACGTTCAACGAAGACAACAAAGAACGTCACTGCAAATACTAATACTGCAACCAATAGCAACAGGAGGAAGTGCAGGTCGCCTTGACGCGCTTGCTCGATCGTATGGGCAATGGCTGGCGGGAGTCCCGCAACGATACCGGCGAAGATAATGATTGAGATACCGTTACCGATACCTCGCTCAGTAATCTGTTCGCCGAGCCACATCAGGAACATAGTCCCTGTGACCAGACTTACAACAGCGGTGAAATAGAATGCAAAGCCCGGGTTAATAACCAGGCCCTGCATACCAGGCATATTCGGTAAACCGGTAGCAATACCGATCGACTGGAATATTGCCAGCACCAGAGTGCCGTAACGGGTGTACTGGCTGATCTTACGACGACCAGACTCCCCTTCTTTCTTCAGCTCTGCCAGGGCCGGATGAACGACCGTCAGCAGCTGGATAATAATAGATGCCGAAATATACGGCATGATACCCAGTGCAAAGATAGAAGCACGGCTGAGAGCACCACCAGAGAACATGTTAAACATCTCAATGATGGTGCCTCGCTGTTGCTCAAGCAGTTTGGCAAGTACAGCGGCATCGATACCAGGGATCGGAATAAAAGAGCCAATACGGAAAACGATCAGCGCACCAACTACAAACAAAAGTCTGCGTTTCAGTTCGCCAAATCCACCCTTGGCACTTTGAAAATCTAATCCCGGTTGCTTAGCCATCTGCTACTTATTCCTCAATTTTACCGCCAGCAGCTTCGATAGCAGCACGAGCGCCTTTAGAAACACGCAGGCCACGAACAGTTACCGGAGTAGTTACTTCACCAGCCAGGATCACTTTCGCGAACTCGATCTGGATACCGATAATGTTTGCTGCTTTCAGCGTGTTCAGGTCTACAACGCCGCCTTCAACTTTCGCCAGGTCAGACAGACGGATTTCCGCTGTAATCGCTGATTTGCGAGAGGTGAAACCGAATTTCGGCAGACGACGGTACAGTGGCATCTGGCCACCCTCGAAACCGCGACGTACGCCACCGCCAGAACGAGAGTTCTGACCTTTGTGACCACGACCACCGGTTTTACCGAGGCCAGAACCGATACCACGACCAAGGCGTTTACCCGCCTTTTTAGAGCCTTCGGCTGGAGACAGAGTATTTAAACGCATCTCTTACTCCTCAACTTTAACCATGAAGTAAACCGCGTTGACCATACCACGTACAGCGGGAGTATCCTCACGCTCAACGGTATGACCAATACGACGCAGACCCAGGCCAAGCAGCGTTGCCTTGTGTTTCGGCAGACGACCGATTGCACTGCGGGTTTGAGTGATTTTAATAGTCTTTGCCATGGTCAATTACCCCAGAATTTCTTCAACGGATTTACCACGCTTGGCAGCGACCATTTCTGGAGAATTCATATTTTCCAGGCCATCAATAGTTGCACGAACCACGTTAATCGGGTTGGTGGAACCATATGCTTTAGCCAGAACGTTATGAACTCCAGCGACTTCGAGAACGGCGCGCATTGCACCACCGGCAATAATACCGGTACCTTCTGAAGCCGGCTGCATGAAGACACGAGAACCCGTGTGAACACCTTTAACAGGGTGTTGCAGGGTGCCGTGGTTCAGCGCGACGTTAATCATATTGCGACGGGCTTTTTCCATCGCTTTCTGGATCGCTGCTGGAACTTCACGCGCTTTACCGTAACCAAAACCAACGCGACCATTACCATCACCAACAACAGTCAGAGCTGTGAAGGAGAAAATACGACCACCTTTAACGGTTTTAGATACGCGGTTAACCGCGATCAGCTTTTCCTGCAGTTCGCCAGCTTGTTTTTCGATGTGAGCCATCTTACACCTCTACCTTAGAACTGAAGGCCAGCTTCACGGGCAGCATCTGCCAGTGCCTGGACACGACCATGATATTGGAACCCGGAACGGTCAAAGGACACGACTTTGATGCCTTTTTCCAGAGCGCGTTCAGCAACAGCTTTACCGACAGCTGCAGCAGCGTCTTTGTTACCGGTGTACTTCAATTGTTCAGTAATAGCTTTTTCTACAGTAGAAGCAGCTACCAGAACTTCAGAACCGTTTGGTGCAATGACCTGTGCGTAAATATGACGCGGGGTACGATGTACCACCAGGCGAGTTGCACCCAGCTCTTTGAGCTTGCGGCGTGCGCGGGTCGCACGACGGATACGAGCAGATTTCTTATCCATAGTGTTACCTTACTTCTTCTTAGCCTCTTTGGTACGCACGACTTCGTCGGCGTAACGAACACCCTTGCCTTTATAAGGCTCAGGACGACGGTAGGCGCGCAGGTCTGCTGCAACCTGACCGATCAGCTGTTTATCCGCGCCTTTCAGCACGATTTCAGTCTGAGACGGACATTCTGCAGTGATACCAGCAGGCAGCTGATGCTCAACGGGGTGAGAGAAGCCCAGAGACAGGCCTACTGCATTCCCTTTGATAGCTGCACGATAACCTACACCAACCAGCTGAAGCTTTTTAGTGAAGCCTTCGGTAACACCAACAACCATTGAGTTCAGCAGGGCACGCGCGGTACCAGCCTGAGCCCATCCATCCACGAAACCATCACGCGGACCGAAGGTCAGAGCATTATCTGCATGTTTAACTTCAACAGCATTGTTGAGGGTACGAGTCAGCTCGCCGTTTTTACCTTTGATCGTAATAACCTGACCGTCGATTTTTACATCAACGCCGGCAGGAATGACGACCGGTGCTTTAGCAACACGAGACATTCTTTCCTCCGATTAGGCTACGTAGCAGATAATTTCGCCACCAAGACCAGCTTGGCGCGCTGCACGATCAGTCATAACACCTTTAGAGGTAGAAACAACTGCGATACCCAGACCAGCCATAACTTTAGGCAGCTCATCTTTTTTCTTATAGATGCGCAGGCCTGGGCGGCTGACACGCTGAATGCTTTCTACAACAGCTTTACCCTGGAAATACTTAAGAGTAAGTTCCAGTTCCGGCTTGGTGTCGCCTTCAACTTTAAAATCTTCGATAAAACCTTCTTCCTTCAGCACATTGGCAATTGCCACTTTCAGCTTGGCGGAAGGCATGGTGACCGCAACTTTGTTCGCGGCCTGACCGTTACGGATACGGGTCAGCATATCCGCGATCGGATCTTGCATGCTCATCTGTCTTTACTCCCGTGATTCAATTGGTGACAATTACCAGCTAGCCTTTTTCAGACCCGGGATTTCACCGCGCATAGCGGCTTCACGGACCTTAATACGGCTCAACCCGAACTTCCGCAGGAAAGCGTGCGGACGACCAGTTTGACGACAGCGGTTACGCTGACGAGACGGGCTGGAATCACGCGGCAGAGACTGCAGCTTCAGAACTGCGTTCCAACGATCTTCGTCGGAAGCGTTCACATCAGAAATGATCGCTTTCAGTTCAGCGCGTTTAGCGAAGAATTTATCAGCTAAAGCTACGCGCTTTACTTCGCGTGCTTTCATTGATTGCTTAGCCATTCAGTAACCCTACCTTACTTGCGGAACGGGAAGTCAAAGGCAGCCAGCAGAGCACGGCCTTCTTCGTCAGAGTTCGCAGTAGTGGTAATGGTAATATCCAAACCACGCACGCGGTCGACTTTATCGTAGTCGATCTCTGGGAAGATGATCTGCTCACGGACACCCATGCTGTAGTTACCACGACCATCGAATGACTTAGCGGACAAGCCACGGAAGTCACGGATACGTGGAACAGCAATAGAGATCAGGCGCTCAAGGAACTCCCACATGCGTTCGCCACGCAGAGTTACTTTACAGCCGATCGGATAGCCCTGACGGATTTTGAAGCCTGCAACAGATTTGCGTGCTTTGGTGATCAACGGCTTTTGACCGGAGATTGCTGTCAGATCAGCTGCTGCGTTATCCAGCAGTTTCTTGTCAGCGATCGCTTCACCAACACCCATGTTCAGGGTGATCTTCTCGACCCGAGGGACTTGCATGACAGAATTGTAGTTAAACTCAGTCATGAGTTTGCTAACTACTTCGTCTTTGTAGTAATCATGCAGTTTCGCCATCGTACTACTCCAAATTACTTGATAGTTTCGCTGTTAGACTTGAAGAAACGGACTTTTTTGCCGTCTTCGAATCTAAAGCCTACACGGTCAGCCTTGCCGGTTGCCGCGTTGAAGAGTGCAACGTTAGAAACCTGAATTGCAGCTTCTTTTTCAACGATGCCACCTGGTTGGTTCAGGGCCGGAACCGGCTTCTGATGTTTCTTAACCAGGTTGATACCTTCAACAATGATCTTGCCGGAAGACAGAACATTTTTTACTTTACCGCGTTTACCTTTATCTTTACCGGTTAACACGATAACTTCGTCATCACGACGGATTTTCGCTGCCATGATTCGCTCCTTAGAGTACTTCTGGTGCCAGAGAGATAATTTTCATGAACTTTTCAGTACGAAGTTCACGAGTTACCGGCCCAAAGATACGCGTGCCGATAGGCTGCTCGCTGTTATTGTTTAAAATAACGCATGCATTACCATCGAAGCGAATGACAGAACCGTCAGGGCGACGAACACCCTTCCTGGTGCGCACCACTACCGCTTTCAGCACATCACCTTTCTTGACCTTACCACGTGGAATTGCTTCTTTGATGGTGATCTTGATGATGTCGCCTACGCCTGCGTAGCGACGGTGCGAGCCACCCAGAACCTTGATACACATTACGCGACGTGCACCGGAGTTGTCGGCGACGGTCAGCATAGTCTGTTCTTGGATCATTTTAGTGCTCCGCTAATGTCAACTACTACCTGAGACCCTAAAATCAGAGTCGTCGAAAAGCCCCATATCGAGGGCGCGGCATTATAACACCGGTTCTACAATATGGGTAGAAAAAATACACGGCTCATTACTGAGCCGTGTATTCGTATTGAGAGGCCTAACTGTATTACAGAACGGCTTTCTCTACAACGCGAACCAGCGTCCAGGACTTAGTCTTGGACAGCGGACGGCATTCGCGGATTTCAACCACGTCACCGATACCGCATTCGTTGTTCTCGTCATGTACGTGCAGTTTGGTCGTACGCTTGATGAATTTACCGTAGATCGGGTGTTTCACAATGCGTTCGATAGCAACAACAATGGATTTCTCCATTTTGTCGCTAACAACACGACCTTGCAGAGTACGGATTTTATCGGTCATTACGCACCCGCCTTCTGAGTCAGTAAAGTCTTAACGCGTGCAACATCACGACGCACTTGCTTCAGCAGGTGAGTCTGTTGCAGCTGGCCACTTGCAGCCTGCATGCGGAGGTTAAACTGCTCACGCAGCAGGTTCAGCAGCTCAGCGTTCAGCTCTTCAACGCTTTTTTCACGCAGCTCATTTGCTTTCATTACATCACCGTCTTAGTTACAAAGGTGGTTTTAATCGGCAGTTTCGCTGCTGCCAGGCCGAATGCTTCACGGGCTAGCTCTTCCGGTACGCCGTCCATTTCATACAGGACTTTACCCGGCTGAATCAAGGCAACCCAATACTCCACGTTACCTTTACCTTTACCCATACGAACTTCCAGCGGCTTCTCGGTAATTGGTTTGTCCGGGAATACACGGATCCAGATTTTACCTTGACGCTTAACTGCACGGGTCATTGCACGACGTGCTGCTTCGATCTGACGTGCAGTCAGACGACCACGGCCAACAGCTTTCAGACCGAAAGTGCCGAAGCTAACATCCGTACCCTGCGCCAGACCACGGTTGCGGCCTTTGTGCACTTTACGGAATTTTGTACGCTTTGGTTGTAACATCAGCGACGCTCCTTATTTACGGCCTTTACGCTGCTGCTTTTTAGGTTGCGCAGCCGGTTTTTCCGGTTGTTCAACAGCAGCCATACCACCCAGGATCTCACCTTTGAAGATCCATACCTTAACGCCGATTACACCGTAAGTGGTGTGCGCTTCAGAGGTGTTGTAGTCGATGTCAGCACGCAGAGTGTGCAACGGTACGCGACCTTCGCGGTACCATTCGGTACGTGCGATTTCCGCGCCGCCGAGACGGCCGCTAACTTCAACTTTGATACCTTTAGCGCCCAGACGCATTGCGTTCTGTACAGCACGCTTCATAGCACGACGGAACATAACACGACGTTCCAGCTGTGAAGTGATGCTGTCAGCAACCAATTTAGCGTCCAGTTCAGGCTTACGAACTTCAGCGATATTGATCTGTGCAGGAACGCCAGCGATATCCGCTACGACCTTGCGCAGTTTTTCTACGTCTTCGCCTTTCTTACCGATAACGATACCCGGGCGAGCGGTGTGAATAGTCACACGAATGCTCTTAGCCGGACGCTCGATAACGATACGAGATACAGACGCTTTAGCCAGTTCCTTAGTCAGGTACTGACGTACTTTAAAATCGCTGTCCAGGTTGTCAGCGAATTCTTTGGTGTTCGCAAACCAGGTTGAATTCCATGGTTTTACAATACCCAGGCGAATACCATTAGGATGTACTTTCTGACCCATTGCTAGTCTCCAGAGTCTCAGCGATCGGACACAACCACAGTAATGTGGCTGGTGCGCTTCAGGATGCGATCTGCACGACCTTTCGCACGCGGCATAATGCGCTTCATGCTTGGGCCTTCGTCTACGAAGATTTTCGCAACTTTCAGATCGTCAATGTCAGCGCCATCGTTGTGTTCAGCGTTAGCAATGGCAGATTCCAGTACTTTCTTGACCAATACCGCAGCTTTCTTGTTGGTATAGGTCAGGATGTCCAGGGCCTGCGACACTTTCTTACCGCGAATCAGGTCAGCAACAAGGCGAACCTTCTGAGCAGAAGAACGAGCATGGCGATGTTGAGCTAAAGTTTCCATCTCTTCCTCCTACCTTATTTCTTCTTCGCTTTTTTATCAGCAGCGTGGCCGCGATAAGTACGAGTCGGTGCGAATTCACCCAGTTTATGACCGACCATTTCGTCGGAAACAAAGACTGGAACGTGCTGACGACCATTATGGACAGCGATGGTCAAACCGATCATGTTAGGAAAGATCGTTGAACGACGGGACCAAGTGCGCAGGGGCTTCTTGTCTCCGCTTTCCACCGCTTTCTCTACCTTCTTCAGCAAGTGCAGGTCAATAAAAGGACCTTTCTTGAGAGAACGTGGCATGGCTTATCCTCTAAAATTATTTGCTACGGCGACGTACGATAAATTTATCAGTACGCTTGTTGCTGCGGGTCTTCTTACCTTTGGTCTGAACGCCCCATGGAGTTACAGGGTGCTTACCAAAGTTACGACCTTCACCACCACCATGTGGGTGGTCGACTGGGTTCATCGCAGTACCGCGAACGGTAGGACGAACACCACGCCAGCGTGCAGCACCTGCTTTACCCAGAACGCGCAGCATATGCTCAGCATTGCCAACTTCGCCCAGAGTTGCACGGCAGTCTGCTTCTACTTTACGCATTTCACCAGAACGCAGACGCAGGGTGACATAAGCACCATCACGAGCAACGATCTGAACGTAAGTACCAGCGGAACGTGCCAGCTGACCGCCTTTACCTGGTTTCATTTCTACGTTATGAACGGTAGAACCAACCGGGATATTGCGCATCGGCAGGGTGTTACCTGCTTTGATTGCAGCATCAACGCCAGACTGAATCTGGTCGCCAGCTTTCAGGCCTTTAGGGGCCAGGATGTAACGGCGTTCGCCATCTTTGTACAGAACCAGCGCGATGTTCGCGGAACGGTTCGGATCGTACTCAAGACGCTCAACAATTGCCGGGATACCGTCTTTGTTGCGTTTGAAGTCAACAATACGATAAGCCTGCTTGTGACCACCACCGATGTGACGAGTGGTGATACGGCCATTGTTGTTACGACCACCGGATTTGCTGTTTTTTTCAACCAGCGGAGCAAAAGGTTTGCCCTTGTGCAGCTCTGGGTTGACCACTTTAACGACGTGGCGACGACCCGGAGATGTCGGTTTACATTTAACAACTGCCATTGTATTACTCCTCCGACTTACTCAGCGCCGCCGACGAAGTCCAGATTCTGGCCTTCCTTCAGGGTGACGTAAGCTTTTTTCCAGTCGCTACGACGACCGATACGCTGTCCGTGACGTTTAACTTTCCCTTTAACGACCAGGGTGTTAACGACTTCGACTTCGACTTCAAACAGTTTCTGCACAGCAGCTTTGATTTCTGCTTTGGTCGCGTCTTTAGCAACTTTGAGAACGATGGTATTTGTTTTTTCCATCGCAGCAGACGCTTTTTCAGAAACGTGCGGTGCACGAAGCACCTTCAGCAGACGTTCTTCACGAATCATGCCAGCATCTCCTCAACTTGCTTAACAGCATCAGCAGTCATTACGACTTTGTCGAAGGCGATCAGGCTAACCGGGTCGATACCAGTTGCATCGCGTACGTCAACCTTGTGCAGGTTGCGCGCAGCCAGGAACAGGTTTTCGTCCAGCTCACCGGTGATGATCAGCACATCTTCCAGAGCCATGTCTTTCAGTTTCTGTGCCAGCAGCTTAGTTTTAGGCGCTTCTACAGAGAACGTCTCGACAACGATCAGACGATCCTGACGTACCAGTTCGGACAGAATGCTTTTCAGCGCGCCGCGGTACATCTTTTTGTTTACTTTTTGACTGTGGTCCTGCGGGCGAGCAGCGAAGGTCACGCCACCGGAACGCCAGATCGGGCTCTTGATAGAACCTGAACGCGCACGGCCGGTACCTTTCTGGCGCCACGGCTTTTTGCCGGAACCAGTTACTTCAGCACGAGTCTTCTGAGCACGAGTACCCTGACGAGCACCAGCTGCATAAGCAACTACAACCTGGTGAACCAGCGCTTCGTTGAAATCACGACCGAAGGTAGTTTCGGAAACAGTCAGCGCGCTCTGCGCGTCTTTCAATACTAATTCCATTGCTATCCCCTTACGCCTTCACAGCTGGTTTAACGATCAGGTCGCTACCGGTTGCACCGGGAACAGCACCTTTAACCAGCAGCAGGTTGCGCTCAGCGTCAACACGTACTACGTCCAGGCTCTGAACAGTTACACGTTCGTTACCCAGCTGACCTGCCATTTTCTTGCCTTTGAACACTTTGCCCGGAGTCTGGTTCTGACCGATAGAACCCGGAACGCGGTGAGACAAGGAGTTACCGTGGGTAGCGTCCTGGGTACGGAAGTTCCAGCGCTTAACGGTACCAGCAAAACCTTTACCTTTAGAGGTACCGGTTACGTCAACTTTTTTAACTTCAGCAAACAGCTCAACGCTAATGTCCTGACCTACGGTGAACTCTTCGCCTTCAGCAAGACGGAATTCCCACAGACCACGGCCAGCTTCAACGCCAGCTTTAGCGAAGTGACCAGCCTCCGGCTTGGTTACACGGTTAGCTTTTTTAGCACCGGTAGTAACCTGAACAGCACGGTAGCCATCGTTAGCCAGGTCTTTAACCTGAGTAACGCGGTTTGCTTCAACTTCGATTACGGTTACTGGGATAGAAACGCCATCTTCAGTGAAGATGCGGGTCATACCCACTTTTTTACCGACTAAACCAATCATTGTTTCAACCTCTCAATCGCTCGATGACCTGATTAACCCAGGCTGATCTGCACGTCTACACCGGCAGCCAGATCCAGACGCATCAGAGCATCAACGGTTTTCTCAGTTGGCTCAACGATGTCAACCAGACGCTTATGAGTACGAATTTCGTACTGATCACGCGCATCTTTGTTAACGTGCGGAGAGATCAGAACGGTAAAACGCTCTTTGCGGGTCGGCAGCGGGATCGGACCACGGACTTGCGCACCAGTGCGCTTAGCAGTCTCGACGATTTCCGCGGTTGATTGATCGATAAGACGATGATCAAACGCTTTCAGGCGGATACGGATTCTTTGGTTCTGCATGAGACCAGAGCTCCAATTATTTTATAAACGAAAATGATTACTACTCAAACCCATTACGATTGATGGGAGAGTGTAACCGTTCTTACGTAGCCCCCCAATTGGGAGCATTGTTGAGTAACGAAAAACAGGGTTACTCAGGTTCAGATTGAACCAGCTGTCAATTACGACAAGCCCGCGCATTATACGTAAATCTGACCACAACGCAAGTGCAGTTTATAAAACAGACTCTCGTGGTGGGTTTTGCGTAGCCGCTCGACATCGGATTGCAAAGCGTGTCGAGCTAACGTGATTCGCTGGAAGGTTTCACGCAAAGACAACTTTTGCTGTTTGCCCTGCAATAACGCCCGGAAGAGGATAGCGCTGCGATACTTTCTGAGGCTTAAACCATGCTAACCGCCCTTCCCTTTCTGATGCTCTATGCAATCTTGACCTGTCTTCTGGTGCGCGAAGATATCCGCTCAGGCCTTTTACCCGACAAATACCTTTGTCCATTACTATGGACAGGCCTTCTTTTCCATCTCACGATCCATCCTGATTTTCTCGCCAGCGCCGTAATGGGTGCGATGGCGGGATACATCGGCTTTGCCTGTATTTATTGGGGTTATCGTATGGTGTTTAAACGAGAAGGGCTAGGATATGGAGATGTGAAGTATCTTGCTGCGTTAGGCGCCTGGCACGGCTGGTGCGTTCTTCCGGCGATGGCCTTGTCTGCTGCAATTCTGGCAATAAGCTTTGTGCTGATTCAGATGGTCATGAAACCGGGACAACAGATACATAAAAACCCACTACCGTTTGGCCCATTTCTGGCGGCAGCAGGTTTAGTGTCGGGTTGGCAGAGCTTACTTAATCTGCCACTTTAATCTGAGATTGCAGGTAGTTTTGCAGACCAATTTTTCCGATGAGGTCCAGCTCAGTTTCCAGCCAGTCGATATGGCCCTCTTCGTCAGCCAGAATGGTGATCATCATGTCACGGCTGACGTAATCATGAACGCTGTCAGCGTAGGCAATGGCTTCACGAAGATCCTTCGCCCCTTCAAGTTCAAGACGGAGATCGGATTGCAGCATTTCTTCGACATCTTCACCAATACCCAGCTTCCCGAGATCCTGCAAATTCGGGATACCTTCGAGAAATAGAATACGCTCGATGTATTTATCGGCATGTTTCATCTCATCGATGGATTCATGGTATTCGACATCATTGAGGCGCGTCAGGCCCCAATTTTTGAACATTCTCGCATGGAGAAAATACTGATTGATTGCGACAAGCTCATTTCCCAATAATTTATTGAGATAACTTATGATTTTAACATCACCTTTCATTATATAGTCCCTCCGCTTCCACTTATTGAAGCGTAGATGGGGCTACAGGGATGTCAAAAAAAAGATAGAGCCTCAGGCGATCTCTTTGTATTCCGGGATCTGCGTCAATTCGTCCTGCATTATCTCGCGCGCCGCGCGAACGCACTTACCGCATTGATTTCCTACTGGAACAAATTTTCGAAGCTGCTGGAAAGACTGAGGGTGAAACTGGCGAACGGCCTGACGTATTTTTTTGTCACTCACACCATTACACAAACAAACGTACATAAAAACTCCCGCTCAATTTATGATCAAAGTGTAAGTGAGAATAATTATGATTACAATAGCACATCCGTTCCTGGACGCGCCGGCAGCTAACAAAAAATGCGAATAATTGTGACGGGCAATGAATTCAGGGCACAAAAAAGAGCGCCGAAGCGCCCTTTTTTTATTCAAAACTAATTAACGAGTAATTAGCCCAGAACTTTAGCTACAACGCCCGCACCAACAGTACGGCCGCCTTCACGGATTGCGAAACGCAGACCGTCATCCATCGCGATTGGGTGGATCAGGGTAACAACCATTTTGATGTTGTCGCCTGGCATTACCATCTCTACGCCTTCTGGCAGTTCGATGGTACCGGTCACGTCAGTTGTACGGAAGTAGAACTGTGGACGGTAGCCTTTGAAGAACGGAGTATGACGGCCGCCTTCATCTTTGGACAGGATGTAAACTTCAGATTCGAATTTGGTGTGCGGCTTGATAGAGCCTGGCTTTGCCAGTACCTGACCACGTTCGATTTCTTCACGTTTGATACCACGCAGCAGAACACCAACGTTCTCACCAGCACGGCCTTCGTCCAGCAGTTTGCGGAACATTTCAACGCCAGTACAGGTAGACTTAGCAGTCTCTTTGATACCAACGATTTCAACTTCTTCGCCAACTTTAACGATACCGCGCTCTACACGACCGGTAACAACAGTACCACGGCCGGAGATGGAGAATACGTCTTCGATAGGCAGCAGGAACGGCTTGTCAATCGCACGCTCTGGTTCTGGGATGTAAGAATCCAGGAAGCCAGCCAGCTCAACGATTTTAGCTTCCCACTCTGCTTCGCCTTCCAGCGCTTTCAGAGCAGAACCACGGATGATTGGAGTATCATCACCTGGGAAGTCGTACTGGGACAGAAGTTCACGAACTTCCATTTCAACCAGTTCCAGCAGCTCTTCGTCATCAACCATGTCGCATTTGTTCAGGAACACGATGATGAAAGGAACGCCAACCTGACGACCCAGCAGGATGTGCTCACGAGTCTGAGGCATAGGGCCGTCAGTCGCAGCAACAACCAGGATTGCGCCATCCATCTGAGCAGCACCGGTGATCATGTTTTTAACATAGTCGGCGTGGCCCGGGCAGTCTACGTGTGCGTAGTGGCGAGTCGGGGTGTCATATTCAACGTGGGAAGTGTTGATGGTGATACCACGAGCTTTTTCTTCTGGTGCGTTATCGATCTGATCGAATGCACGAGCAGAACCACCGTAGGTTTTAGCCAGAACGGTAGTGATTGCAGCAGTCAGGGTAGTTTTACCATGGTCAACGTGGCCGATAGTACCAACGTTGACGTGTGGTTTTGTACGTTCAAATTTTTCTTTAGACACGGCTATATTCCTTACTATAGTGCCCCCTCACCGAGGGGACACGGGATTTTGGTTTTTAAACCTGAGGCTTATTTGCCACGGGCTTCGATTACGGCCTGAGCAACGTTGTTCGGCGCATCATCATACTTCAGGAATTCCATGGAGTAAGATGCACGACCTTTAGTCAGAGAACGCAGCTGAGTTGCGTACCCGAACATTTCTGACAACGGAACTTCAGCATGAATCTGAACGCCAGTAGCGTTAGATTCCTGACCTTTCAGCTGACCACGACGACGGCTAAGGTCACCGATAACGTCACCGGTGTTCTCTTCCGGAGTCTCTACTTCAACCTTCATGATAGGCTCAAGCAGAACTGGTTTCGCTTTCTTAAAGCCATCTTTGAAGGCGATAGAAGCGGCCAGTTTAAACGCCAGTTCAGAGGAGTCAACGTCATGGTAAGAACCGAAGTGCAGACGCACGCCGAGATCTACTACCGGGTAACCTGCCAGAGGGCCAGACTTCAGCTGCTCCTGGATACCTTTATCAACGGCAGGGATGTATTCGCCAGGAATTACACCACCTTTGATGTCGTTGATGAACTCGTAACCTTTCGGATTTGAGCCCGGCTCCAGTGGGTACATGTCGATAACAACATGACCGTACTGACCACGACCACCAGACTGCTTAGCGTGTTTACCTTCAACATCGGTAACTTTCGCACGAATCGCTTCGCGGTAAGCAACCTGAGGTTTACCCACGTTAGCTTCAACGTTGAATTCACGCTTCATACGGTCAACGATGATGTCGAGGTGCAGTTCACCCATACCAGCGATGATAGTCTGGTTAGATTCTTCATCAGTCCATACGCGGAATGATGGGTCTTCTTTAGCCAGACGGCCCAGAGCCAGACCCATTTTTTCCTGGTCAGCTTTGGTTTTTGGTTCAACGGCGATAGAGATTACTGGCTCAGGGAACTCCATACGCTCCAGAATGATCGGGTGATCTGGGTTACACAGAGTGTCACCAGTAGTCACGTCTTTCAGACCGATAGCCGCAGCGATGTCGCCTGCGCGAACTTCTTTGATCTCTTCACGTTTGTTCGCGTGCATCTGTACGATACGACCGAAACGTTCACGTGCAGCTTTCACGGAGTTCAGGATGGTGTCACCGGAGTTAACCACGCCAGAGTACACGCGGAAGAACGTCAGGTTACCCACGAACGGGTCGGTAGCGATTTTGAACGCCAGTGCAGCAAACGGCTCGTCATCACTTGCGTGACGTTCAGCCGGAGTGTCTTTACCGTCGTCCAGGATACCGTTGATCGCAGGAACATCTACTGGAGATGGCAGGTAATCAATTACCGCATCCAGCATTGCCTGAACACCTTTGTTCTTGAACGCAGAACCACAGGTTACCAGGATGATTTCGTTGTTCAGAACGCGCTGACGCAGAGCTTTCTTGATCTCTTCTTCAGTCAGTTCTTCACCACCCAGGTATTTCTCCATCAGCTCTTCTGAAGCTTCAGCAGCGGACTCGATCAGGTTCTGGTGCCATTCGTCGGCCAGGTCCTGCATGTCTGCTGGAATATCTTCATAAACGAAGGTGACGCCTGCATCTTCTTCGTTCCAGTTGATGGCTTTCATTTTCACCAGGTCAACAACACCGGTGAAACCTTCTTCAGCACCAATTGCCAGCTGAAGCGGAACGGGAGTCGCGCCCAGACGGGTTTTGATCTGACCAACAACTTTCAGGAAGTTAGCACCCATACGGTCCATTTTGTTAACGAACGCGATGCGTGGAACTTTGTATTTATTAGCCTGACGCCATACGGTTTCAGACTGTGGCTGAACACCACCAACTGCGCAGTAAACCATTACTGCACCATCAAGAACACGCATGGAACGTTCAACTTCGATAGTGAAGTCAACGTGCCCCGGGGTGTCGATGATGTTTACGCGATGCGGTTCATACTGCTTAGCCATACCTGACCAGAATGCAGTAGTCGCTGCGGAGGTGATGGTAATACCACGCTCCTGCTCCTGTTCCATCCAGTCCATGGTAGCTGCGCCGTCATGAACTTCACCGATTTTATGGTTTACACCGGTGTAGAACAGAATACGTTCGGTAGTAGTGGTTTTACCGGCGTCGATGTGCGCACTGATACCGATGTTACGGTAGCGTGCGATGGGTGTTGTACGAGCCATTTGATTCCTCGTTTGATTCTTTGGCGTTCAGTTAAGTAACCCAGAGCGGGCGGCTTCTCTGAAGCGCCCGCCTGGTGACTATGACTCCGAAGGGATTACCAACGGTAGTGTGCGAACGCCTTGTTGGCTTCTGCCATACGGTGAACGTCTTCACGTTTCTTAACTGCAGTACCTTTGTTGTCTGCAGCATCAGAAAGTTCGTTCGCCAGACGCAGAGCCATGGATTTATCACCGCGTTTACGAGCAGCTTCAACGATCCAACGCATTGCCAGAGCATTACGACGAACCGGACGAACTTCAACTGGAACCTGATAAGTAGAACCACCAACGCGGCGGGACTTAACTTCTACGGTTGGGCGAACGTTGTCGAGAGCGACTTCGAAAGCTTCCAGTTCATTTTTACCAGAACGCTGAGCCAGGGTCTCCAGCGCGCTGTATACGATTGCTTCTGCAGTAGATTTTTTACCATCTACCATCAGGATATTTACAAATTTTGCCAGCAGTTCTGATCCGAACTTAGGATCTGGAAGGATTTTACGCTGACCAATGACGCGACGACGTGGCATGGGAATACTCCGTTGTTAATTCAGGATTGTCCAAAACTCAAAGAGTTTAGTTTGACATTAAGATAAATCAGTTTGGCCTTACTTAACGGAGAACCATTAAGCCTTAGGACGCTTCACGCCATACTTGGAGCGAGCTTGCTTACGGTCTTTAACGCCGGAGCAGTCGAGCGCACCACGAACGGTGTGATAACGAACACCCGGAAGGTCTTTTACACGACCGCCACGGATCAGGATCACGGAGTGTTCCTGCAGGTTGTGACCTTCACCACCGATGTAGGAAGTCACTTCAAAACCGTTGGTCAAACGCACACGGCATACTTTACGCAGTGCGGAGTTTGGTTTCTTAGGAGTGGTAGTATATACACGAGTACATACGCCACGTTTCTGCGGGCAGGCTTCCAGCGCAGGCACGTTGCTTTTTGCAACTTTGCGAGCGCGTGGTTTGCGTACCAGCTGGTTAACTGTTGCCATTAAATAGCTCCTGGTTTTAGCTTTTGCTTCGTAAACACGTAATAAATCGCCTCATACAATATGAGGACGCGAAATTTTAGGGCCACGCCGAAAAGGTGTCAAGAAATATACAGCGATCTCACCTCACCAACTCATTTGAGTTGTGTTTTTTACCGAGAGATTGACGAAATCAGTATAGCTAACCACGTCGATCTTGGCTGAAATTTGAGCAGCAAGGCCGCGTGCATCAATGTCTTCCTTTAGCGCAGAGACAGTAATGGGGGCATTATTGAGCATTTCAACAAAGCGGCTGCCTTCAATTGCGGCCAGCACGCCGTCCTGAATCAGCAGCAGGTCGTCGCCGTCGGCCAGCATTCTCAGCAACCCGTCGATATCGCACTGCCACGGAGAGTGGCTCAAGGTATGGAGCATGACGGCCTCAGAAAGTCAGAACAGTATGATATTGAGAGAGTTGTTCGCGTAACACCTCGGGCGCGACGACGGTCACGTCCAGCACCATGGCGGCGTTTTCATCCAGCCCGCGCTCTTTTAGCGATGCCGCACAGACCCAGAAAGTCTCGATGTCGTACAGGGGCAGAACTTTGAAGGTCGCAATATAGTCCCGCGCCAAAATCTGCTGAGGCTGTTGCCCGGCCAAAAGCTGGAGCACGCCATCACCGATAAAGAAGACACCGATATCTTCCGTCAGTGCCGATGTCGCCAAAAGCGCATCAAGCCCTTCCCTGCCGGCTGCACTGCCGTGCGGGGCAGAAGTAAATACAAAGGCAACGCGGTTCATCAGAATTGTACCATCCGATCGCAGGTCAACGCTGCTTGAGCCAGCGCGCCTAAGCCACTGAGGGAAAAGCCGGGCTGGAGATTCGCCCCGGCAAGGCCAAGACGCTCGGCTTCTGCTTCATCCGTCACACCGCGACGCAACGCCGCCGCGACACAAATGTGCAGCTCGACGCCCTGTAACTCATTAAGTTTCTGCCAGCCACGCACCAGATCAAACTCATCCGACGCAGGCGAGGTCAACTGGTTAGCGTTGTAGACCCCTTCCCGGTAGAAAAAGACACTGCTCAGCTGATGCCCGGCAGCCAACAACGCCTCGGCAAACTGAAAAGCGCTACTGGCCTGCTGAGTACCGTAAGCCGGGCCTGTCACCATGATGGCAAAACGCATTACTTCTCTTGTCCCAGGAAATCACCGCTTTTGAACTGGCGGATGTAAAGATAAACCGTGTGCTTGGAAATGTTCAGGCGATCTGCCACCTGGTTAATCGCATCTTTAATATCGAAAATGCCTTTTTCATAGAGGTTCAGCACGATCTGACGGTTCTTAGCGTTGTTCGATACGTTGCGATCGGCATTGACCTCTTCGATGGTGAACTCCAGCGTCTGGGTGACGAGGTCTTCAACGGAAGACGCAAAGTTCACCGACGAGTTCACTTCCGGCGTTTCAGGCGGAATAAAGGTGCTCATGATTTGAGAGAACGGCACATCAAGGTTCATGTTGATACACAGCAGTCCGATTACGCGGTGCTCGCGGTTACGGATGGCGATCGTTTCTGACTTCATCAGAACGCCGCTTTTGGCACGAGTGAAATAACATTTGGAGACGCTGCTGTCCGCGCCGGTCATGTCGTGCAGCATACGCAGTGCAAGGTCGGTAATTGGCGATCCAATTTTGCGGCCAGTGTGCTCACCATTAGCAATGCGGATGGCGGAACATTTCAGATCTTGCAGGGAGTGCAATACGATTTCGCAGTGGGAGCCAATGAGCATCGCTAACCCGTCCACCACCGCTTCGTAAGATTTGAGAATATCGAAGTCGGTCTGGTCGAAAGGACGTTGATCCAGCAAATCGAGTTCACTGGTTTCGTTGGTTAAAAGCGACCTGGACATGAAAAAAACACTCCTTTTCAGGAGCCTGTCATTAGGTTGTCAGGGCAGGCTCATATTTACACGGACAACTAAATTAATACAGCGTAGGTAACGCTTTCCAGTGTTAATTATATCTGCCCCACAATAAAAAAACCGCCGCCTTAAAGGCGGCGGTTTTCAGCGTTTTACTTCTTCGCTGCGTCTGCAGCTTTATCATCTGCAGCAGCATCTGGTTTGGCATCTGCCTTCGGTGCTGGTTTGATGTCCAGCAGCTCAACATTGAAGACCAGAGTGGAGTTAGCCGGAATACCCGGAACGCCCGTTTTGCCGTAAGCCAGATCCGGTGGGATTACCAGCTGAATTTTGCCGCCTTTCTTGATGTTTTTCAGGCCTTCGGTCCAGCCTGGGATAACACCGTCAAGACGGAAGGAGAGCGGTTCACCACGGGTATAAGAGTTATCGAACTCTTTACCGTCGATCAGGGTACCTTTGTAGTTCACAACTACGGTATCGCTGTCTTTAGGTGCATCGCCAGTACCGGCTTTCTCTACTTTGTACAGCAGACCGGTAGAAGAGGTTTTCACACCCTTCTCTTTAGCAAAAGTATCGCGGTAGGCTTTGCCTTTCGCTTCGTTGTCTTTTGCGTCTTGTTCCATCTTGCCCTGAGCAGCACCTTTCACGCGAGCTTCAAAAGCCTGCAGGGTCTGTTCGATTTCCTGGTCAGACAGTTTGCTCTTGTTTGCAAACGCATCCTGAACCCCGGCGATCAGCTGGTCTTTATCCAGTTTGATGCCCAGTTTCTCTTGCTCTTTGAGAGAGTTTTCCATGTAACGGCCCAGAGATGCGCCCAGCGCATAGGCTGATTTCTGGTCGTCATTTTTGAACGCAGCTTTACTGTCTGCGCTTGCAGCAGGCTTCGCAGCGGTATCAGCAGCGAAAGAGAGCGGCGCATTCAGTGCGACGGCCATCGTGGTCGCCAGCAGCGTTACTTTAAACAGTGATTTCATCCATTTCTCCAGGACCGGGGCCTCTCACCCCAGCGTTAAACGTATATGAGAAGCGTACTATAGAACGTTGAAGAAGAAATCTACAGACAGACTCTCCCTAAACTCGCTTCTTTTCAGACTATTTTTGTTTAAATAAGTTTCTTGCATTAAGGCAGGATGCTTTACAGAGGAGTAAACTCGGGTAAAATTCGCCGCCGCCAACGCCCCTGGCGTGCGAAATCACAGAGAGGTCAATCATGCAAAATACGACATTGGAAGCGCGGCTGGCCGAGCTGGAAAGCCGCCTGGCTTTTCAGGAAGTGACCATCGATGAGCTGAACCAGACGGTGACGGCTCACGAACTGGAAATGGCCAAACTGCGCGATCTTCTGCGCCTGCTTACGGAAAAAGTGAAAGCGACACAGTCGTCACACATCGCCTCACAGGCAGAAGAGACGCCCCCACCTCACTATTGAGGCATAAAAAAAGCGGGAATATTTCCCGCTTTTTTGTGCCTGCGACACTGCTAAATTACCCGGTCATACGCGTTGCAGAAAGGTGACTGGTTAGAACATCCCGAGAGCATAGAACACTCTACAACCGGGACTGGAAAACGCAGTCAACGCCTCTGCGGCTCGAAAGACGCCGGTGATTTAGTGGCAGCCGCAACCGCCGTTACCACCACAACCGCCTTTGCCGTGCTCATGACCGTGGTCATGATCGTGGCCGTGACCACCGCAGCAACCGTCATGGTCGTGATCGTGGTCGTGACCATTTGCACCGTGAACGTGGCCATGAGCCAGCTCTTCAGCAGTCGCTTCACGAATCGCGATAACTTCAACGTTGAATTTCAGGTTCTGGCCAGCCAGCATGTGGTTACCGTCAACCACAACGTGCTCGTCTTCAACTTCTGTGATTTCAACAGGTACTGGACCCTGGTCAGTTTCAGCCAGGAAACGCATGCCAACCTGCAGCTCGTCCACGCCCATGAACACGTCTTTAGGAACGCGCTGAACCAGATTATCGTCGTACTGACCGTAAGCGTCATTCGCGCCTACAGCAACATCAAATTTGTCGCCAACAACATGACCTTCCAGCGCGTTTTCCAGGCCGGAAATCAGGGAACCGTGACCATGCAGGTAGTCCAGCGGCGCACTCACCGGAGACTCATCAACCAACACACCGTCTTCTGTACGTACCTGATAGGCCAGGCTGACCACCAGGTCTTTTGCTACTTTCATGATATCTCCTGAGCGTGGGAAAATTGCTGGCGCAGATTGTAGCGGAAATCTGCACCCGTGTACCCTTTAGCTTAAAAAATCTGAGGGCATATCGCTAGTCTGGATGAAAAATGCCGATCACTTGCTCTTCTTTGCGAACATGCTCGCGAACCTCTTTGTCCGCCTCGCGCATCTGGTGCCCGCACTTAACACACTCAACAATATCGATATTATTCTCGCGCCACATGGCCAGGGTATCTTGCGCCTGGCAGGACGGGCATTTTGCGCCTGCAATAAAACGTTTACGAACTGCCATACTTTTTCCCCTATTCAAATTCATCCCAGCCATCCAACTGACGCCGTTCCTTCTGCATCTCACGCTGGAAGATCTCTTCCAGCTCACGGCGAGCTTCCCGCACGCGGGAGATTTGCGCCGTATCGCTATGGACGGGCATTAACTCGCGCAGCATACGCATATCAAGCCTGCGGAAATGCAGCTGGGCGCGCAGCGCCTGGTGCGGATGCATCCCCAGCGAAACCAGCGTCTTACGGCCTAGCTCAAGGGCGCTGGAAAACGTCTCACGCGAGAAGTTTTTCACCCCCGACTGTAACAGCTCATGGGCTTCCACACGCCCTCTGGCACGCGCCAGAATATGTAGATGCGGGAAATGCTGCTGACACAGCTCCACCAGCTTCATCGTATCTTCCGGTTCATTACAGGTGATGACGATCGACTCTGCGGCCTCGGCACCTGCTGAACGCAGCAGTTCAAGCTGCGTCGCATCGCCGTAATAGACTTTATAACCGTATTTGCGCATCAGATTTACTGCGCTGATATCACGCTCCAGCACCGTAATACGCATCTCATTGGCCATCAGCAAGCGGCCAATGACCTGCCCAAAACGGCCAAACCCCACCACAATTACCTGTGGTTTATCGTCTTCCACCCACGGTGTTTCCGCTTCGTCTTCCGGCGGATTAAAGCGGCGCGACAGGGATTTATCAATCAGCTTCATCAGCAGCGGCGTGGTCATCATCGACAGGGTGACCGTCACCAGCAGCAGCGCCATCTGATCATCCTGAAATAAACGCTGGGACGATGCTGTGGAGAAGAGCACAAATGCGAACTCTCCCCCCTGACTCAGCACGCCCGCGAACTGCATGCGCTCAGAACTTCGGAGTCCGTAAATCCGCGCCAGTGCGTAAAGCACGCCGGTTTTCACCGCCACCAGCACCGCGACGCTGATCACCACCCACAGCAGATGGGTGTAGAGCACGCCAAGGTTGAGCGCCATCCCGACAGAGATAAAGAACAGCCCTAACAGCAGCCCCTTAAAGGGATCGATGGCAATCTCCAGCTCGTGACGATATTCGCTCTCCGCGAGCAGGACACCCGCGATAAACGTCCCCAGCGCCATCGACAGCCCCAGCGCATCCATAAACAGCGCGGAACCCAGCACCAGCAGCAGCGTCGCCGCGGTAAACACTTCCCGCACGCCGGACGCCGCAATAAAGCGAAACACCGGACGCAGCAGGTAACGCCCGCCAATCAGCATGCCCGCAAACGCCAGCACCTTCATGCCAACCTTCATCCAGTCGAAATGATCGTCGCCAGACCCTGCGAGCAGCGGCACCAGCGCTAACGCGGGGATCACCGCTAAATCCTGAAACAGCAAAACGGAAAAACCGAGCTGTCCCGACTCGTTGCGATTCATCCCCTTATCGCGCATCAGCTGCAGCGCCATCGCCGTCGAAGACATCGCCAGACCAATCCCGCCGATCACCGCCGCCTGCCACTTGAACTCGGTCAACATCAGCAATCCAGCGAGGATCACCGCGCTGAATAGCACCTGCGCGGCACCCACGCCAAAAATCGAGCGCCGCAGGTGCCAGAGCTTCGCCGGATTCAGCTCCAGCCCAATGATAAACATCAGGAAGACCACACCCAGCTCGGAGAAGTGGAGGATTTCATCCACGTCGCTAATAAACCCAAGCCCCCACGGGCCAATCGCGATACCTGCCAGCAGATAGCCCAGCACCGCGCCGATACCCAGCCGGGAGGCCAGCGGCACGGCCACAACCGCCGCGAAGAGGAACAACACACCTGCCAGTAACAGATCAGAACCTTCCATCAGCGGCCTCCTGTCAGAATCGGTGAGGCCAGCCAGTCGCCATAGGCTTTGGCATGATTCGCCAGCTCTTTTGAGGGCTGGCGGCGCGCCCAATAGACCACAATCGGGCTCATCCACTGCATACGGCACATGGCCGCCGTCAACTCAAAAGGGCGCAGAATATCGCTCATGGGATAGCGGTTTAGCCCGTCGTGACGGTAGGCGCTCTCGGGTTCACCGGTCGTGATGACACTCCGCCAGTACTTTCCCGCCAGCTGGTTTCCCCCTGGTCCACTGGAAAAGCCGCGGGTCAATACCCGGTCCAGCCACTCTTTCAGCAACGCCGGACAGCTGTAGGTATAAAGCGGATGCTGGAACACAATCACGTCATGCTGACGCAACAGTTCCTGTTCGTGTGGGATATCAATAAAAAAATCAGGATAGTGCGCGTACAGGTCGTGCACCGTCACATTGCTGAGTTGTCGAGCCGGTTTGAGCAAAACCCGGTTAGCGACCGAGTCCTGTGATTCCGGATGGGCATACAGCAGCAGCACTTTTGCTGTCTGGGACATCATTCCCCTCCCGGGTCGTCATCATTGCCATTTTGGGCTAACATGGCACTCCCGCGTCAGGCGCGGTACAACATTTAACTCCATTATAATGACAACTTAACATAGTCGGAACACACGGCGCTCTATGATTGTTTTCTCCTCGTTACAAATTCGTCGCGGCGTACGCGTCCTGCTGGACAACGCTACAGCCACCATTAACCCTGGGCAAAAAGTCGGTCTGGTGGGCAAAAACGGCTGCGGCAAATCCACTCTGCTGTCGCTTCTGAAAAACGAGATGAGCGCCGATGCAGGGAGCTTCACCTATCCGGGAAACTGGCAGTTGGCCTGGGTTAACCAGGAAACCCCTGCCCTGAGCGTTCCGGCGCTCGACTATGTGATTGATGGCGACCGCGAATACCGCAAGCTGGAAGCCGAGCTGAACGCTGCCAACGAGCGCAACGACGGCCACGCCATCGCTACCGTTCACGGCAAGCTCGACGCCATCGACGCCTGGACCATCCGCTCGCGCGCCTCCAGCCTGCTGCACGGTCTGGGCTTCAGCAACGAGCAGTTAGAGCGCCCGGTGAGCGATTTCTCCGGTGGCTGGCGTATGCGCCTGAACCTCGCGCAAGCGCTGGTCTGCCGCTCGGATCTGCTGCTCCTCGATGAACCGACCAACCACCTCGATCTCGACGCGGTGATCTGGCTGGAAAAATGGCTGAAAAGCTATCAGGGCACGCTGATCCTAATCTCCCACGACCGCGACTTCCTCGATCCGGTCGTCGATAAAATCATTCATATCGAACAGGAATCGATGTTCGAATATACGGGCAACTACAGCTCGTTCGAGCGCCAGCGCGCTACGCGCCTGTCACAGCAGCAGGCGATGTACGAAAGCCAGCAGCAGCGCGTTGCCCATCTGCAAAGCTTTGTTGATCGCTTTAAGGCCAAAGCCTCCAAAGCCAAACAGGCCCAGAGCCGCATCAAGATGCTCGAGCGCATGGAGATGATTGCCCCTGCGCACGTGGATAACCCGTTCCACTTTAGCTTCCGCGCCCCGGAAAGCCTGCCTAACCCATTGCTGAAGATGGAGAAGGTCAGCGCCGGCTACGGCGAGCGCATTATTCTCGACTCCATCAAGCTCAACCTGGTGCCCGGTTCGCGCATCGGTCTGCTCGGGCGTAATGGCGCGGGTAAGTCCACACTGATTAAACTGCTGGCGGGCGAACTGAACCCGGTCAGCGGCGATATCGGGCTGGCGAAGGGCATCAAACTGGGCTACTTCGCCCAGCACCAGCTGGAATTTTTACGCGCAGACGAATCGCCGATTCAGCACATGGCGCGTCTGGCACCTCAGGAAATGGAGCAAAAGCTGCGCGATTACCTCGGCGGTTTCGGCTTCCAGGGCGATAAAGTCAGCGAGAACACCGAGCGCTTCTCCGGCGGGGAAAAAGCCCGTCTGGTGCTGGCGCTGATCGTCTGGCAGCGTCCGAACCTGCTGCTGCTCGATGAACCGACTAACCACCTGGATCTCGATATGCGTCAAGCGTTGACCGAAGCGCTGATCGAATTCGAAGGCGCCCTTGTCGTGGTTTCGCACGACAGGCACCTGATCCGCTCCACCACCGATGACCTCTATCTGGTGCACGATGGCAAAGTCGAACCGTTCGACGGCGATCTGGAAGATTATCAGCAGTGGCTAACGGACGTGCAGAAGCAGGAAAACCAGCCTGCCGATGACGCGAAAGATAACGCCAACAGCGCTCAGGCGCGTAAAGACCAGAAACGTCGCGAGGCAGAACTGCGCACGCAAACCCAGCCGTTGCGTAAAGAGATCGCGCGTCTGGAAAAAGAGATGGAAAAACTGCACGCGCAGCTGGCCACGGTGGAAGAGAAGCTCGGCGACAGCGGCCTGTACGATCAGGCGCGCAAAGCCGAGCTGACCGAGTGCCTGCAGGTACAGGCCAAAACCAAATCTGGCCTGGAAGAGTGCGAAATGGCGTGGCTCGACGCGCAGGAACAGCTGGAAGAGATGCTGCAAACCGATTAAGGGATCAGGAAGGTTATGACTATCGACATCACGAGCGACATCACATTTCGCAAACTGAGTATTTTCATGACCTTCATGGAAAAGGGCAATATCGCCCGCACCGCCGAGGCTCTGGGCCTGAGCGGTGTCAGCGTGCACCGCGCCTTGCATACCCTTGAAGAGAACGTTCGCTGTCCGCTGTTCACCCACAAAGGACGCAATCTGATTGCGTTGCCTTCCGCCTGGACACTGCTGGAGTATTGCCAGGAGGTGATGCAGGTAATGGAGCGCGGGCTGGAAGAGTCACGCAAAATCGCCGGGATAGGACAGGGGCGCCTGCGCGTCGGCACGCTCTACTCCCTGACGATGGAAACCGTCCCACGGCTGATTATGGGGATGAAACTGCGCCGTCCGGACCTGGAGATGGACCTGACGATGGGCTCTAACGACACCCTGCTCCATCTGCTCGATGAAGGCGCGCTGGACGCAATCCTGATCTCCATCTCCGAAAGCGATATCGACCGAAATACCCTCGAAGTGCTGCCCCTGTTCCACGACGACATTTTCCTCGCCGCGCCCGCGTCGGCCAAACTGAACAGTAACGGCCTGGCCGATCTGCGCGATTACAAAGACCAGAAGTTCGTCTCGCTCGCGGAAGGGTTTGCCACCTACGCCGGTTTTCAGGACGCGTTCCAGATCGCCGGTTTTGAGCCGGAAATCGTCACCCGTGTGAATGATATCTTCTCGATGTTAAGTCTGGTGCAGGCGGGTGTGGGCTTTACGCTGATGCCCGGCAGGATGAAAAAGGTCTACGAGAACTCCGTGCAGTTGCTGAAGCTGGCGCAGCCGTACCAGATGCAACAGCTGATCGCGATTGTCTTTGCCCGCAACCGCGAGCAGGATCCGAGCCTGCGGGCACTGGCTGCAGAGGGGCGAATGTACGCCCGCAGTTTGCAGGACGGTAGCTGATGCTTTACCGGATGTAACTCCGCGTTCCCGACCCAGGTTTTTGCAGGAACAAAAAGCCCGGTGCCAACAGGCAAAAACTACCCGCGAAGACGTTTTGCCAGATGCACCGCCACATCCACACCGCTACGCTCGAGCGAAACCGCTTCGCCTTCCCA
This sequence comes from Lelliottia sp. SL45, assembly GCF_026672535.1. Taxonomy (NCBI): domain Bacteria; kingdom Pseudomonadati; phylum Pseudomonadota; class Gammaproteobacteria; order Enterobacterales; family Enterobacteriaceae; genus Lelliottia; species Lelliottia sp. SL45. The sequence goes on from NZ_JAPPRH010000001.1 coordinate 222,757, forward strand.
CGCCGCCTGTCGCGTCAGGCACGTCAGCACACCGCCGGGAGGCATCTCTATCGCCAGTCGCGCCTCACGCTCGTTGGCGGAAATCACCGCCTCCTGCCAGCGCACCGTACGCGCCATGTTCATGGCTAAATCGTCGGCAATTTTCTCCGGCGCCCATAATACGCGTCCGGTACTGCCACTGAGCCAGGCACATCGCGGGCGAGAAAGGGTCACATGGCTGAACGCCTCCGCCAGTTTCTGCGCTGGTGCCGCCAGCAGTTCACAATGCGAAGGCACACTCACCGCCAGCCGATGAGCTTTATTCGCGCCCTTCTCCAGCGCGCGTTTTGCCACTTCGGCCATTCCCTCATCGGTGCCGGCAATCACAATCTGCGTTTCGGCGTTGAGGTTAGCGATGTACGTGCCGGTGCCCACGAGGAGCGCCTCCACCTGTGGCAGCGTCAGCCCCATGATGGCCGTCAAACCGTAGCCGTGGGGATACGCCTGCTCCATCAAATCACCGCGCAGGGCCACCAGCCGAAGCGCGTCGGTAAACGTCAGTGCACCGGCGATCACGGCAGCAGGATAAGCACCAATCGACAGACCGCTGACAATATCTGGCGTCACGCCACGTCGTTCCAGTTCTCGCGCCCAGGAAACGCCAGCGATCAGAAGGGACAGTTGCACCGCGCGGGTGTGTTTCAGCGCGTCGGGGGAATCCAGCCGATCCGCTTCTTCGCCCAGAACTTCGCGCGCTACCGCTCTCTCTGTACCCGGCAGGTCCTGCAGCATGCCTGCACGCTGCGTCCCCTGTCCCGGGAAGGTAAACAGAATTTTCATGACTCCTCCCTGCCCCACGGGTCGGCCACCAGGCGCGGCCCACGATGCGTTTTTAGCAGCGCTCTCCCCTCGCGCAGCCACTCGTTCAGTGCGAAACCGCCCGCAGAGGTTTCCACCTGCGTATCCACGCGGCACAACGCACTGCCGAGTTGCGCTGTCCAGTGCTGGAACGTTTCCTGAGGCAGCGGCACGGGCGCCCGGATCAGCAGATCCAGATCGCTCTCGGCATGGATCACCGGAACGCCGGTTGCCAGCGCATAGCCGGTACTGCCGGTTATCCCCCACGTCCAGGGCCACGCCTGCTGCGCAACCTGAAACGCCACCTGCACGGGCGGCTGGGTGATAAACGGCGAGCGCAGCAAATCGGTCGCGACGCTTAAATCTTCCGGAGATACCACGCGGGTGACGCGCTCGGGGTTAACCCAACCGGCGGCGCGTTGTTCGCGCTTCAAACCGCGCACGCCGACGGGGATCCGTCCGGTACCATCAACATCACGCCGCACCACCACAGGCAGACCGGTATGCCACACGCCATCCACCCAGGATTCGGTGATACCTTCCAGCGCGTCGCGCGCGTTAAGCCAGATAAGATCGTGCGGGCGTAATGTTGTGATCATAATTACATTCCTGAAGTCAGCGAGATAAACAGCGGCAGAGACAGGATACACAGGACCGAGCTTAACAGCAGCACCGCTTCTGCATCAGGAGACTGCACGCCAAAACGGTTGCCGAAGACCACGCCAAAGAAACCTGCGGAGAGCGCAATCATCAGAATTGCCGTGATCGCCACAGATCCATGCAGACCGAAAATCAGCACCAGACCCCAGGCAATGGCAGGCTGAATCAGCAGTTTGGCGATAGTGGAGGTGATCACCATGGTGTTGATTTGCAGTTTACGCGCAGAGAGGATCACCCCGGTCAGGAACAGCGCTGCCGCCGTAGCCGCCAGACCCAGCGGTTTAATCGCCGCCAGAACCAGTTCCGGCATTTTGATACCAATAGCCGACAGGATCACCCCGAGCAGCGGGCCCATCACGATCGGTTTTTTGATAGAGCGCCACATCAGCACCGGCAGCATCGCCAGAGTCGAACCGCTGTTGCCGCCTTCTGCGCGCGCTTTTTCACGCTCCAGAATCAGCAGGCAGAACGGCGTCATCAGGACAGAACCACAGGCGATGGAGACCGCCACGGAGAGCGAGGTGGACGAACCTTCCCCGAGCACACTGCCGAGAATGGGCAGACCGAGCGCCGCATAGTTAGGCAGGGCCACCGTCAGGGTCAGTACGGCCGCATCCTGCGGGGATTTTTTAAAGACCTTGGTGGCCAGGAAATAGATCGCCGCATAAGTGATCCACATCGCCAGCGTCAGCACCAGAATCAGCGGCGACTGGGCGAGGATGCCCGTCCACGGGGTTTGTACTGTGGCACTAAACAGCGCCGCAGGCAGCGCAAAATCCATCACAAAGATATTCAGCAGGGAGACATTTTTGTTGTCGACCATTTTGGCCTTACCGGCCCAGAATCCCAGCAGCATGATGACAAAAATCGGAGCAAGAGCATGAACAATTACGTAAGTCATAAATCACCTGTAATTTAAAAAAAGAGATAGCACTGGCGCGATGATTATTATTTTCAGGATGCAGGTTTCCGCGCAGGCGCAGCGAGTGCGCCTACGTGGCCCTGCATCTGGCAGGACTTTTTTTAATTACCAGCTTGCTCGCATACGTTCGCGTACCAGAGCAGAGCTGCGGCGGTTGTCAGCACCCAGACGGCTTTTCAGCGTGGTGTCCTGACGTGCGTCGTTGATGGCCTGTTGCAGAGTGGTTTTCACCTGCGCCAGATCGCTGTCGGAAGGGGCGTCCGGATTGCTGATGTCCAGCAGATCGGCGAGCAGTCCCAGCGTGGCGTAGTTACTGATGTCGTACGCCATTGGCGGGATGGTGGCCGCCAGTTTTTCCAGCGCGTCGACGGTGCGCAGGGTGATACGTGCGGCAGACTCTTTGCCCATCGCATGAATCAACACGCCCTTGTCGTTAAAGGCAATCAGGCGGTTTGCCTGGTAGCCGTGTGCCAGGAAAGCACCCGACATCGCTTTGCCGACGATGAGGCCGATGACCGGATGACCGGCCAGACGCGCATTGGCATACGCCGCAGCTGCACCGGCCAGCGCCTGATGGATGCCGAACGCCTCTTCGCGACGGCCATACGCCTGGCTGGGCACGTCGATCACCGCCACGATAGGACGTTTAACGGCGTTATCGGCATCAGCGGCAATGGTTTCGCTCACCACTTTAGCCAGCGTCCAGCCCTCCAGCAGCCCCACTTCACCCTGCGCGGCGCGCGGGAAATGGTTGTTCGCATCCGGGACCACGGCAACGAAACGTACGGTTTCACCGTTCAGTTCACCGTCAGCGGCCTGCACGGACGGGCATAGCCCTGACAAACGTTGGGCATGTGGGGCGAGCGTTTGCAGCCAGAGTTCGCCGCGGCTGATTGTAGTAGTCATCATTTCACCTCCCGGGCAAAAAGCGCATGAATCTGTTCGGTATCCGCCTGTTTGCGGGTGTCGAAATGGCTCAGACGATCCAGGTAATCATCATAGTTATCGGTGCGATGCGCAGCCGGAACCCCTTTGGCAATGGCCTCGTTCATCGCCTGTTTCACCGCGTTCACGCCGTCACCCACCAGCGCATCCACCAGACCACTTTCATAGCGGATTTCGCCTCCGGTCATGCTCCAGATAAACGGACGGTCGCGAGAGTCGTACTCATCAATCCCGGCTTCCTGCTCGATAACCTGCGGGCCGTTAAGACCGAGACGTGCTTCGCGGGTGACAATCAGATAGCTGCACAGGGCCGCCGCAATCGACATCCCACCGAAGCAACCGACGGTCCCGGCGACAATCCCGATGACCGGCGTATAGCGACGTAAATCGACAATCGCCGCGTGAATATCAGCAATCGCCGCCAGACCGAGGTTCGCTTCCTGCAGACGCACGCCGCCGGTTTCGAGGCAAAGCACCGCCTGGGTCGGGATACCGTTGCGGTTATCTTCTGCCGCCAGTTCCAGTGCGGCGGCCATTTTGGCCCCTGAGACTTCGCCCATACTGCCGCCCTGGAACGCACCTTCGATCGCCACGACGACAGCAGGCTGACCGTTAATGGTCCCTTTCGCGACCACCATCCCGTCGTCGGCCTGCGGCACGATACCCTGTGCGCCGAGCCACGGAGAGGTAATGCCTTCAAACGGGTCCAGCAGTTCACGGTAGCTGCCATCGTCCAGCAGCGCGTGCGCACGCTGGCGCGCTTTTAATTCGATAAAACTCAGATCGTCACGCATGGCTCACCTCTTCAAAGACCTGTTCAATACGAATGCGCGCCACGCCAGGGGTGGCACCAAAGTCATGAATGGTGAGGCGACCGGCAGGCAGGCTGCTCACGGTGTGCAGACGGTTGAATAGCGCCTCCCAGCGACCACGGCTGTTGTCGACGGAAGTGGTGATATCGATGGTTAAGGTCTGGCTCTGGTCGGCGGTGAATAACACCTCCATATCACCAGAACCGACAACCCCTGCCAGCGCCCTGCCGCTTACTTCGCGGCTGGCTGGCACAGTCAATGTGATTTTTTCCATAACATCCTCTTAATGCTTTGAATAAGGCGTCTCGACGCGGTCGAGGAACAGCGTGGCGGCAAGCAGATCGGCGGCACCACCCGGAGAGGCGTTGAGCGCCAGCATCCGGCGGTCAAGTTCCGCCAAAGCTCGCTGGCCTTCCGGCTGCGCGGTTCCGCCCGCATTCAGCACGGCGCGAGCGCCATCCTGCATCGTCTCCAGCCCTTCCATCCCGGCGCGGGAGAGCACGCAGGTGTCGGTCAGCGAGGTCATGATAGCCATCAGCGCATCAAGCCTGGCGTGCGATTCGCTGCTGCCGTTCAGGCGGCTGAGACGAAGCTGCGGCAGTGCCCGCTGTAAAACGTGTGGGAACGCCTGCTGCGCCTCTTCGCGTGCACCCGGCACCCGGTAGCGGTGCGTGGCGCGAAGCCCTTTGCTGAACACTTTCGGGGCGGCGTCATCGGGCAGCGTGGCCAGTTCGGCTGCAGTCCGTGCGATAGTCTGCGGACGCGCGTCGCCGCCCAGCATCGCTACCGCGCTTACCAGCAGCCCGAGCGCCCAGATTGCGCCACGGTGGGTGTTCACTCCCTGGGTGGCCGCCATCATGTTCTGCTCGCCCTCACGGCCGAGCCTGCCGATGGTTTGTCTGAGCGCAATGTCGGCCGGACGCTGCCAGCTTTGCTGTGCCAGTGCCTGAAACGTGGGGGTCAGGCTGTGCGCGGAACGCTCCATTAACGCGAGCGAGAGATCCAGGTGCGCGCCATTCCCCCGACTGTCCACCAGACCGGGTTTCGGGCTTAATCGTGCTTCGTCAATCAGACACTGCGTGGCGGTTCGCGCCAGCCATTCGGCACCGCCTTCAACCTGAATCTGTGGCAGAAGTTTCATTACCAGCTCCGGAATTTCGCAGGTGGGTTGTAAAGACCGCCGGACCATTCCACCAGGTCAGAGACACTCCCGGCTGCCAGCAGAGATCGGGTCGCATCGGTACGACGAATACCCATATCTTCCGGATAGACCACTTTGCCGCTCTGGCGCAGCGCGGCGACGCGTTTGGCGTCCACGCCCAGGCCGATGTCGGTGATCCCGGCCACTGCCGCAACCATTGCACGGCGCTCTTCGAGATTTTCAGCGCGATAGAGGTATGCAATCCCCTCTTCGGTGAGCACGTGCGTCACGTCATCGCCGTAAATCATGACTGGCGCCAGCGGCATCCCCGAGGTTTTCGCCACTTCAATGGCATCGAGTTTTTCCACGAAGGTTGGTTTAACGCCCGCCTGGAAAGTTTCCACCATCTGCACCACCAGCTTTTTACCGCGCTGCATCGGGTCTGGTTCGGTGATCATGTTGAGCCATGCTGGCGTGGCATGACGGCGACCGTGGGGATCGTGGCCCATGTTTGGCGCACCGCCGAAGCCCGACAGGCGACCGCGGGTCACAGTCGAGGAGTTGGCATAGCCGTCAACCTGGAGGGTCGAACCGATAAACATATCCACCGCGTACTGGCCTGCCAGCTGGCAGAATGCGCGATTGGAACGCATAGAGCCGTCGGCACCGGTAAAGAACACGTCAGGACGGGCACGGATGTACTCTTCCATCCCCAGCTCACCGCCGAAGCAGTGGACGCTCTCGACCCAGCCGCTTTCAATCGCCGGAATCAGCGTTGGGTGCGGGTTCAGGGTCCAGTGCTTACAGATTTTACCCTTCAGACCGAGCTGTTCGCCGTAGGTCGGCAGCAGCAGCTCAATTGCTGCGGTGTTAAAGCCAATACCGTGGTTCAGAGACTGCACCTGGTGTTCCGCGTAGATGCCCTTAATCGCCATCATCGCCATCAGGATGTGTTCTTGTTTGATGAGACGCGGGTCGCGGGTAAAGAGCGGTTCGATGAAGAACGGCTTGTCGGCAACGACCACGTAATCAATCCACGAGCCAGGAATATCGACGCGCGGCAGATCGCACTCGTCGTCCACCAGCTCGTTCACCTGAGCGATGACGATCCCGTCGTGGAACGCGGCGGCTTCCACCAGCGCAGGCGTGTCTTCGGTGCTTGCGCCGGTATACAGGTTGCCTTTACGGTCCGCTTTAAAACCGGCAATCAGCGCCACGTTCGGCGAAAGATCAACGTACAGGCGGGAGTAGAGTTCGATGTAGGTATGAATGGCGCCGATTTCGAGCTGGCCGTCCTCCAGCAGCTGCGAAATACGCAGGCTTTGGGTTCCGGAGAAGGAGAAATCGAGTTTGCGGGCGATGCCCTTTTCGAAGATATCGAGATGCTCGCTGCGACCGACGCTTGGCATGATCATATGCAGGTCATGCACGATTTGCGGATTGACCTCGGCCAGTGAACGGGACAGAAAATCAGCCTGCTTTTGGTTGTTGCCTTCCAGTACGACTTTATCGCCCGGAGCAATCAGTTTTTCCAGCATGGCGACAAGATCGTCGGTTGGCAGAACCTTGCCTTGCACCGGGACAGAAGCCAGGCGGCGCGCTTTTTCAGTGCGACGCGTGTTCCAGACCCGGGCGGGTGTTTGCCCAGATAACATTATTAACCTCCTGATTCAGCACATCATTCTGATTTGCTTAACGCTGAACAAAGTGTGCGCTCTGGTGAGAAAGGCATCAATTAAGCGTAGTGTGGAATCATTAGCCTGAGAGTAATAATCGAGGTAAAGATTTGTGATCGAGATCAGTTCGCATCGCGCGAAAAAATGCCAGAGGTGGCAGAAATGGCTGAATCGGAGGTAAACGCTCTTCGTTTTTATAAACAGGGTACAATTCGGAAGGTATAGTAAATGACTGACAAGAATTAACATTGCATCGTTATGACTCAAATTATTCCATCAGATTTCGACATCGCAAGCGATGAGAGCGCAGCATTCGTCCCCATGCGGGGTGTGGCGAACCCACATCTGCAGACCATGCTGCCGCGGATTTTGCGCCGAAAACTGCAATTTACGCCGCACTGGCAGCGCCTCGATCTGCCGGACGGAGATTTCGTGGATTTAGCCTGGAGCGAAGATCCCGAACAGGCCAGGCACAAACCGCGTCTGGTGGTGTTTCATGGCCTGGAAGGGAGCCTGCACAGCCCCTACGCCCACGGGCTAATCCACGCGGCAAAATCACGCGGCTGGCTCGGCGTCGTGATGCATTTTCGCGGCTGCAGCGGCGAGCCGAATCGCCGTGAGCGAATTTATCACTCCGGCGAAACCGAAGACGGCACCTGGTTTTTACACTGGTTAAGCACTACCTTCGGCACCGTGCCAACGGCCGCCGTAGGCTACTCCCTGGGCGGTAATATGCTCGCTTGCCTGCTGGCAAAAGAGAGCAATAACGTTCCGCTGGATGCGGCGGTGATTGTCTCCGCACCGTTCATGCTTGAGCAGTGCAGCTACCATATGGAAAAGGGTTTTTCGCGGGTCTATCAGCGCTATCTGCTCAACCTGCTGAAAGCTAACGCCGCGCGTAAGCTAAAGGCCTATCCGGACACCCTGCCCATCAGCCTGCAACAGCTGAAGCGGATGCGTCGTCTTCGCGAGTTTGATGATCTGATCACATCGAAGATCCACGGTTTTGCCGACGCGATCGACTACTATCGTCAGTGTAGCGCGATGCCGTTGCTGAATCAGATCACCAAACCGACGCTGATCATCCATGCGAAAGATGATCCCTTTATGGATCATCACTCCATTCCGGCCCCGGAACATCTGCCTGCAAACGTGCAGTATCAGCTGACCGAACACGGCGGCCACGTCGGCTTTATCACCGGGACGTTACTTCGCCCGAAAATGTGGCTGGAATCGCGCATCCCTGACTGGTTAACCCCATTTCTGGAGAGAGTAAAATGATGATTCCCTGGCAGGATCTGGCTCCCGAAACGCTGGATAGCCTGATTGAAAGCTTTGTATTACGCGAAGGCACCGATTATGGTGAACATGAGCGTTCGCTTGAACAAAAGGTCGCCGATGTAAAACGGCAGCTACAGAGTGGCGAGGTGTTGCTGGTGTGGTCTGAACTGCACGAAACCGTCAACATCATGCCGCGCAATCAGTTTCGCGGTTGATTGTTCCATCTTTCCAGTCAGGGAGTTGCTATGTCCGCCAGACATCCGGTTATTGCCGTTACGGGTTCGAGTGGTGCGGGAACCACCACCACCAGCCTCGCTTTTCGCAAGATTTTCGCGCAGCTCAATCTGCGCGCTGCCGAGGTTGAGGGCGATAGCTTTCATCGCTTCACCCGTCCTGAAATGGACATGGCTATCCGCAAGGCCCGGGATTTAGGTAAACACATCAGCTATTTCGGGCCAGACGCCAACGACTTTGGCCTGCTGGAACAAACTTTCCAGGACTACGGCCACACGGGAAAAGGTCAGTCGCGTAAATATCTGCACACCTACGATGAAGCGGTGCCATGGAATCAGGTTCCTGGCACATTCACGCCGTGGCAACCCCTGCCGGAGCCGACGGACGTGTTGTTTTATGAAGGATTGCACGGCGGCGTGGTGACTCCACAGCACGACGTGGCGCGCCACGTGGATCTGCTGGTCGGCGTGGTGCCGATTGTCAACCTAGAGTGGATTCAGAAGCTGACCCGTGACATGAGCGAGCGCGGCCATTCGCGTGAAGCAGTGATGGATTCGGTCGTGCGCTCGATGGAAGATTACATCAACTTCCTGACGCCGCAGTTCTCGCGCACCCACATCAACTTCCAGCGCGTCCCGACGGTGGACACCTCTAACCCGTTTGCGGCGAAAACAATTCCGTCGCTGGACGAGAGTTTTGTGGTGATTCACTTCCGCAATCTGGAAGACATTGATTACCCCTGGCTGCTGGCGATGCTGCAGGGTTCATTCATTTCCCATATCAATACATTAGTGGTCCCGGGCGGGAAGATGGGGCTGGCGATGGAATTGATCATGATGCCGCTGGTGCAACGGCTGATGGAAGGCAAGAAGATCGCCTGATTTCAGTCGCCGGAGGGCACTTCGCTATCCGGCTGAATCATGCGGTGACAGGCCCGGCAAGCGTAGCGCTACCGGGCGTAGTGTTAAGCGTCGATCACTTCGTACGAATGCGTAATGTTCACCGCTTTTTCCAGCATCAGTGCCACAGAGCAGTACTTCTCCGCAGACAGATCCACCGCACGGGAAACCGCCGCATCCTTCAACTCTTTACCGGTAACGATAAAATGCAAGTTGATGTGCGTAAAGAGACGTGGCGCCTCTTCGCGACGCTCTGACGTTAGCTTCACTTCGCAGTCCGTCACGTCATGACGGCCTTTCTGCAGAATCGAAACCACGTCAATCGCGCTGCATCCGCCCGCCGCCATCAGCACCACTTCCATCGGGCTTGGCGCTTTATCTCCGGAGTTGCCGTCCATCAAAATCTGGTGTCCTGAAGCGGATTCGCCAAGGAACGTTAAACCTTCAACCCATTTCACACGCGCTTGCATTTTCATTAACTCCAAAGTTGCATTTTTCCGAACAGATTACGCGTGCGTTACAATTCTCGCAACGGAAGGCGACCTGCATCATGCTGAAGCGAGACACCAGGAGACACGCGGCTAAAGCTATGCTAAAACAGTCTCGATGCTACAGTAATACATTGACGTTACACATGTATGCAGAGGACATCAAACTTTACTGGCTGCGAACAGTGCGACAGCCACTTCCCAGGTACGGGTAAGAATTCGATTGCAACCCCAGAGTCAGGATGCGATTTTGACTCTGAGACAGCTTATAACAGAGGATAACAGCGCATGGTGCTTGGCAAACCGCAAACAGACCCGACTCTCGAATGGTTCTTGTCTCATTGCCACATTCATAAGTACCCATCGAAGAGCACGCTGATTCACCAGGGTGAAAAAGCGGAAACGTTGTATTACATCGTCAAAGGCTCGGTGGCAGTGCTGATCAAAGATGAAGAAGGGAAAGAGATGATCCTTTCTTATCTGAACCAGGGCGATTTCATCGGTGAACTGGGCCTGTTTGAAGAAGGCCAGGAACGTAGCGCCTGGGTGCGTGCGAAAACCGCGTGTGAAGTTGCAGAGATCTCCTATAAGAAATTCCGCCAGCTGATCCAGGTAAACCCGGACATCCTGATGCGTCTTTCTTCGCAGATGGCTCGCCGCCTGCAGGTCACTTCCGAGAAAGTGGGTAACCTCGCCTTCCTGGACGTAACAGGCCGCATCGCGCAGACCCTGCTGAACCTGGCGAAACAACCTGACGCCATGACCCACCCGGACGGTATGCAAATTAAAATTACCCGTCAGGAGATTGGTCAGATCGTCGGCTGTTCTCGTGAAACCGTTGGCCGTATCCTGAAAATGCTGGAAGATCAAAACCTGATCTCCGCTCACGGTAAAACTATCGTGGTCTACGGAACGCGTTAATTCCGGAACGAACGGCGTGCCATCGCAAGGTGTCACGCCGTTTTTGTCTCTGACGAACATGTGGCGCAGGCTGATTTATCACCCCGAAGTTAACTACGCACTACGTCAAACCCTGGTGTTATGTCTTCCCGTGGCTGTCGGTTTAATCCTGGGCCATCTGCAACATGGGCTGTTGTTCTCTCTCGTTCCTGCCTGCTGCAACATTGCCGGTCTCGATACACCGCATAAACGCTTTTTCAAACGCCTGATTATCGGCGGCTGCCTGTTCGCCGGATGTAGCCTGGCCGTGCAGCTGCTGCTGGCCCGTGATATCCCGCTGCCGTTAATCCTGACCGTGCTGGCGATGACGCTGGGCGTCACGGCGGAGATCAGTTCGCTGCACGCTCGCCTGCTGCCCGCCTCACTGATTGCCGCGATTTTCACACTGAGCCTCGCCGGAAATATGCCCGTCTGGGAGCCGCTGCTGATCTATACGTTCGGTACCCTGTGGTATGGGCTGTTTAATTGGTTCTGGTTCTGGATGTGGCGGGAGCAGCCCCTGCGCGAATCCCTGAGCCTGCTCTACGTCCAGCTCGCGGACTATTGCGAAGCCAAATACACCCTGCTGACGCAACACACAGACCCGGAAAAATCATTGCCCCCGCTGCTTACGCGCCAGCAAAAAGTGGTCGACTTAATCAGCCAGTGCTATCAGCAGCTGCACATGCTGGCGGCCAATAAAAACCATGAATACAAGCGACTGCTGCGCGTCTTCCAGGTGGGGCTTGATCTGCAGGAGCATATTTCGGTCAGTCTGCATCATCCGCAGGAGGTGCAAAAACTGGTGGAGCGCAGCCACGCCGAAGCGGTGATCCGCTGGAATGCCCAGACGGTCGCGGCGCGCCTGCGGGTGCTGGCTGACGATATTCTTTACCACCGTTATCCCACGCGTTTTACGATGGATAAACAGCTGGGCGCGCTGGAGAAAATAGCCCGTCAGCACCCGGATAATCCGGTTGGGCAGTTCTGCGCCTGGCACTTTAGCCGCATCGCACGCGTGTTGCGCACTCAGCGCCCGCTCTACCCGCGCGACCTGATGGCCGATAAACAAAAGCGTCTGCCGCTGCTGCCGGCACTGAAAAGCTATTTATCACTGAAATCCTCCGCCCTGCGCAATGCCGCACGCATCAGCGTGATGCTGAGCATCGCCAGCCTGATGGGCGTCGCGCTGCACTTACCCAAGCCCTACTGGATTTTAATGACCGTGCTGTTTGTCACCCAGAATGGCTATGGTGCGACGCGCGTGCGAATACTGCACCGTGCGCTCGGGACGTTTGCCGGGCTGGTGATTGCCGGTATCACCCTGCACTTCCGTGTTCCTGACGGCTATACCCTGCTGGGAATGCTGGTCATTACCCTGGTCGGCTATCTGATCATCCGCAAAAACTACGGCTGGGCAATGGTCGGGTTTACGGTGACGGCGGTATATACCCTGCAACTGCTGACCCTGAACGGCGAGCAGTTTATCGTGGCGCGGCTGGTGGATACGTTGATTGGCTGTCTGATCGCCTTTGGCGGCATGGTCTGGCTGTGGCCACAGTGGCAGAGCGGGCTGCTGCGCCAGAACGCCCACGACGCCCTTGAAGCGGACCAGCAGGCCATTCGTCTGATCCTGAGCGACGATCCCAAACCTTCGCCGCTGGCGTACGAGCGCATGAAGGTCAACCAGGCGCACAACGCGCTGTATAACTCCCTCAACCAGGCGATGCAGGAGCCGGGCTTTAATTCAGACTATCTGGCGGATATGAAACTGTGGGTGACGCACAGCCAGTTCATCGTCGAACACATTAACGCGATGACGACCCTGGCGCGCGAGCACACGATGCTGACGCCGGATCTGGCGCAGCGCTATTTGCAGTCGTGTGAAATTGCATTGCAGCGTTGTCAGCAGCGTCTGGAGTACGACGCGCCGGGAGAGTCGGGAGATTCCAATATTCTGGAAGCGCCAGAGACGCTCACCCACGGGCCAATGAGCACTCTGGAGCAGCATTTACAGCGCGTAATAGGACACCTGAACACCATGCACACCATTTCGTCGGTGGCGTGGCGTCAGCGTCCGCATCACGGGGTTTGGCTGACGAGGATTATGCGCCGTAAGGCATCGTGAGGTTTGCGGCTCCGTAGGTCGGAACAAAACGAAGCCGCGACTCCACTAGCCCTGAACGATCTTCTTCACCGCACTGGCAAAGCGGTTCATGCCGTCATCGATATCCTGCCCTTCAATCACCAGCGACGGCGCAAAGCGCATCACATCCGGCCCGGCATTCAACACCATCACCCCTTCGTGGGCAGCGGCGTGGAGGAAATCGCGCGCGCGACCTTTGTACTGTGGCTTCAGTTCCGCACCGACCAACAGTCCCATGCCGCGAATATCGCTGAACACGTCGTACTGCGCGTCGATCTGCTGGAGATGCTGCACAAACTGCTCACGCTTCGCGTTTACGCCGTTCAGCACTTTCGGGGTGTTGATAATATCGAACGCCGCTCCGGCGATCGCGCACGCCAGCGGGTTGCCGCCATAAGTGGAGCCGTGAGAGCCAACGTGGAAGGCTGAGGCGATCTCTTGCGTCGTCAGGACGGCGCTCACCGGGAAACCGCCGCCGAGCGCTTTGGCGCTGGTCAGGATATCCGGCGTTACGCCGTAGTGCATATAGGCAAACAGATCGCCGGTACGCCCCATACCGCTCTGCACTTCATCAAAGACCAGCAGCGCCTGATGCTCATCGCACAGCTCGCGCAGTCCTTTCAGAAATTCCGGCGTCGCGGCCATCACGCCGCCCTCGCCCTGGATCGGCTCAACCACCACCGCGCAGGTGTGATCGTCCATCACCGCTTTGACCGCATGCAGATCGTTAAACGGCACGTGGATAATATCAGCAGGTTTTGGACCAAAACCGTCGGAATATTTCGGCTGCCCGCCCACGGAAACGGTGAACAGCGAACGGCCATGGAAGGCGTTATGGAATGCAATAATCTTGCTTTTGTATGGGCTGTGACGCGTGGATGCGTAATAGCGCGCCAGCTTAAAGGCGGTTTCATTGGCTTCGGTGCCGGAGTTCATGAACAGCACACGCTCGGCAAAGGTAGCATCAATGATCTTACGGCCCAGGCGCAGCGCCGGTTCGTTAGTGAACACGTTGCTGGTGTGCCACAGGGTTTCCCCCTGTGTTTTCAGCGCCTCAACCAGCGCCGGATGGCAGTGCCCCAGCGCCGTCACCGCAATGCCGCCCGCGAAATCAACGTACTCTTTGCCCTGTTGATCCCATACCCGACTGCCTTTCCCTTTCACCGGGATAAACTCCGCCGGTGCATAAACCGGCAGAATCACTTCATCGAATGTTGCGCGCGTAATTGCAGGTTGTTCAGTTGCCATGTCATGCCCGTCCGTTTTATGTCACATTAATTGTGAAAATATAATCACAAAATATGCATAAAAAATCACAACAAGGCAATAGAAATTCAGCGATTGAGGAAATTGGCGAGAAGCTGGTGGCCCTGTTCGCTCAGAATGCTCTCCGGGTGGAACTGCACCCCTTCGAGGTCCCACTCGCGATGGCGAATGCCCATGATCTGCCGGGTGTCGCTCCAGGCGGTGACGTCAAAACACGCGGGAAGCGTGGGCGGGTCGATCACCAGCGAGTGGTAGCGCGTAACCGTCAGCGGGTTATTCAGCCCCTGAAACACCCCCACGCCGGTGTGGGTGACCGGTGAGGTTTTGCCGTGCATCACGCGTTCGGCACGAACAATGGTCGCACCAAACACCTGCGCGATAGCCTGATGACCGAGACAAACCCCCAGAATCGGCAGTTTGCCGGAATAGTGGCGGATGACCTCCAGCGAAATACCCGATTCGTCAGGCGTACACGGCCCCGGTGAAATCACGATTTTCTGCGGGGCCAGTGCGTCGATATCAGCCAGCGTGATGTCATCGTTGCGCCGGACAATGACCTCTGCACCCAGTTCACAAAAGTACTGGTAAAGGTTCCAGGTAAAGGAATCGTAGTTATCAATCAGCAGGATCATGGCGGCTCCGGGACAAAAATAGCCGCCCTATTCTACTCAGTTTCCCGCGCTTCGCTCACAACTTTGGCAAAGATGGCGTTGAGCGCGGTCAGATCGCCCATCGCCCCGCTCTGGTTGGCCGCCGACCACGCATCCGGATCGATCCCCTGCCAGCTCAGCTGATAGCCCGCGTGGATCGCCAGCTGCTCGAAGAAGACGCGCTGCGCGATGCCGTTGCCAATGCGAAACGGGTGCAGCACGTTAATCTCGCAGTAGTAGTGGCTGAGTCTGGCAATAAACGCCTCGCGCTCAAGACCGGTGAGATAGTGCTCCTCCTCCAGGTCCTGCATCAGGGCGTTGCCCTCTTTTTCGATGTAGGCAAAATGGCAGAAACGGGTATCGCCCTGATAAATATCGACCTCACGAATCGCTCCCGCCCAGCTAAAGATATCCTGATAAAGGTGGCGATGGATGGCGCACAGATGCGGCAGCCCGCGAGCCGGCGGGCCAAGAGGCAGCGTGGCCGCGCGCAGGGCGGTGAGTTCGTAGGAGGCCTGTGCCAGGCGCTCCGCCTGACGAATACTGAGCGCATTACGCATCACATTCAGGCCGGGATAGAGGTACGGATCGCGGTCGTCACCAATTTTATCGCTCATAGTGCCTCCTGAGTTCCTGAATACGAACCTCGGCGTCCTGCGCACTGAGCGTGACTAACGGGCTATCGACGCCTTCGAGACGGCGGCTGGCCTGGAAATTGGTATTTCGCTGTTGCTCCCAGAGACGGGATTTTTGCTTATCGGTGAGTTTTTTCACTTAACGCCTCCCTGAATGTGTCCGTTTGCCACAAGTATAAGCAGCAAACTGCGCTTTCGCAGGGAGGGGAAAGCAATGCGGGCGAGAATGCCCGCAGAGGAGAATCTTACGGCAGCACTTTTGCGGAGAGGATAACTACCGGTTTTGTCGGCACATTCTGGTATGGACCGACGTCGTGGGTCTGCACCTGAGAGATCTTGTCCGCCACGTCCATGCCTTTCACAACTTTACCGAAGACCGCATAACCAAAATCACGCTGACCGTGATCGAGGAAGGCGTTATCAGCAACGTTGAGGAAGAACTGGCTGGTCGCGCTGTCTTTGTCGGCAGTACGTGCCATGGAGATGGTGCCACGGGTGTTACGCAGGCCGTTATCGGCTTCGTTTTTGATCGGCGCGTTAGGCTGTTTCTGCTGCATCTGCTCGTTAAAACCGCCGCCCTGGAGCATGAAGCCCGGGATCACACGGTGAAATGTGGTGTTGTTATAGAAACCGCTATTGACGTAATCAAGGAAGTTTTTCACAGAAACAGGAGCTTTCTGGCTATTCAGTTCCAGCTCAATATTCCCGGCGGACGTTGTCAGCAAAACATGGGGGTCGCCTTTCGCTGCGAGAACAGCAGGAGAGACAGCAGAAAGAGCAAACACAGCTGCGACAGCCGCCAGAGTTGATTTGAGCATGAGAATTCCTTAAAAAAGCGCGGTAAATAAGGCAAGTTGCTTGATTCTAAAGAGCAGTATGGATGGAGGCCAGCCTTTTACCTAATTTTACGAATTTGAAACAGTTGTAACGGCGCAAACAGTTGAATCCAGCGGGTAAAAAGGTGACTTACGTCATGATAAATACTGTAACGATGATCATAATTTTCAGAAAAGATTTAAATAGATCACTTTAATGACTAAAATCTGCCCGCACTTCGCGCGTCAACGCGCTTTACGTACATATACAAGGCAGACATGACTAACAGCAACCGCATCAAGCTCACATGGATCAGCTTCTTCTCGTACGCCCTCACCGGCGCACTGGTGATCGTCACCGGGATGGTAATGGGCAATATTGCCGATTATTTCCAGCTACCTGTTTCCAGCATGAGTAACACCTTCACCTTCCTGAACGCCGGGATCCTGATTTCGATCTTTTTAAACGCCTGGCTGATGGAAATCGTGCCGCTGAAAACGCAGCTGCGCTTCGGCTTTGTGCTGATGGTCGCCGCCGTGGCGGGCCTGATGGTCAGCCACAGTATCGCCCTGTTCTCGGCGTCGATGTTCGTTCTCGGGCTGGTCAGCGGGATTACTATGTCCATCGGGACCTTCCTGATCACCCACATGTACGAAGGCCGCCAGCGCGGCGCGCGTCTGCTGTTCACCGACTCGTTCTTCAGCATGGCGGGGATGATCTTCCCAATGGTGGCCGCCGTTCTTCTGGCGCGTAGCATCGAGTGGTACTGGGTTTATGCCTGCATCGGGCTGGTGTACGTCGCTATCTTTATTCTGACCTTCGGCTGCGATTTCCCGGTACTGGGCAAAAAAGCGGTGCAAACGTCTGAGCCGGTGGTGAAAGAGAAATGGGGAATCGGCGTGCTGTTCCTCTCCATTGCCGCGCTGTGCTACATCCTCGGCCAATTGGGCTTTATCTCCTGGGTGCCGGAATATGCCAAAGGGCTGGGCATGAGTCTGAACGACGCCGGTAAACTGGTGAGTGATTTCTGGATGTCGTACATGTTTGGCATGTGGGCGTTTAGCTTCATCCTGCGCTTCTTCGATCTGCAGCGCATCCTGACCGTACTGGCGGGCCTGGCAACCGTGCTGATGTATCTGTTCATCAACGGTTCGCCGGAGCATATGCCGTGGTTCATTCTGACCCTCGGTTTCTTCTCCAGCGCGATTTACACCTCGATCATTACGCTCGGCTCCCTGCAAACCAAAGTGGCATCGCCGAAGCTGGTGAACTTTGTGCTGACCTGCGGCACCATCGGCACCATGCTGACTTTCGTGGTGACCGGTCCAATCGTGGCGCACAGTGGCCCGCTGGCAGCCCTGCACACGGCTAACGGCCTGTACGCCGTGGTGTTCGTGATGTGTCTGATTCTGGGCTTTGTCACCCGCCACCGTCAGCACAACACGGCAGCGGCTTCTCACTAATGCCTACGCCCCTTTGCCATCGGCAAAGGGGCTGTTTCGGGTAAAACTCACTTCCTCTCCCCCGCTATCGGTTTGTATCCACGTTTGCGCCAGCTGTGTGGTGGCGATCACCCGTCCCTGACGAATCGACCAGCGCACCGGCACCTGGCAACGCACCGCTTCAAAACCGCTCTCAGCAGGCAGAATAATCAGGTTCGCCGGATGACCCGTTTCGATGCCGTAATCCGTCAGGCCAAACGTTCTGGCGCTGTTGTGCGTGATCAGGTTTAACCCGCTGTCGATTTGCGGATAGCCCATCATCTGGCAAACATGCAGCCCCATGTGCAGCACCTGCAACATATTGCCCGTCCCCAGCGGATACCAGGGATCAAAGACGTCATCATGACCGAAGCAGACGTTAATCCCAGCCTCGAGCAGCTCTTTCACCCGGGTGATGCCGCGGCGTTTCGGATAGTCGTCAAAACGCCCTTGAAGATGGATATTCACCAGCGGATTGGCGACAAAGTTGATGTCTGACATTTTCAGCAGGCGGAACAGGCGCGACGTGTAAGCACCGTTGTAGGAGTGCATCGCCGTGGTATGGCTGGCGGTCACGCGATGGCCAATGCCCGCCTCGTACGCCAGCATGGCGACGGTTTCGATGAAGCGCGACTGCTCATCGTCGATCTCATCGCAGTGGATATCCAGCGGGCGGTCATATTTTTTCGCCAGCGCGAAGGCGATGTGCAAGGACTCCACGCCGTACTCGCGGGTAAATTCAAAGTGCGGGATCGCCCCGACCACATCGGCCCCCAGTTTTAAGGCCTCCTCCAGCAGCGCCGCGCCGTTGGGATAAGAGAGAATGCCTTCCTGCGGGAATGCGACGATTTGCAGCATGACCCACGGCGCCACTTCCTGCTTCACTTCCAGCATCGCTTTCAGGGCGGTCAGGGTCGGATCGGAGACATCCACATGGGTGCGCACGAACTGGATACCGTTGGCGATTTGCCACTTCAGCGTTTTCCACGCGCGGGCTTTGACATCGTCATGGCTGAGCAGCGCCTTGCGTTCGGCCCAGCGTTCGATGCCTTCAAACAACGTTCCCGACTGGTTCCAGCTCGGTTCCCCGGCGGTTTGCGTCGTATCCAGATGAATATGAGGCTCGATAAACGGCGGAATCGCCAGTCCACCGCGAGCGTTAAGCACTTCATAACTTTCGTCATGAGCGTCGCGCATCGGGGTGATCTCTGCAAAACGGCCATTCTCAATGCCGATTTGCCATAGCCCTTCCCGGCCAGGTAACCGAACATTCTGAACCAGCCAAAGCGGTGTTGTCGTCATACCTTTCTCCCGAAAAATGCGGCTGAAATTAAGGGGTACGTCATCGTAATCATTAGCCCCCTAATTTGTATATAAATTAGACTCTCGCGAAAAGCGTGCTATTTCCATGACTTATAAAAATCCTGACAAATCAGTCATATACCCACTAAGTGGTAGGTTAAGGCGTATTTGATTTGCATCAATAAGTGCCCCTGCTGAATCGTTAAGGTAGGCAGTAATAGAAAAGAAATCGAGGCAAAAATGAGCAAAGTCAGACTCGCTATTATCGGTAACGGCATGGTCGGCCACCGCTTTATTGAGGATCTCCTTGATAAAGCTGACGCTGCCCAGTTCGATATTACCGTCTTCTGTGAAGAACCCCGCAAAGCATACGATCGTGTACACCTCTCTTCCTACTTCTCTCATCACACCGCGGAAGAACTTTCGCTGGTGCGTGAAGGTTTCTACGAGAAGCATGGCGTCAAGGTGCTGGTGGGCGAACGCGCTATCACCATCAACCGCCAGGAAAAAGTGATTCACTCCAGTGCCGGACGCACGGTTTTTTACGATAAGTTGATCATGGCGACTGGCTCTTACCCGTGGATCCCGCCAATAAAAGGCTCGGAAACGCAGGATTGCTTCGTTTATCGTACCATTGAAGACCTCAAAGCGATCGAATCCTGTGCACGCCGCAGTAAACGCGGTGCGGTAGTCGGCGGCGGTCTGCTGGGCCTCGAAGCGGCAGGCGCGCTGAAAAACCTGGGGGTCGAAACCCACGTCATCGAATTTGCCCCGATGCTGATGGCTGAACAACTCGACCACATGGGTGGCGATCAGCTGCGCCGTAAAATCGAAAGCATGGGTGTGAAAGTTCACACCAGCAAAAATACCAAAGAGATCGTTCAGGAAGGCACCGAAGCGCGTAAAACCATGCGCTTTGCCGACGGCAGCGAGCTGGAAGTCGACTTCATCGTCTTCTCCACCGGTATCCGTCCGCGCGACAAAATGGCGACCCAGTGCGGTCTGGCCGTGGCTCAGCGTGGCGGGATCATGATTAACGACGCCTGTCAGACCTCCGACCCGGACATTTACGCCATCGGCGAATGCGCCAGCTGGAACAACCGCGTGTATGGTCTGGTGGCACCCGGCTACAAAATGGCGCAGGTCGCCGTTGACCATATTCTCGGTAACGAAAATGCCTTCACCGGCGCGGACATGAGCGCCAAGCTGAAACTGCTCGGCGTGGACGTCGGCGGGATCGGCGATGCGCACGGCCGCACGCCAGGCTGTCGCAGCTACGTGTACCTCGACGAAAGCAAAGAAGTCTACAAACGCCTGATCGTCAGTCAGGACAACAAAAACCTGCTGGGTGCGGTGCTGGTGGGGGATACCAGCGATTTCGGTAACCTGCTGCAGCTGGTCCTGAACGCCATCGAACTGCCGGAAAACCCGGACGCGCTGATCCTGCCGGCTCACGCCTCCAACGGTAAACCTTCTATCGGCGTGGATAAACTGCCCGACAGCGCGCAGATTTGCTCCTGCTTCGACGTGACCAAAGGCATGCTGATCTCGGCGATCAACAAAGGCTGCCATACCGTCGCCGCCCTGAAAGCCGAAACCAAAGCCGGTACCGGCTGCGGCGGCTGTATTCCGCTGGTCACCCAGGTGCTGAACGCCGAACTGGCGAAACAGGGCATCGAAGTGAACAACAACCTGTGTGAGCACTTCTCTTACTCACGCCAGGAGATTTACCACCTGATCCGCGTGGAAGGCATCAAAACCTTCGACGAACTGCTGCAAAAACACGGTCAGGGCTACGGCTGCGAAGTCTGTAAACCGACCGTCGGTTCACTGCTGGCCTCCTGCTGGAACGAATACATCCTGAAGCCAGAGCACACGCCGCTGCAGGATACCAACGACAACTTCCTGGCGAACATCCAGAAAGACGGGACTTACTCCGTGATCCCACGTTCCGCCGGTGGCGAAATCACCCCGGAAGGGCTGGTGGCCGTGGGACGCGTGGCGCGCGAATTTAACCTGTACACCAAAATCACCGGTTCCCAGCGTATCGGTCTGTTTGGCGCGCAGAAAGACGACCTGCCGGAAATCTGGCGTCAGCTGATCGAAGCGGGCTTCGAAACCGGTCACGCGTATGCCAAAGCGCTGCGTATGGCGAAAACCTGCGTCGGCAGCACCTGGTGCCGTTACGGCGTGGGCGATAGCGTGGGCTTCGGCGTTGAGCTGGAAAACCGCTACAAGGGCATTCGTACCCCACACAAAATGAAGTTTGGCGTCTCCGGCTGTACCCGCGAATGTGCGGAAGCGCAGGGTAAAGACGTGGGTATTATCGCCACCGAAAAAGGCTGGAACCTGTACGTGTGCGGTAACGGCGGGATGAAACCGCGTCACGCCGACCTGCTGGCGGCCGATCTCGATCGCGAAACCCTGCTCAAGTATCTCGACCGCTTCATGATGTTCTACATTCGTACCGCCGACAAACTGACCCGTACCGCCTCCTGGCTCGATAACCTGGAAGGCGGCATCGAATACCTGAAATCGGTGATCATCGACGATAAACTTGGCCTGAACGAGCATCTGGAAGAAGAGATTGCCCGCCTGCGCGAGGCCGTCATTTGCGAGTGGACAGAAACCGTCAACACGCCAGCCGCGCAGGTTCGCTTCAAACACTTTATCAACAGCACCCAGCGCGATCCGAACGTACAGGTTGTTCCTGAGCGCGAGCAGCACCGTCCGGCAACGCCATACGAGCGCATTCCGGTGACTCTGGTGGAGGAAAACGTATGAGCCAGTGGGTAAACATCTGCAAAATCGACGACATCATTCCAGCGACGGGCGTCTGTGCGCTGCTGGGCAACGAGCATGTGGCAATCATCCGCCCGCGCCACGATGAACAGCTCTTCGCGATCAGCAATATTGACCCGTTCTTTGAGGCCAGCGTGTTGTCTCGCGGCCTGATTGCTGAACACCAGGGCGAGCTGTGGGTCGCCAGCCCGCTGAAAAAACAGCGTTTCCGCTTAACGGACGGGCACTGTATGGAGGATGAAAGTCATTCTGTGAAGCACTACGACGTTCGCGTGAAAGACGGCAACGTGCAGCTGAAAGGCTAAACCAGAACGGGAGGCGCAATGCCTCCCGTGCGTTTCACATGTTTTCTGTATGACGCTTGTCGTTACGAGTATGCTACTCACAAAGCGGAGCATCCGACTCCGTAAACCATCGCAACTGTTCAGGCGAAAGCCCACTCTTAAGAGGTAATGTCGTGGATCACCTGCCGATTTTCTGTCAATTACGCCATCGCGACTGCCTGCTGGTGGGCGGTGGCGATGTCGCTGAACGCAAAGCGCGTCTGCTGTTAGAAGCGGGTGCCCGACTGACGGTGAATGCCCTCGCCTTTGACCCTCAGTTCACCGTATGGGCGCAGGAAGGCATGGTGACACTGGTCGAAGGCGAATTCGACGAAGCGCTGCTCGACACCTGCTGGCTGACCATTGCCGCTACAGATAACGACGAAGTGAACCAGCGCGTCAGCGACGCCTGTGAAACCCGCCGTATTTTCTGCAATGTGGTCGACGCGCCAAAAGAGGCCAGTTTTATTATGCCGTCGATTATCGACCGCTCGCCGCTGATGGTGGCGGTGTCGTCCGGCGGCACCTCTCCGGTGCTGGCGCGTTTGCTGCGTGAGAAACTGGAAGCGATACTGCCTCAGCATCTTGGTCAGGTGGCGCACTACGCGGGGCAACTCCGCTCGCGGGTGAAGAAAACCTTCGCCACCGTTGGCGAGCGCCGTCGCTTCTGGGAAAAATTCTTTGTAAACGATCGCCTGGCGCAGTCGCTGGCGAATCAGGATCAGAAAGCCATCACCGAGACCACCGAACGCCTGCTGACCGAGCCGCTGGACCATCGCGGTGAAGTGGTGCTGGTCGGCGCAGGGCCGGGTGACGCGGGGCTATTGACCCTGAAAGGGCTGCAGCAGATCCAGCAGGCGGATATCGTGGTTTACGATCGTCTGGTCTCTGATGACATCATGAATCTGGTGCGCCGCGACGCTGACCGGGTCTTCGTGGGTAAACGCGCCGGGTATCACTGCGTGCCGCAGGAAGAGATTAACCAGATTCTGCTGCGCGAAGCGCAAAAAGGAAAACGCGTGGTGCGCCTCAAGGGCGGCGATCCGTTTATCTTTGGGCGCGGCGGCGAAGAGCTGGAAACGCTCTGCAATGCGGGTATTCCGTTCTCGGTTGTACCGGGAATTACGGCAGCGTCCGGCTGCTCGGCCTACTCCGGTATTCCGCTGACTCATCGCGATTACGCCCAGAGCGTGCGCCTGGTGACGGGCCACCTGAAAACCGGCAGCGAGCTGGACTGGCATAACCTGGCCGCAGAGAAACAGACGCTGGTGTTCTACATGGGGCTAAACCAGGCGGCCACCATCCAGGAAAAACTGCTGGAACACGGTATGCCGGAGGATATGTCGGTGGCGCTGGTGGAAAACGGCACCGCCATTACGCAACGCGTGGTGAGCGGCGTTCTGACTCAACTGGGTGAACTGGCGCAGCAGGTGGAAAGCCCGGCGCTGATCGTTGTCGGCCGCGTGGTCGAACTGCGCGAAAAGCTGAACTGGTTCTCCAACCATTAATCTTACCCCCGCATATTCACACTTCAGGGAGTAGTCTTTAACCGGACTACTCCCGCCTGACACCTGCCGATAACATACCGCCTGCGAAATGGAATCTTTTCCATTAA
Organism: Lelliottia sp. SL45; assembly: GCF_026672535.1. Taxonomy (NCBI): domain Bacteria; kingdom Pseudomonadati; phylum Pseudomonadota; class Gammaproteobacteria; order Enterobacterales; family Enterobacteriaceae; genus Lelliottia; species Lelliottia sp. SL45. The sequence goes on from NZ_JAPPRH010000001.1 coordinate 246,627, forward strand.
TTCCCTCATTTTACATCCAAAAGTACGGCTCCATTACAAGGAAAGTGTATGTTTAAACTGGCAAAAGCCGCTGTGTTAGTTGGCTTGTTATCGACCCTGACGGCGTGTACGGGTCACGTGCAAAACACCAAAAACAACTGCGGCTATGATTACTTCCTGCACCCTGCGATCTCGATTTCGAAAATGATCGGCGGCTGCGGCCCGGCGGCAGAACAGCCGTAAGTCTTTTTCAGGCACAAAAAAACCGGGAATATCCCGGTTTTTTTTGGTGCAGAGCGGTTGTTTCGCCGGTTACGCTCGCGCTTTCCCGGTCTACGTCAAACCACCCGGCAACGGCTTACGGCTTACCTACAAACCCAATCGCGTCATACACCGCTTTCAGGGTTTCAGACGCACGAGCGCTGGCTTTATCGGCACCGTCGCGCATCACGTTGTTCAGGAACGCTTCGTCGTTACGGAAACGGTGATAACGCTCCTGCAGGTCAGTCAGCATGCCGGAAACCGCCTCAGCCACTTCCCCTTTCAGGTGACCATACATTTTGCCTTCGAAGTGCTGCTCAAGCTCAGGGATGCTCTGACCGGTCACGCCGGAGAGAATATCCAGCAGGTTTGATACGCCTGCTTTGTTCTGCACGTCGTAGCGAACAACAGGCGGCTCGTCGGAGTCGGTCACTGCACGCTTAAGCTTCTTAACCACCGCTTTCGGATCTTCCAGCAGGCCGATCACGTTATTGCGGTTATCGTCGGACTTGGACATCTTCTTGGTCGGCTCAAGCAGAGACATTACGCGCGCGCCGGATTTCGGAATGAACGGCTCTGGTACTTTAAAGACATCACCATAAATGGCATTGAAGCGCTGGGCGATATCACGGCTAAGCTCCAGATGCTGTTTCTGGTCTTCACCGACCGGGACCTGGTTAGTCTGGTACAGCAGAATATCTGCCGCCATCAGCACCGGGTAGTCAAACAGACCGGCGTTAATGTTTTCAGAGTAGCGCGCGGATTTGTCTTTGAACTGGGTCATGCGGCTCAGTTCACCGAAATAGGTGTAGCAATTCAGCGCCCAGCCGAGCTGTGCGTGTTCTGGCACGTGAGACTGCACGAAGATGGTGCTTTTCTCAGGATCGATGCCACAGGCCAGGTACAGCGCCAGCGTATCCAGCGTCGCTTTACGCAGTTTCTCTGGATCCTGACGCGCGGTAATCGCGTGTAAATCCACGATGCAGTAGATGCAGTGATAATCATCCTGCATGTTGACCCACTGACGTAACGCACCCATGTAGTTACCAATGGTCAATTCACCTGAAGGCTGTGCGCCACTAAATACGATGGGCTTAGTCATTTTTCGATTCCTGATGTTCACTGTGCGAAAGCCCGAGTGCGGGCAGTAAATCTTTGAAGTGATCGAACACCACGTCCGGCTCACTCAGCGTAATGGCTTCACCGTAGTTGTAGCCATAGGTTAGGCCGACGGAGGGGGATCCTGCCGATTTGGCCGCCAGAATATCATTGCGCGAATCGCCGACAAAGAGCAGCTGTTCAGGCGACAACGACAGTTTTCCTGCCACCAGTAAGATCGGCTCAGGATGCGGCTTTTTATTTTGTACGTCATCACCGCCGACGATCACGGAGAAATACTTCGCGATGCCCAGCGCTTCAAGCAGCGGAGCGACAAACGGCGTCGGCTTGTTGGTTACCAGCGCCAGCGGCAGGCCGTTAGAATGCAGCGCGCTAAGGGTTTCTACCACGTCCGGGAACAGGAAGCTGCCCTCTTCCACCGTCTCTTCATAGTAACGATTGAAGAGTTTACGCAGGACGCGTAACTGCTCGTCCTGAGGGATATCCGAGTGATCAACGCCGGGTTTACCCTGCGCGGCGCGCTGAATCGCACGCTCCTGGCGCGCCCATGTCAGGGCACGTTCCATCAGCACATCTGCGCCGTTACCGATCCAGGTCACTACGCGATCTTCGCCTGCCATCGGCAGTTCGAGCGCATAGAGCGCCTGATCCACGGCGCTGGTTAAACCTGGCGCGCTGTCGACCAGCGTGCCATCGAGGTCGAATGCGACGCCCCGAATTGCCTTCAACTTATCCATGACTTACCTTTGCCAGTTCAGCGCGCATTTCTTCAATGACTTTTTTGTAATCCGGTTGGTCGAAAATCGCCGAGCCGGCAACGAACATATCCGCACCCGCCGCCGCGATCTCGCCAATGTTGTTGACCTTCACGCCGCCGTCCACTTCCAGGCGGATATCATAGCCAGACTCATCAATACGACGGCGCACTTCGCGCAGTTTATCCAGCGTTTGCGGGATAAAGGACTGGCCGCCAAAGCCTGGGTTAACGGACATCAGCAGGATCACATCCAGCTTATCCATGACGTAATCAAGGTAGCTGAGCGGGGTTGCCGGGTTAAACACCAGGCCCGCTTTGCAGCCGTTTTCTTTAATCAGCTGCAGCGTGCGATCGACATGCTCGGAGGCTTCGGGATGGAAGGTAATGATGCTGGCCCCTGCGGCGGCAAAATCCGGCACAATGCGATCGACCGGTTTCACCATCAGGTGAACGTCAATCGGGGCGGTGATGCCGTAGTTACGCAGCGCTTTCAGAACCATCGGGCCGATGGTCAGGTTCGGCACGTAGTGATTGTCCATGACGTCGAAATGGACCACATCCGCACCGGCGGCTAAGGCGTTGGCCGTATCTTCACCCAGGCGGGCGAAATCGGCTGACAGAATTGAGGGAGCAATCAAAAACTGTTTCATCCGCATCTCCTTGAAATGTAGTTACCGGCGGGCGAAACGGCTCAGGGTCGATAAAGAGCCAGCAGTTCGTCCACCTTTTTACGTGTGCCGCCGTTGCTGCTGATACTGCGCCGCACTTTAAGCTGAATACGATCGTTCGCCGCTTTGTACCACTCGCGAGTATCAGGCGTGTCATGGTTCGAAATTAACACCGTGATTTGCTTACTGACCAGCTTTTCCGCCATTTCAGCCAGATGAGCCTGCTCTTTCGGGCTGAAGCTGTTGGTGTGATAGGCGGTAAAATTCGCCGTGGCCGAGAGCGGGGCGTAAGGCGGATCGCAATAAACCACGGAGTCTGCGTTCGCCATTTCCATGCACTTTTCATACGAGATGCAATGGAACTCCGCTTTCTGTGCCTTTTCGGCAAAATGCTGCAGCTCGGCCAGCGGGAAGTAGGGACGCTTGTAGCGGCCAAACGGCACGTTAAATTCACCCTTCAGGTTGTACCGGCACAGGCCATTGTAGCCATGACGGTTCAGATACAAGAACAACTGCGCGCGACGGAACGCATCCGTGCTCTGGTTGAACTCGGCGCGATACTGATAGTAGGCGTCCGGGTTGTTGTTCTCTGGGGTAAAGAGTTGACGCGCCGCATCGATATACTCATCTGTCTGAGTTTTAACGATGTTGTAGAGGGTAATGAGATCGCTGTTGATATCCGCAAGGATATAGCGAGAAAAGTCGGTGTTCAGGAACACCGACCCGGCGCCCACGAAGGGCTCGATAAGACACTCGCCTTTCGGCAGATGTTTATTAATATCGTCGAGCAGGGGGTATTTCCCCCCCGCCCATTTTAGAAAAGCGCGATTTTTTTTCATGCTGACTAACTAATTACACCTTCTCCGGCTGTGGAAAAAGCTCCGACAGCATCCTGCGCTTTAACCATTACTTCAAATCAGCCTGAACCTGATGAATCGGTTTCGCCCACGGGTTTTTCGCCTGAACATCCGCAGGTAACGCGGCAACTGCGCGTTTCGCTTCGTCTTTAGACGCGTACACACCGCTCACCAGCACATACCAGGGTTGCCCGTTGCGGGTCGTCTGATAAACCACATAGTTTTTCAGATTCGATTTCTTCGCCCAGCCGTTCAGATTGTCGTAGCTGGAAGAGCTGCTCAACTGAAGCGTGTAGTTGCTGGAAGGCGCTGATTTCAGCGAACCCACGTTGCCCGTAGATTTACCCGTGGCTGCAGCGCTGGCCGTTGCCGTCGCGGCTGGCGCAGGCGTGGCTGCTGGCGTTGAGGTCGTGGCCTTCGGTGCAGTCGTTGTCGCAGCAGGCGCTTTCACGGCTGCGGTTTCGGTCTGCTTAGGCTGTGCAACAGGTTTCGCTTCTGGCGCTTTCGCAACCGTCTGCGGTTTGGTTTCACGCTTCGGCTCAATGACAGCCTGCTTGCGCTCTGGTCGAGGCGCAGTCTGGGTCTGGGTCTGAGTCTGACGCGGTTTGGTTTCCGTTGCTGCGGTTTGCGGTTGAGCCGCGCCACCACGAATCGGAGCTACCGTCGCAGGCTCGGTTGGCAGCGTAGAGTTAGCCACTACGTTGTTCACCTGATCCTGGCTCTGCGGTTGGGTCAGTGCGTTATTCAGATCGCCCTGAACTTCTACACGCTGCTGGCCTTCTGGCGTAGCAGGCGTTTGACCCTGAGTTGGCGTTGAGGAGACAGGCGGCAGAGAAACATCCTGCGTCGCATTTGCAGTCTGCTCAGCAGATGTTGTGCCAGGCGCAGGCTGCGCACCATTGGCCTGATCGGCAGTGTCATTCCCCGAAAGATTAATGCTCTTTTCGGCAGAAGGCGTCTGCTCAGTGGAATCTGTTGACGGTGCTTTCAGCGCGGAGCCGATGCCGATAATCAGCAGCAGCAGGACAAACACGCCAAGGCCCATCATGATGTACTGGCGGGAAGCCGGTTTTTTTGCTGCCGCTTTACGTTTGCGTGGGCGACGCTCTACAGGCTCTTCGTCCATTGAATCTTCTTCGGACTCATAACCCTCTTCTTCTTCTCGCTCATCACGCGCATTGCGGCTGCGTGACGGACGACGATCGTCTGCATCCAAATCAACATCGTCAAAGTTGATTTGCGGCTCGTTATCACGTTCTGAAGATTGACGAGAACGACCAGTACGACGATCGCTGGGATCGGGTTTCAGCTCGTCTTCTGGTTTGAATTCATCCATTTAACACCCCACTCAAAGGCTCATGCTTACGACGTTGCATTGCACCTGAATCTAAATAGCCACCTTTGACAGTAGCCAGACCTTTCTAGTTGTTACGCCTGCTGGCAATCAGCAATCGCGCCAAGAACCACTTCGTGCGACACTCCGCCGCGCACTTCACTCTTCCCTATTGCCAGCGGGAGGACTAAACGCATCTCGCCAGCCAATACTTTTTTATCACGCATCATGTGGGGTAAATACGCTTGCGAAGACATCTCGCGTGGTCCCGTCACGGGTAAACCCGCGCGCTCCAGCAGCGTGATGATGCGTTGAGTCTCTTCTTTCGTGAACTGACCCAGACGTTCGGAGGTGCGAGCAGCCATTACCATGCCTGCAGCAACCGCTTCACCATGAAGCCAGTTACCGTAGCCCATTTCGGCTTCAATCGCGTGACCGTACGTATGCCCCAGATTCAGTAAAGCACGTAAGCCGGTTTCCCGCTCGTCCGCTGCAACGACTTCGGCTTTCAGCTCACAACAACGGCGGATGCAATACGCCAGTGCCTGACCGTCAAGGTTAAGCAGCGCATCCATGTTCTCTTCCAGCCAGGTGAAGAACTCACCGTCAAGAATAATGCCGTATTTGATCACTTCAGCAAGGCCTGACGCCAGTTCGCGTTTAGGCAGGGTTTTCAGACAGTCGAGATCCACCACCACCGAAGCGGGCTGATAGAACGCGCCAATCATGTTTTTGCCAAGCGGATGATTGACGGCCGTTTTGCCGCCAACTGAGGAGTCGACTTGCGAGAGTAACGTGGTAGGAATTTGAATAAAACGAACACCACGTTGATAACTTGCCGCAGCAAACCCCGTCAGATCGCCAACAACACCACCGCCCAGGGCAAGTAGTGTCGTATCGCGACCATGCGGTTTTTGCAGTAATGCGGTGAAGACGGTATCGAGTACCGCCAGGCTTTTATACTGCTCGCCATCAGGCAGAATCACACTGTCGACCTTCACGCCTGCCTGTTCCAGCAGATGACGAATCTTGTCGAGATAAAGCGGAGCCAGAGTCTCGTTGGTGACCAGCATTGCCTGATCACCCGCTTTCAGTGGTAAGAAGGAAGCTGGATCGTTAAACAAGCCAGCCGCGATGGTGATAGGGTAACTACGTTCCCCGAGAGTAACTGTAATCCTCTCCATGACGCGACATCCACCTTAAATGCTTATACCCGTGGGCGAGTGTATATAAAGCCAGAATCAGTTGCTTTCCAGCATATGAATAATCTGGTTTGCAACCACTTTAGCGCTCTGATCGTCGGTACGAATGGTTACATCAGCAATCTCTTCGTACAGTGGATTGCGCTCACCGGCCAATGCTTCCAGAACTTCACGTGGAGGCGTTTCAACTTGCAGTAACGGGCGCTTTTTATCGCGCTGCGTCCGTGCCAGCTGTTTTTCGATGGTCGTCTCAAGATAGACCACAACGCCGCGGGCGGAGAGACGGTTACGAGTTTCGCGAGATTTTACAGAACCACCGCCCGTTGCCAGCACGATGCCCTGTTTTTCCGTAAGTTCATTGATAACTTTTTCTTCACGGTCACGGAAACCTTCTTCGCCTTCTACATCGAAGACCCAGCCCACATCAGCTCCGGTTCGTTTCTCAATCTCTTGATCAGAATCGTAAAATTCCATATTGAGTTGTTGAGCCAACTGGCGCCCAATAGTGCTTTTGCCGGCACCCATAGGCCCAACCAGAAAGATATTGCGTTTCTCTGCCATTTTTTCGGTACTACTAAGACTATTCGTTAATGGTAATCCCCGCTTCGCAGACACTCAGCGTAGCAGGACATGAACTGAAACCTCATATGCGATAGTGCGAGAGTCAGACTAAAAATTATCTCAGTAGTCCTGCTTGTTTGGCAACTGATTAAATCACCACGCCAGATGCTTAAAGCAACAAGAGGTAAGATTAGGAGAAGCTGAAACTCAAATCGGTACTCCTTGTATGCTAATTCATGCCCCACGTCAAACATCTGCAACAAACTGGCTGCAAAATCCTCGCGGGGATCGTTTCCATTATTGAATACTAATCAGACGCGGTGTGATGAAGACCACCAGCTCGCGCCGCTCGTTATCCTTGCCGTCGTGGCGAAAGAGTTGCCCCACCCAGGGAAGCCCACCGAGACCCGGAATACTGTCACTGCCCGTTTTATTCTTTTGCGAGAAAATTCCCCCCAGCGCGAGTGTTTCACCGCTTTTTACTTCCACCTGCGTTTCGATTTCCTGTTTATCAATCGCCAGGGTTTCGCCATCGGCCTGCTGTAAAACCTGGCCAGGCATATTTTCGCTAATGTGTAACTTTAATCGCACGCGGCCATTTGGAAGCACCACGGGCGTCACTTCCATCCCCAGTACCGCCTCTTTGAACTCCACCGATGTCGCCCCGCTCTCACCACTGGACACCTGATACGGAATTTCACTGCCCTGTTTGATACTGGCAGGCTGCATATGCGACGCCAATAGCCGTGGGCTGGCGATGATCTCCAACTGCTGCTTTTGCTCCAGTGCCGACAGCTCCAGATCCAACAGCCTGCCGTCAATCCGCCCAATATTAAATCCGACGTGCGTTGTGGCACTCGCCACTGACAAATCAGCACCCAGCGTGGTGACTTGCCCCGGTGAACCGGCACTCTGCGCCTCCGCCAGATTCCACTTCACCCCCAGTTCACGCAGGCTTTTTTCATTGATGGTGACGATATGGGCGGCGAGTTCCACCTGCGCCACGGGCAGGTCCATCTGTTCGACCCAGCGCTCCAGAGAATCGAGTACCACGGGGATATCCCGCACCAGCAGGCGGTTGGTACGTTTATCTACGGAGAGACTGCCCTTGGGGCTGAGCTGTTTTTCCGCCGCTTTTTGCAGCTCGGTGACATCCGCGTAGGCTAAAGAGATCGCGCGCGAGGAGAGCGGCACATTCAGTTTCTGCTGCGCCAGCTCCTCCTCTTTTCGCGTCTGCTGCTCACGTTGCCCTGCGGCAGTGTTGACATAGAAAACACCGCCCTCTTCGCGCAGCACCAGTCCGGCGCTGGTCACGACGATGTGCAGCGCCTGCCGCCACGGGACATGGGTGAGATGCAGCGAAAGCGCGCCTTTCACGTCCGGTGCAACAATCAGATTACGGCCCTCAAGCTCCACCAGTGACTGTAAAATCTGCACCACGGGTACGTCATCCACCGCCAGAGTGACGGGTTTTGGCACTGCGGCCCATGTCGGCATGCTGAGCATCATCAGCAGGATGATTCTCCTGAGTCGTTTCATTCTTCGTTCCCTCTCGTTGCCATCGCCACGCTTTCGGCTCACATCCCTCGCCAAGCCCGACGACCATTTCCGTTTCATTGAATGTCAGCACCTGCCAGCCCGCTGGCAGTCGTTCGCCCTGCCGTATGCGATGCCAGCGCTCCTGTTCATCCTTGACGATACCCACAGCACTTCCGCTCTGGATCATCCCCTGATAGCGCCAGCGTGCTAATGCACCTGTGGCACAGCGATCGTCCGGCGGGCGAAAGGGGTCACGCATGCCGGTGAGCAGTGCCAGTGAACACAAAATCAGACAGCGCAGCTCAGTTCGCATCGGTGTTCTCCACCTGCAGAATCAGCTGTAACCGCGTCTCCTCCGGCTTAACGGAAAACCCGCTCACGGCCATCCCACGCTGCGCGAGCCGCTCAAACACGGCCGGAATCTGCGCCCAGTCCACTTTCAGCGTTAATTCCCCTCCGTTGGCGCCAGGCAGCCAGCGCACCAGCCGCACGCCGTCGGTTTGAAAATCCAGCGGAGAAAACGGCAGCGACGCGGGGATCACCGGCGCAGCCAAAACCGGATGTGGCTGCGCTTCACTCGCCCATAATTCGGCGCGCTCTGCGCCAGCCTGACTTCGCTTTGCCTCAAGCTGCGAGAGCTGCTGAATGACCGGACGCGCCAACAGCAGCCAGGCACCCAGCAGTACGGCGACGGTAAAAAGGCTCCAGCAGAACAGGCGCGTGCGCGGTAGAAATTCATACCAGCGTTCATAAAAGAGGCTCACGGTTCACCCCTGACTCGTGAGGATAAAACTGAACGTCCAGCGTCCCTCAGCGTCCTGCTGCATTTCACCCGCAGGCCCGAGAGTAAAACCCGGCAGTTGTCTGAGCGACGCCGCCAGTGCAGAAAGGGCGACGGGTGTCGCGGCAAACCCCGTCAACATTAGCCGAGGCTTCCGGTACTGAAGCTGTGTCAGCCACGCCTGCGCCGGCATCATTGACGCCAGTGAAACCAACGATGATTGCCAGGCCTGTGTTTTCGCGCGCTCTACCCCGGCTTGCAGGGTTTGCGGGTGCGCTTTCTGCAGCACCTGCCACTGCGCGCGATGGGCGAGCAGCTTTTGTTGAATCACGCGCTCACCCGCCAGATGCGCCTCCAGCGCCCGCACCTTAAGCCCATCGCCGGTTCGCAGGCTTATCATCACGGCAAGGGAAAGTAGGCCGGAGCCTGCAAACAGCCATACCCAAAAACGCCAGCAGGCGTGCTGTTGTTGATGGCGCCACGGCAAAAAGTTAGTCGTTGTCACTCGAAGAGTTCTCCCATCGCGAGGGCCAGAGCAACGGTAAAATCCGCGCCACATTCAGGCAGTGGCGGCTGAGAACGCGCCAGCAGGCTAAAAGGATCACGCGCTGCGGCGTCGAAGAGCGCGATATCCTCAGGGCTAAGCGCTAACAGGGCCGCCAGCTCGGCCACATCTTTCGCCTCATCCGCGCGTTTTCGCCCCCACTGGTGACGCATCGACCATAGCCAGTGCTGGCCGTCGCACCACGCCACGCACTGCACGGGAGGGTCAAGAAGCGGCAGGAGATTCGCCAGCGCCGCAGCGTCGGGCGTGATCGCCGCCACATGCAGACGCAACGACTCCCCGAGCGTTAACAGCGCCGCCACCTCCTGGTTTTGTGCGGCTGTCACGTGAAAGGCACGGCTAAAGGTGTCTTGCGTATAGTCAAAGCACAGCGCTTCTGGCGGCATTTCCAGTTCACGGGACATCGCAGAGGCAATCCACGACGCCTGTTCACTGTCGCGCAACGTCAGCGCCGGAGCAGGCAGCGTCTTTTGCAGCGTGCGGGCGGCCGGAAATGCGATAAACAGGCGGTGGTAATGGGGCAGTGCCTGACTCCAGTCCTTCAGCGCCGCAACCAGTTGTTCCGGCTGGATAATTTTCCCGTCGCGGATAATTCCCGCCGGTAGCGGGATACACCACCAGCGGCGCAGACCCCACCCGGTGCGCTCCTGGGTGACTGAGACAGCCAGAACGCTATCTTGTTGAAGATGAAAACCTGTTCGCCACGTTTTGAAAGCCATACTTCACGATCTCCTTATCGCCCGTCAGGTGACGGCTCTATCAATGCTTCAGGCTTGCCTTTATACTACCGCGCGATTGTTTAGAAACTGCCCAAGTGAAACTAAATGGGAAATCTCCAGTGAAGTTCGTAAAGTATTTATTGATCCTTGCAGTCTGTTGCATTCTGCTGGGAGCAGGCTCGATTTATGGTTTGTACAAATATATTGAGCCGCAACTACCCGATGTCGCCACACTGCGTGATGTGCGACTCCAGATCCCAATGCAGGTCTATAGCGCCGATGGCGAGTTGATCGCCCAGTACGGCGAAAAACGACGTATCCCGCTGACCCTTAACCAGATTCCGCCGGTGATGGTGAAAGCCTTTATCGCCACGGAAGACAGCCGTTTTTACGAACACCATGGCGTCGATCCGGTGGGGATTTTCCGTGCCGCCAGCGTCGCGCTGTTCTCTGGTCGTGCCTCTCAGGGGGCGAGTACCATCACGCAGCAGCTGGCGCGTAACTTCTTCCTCAGCCCGGAAAAAACCCTGACGCGTAAGATCAAAGAGGTGTTTCTTGCCATTCGCATCGAGCAACTGCTGAGCAAAGACGAGATCCTCGAGCTTTACCTCAACAAGATCTATCTGGGCTATCGCGCCTATGGCGTAGGTGCAGCAGCGCAGGTTTATTTCGGTAAACCTGTCGATCAGTTGACCTTAAGCGAGATGGCGACCATTGCCGGTCTGCCGAAAGCGCCGTCAACGTTCAACCCGCTCTACTCCCTCAACCGCGCCACTGCGCGTCGTAACGTGGTGTTGTCGCGCATGCTGAGCGAAGGCTACATCAGCCAGACTGAGTACGATCAGGCGCGCAACGACGCCATCGACGCCAACTATCACGCGCCGGAAATCGCCTTCTCTGCCCCCTATCTGACTGAAATGGTTCGACAGGAGATGGTCAGCCGTTACGGCGAGCAGGCGTATGAAGATGGCTACCGGATCACCACTACCATCACCCGCAAAGTGCAGCAGGCGGCACAGCAGGCGGTGCGTAACAACGTGATGGATTACGACATGCGTCACGGCTACCGTGGCCCGTCGAACGTGCTGTGGAAAGTGGGCGAAAGCGCATGGGACAGCAAAAAAATCATCGACTCCCTGAAAACGCTGCCGACCTACGGGCCGCTGCTGCCGGCAGTCGTCACCCGTGCCGATCCGCAGGAAGCCACCGCGATGATGGCCGACGGCACCTCCGTGTCGCTGCGCATGGACGGTATCCGCTGGGCGCGTCCGTATCGCTCTGATACAGCGCAAGGCCCGACGCCGCGTAAAGTGACCGATGCAGTGCAAACCGGACAGCAAATCTGGGTGCGTCAGGTGAACGACGCCTGGTGGCTGGCGCAGGTTCCCGACGTGAACTCCGCGCTGGTGTCGATCAATCCGCAAAACGGTGCCGTGATGGCGCTGGTTGGCGGCTTTGATTTCAACCAGAGCAAATTCAACCGTGCGACGCAGGCGCTGCGCCAGGTCGGCTCGAACATCAAACCGTTCCTGTATACCGCGGCGATGGATAAAGGTCTGACGCTGGCGAGTATCCTCAACGACGTACCGATTTCTCGCTGGGATGCGGGTGCCGGTTCCGACTGGCAGCCGAAAAACTCCCCGCCGGAATATTCTGGCCCTATCCGTTTACGCCAGGGTCTGGGGCAGTCCAAAAACGTGGTGATGGTTCGCGCGATGCGCGCAATGGGCGTCGATTACGCGGCAGAGTACCTGCAGCGCTTCGGCTTCCCGGCGCAAAATATTGTGCATACGGAATCGCTGGCCCTCGGCTCCGCCTCCTTTACGCCATTACAGGTGGCACGCGGTTACTCCGTGATGGCTAACGGCGGCTTCCTGGTCGACCCGTATTTCATCAGCAAGATTGAAAACGATCAGGGCGGCGTGCTGTTTGAGGCGAAGCCGAAAATCGCCTGCCCGGAGTGCGATATTCCGGTGATTTATGGCGATACGCCAAAATCAAACGTGCTGGATAACAAAGATATGGAAGACGTTGCTCAGTCGCAGGAGCAGCAAAACGCCGTCGTTCCGCAGCCGCAGCTTGAGCAGGCAAACCAGGCGCTGGTCGCCCAAAGCGGCGCGCAGGAGTATGCACCGCACGTGATCAACACGCCGCTGTCGTTCCTGATCAAAAGCGCGCTGAATACCAACATCTTTGGGGAACCGGGCTGGCAGGGTACGGGCTGGCGTGCGGGGCGTGATTTGCAGCGCCACGATATCGGCGGTAAAACCGGCACCACCAACAGCTCGAAAGACGCCTGGTTCTCGGGTTACGGCCCGGGCGTGGTGACCTCCGTGTGGATCGGTTTTGACGATCACCGCCGCGATTTAGGTCGCACGACGGCATCCGGCGCGATTAAAGACCAGATTTCGGGTTACGAAGGCGGAGCGAAGAGTGCGCAGCCAGCCTGGGACGCTTACATGAAAGCAGTTCTTGAGGGCGTACCAGAGCAGCCGCTTACCCCTCCGCCGGGTATCGTGACGGTGAATATCGATCGCAGCACCGGTCAGTTAGCGAACGGTGGCAACAGCCGGGCAGAGTATTTCATCGAAGGCACGCAGCCGACCACACAGGCAGTGCATGAGGTGGGAACCGAGCTTATCGATAACGGCGAAACGCACGAGCTGTTCTAAGAAGTAAAATGCAAAACGGCTGCCCTGAGGCAGCCGTTTTTAACAATCCTGGCCGGGTAAGGTAATACACCACCCGGTTTTTTACGCGCTACAGCCGACCCTGTCCTTTCAGCCATTCCCTCACCAGGAACAGCGCACTCACGTTACGCGCTTCGTTAAAATCGGGTTCTTCCAGCAGATCCATCAGATGCGCCAGTGGCCAGCGCACCTGCGGCAACGGCTCAGGCTCATCCCCTTCCAGCTTCTCCGGATAGAGATCTTCTGCCAGCACGATATTCATTTTGCTGGAGAAATAGGACGGCGCCATGCTCAGCTTTTTCAAAAACGTCAGATCTTTCGCGCCAAAACCTACTTCTTCTTTCAGCTCGCGATTCGCCGCTTCAAAAACGGTTTCACCGGGATCGATAAGCCCTTTCGAGAAACCCAGCTCATAGGATTCTGTGCCCACCGCATATTCGTGGATCAGGATCAGGTGATCGTCCACAATGGGGATGATCATCACCGCCTCGCGCGTGGAGGGCCGCATACGTTCATATACGCGACGCACGCCGTTGCTGAACTCCAGGTCGACACTTTCCACCGTAAACAGGCGTGATTTGGCGACGGTTTCAACATTCAGAATGGTGGGCTTTTGTAAGGGTTTGCTCATCTTGATGGGTCTTTGCTGTGTGAACTGAGTGCATTGTGCGATACGCCGCACGGTTTCGGCAATGTCAATCGCTCTTTATTTACATTTTTGCAACGTATCGTGAGTTAATCCTCATTTCACAACAAAAGTCAAGAGGTTGAAATAACTCCAGGAATTTGCTGATATCCCGCCTTCGCTGCCTTTGCTATTATCTCCGGTCACTGGGATGCGCTTCAAAACGCTCAAGTTCGACTCCATACTTGCCGATAGCCAACCACAGAGACTCATTCACGGTAAAGGGTGCAACTGACAACACCTGAAGATAAGTAAGATGGGGAAAGCATGAGCACCATTCTAATAATTTTCGTTGCTATGCTGGCCTGCGCATTGCTCGCAGGGTGGTTATTCAGGCGTCGGGCACAACGGCAATACCGTCTGCCTTTTTTAAACGCCTTTGCCGGAGCCACCACGCGCAAACTCGCACCTGAAGAGCGCAGCGCGATTGAAAATTACCTTGATACGTTGAACCGTGTCCTGCAGACGCCAGGCCCGACCGGCGCCAGCACCGCGCCCATCTCCCTGACGCTGAACGCGCAAAGCGATACTGTGCTCTGCGTGACGCGCTCGATCACCCGCTACGGCATAAACACCGACGATCCCAATAAATGGCGCTACTACCTCGACTCCGTCGAGGTGCATCTGCCGCCGTTCTGGGAACAATATATTAATGACGAAAATAGCGTTGAGCTGATCCATACGGATTCCATCCCGCTGGTGATTGCCCTGAATGGCCATACGCTGAGCGAATATGTTCAGGAAGCGCCGCGCTTTGCGCTGGAACGCACCAGCGGCACGCAGGCGTCCATTCGCGGCGAAGAGACCGAGCAGATCGAACTGCTGAATATTCGCCAGGAAACCCACGAAGAGTACGCCCTCAGCCGCCCGGATGGCATTCGTGAGGCAGTCCTTATTGTCGCCGCCTTCCTGCTCTTTTTCTTCTGCCTGATGACGCCCGACGTTTTTGCGCCGTGGCTCGCAGGCGGCGCCGTTCTGCTGCTGGCCGCAGGCCTGTGGGGATTGTTCGCGAAACCGGCCAAAACCGCGCTGCGTGAGATCCACTGCCTGCGCGGTACGCCAAAGCGCTGGGGCCTGTTCGGCGAGAACGATCAGGAACATATCAACAACATTTCGCTCGGGATTATCGACCTGATCTATCCCCGCCACTGGCAGCCGTGGATCGCCCAGGATTTAGGGCAGAAAACCGATATCGATATTTACCTCGACCGCCACGTCGTGCGTCAGGGCCGTTTCTTATCGCTTCATGATGAAGTGAAAAACTTCCCGCTGCAGCACTGGCTGCGCAGTACCGTCATCGCCGGTGGCGCTGCGCTGGTGCTGGCGATGCTGATTTTGCTGGTGCCGCTCGATATGCCGATCAAATTCACTCTTTCCTGGATCAAAGGCGCACAAACCATTGAAGCCACCAGCGTTAATCAGCTGGAAGAGGCCGGTGTGCGCGTGGGTGATACCCTGAAGCTGAAAGGAACGGGCATGTGTAATATCCATGCGCCTGGCACCTGGAACACGCGGCAGAATTCACCGTTTACGCCGTTTGATTGCTCACAAATCATCTGGAACGACGCCCCACCGCTGCCGCTGCCGGAATCAGACACGGTCAGCAAAGCGACAGCCCTGACGCAGGCGCTGAGCCGCCAGCTTCATCCAAAGCCGGAAGACAACTCCCGTGTAAGCCAGTCCCTGCGCGCCGCGATTCAGAAATCCGGAATGGTGCTGCTGGATGATTTTGGCGACATCGTGATGAAAACCCAGGATTTATGCTCTGCGGAAGATGAATGTATACGTCTCAAAAACGCGCTGGTGAATCTCGGGAACAGCAAAGACTGGGAAGCGCTGGTGAAACGCGCTGACGCAGGGCGTCTCGATGGCGTAAACGTTCTGCTGCGCCCGGTGAGTGCCGAATCGCTTGAGAATCTGGTGACCACCTCCACCGCACCGTTTGTGATGCGGGAAACCACCCGCGCGGCCCAGGCGTTAAACAGCCCGGCACCGGGTGGGTTTGTGATTGTCAGCGACGAGGGCAGCGATTTGGTCGACCAGCCTTACCCGCCAGTGGCCCTGTATGATTATCCGGCTCAGGATCAGTGGGGCGAATTCCAGCGCCTGGCGCAGATGCTGATGCAAACGCCGTTCAGTGCAGAAGGGATTGTGACGGGCATTTTCACGGACGCCAACGGCACGCGCCACGTTGACCTGCACCGTATGCCGGACAGCGCCGGATTGTGGCGTTATATCGGCACCACCCTGCTGATGCTGGCAATGCTGGTGTGCATTATCTGGAACGGAATTGCCGCTCTGCGCCGCTACCAGCGCTCGCGAACGCGTCTTGCCGAGATCCAGCAGTACTACGAGAACTGCCTCAACCCGCAGCTCATCTCCGCGCCTGACAGCCTGATCGGATAATACCGCTGCGCGACAGTTATGCTACCCTGTCGCGCACGTTTCTTCTGGCTGGAGAGTTCCCCTCATGCATCTTGATATTGCCTGGCAGGACGTTGATACCGTCCTGCTGGATATGGACGGCACGCTGCTCGATCTCGCATTTGATACCCACTTCTGGCAAAAGCTGGTGCCTGAAACTTATGGCGCGCAGCAGGGCATCACTCCAGCAGAAGCGCAGGATTATATTCTCCAGCAGTATCACGCCGTGCAGCATACGCTAAACTGGTACTGCCTGGATTACTGGAGCGAAAAGCTCGGGCTGGATATCTGCGCCATGACCACCGCCCAGGGACCGAACGCGGTGCTGCGCGACGATACGGTGCCATTTCTGGATGCACTAAAAGCGAGCGGCAAGCGACGCATTTTGCTGACCAACGCGCATCCGCACAATCTGGCGGTAAAGCTCGAACATACCGGATTAGCGTCGCACCTTGATTTATTACTTTCCACCCACACATTTGGTTATCCGAAAGAGGATCAGCGATTGTGGCAGGCCGTGGCGGAAGAGACCGGTTTGCAGCCCGAAAGAACCTTGTTCATTGATGACAGTGAACCGATTCTGGATTCGGCGGCAAAATTTGGTATTCGCTATTGTCTGGGCGTGACGAATCCTGATTCCGGCCTGGCGGATAAAAGCTATCTGCGGCATCCGGCGCTGAACGACTATCGCCGAATGATCCCCTCACTCACCGTGAAGGAGACGCCATGAAAGAAAAACCCTCCGAAGGGGTAAGACTGGATAAGTGGCTGTGGGCCGCCCGTTTTTATAAAACGCGCGCGCTGGCCCGTGAAATGGTCGACGGGGGAAAGGTGCACTACAACGGGCAGCGCAGCAAGCCAAGTAAACTTGTCGAACTGAATGCCACCCTGACCCTGCGCCAGGGGAACGATGAACGCACGGTGATCGTCAAAGCCGTTACCGAGCATCGTCGCCCGGCTGCCGAAGCGGTTCTGATGTATGAAGAGACGGCGGAAAGCGTTGAAAAGCGCGAGAAAGTGGCGCTGGCTCGCAAGATGAATGCCCTCACCATGCCGCATCCGGACAGGCGACCGGATAAAAAAGAACGTCGCGATCTGATGAAATTTAAACACGGCGAACACGAGTAATCGCCGTTTAAAGAGAGAAAATTATGTCCCAACACGACCAATTACATCGCTATCTGTTTGAGCAATTTGCCGTTCGCGGCGAGCTGGTGACGGTATCCGAAACCTGGAAACAGATCCTCGAAAACCACAGCTATCCTCAGCCGGTGAAAAACATCCTTGGCGAACTGCTGGTGGCGACCAGCCTGCTGACAGCGACGCTGAAGTTTGCAGGGGATATCACCGTGCAGCTGCAGGGCGACGGCCCGATGACCCTGGCGGTGATCAACGGCAATAACCAGCAGCAGATGCGCGGTGTGGCGCGCGTGCAGGGTGAGGTGCCGGAAGGTGCTGATTTGAAAACGCTGGTCGGCAACGGTTTCCTGGTGATTACCATTACGCCAGAAGAAGGCGAGCGCTATCAGGGCGTGGTGGGTCTGGAAGGCAATACGCTGGCCGCGTGCCTGGAAGATTACTTCCTGCGTTCCGAACAGCTGCCAACACGCCTGTTTATCCGCACCGGTGAAGTAGACGGTCAACTGGCGGCGGGCGGTATGCTCCTGCAGGTTCTGCCTGCCCAGAACGCACAGGGCAACGATTTCGAGCATCTGGCGACACTGACCGAAACCATCAAAGCAGAAGAGCTGTTTACGCTGCCTGCGAATGAAGTGCTGTGGCGTCTGTACCACGAAGAAGAGGTGACGCTTTACGATCCGCAGGACGTGGAGTTCAAATGCACCTGTTCCCGTGAACGCTGCGCAGGCGCACTGCGTACTCTGCCGGACGAAGAGATCGACAGCATCATGGCTGAAGATGGCGAAATCGATATGAACTGTGATTACTGTGGTTCTCACTACGTGTTCAATTCGATGGATATCGCCGAGATCCGCAACAACGCCTCCCCGGCGGATCCGCAGGTTCATTGATGCCCTCCCCCCTCACGCCCGGTGAGAGGGGAAAACTCCCTTTTAAGCTGAATCGTTTTTCGTAATGTAATCCTTACGTAACTTTCTTACATGTATGCGATTACATTCACATTCTTCCGGTTAAATACTCCATGTTTTAACCTTTTGAGAACATTTCCCCCCACAAAAAAGCGAATCCTGCGATAATCCGCCCTGCTTCGTGACAGGAGTCACAGCGTTTTCCGTCAGGAAGGGTTTTGTCCAGATACGTAAATCTATGAGCCCCGTCGCGGTTAACATCCTAAGAAAAACCCTACAATTTCAGGCAGTACATATTGGCTAAGGAGCAGTGACATGCGCGTTAAAGACTTAACCCCGCAAGATCTCAAGGCTTATGGTATCAACGACGTCCAGGAAATCGTCTACAACCCCGATTACGATACGCTGTATCAGGAAGAGCTCAATCCAGCACTGGAAGGATACGAGCGAGGTGTGTTGACGAACACTGGTGCTATCGCCGTGGACACCGGGATTTTTACCGGCCGTTCGCCGAAAGATAAGTATATCGTCCGTGACGACACTACCCGCGATACGCTGTGGTGGGCAGATAAGGGCAAAGGGAAGAACGACAACAAGCCGCTCTCCCAGGAAACCTGGCAGCATCTGAAAGGACTCGTCACGAATCAACTCTCCGGCAAGCGATTGTTTATTGTTGATGCCTTCTGTGGCGCCAATGCCGACACTCGCCTCTCCGTTCGCTTTATCACCGAAGTCGCCTGGCAGGCGCATTTCGTGAAGAACATGTTTATTCGCCCGTCCGATGAAGAGTTACAGGATTTCGAGCCTGATTTCATCGTCATGAACGGCGCGAAATGCACCAACCCGCAGTGGAAAGAGCAGGGCCTGAACTCGGAAAACTTCATTGCCTTCAACCTGACCGAGCGCGTCCAGCTGATTGGCGGCACCTGGTACGGTGGCGAAATGAAGAAAGGGATGTTCTCGGTGATGAACTACCTGCTGCCGCTGCAGGGCATTGCCTCCATGCACTGCTCCGCTAACGTGGGCGAAGACGGTGACGTGGCCGTGTTCTTTGGTCTCTCCGGGACCGGGAAAACCACCCTCTCCACCGATCCTAAGCGCCGGTTGATTGGCGACGATGAACACGGTTGGGACGACGACGGCGTGTTCAACTTCGAAGGCGGCTGCTACGCCAAAACGATCCGTCTGTCGGCCGAAGCCGAGCCGGACATTTACGGTGCCATCCGCCGCGATGCGCTGCTGGAAAACGTCACCGTGCTCGCCGATGGTACCGTTGATTTTGACGATGCCTCGAAGACCGAAAACACCCGCGTGTCGTATCCGATCTATCACATCGATAACATCGTCAAGCCGGTCTCCAAAGCGGGCCACGCCTCGAAGGTGATCTTCCTGACCGCCGATGCCTTTGGCGTGCTGCCACCGGTCTCTCGCCTGACGGCCAGCCAGACGCAGTATCACTTCCTGTCGGGCTTTACCGCGAAACTGGCGGGTACTGAGCGCGGTGTGACGGAGCCAACCCCAACCTTCTCCGCCTGTTTCGGCGCGGCGTTCCTGTCGCTGCACCCGACGCAGTACGCAGAAGTGCTGGTGAAACGCATGCAGGCTGCAGGCGCGCAGGCCTATCTGGTGAACACCGGCTGGAACGGAACGGGGAAACGTATTTCCATCAAAGATACCCGCGCCATTATCGACGCGATTATCGATGGCTCGCTGGACGATGCGGAAACCTTCACCCTGCCGATGTTCGATCTGGCAATCCCAACGGCGTTGCCGGGCGTGGATACCCATATCCTCGACCCGCGTAATACCTACGGCTCACCGGAACAGTGGCAGGAGAAGGCAGAAGCCCTTGCGAAGCTGTTTATTGAGAACTTTGAGAAGTACACCGATACGCCAGCAGGTGCGGCGTTGGTGAGTGCGGGACCGAAGCTGTAAGAAGCTTAAATAGTGTCGGGTGGCGCTGCGCTCACCCGAACTATAAAGCATGAGAAGGCCGGGTAAGGGTAACGCCACCCGGCTTTTTTTAACTCTCTTTCACCTGCCCCCGCGTCACCGGAACCGGCAGCCACGCGCGGATGCTCAACCCACCCCGTTCGCTGGTACCAATCTCCAGCAGCCCGTTATGGTTATCCACAATACGCTGCACAATCGCCAGCCCTAATCCGGTGCCACTGGTACTGCGCGCGCTGTCGCCGCGTACAAACGGCTGGAACAGATGTTTACGCTGTTCAGGCTTGATCCCCGGACCATCATCTTCCACCTGGAACCAGGCGCGATTCAGTTCGGAGCCGCTGCTGACTTTGATCCAGCCGTTGCCGTAGCGCGCCGCGTTGACCACCATATTGGCGACCGCGCGCTTGATGGAGAGCGGGTGCATACGCACCTGAATTTCGCCTGGCTGCAGAGCCGTATCGATTTCACGCTCGTAACCACTCTCTGCGGCCACCACTTCGCCCAGTACCCCGTTGAGATCTGCCATTTCCATCGGCATCTCCTGACCGGTACGCAGGTAATCGATGAACTGCTCGATGATGGCGTTACACTCTTCGATGTCCTTGTTGATGGACTCCGCGAGATAACCGTCCTCCTCGCCCATCATCTCTGTCGCCAGGCGAATGCGCGTCAGCGGTGTGCGCAGGTCGTGACTTACGCCCGCCATCAGCAGCGTACGATCGTCTGCCAGCTGCTTCACCCCTGCCGCCATATGGTTGAACGCGCGCGTGACCGATCGCACCTCAGAAGCACCGTATTCGCGCAGCGGCGGCGGAATAATACCTTTCCCCACCTGCAGGGCCGCATGCTCAAGATCGACTAAGGGTCGGTTTTGTATTCGGATAAACAGCCACGCGCCACCTATCGCCATCAGCATAATTGCCAGGGTGTAGCGGAACAGCGGCGAGAAATCGCCCTGATGGATTTCAGTCAGCGGGACGCGCACCCAGATATTGGGTGACAGCCAGGTTTTCAGCCAGACGACCGGCGAGCTTTTGTTGACCTCAACGCGCACTTCCGTTGGGCCGCCCAGCTGCTGCGCCATCTGCTGGCTTAAGAATTCGTAGTGTTGCGCCCAGCGCAGACCTGCGTCTTCCGCCGCCTCGTTTGAGTACAGCGAAATGCCCAGCTCACGATAAATCTCACGACGGAACGCCGGAGGCACTACCAGCTGCGTGCCGTCCTCCAGCTGCAGTTTATCGGTCATCAGCATACGGACTTCGTAGGCTAACACCTTATTAAACTGCTGCAGGCTTGGCAGAATCGCGAAGTTCAGCACCACCAGATACGTCGTCACCAGGCTGACGAACAGCAGGGTGACGATCAGTAACAGGGTACGGGCAAACGAGCTGCGCGGTGAAAAGCGCATTCGCTTCATGCCTTAGAACCGTCCGGCACGAAGACGTAGCCCAGACCCCAGACGGTCTGAATATAACGAGGATGCGCAGGATCTTCTTCGACCATGCGGCGCAGACGGGAGATCTGTACGTCGATGGAACGCTCCATGGCGGAGTATTCGCGACCGCGTGCCAGGTTCATCAGTTTGTCGCGGGACAGCGGCTCACGCGGATGGCTGACCAGCGCTTTCAGCACCGCAAATTCACCGCTGGTGAGTGGCATCGGCTCATCTTCACGGAACATTTCGCGGGTGCCGAGGTTCAGCTTGAACTTACCGAAGGCAATCACTGCTTCTTCCTGAGACGGTGCGCCCGGCAGTTCGTTCGCCTGACGACGAAGCACAGCACGGATACGCGCCAGCAGCTCACGCGGGTTAAACGGTTTAGGAATGTAGTCGTCGGCGCCAATTTCCAGGCCCACGATACGGTCAACTTCTTCCCCTTTCGCCGTCACCATAATGATCGGCATCGGATTGCTCTGGCTGCGCAGACGACGGCAGATGGAGAGCCCGTCTTCGCCAGGAAGCATTAAATCGAGCACCATCAGGTGGAACGATTCACGGGTAAGCAGGCGATCCATTTGCTCGGCGTTCGCCACGCTTCGAACCTGGAAGCCCTGCTCGGTCAGATAACGCTCCAGCAGCGCACGCAGGCGCATGTCGTCATCCACGACCAGAATTTTATAGTTCTCTTGCATTGTATGTACTCCCAAAGGCCCGGATAGTGTTTCAGTACGTATTCTAAAAAAGTGCACGTCTACGACCAGCTAAATCTGGTATAAATTCTAGTCGAAATTGTTACAAAGCATATTTAACAGGAGCTTATCTGCACATTTCATCACATAAATCATTATTAATCCTGTCTGGTAAGCTATGTGGTACGTAATGTGCGTAATGTCTGTCATTGAGTAGAGTCTTAAAGGTCATCCCATGAAAACGCCGCTGATCACCCGCGAAGGGTACGAAAAACTCAAAAAAGAGATGGATTACCTCTGGCGGGAAGAGCGCCCGGAAGTGACCAAAAAAGTGACCTGGGCAGCCAGTCTTGGCGACCGCAGCGAGAACGCTGACTATCAGTATAATAAAAAACGTCTGCGCGAGATTGATCGCCGGGTACGTTATCTGACTAAATGCCTCGAGAACCTGCGAATCGTTGATTACTCACCGCAGCAGGAAGGCAAAGTCTTCTTCGGCGCATGGGTAGAGATCGAGAACGATGACGGTGCGACCCGGCGTTTTCGCATTGTCGGCTACGATGAAATTTTTGGTCGTAAGGATTACATCTCAATCGACTCGCCAATGGCCCGCGCGCTGCTGAAAAAGGAAGTCGGCGATTTAGCCGTGGTCCAGACACCTGCCGGGGAAGCCAGCTGGTACGTCAACGAAATTGAGTACGTTAAATAGTCCGAGAGCGCCCTCCACGGCTGGCATTTTGCCGTGCCAGTCCGTATAACTATCCCCTGTTTTTCGACAAACCAGATGACAAAGCCATGATGAAAGATTCGCTCTGCCGCATTATTGCGGGTGAACTTCAGGCCAGAGCCGAACAGGTAGAAGCTGCCGTTCGCCTGCTTGATGAAGGGAACACCGTGCCGTTTATTGCACGTTATCGTAAGGAAGTCACCGGCGGTCTGGATGACACGCAGCTGCGCAACCTGGAGACCCGTCTGGGCTACCTGCGTGAGCTGGAAGACCGTCGCCAGGCTATTCTCAAATCCATTGGCGAGCAGGGCAAACTGACCGATGCGCTGGCAGGTGCCATCAACGGCACAATGAGCAAAACCGAGCTGGAAGACCTCTATCTGCCGTACAAACCTAAGCGCCGCACCCGCGGGCAGATTGCGATTGAAGCAGGCCTCGAGCCGCTGGCCGATCTGCTGTGGACTACGCCGTCGCACGATCCCGAAACGGAAGCCGCGAAATTTATCGATGCAGAAAAAGGCGTGGCCGACACCAAAGCCGCCCTTGATGGCGCGCGCTACATTCTGATGGAGCGTTTTGCCGAGGACGCCGCGCTGCTCTCCAAAGTGCGTGATTACCTGTGGAAAAATGCCCACATCGTCTCTACCGTCGTGAGCGGTAAAGAAGAGGAAGGCGCGAAATTCCGCGACTACTTCGATCACCATGAACCGATTTCAACCGCCCCATCGCACCGCGCGCTGGCCATGTTCCGTGGCCGCAACGAAGGCGTTCTGCAACTCTCTCTCAATGCCGATCCGCAGTTCGACGAGCCGCCGAAAGAGAGCTACTGCGAGCAGATTATTACCGACCATCTCGGCCTGCGCCTGAATAACGCCCCGGCAGATAGCTGGCGCAAAGGCGTGGTGAGCTGGACCTGGCGCATCAAAGTGCTGATGCACCTCGAAACCGAACTGATGGGCACCGTGCGCGAGCGCGCAGAAGACGAAGCGATCAATGTTTTTGCCCGTAACCTGCATGATCTGCTGATGGCCGCCCCGGCGGGCCTGCGCGCAACGATGGGGCTCGATCCGGGCCTGCGTACCGGCGTAAAAGTGGCCGTCGTTGATGGCACCGGCAAACTGGTCGCGACCGACACCATCTATCCACACACCGGCCAGGCCGCGAAAGCCGCCGTTGTGGTTGCCGCCCTGTGTGAAAAATACAACGTTGAGCTGGTGGCGATTGGTAACGGCACCGCCTCCCGTGAAACCGAACGTTTCTTCCTCGATGTGCAGCAGCAGTTCCCGAAAGTGACCGCGCAGAAGGTGATCGTCAGCGAAGCCGGGGCGTCGGTCTATTCCGCGTCCGAACTGGCGGCGCTCGAGTTCCCGGATCTGGACGTTTCCCTGCGCGGCGCGGTCTCTATTGCCCGTCGACTGCAGGACCCGCTGGCCGAGCTGGTGAAAATCGATCCGAAATCCATCGGCGTGGGCCAGTATCAGCACGACGTCAGCCAGACTCAGCTGGCGCGTCGTCTGGATGCGGTGGTGGAAGACTGTGTGAACGCCGTCGGCGTGGACCTGAATACCGCCTCCGTCGCCCTGCTCACCCGCGTGGCGGGCTTAACCCGCATGATGGCGCAGAACATCGTTGCCTGGCGCGATGAGAACGGCCAGTTCCAGAATCGTCAGCAACTGCTGAAAGTGAGCCGTCTGGGGCCGAAAGCCTTCGAACAGTGCGCGGGCTTCCTGCGTATCAACCACGGCGATAACCCGCTGGACGCCTCTACGGTTCACCCGGAAGCCTATCCTGTCGTGGAGCGTATTCTGGCCGCCACGCAGCAGGCCCTGAAAGATCTGATGGGCAACAGCACCAACCTGCGCGATCTGAAAGCTGTCGATTTCACCGACGACAAATTCGGTGTGCCGACCGTAACCGACATCATCAAAGAGCTGGAAAAACCAGGCCGCGACCCGCGCCCTGAGTTTAAAACGGCGAAATTCGCCGAAGGCGTGGAGACGATGAAGGATCTGCAGCCGGGCATGGTGCTGGAAGGCGCGGTCACCAACGTCACCAACTTTGGTGCCTTTGTCGACATCGGCGTCCATCAGGATGGCCTGGTGCATATCTCGTCGCTGGCGGATAAGTTCGTGGAAGACCCTCACACTGTGGTCAAAGCGGGCGATATCGTGAAGGTGAAAGTGCTGGAAGTGGATATGCAGCGTAAGCGTATCGCGCTCACGATGCGTCTCGACGAGCAGCCAGGCGAAACTAACGCCCGCCGCAGCAACGGAGGTGGTGCGCGTGAGCAATCGCGTCCAAACGCGAAAGCCGCGAAACCTCGCCCTCAGGCGCAGCCTGCCGGTAACAGCGCGATGATGGATGCGCTGGCCGCCGCGATGGGCAAGAAGCGCTAACGTTAAACGCATTTGCCCGGCCTGTATATCCCCTGGCCGGGTAAACACGTTCCCGCCCGGCAATCAGACCCCACAAAGTTAAAATAAATAAGAATGTACTCACTCATTATTTATTAAATATGGAACCGATTGCATATCCATATTTAAACCATCGATTATCACTTAGTTAACAATTTAATTATTCATCCCTGACGCTCCATTTCAATAAATATTGAGCAAGGTCAAACAGTCCTCGATTTACCCCTCATATGAACATCCCGTCACATTTTAAATATTGCTGATAGAAACCATTCTCATTATCATGAACCTGTTGATTATTTAACCTTCGGTAAAAGTGGTCTCTATGCAATTCACACCAGACAGTGCCTGGAAAATTACCGGTTTTGCCCGCGAAATTAGCCCGGCGTATCGTCAAAAACTGCTGTCGTTAGGCATGCTGCCAGGATCATCATTCCAGGTGGTTCGCATTGCACCCTTGGGCGATCCCATTCATATCGAAACCCGTCGCGTCAATCTGGTATTGCGTAAGAAAGACCTCGCCTTATTAGAAGTCGAAGCTTTAGCCCGATAAACCGCCAGCAGTTATACCGAGTCTAAAACAATGAAAAAATTAACCATTGGCTTAATTGGTAATCCTAATTCCGGCAAGACAACCTTATTTAATCAGTTAACGGGCGCGCGTCAGCGTGTCGGTAACTGGGCGGGCGTCACGGTAGAACGTAAAGAAGGCCAGTTTTCAACAATCGATCATCAGGTCACCCTCGTTGACCTGCCTGGCACCTATTCACTCACCACCATTTCGTCCCAGACCTCTCTCGATGAGCAGATTGCCTGTCACTATATTCTGAGCGGCGATGCGGATTTACTGATTAACGTCGTCGATGCCTCCAATCTTGAGCGTAACCTCTATCTGACGTTACAGTTGCTGGAGCTGGGCATTCCGTGCATCGTGGCGCTGAATATGCTCGATATCGCCGAGAAGCAAAAAATTCGCATTGATATCGATGCGCTTTCCGCCCGTCTCGGCTGCCCGGTCATTCCGCTGGTCTCGACCCGTGCGCGCGGGATTGATGCCCTGAAACTGGCGGTCGATCGCCATACGGGCAATACCGATCTGGAGCTGGTTCACTATCCGCAGCCGCTGGTGCGCGAGGCCAGCATTCTGGCCGGCGAGATGAACAACGCGATGCCACAAAAACAGCGCAACTGGCTTGGGCTACAAATGCTGGAAGGCGATATCTATAGCCGGGGCTACGCTGGCGACGCCGCAGAGAGCCTGGAGATGTCGCTGGCACGCCTGAGCGACGAGCTGGACGATCCGGCGCTGCATATCGCCGATGCGCGCTATCAGAGTATCGCGGCCATTTGCGAAGTGGTCAGCAATACCCTGACCGCCGAGCCGAGCCGTTTCACCGCAGCGGTGGATAAAATCATTCTGAACCGTTTCCTCGGTTTGCCGATCTTCCTGCTGGTGATGTATGTGATGTTCCTGCTCGCCATCAACATCGGCGGTGCGCTGCAGCCACTGTTCGATGTTGGCTCGGTTGCGATCTTCATTCATGGCCTGCAATGGCTGGGCTACACCCTGCATTTCCCGGAGTGGCTGACGATTTTCCTCGCCCAGGGGCTGGGCGGCGGGATAAACACCGTTCTGCCGCTGGTGCCGCAGATCGGCATGATGTACCTGTTCCTCTCCTTCCTTGAAGATTCCGGTTATATGGCCCGCGCGGCGTTCGTGATGGACCGTCTGATGCAGGCGCTCGGCTTACCGGGCAAATCCTTCGTTCCGCTGATTGTCGGCTTTGGCTGTAACGTGCCGTCGGTGATGGGCGCACGTACTCTGGATGCTCCGCGCGAGCGTCTGATGACCATCATGATGGCGCCGTTTATGTCCTGCGGGGCGCGTCTGGCGATCTTCGCGGTCTTTGCGGCGGCGTTCTTTGGTCAGGAAGGCGCACTGGCAGTCTTCTCCCTCTACCTGCTGGGGATTGTGATGGCGATTCTCACCGGCCTGATGCTCAAGCACACCATCATGCGCGGCGAAGCGTCGCCGTTTGTGATGGAGCTGCCGGTTTACCACGTGCCGCATATCAAAAGCCTGCTGATTCAGACCTGGCAGCGCCTGAAAGGCTTCGTTCTCCGTGCCGGTAAAGTGATCGTCATCGTCAGTATTTTCCTGAGCGCGCTGAACAGTTTTACCCTCAGCGGCCAGGCGGCAGATAACATCAACGACTCGGCGCTGGCTTCCGTGAGTCGCGTCATTACCCCGCTGTTTAAGCCGATTGGCGTTCACGAAGATAACTGGCAGGCCACCGTCGGGTTGTTTACCGGTGCGATGGCGAAAGAGGTGGTCGTCGGCACGCTCAACACGCTCTATACGGCGGAAAATATTCAGGAAGAGGCGTTTAACCCGGCTGAGTTCCATCTCGGTGACGAGCTGCTCAGCGCCGTGGACGAAACCTGGCAGAGCCTGAAAGACACCATCAGCCTGAGCGTACTGGCAAACCCTATCGAAGCCAGCAAAGGCGACGGCGAAATGGCCACCGGTGCGATGGGTGTGATGAGCCAGAAATTTGGCAGCGCTTCAGCGGCGTACAGCTATCTGATTTTCGTCCTGCTCTACATTCCGTGCATTTCGGTGATGGGGGCCATTGCCCGCGAATCCAGCCGCGGCTGGATGGGCTTCTCGGTCCTGTGGGGGCTGAACATCGCTTACTCGCTGGCAACCGTCTTCTACCAGGCGGCTAACTTCAGCCAGCATCCGCGCTACAGTCTGGTGTGCATTCTGGCGGTGGTGCTGTTCAACGTCGTGCTGATTGGCCTGTTGCGCCGCGCCCGTAGCCGCGTGAACGTCAACCTGCTGGCCACGAATAAAACTGCGGCGAACTGCTGTAACAGCCCTGCGGGCGACTGCCACTAAGAGGTGAGATGATGGCATCGATGATTCAGGTTCGGGATTTACTGGCTCTTCAGGGGCGAATGGAGGCCAGACAGTTGAGCCTTTCCCTGCATACGCCGCAGCCGATGATCGATGCTATGCTCGAACGAATGGAAGCGATGGGTAAAGCCGTGCGGATTCAGGAAGATGCGGATAGTTGTTTTACGGGTAGTTGCAAAAGCTGTCCGGAAGGCAAAGCCTGCTTAAGGGAGTGGTGGGCGCTGCGCTAACACGATTTGCCGGGCAGCGTATGCCGCCCGGCAATACTGTTATTTATAGACTTCCGCCGTTGCATGAACGGTTTTCTCGCCTTTGTTCGCGCTGGTCACTACATAATACGTACCGCCCAGCTCATCAGCTTTTTTCGATAATTCTTTACGTGCATCCATTGGCGCAGTCGTTTTTGAGGTCGTAATCTCGCCAATTTTGGTCAGATTCATCTCTTTAACTTTGTCTTTTTCCAGCTCTTTCGCTGCAAATACGCCAAATGACAGAGACCCAATAACCAGTGATGTAACAATTCCCGTAACAAGTTTCATAACCATTACTCTCCATAGGTTTGTAGTTTTGATTATCGTAGGCTCAACTTCCGCAACGATATTTGAAGTATTGTTGCGGTATGAAACTTTTTCCAGGTGGATCAGTAAATAATCAGTTTAAACGCTGACTTAACGCCGTTAGCGCGTCGCAAAACGCCTCGGGATGCGAGACGAAAGGCGCATGTGCGGCTTTGGCAATGACCTTCGATTCGCTGTTCGGCCATAACGCATCCAGTATCGGCACCACTTTGCGCGGCACCAGGCCATCCAGATAACCGTAGATTCGCAGATGCGGCACTGAAAGCGCAGCCAGCGGTTCACGCAGGTCGACGGTTTTCAGAATTTCCAGCCCACCGTTGAGCACCTCAACCTCCGGCATGGGAAGTGCCAGCACCGCATTTTTGAGCATTCGCGCATCCTGACGCGCTGTTTCGGTTCCCAGAGTTTGCAGTGCCAGAAAGCGCTCAACCGTCCGCTTGAAATCTTCGCTCAGCTGCTGCTGGAAACCGGCCAACACCTCCGGCTTGATACCCGGCCACTCATCCCGCGCCGCAAAGCAAGGCGATGATGCGACCGTCACCAGCGCCTGAACGCGCGCCGGGTGCGTCAGGGCGATCTGGCTCGCCACCAGCCCGCCCAGGCTCCAGCCGAGCCAGATCGCTTTTTGCGGCGCGCGTTCCAGAACATGCCGGGCCATCTCATCGAGGGGCATCCCGCCAAACCCGTGGCTGCGGCCAAATCCCGGCAGATCCACCAGATGCAGCGTAAATTGCGAGGCCAGTTCCTCCTGAATGCAATGCCAGACTTCAGCGTTCAGCCCCCATCCGTGCAGCAGCACAAGATCAACATTTCCCGTGCCCGTGGTCTGCCACCAAAGATTGTACATCGGTTAGGATTCTCTTTTTTAACAAGGAAGTTGCCCATGCTATCAGTGCCCGGCTTGTGCTGGCTATGCCGAATGCCGCTCAGGATGAGCCGCTGGGGGATCTGCTCCGTCTGCACGCGCGCCTTTGAGCGCCGACCTCCCTGCTGCCCCCAGTGCGGTTTATCCGCAACGCGCGTCGATATCCCCTGCGGGCGATGCCTGCAAAAACCGCCGCCGTGGGGCGATCTGGTGGCGGTCGATAATTACGTTCAGCCCCTGAGCAGCCTGATCCACCAGTTTAAGTTTTCTCGCCAGACGCAGCTGGCGGGGCCGCTGGCGCGCCTGCTGATACTCGCCGTTTTGCAGGCCCGGCGCTCGCGGGGGTTACCTGCCGTGGATCTTCTTATCAGCGTGCCGTTGCATCGTCGACGTCACTGGCGTCGCGGCTACAATCAGAGCGACCTGTTGTGTCGCCCTCTTTCCCGTTGGCTACGCTGTGACTGGCAACCGGACGCGTTAAAACGCACACACGCAACGGCCGTTCAGCACCGGTTAAGCGCGCGGTTGCGCAAAAGAAATCTAAAAAATGCCTTTCGCCTTGATTTAGCGGTCAAGGGGCGCCATATCGCGATTGTGGATGATGTCGTCACAACCGGCAGCACCGTGGCGGAGCTTTCCCGACTGCTTTTGCAAAGCGGCGCAGCGACGGTTCAGGTATGGTGTTTGTGTCGTACCTTGTAGCCCTTTTCCGATGGGCGTATTATTATACCCAGGTAATTTAGTCAACTATTAGGCCAAAGCTATGATCCGTATTTCCGATTCTGCACAATCACACTTTGCCAAACTGCTGGCAAATCAGGAAGAAGGGACGCAGATCCGCGTGTTTGTGATTAATCCAGGCACTCCGAATGCAGAATGCGGTGTCTCTTATTGTCCTCCGGACGCTGTGGAAGCATCTGACACTGCCCTTAAATTTGAGCAGCTCACCGCCTATGTCGATGAGTTAAGCGCGCCATACCTTGATGACGCCGAGATCGATTTCGTCACCGATCAGCTGGGTTCTCAGCTGACGCTGAAAGCACCAAACGCCAAAATGCGTAAAGTGTCTGATGATGCGCCGCTGATGGAGCGCGTAGAGTATCTGCTGCAATCCCAGATCAACCCGCAGCTGGCGGGCCACGGCGGTAAAGTCACGCTGATGGAGATCACCGAAGACGGTCTGGCGATCCTGCAGTTCGGCGGCGGCTGTAACGGCTGTTCCATGGTCGACGTGACCCTGAAAGAAGGGATCGAAAAGCAGATGCTGAACGAGTTCCCGGAACTGAAAGGCGTGCGCGATCTCACCGAACACCAGCGCGGCGAGCACTCTTACTACTAAGTTCCCGTCTTTTTTTACCCGGTGCCGCGCAGCGAGCCGGGCCGTTAAATCAGATCCCAGGCCGGGTAAGGCGATTTCGCCTCCCGGCTTTTGTTTGCCCGTCGCTCCCCGCCCCATATGTTGACCTGCGTCTCATAATTCAAATTTTGCCTGCCTGGGTGATTCTCAATCTGCACATGTTACCCGTATCATTCGCGTGGGCACTAAGCATCCTCATAACAGCCGACTAAACTTATTAGTTTCGCAGGCAATCAGTATTAGTGCCGTTAATTCTCTGTTCCCGGTTGGGACAATCGGAAATTGTCGTTGAAACAATGACGTTACCCATAACAATTGAAAGGCCAGGTTAATCATGCCATTAGTTATTGTCGCTATCGGTGTTGTCTTATTACTGCTCTTGATGATCCGTTTCAAACTGAACGGCTTCATCGCTCTGGTTCTGGTGGCACTTGCAGTGGGTCTGATGCAAGGGATGCCGCTGGTGAAAGTCATCAGCTCAATTAAAGCAGGTGTGGGCGGAACGCTCGGTAGCCTGGCGCTGATCATGGGCTTCGGTGCCATGCTCGGTAAAATGCTGGCAGACTGCGGTGGTGCACAGCGCATCGCGACCACGCTGATTGCCAAATTTGGTAAACAACACATTCAGTGGGCGGTGGTGTTAACCGGTTTTACCGTCGGTTTCGCGCTGTTCTATGAAGTCGGCTTCGTGCTGATGCTGCCGCTGGTCTTCACCATCGCGGCTGCCGCCAACATTCCGCTGCTGTTTGTCGGTGTGCCGATGGCGGCTGCCCTGTCCGTTACACACGGCTTCCTGCCGCCGCACCCGGGTCCAACCGCTATCGCGACCATCTTCCACGCGGATATGGGTAAAACCCTGCTGTTCGGTACGATTCTGGCGATCCCAACCGTTATTCTGGCCGGCCCGGTGTTTGCACGCTGCCTGAAAGGTATCGACAAGCCAATTCCGGAAGGTCTGTATAGCGCAAAAACCTTCACCGAAGCGGAAATGCCAAGCTTTGGCGTCAGCGTCTGGACCTCTCTGGTGCCGGTTGTGCTGATGGCGATGCGCGCAGTTGCTGAAATGGTGCTGCCAAAAGGTCACGCGTTCCTCTCCGTCGCTGAGTTCCTCGGTGACCCGGTGATGGCGACGCTGATTGCGGTTCTGATTGCCCTCTTCACCTTCGGTCTGAACCGTGGCCGTAGCATGGATCAGATCAACGAGACGCTTGGCTCTTCCATCAAAATCATCGCCATGATGCTGCTGATTATCGGCGGTGGCGGTGCGTTCAAGCAGGTTCTGGTCGACAGCGGCGTAGACAAATACATCGCCTCGATGATGCATGAAACCAACATTTCGCCAATCCTGATGGCCTGGTCGATTGCTGCGGTGCTGCGTATCGCGCTGGGTTCTGCAACCGTTGCGGCAATCACTGCCGGCGGTATTGTAGCGCCACTGATTGCCACCACGGGCGTTAGCCCTGAGCTGATGGTTATCGCAGTGGGTTCCGGTAGCGTCATCTTCTCCCACGTGAACGATCCAGGCTTCTGGCTGTTCAAGGAGTACTTCAACCTGACGATCGGCGAGACCATCAAGTCCTGGTCGATGCTGGAAACGATTATCTCCGTGTGCGGCCTGATTGGGTGTCTGCTGCTGGCGATGGTGGTTTAAGCACAAAAAAGCCGGGTGGTGGTTGCGCCTGACCCGGTCTAAAACGTTAAAAGCCCGGCAAACTAATGATGTTTGCCGGGCTTTTTTTATCACTTCTTCGCTTTTCTGCGCTTATCCAAATCCTTAATCAGCTTGTTCACACCGTCATCGGCAAACATCTTTTCAAGGGTGGTGGAGAGCTTGCGCCGCCAGTTTTTGTACTGATAGCTGGTGCCCGGAATGTTCACCGGCTCTGCCATTCCCAGCCAGTCCTCGGGTTGCAGGCCCAGCAGGGCGCTATTGCTGTCGGCTATGTAGCGCTGCATGCCGCGATTCAGGGTTGCCGTCATCGCCATCAGCGAGGCTTTATGCCCGGCGCGTTTTGGCAGGCAGCCGTGCTTATGCAGCGCATCCAGTAGCCCCTGTTTGGCCAGCTCGCGGTCCTGATACAGCCCGCGCAGCACCACTTCGTCTGGATATAACCCTAACGTTTTGCCGAGCGTGAGATCACCGCTCTCCCAGTAGCCTCGCAGCGTAGGAAGATCATGCGTTGTCGCGACAGCCATTGATTGTTGAGGGTACGCTTGCGGCGAACGGAACGTCTTCTCATGGTCACTTTCGAAATAGAGTACTTTGTATGAATAAACGCCACTCTCGCGTAATTTACTGACGATTTCAACCGGCACGGTCCCGAGATCTTCGCCAATCACCATGCAGTTGTGACGCTGACTTTCCAGCGCGAGGATCGACAGCAGATCGTCCACCGGGTAATGCACATAGGCACCGTGATCCGCCGTTTCACCGTAAGGGATCCACCACAGGCGCAGCACGGACATCACGTGGTCGATACGCAGCGCGCCGCAGTTTTGCATATTGGCGCGCAGCAAATCGATAAACGGCTCGTACCCGCGCGCGACCATCACATGCGGGTCCATCGGTGGCAATCCCCAATTCTGTCCTAGCGGGCCGAGGATATCCGGCGGGGCGCCGACGGAGGCTTTCAGGCAGTAAAGCTCGCGGTCGCACCAGGTTTCGGCTCCGCCTTCCGCCACGCCTACGGCCAGATCGCGATACAGACCAATCGGCATGTCGTAGCCCTGGCTCTCCTGCCAGCAGGCGGCAAACTGACTGTACGCCAGCCATTGCAGCCACAGGAAAAAGTCCACTTCATCGGCGTGTTGCTTGCAAAAGGCTTTCACCTCCGGGGAGTCCACCGACTGATAGGCTTCCGGCCACACAGGCCAGCCCCAGCGCATTTCGTCCTCTTTCACCTGATACGCATGCAGCGCGTCAAACGCCGCCTGCCAGTAGAGGCTTTCGCCTTCCTGGGCGACGAACTGACGGAACGCTTTCATCTGGTCGTCCGTGCGCTTTGTAAAGCCTTTCCAGGTCATACGCAGGGCAGCCATTTTCAGGGCCGTTACCGTCGCATAGTCGACCCAGTCGGCTTCCCGCACCTGTTTCAGCGTCTGCTGGGTGGTGGTGAGATTCCACCACGCCTGGGCCTCTTTGCTTTTCCTGAAATCCTCCAGCGCGTTGACGTCGATATAAATCACATTCAGCCAACGGCGGGACGACGGGCTATACGGGCTGGCGCTTTCCGGATTCGCCGGATAGAGGGCATGGATTGGGTTGAGGCCGATAAACGCCCCGCCGCGCTTGCCCACCTCCGCCAGCATATTTTTCAGATCGCCGAAATCGCCGATCCCCCAGTTTTCATTCGAACGTAGCGTGTAAAGCTGCACGCAGGCGCCCCACAGCTTTTTCCCGTCGATTAGCGCCTGCGGCTCGTAGCAGCGTTTCGGCGCGATGATCACCCTGCAGTGATAGCGCTTATCATCCTGCGTCAGCGTCAGGGTGTGGTAGCCGTGCGGCAGTTTTGCCGGAAGGGTGAGATTTTTCCCGCCCGTCGCATGGCCCTTATGCTGCTGGCCCTCTTCGGTGGTTAACAGCCAGCTGAATTCGCCGCGGCCTTCCACCAGCAACGCCATCTTCTTACCGGCAGTGAACACCTTCACCACCGGCACCGGCGCTACCGCCGCTTTCGCGGCGGGCGTTGTTTTGTGCATGGCGTCCAGCAAACGTCGTTTGGTTTCAGCGCCAATTGACTGTGGTTTGCCGTGAGCATTGATGTAACTGGGGCTGATCCCCGCCGCCAGGGCGGCATTATCCAGACGTTTGCTGTCCATCGCGCTTCCTTAGCGTTTTGCCTGCCAGATACGGGCCTGATAATCACGGATTGAACGGTCAGAGCTGAACATCCCACAGCGCGCGGTATTCAGAATACATGCGCGCGTCCAGGCGTCCTGATCGCGGTACAGCACATCCACCTGCTTCTGTGCTTCAACATAGGCCGCGAAATCAGCCATTACCAGATACGGATCGCCGCCCTGTTTGCCGATGCTGTGCAGCATCTGGTCGAAGGCGTGTTTGTCACCGTCGCTGTATTTGCCGCTTTCCAGCTCCTTCAGCACTGCATCCAGAACCTTGTCTTTCTTGCGCCATTTCACCGGATCGTAGCCTTTGGCTTTAAGGGCTTTCACCTCCTCGACCGTGTGACCGAAGATAAAGATATTCTCTTCACCCACCTGCTCGGCGATTTCGACGTTCGCGCCGTCCAGCGTGCCGACGGTTAAGGCACCGTTCAGGGCCAGCTTCATGTTACCGGTGCCGGACGCCTCTTTGCCCGCAGTCGAAATCTGCTCGGAGATATCCGCCGCCGGGATCAGCATTTCCGCTGCGGACACGCAGTAATCCGGCAGGAACACCACTTTCAACTTGTCGCCCACCTGCGGATCGTTGTTCACCGCTTCAGCCACTTTGTTAATGGCGAGGATAATGTTCTTCGCCAGGTAGTAGCCCGGCGCCGCTTTGGCACCGAAAAGGAATACGCGCGGCACGCGGTTCGCGTTCGGGTTTTCGCGGATCTCTTTGTACAGCGCCAGAATGTGCAGCAGGTTCAGGTGCTGACGTTTGTACTCGTGCAGGCGTTTGATCTGGATATCAAAAATCGCGTTCGGGTTGATTTCAATCCCCGTGCGCACTTTCACGAACGCCGCGAGGCGCACTTTGTTCTCTTGTTTGATGGCCTGGTATTTCTGGCGGAATTTGGCATCGTCAGCCTGCTTTTCCAGGTTGATCAGCTGGTCGAGATCGTTGGCCCACTCTTTCTTCAGCGTTTTATCCAGCAGCGCGGCGAGAGCCGGGTTGCACTGTTTGATCCAGCGACGCGGCGTAATGCCGTTGGTGACGTTATGGAATTTGTTCGGCCAGAGCTGGTGATATTCCGGGAACAGATCTTTAACCACCAGATCCGAGTGCAGCGCCGCTACGCCGTTCACCGCAAAACCGCTGACCACGCACATGTTCGCCATGCGGACCTGTTTGTCGTGCACCACCGCCAGTTTCGCCCAGACCGCTTTATCGCCCGGCCAGGTTTTCGTCACCAGCACTTTGAACCGATCGTTGATCTGATTGATGATCTGCATATGGCGCGGCAGCAGCGCTTTCACCAGTTTCTCATCCCAGCACTCCAGCGCTTCAGGCATCAGGGTGTGGTTGGTGTAGGCGAAGGTTTTGCTGGTGATTGCCCAGGCCGCGTCCCAGCTCAGCTGGTGCTCATCAAGCAGCACGCGCAGCAGTTCCGGAATGGCGATGGTTGGGTGAGTATCGTTGAGCTGAATCACTTCGTAATCCGCCAGCTCTGACAGCTTACGGCCCGCCAGATGATGGCGACGCAGGATATCCGCCACAGAACAGGCGCACTGGAAATACTGCTGCATCAGGCGCAGCTTTTTGCCCGCCAGATGGTTGTCGTTCGGGTAGAGCACTTTAGTCAGTTTTTCGGCGTCGATACCCTGCTGCTCGGCACGCAGGAAATCGCCGTCGTTAAATTTGGTCAGGTTGAACGGATGGGCATGCTTCGCCTGCCACAGACGTAGCGGCTGCGCCACGCCGTTGCGATAGCCCAGCACCGGCAGATCCCAGGCTTCACCGGTGATCACAAAACCCGGCTCCCAGTGGCCCTGTTTAGACACTTTCCCGCCGATACCCACCTGCACATCGAGTTGTGCGTTGTGGCGGAACCACGGATAGCTGCCGCGATGCCAGTCGTCCGGCGCTTCAATCTGATTCCCGTCGTTAAAGGACTGACGGAACAGGCCGTACTGGTAGTTCAGACCATACCCGATAGCGGATTGCCCCACCGTCGCCATGGAATCCAGGAAACAGGCCGCCAGACGCCCTAACCCACCGTTACCTAAACCGGGGTCGGTCTCTTCTTCCAGCAGATCGGTCAGGTTAACGCTGTGCTCGCTGAGCACGTCGCTCACCTCCTGATACCAGCCGAGGTTCAGCAGGTTGTTGCCGGTCAGACGACCGATCAGGAACTCCATGGAGATGTAGTTCACATGACGCTGGTTTTTCACCGGCTTCGCCGCAGGCTGAGCACTGAGCAGTTCGGCCAGCGCACCGCTCACGGCCTGCCACCACTGATGAGACGTCATGTCTTCGGCTGCAGACAAACCAAATCGCTGCCACTGACGCGTCAGGGCAGCCTGAAATTGAGCTTTGTTGAAGGTAGGCTGAGACATAGGGAATCGGCATCCTGTAGAGAAAGAAAAGATAATGGCGCTAGTGTGCCAGGCTCATTCCGGCTCTTCCTCCTCCTGCCAGGGATTAGACAGGGAGGAGTAGCGGGGATGAGCGCAAAAGTGTGATCAAGGCCACTCTGTGAGCATAGAACGAGTGTGCCAATACGGCGCGAGGATAAACGGGAAGAGTGTCAAAAAAATGAAATGCAGTTTCGGATGAAATTAATAACAGCAGAAATGATTGCTTACCAGGAATAATATTTCTTGCTTTTAGGCCTTTCTCAGAGGGTTATTTTCCAGGAATAACTATACCGGTTATTTATTAACTTCGTGATGAGAATCGCCTAATGAAACCAGTTTCAGGATAAGCGCACTAAATGCATACAAGCCAGCATCCATGCGGGATATAGGGCATCTAGGAAAGTTCCCGGTCAATGAGAAATAATTTTGTGACAGAGTGCAAATTAAGGGATAGAAAAGACGGACATAACTTGCAATAGTTCCTTTTCTGGCCGACCTTATATCAATTAATTACGAAGCGCAAAAAAAATCGATTTTCCTCGTTTCCCCACAGTGAAGTGAAAAACTTATGTTGATTCCGTCCAAATTAAGTCGCCCGGTTCGTCTTGACCATACTGTGGTCCGCGAACGTCTGCTGGCGAAACTTTCCGGCGCGAATAATTTCCGACTGGCGCTGGTTACGAGTCCTGCAGGTTATGGAAAAACAACGCTCATCTCACAGTGGGCCGCAGGCAAAAGCGATTTAGGCTGGTACTCCCTTGATGAGGGCGATAACCAGCAGGAGCGCTTTGCCAGCTACTTGATCGCCGCCATACAGCAGGCGACTAACGGGCATTGCGTCACCAGCGAAGTGATGGTGCAAAAACGCCAGTACGCCAGCCTCTCCTCCCTGTTCGCCCAGCTGTTCATTGAGCTGGCCGAATGGCATCGTCCGCTGTTCCTGGTGATTGACGATTACCACCTGATCACCAATCCGGTGATCCACGAATCCATGCGTTTCTTCCTGCGCCATCAGCCGGAGAACCTGACCCTGGTGGTACTGTCACGTAATCTGCCGCAGTTGGGAATTGCCAACCTGCGCGTGCGCGATCAGCTGCTCGAAGTAGGTAGCCAACAGCTGGCCTTTAACCATCAGGAAGCGAAACAGTTCTTTGACTGCCGCCTCAGCTCGCCGATTGAAGCCTCAGAAAGCAGCCGCCTGTGCGACGACGTAGCCGGCTGGGCAACCGCGTTGCAACTCATCGCCCTCTCAGCGCGTCAGAATAACAGCCCGACGCATCAGTCTGCGCGCCGCCTGGCGGGCATTAATGCCAGCCACCTGTCCGATTATCTGGTCGACGAAGTGCTGAACAGCGTTGACCCGGCGACCCGCCAGTTCCTGCTGAAAAGCTCGCTACTGCGCTCCATGAACGATGCGCTGATTGTGCGCGTTACTGGCGAAGACAACGGCCAGATGCGCCTCGAAGAGATTGAACGTCAGGGGCTGTTCCTGCAACGCATGGACGACTCCGGCGAATGGTTCAGCTTCCACCCGCTGTTTGGCAACTTCCTGCGCCAGCGCTGTCAGTGGGAAATGGCCACCGAATTACCCGACGTCCACCGCTCCGCAGCGGAAAGCTGGATGGCACAAGGCTTCCCAAGCGAAGCGATCCACCACGCGCTCGCCGCCGGTGACGCCAACATGCTGCGCGATATCCTGCTCAACCACGCCTGGGGCCTGTTCAACCACAGCGAGCTGACCCTGCTCGAAGAGTCACTCCGCGCCCTGCCGTGGGAAAGCCTGCTGGAAAATCCGCGTCTTGTCCTGTTGCAGGCGTGGCTGATGCAGAGCCAGCACCGCTACAGCGAAGTGAACACCCTGCTGGCCCGCGCCGAACAAGAGATGAAAGGCGAAATGGACGGCACGCTGCACGGCGAATTTAACGCCCTGCGTGCGCAGGTGGCCATCAACGATGGTGATCAGGAAGAGGCCGAACGTCTGGCAATGATCGCCCTCGACGAGCTGCCGCTGGCGAACTATTACAGCCGCATTGTCGCCACCTCGGTCCACGGGGAAGTGCTGCACTGCAAAGGGGATCTCACCCGTTCTCTGTCGCTGATGCAGCAGACGGAGCAGATGTCCCGCCGCCATGACGTCTGGCATTACGCTCTGTGGAGCATGATCCAGCAGAGCGAAATCTTATTTGCTCAGGGGTTCTTGCAAGCCGCCTGGGAGACACAGGAAAAAGCGTTCCAGCTGATACAGGATCAACACCTGGAACAGCTGCCGATGCACGAGTTCCTGCTGCGCATTCGCGCGCAGCTGCTGTGGGCCTGGGCGCGTCTCGATGAGGCCGAAGCCTCTGCCCGTCATGGCGTTGACGTTCTCTCCACCTTCCAGCCGCAGCAGCAGCTGCAATGTCTGGCGCTGCTGGTGCAGTGCTCGCTGGCGCGCGGCGATCTGGATAACGCCCGCAACCATCTGAACCGTCTGGAAAACCTGCTGGGCAATGGTCAGTACCATAGCGACTGGGTTTCCAACGCCGATAAAGTCCGGGTGATTTACTGGCAAATGATCGGCGATAAGAAATCAGCCGCCAACTGGCTGCGTCAGACGCCAAAACCGGAATTTGCCAATAACCACTTCCTGCAAAGCCAGTGGCGCAACATCGCCCGTGCGCAGATCCTGCTCGGTGAGTTTGAGCCTGCGGAAATTGTGCTCGAAGAGCTGAACGAAAACGCCCGCAGTCTGCGTCTGATGAGCGATCTGAACCGCAACCTGCTGCTGCTCAATCAGCTTTACTGGCAGGCAGGGCGGAAAAATGACGCACAGCGCGTCTTGCTGGAAGCATTACAGCTGGCGAACCGCACCGGGTTCATCAGCCACTTTGTGATTGAAGGCGAAACGATGGCGCAGCAACTGCGTCAGCTGATTCAACTCAATACCCTGCCGGAGCTGGATCAGCACCGCGCCCAGCGTATTCTGCGGGAAATTAACCAGCATCATCGCCACAAGTTCGCGCATTTTGATGAGAACTTTGTCGAACGTCTGCTGAACCATCCGGAAGTGCCGGAGCTGATTCGCACCAGCCCGCTCACCCAGCGTGAATGGCAGGTTCTGGGGCT
Source organism: Lelliottia sp. SL45 (assembly GCF_026672535.1). Taxonomy (NCBI): domain Bacteria; kingdom Pseudomonadati; phylum Pseudomonadota; class Gammaproteobacteria; order Enterobacterales; family Enterobacteriaceae; genus Lelliottia; species Lelliottia sp. SL45. Next base: position 287,107 of record NZ_JAPPRH010000001.1, read on the forward strand.
GATTTATTCGGGTTACAGCAACGAACAGATTGCGGGCGAGCTGGCGGTCGCGGCGACCACCATCAAAACCCATATTCGCAATTTGTATCAGAAACTCGGCGTGGCGCATCGTCAGGATGCGGTGCAACATGCGCAGCAATTGCTGAAGATGATGGGTTACGGCGTGTAATGCAATGCCCGGCGGCGGGACGTTTGCCGGGCCTGAAGTTAAGTCAGTCGGGAGGCGCTGCCGCCGCCCGGACCGGGATTAGCACAGCTCTAACTGAACGTTATTGTCCTTAATCACCTGCAACACCCCCGCTGGCGGCATTACGTCGGTGTACACGGCATTGACCATGCTGATGCTGCCCATATTTACCATCGCGTTACGGCCAAATTTCGAGTGATCCACCACCAGCATAACGTGGCGCGAGTTGTCGATAATCGCCCGTTTGGTGCGCACTTCATGGTAATCAAATTCCAGCAGAGAACCATCGCTGTCGATGCCGCTGATCCCAAGGATGCCGAAATCGAGGCGGAACTGGGAGATAAAATCGAGCGTCGCTTCACCAATGATTCCGCCGTCGCGGCTGCGCAGTTCGCCGCCCGCCAGAATGATGCGGAAATCTTCTTTCTGCATCAGGGTATTGGCGACGTTAAGGTTGTTGGTGACCACGCGCAGATTTTCATGGTTGAGCAACGCATGGGCCACCGCTTCTGGCGTCGTTCCGATATCAATAAACAGCGTCGCGCCGTTGGGGATCTGGCTCGCCACTTTGGCGGCAATACGCTCTTTCTCTGCGGTTTGCGTCGCCTTACGGTCATGCCATGAGGTATTCACCGAGCTGGACGGCAGGGCCGCGCCGCCGTGGTGACGCAGAATACGGTTCTGATCGGCCAGATCGTTTAAATCACGACGAATTGTTTGCGGGCTGACGGCGAATTGCTCCACCAGCTCTTCGGTGCTGACGTATCCCTGCTTTTTAACCAGTTCGATAATGGCGTCATGACGTTGCGTTTGTTTCATGAAATATCCCTGGGAATTATGTTCGTTTTCGCGCATTCCGCGTATCAGCAAAGGCCATCACCAGCCCCACGCCCAGCCCGGCAACGTGTGCGCCATTGGCGATAGACATACCAAACAGATCAAACCATCCGGCAATGAGCCATATTAAAGCAAAGGTGATTAACCCGCGTTGCAGATAGATGCCGCTTTGTGGGTCGCGCTCGCCGCGCAGCCAGACATAGCCCATTAACGCATACACCACGCCGGACAAACCGCCGAACCACGGGCCGCTAAACTTGTGCTGCACATAGCCGCTCAGCAGGGCGCTGATCACGGTGATGACGACGAGTTTACCGGTGCAGAGGCGCTTCTCAACGGCGCCACCGAGATACCACCACCACAGCAGGTTAAAGAGGATATGCAGCACCGAGAAGTGCATCAGGGCATGGCTGAAGTAGCGCCAGACGTCAAACTGCACCGAAGCGTCATACGGCCAGGCCAGGGCAATCATCACCTGCTGATCGCCCACCACGTTCATGATGATAAACACCAGAATACAGGCCGCCATCAGCAGCAGGGTAAACGGCCCGGCGCGCTCGCGCACGGTGGCTAAGAAAGGGAAACGCTGATAGTGCAGCCCGCTGTCCGTGTGGCCGGAGGTCCAGCTGGCCGCCAGATAGCGTGGGTCCGCAGGGTTTTCAAGAAAGCGCGCCAGCTCGGTGTTAACAAAATTCGCCTGGCTTTCATCAGCAAGCCAGACATCGGTTTGCGTATGCTGTTGAATCGTCAGGATCACACCCTGCGTCGCCATATAATCGACAAACGCCTGAGCGACGCGCGGGTTCGTAAAAGAGGTAATCATCAACATGGGCGGCAGTCGCTTATTTCCGTACAAAAGAGGACAGTATAACTGCGTCAGCCGCCAAAGGCGTGTTCTACTTCCGCCGGAAAATGACGATGCCAGGCGTCGAAGCCGCCATCAACGCTGTATACCGCGTCATAACCCTGCTGGAGCAGGTATTGCGCGGCACCTTTGCTGCTGTTGCCGTGGTAGCACATCACCATCACTGGCGTTTCAAAGTCGTTATCGCGCATAAACGCGCTCAGGCTGTCGTTCGTCAGATGAAACGCGCCCGGCGTGTGGCCCATCGCAAAACTTTGCGGATCGCGGATATCCACCAGCACCGCCTTTCCCTGGTGCATCTTCTGATGGGCTTCTTCTACATTAATGCATTCAAACTGTTCCATTCGATTCTCTTCGTTTTTCAGGTTTGGTGCGCTCTCCCGCAGGAAGAGGGGAAAACTATTTTACCCCGTAGTGTACGTCCTGGCGGCGGCGAAACGCCATTATGTTATCTCTATCACTCAAAATTGTTTTTTTGATGTTACCAAAAGAGCGTTCCTTTGCTATTATGAGCGATATCGAACATTTCTGAGCTTTAACGAAAGTGCGTGAGGGTGATATGGAAACCAAAGATCTGATTGTGATAGGCGGTGGCATTAACGGTGCCGGTATTGCGGCGGATGCTGCAGGACGCGGATTATCTGTACTGATGCTGGAAGCCAACGATCTCGCCTGCGCGACGTCGTCCGCCAGCTCCAAATTGATCCACGGTGGCCTGCGCTACCTGGAGCACTACGAGTTCCGCCTGGTCAGCGAAGCGCTGGCGGAGCGTGAAGTGCTGCTGAAAATGGCCCCTCACCTGGCGATTCCGATGCGTTTCCGTCTGCCTCATCGCCCGCATTTACGTCCGGCATGGATGATCCGAATTGGTCTGTTTATGTACGATCATCTGGGTAAACGTACAAGTCTGCCGGGATCGACTGGTTTGCGTTTTGGCTCAGAATCGGTTCTGAAACCGGAAATCGTGCGCGGATTCGAATATTCCGACTGCTGGGTAGACGATGCGCGTCTGGTGCTGGCGAACGCCCAGATGGTCGTGAAGAAAGACGGCGAGGTCAAAACCCGCACTCGCGCCACCGCTGCACGCCGTGAAAACGGGCTGTGGATTGTGGAAGCCGAAGATATCGATACCGGCGAGAAATTCAGCTGGCAGGCGCGCGGCCTGGTGAACGCCACTGGCCCGTGGGTGAAACAGTTCTTTGACGACGGCATGAAATTGCCCTCGCCGTACGGCATCCGCCTGATCAAGGGCAGCCATATCGTTGTTCCGCGCGTGCACACCCAGAAGCAGGCCTACATCCTGCAAAACGAAGATAAGCGTATCGTGTTTGTGATCCCGTGGATGGACGAGTTTTCAATCATCGGCACCACCGACGTGGAGTACAAAGGCGATCCGAAGAACGTCGAAATCGACGAGAGCGAAATCGGCTACCTGCTGAAAGTCTATAACGCCCACTTTAAGAAACAGCTGGGCCGCGATGACGTGGTCTGGACTTACTCCGGCGTGCGTCCGCTGTGCGATGACGAATCTGATTCCCCGCAGGCGATCACCCGTGACTATACGCTCGATATTCATGACGTAGACGGCCAGGCGCCGCTGCTGTCGGTCTTTGGCGGCAAGCTGACGACCTACCGTAAGCTGGCGGAACATGCGCTGGAAAAACTGACGCCGTACTACAAAGGTATCGGCCCGGCGTGGACCAAAGGCGCGACGCTGCCTGGCGGTGATATCGGCAGCGACCGCGATGACTTTGCGGCAAAACTGCGCCGCCGTTATCCGTTTATTACTGAATCCATGGCACGCCATTACGCGCGCACTTACGGTAGCAATACCGAGTGGATTCTGGGGGAAGCGAAAACGCTCGCCGATCTCGGTGAACATTTTGGTCATGAGTTGTATGAAGCGGAGCTGCGTTACCTGGTCGAGCACGAGTGGGTGCGCCGTCTGGACGATGCCATCTGGCGTCGTACCAAAGAGGGGATGTGGCTGGATGCGGAGCAGCAATCGCGCGTGGCGCAGTGGCTGGCCCAACATGCGGGAAAGCGTAAATTGTCACTGGCATCGTAATGCCCCGCCCTCCCACACAGCGTGAGGGCGAAGACATAAAAAACGGCAACTTACGTTGCCGTTTTGCATTTACAACCGCACCGGATCAATATGCCAAATGGTCTCGGCATACTCTTTGATGGTCCTGTCGGATGAGAAATAGCCCATGTTGGCGATATTGAGCATCGCTTTGGTGGCCCACTCCTCCTGATGGCGATACAGCTCGTCCACCTTGTCCTGACAATCCACATAGCTGCGATAATCCGCCAGCACCTGATAGTGATCGCCGAAGTTAATCAGAGAATCCACCAGATCGCGATAGCGGCCAGGCTCTTCCGGGTTAAACAGGCCGGTGGCGATCTGCGTCAGCACTTCGCGCAGCTCTTCATCCTGCTCGTAATACTCGCGTGGTTTGTAGCCCTGCTTGCGCAGCTCCTCCACCTCTTCCGCCGTATTCCCGAAGATAAAGATATTGTCCGCACCGACGTGCTCCAGCATCTCGACGTTAGCACCGTCCAGCGTGCCGATAGTCAGCGCGCCGTTCAGGGCAAACTTCATGTTACTGGTCCCGGATGCCTCGGTCCCCGCGAGCGAAATCTGCTCGGAGAGATCCGCCGCCGGAATGATCAGCTGCGCCAGACTCACGCTGTAGTTGGGGATGAAGACGATCTTCAGTTTGTCGCCAATCTGCGGATCGTTGTTGATCACCTTCGCCACGTCATTGATGAGGTGAATGATGTGCTTCGCCATGTAGTACGCCGAGGCGGCCTTACCGGCAAAAATGTTCACACGCGGCACCCACTCCGCCGTCGGATCGGCTTTGATGCGGTTGTAGCGGGTGATCACATGCAGCACGTTCATCAGCTGACGTTTGTACTCGTGAATACGTTTAATCTGCACGTCAAACAGCGCTTTCGGATTCGCGATGACGTTCAGGTGCTGAGCCATGTACACCGCGAGGCGTTTTTTGTTCAGCAGCTTGGCGTCGCGTACCGCTTTGTTCACCGTCGGGAAATCGGCGTGCTGTTCCAGTTCGCTCAGCTGACTGAGATCGGTACGCCAGGTGCGACCGATGTTTTCATCCAGCACCTCCGAGAGCGGCTGGTTCGCCAGCGCCAGCCAACGGCGCGGCGTGACGCCGTTAGTGACGTTGCAGAAGCGCATCGGGAAGATTTTCGCGAAGTCAGCAAACAGCGACTGCACCATCAGGTTCGAGTGCAGCTCGGACACCCCGTTCACCTTGTGGCTGATCACCACCGCCAGCCACGCCATACGCACGCGACGGCCGTTGGACTCATCAATAATCGACGTGCGGCTCAACAGCCCGGTGTCGTTCGGATATTGCTCCTGGAGCGTTTTCAGGAAGTAGTCGTTAATTTCAAAGATGATCTGCAGATGGCGCGGCAGGATCTTGCCGAGCATGTCGACCGGCCAGGTCTCCAGCGCTTCGCTCATCAGCGTATGGTTGGTGTAAGAGAACACCTGACAGGTCACTTCGAACGCCTCGTCCCAGCTGAACTTGTGCTCATCCATCAGCAGGCGCATCAGTTCGGGAATCGACAACACCGGGTGGGTGTCGTTGAGGTGAATCGCGGTCTTTTCGGCCAGGTTGTTGTAGGTTTTGTGCAGCTGATAGTGGCGGCTCAAAATGTCCTGGACGGTCGACGACACCAGGAAATACTCCTGACGCAGACGCAGTTCGCGCCCGGAGTAGGTGGAGTCATCCGGATACAACACGCGCGACACGTTCTCGGAGTGGTTTTTGTCTTCCACCGCCGCGAAGTAGTCGCCCTGGTTGAATTTACCGAGGTTGATTTCGCTACTGGCCTGGGCGTTCCACAGACGCAATGTATTGGTGGCGTCCGTGTCATAACCGGGGATAATCTGATCGTAAGCGACCGCCAGGATCTCTTCGGTCTCCAGCCAGCGGCTTTTTTTGCCTTCGAGCTGCACGCGGCCACCAAAGCGCACTTTGTAGCGCGTATTGTGGCGTTTAAATTCCCACGGATTGCCGTACTCCAGCCAGTAATCCGGCGACTCTTTCTGCCGCCCGTCGACGATGTTCTGCTTGAACATGCCGTAATCGTAGCGAATCCCGTACCCACGCCCCGGCAGGGCCAGCGTCGCCAGCGAATCGAGGAAGCACGCCGCCAGACGGCCCAGACCACCGTTGCCTAAACCGGGGTCGTTCTCTTCATCAATCAGCTCTTCTAAATCTAACCCCATCTCTTCCAGTGCGTTTTTGACATCGTCGTAAATCCCGAGCGATAACAGCGCGTTGGAAAGGGTGCGGCCAATCAAAAACTCCATCGACAGGTAATAGACCTGACGGGTTTCCTGCGAGAGCTGGGCGCGGTTCGAGCGCAGCCAGCGTTCGACCAGACGGTCACGCACGGCAAACAGCGTGGCGTTCAGCCACTCGTGCTTGTTGGCGATCACCGGATCTTTCCCGATGGTAAACATCAGCTTATAGGCGATGGAATGCTTTAACGCCTCTACGCTAAGTGTCGGGGATGCATAACTAAAAGGTGCATTCATATCAGTGACTCCGCCTTATGACATCAAGCGTTGATAAAGATCGCGGTACGACTGCGCCGCAACGTGCCAGCTAAAGTCCATCGCCATCGCCTGGCGTTGCACGAAACGCCACAAAGAGGGACGCGACCACAGAACAAATGCCCGCCGAATCGCCCGCAGCAGCGACCAGGCATTGCTGTCTTCAAAGGCAAAACCGGTGGCGATGCCGTCCGCCAGATTCTCCAGCGACGTATCCGATACGGTATCGGCCAGCCCACCGGTGCGGCGCACCAGCGGCAGCGTGCCGTACTTGAGTCCATACAGCTGGGTTAAGCCGCACGGCTCAAAGCGGCTTGGCACCAGGATGACATCCGCGCCGCCCATAATGCGGTGCGAGAACGCCTCGTGATAACCAATCTGCACGCCAACCTGCCCCGGATGTTCGGCGGCAGCGGCAAGGAAACCTTCCTGCAACACCGGATCGCCTGCCCCCAGCAGCGCCAGTTGACCGCCCTGCTCCAGCAGCCCCGGCAGCGCTTCCAGCACCAGATCCAGCCCTTTCTGGCTGGTCAGGCGGCTGACCACGGCGAACAGCGGCACTTTGTCGTTCACCTTCAGCCCCATCGCAATCTGCAGCTGGCGCTTGTTTTCCGCTTTGTCTTCCACCGAATCACGGTTGTAGCGCGAGGCCAGCAAAAGGTCCGTTTCCGGACTCCAGATTTTTTCATCGACGCCATTGAGGATCCCCGACAGGCGTCCTTCGCGATGTCGCTGGCGCAACAGCCCTTCCATGCCGTAGCCAAACTCCGGCTCGGTGATTTCGCGTGCGTAAGTCGGGCTGACCGCCGTGATGTGGTCGGCGTAGTACAGCCCCGCTTTCAGGAACGAAATCTGACCGTTAAACTCCAGCCCGTGCATGTTATAGAACGACCATGGCAGATCGATGTCATTCATATGATGGGCGTAGTACATGCCCTGATACGCCAGGTTGTGCACCGTAAAGACCGACTTTGCCGGGTGGCCGCGCGCCGCCAGATAGGCGGGAGCCAGCCCTGCGTGCCAATCGTGCGCGTGGACGATCTCCGGGCGCCAGAAGGGATCGAGTCCGACCGCCATTTCAGCGCCCACCCATCCGAGCAACGCAAAACGCAGCACGTTGTCCGTATAGGCGAATAAGTTCGTATCGTGGTACGGGCTCCCTGGACGATCGTACAAATGCGGCGCATCAATCAGATAAATGCCGACGCCATTGTAATGGCCAAACAGCAGGGTGATGCGCCCGGCGAACGTGTCGCGACGGCTCACCACCTGCGCGTCGGGAATGCCACGGCGGAGATCAGGAAAAGCCGGCAGCAGCACGCGGGTGTCGATACCTTCCGCAATTTGCGCCGCCGGGAGTGCGCCCAGTACATCCGCCAGCCCGCCCGTTTTCAGCAGCGGGAACATCTCAGAACATACATGTAAAACCTGCATTATCGCTCCTGTTTGACCTGCAGTTTGCGCAGCATTTCGCGCGTGACCAGCACGATGCCTTCTTCTGAGCGGTAGAAGCGGCGAGCGTCTTCCTCCGCATTCTCTCCAATCACCATCCCTTCCGGGATCACACAGGCACGGTCGATAACACAGCGACGCAAACGACACGAGCGCCCCACCCACACATCCGGCAGCAGTACCGACGAATCGATATTGCAGAAGGAGTTTACCCGCACGCGCGGGAAGAGCACCGACTGCACCACCACTGAGCCAGAAATAATGCACCCGCCCGACACCAGCGAGTTCAGCGTCATGCCGTGGCTACCGGATCGATCCTGCACAAATTTGGCCGGCGGCAGCGATTCCATGTGCGTGCGAATCGGCCAGTTCTGGTCGTACATATCCAGTTCCGGGGTGACGGAGGCTAAATCGAGGTTCGCCTTCCAGTACGCTTCAAGCGTACCCACGTCGCGCCAGTACGGTTCGGCATCCGGGTCAGACTGCACGCAGGACAGCGGGAAGGGATGTGCATAAGCCATGCCAGCTTTGGTGATTTTCGGGATGATATCTTTGCCGAAGTCGTGGCTAGAATTCTCGTCCTTGTCGTCCTCTTCCAGCAGTTCATAAAGGTAATCGGCATCAAAGATATAGATGCCCATACTGGCGAGGGATTTGGTGGCGTCCGTCGGCATGGTCGGCGGGTTAGCCGGTTTCTCAACGAAATCGATAATCTTGTCGTTCTCGTCCACGTCCATGACGCCGAACGCCGTCGCTTCAGCAACGGGCACCGGCAGACACGCCACGGTGCAACGCGCCCCTTTTTCGACGTGGTCGATGAGCATGTGCGAATAGTCTTGCTTATAAATATGGTCGCCCGCGAGGATCACGATGTATTCCGCGCCGTAGCGGCGAATGATGTCGAGGTTTTGCGTCACCGCATCGGCCGTGCCGCGATACCAGTTTTCACCGTGTACGCGCTGCTGTGCTGGAAGCAGATCGACAAACTCGTTCATCTCTTCGCTGAAAAATGACCAGCCGCGCTGGATGTGCTGCACCAGGGTGTGCGACTGATACTGAGTAATCACGCCGATACGGCGAATACCGGAGTTCAGGCAGTTGGATAATGCAAAATCGATAATACGGAACTTACCACCAAAGTGAACGGCAGGCTTAGCACGCTTGATTGTCAAATCTTTCAGACGGGTACCACGTCCACCAGCAAGTATCAGCGCGACCGTTTTTAAGGGTAACTGGCGCGCCAACATCAAGGGATCGTTCTTCTCTAATCTCACCATGACTAACTCCTTTTTTATCATCTTTGGAATACGCACACTCCGTGTGCAGGCCCGTGCCAGACAGCCATTACCACCGGATTATCCACTCCGGCAAAGGGGGAAATGGCGCGCCATTCCCCGTGAGGTAAAACAATCTCTGCGACATCGTTCGTCGCGTTTAACGTGATTAGCCAGTTATCCGAAAGCAGGATTTGCAGGCAGGGAATACCGTACTGCCACTCGTGCGCACTCAGCGGTTGTGCCTCTTTATTCAGCCAGCTGACGTTGCCGTCTCCCTCTTCCCACCAGCGATCCGCCGTGAGCGCCGGGATCTGTTGCCGAAGATGGATCAAGGCCGCTGCAAAGTGCGTTAACCCCGTGTTTGCCTGTTCCCAGTCGAGCCAGGTCAGCGCGTTATCCTGGCAATACGCATTGTTATTGCCGTGCTGGCTATGACCAAACTCATCACCCGCCAGCAGCATTGGCGTCCCTTGCGAGAGCAACAGCGAAGTCAGCAGCGCATGCACGCTGGCGCGACGCCGCTCGATAACATCCTGACTGCCGCCTAACCCTTCTATACCATGATTAAAGCTATGGTTATTGTTAGTCCCATCGCGGTTTTCTTCGCCGTTTGCCTCATTGTGTTTCTGATTGAAACAAACACAGTCGCGAAGGGTAAACCCGTCGTGCGCCGTCACCAGATTGACGCTGGCTGACGGTGCTCTGCCACTCTTCCTGAACACATCACTGGACGCTGCAAAACGCCCGGCGAAGTCGCCAAGAGAGAGATTTTTTTCCAGCCAAAAACGGCGCGTGGCATCGCGGAAACGATCGTTCCACTCGGCAAACAGCGGCGGAAAGTTCCCCACCTGATAACCGCCGTCACCGATATCCCACGGCTCAGCAATCAGTTTGACGCGCGACAGCACCGGACAGTTTTTAATGGCTTCAAACAAAGGAGCCTGCTGGCTGAACGCAGGCGTTCGGCCCATCACAGACGCCAGATCGAAGCGGAAACCGTCGATATGGAAGGTCTCGACCCAGGATTTCAGGCAGTGATAAGCAAAGTCAGCCACCGCCGGATGACTGAGGTTGAGCGTGTTACCGCAACCGGTCCAGTTGTGATAATCACCATCCTCCCTAATCCAATAATAGCTACGGTTATCGATTCCGCGCATTGAGAGCGTCGGTCCGTCGAGATCCAGCTCCGCGCTGTGGTTCAACACCACATCCAGAATCACTTCGATACCGGCCTGGTGCAGCGCTTTTACCGCATCGCGAAACTCATCTCTGGCGCGTTCCGGATGTGAGGCGTAGCGCGGATCGAGGGCAAACATCGCCAGCGGGTTGTAGCCCCAGTAGTTGGTCAGCCCCAGGCGCAGCAGGCGCGGCTCAGAGGCAAAATGGGCCACCGGCAGCAGCTCCAGCGCGGTGATGCCCAGGTGTTTGAGATAGGCAATCATCACCGGATGAGCGAGCGCCTTGTAGGTGCCGCGGATCTCCTGCGGAATTGCCGGATGCAGATACGTCAGCCCTTTGACGTGGGCTTCGTAGATAACCGTTCTCCCCCACGGCGTCGCGGGCGGGGCGTCATCTTCCCAGTCGTAAGCATCGCTCACCACCACGCTTTTTGGCGCAATCGCCGCGCTGTCGCGAGGCTCAGGTTCGTGGTCGCCATCAAAGTAGAGCGGGTTATCGGTGACCTCTCCCTCGACGCGCTGGGCGCAAGGGTCGACGAGTAATTTGGCCGGATTAAATCGTAGCCCCTGCCCCGGCTCCCACGGGCCGTGCACGCGAAAACCGTAGCGCAGTCCGGGCCGCCCGTCGGCCAGATAGCCATGCCAGATGTCCCCGCTGCGTTCCGGCAGATCGTAGCGGTACTCATTACCCTCACCGTCAAACACACAGAGTTCCACCCGTTCTGCGTGGGCGGTAAAGAGGGTGAAATTCACCCCTTTGCCGTCAAACGTTGCCCCAAGCGGAGCGGGTTTGCCTGCCGTGAGTTGCGTCATTCGCCCTCCCGAACCAGCCAGATTGTGGACAGCGGTGGCAGCGTGAGGCTCAGAGAGTTCGGACGCCCGTGGCTTTCCCACTCATCGCTATGAACGCTGCCGCCGTTACCGGCGTTACTGCCGTGGTAGTGGCTGGAGTCGGTGTTGAGAATTTCGCGCCATCTGCCCGGCTGGTTGATGCCGAAGCGATAGTTCTGACGCGGCACCGGCGTAAAGTTGCTGGCGACGATGATTTCATTCCCTTCCCGATCGCGGCGCACGAAGATAAACACCGAGCGCTCATGGTCATCCACCACCAGCCACTCAAAGCCGTAGGAGTCAAAGTCCAGCTCGTGCAGGGCTTTGTGATGGCGATAGGTCAGGTTGAGGTCGCGCACCAGGCGCTGAACGCCGTGATGCCAGTTGTCGCCGCCTTCCAGCAGATGCCAGTCGAGGCTCGCATCATGGTTCCACTCGCGGCCCTGGGCGAATTCGTTGCCCATAAACAGCAGCTTTTTGCCCGGGAAGGCAAACAACCAGCCGTAGTAGGCGCGCAGGTTGGCAAAGCGCTGCCACGCGTCGCCGGGCATGCGGTCGAGAATCGATTTTTTGCCGTGCACCACTTCGTCGTGTGAGAGCGGCAGAACAAAGTTTTCGGTGTTGTTGTAGAGCATCCCGAAGGTCAGTTTGTCGTGGTGATACTGACGATAGACCGGATCGAGTTTGAAATAGTCGAGGGTGTCGTGCATCCAGCCCAGGTTCCACTTGTACCAGAAGCCCAGCCCGCCCATGGCAGGCGGACGCGATACGCCGGGGAAGTCGGTCGACTCTTCGGCCATCGTCACCGCGCCTTCGACCTGCTCGCCGAGAATGCGGTTAGTGCTGCGCAGGAATTCAATGGCTTCAAGGTTTTCGCGGCCCCCGTATTCGTTCGGGATCCACTCGCCCTCTTTGCGGCTGTAGTCGCGATAGATCATCGACGCCACGGCATCCACGCGCAGAGCGTCGATACCGAAACGTTCAATCCAGTACAGGGCGTTCCCTACCAGATAGTTCGCCACTTCGCGACGACCATAGTTGTAAATCAGGGTGTTCCAGTCCTGATGGAAGCCTTCGCGCGGATCGCTGTGCTCGTAAAGATTGGTGCCATCAAACTGAGAGAGACCAAAATCATCCGTCGGGAAATGGCCTGGCACCCAGTCGAGGATCACGCTGAGTCCGGCGGCATGAGCGGCGTTGATGAAATAGCGGAAATCATCGCGGGTGCCGAAGCGGCGCGTCGGTGCGTAAAGGCCGGTCGGCTGATAGCCCCAGCTGCCGTCGAACGGGTGCTCGTTAATCGGCAGCAGCTCCAGATGGGTAAAGCCCATCCACTTGGCGTAGGGCACCAGCTGGTCCGCCAGTTCGCGATAGCTCAGCCAGAAATTGTTGTCCGTGTGGCGACGCCATGAGCCGAGGTGAACTTCATAAATAGAGATTGGCGCATCGAAGCGGTTAGCCTGTTTGCGCTCTTCGGTCTGTACGATTTTCTCCGGCAGACCGCAAATCAGCGACGCGGTGTCCGGGCGCATTTGCGCTTCGAAAGCGTAAGGATCGGCTTTGACCCGCAGCTGACCGTGGGCATCGATCATTTCGAATTTGTAGAGCTGGCCGTTATGCGCGCCGGGGATAAACAGCTCCCAGATCCCCGATTCACGCCGCAGGCGCATCGGGTGGCGGCGACCGTCCCAGTAGTTGAACTGCCCGACCACCGACACGCGCTGCGCATTCGGTGCCCAGACGGAAAAACGGGTGCCGGTGATGCCATCCATCGTATCGGCATGCGCGCCCAGCGTTTCGTACGGGCGAAGGTGCGTGCCTTCGGAGAGCAGCCAGGCATCCATCTCTTGTAACAGCGGGCCAAAACTGTAGGGATCGTCAATCAGATTTTCATGACCATGCCAGAGCACGGCGAGCTGATAACGGAACAGGTTTTTGCGACGCGGGATCGCGCCTGAGAAGAAACCGCGCGAATCAAGGCACTCCAGCTTGCCTACCTTGCGGCCGGTTTTAGGTTCAATGACCCACACTTCGGTGGCGTCGGGCAACAGTGCGCGGACCTCCAGTCCATCCTCCGTCCTGTGCATACCCAGCACAGAAAATGGGTCAGCGAAATGACCCGCAATTAGCGCATTTATCACGTCTCTATCAATACGATCGGACATGGTATTCATCCTGTTTTTTCTAATGTCGCCCTATTTAAGCGCTCCGGTGCGACTTTTAATGTGACCTGAACGACGCAGATATTGTTCATCCTCTCTGCGCCATCCCACCCTCAGGTAAGAAATGACTCTTCCTTAAAGCATAGCCAACGACGAAATGACTCCTGATAAAAATTGACGCTCTGCGCATGACTCCGTGTTACGCGCAAAAAAAAAGGGGGTGAATATCACCCCCGGTATTAGCAAATTATTAGGCCAGTTGTCGCAACATGCGGCGAAGCGGCTCGGCGGCACCCCACAGGAGCTGGTCTCCGACGGTGAAGGCCGAGAGATACTCCGGCCCCATGTTCAGCTTACGCAGACGACCGACCGGCGTGGTCAGCGTGCCGGTAACGGCGGCTGGGGTCAGTTCATGCATGGTGATATCGCGATCGTTTGGCACCACTTTCGCCCACGGGTTGTGCGCAGCCAGCAGCTCTTCCACGGTCGGAATAGACACATCTTTTTTCAGTTTAAGGGTGAAGGCCTGGCTGTGGCAGCGCAGCGCGCCGACGCGCACGCACAGACCGTCAACCGGGATCACGGAAGAGGTGCTGAGGATTTTGTTGGTCTCGGCCTGGCCTTTCCACTCTTCGCGGCTCTGACCGTTATCGAGCTGTTTGTCGATCCACGGGATCAGGCTGCCTGCCAGCGGAACGCCGAAGTTATCGACCGGCAGTTCGCCGGAGCGGGAAAGCTGAGTGACTTTGCGTTCGATATCCAGAATCGCCGAGGCCGGGTTCGCCAGCTCGTCAGCAACGTGACTGTGCAGTTGACCCATCTGCGCCAGCAGTTCGCGCATATGACGCGCGCCGCCGCCGGATGCGGCCTGATAGGTGGCAACGGAGACCCACTCCACCAGATCCTGCGCGAACAGGCCGCCCAGGGACATCAGCATCAGGCTGACGGTACAGTTACCGCCGACAAAGGTTTTCACGCCGTTGTTCAGGCCGTCGGTGATCACGCCCTGGTTCACCGGGTCGAGAATAATGATCGCGTCATCTTTCATACGCAGAGAAGACGCGGCGTCAATCCAGTAACCCTGCCAGCCGCTTTCACGAAGCTTTGGATAGATTTCGTTGGTATAATCGCCGCCCTGGCAGGTCACTATAATATCAAGTGCCTTCAGCGCTTCCAGATTAAAGGCGTCCTGAAGCGTGCCCGTAGAGGCACCGCCGAACGCGGGCGCTGCTTGCCCGAACTGGGAAGTGGAGAAGAAGACCGGGCGGATGGCGTCAAAATCGCGCTCTTCGATCATGCGTTGCATGAGGACAGAGCCGACCATACCGCGCCAGCCGATAAAACCAACGTTTTTCATAGCGTATGTTCCTGCAGAGGTGTGTGCTGTGTGTGTCCACCCGTATCCAACGGGCATAGCCTTCACATTACAAAATGCTGCCAAAGTCGCAAGTGAAATTAATCAATGATTGCGCTGCGATCAGTAATACCACTAATTACAATAGAAACCACAGGGTTTATCAGGGATAAATACAATGACTGAAATCATTTCCGCAGCGGTGCTTTTGATCCTGATTATGGATCCGCTTGGGAACCTGCCCATCTTTATGTCGGTGCTGAAACACACCGAGCCAAAGCGCCGCCGGGCGATCATGATCCGCGAGCTGCTCATCGCGCTGCTGGTGATGTTTATCTTCCTGTTCGCGGGTGAAAAGATCCTTGCGTTCCTCAATTTGCGCGCTGAGACGGTTTCGATCTCTGGCGGCATTATTCTGTTCCTGATCGCCATTAAAATGATTTTCCCAAGCGCCGAAGGCAGCAGCAGCGGCCTGCCTGCGGGCGAAGAGCCGTTTATTGTACCGCTGGCGATCCCGCTGGTCGCCGGGCCGACCATTCTGGCGACGTTGATGCTGCTCTCCCATCAGTATCCGAATCAGATGAGCCATCTGGTGATTGCTCTGCTGATCGCCTGGGGCGGGACCTTCATCATCCTGCTGCAGTCGTCGCTGTTCCTGCGCCTGTTGGGCGAAAAAGGGGTGAACGCGCTAGAACGCCTGATGGGGCTGATTCTGGTGATGATGGCGACGCAGATGTTCCTGGATGGAATTCGGGCGTGGATGAAGGGATAAGTTGTGGGGTATTTCGGTTGAGCGCGTTGTTCCGTTCACCTTCAGGACTAAAGAAGGTGTAGAGCCGCTGTAAAAAAGCCGGGTAGTGCTTGCGCTTACCCGGCCTTCATATCACCGTTTTATCGGTCGGGTAAGGCGTAGCCGCCTTCCCGACAAACATCGCACTTAACTCAGCAGCGAAAACGCAATCATCCCAACAATCGCGCCTGTCGTGCCGAGGATGGTTTCCATCAGCGTCCAGGTTTTCAGGGTTTGCGCTTCGGTCGCGCCGGTAAATTTACCGAACAGCCAGAAGCCTGCGTCATTTACGTGGGAGACCACGATAGAGCCGCCCGCGATACAGATAGACAGGGCCGCCATTTGCGCACCGGAGTAGTTCAGCTGTTCAATCACCGGCATCACCAGGCCGACCGCCGTCAGACAGGCTACCGTGGCAGAACCCTGAATAATACGCACCGCTGCTGCCAGCACGAAGCAGGTCACGGCAATCGGTAAGCCCATCCCGGTCAGCGCTTCGCCCAGAGCTGGGCCCACGCCGGAATCAACCAGCACCTGCTTGAACACACCGCCTGCGCCAATCACCAGCAGAATAATCCCCGCCGGTTGCAGCGCCGCGCCGCAGATCTCCATCACGCGGTCTTTCGGCATCCCCTGACGCATCGCCAGGCCGTAAATCGCCACCAGACACGCCACCAGAATCGCGGTAAACGGATGGCCGATAAATTCGAACCATTCGTAAGCACTGGAACCGACCGGTACAAAGCGCGCGGCGATGGTTTTGAGGCCCACCAGCACTAGCGGCAGCAGAATCAGCGACAGGCTGAAGCCGAAGGACGGCATTTTGCCTTCGCCAAGGTGCGGCTCGGTGATGTCATCAGGAATGTGCAGCTCAACGTAGCGGCTGATAAAGTTGCCCCACAGCGGCCCGGCAATAATCATCCCCGGGATCGCGGCGCACAGGCCAATCAGAATCATCCAGCCAAAATCGGCGTGCATCTGAGACGCCAGCAGCATCGGCGCAGGCCCAGGCAGCAGGAACGCTGCGGCCGCCGCCACGCCCGCAAACAGCGGAATGACCAGCTTAACAAGGTTGGTGCCCGTGTGACGCGCCATGGAGAACGCCACGCTAATCAGCAGCACCACGGCCACTTCAAAGAACAGCGGCAGCGCGCAAATCAGACCGGCCAGACCAATCGCGTAGTGCGCGCGGCTGTGGCCGAAGGATTTGAGCATCTTGACGGCAATCTGATCGACTGCGCCCGTCTCATGCAAAATCTTGCCAAACATCGCGCCGAGCGCGACCACAATCGCCAGGAAGCCCAGCGTGCCTCCCATCCCTTTTTCCATTGTCGCTGCGATTTTATCGAGCGGCATACCGGAAAAGAGACCTGCACCAATAGAAACCACCATCAAAGCAACGAAGGCATGCATACGCGCCTTCATCACTAAAAACAGCAGCAGCAAAACGGAGCCGACTGCTGTCAAAACTAGCGTTAATGTACTCAAAACTTACTGCCTTTTTTTAATGACCTCAATGGTGCTGGCAACAACACCGTCCAGCGGCTGATCGATATCGACGATCAGAACATCGCTTTCGTCTGCACCCGGTTCCTGCAGTGCTTCGAACTGCGTGACCAGCATCTGAGTTTTGAAGAAGTGGCCTTTACGGGCTTTCAGACGGCTTTCGATCACGTCGAAATCGCCTTTCAGATAGATAAAGGAGAGGTTTGGGTTACCGTCACGCAGCAGATCGCGATAGGTCTTTTTCAGCGCGGAGCAGACAATCAGCGACACTTTGTTGGTGCGCTGCATCGCAAACGCGGCATCGTTCAGCGCCTGCAACCAGGGCTTACGATCGTCGTCGTTCAGCGGTTCGCCAGCGGCCATTTTAGTGATGTTGCTGCGCGGGTGGAGGAAGTCGCCATCAAGAAACGCTGCCTGAAGTTGATGCGCCACTTCGCTGGCGACGGCAGATTTACCGCTACCGGAAACGCCCATCAGGACGTAAACGTGGTGATCGAGATTTGTCGTGCTCAAAGGGTGCCCCTCAGTCAATTGTTACGGGTAACAGTTATCGGTAACATTGTCCTGCCGGGGCTATGGAGAAGCAATATCCATTCGTGCGAGAAGTGAATAAGTGTGAGCTACTTCAAATTTGTCAGACTAAATTGATCCACCCGGTGACAAGGTGAAACCTAAATCTAACATTTTAGGCGTGACCACTTCACCACGAATGCGCGCCAGCAGGCGTTCCGCACCGATGCGGCCCATGCGTTCGCGCGGCGTCAGAACGCTCGCCAGACGTGGCTCCATCACCTGTCCGATATCGTGGCCGTGGAAACCGGCAATCGCCATATCGTCAGGGATTTTCAGGCCAAGACGCTGACATTCAAAGGCTGCGCCGACCGCAAGGTCATCGTTGGTACAGAATATACCATCAAGCTGCGGATACTCACGGCGGGCCTGGCGCATCAGCTCAATACCGGACGAATAGGAAGAGGATTGCTCCACCATCACGCTGTACGGCGTTAAGTTTGCGTCGAGCATCGCCTGCTCGTATCCCTTCTGTTTGATGATAGTACGTTCGTCGAGACGTGCGCCCAGATAGGCCACGTGGCGGTGACCGCGGGCGAGAATGGCGGCGGTCATCTGACGCGCGGCTTCGAAGTTATCGAACCCGACGGCAATATCCAGACAAGGGGACTGACTGTCCATCAGCTCCACCACCGGAATGCCGGCGACTTCAATCATCTTGAGCGTACGCGGCGTGTGAGTACGTTCCGTTAAGATCAGACCGTCGATGTTCCAGGAAAGCATCGATTCAAGACGTTCCTCTTCCAGTTCCGGTTTGTACCCGTAGTGCGCGAGCATAGTTTGATAACCGTAGGCGTCAGTAACGCTTTCGATTCCGCGCAGCACTTCGGCGAAGACCTGGTTGGTTAAGGAAGGAAGCAGAACACCGACCGCACGGCTGGTGGCATTGGAGAGAATATCGGGCGCGCGGTTGGGGATATAACCCAGTTCATCGAGAGCAGCGGCAATCTTGCCACGCAACGCCAGGGAAACCTGTTCCGGGTTACGCAAAAAGCGGCTGACCGTCATTTTGGTCACACCGACGCGATCGGCCACATCCTGAAGTACGGGTCGTTTCTTTTTCATCGTCCTGAGAGAAACCTGTAATGAGACATTCTCTCAGTTTATCACGGACAAAGGCCAACCTTCCCCTGTCAAATAGGGAAGGTTGGCCTTTTATTTACGATTAATCACACGGGCGGCAGATCGAAGAGCAGAATTTCGCTCGCGCTGTCAGCATGAACGGACAGCGCCTGCTCATCCCAAATCGCCAGACCGTCAGCGGTGGTGGCTTTGGTGCCGTTGATTGTCACGTCACCTTTGACCACCTGAATCCACACGCGGCGGTTCGCAGCAATCTGATGCACAGACTGTTCGTCTTTCGCCAGTGCCCAACGGTACAGTTCCATATCCTGATGCACTTTCAGAGAGCCATCACGCGCATCCGGGGAAAGCACCAGCTGTTTGCCCTGCAGGGCATCGAAGCGGCGCTGCTCGTAACGCGGCGTGATGCCGGTTTCTTCTGGAATGATCCAGATTTGGTACAGGTGCAGTTTTTCCGTGTTGCTCGGGTTGTACTCCGAGTGACGAACCCCGGTACCGGCGCTCATAATCTGGAACTCACCGGCCGGAACCTGCTCTTCGTTACCCATGCTGTCTTTGTGCGCTACAGCGCCTTCCAGCACATAGGTCAGGATTTCCATGTCTTTGTGCGGATGGGTACCGAAGCCCTGGCCCGCGTCGATCACATCATCGTTAATCACGCGCAGTGCCGAGAAGCCCATGAAGTTCGGGTCGTAATAGTCCGCGAACGAGAAGGTATGCCATGAGTCCAGCCAGCCATGATTTGCGTGACCACGATCGCCTGCTTTACGTAAAAAGATCATTGTTTTTCACCCCAGTTCGTTTCGATGAAGTAAGTGTGGACGCAATTGGCCTGGGATCATAGAGGGTGAAAATTGACTCCTCTGTTCAAAAATTATGAACAAGCACAGAGGAGTCGACAGAGCTTACTTCGCGAGGGTAATCGTGGCAGGAGAAGCCTGTTCGAACCCGCGTTCGAGGATCTCAAGATTAGTGAGAACTTCAGATTCCTTGACGTAATTAGGCGCGCCTTTGGTGAGGGTGTCATACAGCGCATCGTAGACGCGGCCATAATCGCCGGTTTCCGGGGTGAGCTGTTCTTTTACCGTCACGCCTTCGTCATTGACATACTCCAGCACGCCGACCGATTCATCCGCCGCGAATCCCGGCTCGCCCGGCATGATATTGGCCTTCAGACTGGTCTCCTGCTGGTCGATACCGTATTTGATAAACGACCCGCGGGTACCGTGCACGATAAATTTCGGGTAGTCCGTTTTCACCAGATGGCTGGTTTTGACGATCGCCTTTAAATCGCCGTAAAACAGCTGTGCTTCAAAGGTATCGTCCGGATTGGCTTTGTTGCGCAGGCTACGGATATCGTAGGTCACGTGATCCGGGCGGCCTAACAGAGAGATTACCTGGTCCATGGTATGCACGCCCAGACCATAAAACGCGCCGTCCTGCGGCAGGCCGGGTTTGGTTTCCGCCACCGGACGATAGAGGTCGAAATGGCTTTCGATTTCAACGATATCGCCCAGCTTGCCGCTCTCGATAGCCTGCTTCGCCATCAGGAAGCAGGTATCAAAGCGACGGTTCTGGTACGGCGTGACGGTCAGCCCTTTGCTTTTTGCCAGCGCGAAGAGCTCTTTGGCCTCCGCAAGCGTCGGGGTGAAGGGTTTTTCCACCAGCACGTTTTTACCCGCTTCCAGCGCGCGTTTCGCGTAGTCAAAGTGGCTGTCGGCATGGGTACAGACGATCACCAGTTTGACCTGCGGATCGCTTAACACCTCATCCAGATCGCTGGTGAAATGAATGTGGGAATACTGTGGGGACTGCTCTTCAGGTTTCGCGTGACGGCGGAAGATATGCGCCACGTGCCAGCTGTCTTTACGGTTGAGAACATACGGAAGGTGATAGCGAGTGGTGCTTTTACCAAATCCAATAAATGCGCAATGTAATGTCATGGCTCAGTCCTTGTTAAGGTTGTTGGGACAACCATAGCGCAAGTTAAATGCGCGCGCATCCGCCGGTGCGAGCTTCACGTATGTGGGATAGAGAACGCTTCCCGAAGGGAACGGGCAGGTCTGTCTGGCTGAAACAGGATAAAAAAAAAGCCAGCGCGAGGCTGGCTAAAGTAATACTGGAAGCAATGTGAGCAATGTCGTGCTTTCAGGTTTCCGTAGAGGTCTTCCTGAACGCGAGACAATAATAATCATTCTCATTCGCACTTGTCCAATACTTTTTGCAAAAAAAAAGGGAGTTGACTCGAATTTCAAAGTCAATGATGTTGAAAGGGATATCAACCCACCGAGGACAAAAGAATGAGTGAGATAGTGATACGCCACGCTGAACCGAAAGATGCCGAAGCCCTGCGCCAAAATTATATGCATCCAGAGGTGTATCACGACACGCTACAACTCCCTCATCCTTCCCTTGAGATGTGGCAGGAACGCCTTAATCCTAAAGCTGGCCAAAAACGTCTGGTCGCCTGCATGGATGAGATTATTGTCGGTGATCTGGCGCTGCAGGTCGAAGCCAGCCCGCGACGCAGCCATGTGGCAACCTTTGGTATCAGCGTTGCGGCGCATGCTCAGGGGCGAGGCGTTGGAAGTGCGCTCATGCGTGAGATGATCAACCTGTGTGACAACTGGATGCGCATCGAGCGTATCGAACTCACGGTTTTTGCCGATAATCCTCCTGCACTGGCGCTGTACAAGAAGTTTGGCTTTGAAATCGAAGGCACCGGAAAGAGTTTCGCCCTGCGTAACGGCGAGTTTGTGGATGCCTATTATATGGCGCGGATGAAGTGAAAAATTGCCCGGTAGCGCTGCGCTGCCGGGCGACAACGTATCAGTACCCTGCCGTCAAATCATCCACCGACCGTGGATCGGATGCCCCGGAAAGGGAACCGTCGGGCGCCACCACAATGCTCTGCGTGCTCCCCATCGCCTCTTTCACCACCACTTTCTGCCCGCGCTGTTCCAGCAGTTTGATAGTGTCCGGGCTAAAGCCTTTTTCCACGCGCAGTTCGTCCGGCAGCCACTGATGATGGAAGCGCGGCGCGTTGGTCGCTTCGGCCACGTTCATTCCGAAATCGATACTGTTCACCACCATTTGCAGCACGGTGGTGATAATTCGGCTTCCGCCTGGGCTACCCGTCACCAGCCAGGTTTTGCCGTCTTTCACCACGATGGTCGGAGACATGGACGACAGCGGGCGTTTCTTCGGCCCAACGGCGTTAGCATCGCCCCCCACCAGCCCGTAAACGTTCGGCACGCCCGGTTTGGCGGAGAAGTCATCCATTTCGTTGTTCAGCAGAATGCCGCTGTTACCCGCCACAATCCCGGTGCCAAACACCGTGTTCAGCGTGTACGTCACCGCCACCGCGTTACCGTCCTTATCCACCACCGAGAAATGGGTGGTCTGATTGCTCTCGTACGGCGCCAGTTTGCCGGGGCGGATCTGGCTGGACGGTTTCGCTTTGTTGATATCAATCTGATCCGCCAGCGATTTGGCATACGCTTTGTTGGTTAGCGCCTGCCAGGGCACTTTGACAAAATCCGGATCGCCGAGATACTCCGAGCGGTCGGCATAGGCAAATTTTTCTGCCTCCGCCATCACCTGCATCGCATCGGCGCTACCGAAGCCAAATTTGTGCATATCGAAGTTCTCAAGAATATTGAGGATCTGCACGATGTGGATCCCGCCGGAGGACGGTGGCGGCATTGAGAACACCTGATATCCGCGATACTCACCGCTTATCGGTGTGCGCTCAACGGCTTTGTACTCCGCCAAATCTGCTTTGGTAATCAGCCCGCCGTTCTTTTGCATCTCGTCGGCAATCTGATCGGCAATCGCCCCTTTGTAGAAGGCATCCGGGCCGTTTTCCGCAATCAGCTCCAGGCTTTTCGCAAGATTTGTCTGCACCAGCTTGTCGCCCTTTTTCAGCGGCTCGCCGTCCTTCCAGAAGATCGCTTTGCTGTTCTCATGGTTCGGAATCACTTCGCTGCCGTAGGTTTTGAGATCGTCCGCCAGCGCGTCATTGACCACAAACCCGTCGCGCGCCAGTTTGATGGCTGGCTGCACCACTTTGTTCAGCGGCAAGGTCCCGTATTTTTCCAGCGCCAGAGAGAACCCGGCGACGGTGCCCGGCGTGCCGCTTGCCAGATGGGATGTGAGGGATTTTTTACTGTCCGGATTCCCCTGATCGTCGAGGAACATATCGCGCGATGCCTGATTTGGCGCCATTTCGCGGAAGTCGATGGCCGTGGTATTGCCGTCTTTGGTGCGCAGCAGCATAAAGCCCCCGCCGCCGAGATTCCCCGCCTGCGGATGGGTCACCGCCAGGGCATAACCCACGGCTACCGCCGCATCAACTGCATTACCGCCCTGCTTGAGGATATCCACGCCGACCTGGGTGGCCATCGCATCCACGGACGCCACCATCCCCTGCTTCGCCCTGACGGGATGGAAGACATCCTCTTCCACGCCGTAGGAGACTGGCGGTGCGGCAGGCGGGTTCGCCGCCACGGTAAATGTCCCGCCGGCCATCAGCGCAGCGATCGCTACCCAGCGCAAAAACGTTGGTTTTATCATTGTTGTTCTCCAGGTGAGGGATCCAGATTCCCGTTTAAGCCTGGTTCACAACTCCTAAAAAATCATCGTTGTGGCAGATTCGGGGTAAACTTAAGAGAGGCCTCAGAAGGAGGAAATGAGAATGAAACGACTACTGATCTTAACGGCACTGCTCCCGTTCGCCGTGCTCGCACAGCCACTGAATACCCTGAATAACCCGAACCAGCCGGGCTATGAAATCCCCAGCCAGCAGCGGATGCAGACCCAGATGATGGGCCAACAGCAGCAGCAAAAAGGGATGCTCAATCAACAGCTGCATACCCAGACGCAGATTCAGCAGCAACACCTGCAAACGCAGATGAACAACAATACGCAGATGATTCAGCAGGGCCAGGTGCGGGAGCAGCCGCTGCCGAATACCAGCGGCGGCATGTTAAGCGGGGGAACCAGCCTGAGCAGCGGTCAGCAGCATATGCTGCCGCCGCGTTCGAATGGCGATATGCTCAATAATCCGCAGAATTAAAGTTCGGGCCAATCACGTCAATCGCATCGGTACAGATGCAGTCCACGCCCCAGCGCAGCAGCTCTGCCGCTCGCTGGGGTTTGTTGACCGTATAAACCAGGATATGCAGCCCGGCGTCTTTGAGCATCCTCACGCGCGCCTCATCCAGCAGGCGATGATTGAGATGGATCGACACACACCCTAAGCGAGTGGTCAGCTCGCGCCAGTCGTCACGCCATTCATCCAGCAATAATCCCCGAGGCAGTTCCGGTGCGGCGGCTTGTGCGGCTTCCAGTGCGTCAATGTCAAACGACGACAGCAGCGGAGCGGTCATTCCTTCCCACAATTCACGCGCGGCGAGGGCAATCACTTTACCGGTGAGTGGCCCGGTGCCGGTCGTCGGTTTGATTTCGATATTGGCCATCATCCCGTGCTGGCGACAGCGATCGGCCACTTCCGCCAGCAGCGGCAGTGGCTCGCCTTTAAATTCGCTGCTGAACCAGCTTCCGGCGTCCACGTTGAGCAGATCGCGCCACGGCAAGTCGCCCGCCACGCCCCAGCCGTTGCTGGTGCGCTCAAGGTTATCGTCATGCAGCAGGAAAATTTCGCCATCTTTCGACAGCTTGGCGTCGAATTCGATCATTGAATGACCGTAAAACGCGCCTTTATCTATTGCCGCCAGGGTGTTTTCCGGTGCCCGTTTCCCGCCGCCACGGTGGGCGACGATGTGAGGATATGGCCAGTTACTCATACGCGTTGTCCTGTTTCACCATCAAATAAGTGCAGATGATTTTCCGGCAGATGCAGCCACAGCGTGCTGCCCGCCTTTGGGCGTTCCTGATGCGCCAGACGCACCACCAGCTTTTGATCGCCCCAGCGTCCGTGCGCCAGGTTGTCAGCGCCCAGCATCTCCAGCGTGTCCATCACCAGCGGCACGCCGCCTTCCGCCTGCGAGCTTAGCGCAATATGTTCCGGGCGGATACCGAGCGTCATTTTACGCCCGGCGTAGCCGCGATAAAACCAGTTCACCGGCAGCGCCATGCCGCTCTCCAGCTCAAAATGCGTGCCCGCGTTGCTGATGCGCCCTTCCAGCAGGTTCATCGCCGGGCTGCCGATAAAGCTGGCGACAAAGCGGCTGGCGGGTTTTTCATACACCTCT
The DNA here is from genome assembly GCF_026672535.1 of Lelliottia sp. SL45. Lineage (NCBI taxonomy): Bacteria > Pseudomonadati > Pseudomonadota > Gammaproteobacteria > Enterobacterales > Enterobacteriaceae > Lelliottia > Lelliottia sp. SL45. Next base: position 312,017 of record NZ_JAPPRH010000001.1, read on the forward strand.
ACCGGCGTGCCGATCTGCTCGGCGATACCTTTGTTCATCACCATCACGCGCTGCGCCAGGGTCATAGCTTCCACCTGATCGTGGGTGACGTACAGTGACGTGGTTTTCAGGCGGCGATGCAGATGTTGCAGCTCAAGACGCATCTGCACGCGCAGTTTGGCGTCGAGGTTAGAGAGCGGTTCGTCGAACAGGAACACCGCCGGATCGCGCACGATGGCGCGGCCCATCGCCACGCGCTGACGCTGGCCGCCGGAAAGCTCACGCGGACGGCGTTTTAACAGACCGTCCAGCTCCAGAATGCGCGCCGCCTCTTTCACCCGCTCCTCGATATGGCCTTTCCCCATCCCGCGAATTTTCAGGCCCCAGGCCATGTTCTCTTCCACGCTCATGTGCGGATAGAGGGCGTAGTTCTGGAACACCATCGCGATGCCGCGATCTTTCGGCTCCATCTCGGTGACACGCTGGCGGTCAATCCAGATGTCGCCGCTGGTCACGCGCTCAAGCCCCGCCACCATGCGCAGCAGCGTCGATTTCCCGCAGCCGGACGGGCCGACCATCACGATAAATTCGCCGTCTGCCACGTCGAGCGTCAGGGGTTGAATCACCTGGGTTTTGCCGTCCCAGCTTTTGGTTACTGCCTGTAATTTTAATCCAGCCATCTTATTTCTCACTGTCTACTAAACCACGCACGAACGCGCGCTGCATGGCTAAAACGATTACAACCGGAGGGATCAGCGTGAGCAACATCGCCGCCATCACCTGATTCCAGAGGGTGGTGCCTTCGCCGGTGGCGATCATCCCTTTGATGCCCGCCACGGCGGTGCCAAGATTCACGTCCTGCACAATCAGCAGCGGCCACAGGTACTGGTTCCAGCCGTAGATAAAGGTGATCACGAACAGCGCGGCGAGGTTGGTTCTGGAGAGCGGCAGCACGATGTCGCGGAAAAAACGCATCGGCGATGCGCCGTCGATGCGCGCCGCTTCAATCAGTTCGTCCGGCAGGGTCATAAAGAACTGGCGGAACAGGAACGTCGCGGTGGCCGACGCCATCAGCGGTAACGTCAGGCCCGCGTAGCTGTCGAGCATCCCGAGATTGGCGATCACCTCGACGGTCGGGAAAATACGCACTTCGACCGGCAGCATCAGAGTGATAAAGATCATCCAGAAGAAGAGGTTACGCAGGGGAAAACGGAACCAGACGATAGCGAAGGCCGAGAGCATCGACACCACGATCTTCCCCACCGTTATGCCAAAGGCCATGATGAAACTGTTGAGCATCATCAGCCAGAACGGCGCGCTGTTGGCCCCTACGCCCTGGGTCCAGATAGTTGCCATATTTTCGAAAAGATGGCCGCCAGGCACCAGCGTCATCGGCGTGTCGAACACGGCTTTGGTATCCAGCGTGGCGGCAACAAAGGCCACGTAAAGCGGGAACAGGATGACGATGATCCCGAGTATTAACAGGGTGTGGCTGAAAATCGTCAGCCCCGGACGGTTCTCAATCATTGATAGCGCACCTTACTTTCGACATAGCGGAACTGAACCACCGTCAGCACAATCACCAGCCCCATCAGCACCACGGACTGCGCGGCAGAGGCCGACAGATCCAGCCCCGCAAAGCCTTCGCGGTAGATTTTGTAGATAAGCGTGGTGGTCGCCTGCACCGGCCCACCGGCGGTGGCGGCGTCGATCACCGGGAAGGTGTCGAAGAAGGCGTAGACCAGGTTAACCACCAGCAGGAAGAAACTCACCGGCGCAATCAGCGGCAGCGCCAGTTTGAAGAAGCGACGAATCGGCCCTGCGCCGTCAATCGCGGCGGCTTCGACCAGCGAGCGCGGAATGGATTGCAGCGCGGCGAAGAAGAACAGGAAGTTGTAGCTGATCTGCTTCCAGACCGAGGCAAATACCACCAGGAACATCGCCTGGCCGCTGTTTTGCGCGTGGTTCCAGTCGTAGCCGAATTCGCCGAGGAAATGGGTAATCAGCCCACGCCCTGGGTTAAACAGGAAGATCCACAGCACGGCGGCGACGGCAGGCGCGACGGCGTAGGGCAGCAGCATCAGCGTCTGATAGAGACGGCTGCCGCGCACCACGTAATCCACCAGCGCCGCAAAAAACAGCGACACGACGAGGCCGCTGACCGTCACCATGGCGCTGAATTTGATCGTCGTCCAGAAGGAGTCGAGGTAATAGCTGTCATGGAACAGCGCGGTAAAGTTATCCAGACCGACAAACTGGCTGGAAAGCCCGAACGGATCGACGCTTTGTACCGAGTACCAGAGCGCTTCGCCCGCAGGCCAGATAAAAAAGATGACGGTGATAATCAGCTGCGGGGCGACCAGCAAATAGGGCAGCCAGCGCGAACGGAATACCGGACGGGAGGATGACATTGAGATTGGATTCCTGAACAGTGCCGGATGACCCGGCCAACGAGGTGAATGTCCCCCTCGCAGACCGGGTAAGCCGGCATAAAAACATTAAGACTTCGTCGACTGCTCAAAGCGGCGCAGCAGCTGATTTCCGCGCTCTACCGCCGAATCCAGCGCCTGCTGTGGCGTTTTCTTACCAGTCCATACGCTTTCCAGCTCTTCATCCACAATGGTCCTAATCTGCGGCATGTTGCCCAGACGCAGACCTTTGGTGAACGGTAACGGCGGCTTGTTCAGCATCTGGCGCGTCGCGATATCCGCCCCTGGGTTTTTGTCATAGAAGCCCTGCTCGCGCGTCAGGTCGTAAGCGGCTTTGGTGATCGGCAGGTAGCCGGTCTTCTGGTGCCACTCGGCGGCGTTTTCAGGTTTCGCGAGGAAGTCGAGGAACTCCGCCACGCCTTTGTAGGTGCCGTTGTCTTTGCCCTGCATTACCCACAGGCTCGCCCCGCCGATGATGGCGTTCTGCGGCGCGCCTTTGGCATCGGCGTCATAAGGCATCATGCCCACGCCGTAGTTGAATTTGGCGTAATGACGGATATCCGCCAGCGAACCGGAAGAGGCGGTGGTGATCGCACAGTCGCCGTTGTAAAACTTCTCGGTAGATTCGTCTTTACGGCCGAAGTAGCTGAAATCGCCCTTCTTATTCAGCGCCTCCAGCAGCGCGATGTGTTTCACCTGCTCGGGTTTGTTGAACTCCAGCACGGCGTCGGTGCCGTCAAAGCCGTTGTTCTTCGTGGCGACCGGCAGACCGTGCCAGGCGCTGAAGTTTTCAATCTGAATCCAGCCCTGCCAGCCGCTCGCGTAGCCACACTTCATGCCTGCCGCTTTCAGTTTGGCGGTGTACTCCGCCAGGTCCTGCCAGGTTTTCGGCGGCTGATCCGGGTTTAAACCGGCTTTTTTGAAGGCGTCTTTGTTGTAATAGAGCACCGGCGTGGAGCTATTAAACGGTTGAGACAGCAGATGCCCGGTTTTGGAGTCGGTATAGTAACCGGAAACCGTCGGCACAAACTGGGATTCATCAAAGTTAATGCCCGCGTCTTTAAACACTTCATAGACCGGTTTGATCGCTTTCGAGGCCATCATGGTGGCGGTGCCGACTTCATACACCTGCAGCAGCGCCGGTGCATTCCCGGTGCGGAACGCGGCGATTCCCGCGCTCAGGCTCTGCTCGTAGTTACCTTTGTACACCGGCACAATTTTGTAATCCGGATGGGTGTCGTTGAAACGCTGCGCCAGAGAATCAACCTCTTTGCCCAACTCCCCTTCCATGGAATGCCAGAACGGAATGGTCGTGACAGCCATTGCGTTCGTCGCAAAAGCCAGACCGATTGCCAGACCCAAAGCTGTGTGTCGTAACGATGTCATTGTCATCTCTCTTTTTTGTGCCGGATGCGCGATATCACGCGTTTTATGCTCGCGAGGTAACATGACATGCTCGAATGACAGAAAAATAACTGTTTATTTACAGAATGATGACAGACCGGGGTCAGGGGGATGATGGAATGGTGACGATAGCATGGCAAAAAAAAGCCGGGAGGCATCGCCCTACCCGGCCTGTGAATCAGGTTTTACTGGCCCGGTAAGCGCAGCGCCACCGGGCAACAGACAACTTAACCGCCTAAATACGCACTTCGCACCGCTTCGTTTGCCAGCAACGCTTCGCCGGTATCGGACAGCACGACGTGACCGTTCTCCAGCACGTAGCCGCGATCCGCAAGTTTCAGCGCCTGGTTGGCATTTTGCTCCACGAGGAAGATGGTCATCCCCTCTTTACGCAGTTGCTCAATGGTGTCGAAAATCTGCTGAATGATGATCGGCGCGAGGCCGAGGGACGGCTCATCGAGCAGCAGCAGACGCGGCTGGCTCATCAGCGCACGACCAATCGCCAGCATCTGCTGTTCACCGCCTGACATGGTGCCCGCACGCTGAATACGGCGCTCATACAGGCGCGGGAAGAGTTCATACACGCGCTTAATGCGGGTCTGATACTGTTCGCGCTCGGCAAAGAAGCCGCCCATCGCCAGGTTCTCTTCCACCGTCATACGGGAAAACACGCGGCGGCCTTCCGGCACTATCGCCACGGCTTCGCGCATGATTTTCGCGGTCTGCCAGTCGGTAATGTCTTTACCGTCAAAGATGATACGCCCGCTGGAAGCACGCGGATCGCCGCACAGGGTGCCGAGCAGCGTGGTTTTCCCCGCGCCGTTGGCCCCGATGAGCGTCACGATCTCACCCTGATTGATATGCAGGCTGACATCATGCAGCGCCTGAATCTTGCCGTAGTGGGCATTCACCTTGTCAAAAGATAACATCGCTTTTTCCATATTATGACTCGCCCCCATCATGCTTCACCTAAGTAGGCGCGGATCACGTCCGGGTTATGTCGAATTTCTTCAGGCGTGCCGTTCGCCAGCGGCGTCCCCTGGTTGACGACGTAGATCCGATCCGAGATGCCCATCACCAGCTTCATATCGTGCTCAATCAGCAAAATGGTGGTGTCATGATGGTTACGCAGCTCGACGATCAGCTCGTCCAGCTCTTTGGTCTCTTTCGGGTTCAGACCGGCTGCAGGCTCATCGAGCATCAGGATTTCCGGCTGCGTGACCATACAGCGAACAATTTCCAGACGACGCTGGTCGCCATAGGCCAGATTGCTGGCCTGACGATTTGCGTGCTGCAACAGACCGATACGATCCAGCCAGGTTGCGGCGCGGTCCAGGGCTTCGCTCTGCGCGCGGCGGAAGGCTGGGGTTTTCAGCAGGCCGGAGAACACCCCGCTCTTCAGCTGCTGATGTTGCGCCACCAGCAGGTTTTCGATCACCGTCATTTCACGGAACAGGCGCACGTGCTGGAAAGTACGCACCACGCCCATACGGGCGATCTGTTGGCCCGGCAGCCCTTCGAGATGCTGATCGCGCAGCATGATGGTCCCGCCCGTCGGCTTGTAGAAACCGGTCAGGCAGTTGAACACCGTGGTTTTCCCCGCACCGTTCGGGCCGATCAGGGAGACAATCTCTTTCGGGAACAGGTCCAGCGAGACGTTATTGACCGCCAGCAGGCCGCCAAAACGCATCATCAGGCCGTTCACGGATAATAATGGCTGACTCATGCCTGCTCTCCTTTCGCTTGCCCGTTCTTCAGCTTCAACTGTGGACGGGTCATCGGCAGCAAGCCCTGCGGACGCCAGATCATCATCAGTACCATCAAACCACCCAGCATCAACATGCTGTATTCGTTAAAGTCGCGCATCAGCTCGCGGGAGACCACCAGCAGAATCGCCGCGAGGATCACCGCAAACTGGGAGCCCATCCCGCCGAGTACCACGATGGCCAGCACAAAGGCTGATTCGGCAAAGGTGAAGGATTCCGGGCTGACGAAGCCCTGACGCGCGGCAAACAGCGTTCCGGCAAAACCGGCGAACGCGGCGCTGATGGTGAACGCGGTCAGTTTGATGCGCGTCGGGTTCAGCCCCAGGGAGCGACAGGCGATTTCGTCTTCACGCAGCGCTTCCCACGCGCGGCCCAGCGGCATACGCAGCAGACGGTTGATCACGAACAGGGTGATCACCACCAGCAGCAGCGCCACCAGATAGAGCCAGATCACGCGGTCGGAGGGGTCGTACTTCACGCCGAAGAAGTTGCTGAAGGTATCCCAGCCGCCTTCGCGCGCCGTGCGGCTGAACTCCAGGCCGAAGAAGGTCGGTTTCGGGATCTGGCTGATGCCGTTCGGACCGCCGGTCACTTCGGTGTTGTTGAGCAGCAGGATACGGACGATCTCGCCAAAGCCTAAGGTCACAATCGCCAGATAGTCACCGCGCAGACGCAGCACCGGGAAGCCGAGCAGGAAACCTGCGGCGGCAGACACCAGGCCCGCCAGCGGCAGACAGGTCCAGAAGCCCAGCCCGTAATAGTGGTTCAGCAACGCAAAGGTGTAGGCACCGATGGCGTAAAATCCGCCATAGCCCAGCACCAGCAGGCCAGACAGACCGACCACCACGTTCAAGCCCAGACCCAGAATCACGTAGATCATGGTCAGCGTGGCGATATCCACCGTCCCACGCGACACCATGAACGGCCACGCAACAGCGGCCACCAGCAGCGCCACCAGGAACAGTTTCTGCTTAACGGTCGAGCCATCAATGGCTGGCAGCACGAATTTCGGGCCAGAGACGTTTTTCATCGTCTTCTGGAACACCGGGCGCAGCAGCTGGAACAGGAACACCACCGCCGTACCGACAAACACCCACTGCCAGCGGATATCCGCGGCGGTATCGACCACCAGTCGTGTGCCATCCAGTTCTAACTGCACACCCATAAAGACGCCCGCGAGGACGAAGAACATGGCGGCAGAGAGCAGCGCCATCGCAAAATGCATCGGTTTCATACTTTCTCTACCTCCGGACGACCCAGAATCCCGGTAGGCATCACCAGCAGCACCAGAATCAGCAGTGCAAAGGAGACGACGTCTTTATATTCGGTACTCAGATACGCCGAGGAGAGCGCTTCGGCAACGCCCAGAATCAGGCCGCCGATCATCGCACCAGGAATACTGCCGATCCCGCCGAGCACCGCAGCGGTAAAGGCTTTCATCCCGGCCATAAAGCCGATGTAGGGGTTGATTACGCCGTAGAACTGACCGAGCAGCACACCCGCCACCGCCGCCATCGCGGCACCAATCACAAAGGTCAGGGCGATCACGCGGTCGGTGTTAATGCCCAGCAGGCTGGCCATTTTCAGGTCTTCTGCACAGGCGCGGCAGGCGCGGCCCATGCGGGAATAACGGATGAAAATGGTCAACGCCAGCATCGCGAGGAAGGTCACAACCCAGATCACCAGCTGCATGGTCGTGATAGAGGCCGAGAAGTTTTCGCTGGCCCCGATAATCCACTGGCCGTTAAACAGGCTTGGCAGCGCCACATCGCGCGAGCCTTCCGTCAGGCTGACGTAGTTTTGCAAGAAGATGGACATCCCGATGGCGGAGATGAGCGCAATCAGACGTTTGGAGCTGCGCACAGGCCGATAGGCCACGCGCTCGATGCTCCAGCCGTAGGCGCTGGCAATCACAATCGCACCGACAAAACCGGCACCTACCAGCAGCCAGCTGCTGTCGATACCCATCATCATCAGTGCGGCAATGATCATAAAGGAGACATAGCTGCCGATCATATAGACCTCGCCGTGGGCGAAGTTGATCATGCCGATAATGCCGTAAACCATCGTGTAACCGATGGCGATCAGCGCATAGGTGCTTCCCAGCGTGACGCCGTTAAACATCTGCTGCAAGAAATAGAGAAACTGCTCGGACATAAGAAAACCTTTTTATAACCGCCCGTTTTGCGCGGGCGGCGGGATGATTATTTGGCTACCGAAGAAGAACCATCGGCGTGCCATTGGAAGACACCAAATTCAAATCCCTTTAGATCGCCTTTCTCATCCCAGTTCAGCGGCCCAATCACGGTGTTTGCTCCGTGTGCTTTTAAATCTTTCACTAAGTCCAGCGGCTCTTTGCTGCCGGTGCGTTCCATGGCAGTCGCCAGAGACTGCACCGCCGCATAAGTGATCCAGACGTACGGACCGCTCGGATCTTTCTTCTGCGCTTTGAGCGCCTCTACGATAGCCTTGTTCGCCGGTTCCTGGTCATAGCGTTTTGGCATTGTCACCAGCATGCCTTCGCCCGCATCGCCTGCGATATTGGACAGGGACGCGTTACCCACGCCTTCCGGGCCCATAAACTGCGTTTTCAGACCGGTCGCGCGCGCCTGGCGCAGCATCTGGCCCATCTCCGGGTAGTAACCGCCGTAGTACACGAAGTCGATGTTCTCTTTTTGCAGGCGTGCCAGCAGGGCAGAGAAATCTTTCTCACCTGCGGTGATGCCGTCGAAGAAGACCACGTTCGCGCCGCCTTTTTTCAGGCCGTCCTGTACGGAACGCGCGAGGCCTTCGCCGTATTGCTGTTTATCGTGAATGATCGCGATGCGCTGCGGCTTCACTTTCTCGAGGATGTACTTCGCGGCAGTCGGACCCTGAGAAGAGTCCAGACCGGCGGTACGCATGATGTGCTGATAGCCACGCTGCGTCAGCTCCGGGTTGGTAGCGCCTGGCGTGATCATCAGAATGCCTTCGTCTTCATAGATATCTGAAGCGGGCTGCGTGGAAGAGGAGCACAGGTGGCCGATAACGTACTGAATACCGTCGTTAACGATTTTGTTCGCCACGGCGACGGCTTGTTTCGGATCGCAGGCGTCGTCATATTCCACGCCAACCAGCTTATCCCCTTTGATCCCGCCTTTGGCGTTGATGTCTTTGATCGCCTGACGCGCGCCGTTGAACTCCATATCACCCCACTGGGCAACCGGACCGGACATCGCACCGACGACGGCAACTTTAATCTCTTCCGCCATGGCTGCCTGCGAAATCGCTAATGCAACCATTCCCGCGATCAATGCTTTCGCGTTCCTTTTCATCTGTGAATCCCCATTCGTGACGTGATGTATATATTTTGTTTTATTATGGTTAAAAAGCATTCTGTACTTTTAATGAACAACGCTATTTTTACCAGTGCCTTTAATGGTTTAGCGCAGTTTTTTGATAAAAACCAGACTAAAATCTCTATTTTTCAGGCGATTAAGCAAAGATAATATTCTGAAATCAGACAGAGATAAACAAATAAAAGTGCAGTTTGCAGCATAAAATAACGGCACAAAGCGCCGAATAAAACACTGCCTTTTAGAGTAAAATTCTGCTTAATTTTCGATCCCTGCTCTTTCTCGCTACACATCGCGTTGCTAAAAAAGTAATCAGCTGGAGAATGGTTCAAAAAAGGGGAAGCCGCTGAAGAGATAAATTGAGTACACTGCCTTTACTCTTTTTGATTTGGACAAGCAGCTAATGAAACTGACCATCCTTCGTCTGGTGTCCTTTAGCGACCAGGATCATATCGACCTGGGCAAGATCTGGCCGGAATATTCTCCTTCCTCCCTGACCGTGGATGAAACCCATCGAATTTATGCCGCCCGCTTTAACGAGCGTCTGCTGGGCGCAGTGCGCGTGACCCTGAGCGGAACCGATGGCGCGCTGGACTCCCTGCGCGTGCGGGAAATCACCCGCCGTCGCGGCGTAGGGCAGTATTTGATTGACGAGGTGATTCGCGATAACCCGGACGTGTCAGCCTGGTGGATGTCCGATATCGGTGTGGAAGACCGCAGCGTGATGTCTGCATTTATGCAGGCAACTGGGTTCGCTGAGCGGGAAAATGGGTGGGAGCGGCGATAAAAAAAAGCCGGGTGGCGACTGCGCCTTACCCGGCCTGGAACTCAGGTTTTGTAGGCCCGGAGAGCATAGCGCCACCGGGCATTTTTTTACTTAGCGTCGGTCGCTGAACCGTCTGCATGCCAGGTAAAGACACCGAACTCAAAACCTTTCAGATCGCCCTTCTCGTCCCAGGACAGCGGCCCCATGACGGTATCGACGGAGTTCGCTTTCAGCCAGGTCGCAATCTCAGCCGGATCGGCTGACTGGTTCAGGCCCGCCTGCAGGGATTGCAGCGCAGCGTAGGTGGTCCACACGAACGCGCCGCTTGGATCTTGTTTCTTGGCCTTGATGGCATCCACAATCGGTTTGTTCGCCGGAACCTGATCGTAGTTCTTCGGCTTGGTGACCAGCATCCCTTCAGCCGAGTCGCCCGCGATGTTAGACAGGGAAACGTTCGCCACGCCCTCTGGTCCCATGAACTGTGTTTTCAGACCGGCCGCGCGCGCCTGGCGCAGGATCTGGCCCATTTCCGGGTGATAACCGCCGTAGTACACGAAGTCGATGTTCTCTTTCTTCAGACGCGCCACCAGCGTGGAGAAGTCTTTTTCACCGGCGGTGATACCGTCGAAGAACACCACTTTCGCATTGGCTTTCTTCAGGCTGTCCTGTACGGAGCGCGCCAGGCCTTCGCCGTACTGCTGTTTATCGTGAACAATCGCGATGCGCTGCGGCTTCACTTTCTCAAGAATGTATTTCGCGGCCGTTGGGCCCTGGTCGGAGTCCAGACCGGTGGTACGCAGAATCAGTTTATAACCACGCGCGGTCAGCTCTGGTGCGGTCGCCGCCGGGGTGATCATCAGAATGCCTTCGTCTTCGTAGATATCAGACGCAGGCTGGGTGGATGAGGAGCACAGGTGACCGATAACGTATTTGATCCCGTCGTTCACCACTTTGTTCGCCACTGCTACCGCTTGTTTCGGATCGCAGGCATCGTCATATTTTACGATCTGCAGTTTTTCGCCTTTGATCCCGCCCTTGGCATTAATGTCTGCAACTGCTTGTTCTGCGCCGGTAAATTCCTGGTCGCCGTATTGCGCTACCGGACCGGACATCGCACCGACAACAGCCACTTTAATATCCGCCTGAGCCATAGTGCTGAATGCCAACGCGATACATCCTGCCAGTAACGCTTTACCCTTCATATTCATCCTGAGATTCCCCATTATTATGGTTATTACGATTGTTGTGATGTTGTTGTGTAGCGCTTTATTTCAATTATAGGTCTGCCGTCCGCGCTTTTTCAGCACACTCTGCTAAAACATACCCCATTTTTATGATTTTGGAATAGCTAATTTGAAATGTAACTATGCCAGCCCGGTGCAGTTTTGCGACCGGGCTCGGGCTTTATCGAGTCAGCGAGGCAGAGATGATATCCAGCGCTTTGCGGAACTGCGCGTCGGGAATGGTGAGTGGATAGAGAAAGCGAATGACGTTGCCGTATACGCCGCAACTGAGCAGCAACAGCCCTTCCGCCAGCGCGCGCTCCTGAACCTGGCGGGTAAATTCCGGTGAGGGCTGCCCGGTCTCGGGATCGTTGAACTCCACAGCCACCATCGAGCCTTGCGCGCGGATGTCAGCGATATATGGGCAACCAGATTTGGCCTTGCTCAGCACTTCCACCAGATGATGGCCCAGGTGAGAGGCGCGAGCGCACAGATCCTCTTCGTCGATCACGTCCAGCACCGCCAGTGCCGCCGCAATCGCCAGCGGGTTCCCGGCGTAGGTACCGCCCAGCCCGCCCGGTGCGGGGGCGTCCATCACCTCGGCACGGCCCGACACAGCCGAGAGCGGCATCCCGCCCGCCAGGCTTTTCGCCATGGTGATCAGATCCGGTTTAACGCAATGATGCTCCATCGAGAACAGTTTCCCGGTACGGGCAAAGCCGGTCTGCACTTCGTCAGCGATCAGCAAAATTCCGTGGGTGTCGCACAGGGCGCGCAGCCCTTGCATAAAATCGGGCGGCGCGACGTTGAATCCGCCTTCACCCTGAACCGGTTCGAGGATAATCGCTGCCACCTGATCCGGGGCGATATCGGCTTTAAAGATACGCTCAAGGCTTTTCAGGGCGTCCTGAGAACTCACGCCGTGCAGCGTGTTGGGATATTGCGCGTGATAGACCGAGCCAGGGAACGGGCCGAAGCCGAGTTTGTAGGGCGCCACTTTGCCGGTGAGGGCCATGGTCATAAAGGTACGCCCGTGGAAGGCGCCGCCGAACGTGATAAGACCGGGTCGTTTGGTGTAGGCGCGGGCGATTTTGACCGCATTTTCGACGGCTTCTGCGCCCGTCGAGAAGAAGGCGGTTTTGGCTGGCCCTTCAATTGGCACGCGGGCATTGATGCGCTCCGCGAGGGCGATATAGCCTTCGTACGGCACAATCTGGTACGCCGTGTGGGTAAACGACTGAAGCTGCTTTTCGATGGCGGCGATCACTTTGGGATGGCGATGGCCCGTGTTCAGCACCGCAATCCCGGCGGCGAAGTCGATCACTTCGTTGCCTTCGATATCCCACAACGTGGCGTTTTCCGCTTTATCGGCGTAGAAACCGCACATCACCCCGATACCGCGCGGCGTTGCCTGCAAACGCCGTTCATTTAACTCGTGATTGTTCACCCTGTCCCCCTAAGATTCGCATGCGTAGCGCATCTGTAAGTGTTTGCCAGGGGGGAGGAATTCGCCAGAGCGGTCGTTAAAAAAACAAAACCCCCAGATTTTCATCCAGGGGTTATCGGGGAACTTCGCGGGAATTACGCTTCGATAGCGGCGCGAAGTTTTTTCATGGCGTTCTTTTCAAGCTGACGCACACGCTCTGCTGAGACGCCGTAGCGGTCGGCCAGCTCCTGCAGGGTGGACTTGTTGTCTTCGTCCAGCCAGCGGGCGCGGATAATCGCCTGGCTACGCTCGTCGAGACCTTCCATCGCGTGGGTGAGTTTGTTCGCGGCCTGATCTTCCCAGTTATCCTCTTCGATGCCGTCGGCAAAGTTAGAGGTTTTATCCTGCAGATACAGAACCGGTGCCATCGGCTGGCTATCCTGCGCATCGTCGTCAGAAGACATATCGAATGTCATGTCCTGAGCGGCCATACGGGATTCCATCTCACGCACATCTTTGCTGGAAACGCCCAGCTCACGCGCTACCATTTCGACTTCATCCTGATTGAACCAGCCCAGACGCTGCTTGGCTTTACGCAGGTTGAAGAACAGTTTGCGCTGTGCTTTGGTCGTAGCGACTTTCACAATACGCCAGTTACGCAGCACGTATTCGTGAATTTCCGCTTTGATCCAGTGAACGGCGAAGGAGACCAGTCGCACACCCACTTCCGGGTTGAAGCGACGTACAGCCTTCATCAGACCGATGTTACCTTCCTGAATCAAGTCCGCCTGCGGCAGACCGTAACCCGAGTAATTACGAGCAACGTGAACAACAAAGCGCAGGTGAGACAGGATCAGCGTCTTAGCTGCTTCCAGATCGCCCTGGTAATGCAGCTTTTCAGCAAGCTCCTTTTCTTCCTCAGCCGTCAACATCGGCCAGGTGTTCGCAGCCCGGATATAAGATTCCAGGTTACCAACAGGGGCTAAAGCTAAAGTTTGCATTTCTTTGGTCATTCATTCCTCTCAATTTAGTGTCTTCTGGCGTTTGTTTGTCCCCATCAGGCAACAAGCATGCCAAAGCATTTGAGCAGTGAGACTAACATTCACATTTTTATCAGACCGTGATTTTATCCACAAGTTCCATGTAATGCTGTGAATAAATTACGCACAAATTGTGACATGGACAACTGATTGCGGGGGAGAGCCAACAGGGACTCTTTCCCTGCAGAGTGAAGTACTCATTGCAGGGAAAGATTATACCAGAGATTTTTTACTGCGGGGTAAAGTGACGTAAATGTTGTACGGTGGCAAGCCAGGCGGCCACCCAGCCAATCATCGAGCACACCAGCAGTAATAACAGGCACTCATCGAAGGATAAGCCACTGATATCAAACTTAGTTCCGAAAACCTGCGCCACTTCGGTGACGGCAGAAGAGAGCCGCATCACCAAAATTTCTGACAGAATCAGTGAAAGAAATGCGCCGGAAAAACCGAGCAATGCGCCGCCATACAGGAACGGGCGCAGGATGAATCCATCCGTCGCACCTATCAGTTTCTGCACGTTAATCGTATCGCGACGGGCGAAGATGCTCAGACGCACGCTGTTACCGATGACGAGGAAGACCGCCGCCACCATCAGCACGCCAATCATTGCCGCCACGCGCCCTACCAGCCCCGTCAGGGAGGCCAAACGCGCAAACCAGCTGTCGTCCATACGCACTTCATCAATGCCGTTGATACGGGTGATGCGATCGCGCAGGGTGTTCAGCGAATCCGTGCCCTGGAAGTCCAGTTTCGGGATCACCACCGCCACGGCGGGCAGCGGGTTCTCTTCGAGCATATCCAGCGCGCCGCCAAACCCGGACCAGTTGCGGAACTCGCCCAGCGCTTCGTCGCGCGACAGGTAGTTCACCTTTTCAACGCCCTGCTCCGCCTGGAGCTGCCCCACCACCTGCGCGGCGGCGCTGTCATCCAGCGCCTTATCCAGATACACCGTGATTTGCGGAGACGGATAGTATTGCGAGGCCGCCTCATTGACGTTTTTGTAGACCATATAGCAGACGCTCGGCAGCGTCAGGGAGATGGCGATCACCATCACCGTCAGGAACGTCGCCAGCGGTTTGCTTTTCAGATCCTGCACCGCGCCGTGGAAGGCGTAGCGCACCTGTTCGTTAAAGACGTTGGTCTTGCGAGAGTTTGGCTTCGGTGCCGCTTTCGCACGCTTTGGCGTGTTACGGTTACCCTCTCCGCCGCCCTGCGGCTTGCGGAAGCGGTCGAATCGATTACCAAACTGCCGAATCTGGTTTATTGCGTCGCGCTTATTCAACGTGGCCTCCGTGCAAATGACCTTCGCTCAGGGTCAGCATGCGGTACGAACGACGGGAAATCAGCCCGATGTCGTGCGTCGCCATCAGGACTGTTACCCCAACGCGGTTAAACTCCTCAAACAGCCGCAGGATCCCTTCCGAGAGCGCATCGTCCAGGTTACCGGTCGGTTCATCCGCCAGCAGGACGGCGGGTTTGTTCACCACCGCGCGAGCAATACCCACGCGCTGCTGTTCACCGCCAGAAAGCTGAATCGGGAAGTTCTTCGCTTTGTCCAGCAGCCCGACTTTATCCAGCGCCGCCGAAACGCGACGGCGGATATCGTCATAGCTGGCACCCGCAATGATCAGCGGGATCGCCACGTTATCAAAAACGGTGCGGTCCATCAGCAGGTGGTGATCCTGGAAAATCATGCCGATCTGGCGACGCAGAAACGGCACCTCACGGTTTTTCAGGCGGCTGATATCATGCCCGCTAAAAAAGATGTTCCCGGCGCTTGGCCGCTCGATCCCACAGATAAGCTTGAGCAGGGTACTTTTCCCCGCGCCGGAGTGGCCGGTCAGGAATGCCATCTCGCCCGGTTGCAGGTGGAATGTCACCCCCTGCAACGCTTGTCTCCCACCGAGATAGGCCTTGCTGACGTGTTCAAAGCGAATCATTGTTAATCCTCTCGGGCAAATAGTGCCTCAATAAAGTCGTCCGATTTAAACGGACGCAAATCCTCGATACGTTCGCCGACACCGATGTAACGGATTGGGATGCCGAACTGATCCGCCACGGAGAAGATCACTCCCCCCTTGGCTGTGCCGTCCAGTTTGGTCAGCGTAATCCCGGTCAGCCCGACCGCTTCATCAAACAGCTTCGCCTGGCTGATGGCGTTCTGGCCGGTGCTGGCATCAATGGTCAGCATAATTTCATGCGGTGCGTCTTCGTCCAGCTTCTTCATCACGCGGACGATTTTCTTCAGCTCTTCCATCAGGTGCGATTTATTCTGCAAACGCCCTGCGGTATCCGCAATCAGCACATCGATATTTCGCGCTTTCGCCGCCTGGATGGCATCGAAAATCACGGACGCAGAATCTGCGCCAGTGTGCTGCGCAACCACCGGAATGTTGTTGCGCTGACCCCAGACCTGCAGCTGCTCGACGGCCGCTGCACGGAAGGTATCGCCCGCCGCCAGCATCACCGATTTGCCCTGCTGCTCAAACTGACGCGCCAGCTTACCGATGGTGGTAGTTTTCCCGACGCCGTTAACGCCCACCATCAGAATAACAAAGGGCGTTTTGCCTTCAATATTAAGCGGTTCGTCAACTTTTGCGAGAATTTCGCCCATCTCGTCTTTCAGCAGGCCGTACAGCGCCTCGGCATCACGCAGCTGTTTACGGCTCGCGCTTTCCGTCAGTTTCGCGATAATTTTACGCGTGGTTTCCACGCCGACATCGGCAATCAGCAGCTGCTCTTCCAGTTCTTCAAACAGATCATCGTCGATTTTTTTGCCACGGAACAGACTGATAAATCCGGAACCGAGGTTTTCTTTGGTTCTGACCAGGCTTCGTTTCAGACGCGCGAAGAAACCTTCTTTGGTCGGTTTTTCCTGCTCCTGCACGATCTCTTCCGCCGGGGCCTCATCTTCCGTCTCTTCGACCGGCACCACGATCACCGCTTCTTCTGCGGCTTCGGCGGCCAGCGCCTGGGCTTCCAGCTCTTCATCGGTGATTTCAGGCGCGTTTTCCGCCTCTTCTTCAACGGCTTCAACGATCTCTACGGTTTCCGCTTCCGCCTGCCACTCTTCTGGCGCGATCGCTTCGGCTTTGACCTCTTCCGGCAGCGGCAGCTCTTCGTGCTCAATCACAGCCTGAGGCGCTTCTTCGACAACCGGCTCAACGACAACCTCGTCCGCCTGAGGAACAATCACCGGCTCCGGTTTCTCGATCTCCTGAATCTGTTCGGTCACCTCAACCACGTCTTCAGCGAAGGAGTCGATCTCTTCTTTGCTGTGCGCGGGCTCTTCCGCTTCTACAACCGCGGCGGTTTCAACAGGCGTTTCGGGCTGTGACTGCTCTTCAACCGCTTGCTGTTCTTCGATTTTCTGTTCTGTTTCTTGCTCTTTTTCGCCGAAGCCCAGCCAGGAAAAGAAGCCACGTTTTTTTTGTTTTGCCATCTGCGACGACACTCCTCGCGGTGCTATATACATGGAAGCTATAAAAATGATGAAATAGTCTAACACTTTACCTAATTAACATCACCGCCTGGAATCGCAGGCCAATTGTTAGCAGAGCTTTCCTGAAATGAAGAAAACGAACCGCCCGGCCGGACAAATTCGCATTATTGGCGGCCAGTGGCGAGGCCGCAAACTGCCTGTACCCGACAGCCCTGGGCTGCGCCCGACAACCGATCGCGTCCGCGAGACGCTATTTAACTGGCTGGCCCCATCGATGGTTGACGCCCGCTGCCTGGACTGTTTTGCCGGAAGCGGTGCGCTCGGCCTTGAAGCGTTGTCGCGTTATGCCGCAAGCGCAACCCTGCTGGAGATGGAGCGCGGCGTTGCGCAGCAGTTGCAGCAAAATCTGGCGACCCTCAAAGCGACCAACGGCAACGTGGTGAATATCAATACTCTGTCGTTCCTCGCGCAAAAGGGCACGCCGCACGACGTGGTATTTATCGACCCGCCGTTCCGCAAGGGGCTGCTGGAAGAGACGCTAACGCTGCTGGAAAACAACGGCTGGCTGGCGGATGACGCGCTTATTTATGTCGAAAGTGAAGTGGAAAATGGCCTTCCGCCAGTTCCCGTTCACTGGGATCTGCACCGCGAACAGGTCGCAGGGCAGGTCGCCTATCGTTTGTATCACCGTGAAGTAGAAGGAGAGCCTGATGCCAGTTCTGATTAATCTTGGCCGTTTGCTGATGTTGGGCGTCTGGGCGTTTCTGCTCCTGAACCTCGTCCACCCGTTCCCACGTCCGATGAACATTTTCGTTAACGTGGCGCTGATTTTCACCGCCTTTATGCACGCCCTGCAGATGGTGATGCTGAAAAACGGTCTGCCGAAAGACGGGCCGCCGATGACTGGCTGGCAGCAACTGCGCGTCTTTATTTTCGGCGTGTTCGAGCTGCTGGTGTGGATGAAAAAGTTTAAAGCACAGGCGAAGAAATAAGTCGTATGCAGCCCGGTGTACAGCTTTTGTAGACCGGGCCACCCGGCGAGTTACGGCTCGACCGCAAACCCTTCAAACCGCGATCCCTTATAGCTCAACAGCCCGCGATCCCCCACCGTCAGCTGATGGTACTGCTTCTCGTCGAGACGAAACGTCATCTCCAGCCCACCGCTCTGCGGTTTAAAGCTCGCCTCATAGCGCATTAGCGCGCCTGCTGGCGTCACCTGTTGCTGCCGGGAACGGCGCTCATTAAGCGCTTTCTCGCGCTTATTGCTCACCACCACCCGTTTTTGTAAGAGCGGCGCGGCGTCATTATCGGCTTTTTCGCGGCGCTGCTGCACAAAGCGAAACGAAGCGGCGATGACGATGATGGCCACCACCACCACGAAGAAAAGCGGCATTTTGCTCATTGTTGAATCCCATCAGATTATGCGGAAATCAGGATACCGCGGCTTATCCGGCATTGCTATGAGACGACAATAACTCAGTCCGGTTGGCGCTGATTATTCTGGCCGATTTTGTAATCTGAGCATCATGTACACGATCCCACAGGAAATGGCGTGACGCTCAATACTCATCAGGTCAGTTATTACATGACTCAACGTAAAAAAGGTGTAACCCAGCATATCTCGGCCATGAAGGCCGGTATCTCTGTTCGCTCAGGTCGCAGGATCGAAAAAGATCAGTGGTCTAAAACCGGTAATCGTCACTGGCGCACACGTAAAGATCCGCTTGAGGCCGTCTGGGACAACGAGCTTGTTCCCCTGTTGAAGGAAAGGCCCGCCCTGATGCCCACGACCCTGCTTGAAATGCTGCAGGATAAATATCCCGGTCAGTACCCCAACAGCCTCCGCAGGACAATGCAGCGGCGGGTCCGCGAGTGGAAGCTGCAGTATGGTGCTGAGCAGGAAGTGATGTTCCGGCAACTTCATCAGCCCGGCCTGCGCGGCCTGTCGGACTTTACCGAGCTCAAAGGTATAGTTGTCACCATCAATGGCAAGTTATTGACGCATAAGCTGTACCACTTCCGCCTTGAGTGGAGCCACTGGAGCTGGATGCGGGTCGTGCTGGGTGGTGAGAGCTTCTCTGCCCTTGCTGAAGGCCTGCAGGAAGCCCTCGGGCAACTGGGAGGTGTACCAACAGAGCATAAAACGGACAGTCTGCGGGCAGCATGGAAACATCAGGGTGAAGACGGGCGCCGCGAGCTGACTGAGCGCTATGCTGCCCTCTGCCAGCACTATGGTATGCAGGGCGTGCACAATAATGCCGGTCGTGGCCACGAAAATGGTTCGGTTGAAAGCGCCCACGGACATCTGAAAAGACGCATCCACCAGGCGCTGATGCTGCGGGGCAGTAATGACTTCAGCACCGTGGAAGAATACCAGGCCTTCATCACCCAGCAGGTTATGCGTCACAACCGTAACAATCAGGATCTGGTAAAGGAGGAGCGCCTCCACCTGAAGCCACTGCCGCTGCGTCGTAGCGCCGACTACGACGAGTTGACGGTAAGGGTCAGTAGT
Organism: Lelliottia sp. SL45; assembly: GCF_026672535.1. Taxonomy (NCBI): domain Bacteria; kingdom Pseudomonadati; phylum Pseudomonadota; class Gammaproteobacteria; order Enterobacterales; family Enterobacteriaceae; genus Lelliottia; species Lelliottia sp. SL45. The sequence continues at coordinate 331,342 of NZ_JAPPRH010000001.1, forward strand.
AGCAGTACCATTAACGTCAAACTTGTCGTCTACAGCGTGCCTTCCCGGCTTGTTGGCCAGCTGTTACGGGTTCGGGTGTGGGATGATCGTCTGAGTTGTTACATCGGTAGTAACGAGGTTATGAGCTGCCCTCGCGTCAGACCAGAAAAGGGGAAAAGACGAGCCAGACGGATCGACTTCCGGCATGTGATCGACAGCCTGGCGAAAAAGCCCGGAGCCTTCTGCCATGCTACGCTGAGAAATGACATCCTGCCGGACGATGAATGGCGAAGACTGTGGCGTCGTCTGTGTAATCATCTGAAGCCTGAGATAGCAGGTCGTCTGATGGTGCACGCCCTGAAACTGGCTGCGGGCTATGACGATATCTCTATCGTGGCGCGGGGGATGGAGCAGATGCTGAATACTCCGGGTGAGCTGGATCTGCACCGCCTGATGCGGTTCCTGGGGATAAAGGAAAAGGAACTACCGGCGGTCAGTGTGGTTCAGCACAACCTGAGCAGTTATGAGCAGTTGCTGCGCGGAAAAGGAGGTCTGCAGTGAGCAATATCCACCTCCTTGAGCGTAGTCTGCGCAAACTGCGTCTGACCCGCGTCAGTGCGGAATGGCATGCGCTGGAGAAACGTGCGCTGGCGGAGGGCTGGACCCCGTCACGCTATCTGCTGACGCTGTGCAATGAAGAACTCCTGTGGCGCGAGAGCGAAAAGCTACGCCGCTATAAAAAGGAAGCCCGGTTGCCGGTGGCGAAAACGCTGGGTGAGTATGACTTCAGCCAGGTGCCGGAACTGAATAACGCTCAGTTCCGGCAGCTCTGCGAAACGACAGACTGGGTTGATGCCGGAGAAAACGTCCTGCTGTTCGGTGCCAGTGGTCTGGGAAAAAGCCATCTGGCAGCGGCGATCGTGGATGGCGTTATAGGGCTGGGCTACCGGGCCCGGTTCTACAGTGCCGGAGAGCTGCTGCAGGAGCTGCGTAAAGCGCGGACACAACTGAAACTGAACGAGCTTCTGCTGAAACTGGATCGCTACCGGGTGATAGTGATAGACGACCTCGGGTATGTCAAACGCGACAACGCGGAAACGGGTGTGCTGTTCGAGCTGATCGCACATCGTTATGAGCGTGGCAGTCTGGTCATCACCAGCAATCATCCGTTCAGCACGTGGGGCAGCATCTTCGTGGATGAAACGATGGCGGTGGCAGCAGCCGACCGGCTGATCCATCACGGATATATGTTCGAACTGAAGGGAGAAAGTTACAGGAAAAAGACAGCGAAGGCAGTAACCAACGTGGCGTAAAACCCCGCTCAATGGATGCGGCCAGAGTAGTTGGCGCAAGTCGGCAAAACTAGTTGACGTCTGATAGGCATTGCCAAACGCCTGCTCGCGTCACTACACTGAATCAGAATGTATGATTCAAAAATAACAGATACAGGGAGTTAATATGCTTTGGTCATTTATCGCTGTCTGTTTTTCCGCATGGCTTTATGTCGATGCGTCGTATCGCGGTCCAACGTGGCAGCGCTGGCTGTTTAAACCGGTGACACTGCTGCTCCTGCTGCTGCTCGCCTGGCAGGCGCCGATGTTCAACGCCGTTAGCTATCTGGTGCTCGCAGGTCTGTGCGCCTCGCTGATTGGTGACGCGCTTACCCTGCTGCCGCGCCAGCGTTTGCTGTATGCCATCGGGGCATTTTTCCTTTCCCATCTGCTCTATACCATCTACTTCGCCAGCCAGATGACCCTCTCCTTCTTCTGGCCGCTGCCGCTGATATTACTGGTCATGGGCGCGCTGCTGGTGGCGGTGATTTGGACACGGCTGGAGGAGATGCGCTGGCCGGTCTGTACCTTTATCGCCATGACGCTGGTGATGGTCTGGCTCGCCGGTGAACTGTGGTTCTTCCGCCCTACGTCACCTGCAATGTCGGCGTTCTTCGGTGCCGCCCTGCTGCTGATTGGGAATATTGTCTGGCTGGGAAGTCACTACCGCCGTCGCTTCCGCGCGGATAACGCTATCGCCGCCGCCTGCTACTTCGCCGGGCATTTCCTGATAGTCCGCTCGCTGTATATTTAATAGTGCTTGACTCTGGAGTCGACTCCAGAGTGTATGCTGCGGTTAATGAGAAAATTATCATTACCGGAGAGTGCCATGTCGACTCCAGAAACACCGAAAAAAGTGCCGCAATTCTCGGCGCTGAAACTCAGCCCCGCGCCTGCGAAAGACGACTGCTGCTGCGACAGCGGATGCGAAACCCAGACGGCACCCGTGCTGCCTGAAAACGGTGAGCGCTACACCTGGATCGTCAACGGGATGGACTGCGCCGCCTGCGCGCGCAAAGTCGAAAACGCCGTCAAACAGGTGGCTGGCGTTAACCACGTTCAGGTGCTGTTCGCGACCGAAAAGCTGCTCATCAGCGCTGAAAAAGATGTCAGTGCGCAAGTCGAAGCGGCCGTCACCCGCGCGGGCTATTCCCTGCGCAGCGAGCAGACGCCTGCCGAAAAAATCTCTCCCCTGCGGGAAAATCTGCCGCTCATCACGCTGATTATCATGATGGCGCTGAGCTGGACGCTGGAACACTTTAATCATCCGTTCGGCAATCTGGCGTTTATCGCAACGACCCTGGTCGGCCTGTTCCCGATTGCCCGTCAGGCCCTGCGCCTGATGAAAAGCGGCAGCTGGTTCGCCATTGAAACACTGATGAGCGTCGCGGCGATTGGCGCGCTGTTTATTGGTGCGACGGCAGAAGCGGCGATGGTCCTGCTGCTGTTCCTGATTGGCGAACGCCTTGAAGGCTGGGCGGCGAGCCGCGCACGCAAAGGGGTCAGCGCGTTAATGGCGTTGAAACCGGAAACGGCAACGGTCGTGGTCGACGGAGAACGAAAAACTGTCGCCATCACTACACTTCGCCCCGGCGATGTAATGGAAGTGGCTGCCGGAGGCCGTCTGCCCGCGGACGGTACGCTCATCACCGCAAACGCCAGTTTCGATGAAAGCGCCCTGACCGGGGAATCAATTCCTGTCGAACGTGAGACGGGCGAGAAAGTCCCTGCCGGGGCCACCAGCGTGGACCGTCTGGTGCAGCTCACGGTGCTGTCCGAACCGGGCGACAGCGCCATTGACCGGATTCTGAAGCTCATCGAAGAAGCCGAAGAGCGCCGCGCGCCCGTCGAGCGCTTTATCGATCGCTTCAGCCGCATTTACACGCCAGTGATTATGCTGATTGCCCTGCTGGTGGCGGTGGTTCCGCCGCTGCTGTTCAGCGCCCCGTGGGAGGCCTGGATTTATAAAGGGCTGACGCTGCTGCTGATCGGCTGTCCGTGTGCGCTGGTGATCTCAACACCTGCGGCCATTACCTCAGGTCTGGCGGCAGCCGCGCGACGCGGAGCGCTGATTAAAGGCGGTGCCGCGCTGGAGCAGCTCAGCCAGGTTCAGCAGATCGGCTTCGATAAAACCGGGACTCTGACAGTTGGCAAACCGCAGGCTACCGGAATTTATCCTGCCGACGACGCATTGCTGTCACTGGCCGCCGCCGTTGAGCAGGGATCTACCCATCCCCTGGCGCAGGCGATTGTGCGTGAGGCCCAGTCGCGCGGGCTGATGATCCCCGCAGCCAGTGCGCAGCGCGCGCTAATGGGGTCAGGGATCGAAGCGGTAGTCGAAGGGCGCCAGGTGCTGATCTGTGCCGCCGATAAATTCCCCGCTGACGCCTTCAGCCCGCAGATCCGCGACCTGGAACAGGCCGGACAGACGGTGGTGATCGTCGTTGTCGACGGCGTGGCGAAAGGGGTGCTGGCCCTGCGCGATACCCTGCGTGACGATGCCAAAGAGGCCGTGGCGGCACTGCATAAGCTCGGTATTCAGGGTGTGATTTTGACTGGCGATAACCCACGTGCAGCGGCTGCAATTGCCAGTGAGCTTGATCTGGAATACCGGGCAGGATTGTTGCCAGCAGATAAAGTGCAGGCTGTTACCGGGCTGAACGCTCAGGCACCGCTGGCAATGGTCGGCGACGGGATTAACGACGCCCCGGCGATGAAAGCCGCAACGATCGGGATTGCGATGGGCAGTGGCACCGACGTGGCGCTGGAAACCGCCGATGCGGCGCTTACCCATAACCGTCTGACCGGGCTTGCGCAGATGATATCCCTGGCGCGCGCCACCCGTACCAATATTCGTCAGAACATTACGATTGCGCTGGGGCTGAAGGGGATCTTCCTGGTGACAACGCTGCTGGGAATAACAGGTCTGTGGCTGGCAGTGTTGGCGGATACGGGGGCAACGGTGCTGGTGACAGCCAACGCCCTGCGGTTGTTGCGTCGGAAGTCATAACCGCCGGGCAAACGCGATAATCACGCGAGAATGTTGTAGGCCGGGTAAGGCGTCGTCGCCACCCGGCAAACGCGATTATCCTTTGCGCAGCAGATACCGGTACGGCAGCGATTGGGTCTCTTGCGCCACCAGTTCGTGTTCCATAAAGGTACAAAAGCCCGGAATATCGCGGGTGGTGGCAGGATCGTCAGCAATGATCAGCAGCGTCTCGCCGGTCTGCATGTTGCGCACGGTTTTGCGCACCATCATTACCGGCTCCGGGCAACGGAGGCCTTGTGCATCAAGCGTGTGGTCAGGGCTGGAAAACAGGTTGGTCATCATCTTCTCGTTCACATCAAAAACGGCTGTAGTTTACGCCGCGTTTTCGGCAAAGCAAACCAGGTTAACGATTGCGCGAAAATTAGCCATTGCAATACCCTCCAAAAGCAGTATTATGCGGCGGCTTTAAACCCTACCCCGGTAGGTTTTTATTGGGTTCCCTCACCCCAAATCATAAAAAGGTCACAATATGACGCAGTTCTCTCAATCGCAGCGCGTAAAAGCGTTGTTCTGGCTATCGCTATTTCATCTGCTGGTGATCACCTCCAGTAACTATCTGGTGCAGCTGCCCATCTCCATTTTTGGTTTCCATACCACCTGGGGCGCGTTCAGTTTCCCGTTTATCTTCCTTGCGACAGATTTGACCGTGCGCATCTTCGGCGCGCCGCTGGCCCGACGCATTATTTTCGCGGTGATGCTGCCCGCGCTGTTCATCTCCTACGTCATCTCTTCCCTGTTCTATATGGGAAGCTGGCAGGGCTTTGAAGCCCTGACGCACTTCAATCTGTTTGTCGCCCGTATCGCCGCCGCGAGCTTTATGGCCTATGCGCTGGGGCAGATCCTCGACGTCCACGTCTTTAACCGCCTGCGACAGAACCACCGCTGGTGGATGGCACCGACGGCGTCCACGCTGTTCGGTAACGTCAGCGATACCCTCGCCTTCTTCTTTATCGCCTTCTGGCGCAGCCCGGATGCCTTTATGGCCGCCCACTGGATGGAAATCGCGCTGGTGGACTACTGCTTCAAAGTGCTGATCAGCATTGCGTTCTTCCTGCCGATGTACGGCGTGCTGCTGAATATGCTCCTGAAAAGGCTGGCGGATAAATCCGAAATGTCTGCATTACAGGCTGGTTAAAGGTTCGCTTTATCAGTTGTGATAAGATGGACAAATGAGCCGTTATGGCCGTTTATCGAAAGGAAGAAGTCAATGCGCAATCTGGTTAAATATGTCGGGATTGGCCTGCTGGTTGTGGGTCTTGCGGCCTGTGATAACAGCGATACGAAGACCCCTGCTCAGGGCGCGTCTGCTGAAAGTAACGCCACCGGACAACCGGTGAATTTGATGGATGGCAAACTCAGTTTCTCTCTGCCGGCGGATATGACCGATCAGAGCGGCAAGCTGGGTACCCAGGCGAACAACATGCACGTCTATTCAGACGCCACCGGGCAGAAAGCGGTGATCGTGATTGTCGGTGACGACACCAGCGAAGACCTGGCCGTGCTGACCAAGCGTCTGGAAGATCAACAGCGTAGCCGCGATCCGCAGCTGCAGGTCGTGACCAACAAGTCCATCGAACTGAAAGGCCACACCCTGCAACAGCTGGACAGCATTATCTCTGCCAAAGGCCAGACCGCTTACTCCTCCGTGGTGCTGGGTAAAGTGGACGGCAAACTGCTGACCATGCAAATCACCCTGCCTGCTGACGATCAGCAGAAGGCGCAAACCGCTGCGGAAAACATCATTAATACCGTCGTGATCAAGTAATTTTCATCACGATTCAACGGCCTCCGTCGCTTGCGCCGGGGGCCGTTTTTTTAGGCGCCAGGTCAACAACAGCGCCACACCCACCAGCCCCGCCGCCGCCAGATAGATCATCGGAACGCCCGCCCATGCCATCAGCAGCCCGGCCAGTGGCCCGGTCACGCCCAAGGACATATCCATAAATACCGTATAGGTCGCCAGTGCAGAGCCCTGGTTTTGCTGTGGCACAGCTTTCACCGCCACCACGCCCAGCGCCGGGAAGACCAGCGAGAAGCCCGCGCCCGCGAGGAACACGCCGATTTTCGCCACCCACGGCTCGCTGGCAATGCCTGTCAGCACCAGGCCAACAATCTCCACGGCAAAGCAGATCATGGCCACGTTCAGCCCGCCGAGGCGGTTGATGCCGTTCGGGAAGAGTAACCGCGTGCCAACGAAGGCACAGCTAAACAACGTCAGGGCGAACGCTGCGCCGTCCCAGCCTTTGGCATCGTAAAAGAGGGTGATGAAGGTGGCGATCACACCGAAACCGGCGGAGGCCAGCGCCAGCGCCATGCCGTAAGGCCAGACGCGTCCGAGCACCGCGCGAAACGGCAGCGGTTTACCTTTGTTGGCTTTCACTTTCGGACGCGGCAGCGCCAGTAAAATCGCAATCAGCGCGACCACCATAATGGTGATTGCCAGCCCGTGTAGCCCGCCCCACGCGTAACACACCACGCCAAGCGGCGCGCCGAGAGCCATCGCGCCGTAGGTGACAATCCCGTTCCATGAAATCACGCGCCCGATATGCGGCGTGCCGACAACGCCCACGCCCCACAGGGTCGAGCCGGTGCCCGCCAGACTTTGCCCGATGCCCAGAATCACACGCCCAAGACACAGCAGCGCCAGGCTTACCATCGGCCAGCTGCTGGTGGTCGCCGCCAGCAGATAGCTCAGGCCACTGAGGAAACAGCCGCACAATCCCACCACGACAATACTTTTCGGGCCAAACAGATCCGCGAAGCGCCCCGACTGCGGGCGACTCATCAGCGTGGCGAAATACTGGAGGCTAATCACCAGCCCCGCCCAGAAGGCGCTAAATCCCATCACGTCATGGACGTAACCGGGCAAAACCGCCAGCGGCAGCCCAATGGTGAGATAACTGGCGAAGTTAAACATGACAACAGAAACAATGCGCAGATTGAGGCGCAATCCGCTCAGCGCCGGTTCGGCGGCAGGTACGGGCATGAGGTTCTACCTGGAATTTTGCAACAGTGTTTCACTATTACCACGTCATGGGGCGAAAAGCAGCAGTGACTTTCAGATTAACGGCGTCAAACGCAGCGGTCTCCAGGCGCTACACTTAACGGGCACACAACAAAAGGAATCAGCATGACAACCCCCCAGCCCGACAAGACGGGCCTCCACATTTTATTAAAGCTCGCCTGTCTGGTGGTGATCCTCGCTGGCATTCACGCGGCGGCGGATATTATCGTTCAGCTGTTGCTGGCGCTTTTTTTTGCCATTGTTCTCAATCCGTTAGTTACCTGGTTTATTCGACGTGGCGTGCGGCGTCCGCTTGCCATCACCATCGTAGTCATTGTGATGCTCATCGTGCTGACCGCGCTGTTCGGTGTGCTGGCGGCGTCGCTGAGTGAGTTCTCCACCCTGCTGCCGAAATACAATAAAGAGCTGACGCGCAAGATTGTCGATCTGCAGCAGATGCTGCCGTTCCTCAACTTGCACATCTCCCCTGAACGCATGCTAAGACGCATGGACTCCGAAAAAGTCATGACCTTCGCCACCACCCTGATGACCGGGCTTTCTGGCGCGATGGCCAGCATTTTACTGCTGGTGATGACGGTGGTATTTATGCTGTTCGAAGTGCGCCACGTACCGTACAAACTGCGTTTCGCCCTAAACAATCCGCAAATCCACATCGCCGGGCTGCACCGCGCGCTGAAGGGTGTTTCACACTATCTGGCGCTGAAAACACTGCTGAGCCTGTGGACCGGGGCGATTGTCTGGCTGGGGCTGGCGCTGATGGGCGTGCAGTTCGCGCTTATGTGGGGCGTGCTGGCGTTTCTGCTCAACTACGTGCCTAACATCGGCGCGGTGCTCTCTGCCGTGCCGCCGATGATTCAGGCGTTTCTGTTCAACGGCTTTTACGAATGTATGCTGGTGGGCGCGCTATTTCTGGCGGTGCATATGGTGCTCGGGAATATCGTCGAGCCGCGCATGATGGGCCACCGTCTGGGCATGTCGACAATGGTGGTCTTTTTGTCATTATTAATATGGGGATGGCTACTTGGCCCCGTGGGAATGCTCCTTTCGGTACCGCTGACCAGCGTCTGTAAAATATGGATGGAGACCACGAAAGGCGGCGGGAAACTGGCGATTCTTCTCGGGCCGGGGCGCCCGAAAAGCCGACTTCCCGGATAACATTTTCAGCATAAACCTACCAACCGGGGTAGGTTTACGTTTCTCATCAGGTCTATACACTCTATGCCGATTTTTTTAAATCGGCATAGTTGTTATATTTAAGTGAATATTCTCTTAGCAAAGCCGATAACAAAATCGTTGTCTACATTGCTATCGCGTTAATTAAAGTTAAATTGGCAATGAAAAAAAAGAAATAACGCAGGAATGATATTTATCGCAATGGTTTCAATTTATCTTAAGGATTATATTGCGTGAATATCGCGGACGAAATCACTATTATTGATACGGAGTTGTTGATGAAGAAGATTGTGAAATGGTGTGCGGCGTTTGCCATTATGGGTGCGCTGGCAGGCTGTGCGCGTACTGCCCCGGTTGATCAGGTTCATTCTACTGTCAGCGCGGGCCATTCTGCAGAGCAGGTTAAGTCGGCGATTCTGAAAGCCGGTCTTCAGCGCGACTGGATTATGACCGAAGTCAGCCCGGGTATGATCAAAGGCCGCCTGCAGGCACGCGACCATAGCGCCGAAGTGCGCATCCCGTACACGGCCACAAGCTATTCAATTAATTACGAAAATAGCCTGAACCTGAAAGCCAGCGACGGTAAGATTCACAAAAATTACAACCGTTGGGTTCGCAATCTCGACAAAGATATTCAGCTGAATCTCGCCAGAAGCGCCGCGCAGTAAATTTGTTTAAAGTCGGGCTGCTATCGGCCCGATAACGTATTTCTCTGACCAGTTAAAGGTTACGCAATAATGTACGAAACGGATTCGCTCAGTGCGCTGGATGCCATTACAGAAGCACAACGTATCGCTTTTGCTCCGATGTTGTTTCAAACCGCGCTCTGTCTGCGTAACTCTGGCGTTTTAGCCTGGCTGGATAAACAGGGAAAACAGGGTGCATGCCTGGCTGAGATTGTTGAAAACAGCACACTGAATGAATATGCAGTGAGCGTCCTGCTGGATATGGGATTAAGCGGACGGATCGTTACCCATAAAGAGGGGCTGTACTACCTGGCAAAAATAGGCCATTTTCTTCTGCATGACACCATGACCCGCGTAAATATGGATTTTACCCAGGACGTTTGTTATCAGGGTTTATTCCATCTCTCCGATTCCCTTAAACAGGAAAAACCCGCGGGATTATCGGTATTTGGCGAATGGCCGACTATCTATCCTGCATTGTCGCAATTACCGGCGCAGGCGAAAGAGAGTTGGTTTGCGTTTGATCATTACTATTCTGACGCCGCTTTTGATGCCGCTTTACCATATATATTCGCAAGCAAGCCGACAAAATTGTACGATGTAGGCGGAAATACCGGTAAATGGGCTTTACGCTGTTGCCGCTATGATGAAAATGTCGCCATTACGATCCTCGACCTCCCGCAGCAAATAGCGCTGGCGCAGGAAAATATCGCAATTGCAGGATTATCTCATCGCATTGGGTTCCATGCTGTCGATATGCTTAGCAACGCGGCACTGCCGGGCGAAGCTGACGTGTGGTGGATGAGCCAGTTCCTCGACTGCTTCTCTCCCGATCAGATTGTCACCATGCTGGGAAACGTGGCTCAGGTCATGAAGCCGGGCGCACGGTTATGCATTATGGAGCTGTTCTGGGATGCCCAGAAATTCGAAGCGGCCTCGTTCAGCCTGAACGCGACCTCGCTCTATTTCACCTGCATGGCGAATGGTAATAGTCGCTTTTATAGCGCCGAGAAATTTTATCACTACCTGGAGCAGGCGGGTTTCCACGTAGAGCAACGACTGGACAATTTAGGGTTAGGGCATACCTTACTGATTTGTCAGAAAAACGAACAATAAATTCTGTGAAATACCTGACGGCTGACGCCGTTATTTAATGACGATAGATCGCGGACGCGCGTAGATGAAATTTGCACTTAACATTATCGACTGGCAGGCCAGAGCGCCGGGTCTCAGTGATGCCGAACAATGGCAGGCGTGGTCACGCGATTCACTCGCCATTGATCCCACTGCGCCACAGGCAAAACTCACTGATTTGCCGATGATGACCGCGCGTCGCCTCAACTCTGGCAGCAAGCTGGCCGTCGATTGCGGCCTGTCGATGCTGCGCAAGCACGCCATCGACGCCGTGGTCTACACCAGCCGTCACGGCGAGCTGGAGCGCAATTATCGCATTCTGCATGCCCTGGCGACGGTTCAGGCCGTGTCGCCCACCGATTTCGCCATGTCCGTGCATAACTCTTCCGTGGGTAATCTCACTATCGCCGCGCGCCAGCCGATTGTCTCCTCTTCCCTCTCCGCCGGACTGGATACCTTCCAGCAGGGCTTATGTGAAGTGCTGTGCATGCTGCAGGCGGGTTACGCCCGCGTTCTGCTGGTCGATTTCGACGGTTCACTGCCGGTGTTTTACCACCCCCATTTACCCGCGCACATGCCCACCTGGCCGTATGCGATGGCGTTAGTGATCGAAGCCGGTGATGCGCTGCGCTGCGAAACCCGTTCTGGCAGCCTCGGCGAAGAGCCGCCGTTGCCGCAAAGCCTGATGTTCCTGCAACGTTATCTTACTGGCGAGCCGCAGTTTGTGGTTTCCGGTGAGCGCCTGCTGTGGCAGTGGTCCCGCGCATGAACGCGTTAGCCAGCACTCTTAATCGGCTATGGCGTCTGGTCATGACCGGATTCTGCTTCGCGCTGTTTGGCGTGGGCGGACTGCTTCTGTCGCTGGTCTGGTTTAATCTCCTGCTGATTGTTCAGCGCGATCGCGTCAAACGCCGTCGGCTGGCACGCCGCAGTATCGCCGCCAGCTTTCGTTTCTTCATGAACGTTATGCGCCTGACGGGCGTGCTGGATTACCGCATTGATAACCTTGAGGCCCTGCGCAGCGAGCGCGGTTGCCTTGTCATCGCCAACCATCCGACGCTGATTGATTACGTAATCCTCGCCTCAGTCATGCCAGAAACCGACTGCCTGGTGAAAAGCGCCCTGCTGCGTAACCCCTTCGTCAGCGGCGTGATTCGCGCAGCGGATTATCTGATCAACAGTGAAGCAGATACCCTGCTCGCCGCCAGCCAGCGACGTCTGGCACAGGGCGATACCTTACTGATTTTCCCCGAAGGCACGCGCACCCGCGTCGGGGAAGCGATGACGCTGCAACGCGGTGCGGCCAATATCGCCGTGCGCTGCGGCAGCGATCTGCGGGTGGTGGTGATCCACTGCAGCGAGCACCTGCTCGATAAAAAAAGTCGCTGGTACGACGTACCGCCGCGCAAGCCCTTCTTCACGGTCGATGTCCGTGAACGGGTCAATATTCACGATTTTTACGATGCAACAGAACAAGAACCGGCTATGGCAGCGCGCCAGCTGAACCGGCATCTGCAGCATCGCTTAACATCAGGCCTTCAATCTTTGTCAGGAATTAATGATGCAAGCGCTTTATCTTGAAATTAAAAATCTTATTATCTCTACGCTGAATCTGGATGAACTTACCGCCGACGATATCGAAACGGATGCGGCGCTGTTTGGTGATGGCCTGGGCCTCGATTCCATCGACGCGCTGGAGCTTGGCCTGGCAGTGAAAAACCAGTACGGGGTTGTGCTCTCTGCGGAAAGCGAAGAGATGCGTCAGCACTTCTATTCCGTCGCCACGCTGGCATCATTTATCCATGCCCAACGCGCCTGAGAACGAATTTGCTATGACAGAACAAAATGCCATTTATCAGGAAGTCTGCGGACTCCTGACCAAACTGTTTGAAATCGAACCGGACGCGATCTCTCCCGAGGCGCGCCTGTACGAAGATCTGGAGCTGGACAGCATCGACGCCGTCGACATGATTGTTCACCTGCAGAAGAAAACAGGCAAAAAAATCAAACCTGAAACCTTCAAATCGGTGCGTACCGTTCAGGACGTGGTGGACGCTGTAGAACAGCTTCTGCGCGAAGAGTAAGACGCCATGCGTGGCGGACGATCTTTTCCGGCCATCCCGCTGCTGACGGGGCTGATGCTGCTCGCCTGGCCATTTCTGATTGGCTTTGGGCTGACGCACAACAGCCTGCACTGGCTGCTGCCGCTGATGGCGCTGCTGCTGGTCTGTCGCCTGCGTCAGGCGCGGCATAACGCCGGGCCGATGCGCGTTGTGGTGCAAAGCGTGGCGCTGGCGGGCATTGCCCTCTGCACGGCGAGCTATCTGCTGAAAGCGCACCACTGGCTGCTGCTCTATCCCGTGGTGGTGAATCTCGTGATGCTGGCCGTGTTTGGCGGTTCTCTGTGGACGGCAATGCCGCTGGTCGAACGGCTGGCGCGTTTGCGAGATCCCCAACTGCCGCCGGAAGGCGTTCGCTACACCCGCAATGTCACCCGCGTGTGGTGCGGGTTTTTCATTGTGAACGGTTCGGTGGCGCTGTTTACCGTCATCCACGGCGATATGCAGCTCTGGACGCTGTGGAACGGCATGATCGCGTACATCTTGATGGGGACGCTCATGGCGACGGAGTGGCTGGTGCGTCAACGGGTGATTAAAAAAAGTGAAGCACATGACTAAACCCCTTCCTCTGGGGCAGTGGCTGAACGCGCCGCGCCCGGATGATACGCCGATCGCCTGGCTTGACGATCACACCTGGACACTCGGGCAGCTCCGTCACGACGTCTCCTCCCTGACCAACATGCTTCGTCAGCAGGAGGGCGAGCGCTGGGCGCTGTGCTTTGAAAACAGCTACCTGTTTATCGTTGCCCTGCTCTCGACGCTGCATGCGGGAAAAACGCCGGTGATCCCCGGCCACAGCCGCGTGTCGCTGCTCGAAGAACAGCGCGCACTGTTCAGCGGCGTGCTGAGCGATCAAACCCTGAGCTATCAGGGCCGTCTGATCGTGGTGAATTCAGCCCGTCGCAGCGCAGACGCCTTCACGCCGCTGCCGCCGATTAGCGAAGACAGTTTTGTCGAACTGTTCACCTCCGGCTCGACCGGCGCACCGCGACGCATCATAAAACCTGTCGCCCGCCTCGATCGCGAAGCCAGTCTGCTGGCCGACCGTTTTGGCGAGAGGCTGACGGGCTGCAGTATTGTCGCCTCCGTGGTGCCGCAGCACTTGTACGGCCTGACGTTCCGCATCTTTTTACCCCTGTCGCAGGGGCTGCCGCTGCACGCGGCAATGCTCTACTACGCCGAACAGCTGGCGGCGCTGCCCCATGACCGGCGCTACGTATTTATCAGCAGTCCGGCGTTTCTGAAGCGTCTCGACACCCAGCTTGCGCCGCCTCCCGTGGCAATGCTGCTCTCTGCGGGCGGTATGCTGCCGTGGGATGATGTCACCGCCACGCATCGCTGGATGAACGTCTGGCCGGATGAAATTTACGGCAGCACTGAGACCGGCATTCTGGCCTGGCGGCATCGTCAGGAGGCGTCGATTCCGTGGCTTCCGTTCCCCGGCGTGCATTTCCGTCACGAAGGGGAGACCTGCCATGTCACCTCGCCGCTGATCCACGAGGCCGAAGGCTTACCGCTCGACGATATCCTGCACTTTGAGGATAACGGGACGTTCAGCATCGCCGGACGTCGTGGCCGGGTGGTCAAAATCGAAGAGAAGCGCGTTTCGCTCAATGAAATTGAGCAGCGTCTGCTGACGCTGGACGGCATTCGCGAAGTCGCCGCCCTGCCCGTCACACGCGGGGGTCGCCAGGGTATCGGCGTACTGCTGGTGCTCAACGACGACGCGCGTCAGCGTCTGCATCAGCAGGGCAATAAAGCGCAGGAGTTTGCCTGGCGCCGCGCCCTGCTGCCGTGGCTTGAGCCGGTCGCCGTGCCGCGCTACTGGCGGATCATCGATGAGATGCCCGTCAACAGCATGAACAAGCGTGTCTATGCGCAGTTACAGGAGTTATTTCATGAAAATCCATGAAATCGAGCGCCACCAGTCGCAGCCACAGAATCTTGAGATTGTCCTGCATCTCGACCCGATGCTGTTCTGGTTCCAGGGCCATTTTGCCGTGCAGCCGCTGCTGCCGGGCGTCGCACAGCTCGACTGGGTGATGCACTACGCCACCACGCTGCTGGCACCGGAATACCGTTTTCACAGCATTCAGAATGTGAAGTTCCAGGCGCCGCTGCTGCCGAATGCCACCGTCACGTTGACGCTCAACTGGAATGCCGAACGCCAGATCCTCACCTTTAGCTATCAGCGTCACGACGGCGACGCGCGCCACACCGCCAGCAGCGGGAAGATCCGGTTATGTCGCTGACGTTCCGCCCCTGCGTACTGATCCCCTGCTACAACCACGGCGCGATGATGGCGAGCGTGCTGTCGCGGCTGGAATCGTGCGCGCTGCCGTGCCTGATCGTCGATGACGGCAGTGACGAGCGCACCCGTCTGGAGCTGGAACGCCTGGCGGGTGCCTATCCGCAGGTCACACTCATCCGGCTGCCGGAAAATGCCGGCAAAGGCACGGCGGTCATCCGTGGGCTGGAGGCGGCTTCCCGCGCAGGGTTTACCCATGCGGTGCAGGTGGATGCCGACGGACAGCACGCCATTGAAGATATTCCGCAACTGTTAGCGCTGGCCGAACGCCACCCGGATGCGCTGATCTCCGGCCAGCCTATTTATGATGATTCGATCCCCCGCTCGCGCCTCTATGGCCGCTGGATCACTCACGTCTGGGTGTGGATCGAAACCCTGTCGCTGCAGCTGAAAGACAGCATGTGCGGGTTCCGCGTCTATCCCGTGGCCCCCACGCTGAAACTGGCAGAACACGCCACCCTCGGCAAGCGGATGGATTTTGATACGGAAGTGATGGTTCGCCTCTACTGGCAGGGCAACATCAGCTATTTTGTGCCGACGCGGGTGACCTATCCCCACGATGGCCTGTCCCATTTCGATGCCCTGAAAGACAACGTCCGCATCTCCCTTATGCACACCCGCCTGTTCTTCGGCATGCTGCCGCGTATGCCTTCGCTTCTGCTACGTCGCCGTCGCGAGCACTGGGCCGAGCAGCAGGAAGTGAAAGGGCTGTGGGGCATGCGCCTGATGCTGCGCGTCTGGCAGCTTTTTGGACGCCGCGCCTTCAGTCTGCTGCTGTGGCCAGTGATCGGCGTTTACTGGCTGATCGCCCGCCCGGCGCGACAGGCGTCGCAGCAGTGGCTGGCGCGCGTGGCTGACGTGCTTCACGCACAAAACCGCCCGCTGCCGCCGCGCTGTAACAGCTTTTTCCACTTTATGCGCTTCGGCAATTCAATGCTGGATAAAGTCGCGGGCTGGCGCGGCGAGCTGAAGATGAACCGGGATGTGGTCTTTGCACCCGGCGCGCGCGAAGCGCTGAACGTTGAGGCCCCACAGGGCAAGCTACTGCTGGCCTCGCATCTCGGCGATGTCGAAGCCTGCCGCGCGCTGGCGCAACTCGACGACAGCAAAACCATCAACGCGCTGGTGTTCAGCGATAACGCCCAGCGCTTTAAACAGATCATGCAGGAGATGGCCCCCCAGGCCGGGCTGAACCTGATG
Organism: Lelliottia sp. SL45; assembly: GCF_026672535.1. Classification (NCBI taxonomy): domain Bacteria; kingdom Pseudomonadati; phylum Pseudomonadota; class Gammaproteobacteria; order Enterobacterales; family Enterobacteriaceae; genus Lelliottia; species Lelliottia sp. SL45. The sequence continues at coordinate 347,347 of NZ_JAPPRH010000001.1, forward strand.
CCCGTCACCGATATCGGGCCGGAAACCGCCATCGCCCTGAAAGAGAAGCTCGATCGCGGTGAATGGGTGGCGATCGTCGGCGATCGTATCGCCGTCAATCCACAGCGCGGCGGCGAGTGGCGCGTAATCTGGAGCGAATTTATGGGAAAACAGGCTCCGTTCCCGCAGGGGCCATTTATTCTCGCCTCTATTCTGCGCTGCCCGGTGGCACTGATTTTCGCGCTGCGCCAGCAGGAGAAGCTGCACATTCACTGCGAAACCTTTGCCGATCCGCTGTTACTGCCGCGCGGCGAGCGCCAGCAGGCGTTGCAGCAGACCGTTGATCGCTATGCACAACGCCTCGAGCATTACGCGCTCATGTCGCCGCTCGACTGGTTTAATTTTTTCGATTTCTGGCATCTGCCGGATGCCAAAGAGAAGGAGTAAAGGGTGCTGACCGATCCCCGTTTTACGACTGACGTCGAGCTGACCGTCCCTTTCCACGACGTGGATATGATGGGCGTGGTCTGGCACGGTAACTATTTCCGCTACTTTGAGATCGCCCGCGAGGCGCTACTCAACCAGTTTAATTATGGCTATCGGCAGATGAAGGAATCCGGCTACGTCTGGCCCGTGGTCGATACGCGGGTGAAGTACCGCGATGCGGTGAAATTCGAACAGCGCATCCGCGTCCGGGCGCACATCGAAGAGTTTGAAAATCGTCTGCGTATCGCCTACCAGATTTTCGACGCCGAAACCGGAAAGCGAACCACCACCGGGTACACCATCCAGGTGGCCGTGGAAGAGAGCAGCCAGGAGTTGTGTTTCGTTAGCCCGGCGATTTTGTTTGAACGAATGGGAGTTACGCCATGAAATGGTTGCCATTACTGGCGCTACTGGTCAGCCCGCTGGTCAGCGCGGTTACGCTCGATGAACTGCAGCAGCGCTTTACCGAGCAGCCCGTAGTGCGCGCGCATTTCGAGCAGACCCGCACCATCAAAGACCTGCCGCAGCCGTTGCGCTCGCAGGGCGAAATGCTGATCGCCCGCGACGACGGTCTGCTGTGGGATCAGAAAGCCCCGTTCCCGATGACCCTGCTGCTGGACGACAAACGCATGGTGCAGGCGATCAACGGTCAGCCGCCGCAGACGATCACCGCCGAGAACAACCCGCAGATGTTCCAGTTTAACCATCTGCTGCGCGCCTTGTTCCAGGCCGACCGCCACGTGCTGGAAGAGAACTTCCGCATAGATTTTAAGGATCTCGGCGCGGGCCGCTGGTCGCTGGTGCTCACGCCGATCACCACGCCGCTGGACAAGATTTTCGCCACTATGAATCTGGGTGGCGCGACCTATCTGGAGTCGATCCAGCTCAACGACAAGCAGGGCGACCGCACAGATATCGTCCTTTCCCGCCATCAACTGACGCCCGCCAGCCTGACTCATGACGAACGCCAACGCTTTGCCGCACCGTAACACCCGGCGCCCGGCGCTGCTCTGGGGTGTGGTATGCCTGGTTCTGCTGGGCGTCCTGCTGTCGCTGCTGCCCGGCGCGCGACTCAACAGCAGCGTGCTGGCGATGCTGCCCAAGCAGACGCTCGGGGCGATCCCGCCTGCGCTCAACGACGGATTTATGCAGCGTCTGGACCGTCAGCTGGTATGGCTGGTCAGCCCCGGTAAAACGCCGGACCCGCGCGTGGCTCAGCGGTGGTTAACCCTGCTGCAAAAATCGGACACCCTCAGCCAGGTCAAAGGCCCGATGGATGCCAACAGCCAAAAAGCCTGGGGCGAATTTTTCTGGCAGCACCGTAACGGCCTGCTCGACAGCGCCACCCGCGCCCGCCTGCAAAACGGCGGTGAGGCCCAGGCCCAGTGGATCTTATCTCAGCTGTACTCGGCCTTCTCCGGCGTCAGCGGCAAAGAGCTGCAAAACGACCCGCTGATGCTGATGCGCGGTTCGCAGCTGGCGCTGGCGCAAAACAGCCAAAAACTGCGGCTGATGGACGGCTGGCTGGTGACCCAGGACGCCGCAGGAAACTACTGGTATCTGCTGCACGGCGAGCTGGCGGGCGAGTCGTTTGATATGCAGCAAACGCACCGTCTGGTGACTACGCTGCAGGGTCTGGAAAACCAGTTGAAAACGGCTTTCCCGCAGGCTCAGCTGTTATCGCGCGGCACCGTGTTTTACAGCGACTACGCCAGCCAGCAGGCAAAACAGGATATTTCGACTCTCGGCGTCGCCACCCTTCTGGGGGTGATTTTGCTGATTGTGGCGGTGTTCCGCTCCCTGCGCCCGCTGCTGTTATGCCTGATTTCCATCGGCATCGGCGCGCTGGCCGGAACCGTCGCCACGCTGACAATCTTTGGCGAATTGCATCTGATGACGCTGGTGATGAGCATGAGCATCATCGGGATTTCTGCGGATTACACGCTCTATTACCTGACCGAACGGATGGTCCACGGCGCGCAGGATTCGCCGTGGCAAAGCCTGGCGAAAGTGCGTAACGCCCTGCTGCTGGCCCTGCTGACCACCGTGGCGGCTTACTTCATCATGATGCTTGCCCCGTTCCCTGGTATTCGTCAGATGGCGGTGTTTGCCGCCGTGGGGCTGAGCGCCTCCTGCCTGACAGTGATTTTCTGGCATCCGTGGCTGTGCCGTGGGCTGCCTGTTCGCCCGGTGCCAGCGATGGTGCTGATGCTGCGCTGGCTGGCCGCCTGGCGGCGCAACAAGGCGCTCTCCGTTGGGCTGCCAGTCGTGCTGGCCGTGGTCTCCGTGGTCGGGATCGCCAGCCTGCGGGTGGATGACGATATCGCCCAGCTCCAGGCGCTGCCGAAAGCGATTCTGGCGCAGGAAAAAATCATTACCGCCCTCACCGGGCAGAGCGTCGATCAGAAATGGTTTGTGGTCTACGGTGATTCCGCCCAGCAAACGCTGGAGCGGCTGGAAGCCTTCACCCCTGCGCTGTCACAGGTGCAAAAAGTCGGTGAAATAAAAGCGTTCCGCACCCTTCCCCTGAACTCGCTGACGCGGCAGAAAAGTGATTTGGCCTTGCTGCACAAGGCCGCACCGGCAGTGACGAAAGTCTTACAAGGCGCAGGGCTGACGAGCGTTTCACCCGATCTGAACGCCATGCCCGTGACCACAGACGCCTGGCTCGCCAGCCCGGCGAGTGAAGGCTGGCGTCTGCTGTGGCTGACGCTGCCCGACGGCCACAGCGGCGTGCTGGTGCCGGTCGACGGCGTGAAAAACAGCGCGGCGCTGAGCCAACTGGCGGCAGCGCATCCGGGTGTGGCGTGGGTGGATCGCAAAGCGAGCTTCGACAGCCTGTTTTCCCTGTATCGCAACGTGCTGACGGGCCTGCTGTTGGTCGCGCTGGTGGTGATCGCCTGCGGGGCGATGGTGCGTCTCGGCTGGCGTAAGGGGCTGATAAGCCTGGTGCCATCGGTGCTGTCGCTGGGCTGTGGTCTGGCAGCGCTGGCGGCAACCGGCCATCCGGTGAATCTGTTTTCGCTGCTGGCCCTCGTGCTGGTGCTGGGGATTGGCATTAACTACACCCTGTTCTTCAGCAATCCGCGCGGTACACCGCTTACTTCCATGCTGGCGATTACGCTGGCGATGATGACCACCTTACTGACCCTCGGCATGTTGGTCTTTAGCGCCACGCAGGCGATCAGCAGCTTCGGCATTGTGCTGGTCAGCGGTATTTTCACCGCCTTCCTGCTGGCTCCGCTGGCGATGCCAGCTAAAAGAGAGAGAAAACGATGATGATCCCGTTTGGTCGCGCGCTCGCCCTGATGGCGACTCTGCTGCTGGCAGGCTGTAGCCACTCCGCGCAAAACAGTGACGGCACGCGCCCGCAGGCCTGGCTGCAGCCGGGTACCAAGGTGACGCTGCCTGCGCCGGGGATTTCTCCGGCGGTCAATTCTCAGCAATTGCTGACGGGCAGCTTCAACGGCCAGACGCAATCGCTGCTGGTGATGCTCAACGCCGACGCGGATAAAATCACGTTGGCCGGGCTGTCGTCGGTGGGGATCCGCCTGTTTCTCGCCACCTATGACAAGACCGGCATCCACACCGAGCAGTCGATTATCGTGCCGCAACTGCCGCCCGCCAGTCAGGTACTGGCCGACGTGATGCTCAGCCACTGGCCGATCGGCGCCTGGCTGCCGCAGCTGCCGAAGGGCTGGACGCTTGCGGATAAGGGCGATCGCCGCGAGCTGCGCAACGCCAGCGGCACGCTGGTGACCGAGATTGTCTATCTGCAGCGCAAAGGCAAACGCGAGCCGATCAGCATCCAACAGCACGTCTTTAACTACCACATCACCATTCAATATCTGGGTGACTAAGATGATCTATATTTCTGCCGTGGGCATGGTGAATGCGCTGGGTAATTCGGCCAACGAGATCGCCGAAAACCTGGCGCGTGGCGTCGCACCGGGCATGCACAGCCGCGCAGGCTGGCTCCAGGGCGGTGAGGAGATCGTGCTCGGCGGCGTCGAGGGCGAACTGCCGCCGATTCCGGACCACGCCGCCGCTCACCGCACGCGCAACAATCAGCTGCTGCTGGCCGCGCTGGCGCAGATACAGCCCGCCGTTGACGAGGCGATTGCCCGTTTCGGCCACGACCGCGTGGCCGTGGTACTCGGCACCAGCACCTCGGGGCTGGATGAGGGCGATGAGCACGTGCGTCTGTCCCTGAACGGCGAAGCAAGCACGCGCTGGCAGTATCCGCAGCAGGAGCTGGGCGATCCGTCGCGCTTTCTCGCCAACTGGCTGAAGCTCGAAGGCCCGGCGTTTACGCTCTCTACTGCCTGTTCCTCAAGCGCGCGCGCAATCATCAGCGGCCGCCGTCTGATTGACGCCGGGCTGGCGGATATCGCCATCGTTGGTGGTGCGGATACGCTGAGCCGGATGCCGGTCAACGGATTCCACAGCCTCGAATCCCTCTCCACCACGTTGTGCGAGCCGTTTGGCCGCGACCGTCGCGGGATAACCATCGGCGAAGGCGCAGCGCTGATGATTCTGACCCGTGAACCGCAGCCTGTCGCTCTGCTGGGCACCGGCGAATCAAGCGATGCTTACCACATTTCCGCGCCACATCCGCAGGGCGAAGGGGCGATTCGCGCCATCACCCAGGCGCTTAATGAAGCGGGCCTGAAGCCGGATGAGATTGGCTACATCAACCTGCACGGCACGGCGACGCCGCTGAACGACCAGATTGAGTCGCAGGTGGTACATGACCTCTTCGGCGAGGCGGTTCCGTGCAGTTCAACCAAACATTTGACCGGCCACACGCTGGGCGCGGCGGGCATTACGGAAGCCGCGCTCAGCTGGCTGCTCCTGACCCGCGATCTGCCGCTGCCGGCGCAGGATTTTACCCGCTACGCACCCGATCCGAGCCTGCCGCCCTGCGGTGTGCTGCATCAGCCCGTGACGCTGGAAAAACCGGTGATTTTGTCTAATTCGTTCGCGTTTGGCGGCAACAATGCCAGCATTTTGCTGGGGAGGATGTCATGAGTTATTTATTGCCCGTGGACTATTTGCCCCACGATGCACCGATGCTGCTGCTGGAAACGGTGGAAAACGTCACGGACGAGAGCGCCGCGTGTGGCGTGCGTGTCAGCCCTCAGAGCGTGCTGGCACCCTTTCTCACTGCCGATGGGGATCTGCCCGGCTGGTATGCCCTTGAGCTGATGGCGCAGACCGTCGGAGTCTGGTCCGGCTGGCATCGCCACCAGCAGGGGCAAAGCAGTATCGCGCTGGGTATGGTGCTGGGCGCGCGTGAGCTGGTGTGCGCCGAGGGGCGCTTCCCGGCGGGTTCCGCGCTGACAATCAGCGTGAAGCTGCTGATGCAGGACGAACGTTTTGGCAGCTTCGAATGCACCATTGCCGCAGACGGCACCACGCTGGCAACAGGCCGCGTCAATACCTTCCAGCCGAGCGCGGAAGAGTTAACTTCGCTTTTTAATCAGGAATCATCCACATGAATCGTTCCGTTCTGGTCACCGGAGCCAGCAAAGGCATCGGACGCGCTATCGCCCGACAACTCGCCGCTGACGGGTTTATCGTGGGCGTGCATTATCACCGCGACGCCGAGGGCGCGCAGCAGACGCTGGAGTCTATCCAGCAGGCAGGCGGCCAGGGCCGTTTGCTCTCTTTTGACGTCGGCAATCGCGAGCAGTGCCGCGAGGTGCTGGAGCAGGAGATCGAGACCCACGGCGCGTGGTATGGCGTGGTCAGTAACGCCGGTATCACCCGCGACGGCGCGTTCCCGGCCCTCAGCGAGGATGACTGGGACAGCGTGATCCACACCAATCTCGACAGTTTTTACAACGTCATTCACCCGTGCATCATGCCGATGATTGGCCTGCGCAAAGGCGGGCGGATTATCACGCTCTCCTCCGTATCAGGCGTGATGGGCAACCGTGGACAGGTGAACTACAGCGCGGCAAAAGCCGGAATCATCGGCGCCACCAAAGCGCTGGCGATTGAGCTGGCGAAGCGCAAAATCACCGTCAACTGTATTGCACCGGGGTTGATTGACACCGGAATGATCGAAATGGAAGAGGCCTCCCTGAAAGAGGCGATGTCCATCATCCCAATGAAACGTATGGGGCAGGCTGACGAAGTGGCTGGCCTGGCCAGTTACCTGATGTCAGATATTGCGGGCTATGTGACCCGCCAGGTCATTTCCATTAACGGAGGAATGCTATGACACGTCGCGTAGTCATTACAGGCATGGGCGGTGTCACCGCCTTTGGAGAGGACTGGCAGTCGGTTTCGGCGGGACTTCTTGCCGGTGAAAATGCGGTGCGCAAAATGCCCGAGTGGCAGGTCTATGACGGGCTGCACACCCTGCTTGGCGCACCGATTGATGATTTCACCCTGCCGGAGCACTACACCCGCAAACGCATCCGCGCGATGGGGCGTGTGTCGCTGTTGTCGACGCGCGCCACCGAAAAAGCGCTGGAGCAGGCCGGGCTGATTGGCGAAACGGTACTGACTAACGGCGAAACCGGGATCGCCTACGGCTCGTCCACCGGCAGTACCGGTCCGGTAAGCGAATTCGCCACCATGCTGACGGAAAAGCATACCAACAACATCACTGGCACCACCTATGTGCAGATGATGCCGCACACCACAGCGGTCAACACCGGTCTGTTCTTCGGCCTGCGCGGACGCGTGATTCCGACCTCCAGCGCCTGTACTTCCGGCAGCCAGGCGATTGGCTATGCGTGGGAAGCCATTCGCCACGGTTATCAGACGGTGATGGTCGCGGGCGGCGCGGAAGAGCTTTGCCCGTCAGAAGCGGCGGTGTTTGATACCCTGTTTGCCACCAGCCAGCGCAACGATGCGCCGAAAACCACCCCGTCACCGTTCGATAAACAGCGCGACGGTCTGGTGATTGGCGAAGGCGCAGGCACGCTGATTCTGGAAGAGCTGGAGCACGCCAAAGCGCGCGGCGCGACCATCTACGGAGAGATCGTCGGCTTCGCCACCAACTGCGACGCCGCCCACATCACCCAGCCGCAGCGTGAAACCATGCAAATTTGCATGGAAAAGTCGCTGAAAATGGCGGGACTGAGCGCGATGGATATGGGTTACATCTCCGCCCACGGTACGGCGACGGATCGCGGTGATATGGCTGAAAGCCTGGCGACGGCGGCGATCTATGGCGATAACGTGCCGATTTCGTCGTTAAAGAGCTATTTCGGTCATACGCTTGGGGCCTGCGGCGCGCTGGAGGCGTGGATGAGCCTGCAAATGATGCGCGAAGGCTGGTTCGCCCCGACCCTCAATTTAAGACAACCGGATGAGCAATGCGGTGCTTTAGATTATATTATGGGGGAAGCCCGCCGGATTGATTGTGAATATCTGCAAAGTAATAACTTCGCATTTGGCGGCATCAATACTTCGATCATCATCAAACGCTGGGCGTGACTATGTACCAGTTTGTACTGGGAAAAATTTCCACTCTTAACGCTGATCCCTATGCATCAGCGCTGGCAGACAGGGCGCCCGAAGGTGCCCGACGCGCCCGCTGGTTAGCGGGCCGGACGCTGCTCACCCGCGCGTTATCGCCCGCCCCGTTGCCGAAAATCGTCTTTGGCGAACAGGGAAAACCGGCGTTTGTGGGCGATCGTCCCCTGTGGTTTAACCTGAGCCACAGCGGCGATGATATTGCCCTGCTGCTGAGCGATGAAGGCGAAGTGGGGTGCGATATCGAAGTGATTCGCCCGCGTGATAACTGGCAGGCGCTGGCCAACGCCGTGTTCAGCGTGGCCGAACATCATGAGCTGGAGCGCGAAACGCCCGAGGAAAAACTGCAGGCATTCTGGCGCATCTGGACGCGCAAAGAAGCGATCGTTAAACAACGCGGCGGCAGCGCCTGGCAAATCGTCAGCATCGACAGCGCGGCAAAGCAGCCGCACTCCGTGAGCCAGCTTCAGTTTGGGTCCCTGAGTCTGGCGGTCTGTACGCCAACGCCTTTTACGCTGACACCTGAATCTATTTCGCCTTTTGCACCACTGGCCGAAAAATGACCAATACCCCTGCGATAATCAGCCCAACACCCGCCAGCCCGGTCCAGGAGAACGTGTCATTCCAGCCGGGTAGCACGATAGCGGCAATCCACACCAGAATGTAGCTCAGACTGAGCAGCGCATAGGCCTTGCTCAGCGCCATGCGGTGCAGCGCCAGATACCAACAGCCCATCGACGCGACATAACCGCTTAAGCCTAGCAGCAACATGCCGCTGCCGGGGGCAAAGTGCTGAAATGCCGCAAGCAATGCGATCGGCTCAGCGACCGGCGGCAAAGCCATCATCGCCGAGCGCAACAGGAGTTGCGCCCCGCTCACCAGCACGACGCTGCACAGCGCCCAGAATGCCCCCTTCACAGGCTACCTCCCAGCAGCACAATGCCGGCCATGATCAGCCCCACGCCCAGCCAGTGATGGAACGCGATCTTCTCGCGCCAGAACGCTTTCGCTGCCAGCGTCACCCAGACAAAATTCAGGCTCAGCATTGGGTAGGCAATCCCTACCGGCAAACGCTGGAGCACCATCAGCCACAGCACCATGCCGACGCCCAGTGCCAGCAGCGCCAGGCCGAGCCAGAAGACGATATGCCTCCCTCGCCCGCCGTCTTTTGCCGGGCGCGTGGCCTGTTTCTGGCAGAGTTGGCCCGCGCAGCTCAGCAGGCTTGCCAGTCCCAGCCAGATCCAGACCGTCATTGCGGGAGATACTGCAGGTAAGCCAGACGTCCCTGAATATAGAGACTGTCCGGTTTCGGCAGATCGGCGCGCGCGAGGTCATCGTTTTTCGACAGCAGAATCACCAGCGAAATTTTCCCCTGCGCGCGATGTTCCGCCAGCCAGCGACGGAAATCATCTTTGCCCACGTAGCGACCTTGCACGTCAGGATAATCCAGGCCGTATTTCAGCTCGCCACTCTGACCAAACATGATGATATCGCTGCGTTTCAGGTCCCACGCCAGCCCGGAGGCAATGCCGACGTTGTTCGCCAGCACAAAGCGACTCTCCGTTAACGGTTGTCGCACGGTCTCCACCAGCGACTGCGGCTGCTTGGAATCCACCACCCGATTCGGCACCACAAACCCGAGCAACAGTCCCAGCCCCAGCGGACAGAGCGCCGCCAGCCACCAGCGCTGCTGCGCCCGGCGTAATGTCCACAAACCGACCAGCGCCCAGACCAGAAACGCCACCACCGCGCAGAAGACCTTGTACAGTTCGACGGAAGTCCAGACCGGATGTCTGGTCGGTCCCCACGGCGAAACGATCAGCGCCGCGACGACGCCCAGCACGCCAAACGCCAGATTGATGATCGCGTTGACGCGCAGGACCTTGACCCCGTTTCCGACAAGCGACCAGGCATAGCGCGCCATCAGCATCGCCAGTGGCGCGAAGCACGGCAGAATGTAGGTCGGCAGTTTGCCTTTCGCGATACTGAAAAACAGCAGCGGCATCACCACCCAGCCTAACAAGTAGAACCCACCGCGCGCCTCTTTCACATCACGCCAGCCGAGGCGTAATGCGCCGGGCAACAGCGCCAGCCACGGTAAACTGCCGGCCATCAGGAACGGCAGGTAGTACCAGAACGGCGCTTTATGTTGGGCGTCGCTGCTGGCGAAACGCTGGACATGCTCGACCCAGAAGAAGTAGCGCCAGAAATCCGGCTCGCGATGGGCAATCGCCAGCGCCCACGGCAGGACGATCGCTACGCAGCTCAGGACCGCCAGCCAACCGTACAACAGCACCTCTTTCCAGCGTTTCTGCACGATGACCCACGGCAGCACGGCGACAACCGGCACCGCCAGCGCCAGAAAACCTTTGGTCATCACCCCCATGCCGCAGGCCAGCCCCAGCAGCAGGTAACCGCCGATTTTTCCTGCGCGGGTATTCGCCTGCGCCGCCATCCAGAAGCTGCACATCGCGGCGACCAGCCAAAGGGTGATCATCGGGTCCAGCACCGCGTACGAGCCTACGCCGTAGACCAGCAGCAGAGTCAGGAAAATCACGCCCGAGGTCAGCGCCACGCGTTTATCACGCCAGATCCGCCAGGCCAGCCAGATAACCAGAAGCGCGGTCAGCCCCGTAGAGAAGATCGCCCCGGCGCGCACGGCAAAGTTCGAGTCGCCAAACAGCATCTGACCGAGACTGTTGATCCAGTACCCGGCAATCGGTTTTTCAAAATAACGCAGCCCAAGGAAATGCGGCACCACCCAGTTTCCAGTGGCCAGCATTTCACGGCTGATCTCTGCATAGCGCGTCTCATCCGGCTGCCAGAGCAGACGAATATCGACGGGCAGCAGATAGTAAAGCGCAAACAGAACGAAAAAAGCGACACTAAAACGCGCAGATTTCATGGCGCTGGGCTCACGGTTTGTTGATAACCAAGCCAGCCTTCGCGGCCAGCCAATTCATCACGGACGATTTTCCCGACGGGCAAGGTGCTGAGATCGTCGGGTAACATCTCGCTTAACGGGCAAAACTGAATGCCTTCCTGGGCGGCCAGTTGCAGCAGCGCGGCGAAATCCTGCTGATACGCAATCCCTTCCACTTCGGCGTGAATGGTATAGACCGGCGTGCCGGTATCGCGATGGATGCAGTCGAGGATAAAACGGTTAAAATTCTCCGCCGTGACTTCCCGCCCGACCACTTCATCCCAGGTCGGAAGCGTCACCGGGATTTGCACGGTGCCGAGCCGGGTCTCGCCGAGCTGCGGTAAAAACGGCCCACTGCCCCGGCAGTCGCTGTTATAGCGAAATGAAAACGGCTCTTTGGCTCGCACCACACGCTGATCTGCGCGCCAGCCCGCCACCGCAGAGCAGTGAACCGGCTGGCCGAGGATCGCTTCCAGCTCCATCAGACCACGCTCCACTTCGCGGGTCAGACGGGGAATTTTCCACACGCCACTCCAGGCCTGCCAGGCGTGATGATCCCAGGCGTGTAACCCCACCTCATGGCTCAGGGCAGCGGCGCGGATCACCTCTTCGTTCCCCGCACCAATGCGCTTGCCAGGCCAGGCGGTGCCCGCCAGCAGGATATCCCAGCCGTAGAGGGAAGCCGCGCGTGAACGCAGCATTTTCATCAGAAAGGTCGGTTTAAACAGGCGCCACAGATGACGCCCCATGTTGTCAGGCCCGACGCTGAAGAAAAAGCTGGCGCGCACCTGGTGCTCGCTCAGCAGTTCCAGCAGTCGTGGCACACCGTCGCGGGTGCCACGAAAGGTATCGACATCAATGCGTAAACCGACTTTTTTCATGATGCCTGTTCCGACAGCTCCACGGTGCGCAGGAAGAAATCGAGGGTTTCGTCGATGGTCTGGACCATATCCACCGTCGGCGTCCAGTTCAGGCAGCGCTTCGCATTGCGGATGCTCGGCTTGCGGTGCTCAACGTCCTGATACCCTTTGCCATAATAGCTGCTGCTTTCCACTTCGCTGAAACCGGCGAAGGGCGGGAAGCGGTCGCGCAGCGGGTGGCGTTCGAAGCTTGCAAGCAGCATTTCGGCCAGTTCGCGGATGCTCGCTTCGTTCTCCGGGTTGCCAATATTGATAATTTCCCCATCGCAGAGTCCGTCTTTGTTCTCGATGATGCGGAACAGCGCTTCGATGCCATCGCTGATATCGGTGAAGCAACGTTTCTGTTTGCCACCTTCGATCAGCTTAATCGGCGAACCTTCCACCAGATTGAGGATCAGTTGGGTGATGGCGCGCGAGCTGCCAATGCGCGCCGCGTTCAGGTTATCGAGGCGCGGCCCCATCCAGTTAAACGGACGGAACAGGGTGAAGCGCAGATTCTCTTTTTCGCCATAGGCCCAGATCACACGGTCCAGCAGCTGTTTTGAGACGGAGTAAATCCAGCGCTGTTTGTTGATCGGCCCCACCACCAGGTTCGAGGTATCTTCGTCGAACACGCTATCGGTGCACATGCCGTACACTTCCGAGGTGGACGGGAAGATGATGCGCTTGTTGTACTTCACGCAGTCGCGGATGATTTTCAGGTTCTCTTCAAAATCGAGTTCAAAGACACGCAGCGGATTACGGGTATATTCGATTGGTGTGGCGATGGCCACCAGCGGCAGCACCACGTCGCATTTCTTGATGTGGTATTCGATCCACTCGGAGTGAATGCTGATATCCCCTTCCACGAAATGGAAGCGCGGGCAGTCGAGGAAACGGCTGATCGCATCCGAGCCAATATCGAGACCATAGATTTCGTAGTTGTCGTCTTTCAGCAGACGTTCGGTCAGATGGTTACCGATAAAACCGTTCACGCCGAGGATCAGCACGCGGGTACGACGCTTCACGGCAACATACGGCGCGCTGGTCACCAGTGCGCCATTCACCAGCCCTAAGGACTGCGCCAGCTGCGTGCCCGGCATATATACGCCGTTTTCCGTCTGGCCGGTGACAATCTCCAGCGCCTGTTCACCGCAGGCGATAATCAGCGGGGAAGCCGAAATGACCGTCCCCGGCCTGGCTGCCGGAATGTCCGCGCGCACGCGGGATTTCCAGACGATAAATTTACTCGCCCCCACATAAGCCACGGCACCCGGCCACGGGTCAGTCACCGCGCGCACCAGATTGTGCAGCTGTGCTGCCGGTCTGGTCCAGTCGAGACGCCCGTCTTCCGGGGTACGACGGCCATAACAGGTGGCTTCACTGTGATTCTGTTCGGTCTCTTTGAGAAGGCCCTGACGCAGCGCAGGCAGTGCATCATTCAACAGCGTCTGTGCCGCCCTACAGAGTTTATGATGCAGGGTCAGCGCCGTGTCATCCGCTTCAATGCTCACGCGCTGCTGGGCGGCAATCGCCCCGGCATCCGCGCGCTTCACCATGCGGTGCAGCGTCACGCCCGTTTCCGTTTCGCCGTTCACCAGCACCCAGTTCAGCGGCGCACGACCGCGATATTTTGGCAGCAGGGAACCGTGCAGATTGTATGCCCCGACGGTCGCGGCGCTGAGGATCTCATCGCACAGCAGGTTGCGGTAGTAGAAAGAGAAAATCACATCAGGCGCGAGCTTCTGAATACGGTCCACCCACAGCGGATGGTTTACGTCATCGGGAGCATACACCGGGATTTCGCGTTCGGCGGCGATACGTGCCACAGAGCTAAAGAAGTGGTTCTCGCCTGCGGTATCCGGGTGAGTGAAAATCGCGGCGATGTCATAACCCGCTTCCAGAAGGGCTAATGTCCCCGTACATCCCATATCGTGATAGGCAAAAACAACGGCTTTCATGGGTGATTTCCTTCCTGAGAGGAGGTGTGTTCCTGACGAACAACACGTTGAATAAAGTAGCGCGGACGTGCGCGGACATCGTTATAGATTCGGCCGATGTACTCACCGAGTAACCCCATGCCGACAAACTGCGCGCCGATAAACATGAACAGTACAGCGAAGAGCATAAAGACCCCTTCCGCGGCCCACTGCGGCCCATAGGCCAGACGCAGCACAACCAGCAGAACGGAGAGCGCAAAGCCCATCAGCGCAATGATGCTGCCGAAGACGCTGAGCAGACGCAGCGGCGTGGTGGTCAGGCAGGTGATCAGGTCGTACATCAGATTGATCAGGCGCATAAAGCTGTATTTGGATTCCCCGTGCTCGCGCTCGGCGTGCAGCACCGGGATCTCCGTGGCTTTGCGCGCAAAGGTATTGGCGAGAATCGGAATGAACGTGCTGCGCTCGTGGCAGTGCAGCATTGCATCGACAATGTGGCGACGGTAGGCGCGAAGCATGCAGCCGTAATCACCCATCGCCTTGCCCGTAGTGCGCTGGATCAGGCGGTTAATGGTGCGTGAGGCCAGCTTGCGGAATACGCTGTCCTGGCGATTCTGGCGCACAGTCCCGACCACGTCATAACCTTCGTCAGCGGTCGCCACCAGACGCGGGATCTCCTCCGGTGGGTTCTGCAGATCGGCGTCGAGGGTGATGATCAGATCGCCCGTCACATGGCTGAAACCGGCCATGATCGCCGAATGTTGCCCGTAGTTGCGGTTCAGTAGCACCGCGACGATAGGGCTGCCGTCAGCCTGCGCGGCGTCGGTGAGCATCATTGCGGAGTCGTCGCTGCTGCCGTCATCGACCAGCAGGATTTCATACTCCTTGCCCAAGGTATCGCAGGCGGCTGTAGTGCGGCGGATCAGCTCCGGCAGACTCTCCTGCTCGTTATAAACCGGGATCACCACCGAGACTTTTTTTACAGGCGGTGTGCTAAACATGTCCATGTCCTGCAAGCTGATGGAGCGCGGCAATGACGCGGGTTGTGTCGTCATGAGTCATATCCGGGAAAAGAGGGAGTGAACAGATACGCGCGCTGTTCCATTCAGTGTTCGGTAAGGACACATCCGGGAAGCGCTCGCGGTAGTATTTTTGCGTGTGGGCGGCGCGAAAATGGAGACCAGTGCCGATGCCCTGAGCTTTCAGGGTTTCCATCAGCGCGTCGCGGGTAATGCCACATTGGGCTTCGTCCACGCGAATGATGAACAGATGCCAGGCGTGCAGGTGTGGCCAGGCGGGTACGCTCAGGGGCATGAACGGCGTGTCGGCAAGTTCCAGCAAATAGCGGCTGGCGATCTCCGTGCGACGGTGGTTGGCATTGCCCAGTTTACCGAGCTGCGCCAGGGCCAGCGCGGCGTTGATATCCGCGAGGTTGTATTTAAACCCCGGAGAGATCACTTCCGCCTGCGGCGCGCGGCCAAGCGTCTGACGGTCGAACGCATCGACGCCAAGACCGTGAAATTTGAGGCTGCGAATGCGCTGCGCCAGCTGTTCGTCATCCGTCACCACTAACCCGCCTTCTGCGCAGGTCATATTTTTGATGGCGTGGAAGGAGAAGATCGCCGTCCCCTGCCAGCCGACGTGATGGCCTTTGTAGTAAGTTCCGGCGGCGTGGGCGGCATCTTCGATAACTGGAATCCCGTAGCGTTCGCCAAGAGTATGGATAGCGTCGATGTCCGCCGGGGCGCCGGCATAATGCACCGGGATAATGGCTTTGGTGCGCGGCGTAATGGCCGCTTCGATCGCATCAGGCGTGACCATCAGGTTATCGCGATCGACGTCGATCATCACGGGCGTGGCGCCCAACAGCACGATCATATTCAGCGTCGACACCCAGGTCATGGACGGGGTGATCACTTCATCGCCGGGACCAATACCCAGCGCCATCAGCGTGACGTGCATTCCGCCCGTGGCTGAGCTAACGGCAATCGCGTGACGGTTTCCTGTCAGGGTGCAAAATACCTCTTCCAGCGCCTGGTTTTTTGGCCCTGTGGTGATCCAGCCCGACGCCAGAACATCCTGCAGGGCTGCTATTTCTTCCGCACCCATCGACGGGCGTGAAAAAGGCAGAAAATCACTCATTATTAATTTCCTTGCGGTATTAAAGGCATCATCAACTGACTGTCTTTACAGGCAACTCACCGAAATAGTGCGGGATGTTTTTTAAATAAAGTCGAAATAAAATCCAGTCGGACCTTCATTAATGTCAACAAAGCCTCAACTAACCCCAAAGTAACGTTCTTTTATTAGGAAAAAATTAAGAGAGGAATAATAAAAAATGGATTGCAAGCGCAGAGATCACATAAAATAACTTCAATAACATAAGGTTACACAGAATGTCATTGAGAATTAATTATGTGACCCTGCTCACGCCATGTTAAAGATATATTTCAGTACGCAACGAAGAGAAATAGTAAATGAATGCTTAACCAAAGCGAAAAAGGGCATTTTCTTTAATTAAAAGGATAAATTCTGGGGAACTTTTCTTTGCAGCGCATTGTCGCTTCTATTTAATATTAATGGCTAAAACTGCGCGTGTTTGAAATCCCCCTCCTCTCTGAACTGCTACGCTTTATGGTCTGAACTTTTATCATCATAAGGAACAGACCATGAAAATCGATCTGACGGGGAAAGTCGCGCTGGTCACCGCTTCAACGGGCGGGATTGGGCTTGCCATCGCTCGCGGACTGGCGGAAAGCGGTGCCGAAGTGATCATTAACGGGCGCAGCGCGGAATCGGTCAATAACGGTATTCAGCAGCTTCAGCAGGCGGTGCCTGGCGTACAGGTGCGGGCGACAATCGCCGATCTCAGCACATCTGAAGGCGTGGAATCGGTGCTGAAGGTGGCGTCG
Source organism: Lelliottia sp. SL45 (assembly GCF_026672535.1). Lineage (NCBI taxonomy): Bacteria > Pseudomonadati > Pseudomonadota > Gammaproteobacteria > Enterobacterales > Enterobacteriaceae > Lelliottia > Lelliottia sp. SL45. The sequence continues at coordinate 363,980 of NZ_JAPPRH010000001.1, forward strand.
AACGTCGATATCCTGGTGAACAACGCCGGGGTTTACGGGCCGGAAGATTTTTACGCCACCGACGATGACACCTGGAATCGCTACTGGCAGACCAACGTGATGTCCGGCGTGCGTCTGTCGCGCGCCCTGCTGCCGGGCATGGTGCAAAAAGGCTGGGGTCGGGTGGTGTTTATCTCGTCCGAATCGGCCTGCAACATTCCTGCGGATATGATCCACTACGGCGTGACGAAGACCGCGCAGCTGTCGCTGGCGCGCGGCCTGGCGAAATTCGTGGCGGGTAGCGGCGTGACGGTGAACAGCGTCCTGCCGGGGCCGACGATGTCGGATGGGTTTGCGGCGATGATGAAAGATGAAATGGAGAAAACCGGCAAACCGCTTGAGCAGCTGGCGAAAGAGTTTGTCATGGCCAATCGCCCGACGTCGGTGATTCAGCGCGCATCGACTGTGGAAGAGGTCGCCAATATGGTGGTTTATGTCTGTTCCACTCAGGCGTCCGCCACCTCCGGCGCTGCACTGCGCGTGGATGGCGGCGTCGTGGACGATATTATTTAAGCATCACTGCCCGTCACCCGGCGGGCGGTAATAAAGTGCGTCTGCCAGTAGCGGTTCGCCAGCGTTGAAACCGTCACCCCCGCACTGGTTGAGGCATGGATAAATTGCTGATCGCCGATATATACACCGACGTGACGGCGGTGCGGACCCGTCTGGAAGAAAATCAGATCCCCGGCTTTAAGGCGATATTCCGCCACCTGCACGCCACGGTTGATCTGTTCGCCTGTGGTACGCGGCAGCGAGAGGTCAGCGGCATCGCTAAACAGATGTTGCATCAGCGCCGAGCAGTCAACGCCGTGATGCGTAGACCCACCCCAGAGGTAGCGCGTCCCTTTCCATTTTTGGTATTGCGTCAACATACGGCCACGCAGCGGGTCAGTATCCTGATGCTCAAGCGACGTTTTTGCCGGTGAAAACGACAGCTCATGTTGTTGCGATAACATCGAGGCAGGCAGTTCAAAACTCATTGCGGAAAACGAAGCAACACTTAACAAGAGGGTTGAAATTAGCAGTCTAAACATCATAAAGGTTCTAAGAAGTGAGTGAATTCTTCCTTACGCGTGAGGGGGCAATATTCCCTCGAATCAGCTTTCGAGGTGGCGATAATATAGGCAGCTCACTTTTCATCCAATCACAGCGAGGTCCAAAAACGGACTTTGCCGCCGGGTCGCAACTTTGTGAAAAAAAAGTACGTGATTGCGGGACTGTGAAGGTAAAGCAGGTAAACTAATGTGCAGAATGTGTATTTCAGCAAAGACCTATTTATGACCAATATGATTGCCGATGAGGCAGTGGCAAAATCCAGCGTGCTTTCCGTTTTCGACTTTGACGGAACGCTGACGCATCACGACAGCTTTATCCCCTTTCTGCGCTTTGCCTTTGGTAAACGCTACTTTGCCGGGCGTCTGGTGCGTATGGCGCTGCCCACCATCAACTGCGTACGCCGCAAACTGACGCGCGACGAGCTGAAAGAGGTGCTGGTGAGGACGTTCCTGACGGGCGTGGACGAGCACTGGCTGCGCCAGCAGGCCGAGCTGTTTTGCGAGAAATACTGGAGCAAGCTGATGCGCCCGGCAGGCGTGATGGCCGTGGCGGCGGAGGTCAATTCCGGCGCGGAAGTGACGATCTGTTCAGCCTCTCCGGCGCTGGTATTGCAGCCGTGGGCCGATAAGCTCGGCATTAAACTGATTGGCACGCAGCTGGAAGTGGTGGACGGGAAACTGACCGGCCGCATCACCGGCCATAACTGTCGCTGCGCGCAGAAAGTGGCGCGGCTGGAGCGGGTTTACGGCAATCTGAACGATTACCACCTGCGCGCCTGGGGCGATACGCGTGGCGATCATGAACTGCTGGCCGCAGCGCAGGACCCGCACTGGCGGCATTTCCATCCGCCAAGAGCGCGACGTCATTCGCCTATTAAATAAATGCAAAACGGCAACCCAGGGTTGCCGTTTTTGTTTTTGTCCCCTCTCACTGTGGAGAGAGCCGGGATGAGGGCGTCAGGCCGCTCGTTTCCCGGGGAACACCACGCTCGCGATAATCCCTAATGCCAGCACGCCCAACACCACAAACAGGCTCATGTTCGCGGTGATGTTATAGCCGTGATGCCAGAAGTGGTCGGTCGCATTTAGTCCCAGCTTGAACGCCACGAAGAATAGCAGCAGCACCACCGATTTCTCCAGATGGACCAGATACTGCTTCATCGCTTCCAGCACGAAATAGAGCGTACGCAGGCCGAGGATCGCAAACATCATGGCGCTGTAAATAATCAGCGGTTCACGGCTGACGGCGATAATCGCGGGCACGGAGTCGAAGGCAAACATCACGTCCGACAGCTCCACCACTGCCACACACAGCAGCAGCGGCGTGGCGTAGCGCTTCGCTTTCTTCACGCGGCCTACCATCACATCCTGGTTTTCCGGTTTTTCCAGCTCGGCGTCCACCTCTTTCTGGGTCAGCAGAAACGCGTTGCTGCTGATCTTCGGCCAGACCGGATAAAAGCGTTTCACCAGCCGATAGGCCAGATGGTGAGAATAGTCCTCGACCTCGTCGCTCTCTTCGTTACGACGGAGCATCATCAGCGCGGTCCAGCCTACCACCAGCGCAAAAATCACTTCGACGTACGGCCCAAGGCTCAACAGGCTGGTGCCGATCGCCACGAAAATCCCACGGAAGACAATCGCCCCGAGCACGCCCCAGTAGAGCACGCGGTGACGGTATTTATCCGGTACGCCAAACCAGGCGAAAATCGCCATCATCACGAACAGGTTATCGACGGACAGCACCTCTTCCAGCGCATAACCCGTGAGGAACAGGCTAGCCATTTCGGCGCCGTGGTGAACGTACAGGAATCCGGCAAACGCCATGGCTAACATGAGCCAGAAAATGGACCACATCACGGCGCTTTTCAGCGAGACCGGTTTGTCGTGACGATGCATGAAGAGATCGATAAACATCGCCCCCACCGCCATCACCACGAATACAACAACGGTTTCCGTCGGGAAACCGAGATGAGCAGATGTCATTACACAACCCTTTTTAAGAACAAAACACACACCATGCAGAATTCAAAAAACAGACAAAATGAAAAGTGGGCCGTTGCCAGCCCTGAAGAAGTTTATCACCGTCAGGCTGCGACGGGATAAATGAGAGTTACGTCTCTTCCACTGGCGTGATTTTATGCGGCTGCTCCAGCACCATCGTTTGAGTCTGGCTCAGGCTAATGCCCGCCGCACGCAGCATTTTGAGGATCTCATACAGCAAATCGCTGCGCGTGGAGCTGACCATGCGCGGGCTGTTTACATACCCGGTCACGCTGAGCACAATCCCGTTCGGCCCCAGCTCCTTGAAACTGACCGACGGCGCGGGCGCTTCCAGAATCGACTCATGCAGGGTATAGGCCTCCAGCAGCAAATTGCGCACCTGCTCCGGATCGATATCCAGCGGGAAGGTCAGCGTGATAGTCGCGACGCCCTGCGCATTGCCCATGGTAGCGTTACGCACGTTCTGGGAAATCAGCTGCGAGTTCGGCACGATCACCGTTGATTTATCGCCGAGCTGAATCTCTGTCGCACGAACGTTGATGCGACGAATATCCCCTTCGACGCCGCTGATACTCACCAGATCCCCCACTTTTACCGGACGTTCTGTCAGCAGAATCAGACCGGAGATAAAGTTCTTCACAATCTCCTGCAGGCCAAAACCGATACCGACCGACAGGGCGCTGACGATCCACGCCAGACGGTTCCACTCAATGCCGAGCATCGACAGGGTGAGCATAATGAGGAGCACATAGCCGACGTTGGTAAAGAGCGTCACCAGCGAGGCGCGAAGCCCTCTGTCCATCGTGGTTTTCGGCAGGAAATCGTGATCCAGCCAGCGGCGTGAGGAGCGCAGGATATACCACCCGACCACCAGGCACACCACGGCATTCACCGCGTGCGCCGGGATAATATTCATGCTCTCGAGGCCCTTACCGCCCCAGATATCCGCGATTTTGCTCACTAATTCGAGCGGCGTGGTGGTGCCAAAGGTGCCATTCAGCAGCGCCACCACGGCCATCAGCAGCAGCGTGGTTTTACCCAGCGCAGAGAAGAGCGTGGAGGCCAGCGACAGATGGCGCTCATTGAGGCTGAGGGTACTTTGTAAAATCTTGCCGCTGTGGGTCGTGGGCGAGAACACCGCCTCGCACAAATCCACCACGAAATGAATCAGCAGGTACAGGCAGCTGACCACCAGGCCAATCCACAGCAGTTCGAAGGTAACAAATCGCGCCAGCGGGATGTAGCCGATCAGCAGAGCAATCAGAATGACAAACGCCGTCAGGCTGATCACCAGGTGTATCAGCCCCGCCATCGTCGAGCGCGCCTCGGTTTGCTCACCTTCGGCACGCATTTTACGGCGCATACGGTTAACGCGGATGGGGGCGATCAGGCAGTTGAGCGCCACCAGCAGCGCTGACAAGCCGTTGCCAAACAGCGTTGCATCAATGCTCGACCCGACCAGCCCGTTGAGCTGCTCGATAATGCCGAAGATAAAGATAAACGCCGCCAGCAGGATCGGGAACGAGGCGAGCGTTTTCGCCAGCGAGTCAGCGATGCCCGGCAGACGCCACGACGGATGGCTGTTCGACAGCAGCGCGATACCCAGCCCGGCAATCACCGCCGAGAAATAGGTCAGCTCAACTAACTGATCGGCAAAATCCAGCACCAGGCGAGACGTGTCTGGCAAACGTGTGAAGATATAGCACAGCAGCTGCATGCTGATGCCGAGCGTCACCGTGGTGCTCAGCGTCGTGAAACAGGCCAGGAAGCTGCGGCGAAAACGTCCCTGCGGCAGCCAGCGCGGCAAGATCCAGTTCATCGGTTTGTCCAGCGCTTTGCGCCCGAACAGGCCGATGACCAACGCTAACAGCAGATAGAAGCCAGAACCGATATACCAGTCTTCGCTCCAGGCCTGATCCCAGGCATCGCCGATCTGCGAGCCGAATTCGTCAAACCGCTGCGTGTCTTTTTCGTTAGGGGAAATCAGAGGCGACCAGAATTTCTCCCCCAAAATGCTGCCGGTATTCAGGGCAATCTGCGTTTTCAGCGCATCACGGCGCAGCCCGTAGATTTGGCTGGAGAGATTCTGGGCGTTAACGGCGATGGCTTTGATCTGTTCAATCTGGGTCGTTAGCAGCGTTTTACTGTTATTAAGCTGCTTACGCTGGCCAACCACCTGCGCCGTTTCGGTAACGGTGCCCGGAGCGGGCGCCGGGCCGAGTACGTCGAGCTGCGCCTGAATCTGCGTCAGCTGCGGCGCAAGGATAACCGCCAGTTTGTTCGCGTCTTCGGCAAGCTTAAGGGCATCGTCATTCAGGGCGGTGAATTTTTTGTCGGTTTTAACCGCAGAGACCTGCTGCTTGAGGGTATCCAGGCGCTTTTGCAGCGCAGGCAGCGCCGTACTGACGTTGACCTTTACAGGCTGCTCCGCCTCGGTTTGCGTTGGCGCGTCGTCTGCATGAGAGAACAAGGGCGTCAGTATCAGACACGACAACAATGCCAGTAGCAGCGGCATTCTTAACATTTTTTGCATAGTGTGGTGTGATCCGCGAAATCGAAAAATGAACGACCAACAACAGATCCCTAAGGATACCTGCTAATTGCAGGAAGAGTAGCGGGAAAGTCCGTATTCTCACGATATCAGCCCGAATGGCTTCGGGCTTTTTCAGTGCCGCTTATTCCGCCAGTGCCTGCGCACAGGCCCAGGCGCTCGCCCAGGCCCACTGGAAGTTATATCCGCCCAGCCAGCCTGTCACATCCATCACTTCACCAATAAAATAGAGCCCAGGGACGTTACGGGCCTCCATTGTACGGGACGAGAGTTCATCCGTGTCCACGCCGCCAAGCGTCACTTCCGCCGTGCGATAGCCTTCGGTGCCGTTTGGCTGAACGCGCCAGTGGGTCAGCGTCTCGACCAGCGCCTGCTGATCGCGCACGTTGAGCTGCTTGAGGGTGACGTCCGGGATCTGCCCCAGCAGTTGCAGGCACTCAATCAGACGCTTCGGCAACTGCATCGCCAGCGTGTTTTTCAGGCTTTGATTCGGATGTGCGGCGCGTTGTTCATCGAGGAACGCCGCCAGATCGCAGTCCGGGACTAAATTCACCGTCACAAATTCCCCCGGCTGCCAGGAGCTGGAGATTTGCAGCACGGCCGGGCCTGACAGGCCGCGGTGCGTGAACAGCAGGTTTTCGCGGAAAAGGGTGCCGTCTTCGGCGGTAATGGTCGATGCCACCGACACGCCGGAAAGCGTCTGAAGCTGCTCCAGCAGCGGTTTGTGCAGGGTAAACGGCACCAGACCGGCGCGGGTCGGCAGAACTTTCAGGCCAAACTGTTCGGCGATTTTATAGCCGAACGGCGTTGCGCCCAGCCCCGGCATCGACAGACCACCGCTGGCGATCACCAGTTTGTCCGCGCTGACCGTGTCACCGTTCAGCTCCAGCGTGTAGCCGCTGTCGTCACGCGAGACGCTCAGCACCTCGGTACGCAGGCGTGTGGTCACACCGCCCTTCTCGCATTCGGCCACCAGCATATCGACAATCTGCTGCGCGGAGTCATCGCAGAACAGCTGACCGAGCGTTTTTTCGTGCCACGCAATGCCGTGTTTACCGACCAGATCGATAAAGTCCCATTGGGTGTAGCGCGCCAAAGCAGATTTGCAAAAATGACGGTTTTGACTCAAATATGCGGCGGGTTCGACATATAAATTAGTAAAGTTGCAGCGACCCCCGCCAGACATCAGGATCTTGCGGCCGGGTTTCTTGCCATTATCCAGCAACAGTACACGACGACCCGCCTGTCCGGCCATGGCCGCACAGAACATTCCCGCCGCACCGGCGCCAATAATTACGGCATCAAACCTTTCCACGTCGAAATCCTCTTGTTTAACAGGCTCGAATTGTAAAGTTTCCTATGTGGTCGCACCAGCGCAAAAAACCGATATGTCAGTCATTTAATTGAAATATAAAATATATTTCTTTACCAGACGCAAACAAAGCAGAAGGTATATCAAAAAAAAGCTATATTTCACTTTGCCCGTTGCGCATTTGTCCTGGATAATGCGCCGCGTTCATGTCCTCCAAAATGGCGTAACGTCCTATGCTACATTTGTTTGCTGGTCTGGATTTACATACCGGGCTTTTACTATTGCTTGCTCTGGCATTTGTACTGTTTTACGAAGCTATCAATGGCTTCCACGACACTGCGAACGCAGTCGCAACGGTTATCTACACTCGCGCAATGCGATCGCAAGTTGCGGTTGTTATGGCGGCTGTCTTTAACTTCTTTGGTGTTCTCCTCGGAGGTCTCAGCGTAGCCTATGCCATTGTGCACATGCTACCAACGGACCTGTTACTGAACGTGAGTTCAGGCCATGGTCTCGCCATGGTGTTTTCAATGCTGCTTGCCGCCATTATCTGGAACCTCGGTACCTGGTATTTCGGCCTGCCTGCATCCAGTTCTCATACGCTGATTGGCGCGATTATCGGTATCGGTTTAACCAATGCCCTCATGACCGGTACGTCTGTGGTTGATGCGCTGAATATTCCTAAAGTTGTCGGGATCTTCGGTTCCCTGATTATCTCCCCTATTGTGGGTCTGGTCGTGGCAGGTGGATTGATTTTCATCCTGCGTCGTTACTGGAGCGGTACCAAAAAACGCGCCCGTATTCACCTGACACCCGCAGAGCGTGAAAAGAAAGATGGCAAGAAGAAGCCACCGTTCTGGACCCGTATTGCACTGATTATTTCCGCTATCGGCGTCGCCTTCTCTCACGGCGCAAACGACGGTCAGAAAGGCATCGGCCTGGTCATGCTGGTTCTGATTGGCGTGGCTCCGGCAGGTTTCGTGGTTAACATGAATGCCACCGGATACGAAATCACCCGTACTCGTGACGCCGTCAACAACGTCGAAGTTTACTTCCAGCAGCACCCTGATCTGCTGAAGAAAGCGACCGGCGTTGATCAGCTCATTCCTTCTCCAGAGCCAGGCGCTGCAACCGCACCGGGCGAGTTCCACTGCCACCCGGCCAACGCGATTAACGCGCTGGAACGTGCGAAAGGGATGCTGGGCGATATCGAAAGCTATGACAAACTGACCGTAGAACAACGTGGTCAGATGCGTCGCATTATGCTGTGCATCTCTGATGTGACCGATAAAGTGGCGAAGCTGCCGGAAGTGAACGCGGATGACCAGCGTCTGCTGAAGAAACTGAAAAGCGATATGCTCAATACCATCGAGTACGCGCCTATCTGGATCATCATGGCGGTCGCGCTGGCACTGGGTATCGGCACCATGATTGGCTGGCGTCGTGTGGCGACCACCATCGGCGAGAAGATTGGTAAGAAAGGCATGACGTATGCGCAGGGTATGTCCGCGCAGATGACAGCGGCTGTGTCTATCGGTCTGGCGAGCTACACCGGTATGCCGGTTTCAACGACCCACGTTCTGTCTTCTTCGGTTGCCGGTACGATGATTGTTGATGGCGGCGGTTTGCAGCGTAAAACCGTGACCAACATCCTGATGGCCTGGGTGTTCACCCTCCCGGCGTCCATTCTGCTTTCAGGCGGTCTGTACTGGATCTCGCTGAAACTGATTTAATGCAGGATAAGCAATGAAAAAGCGGGTCAGGAAACTGACCCGCTTTTTTTTGGCTTAATGCCAGATGACCAGCGCCACCATACTCACCACCACCAGCCCGCACAGGGCGCTGGTTAAAATGAACTGACGACGCAAGCGCTCACAGCGACGGATAAATTCGTCGTCATGATGATCGCGATAGCGCTGGGCGTAGATATACCACACCAGACGCATCTGTTTGCTGGGCTGTCCATGCGACGTGAAGAAGCCTCCACCATCCACATACTGATAAAGCAACGGATCGCAACCACGAAGTACCACTAACAGCGCGCGTAACGATGAGAAATAACGCGCCATATTCACTATGCAAACCACACATAACGCCCAAAACAATGCGACGGTGCTAATCATACTTCCTCCCCGGCGCCCGCCCACGAAGCAAGGCCTCTGGACAACCGCACCCCAATGCCCTGACAGACAGATCAGTGAAAGAATGACGAAAGTCGATCGGGTTCACGTTTTAATATCCGAACGGCTCATTAAATAGTGTAGGAGATCCGTTAATTTTTTTGCCACAAGGTTAATCGTTATCAACACCAAAGCTTGAAAAATTTGTTGAACTGGGCCGTAATGAAGACATAAAGGCGACGGCTTACCTGATAGTCATCGATAACTTAAGGAAGGAGTAACACTATGGCTTACAAACACATTCTCATCGCGGTAGACCTCTCCCCGGAGAGCAAAGTGCTGGTTGATAAAGCGGTATCCATGGCACGCCCATACAACGCGAAAGTTTCTTTGATTCACGTTGATGTGAATTACTCCGATCTCTACACCGGTCTTATCGACGTCAATCTTGGCGATATGCAAAAACGCATCTCCGAAGAGACTCACCACGCGCTGTCTGAGCTCTCCACCAACGCAGGCTATCCGATCACCGAAACCCTCAGCGGCAGCGGCGATCTGGGTCAGGTGCTGGTCGATGCGATTAAGAAATACGATATGGACCTGGTCGTTTGCGGCCATCACCAGGATTTCTGGAGCAAACTGATGTCCTCCGCGCGCCAGCTGATCAACACCGTCCACGTGGATATGCTGATTGTTCCGCTGCGAGATGAAGAAGACGAGTAAGTTTGACATTGCCGGGCAGCGCTAGCGTTTGCCCGGCCGATGATCAGATGTGTAGGCCCGGTGAGCGTAAACGTCACCGGGCTTTGTTATTCTGGCGTGCCCGAATAAATATCAAACCGATGCCCTTTCGTGACGACCGCGTTGGTGGTTGCCACATCCGCCAGCGGCGGTGCGTAGTCCGGGCGCTTCACCACCACCCGTTTGGTCGCCAGCAGGCGTGCCGGTTCAAGCAATCCATCCGCATCCAGATCCGGTCCCACCAGCGACTGAAAGACGCGCATCTCTTTCTTTACCAGCGCACTCTTCTGCTTATGCGGGAACATCGGATCGAGATAGACCACCTGCGGGCGCGGCGTGATATCTGTTAGCGCCGTCAGGCTGGAGGCGTGGATCAGCTGCAGGCGTTCCTGCAACCACAGGCCTATCTCCGGGTCGGCATAGCCACGCGCCAGACCATCGTCAAGGAGTGCAGCGACCACCGGATTACGCTCAAGCATCCGCACACGGCAGCCTACAGACGCCAGCACAAAGGCATCGCGCCCCAGCCCTGCCGTCGCGTCCACCACGTCCGGCAGATAACTGCCCTTCACGCCGACCGCCTTCGCCACCGCTTCACCGCGACCGCCGCCAAACTTGCGGCGATGCGCCATCGCACCGCCAACAAAATCGACAAAGATCCCGCCAAGCTTTGGCTCATCGCATTTGCGCAGTTCCAGATGTTCCGGCGTCATCACCAGCGCCATCAGGTTATCGGCATCGTGCTCAAGCCCCCAGCGGGCAGCCAGAACAGATAAGGCGCCGTCTCCGGCGCCTGTTTCATCTATCAAACAAATTTTCACGAACGCGATTAGCCTTTGATTCCGTAATGTTCCAGCATCGCATCGAGCTGCGGCTCGCGGCCACGGAAGCGTTTGAACAGCTCCATCGGCTCTTCGGAACCGCCGCGCGTCAGGATGTTATCCAGGAACGACTGACCGGTATCGCGGTTGAAAATCCCCTCTTCTTCGAAGCGAGAGAACGCATCGGCTGCCAGAACGTCTGCCCACAGGTAGCTGTAGTAACCCGCCGCATAACCGCCCGCGAAGATATGGCTGAAGGCATGCGGGAAACGGCCCCACGATGGACCCGGAATGAGCGCCACCTGCTTCTTGATTTCGCCGAGGGTTTCGAGGATTTTCGCGCCCTGCTCCGGGCTGAACTCGGCGTGCAGACGGAAATCGAACAGACCGAACTCTAGCTGACGCAGGATAAACATCGCTGCCTGGTAGTTTTTCGCCGCCAGCATTTTATCCAGCAACGCTTTCGGCAGCGGTTCGCCGGTTTCGTAGTGACCGGAGATAAACGCCAGTGCGTCCGGCTCCCAGCACCAGTTTTCCATAAACTGGCTCGGCAGCTCGACGGCATCCCACGGCACACCGCTGATGCCAGAAACGCCCGCTGCTTCGATACGGGTCAGCATATGGTGCAGGCCGTGACCGAATTCATGGAACAGGGTGATCACTTCGTCATGCGTGAACAGAGCCGGTTTGCCGTTTACCGGACGGTTAAAGTTACAGGTCAGGTAGGCGACCGGTTTTTGCAGCGAGCCGTCCGCTTTACGCATCTGGCCGACGCAGTCGTCCATCCACGCGCCGCCACGTTTATTTTCTCGCGCATACAGATCCAGATAGAAACTGCCGCGCAGTTCGTTTTTCTCATCGTACAGCTCGAAGAAACGCACTTCCGGGTGCCACACTTCCACGTCGTGACGCTCTTTCGCAGTGATACCGTAAATGCGTTTCACCACTTCGAACAGGCCGTTCACGGCTTTGCTTTCCGGGAAGTACGGGCGCAGCTGCTCGTCGCTGATGCTGTAGAGGTGCTGTTTCTGTTTTTCGCTGTAGTAGGCGATATCCCACGGCTGCAGCTCATCAACGCCGCACTCCGCTTTAGCAAATGCACGCAGCTGGGCCAGCTCTTTTTCACCCTGTGGACGCGCGCGTTTTGCCAGATCGGTTAAGAAATCAAGCACCTGCTGTGGGTTTTCCGCCATTTTGGTGGCGAGGGATTTTTCGGCGTAGCTGTCAAAGCCCAGCAGTTGCGCGAGCTCGTGACGCAGGGCGAGGATTTCGGCCATTACCGGGCTGTTGTCCCATTTACCGGCGTTCGGCCCCTGGTCAGAGGCGCGGGTGCTGTACGCGCGGTAGAGTTCTTCACGCAGCGCCTGGTTATCGCAGTACGTCATCACCGGCAGATAGCTCGGGATATCCAGCGTCAGCAGATAGCCTTCCTGCTCTTTCGCTTCGGCCTGCGCTTTGGCGGCAGCCAGCGCGCTTTCCGGCATACCTGCCAGCTCGGCTTCGTCGGTGATCAGTTTTGACCAGCCCATGGTGGCGTCGAGTACGTTGTTGCTGTACTGGTTGCCTAGCTCAGACAGACGCGCAGCGATTTCGCCGTAGCGCTGCTGTTTCTCTTTTGGCAGGCCAATGCCTGACAGCTCAAAATCACGCAGCGCGTTATCGACCGCTTTCTTCTGGGCAGTATCCAGTTTTGCGTAGTTTTCGCCATCGCGCAGATCGCGATAGGCGTTATACAACCCTTCATGCTGGCCGACCCAGGTGCTGTACTCAGAGAGCAGCGGCAGGGTTTGTTCATAGGCTTCGCGCAGCTCCGGGCTGTTTTTCACCGAGTTAAGATGGCTCACCGGCGAGAAAATGCGACCCAGTACGTCATCCACGTCCGCCAGGCGCTGGCACAGGTTATCCCAGGTGTACGGCGCGCCCTGCGCGACCACTCGCTCTACCGCCTCGCGACAATTATCCAGCGACTGAGTTACAGCCGGGACAACGTGTTCAGGGAGGATTTTAGAAAAGGGCGGCAACGAAAAAGGCGTGAGTAATGGATTGGTCATAAGCGCTGTCCTGTTGAATGAGGTGAATGAAGCGCGCATCCGGCGCTGGGCATATTGTTTCTGTAATGGGGATAAGTGTAGTGAATTTCAATGCCAGGCGCTGCACTTACCGGGCCTACGGGTAATCTGCAGCGTTCTGCTGTAAACTGTGGCAAATCGTTTATTACCTGGAACACCTTTACCCATGCTCAGTTATCGCCACAGCTTCCACGCGGGCAACCACGCCGATGTCCTCAAGCACACCGTTCAGAGTCTGATTATTGAATCTCTGAAAGAGAAAGATAAGCCGTTTCTCTATCTGGACACCCACGCGGGCGCGGGCCGCTACCAGCTCAGCAGCCAGCACGCGGAGCGCACCGGTGAATATCTGGAAGGTATCGCCCGCATCTGGCAGCAGGACGATCTTCCGGCTGAGCTGGAGCCGTACATCAGCGTGGTGAACCATTTCAACCGCAGCGGCCAGCTGCGCTACTACCCTGGCTCGCCGCTGATTGCGCGCCAGCTGCTGCGCGAGCAGGACAGCCTCCAGCTGACTGAGCTGCACCCGAGCGATTTCCCGCTGCTGCGTTCCGAGTTCCAGAAGGACGACCGCGCACGCGTGGAAAAAGCCGACGGCTACCAGCAGCTGAAATCCAAACTGCCGCCGGTCTCTCGTCGCGGTCTGGTGCTCATCGACCCGCCGTATGAAATTAAAACCGACTATCAGGCCGTAGTGACCGGCATCAACGAAGGTTACAAACGCTTCGCGACCGGCACCTATGCCCTGTGGTACCCGGTGGTCCTGCGTGCGCAAATCAAACGTATGATCAAAGAGCTGGAAGCGACCGGTATCCGCAAAATCATGCAGATCGAACTGGCGGTGCGTCCGGACAGCGATCAGCGCGGCATGACCGCGTCCGGGATGATCGTGATCAACCCGCCGTGGAAGCTCGAAGCGCAAATGAACAACGTGCTGCCGTGGCTGCACAAAACGCTGGTGCCGAGTGGTCATGGCCACGCGACCGTTAGCTGGATCGTGCCTGAGTAATCGCAGTCATCGGTGGAACCTATTGATTTCAGGTATACAATCGCGGCAATCAGAAATTAAGGATATGACCCATGAGCAAGCATTATGACTACATCGCCATTGGCGGCGGCAGTGGCGGTATCGCCTCTATTAACCGTGCAGCCATGTACGGCCAAAAATGTGCGCTGATTGAAGCCAAAGAGCTGGGCGGCACCTGCGTGAACGTCGGTTGTGTACCGAAAAAAGTGATGTGGCACGCCGCGCAAATCCGCGAGGCCATCCATATGTACGGCCCGGATTACGGTTTCGACACCACCATTAATCACTTCGACTGGGACAAGCTGATTGCCAGCCGTACCGCTTACATTGACCGCATCCATACTTCGTATGACAACGTGCTGGGCAAAAACAATGTCGATGTGATCCGTGGCTTTGCGCGTTTCGTTGATGCGAAAACGATCGAAGTGAACGGCGAGACGATCACTGCCGATCATATCCTGATTGCCACCGGCGGTCGTCCGAGCCACCCGGACATTCCTGGCGTGGAATACGGTATCGACTCCGACGGTTTCTTCGAACTGCCTGCGCTGCCAAAACGCGTAGCAGTAGTGGGTGCAGGTTACATCGCCGTTGAACTGGCAGGCGTGATTAACGGCCTGGGCGCCGAAGCGCACCTGTTCGTGCGTAAACACGCGCCGCTGCGCAGCTTTGATCCGCTGATCGTAGAAACGCTGGTTGAAGTGATGAACGCCGAAGGGCCAAAACTGCACATCAACGCCGTGCCAAAAGCGGTGGTGAAAAACGCCGACGGCAGCCTGACGCTGGCGCTGGAAGATGGCCGCAGCCAGACCGTCGACTGCCTGATCTGGGCGATTGGCCGTGAACCGGCGAATGACAATTTCAACCTGGCCGTGACCGGCGTGAAAACCAACGACAAAGGCTACATCGTTGTCGATAAGTTCCAGAACACCAGTGTTCCAGGAATTTATGCGGTTGGTGATAACACCGGTGCGGTCGAGCTGACGCCGGTTGCCGTCGCCGCTGGCCGTCGCCTGTCCGAGCGTCTGTTCAACAACAAGCCGGATGAGCATCTGGATTACAGCAATATCCCGACCGTGGTCTTCAGCCACCCGCCAATCGGCACCGTCGGTTTAACCGAGCCGCAGGCGCGCGAGCTGCACGGCGACGACCAGGTGAAAGTGTATAAATCGTCCTTTACGGCGATGTACACCGCAGTCACCTCTCACCGCCAGCCGTGCCGCATGAAACTGGTGTGCGTCGGCCCGGAAGAGAAAATCGTCGGTATCCACGGCATCGGCTTCGGCATGGATGAAATCCTGCAGGGCTTCGCGGTGGCGCTGAAAATGGGTGCCACCAAGAAAGACTTCGACAATACCGTAGCGATCCACCCGACCGCGGCGGAAGAGTTTGTCACCATGCGTTAATCCCCAATGCCCCTCTCCCGAGGGGCATTTTGTTTGATCATTCATAAATCGTTGCAAAACGAATGCTCTGAATTTCTCTGGCGCCTCTCGCGATCATCAGTGCGATTAAAAACCGAAAAATCAAACAGATATCCCTGATTTACTCAAACCAGGCGATAAAGCAAAACGTGATCCACCGCACACTTCGTCCTTCACACACCGAAGCGAGTGTCTAAGCTTAGAAGATGCCCGGGAAACACCCGTATGTGTGACGACGCAAACCGGAGGTCCTAACCACCATGTTCAACCAGAAATTACACGCTGCAGATATCGTCGAGTTCGAGATTGCGGAAGAGATTCGCTACGAAACCGATCCCTGCGAGTTGAAACTGGATGAGATGATCGAGGCGGAACCGGAACCCGAAATGATCGAAGGGCTGCCCGCGTCTGACGCGCTCACGCCTGCCGATCGCTATCTAGAACTCTTTGAACACGTTCAGTCGACGCGTCTGTTTGCTGATAGCAAAACCTTCCCCGACTGCGCGCCAAAAATGGATCCGCTCGATATCCTTATTCGCTACCGTAAGGTGCGACGCCACCGGGATTTCGACCTGAAGCGCTTTGTCGAAAACCACTTCTGGATGCCCGAGTCGCTGACCACTGAGTATGTCTCCGACCCGAGTCTTTCGCTGAAAGAGCACATTGATAATCTGTGGCCAGTGTTGACGCGCGAGCCGCAGGACCATATTCCGTGGTCGTCCCTGCTGGCGCTGCCACAGGCGTACATCGTCCCCGGCGGGCGTTTTAGCGAGACCTACTACTGGGACTCCTATTTCACCATGCTCGGGCTGGCGGAGAGTGGGCGCAACGACCTGCTCAAATGTATGGCCGACAACTTTGCGTGGATGATTGAACGTTACGGCCATATTCCTAACGGGAATCGCACCTATTATCTCAGCCGCTCGCAGCCGCCGGTCTTTGCCCTGATGGTTGAGCTGTTCGAAGAGGACGGCGTGCGCGGGGCGAAACGTTATCTGGACCACCTGCTGATGGAGTACGCCTTCTGGATGGATGGCGCGGAATCGCTGGTGCTGAATCAGGCCTATCGCCACGTGGTGCGCATGCCGGACGGCTCGCTGCTCAACCGCTACTGGGACGACCGCGACACGCCGCGTGACGAGTCCTGGATAGAAGACGTGGAAACGGCCAAACATTCGGGGCGACCACCAAACGAAGTCTATCGGGATCTGCGGGCAGGCGCGGCGTCGGGCTGGGACTACTCCTCCCGCTGGCTGCGCGATGCCGGGCGTCTCGCCAGCATTCGCACCACGCAGTTTATCCCTATCGATCTGAATGCGTTCCTGTTTAAGCTGGAAAGCGCTATCGCCAACATCTCCGCCGCAAAAGGCGATAAAGAGACCGAAACTGCATTTCGCCAGAAAGCGAATGACCGCCGCGCGGCCGTGAACCGCTTCCTGTGGGACGACGAAAACGGCTGTTATCGCGATTACGACTGGCGTCGGGAAGAGATGGGGCTGTTCTCGGCCGCCAGCATTGTGCCGTTGTACGTTGGGATGTCTACCCACGAACAGGCCGACCGGCTGGCCGATACGGTGAAAGCGCGCCTGCTGACGCCGGGCGGGATACTCGCCACCGAACACGAAACGGGCGAGCAGTGGGATAAACCGAACGGTTGGGCGCCGCTACAGTGGATGGCGATTCAGGGATTTAAGCAGTACGGCAATGATTCGCTGGGCGATGAGATCGCCTGGAGCTGGCTGCAAACGGTGAATCACTTCTACAAAACGCACCACAAGCTGATCGAGAAGTATCACATCGCCAGCAGCACCCCGCGCGAAGGGGGCGGGGGCGAATATCCGTTGCAGGATGGTTTTGGCTGGACCAACGGCGTAGTGAGACGCTTGATTGGGTTATACGGCGAACCGTGATTTCCCCTCCCTCTTTCGGGAGAGGGCGGCAGGAGCCGGTTTACCGAATCACATCATAAATGGCGGTCTGAATAGACTGCCATTTTTTGCTGCTGGCATCCGGCTGCGCCTGAGCACGTCGCTTAGCCTGGTCGGCTTCATATTTCTGACGCTGCACGACGGCGGGCACCGTACAGAACGCCTGGAGATATTGCTTGCGCATGGAGGTCATCGCCTCCCCGTTCGACATCGCATGGCTAAGCGTGGCGATAAACCGACGGCATGGTTTCTGCTCTACCATTTGCAGGCGATAGCGCAGCAATACCTCCAGCACGTCATCGTACCCGGCGGACATCGCCTGCTCGGTCCAGGCCAGTTTCCAGTCCATCCCGCCCTGCAGGAACAGCAGCGCCGCACGCGTGTCGTTGCGATCGATGGCCGAGCGGAAATTGTTCTCATCCCAGGTCACGCCCATACGGGTCAGTTTTTCCCGTGAGGACGGCGCTTCGCGCATCTCTTTCGCCACCTGCTGCGGCTCGGGGCTGACATTTGCCGCCGCCGACGAAGGCGTGCCGCTGGTCACCAGCCACACTCCGCCTGCAATAATCGCGAGCACCATCACCCCCACGGCGCCCCACAGCGCGCTGGAGATCAGCTGATCGCGCTGTTCAGGCGTGCGCGGCGTGCGTTGCGTCGGTTTTTCAATGCTGTCGCGAATTTCAAACAGATCGCCGCCGGTCTGCCGATCCATTTTCTGCGCATTTTCCCAGAAGCTGTGCAGTTCGCTGGCATCGACCGCCATCAGCCCTGTCGGGTTGATGCGCGTGCGTCCCTCTTCAAACGCCCGCTGAATCGGCCCCGCTATCTGGGCATAGTAATTATCGAGCAGCAGAAGTTGCGCCGAGCTGAGCGCTTGCTGCACCGTCAGCATATTGCGGATCTGGCGGATATCATCGAGGAAAGTCTGCAGGGTTTTACGCGGCTCAACGAGCAACGTCAGGTTCGTGCGGTCATTAAACAGCGACGAGTAGTAGCGGCTAAATTCTTTCTTATCCACCAGCATCTGCGCCATTTCGCTGAACAACATGCCGCTCAGCACATCGTTGCGTTCGCTGTTCTTCAGCCAGCGCCGGACCCGATCGGCATTGAAGAGGGTTTTCAGATGGTTATTGAGCCGCACCGGATCGGGCCACGCCTGCATGATCAAGGATTTAATCATCAGCTCAAGGGCGCGCACCTGCTTATGGGCCTGCAGTTGCAGGGATTCATTGCCTGGCGCCAGATCGGTGTTGTAGCCCAGCAGCGGCTGCTGCAACCGCAGATGCTCCAGCGCCGTGACGAAACGCACGGCGGCAATCAGCTGGTTCTGGCTGACGTCCTGGCCGCTTTCATATTGCGGAACGCGCTGCTGCAAGAGGCGTAACTGGAGCGTGAATTCCGACATTTCGGCGTCATTCAGATTCAGCCGTTTTGCTACCGGTCCCCATCCGCCCAGACCCAGGCGGGCATTATCAAGCTGTTCCAGGAACCAGCGTGGATCTTTCCCTTCAGAGACGTGAACATCCAGCAGCAGTAAGATCTCCACGGAGGCGTGGCGAATAATGCCAATACACTGTTCAAATTGTTCACGGATGTGGTGTGAAGTACCCGATGTCATTATTTTCCTTAACGTACTACAAAGCAGAATAAGCTGGCCTTAAAGGCAATTTTTTCTTTTATTTATGTGCTGTTAAACCATAACTGAGATTATGGAGAAATAAAGTGACAGCTCTATAATCATTGAAAATAGTTATGGGAGAATTCGAATGCCGGTACTCACCACTTCGCGTCTGACATGCTCGCCCGTTGAGGAGCAGGACTGGCCGTTTTACCTGTCGCTGCAACAAAACCCCGATGTGATGCGATTTATCGCCGAAAAGCGCCCTATTGCGGTGATCCGTGAGGCTTTTGAGCCACGCCTCCAGCCGTGGGAACCAGGCAGCGCGCACTGGATGTGTCTTATCGTGCGCGACACCGCCAGCCAAACGCCGCTGGGTGCCACCGGATATATTCACAGAGATAATGATTGTGCCGAAGTAGGATTTATTTTCGACCCACACGCACAGGGGAAAGGCTACGGATATGAGTCGCTGCGCGCCGTGTGTGATTACGCGTTTAATGAGGGGGGAATTCGCCGTCTCACCGCCACGGTGACGGTGGGCAACCTCGCCTCCCGCGCCCTGCTGGAAAAAACGGGCTTTGTGCTGGAAGGCGAGCTGCGTGAAAACTACTGGCTTGCTGAGCGCTGGCAAAACGACTGGATATTCAGTCTCTTAAAACATGAATATTCCGCTCAGCGCCGTTAACGATTTACAGGAACATCCCGCCTGAAACTTCGATGCGCTGCGCGTTCATCCAGCCCAGCTCATCGCTCAGCAGCGCGGCGATAGCATCACCGATATCATCCGGCAGCCCGACGCGCCCAAGGGCGGTGTTCGACGCCACCATCTGATTGATCTGGACATTATCGCGCACTCGCCCGCCGCCAAAATCGGTTTCAATCGCACCCGGCGCGATAATATTGGCCGTGATTTTACGCGCGCCTAACTCTTTGGCCTGATAGCGCGTCAGCACTTCCATCGCCCCTTTCATTGCCGCATAGGTACTGGAGCCAGGCTGCGCAAAGCGCGCCAGGCCGCTGGAGACGTTCAGGATGCGCCCGCCGTCTTTAATCAGCGGCAGCAGGCGCTGGGTCAGGAAGAACGGGCCTTTGAAATGGACGTTCAGGGCGTCATCAAACTGCGCTTCGGTGGTCTCTGCAAACGGGGCATATAAACCGGTTCCGGCGTTGTTTAATAAATAATCGAAGGTGTCGCGCTGCCACACATGTTTAAGCTGGGAGCGGACTTCAGCGACAAAGCGTTCGAAGGTCGAGGTATCCCCGACGTTCAGCTGTAATGCCACCGCTTTCACCCCTTTTAATTCAATTTCGCGCACAACATCCTGCGCCTCTTTCTGGCTGCTCTGGTAAGTCAGGATGATTCCGGTTCCCTTCGCAGCCAGCTTCAGCGCCGCGTTTTTCCCCAGCCCACGGCTGCCACCTGTCACTAATGCAATACGTTCACTCATGAGAAACCTCGTTTCGTTTGATATGGCGATTGAGAAAGAGCTTATTAGGTGATAGAAAATCAATAAAGAGGGTTAAAAACGCTTCACTGTTTCATTAATAACAATAATGAGCGCAGCCTATGGATAAAATTCACGCAATGCAGCTTTTCATCCGCGTGGCGGAACTGGAGAGTTTTTCTCGCGCCGCGGACACGCTGGGTCTTCCTAAAGGTAGCGTATCGCGCCAGATTCAGGCGCTGGAGAACCTGCTCGGTACTCAGCTTTTGCACCGCACGACGCGCCGCGTCAGCCTTACGCAGGACGGCATGGTCTATTACGAGCGGGCAAAAGATCTGCTGGCAAACCTCGACGAACTGGACGGTCTTTTCCAGCATGATCCCACCAGCATCAGCGGACGATTGCGCGTCGATATGCCCGTTGGCGTTGCGCGAAATTTAGTCATCCCAAAACTGCCCGCTTTTTTGCAGCAGTACCCCGGCATTGAGCTGGAATTGAGCAGCAGCGATCGGATGGTCGATGTCATCCGCGAAGGATTTGACTGCGTGGTACGCGTCGGCACGCTGAAGGATTCGGGCTTAATCGCCCGCTCGCTGGGTAAACTGTCGATCATTAACTGCGCCAGTCCGGACTATCTGGCGCGTTTTGGCTATCCGGAGACGCTGGACGATCTGGCTTCCCACGCGGTGATTCATTACGCGCTGAATCTGGGTACCCGCCCGCAAGGTTTCGAGTTTTATAACGGCGATGCCACTCAGTGGGTGAAGACCGGCGGCATTTTAACGGTTAACAGCACCGAGACCTACCACGCGGCCTGCCTCGCCGGACTGGGGATTATTCAGGTGCCGCGCGTCGGCGTGCGCGAGGCGCTAAAGGCCAAAAAAATGGTCGAGATCCTGCCGCAATACCGCGCCGAACCGATGCCGGTTTCGCTGATTTACCCGCATCGTCGCAATCTCTCGCGGCGGGTTCATCTGTTCATGGAATGGCTGACGACGATAATGAAAGCTTACGTTGATTAGTCGCGAGCTATAATTCAATAAATTCCCGCCAAACGAAAAAAGGAAAATGCGCGTGACGCCGGAAAACAACCCGCAACGACCCACTCAAGAACTGGAATACGAACCCATCAAAAAGATGGAATCTGAGCCGCAAAAAAGCCCCTCAGCCGCTAAAGCCACCAAAGCGCTGGAGACCGTCACCGGAACCGCGCAAAAGATTCAGCGCCGGCCGATGATTGCGCACCTGATCCGCGCCGCAGAGCGCTTCAACGACCGCATGGGCAACCAGTTTGGTGCGGCGATTACCTACTTCTCCTTCCTGTCGATGATCCCGATTATGATGGTGTCATTTGCGGCGGCGGGTTTTGTCCTCGCCTCGCACCCGACGCTCTTGCAGGACATCTTCAACAAGATTCTGGTTAACGTGAGCGACCCGACGCTGGCTGGCACCCTGAAAAGCACCATCAACACCGCGGTGCAGCAGCGTACCACCGTCGGGATTGTCGGGCTGCTGATTGCCCTCTATTCCGGCATCAACTGGATGGGGAACCTGCGCGAGGCGATTCGCGCCCAGTCGCGCGACGTCTGGGAGCGCAAGCCGCAGGATCAGGAGAAAATCTGGATTAAGTATTTCCGCGATTTCGTGTCGCTGATTGGCCTGCTGGTTGCCCTCGTTGTGACGCTGTCGATCACCTCTGTCGCCGGTTCCGCTCAGCAGATGATCATTTCAGCGCTCTATCTGGATTACATCGACTGGCTGAAACCCGCCTGGCGGCTGATTGGTCTGGCGATCTCCATTTTTGCCAACTATCTGCTGTTCTTCTGGATCTTCTGGCGATTACCGCGCCACCGTCCGCGCAAGAAAGCGCTGATCCGTGGGACCTTTATCGCCGCGATTGGCTTTGAAGTGATTAAGATCGTGATGACGTACACCCTGCCGTCGCTGGTGAAATCCCCGTCTGGCGCGGCGTTTGGCTCGGTTCTCGGTCTGATGGCGTTCTTCTACTTCTTCGCCCGTCTGACGCTGTTCTGCGCCGCGTGGATTGCCACTGCCGAATACAAAGACGACCCGCGAATGCCGGGCAAAACCCACCGCTAAACGGCGTATCGGGCTGAATAAGAATGCAAAGTTTCAGCCCGATTCACCATTTCAGCATATAAATCCAGCCTGTAACTTTTATTTAACCAAAAACCAGTTTTATCGACTGATATTTGAATTCTGTGAAGCATTTCATGGAAGGTATTTCGTCAGCCTGAATATTATCCGCTTTTTGCTGCTTTTCTCACCGCATCGCGCCCTTGTTACAGATTGAAATGTCGCTTTTGCTATGCGTAATATGGCCTTTCGTCAGACCAAACAATAAGAAAATTTTATGCAAGCCACAGCCACAACTCTCGATTCAGAACCGGAAAGCACGCCGGTAAACTCGCGTAATAAAGTCGTCGTTGCCTCTCTGATTGGCACCGCTATCGAATTCTTCGATTTCTATATTTACGCGACCGCCGCGGTCATCGTTTTTCCGCATATCTTCTTCCCGCAGGGTGATCCGACGGCTGCCACGCTGCAATCGCTGGCAACGTTCGCCATCGCCTTTATCGCCCGCCCGATTGGTTCGGCGGTCTTCGGACACTTTGGCGACCGCGTCGGGCGTAAAGTGACGCTGGTAGCGTCGCTGCTGACGATGGGGATATCTACCGTAGCGATTGGCCTGCTGCCGACCTACGAAACAATCGGTATTCTGGCGCCGATGCTGCTGGCGCTGGCGCGTTTTGGTCAGGGCCTGGGGCTTGGCGGTGAGTGGGGCGGCGCGGCGCTGCTGGCGACAGAAAATGCGCCACCGCGTAAACGCGCGCTGTACGGCTCTTTCCCACAATTGGGCGCGCCGATTGGCTTCTTCTTCGCGAACGGCACCTTCCTGCTGCTCTCCTGGCTGCTGACCGACGAGCAGTTCATGAGCTGGGGCTGGCGTATTCCGTTTATCTTCTCGGCAGTGCTGGTGCTGATCGGCCTGTATGTGCGCGTTTCCCTGCATGAGACGCCGGTGTTCGCCAAAGTCGCGGCGGCGAAAAAGCAGGTGAAAATCCCGCTGGGCACGCTGCTGACCAAACACCTTCGCGTGACGGTACTCGGCACCTTCATCATGCTGGCGACCTATACGCTGTTTTATATTATGACGGTCTACTCCATGACCTTCAGTACCGCAGCAGCCCCCGTGGGCCTTGGTCTGCCGCGCAATGAAGTGCTGTGGATGCTGATGATGGCGGTGATCGGCTTTGGCGTGATGGTGCCGATCGCCGGGCTGCTGGCGGATAAATTTGGCCGTCGCTCAAGCATGATTGTGATTACTTCGCTGATTATTCTCTTCGCACTGTTCGTCTTCCCACCGCTGCTGGGTTCAGGTAGCCCGGCGCTGGTGATGGCTTACTTACTGATTGGTTTGAGCCTGATGGGGCTGACCTTTGGCCCGATGGGTGCGCTGCTGCCGGAGCTGTTCCCGACCGAAGTGCGTTACACCGGCGCGTCTTTCTCCTATAACGTGTCATCGATTCTGGGTGCCTCTGTCGCGCCGTATATCGCCACCTGGCTGCAGGCGAACTATGGGCTGTTCTACGTGGGCGTATATCTGGCGGCGATGGCAGGACTGACGCTGATTGCGCTGCTGTTGACGCACGAAACGCGGCATCAGTCCTTATAAATAAAAACGGCAACCTCGGGTTGCCGTTTTTTTTCTGTTCACCCTCTCTCATTCGGGAGAGGGCCGGATGAGAGCATCACACGCCTCGTTACTTTTTCATCTGCGACAAAATCGTCCGACACTGATTGGTGTCACCTTCTGACGGCGAAATCAGTGCCAGCAGAGCCGCCGCTGGCGTGACAAGCGTTGCCAGCGCTGCCGCGACAGCGCCGCGCGCAATCAACGGCCCGGCTTTGACACCCGCCTGCGGATTTTTGAACGAACCGCGAACATAAAGCGGTGAGCGCAGGGTAATAATACGGAAGCCTTTACTCTCCGGATCGATGGTTAAATCCAGCTGCTCCGAGGCCATGCTCGCCGTCCCGGTCACGTTGATCACCGCATTTTCTGTATCGAAGGCAAAAATCTGCGGACGCGCCACGCCGTTGACCAGATCCAGGTTGGCGGCCGCGCAGTTCACCCGCACTTCATCATCACCAAAAATCTGCCCGATGATAAAGTTACCGACGTTCAGCCCGAGGATCTCCATCAGGTTGCGGCTCACCAGGCCGTCATTCATCAGCAGTTTGAGATTTCCGTTGCTGCTACCGAGCAGTGCCGCGATGGAGTTCCCCACCCCACGAATATCCGCATCACCGTTCATTTCACCGAGGGTTTTCTGCATCAGCTCCACGTTCGGCATCAGCTGTTTCAGCTTCAGCCTGCGCGCCTGAATATCGGCCCGCCCCTGCATCGGCTTTTTATCGCCTTCGAGGTGAATGTTGGAGGAGATGGTCCCGCCCGCCAGCCCGAATTTCAGCGGCTGCAGGCGCAGATCGGCGTTTTTCAGGATGATATGGGTCGAGAGGTCGCTTATCGGCAGCGTGCTGCCGTGCTCGATTTTGCGCCCCTTGAAGCGCACATCGGCGTCCATCACGTCCCATTTGTCGGTTTCAAAGCGGTCGTACGGCAGCACTTTGTCCGACGGCTGAATGTCTTTCTCGCCTTTCTTCTGCTCAGAGCGTTTGGATTGCTGAGCACCTTTACCCGAATCGACGCCAATCAGCGGCCCGAGATCGGCGAGGCGCAGCTGGCGCGATTCCACGTCACCTTCCAGTTTCGGGCGCGGTTTGCCAGTGGTATAAGCGAGCGAGCCGTGAATGTCGCTGTCACCGATACGGCCATTAAAATTGCGGTAATCAAAGACCGACGATTTTTCCGTATCGATTTTGGCGACCAGCCGCCCGTCCGTCTCAAACGGTGGCGTATCCGGGAGCAGGACGCCGGTTAAGTCGTACAGCTCACCGAGCGAATCACCGGAGAATTTGAGCTGCAAATCGACGCCGCCCATTTTCATCGGGTCATGTACCGTGCCGACAAACGCCACACGGGTGTTGCCCGAGCGGAAATCCGCCTGCACCGGGAACGGTGTACCCTCACTGCGCAGCGCCAGTACGCCGCCAATTTTGCCGGTCCCGGTGAGAGGTTGCTCGTTGTAGCGCCCTTTCGCCTTCAGGCCAAAGACGTAATCACCCACGCGGGTTTTCTCGTCTTTGCCTTTGGTGCCGGTGACTTCGCTGAACGGCAGCGGTTTGCCCAGCGGATCGACCAGGATCTCAATATCCGCTTTGCTGACTTTGTCATCGATGGCGATCCGCCCGCGATCGAACAGAATATTATCCAGCCGGAAAGACCAGGCCGACGGCGGCGCATTGGGATCTTTCTCACCGCTGCTGGCCAGATTAAAGGTCCAGTTGTTGTTCTTCTCTGACAGGCGAATCAGCCGCGCGTCGGGCTGTTGCAGTTTGATCCACGGGAGATAGACGGTTTTCGTCAGCAGCGCTAACGGTGCCAGCGTCGCTTCCACGCGCGGCAGGTGGACCATGGTGACTTCCGGAATATCGGGCGGGTTGCCGAGAATAATATCGTTGGCATGAACGTGCGGCCAGGGCACCCAACTGCGCCAGCCCGTTTCGTCTTTCTGACGCTCCCAGACCACACCGAGATCGCCGCGAATGGCGAAAGGCCGGTTCAGTTCAGTGGAGACTTTCTGGTTGATGGTCGGTTTGAGGCGGTTCCAGTCGAACGTCGCGATGATGATGATGGCGACCACAATCAACAACAAGAAGATCCCTGCTACCCAGGTGACGATCCTGGTGGTTTTGGACATCGTTATCCCCTTTTTTATTACCTTGCCTTTCATGAATATAGCTCAGGCCTGGGAAAAAAGGGGGACGCTGCTTCCGGGAATAGCGCGTGTTCGCCACGCGCTATTCTGGGAAACAGCAGAGGTTACAACGTGATAATGACGTTATCGAGCGTATCCATCGGTACCGGACGAGAGAGGAAATACCCCTGTGCAGCCGCTGCGGGGGAGTTCTGCACATCCCGCCACTCTTCGAGCGTTTCAACGCCTTCGACAATCACGCCCTGGCAATAGCGATTCATCAGCTGCAATAGCAGCGTGAACAAATTGCGGCCTTCCTGGGTCTGGCGCAGCATGATGAACAGGTCGCGGGCCACTTTGATGTAGTCGTAGCGTACTTCGCTTAACGCAGAGAAGTTCGCCATGCCCGTGCCGAAATCATCCAGCCACAGGGGGCCAAACTCGCACATCGAGGCAAAGGAGGAGTCCTGCGGCAGGCGCACGTGCTCGACCAGCTCAAAGCGCATCCACGGCAGCGAGGCGACCAGTTTCTGCAGCTGCGGATTCTGGCGCAGCGCGATCAGCGTCGGGCCGTCGACGTTCACCGACGCCAGAATGTCGTGGCGGGCGAAAAAGTCCCGTTTCGTCCCCAGCATTTCGAGCTGCTCTTCCAGCACATCCAGACGCTGACGTACGCTCACCTCGGCGAAATAGCGATCCGGGGCGATGCGCTGCGTAGGATTCGACGGGTGGGTCACGACAGTCAAGATTTCAATTGCCATGAGTCTGCCGTCAATGCGGTAAATCGGCTGATAAGTATAAGCACGCTCACATTGCAGCCAATAGCGATGCTCCTGCAAGCTTTCAATACTTGCTTCCGGAGTGGTGCATAGCCGCTGGATAACCTGCTCTGACTTCATTTCAGATGTCCTGTTGAAAAGAGATGACGTGTCTGGACTCGTCAAAAGGTTATCGGCCCGGGATGTGAGAACTTTATGTTCAGCTGGCGGGGAAAATGAAATTAAGATGACAGAATCTGCCCGGAACGCGCGCTGGCTCAAAAAAAAATTTGGAACGACGTTTTAATATAGTTGACCATAAAATCCCCACAGCGCACACTTACATTAATTTATCGGTTCAGGTTCACGACTATGTCTAAAAAAATTGCCGTGATTGGCGAATGCATGATTGAGCTGTCACAAAAAGGTGCGGACGTTAGCCGCGGTTTTGGTGGCGATACGTTGAATACTTCGGTCTATATTGCCCGTCAGGTCGCCCCTGACGCGCTGACAGTCAACTATGTGACCGCACTCGGTACCGACAGCTTCAGCCAGCAAATGCTGGAAGCCTGGCAGAGTGAAAACGTCCAGACGTCGCTGATTCAGCGTATGGAAAACCGTCTTCCGGGGCTGTACTACATCGAGACCGACAGCACCGGCGAGCGCACGTTCTACTACTGGCGCAACGAAGCCGCAGCCAAATTCTGGCTGGAGAGCGACGAGTCTGCGGCCATCTGCGAAGAGCTGGCGACCTATGATTATCTCTACCTGAGCGGAATCAGCCTGGCGATCTTAAGCCCATCCAGCCGCGAAAAACTGCTCTCTCTGCTTCACGAATGCCGCGCGAACGGCGGGAAAGTGATTTTCGATAACAACTACCGTCCGCGCCTGTGGGCGAGCCGCGAAGAGACGCAGCAGGTTTATCAGCAGATGCTGAACTGCACCGATATCGCGTTCTTAACCCTCGATGACGAAGATGCCCTGTGGGGCGAAAAACCGGTCGACGACGTGATCGCACGTACGCATCAGGCCGGTGTGTCGGAAGTGGTGATTAAGCGTGGCGCCGATTCCTGCCTGGTCTCCGTGGCAGGTGCTGCCGTGGTGGACGTCCCTGCGGTGAAACTGGCGAAAGAAAAAGTGGTGGATACCACGGCGGCGGGCGATTCGTTCAGCGCCGGATATCTGGCCGTGCGCCTGACGGGCGGTACACCTTCGGAGGCCGCAAAACGCGGGCATCTGACGGCCAGTACAGTGATTCAGTATCGCGGGGCGATTATCCCGCGCGAGGCGATGCCTGACTGAGTTCGTGCACGACACCCGGCTGACAAACAAAAAAAACGGCAACCCTAGGGTTGCCGTTTTATTATCTTTTCGCCATTACTGCGCTTGCGGAATATCCGTCGCATCCTGATGCAAATCATCGGCCGCAGGCTGAACCGTACGCTCTTCGTGCGACATGATCTCATCCCAGGTGGCCTGTAGCTCTTTCATGTTGTATTCCGGCTCGCCTTTCGGCTGCAGCAGAACAAGCGCCATATCTTGCGACAACTGCTGACGCAGATCCTGATTAATCATCTCAACGGTCAGGCTGTTCAGGAAGTCCTGGCGCAGTTTCTGATACTGCTCCGGCGCGATATCCACCACCTGATTTTGCAGAGAGCGAATGCGCTGGCTGATCAGGATATCCGTGTCAGTGCGGGCGTAGGTTGCAAACAGTTTTTGCAGCTCCAGATTCTTCTGGGCCACCAGCGCGTTGAACTCTTCTTCGCCCAGGCCATCTTTACGCACTTTGGCCAGCTCTTTGGCGACGACGCTGAGATTCGTGCTCAGCTTGTCGTTTGGCGACTCCACGTTAATCGCACACTGTCCGCGCTGGAACAGCACGCGGCAGTCGAAGCCAATCCCGATATCCTTCGCATTGTTTTTGCTCAGGGTCTGCTGAACATGCCAGAACAGCGCTTCACGGGCGAGATCGGCACGCCAGTAGCGCAGCAGCGCGGCGGATTCACGAATCGGCTGCCATGGGGTGTCCCACATCAGCGACAGACGGTCCTGACGCACGGAGTCGGTCATGATGCTCACCGGCTCGGCACGCAGCGGGGCCAGCGTTGAAACCGGCGCAGGCACTTCGCGTTTTCCCTTCAGATCGCCAAAGGTTTTGCCAATCTGTTCGATCACCGCGCGGCTGTCGACGTTGCCGACCACAATCAGGGTCATCGCATCCGGGGTGTACCATTTTTGATAGAACGATTTAACCTGCTCGATATCCACCGGCTGTTTGACCGGCTCTGCCGGATCGTGTCCCAGCAGCGATGAGCCTTTCAGGCGGTAACGCCACCAGCCGTCTTTGGTATCCGCAGGCCAGGTCGCCACCATGTCGCTGTTGCTCAGGGCATAGTTGACCGTATCGGGGGTGATCGCCACTTTACCGGCGGTATCGCCCAGCCACGTCAGGGCCTCTTTCAGAAGGTCGTTACGGTTGTTGGGCAGGCTGAGGTTAAACATGGTGTAGTCGTAGGAGACAACTGCAGGTGGAAGTGGACGTTTCGGGTCGATGCCCTGCTGCCACAGTGAACGCACCTGCACGGCTTGCAAACTGCCGCTTTGGGTCAGCGCCAGTCGAGGAATAAAATGGCTAAGCCCGCTCTGCTGCGTGCTCTCGGTTAATGAACCGGTATTGACGGAAAGACGAATTTCGATGCGGTCACTGGGACGTTGCGGAGTGGCTAAAACCTGCCACTGAAAACCATTCGCCAGTGTGCCCTGCTGCCAGGCTGGGTCGGGCTGGAGCGTATCTGCCTGCACATAACTGGCTGCTGCCATCATCAGCAAACCGCCGGTTAAGAGTCGAATTTTTGTGCCCTGCATGTAAACCCCTGATCAACATTCCTGGTTAAAAAGAGTGTCTCACTACATTGAGCACTCTGAAGATAACGTTCAAACACTTCGATTAGACCGCGTGTTCTGCGAAACGTCACGGCGAGAAGTGAAATATACCCGAAAAAAATCTTGTCGAAGTATGACAGGTATGAGCAGTTATTATGCGCAGGAGCCCGCTCCCCGACAAGGGTGAGCGGGCATAAGTGCTGAATTTATGAGGATAAACCGTGGGATTTGCTCTCCGGCACGCGATTATTCAGCGTATCGTCGAGTTTTTTATGGTCCAGCTCTTTCACCCATTTCGCCACCACCACCGTGGCAACACCGTTACCCACCAGGTTAGTCAGGGCGCGGGCTTCGGACATAAAGCGGTCGATGCCGAGAATGAGCGCCAGGCCCGCCACCGGAAGATGCCCTACCGCCGAGATGGTCGCCGCCAGCACGATAAACCCGCTGCCCGTCACGCCCGCCGCCCCTTTCGAGGAGAGCAGTAGCACCACCAGCAAGGTGATCTGATGGAAGATATCCATGTGGCTGTTGGTCGCCTGGGCGATAAACACCGCCGCCATGGTCAGATATATCGATGTTCCGTCGAGGTTAAACGAGTACCCCGTCGGAATGACCAGCCCCACCACCGATTTACGGCAGCCCAGTTTTTCCATTTTATCAAGCATACGCGGCAGTGCGGATTCGGAGGACGACGTCCCCAGCACAATCAGCAGCTCTTCGCGGATGTAGCGGATAAATTTGAAAATACTGAAGCCCGTCGCGCGCGCAATACTGCCCAGCACCACGACCACAAACAGAATACAGGTGATATAGAAGCAGATGATCAGCTGGCCGAGCTGCACCAGGGTGCCGACACCATATTTACCGATGGTAAAGGCCATCGCCCCGAACGCCCCGATGGGTGCCAGGCGCATGATCATATTGATGATGCCGAAAATCACCTGCGAGAAGCTTTCGATGACGTTGAAAATCAGCTGCCCTTTGCTGCCCAGGCGATGCAGGGCAAAACCAAACAGCACGGCGAACAGCAGCACCTGCAGGATATTCCCGCTGGCGAAGGCGCCAATTACGCTGCCAGGAATGACATCCAGCAGGAAGGCGACGATGCCCTGGTCTTTGGCCTGCTCGGCGTAAACGGCGACCGCTTTCGCATCCAGCGTCGAAGGATCGACGTTCATCCCCGCGCCCGGCTGCACGACGTTGACAATAATCAGGCCGATAATCAGCGCAATCGTACTGACCACTTCAAAGTACAGCAGCGCCACCGCACCGGTCCGGCCTACCGCCTTCATGCTTTCCATGCCAGCGATACCGGTCACCACGGTACAGAAGATAACGGGCGCGATGATCATTTTAATGAGCTTAACGAACGCGTCGCCAAGCGGTTTCATTTGAGCGCCCAGTTCAGGGTAGAAATGGCCAAGCAGAATACCGATGGCAATCGCTGTCAGGACCTGAAAGTAAAGGCTTTTAAAGAGAGAGGTTTTCATAGGGTGTCCTTGGAAAGAAAAACCACAGGATTCTTATGGGTACAACTTTCCTGCGGCTTTAAAATAACACCCGTAAAACATGACAGAAATGACCTTAGATCAAATATGAAACATGAATGTTAAAAACTGTGTGCTGACTCGAACAAGCCAGCAACAAAGTTAGACATTTACGTAAGAATTGTCGCCCGTAAAGTAGCGTTTTTCGAACTCTTCCGCCGGAACGGCTCGGGCAAACAGGAAACCTTGTCCACTTTCGACACCCGCCTGCGCCAGCCAGTCGCGCTGGGCTTCGGTTTCGACCCCTTCGGCAATGACGTGCAGATTCAGGCTGCGCGCCATCTGGATAATGGCTTCCACCATGCTGCTGTCGTCCGGCAGGCCGTCAACGAAGGTTTTATCGATCTTCAGGACATCCACCGGCAGCGTTTTCATGTGCTGGAGCTGACGCAGACCGGCGTAGCCCATGCCGAAATCATCCAGTGCAATGCGGATACCGGCGTTGCGCAGCGGTTTCAGAATCGCCACCGCTTCGTTTGGATCGTCGATGCGACGGCTCTCCGTCACCTCCAGAATCAGAGTGTCCGGCTTGATGCGGTAGCGGTTGATCAGCTCCAGCATCTCGGAAACCATCGTCGGATGCATCAGCTGTAGCGCCGACAGATTCACCGACAGCGGCATGTTGATACCGCGCTCCTGCCAGGCCGAAAGCTGGCGGCATGACTCTTCCAGCACCCAGTAGCCGACCGTCACCATCAGGCCGCAGGATTCGATGCGTTCAATAAGCCCCTCTGGCAGCTCCCAGGAGCCATCTGGCTGCATGACGCGCAGTAACGCTTCCGCGCTGGTGACGTCGCCCGTGGCCAGATTCACCTGCGGCTGGAGCCAGATCGCAAAGTGGTGATTATCGAGCGCCGTGAGGATATCGCTCTCTTCCGTCAGGCGCTGCTGCGCCTTTTCCATCTGCTCTGGCTCGAAGAACTGGATCTGATTTTTGCCTTTACGACGGGCGGTAAAGGCCGCCGAGAAGGCGCGGCGATAGAGTTGTTCCGCTGTCAGATCGCCATAATACATCGCCAGGCCAATGCTGGCGCTTGGGCGCAGCTGAATCCCCTGGATGGGCAGCCGCTCATTGATGACAGTGAGCACTTGCTGACCTAATGTGATGGCGTGCCACGGCTCTTTCACACCGTGGGCCAGAATCACAAAGTCGTAGCCGCTGACCTGCGTCAGTACCATGCGCGGCGCCAGCACCGATTTGATCTTTTCCACCAGCGTCAAGAGCAGCATTTCACGCTGGCTCTCTTTCAGCACGCCCGCCGTGTCCTGCAGGGTTTCACAGGCCACTGCCATCAGCGCGGTGGTCTGCTGGCGCGCGACGGTCTGCTCCAGCAGGGCCATCAGGAATGCCTTATTCGGCAAATCCGAGACCGGGAAGCGGGTCGCGTTGCTGTTGATTTCATCATGCTGACGCATCAGGCGCTGCTGATTGATGTTATAGCTCCGCACCAGCATGCCGATTTCATCGTCGTGGTGCAGGCGCGGCAGGGCCAGCTGGTGTCCGACCTGGTCCTGCGGGGCGAGATTGTCTAGCTCTCGGGCAATTTTACGCAGCGGATGGACGATCAGCCGGTTAATGCACCAGGTGAGCGCCACGGTCAGGATCAGCGTCAAAAGTAAGTAAGTGGTTACTAACGTGGAGATCCAGCTCATGACAAACTTATGCATGCGATAGGCATCTGCCTGCAACACCAGATAGGCCAACGGCTGCGGGTTGGCA
The DNA here is from genome assembly GCF_026672535.1 of Lelliottia sp. SL45. Lineage (NCBI taxonomy): Bacteria > Pseudomonadati > Pseudomonadota > Gammaproteobacteria > Enterobacterales > Enterobacteriaceae > Lelliottia > Lelliottia sp. SL45. Next base: position 396,891 of record NZ_JAPPRH010000001.1, read on the forward strand.
GGGCGTTCGAGAGAATAGAGCGGGAGCGAAATCTGTACCGGCAGCTCAAACATCCGCATGATCATCATCGGCACCGGACGTTCGGGAATAAAGCTCATCCGCAACGCCTGGAATTGATTGGGTAATACCACATCCGCGCGGCTGACGATCCCCGCAGGCTGAATGCGCTTGATGATGGTTTCTGCTTCGGGGATATCCCCTTTGAGAATGGCGGCGGAAAGCGGTTCACGGACCGAGCGGGCAATACTTTCCAGTTGCGAAGCCGTGTTGTAGCGATTCTGCTGTACGGAATGAAACAGCAAAATGACGCAAAAGACGAATACAAACACCATAGTGACGGCTGAGACCATCGCCATTTGTTTGATAGTTAAAGAACGGCTGACACGCAAATTGACTCTCCACAAAACCCGAAGCATAGGGTAACAAAGTGTTACCCTATTCCCGGCAGAGTATACCCGATCGCGACGATTTTAAGAGAGCCTAAGAGGTGGATTAAAGATAAATCCGGTTACCAGTCCGCGTAAGGGATCAGCGGTTGCGGAGGCAGGTCCATATCGCCCTGCCAGCCCTCAGCCGAGTAGCGCACGTAAATTAACGCATGACTCGGGGTGTAATCTTTCGCCTCCTGAATATCAACGCCCAGACCGACAAACCAGTTTGAGGTCACGCGACGTTCGATAATCGCCCGCGCGGTATAACCGGTACCGGACGAGCTGCTGCCATTTTCCGGCTCTTTTTTGTCGGAATACATCAGGTTGTCATCGATATCGTAGTGATTATCTGGAATCAGCCCCTGAATCGGGTAACGCATTCCGTCTTTGGTTTTGGAATGCGACCAGGAGACCGACCCGCCCAGCTCCCATGACCAGTTTTCGGTGCGTTTACGCCAGGTGACCGGCAGCGCGAAGGAGACATACTCCTGCGGGCTGTAGTAGCCGCCCTGTCCCAGAGAATAGGCACTCAAATCTTTGTCGTAATGCCAGAGCATATTCGACACGCCCACCGTCAGACGCTCGTTGTTGTCGTTGATAAGCTTATAGTAATAGCCGGTCATCCAGCGAATACGCCAGTTATCCTCGACGTTTTTGCCCTGCAAAGCGTCCATATTCAGGCTTGACCAGACGCCGTTCGCTTCGCCTTTGTCGTAACTGACGCTGACGCCACCGCCGGTTGCGCGCACGCCGCCCCAGGTGGTTCCCGTGTTCGGGTCTTTTTGTCCGGCGAAGGCCAGCAGTGAGCTGGAGATCGGGCGACGATGGGCATTCAGGGTGTAACCGATCGGGCCGAGATCGTTGCTGTAGCTCAGGCCGCCGACCACATCGACGACGTCAAAGCCCATCGGCGTGGTGCCGATGTCCATTTCCCAGGTTTTGTTCTGCCAGCCAACGGCCACGCTGGCGCCGTTTTGTTTCTGGCTGGTGTTGCCGCTACACGGCGTCGCCGCACAGGTCCCCCATTTCGGGTCGTAGGTGCCACCGTTGGTATCGAAGGAACCTGCGTTCATGTTCACCATGTCGCTTCGGAAGAACATCCGTCCGTCCGACAGCGGCGCATCCACGTGCAGCATGGTGGTGTGCGCTTTCAGGTCGGAATACCCGCCCGTACCGCTGGAACCCCAGTAGTCGTGCTGCAGCGTGACATTCACATCCTGCTGCTTATAGAGATCCGCCGCATCGCTGCGCACGCCGCGTTTCAGCCAGTCGTCTTTTTCGTCATTGCGCGTCAGACGGGTGAAGCTGTCGTTATCTTCAGGGCGCGACGGGGTGACGCCGGAGGCCACCATTGCATCTTTGTAGGTTTCCAGCGCCTGCTGCGGCTGGCCGCTTTGAGCCTGGAAGTTAGCCGCATCGCGCAGCACCAGAGCGCTTTCCATCGACGGTGGCTGCGATTTGGCCTGCGGAATAATTTTGCTATAGGTCTGCTGTGCGGCAGTCGTATCACCGAGATCGGCATGCACCCGCGCGATGCGACGCTGCGTGTTGATCGACGTCGCCTCACCGTTCTGCCCGGCGGGCAGTTTGGCAAGCTCAGCGCGGGCAGCGTCTTTATTGCCTTGCGCGATATAGACTTCCGTCAGGCCGAGCAGGGCGTCAACATTTTGCGGTTCACGCTGCAGGACAGTGTTGTAGGCCGCAATGGCCGACGAGTTATCCCCGCGCTGCTGCGCCCAGTCGGCCAGCGTTAAATCGATACGTGAGGAGGCAGGCTGCTGGCGCAGTAACGTTTCGGCATCCCGCTCCTGGCCGCTTTCACGCAGGCGATTGGCGGTTTCCAGCACCTGATCGCTTTGCAGGCGGTTAGCCAGTTCCTGAATATTGCCGCTCCATTGCTCGCGCGGCAGAGTGTTCAGGTGCGCAAGGGCCGCGCGATCCTGATTGTTACCCGAAAGATATAACCCGTAGGCATACACCTGCTCCGGATCGGCCGGTTTTTGGCTGGCCAGCTGGCGCATAAGCGTATCCGCCTGGCTGTGCTGTCCGGCACTGTAGAGGTCGCGCGACAGGCGATAGGTAATCCACACATCGCCCGGCGAGAGCGCCAGACGGCGGCGCTGAATTTCCGCTGCCTGTGCAAATTTACCCTCGTTCTCCAGCTGTTCTGCCTGCTGGGATAATCTGTCGTTGGTCAGGCTGCGTTCGATATCGTCGATACTGCGACGCTGGCTGGCAGAGAGCGAGCGGATAAACTGGTCGGCTTTTTCCGGCGATTCCGCACGGTAGATATTCGCCAGCCCGCGCACCGCGTTGCTGTTGCCGCTGTCCATCCGCAGGGCCTGGCGGTAGAAACGCTCGGCGGCGGCGTTGTCTTTGCGCGCGACGGCGGCGTCACCCAGCCCGAGCACCGCGTAGCTGTCGGTATTATCGACTGTGCGCGCCTGCTGGTAGTAACGTTCTGCCTGCGCGACATTGTTGGCTTTCAGCGCGGCATCGCCCTGCTGGATCAGCAGCCAGTAACGGTTCACTTTCAGCAGGCTGTCCCATTTCCCCCGGTTATCACTCTGTGGATCGAGGGCAATGGCTTTTTCAAACTGTGCAACGGCGCGGGCACGATCGCCGCGCTGGGAGTAGGCCTGGCCCAACGCGCCTACGGCTTCGCTGTCGGTGTGATTGGCGTTTACCGCCTGCTGCAGGTCAGATACCGCTTTATTGCCCTGTCCTGCCTCCACGGCGGCCAGCCCTTCGGCTTTGGCGCGGAACGCCGGATCGGCCAGCTGTTTTTGCTGAGCTTCCAGCTGCGAGCGGGCGGCGGTGACGTTATCGCCCGCGCTGAACACCTGCAGATAATCCTGGAGCGCTTTTACGCTGCCGGCGCTGACCGGCAGGTCTTTGATCTGCTGATACCAGATATCAGAGGCCGCATCGCGCCCGGCGTTTGATCTCGCCATCTGCCTGAGGACGGCAAAGCCCTCATCGCGACGGCCGTTTTTGAATAACAGCTGGGATAACGAGTTCTGCAGCTCGGTATTGCCAGGGCTGCTGAGGTTAATTTTTTTAAGCTGATTAATAGCCTCGTTGCTGCGGGCAGGATTTTTAGCCACCACGTTCCAGTATTCCGCCGCCAGAACGTCGTTCGGCGGATCGCCAGCGAAGATTTTATCGTAGGCGGCAATCGCTTCCTGAGTATGGCCCGTTGTGGCCAGCAGGCGCGCCTGCTGCAGATCCTGACGTCCTTCTGGGGTCGAGAGCAGCATCGCATTGCGCGACGCTTTATAGGCGCTGGAGCTGGGCGCAAGCCCTTTGAGACGGTCTAACTCTTTTTGCGCCCCGGCGTTATCACCCTGACGCAGCAAATAGCGGAAACGCGCGGCGACCACATCCGGATTGTTGGGGTCGATCAGTTCAAGACGATACAACGACTGGCGAACCAAATCCTCGCGGTTGGTCGATTCGCCCAGGCGCACCTGTTCCAGCAGCTGTTGCTGCTGCGGAGAATTGGCGGCCTGCGCCAGCGGCATCAGCGTCAATCCAAGGGATAAACTGAGTAAACTTAATGAGAACTTGCGCATTCCTGGCCCCAGTCAGGGTGTAATTCACCCTTTGCGGTGAAACGAAAACGGTGCTGATCCCATCCTTGTCCAAACAGGGTCAGTACGTAGCTGTAATAGGCGTCGTTACCGGGAAAATGGTCGGCGACACGCTGACGTTGTACCGCTTGTGCATCGCGGTTTTGTAAAAACGGCAGCAGTGAGGCGGAGAAACCAACCGGGCCATTACCCGTGGTTTTACCGCTGGCGACATCGACTTTCTCAGGGGGAACGCCTTTTTTTGTTGTTAGCGTCGCCATGGGTTTAAAACGCGCCAGCAGCCGTGCTTTCTGCGGGTCCCGGTCGTGCAACATGCCCGCCCAGAGATAGACGCGAATCGCATCGTAACTGCCGATAAACGTTTTTTCTGGCTTCAGTTGCCAGCCCTTATTTTTTTGATATTGCACCCAGTCGGGTGAGAACCCTTTTGGCGCGGTTTCCAGCAGCAGGCGCAAATTGGTTTCACGAAGCGTAGTCCAGGGTGCGCCAAAGCGGGTGAAATAGTTCGCCAGCTGCGGCGGGAGATAGCTTGGGTTAAAGCGCCAGGATTTCTCTTCGGCAAAGCCGACTTTACCGGGCAGCAGCATCAGCCCCAGGCCCGGCACTTTTACCACCTCTTCAGTGGCGATGCGCTTGAGCAGCGCTTTCCCGGTGGCGGTGTACTCTGGCGCTTTCCACAGACGCCCCGCCTCCAGCAGCGACCAGGCAATCCAGATATCGGCATCCGACGCTGAATTGCTGTCGATCACCGCCCAGGCGTCTTTCTCTTTCATTCCCCACAGCCAGGCGGGAAGATGCTGGCTCAAATCGCCCTGCGCGAGGTTGTCGCGCGTCCAGCCGAGCAGGCGATCAAAGGTCTGACGATCGTTCGCCGCGAGGGCAAAAAACAGCGCGTAGCTTTGCCCTTCCGACGTACTGATTTTGCGCGCGTCACTGGGATCAATGACGCGCCCGCCTTCGCTGATATAGTCCTTTTTAAACTGCTCCCATGCAGGCCAGGTGCAGGCGGCGCGAACGTTCGTCGCCGCCATTACCACCATAGCCATTACGCACCAGCGAAACCCTTTCATCACCGGTTACTCACGATCCGAATGCAGACGACGACGGCTGATAATACGCAGCAGACGCCACATCACCCACGCGAGCAGCACGACGCTTATCGCCGCGAAGACTGCCAGCAGCACCGGATGGTTTGCCAGGGCATACCACATACGCTCGAACCACGGCAGATGACCGACGTAGTAGACGTCACCCACGCGCAGGCTGTTCACGCCTGACTCACGGATTACCGCGACCGAACCAAACATCGCGGCGCGCTTACCGCTGTCATTCATCGCGCCATTCAGCAGCTCATACCCGCGCGGGCTGTCTGCCAGCAGGGCGATGACGCTGCGCTGATCGTTGTAAGGAGACTGGAAGCCGACAATCGCTGCCATCGGTCCCTGGGAGCTGATGTTTGTCTGAACGCTCGCTTCGCGGTCGGCCATATCCGGCATGATGCTCGGGAAGGAGGTCTGGCGCAGCGGTGTGTTCACCCAGGACTCGGTCGCATGGACCAGCAGGTCGATACGTTTATCGTCTTTCAGCTTATCCGGGATGGTGCCAATGAGCATGATATCGGCGTCTTTACCCTGAATCTGGCTGCCATCATCCGTCAACGTGACGTTCAGCGCCGGTAAACCGGTTTGTGCGCCAACGGACGCCATTGCATCAAGCAGCGTCGCCACCTGGCCTTCGTTAGGTGTTTTTGGCATCACAACGATGGTTTCAGAGAGGTCGGCCATACGGCTGAACGGGAAGCTGGCGTTAGCAAAAGCGCGCAGATCCGGCAGGGCGATAAAGTGATAATACTTCGAGAAGTCGATGGTGGAGTCATCGCCGATGACCACATGATTCGCCACCGGCTGGAAGGTGATGCAGTTATCCACCGAGCCGCCAGGCATTGGGTTCATGTACTGGAAATCAAAGCGTAACTGGTTCACCGCCCCGAGTTTCAGCGCCGGAATGGAGACGTCCGTTTTGCCGTCCAGCAGACCCTGAAGGACCGGCAGACGCAGCAACAGCTTGTTGGTGTCCTGGCTGCTGGTCAGCGGGAAGGATTGCAGGAACTGGTTGTTCAGGCTGATATCCATGCGCGAGCTGTCTTTCGTTGGCGGCGCGGTATAGCGATAGTTCAGATTGATATCGATCCCGTTGCTGCGCAGGAGATAGAGATCCGGCGGCAGGTTCAGGGAGACGTTAATCGCAGATGGCTCAAGCCCGGTAGACTGGAGCTGCTCTTCATAGGTTTTCAGTTCGCCGAAGGTCACCGCGCGATCGGTGCGGATCCAGTTTGGCGCATCGTAAGGTTTACGCGCCAGCAGCGGTTTCACGTCGCCAATAGCGACGCTATTGCCACGGAACAGCACGTTCCCCTGGGCAATGCCTTTCGCCGCCTGGACCAGATCTTTATCATCGCGACCAAATACCACTAACAATTTCACATACGGCTTATCCGGATGATTCATCATTTCGACGGTCGGGCCTTTCACCTCAGGGTGATCGCGCAGGAACGCCGGGCGTTTGTCGTTGGTGGCAAACACGATAGCGTTTCTTTCCGGCAGCTTGTCGAACAGTACCGGGAAGCTCTGCCCGCGCCAGCCAGAGCGGGAGCCAAACCACGAGGTGACGATGGTCGCCGCCTGCTGTTGCGCCACGTCCGGTGAACCGGCAAACACCACCGGCAGGTTCAGCTCGCGGTTATCGCGTGGATCAAAGAACGGAATCGGGAACGCGGAAAGGTCATTTTTGACCGCCAGCGTCTGGTACGTCATGTTCAGGGAGGAGTTACGACCGACGTCCATCCACAGAGTGCTGCTGGCCGGGTTTTCGCAGACGTCGCGATAGTGGCCGACAAATTCGAGGCGCACGCGGTTAAAGTCGGTGATAAACAGCGGGTTGATCGGCACCTGCGCCAGGGTTTTCTTGCCCAGCTGTTCTTTGGTGACCGGCAGTACGCCCATCAACTCGTCATTGAGGTAGACCTTCAGCTGGGACTGAACCGGCAGCAGGGACGGCGATGGGGTGTATTCCAGATTCAGCAGCGCGCTGGAGACCACTTCATCGCTGCGTATGCCAAACTCAACGCCACCGTTCGGGTTGATCCCGCGCAGGATCATGCTGCCCGGAGGCGGCGCAATCTGCGCAAACGTCAGCTTCACGTCACGCGACGGAACGTTATCCGCAACGATAGGCGCATTCGCACCGTTCACGCCTGGCATCACCTGACCAACCGCCTGCGCGCCTGTCGGCGTTCCCGGCAGGGTGTTCCCCTCCGTTGGCTGATTAGGCACCACGTTTTCGGTTTGCCCAGGTGCTGCGGTAACCACCGGATCCGTCGCTTGCGCCACGACAGGCACCGTCGGCGCAGGGGTTTGCGTCGAATTTTCAGGCGCCGCCTGAGCCATCATTGCGGGCAGCGAACTCATCCCAACCGCCACAGCACATATCCAGGAAAGTTTTCTTTTCATCGCGTTATCATCATTGTTGAGCCATAACCGGGTCCGGTTGTTGTTTCGCCTCATCCCGCTCAGGGCGACGAGGGATAAACGACACCACCCAGGAAACCAGCGAGGTAAGTGAACGGAAAATTATTTTCACTGACGGCGGAGCGAATTCTGCAAGGTGGCGATAACCACGGAACCCCAACTTCAGAATATCCAGCAGACTTTCCAGCGGCTTATCTTCCGGGAAGCTATCCTGCCAGAGTGCCCACGTATCCGCGCGGGCAAAGGTACACTGTACAAAATCAATATGTTGCTTCTTGGTGAGCGGCATCAGCTGCAGCCCCACTTCATTGCCCAACACACGCACAACCTGCGTCGGGAAGACGTACTCCTGCTGGCCGCGCTTGAGCAGCAATTTCACCTTCTGCCCTTCGAGCACTTTCGCCTGGCCGTTAATCTTGATGCCTAACCCCCCGTCGGAGAAGTCATGGACGGTACAGGAGAAGAGATGGCCATCTTCACGGGCAATCGCCGCAGGCATGGAGATTTCAACGCGATGGGAGCGACGAACCTGTTTGCTCTCCACCGATACCGCCACCGCGCCGCCGAGAATGATCAGGTTGTAGAAGACCCATGCGAGGCTGACGAAGACCGTCAGCACTTCGTTTTCCGGGCCGTAGAAGTAGCGCCAGATCCCCACCATCACGCCGAAGATATTCAGCAGGACGAGGAAAATGTACGGGCGGGAGATCACCCAGTCGACGTACTCCTCTTCCACCAGCCCGCCTTTTGCGGTGACGTTGAATTTGCCTTTATGCGGGTTAATCAGCGCCACCAGCGTTGGCGGTGCGATGTACCAGGCCAGCACCGTTTCGTAGATTTCACTCCAGAACGAATGGCGGTATTTCCCCTGAATTTTCGAGTTGGTCAGGCTGGCGTGGATCATGTGCGGCAGAACGAACAGGGCAATCATCAGCGCCGGGGCAAAGATGATGTACGCGTGCAGCAGCAGGAAGGCCAGCGGTGCCGTCAGGAAGATCAGCCGCGGGATACCGGACAGGAAGTGGAACATGGCGTTGACGTAGCAGAGACGCTGCGCGAGCTTCAGCCCTTTACCCGTCAGCGGGTTATCGAGACGGAAAATCTGCACCATTCCGCGCGCCCAGCGAATACGCTGGCCAATGTGGGCGGATAACGATTCCGTCGCCAGCCCCGCCGCCTGCGGAATACGCATGTATGCCGAGGTGTAGCCGCGACGGTGCAAGCGCAGAGAGGTGTGCGCATCTTCGGTGACGGTTTCCACGGCGATACCGCCAATTTCATCCAGCGGTTTACGGCGAATCACCGCACAAGAGCCGCAAAAGAAGGTGGCATCCCACATGTCGTTCCCGTCCTGCACCAGCCCGTAGAACAGCGTGCCTTCGTTAGGCGTTTTGCGAAAACGCCCGAGGTTGCGCTCGAACGGGTCCGGCGAGAAGAAGTGGTGCGGCGTCTGCATCATCGCCAGCTGTTTCTCTTTGAGGAACCAGCCCATGGTCATCTGCAGGAACGAGCGCGTCGGGACGTGGTCGCAGTCAAAAATCGACACGAATTCGCCCGTGGCATACTTCAGCGCGTTGTTGATGTTCCCGGCTTTGGCGTGCTCGTGGGTAGTACGGGCGATGTATTTCACCCCCACGCTGTCGGCGAACTGGCGAAACTCTTCGCGCCCTCCGTCGTCCAGAATCCAGATAGTAAGCTTGTCTTTCGGCCAGTCGATACCGAGAGAGGCGTAGATGGTGTTTTTCACCACGTTCAGATCTTCGTTATAGGTCGGAACGAAAATATCCACCGTCGGCCACTGGGCGGTGTCTTTCGGCAGCGGAACCGGCTGGCGATTCAGCGGCCAGACCACCTGGAAATACCCCAGCACCAGCACTACCCACGCGTAAGTTTCCGCGAACAGCAGGACCAAACCGCAGGTCAGGCTCACCGGGTCATCCCAGTTCAGCGTCGAGGTATAGCGCCACCAGATGTAGCGGCAGGAGACGGTCAGGGAGAGCACAATCAGCATCAGCGCCGAGAAGCGCCCAGGAATACGCCGCACCAGCAGGGCCACGCCCCACAGCAGAATCAGGAAGATAAACTGCGCCAGCGGGTTAAACGGCTGAGTGATACAGAGCAGCGCCAGAATGAGCGAGAAAACGACGATCACCCCGAGAATAAAACGCCGCAAGCCGGGATGCAGATGCCCCAGCTCTTTATGCGAATCGAGATGGCTGGTCTGGTCGCTGAAGCGCTCAGGCAGTGTTTCCAGCCACTGATGGTAACGCCCGCGCACGTTCTTAAAGCGACTGTACGTGCGCCAGCGCGGTTCGGTTTTTTCGCGTTTCGCCTGACTGACGATAAGCCATAACGCCTGAATCGCGTAGCGCGCCGGATCGAGAGGGCGCGGGCGATCAGGGTCGAGATGCGGATAAAGCTCGCGATGGCGTGCACGAATACGCTGCCAGCGTGGATGTTCGAGTGGGATGAACATCCAGGCCAAAATCACCCAGAAGCAGCCCAGCGCGGCGCTAAAGGCAGACGCACCGTGACGGCGATAATTCCGGTAACGCTCGCTTAAGCGCGTGCTAACGGGCGGGATGAGGAGCGCGTTGGACAGCCGGCTCATAGGCCTCTCCCGGCAGGCTCCGGGCGTCCGGTATAGTGCAACAGGCACCAGTTCGCCAGAGTGAGGATCTCTTCCGCCGCCAGAGAATCGCTACGGTATTCGCCGAGCGGCTGTTTGGATGCCATGCACTCGGCGATGGCTTCATCGCGATGAATGACCATCGGCAGCAGACGACGCTGGCTTTGCAGCCAGACCTGGTAGAGATCGTCCTGAATTTGGCTGTTCAGGCGTAAATCGTTGATCAGAATATGCGCTCCGTTCGGGAGCACCTGCTGATGCAGGCGAACATGGCAGTTGGCATCCGCGTTCACAATCGTCAGCGTGTGATCGCAGTGTTCGATTAACTGGCGGGTGAGCGGTGAGAAGCCGCTTGGGAGATCGAGCAAAATCCACTGGTAGTGGCTTTTTTCCTGTAACAGCTGCAATGCATCGGCAAAATAGCCCAGCGTGCCATAGCGGGTGTAAATGGACTCTTTTTCGCTCGCGGTCAACTGGCCGAACGGCAGGATATCGAGCTGCGACGTGTAACGTTGTGCGGTATCTCGCCAGTCGCGACCGTCGAGCAACGCCCGCGCCCAGCCATCAGAAGTGTCAAAGTCAACGTTAAAAGACATCCGCAGCAAATTATCGGGACAGGCATCAATAACCAGTACCGATTCGCCTAATATCTGTAATGACCATCCCAGCGCTGCTGTTATTGACGTCGTGCCAACACCGCCACGAATGCCCTGTAATCCAAGTATGGCCATCAATGGCTCCCTTATTGTTGACGGGCAAATTCAGCTAATAATGGCCAGCGTTTAATCGCCGCTGCCAGCTGTTCTCGCTGTGAAATATCGGTGTAGTCTATTTCAGGCAATGAGAAAGCCTGGCTTAACGCCAAAAAATCATTTTGGAATGTGTACCCAAGGCCAGAATCAACCGGCGTTGTTGGTTCGTTATTATGCATTTTAGTTTCATTCCTTTATTAATTCTCAACGAACAACAGAGGTAGTTGCACGGCTTCCTGCCTGCGAAAATTCATTCATATGCTAAATCTGATGGTCTTTAATTTCAATGTTAGGTTTATTTCTGAGCTTTCGCTAGTAAACTGAGATACAGGTAAATTAGTCGCGAAGAGGGACACCGTGAACCCCATATTTTCAGTTGGTATCCAGTCATTATGGGATGAATTGCGCCACATGCCAGCCGGCGGAGTCTGGTGGATCAGTACGGACCGCAATGAAGACGCTATTAGTCTTGTGAATCAAACAATTGCAGCGCAAGAGAAAAGTGCCCACGTTGCTGTGGTGACCATGGGTGAGGACCCTAAAGATATCATCAGCCTGAGTAATGAACAGGGGCCAGATAAAGTACGTCTGTTTTCCATGCCAAACCAGGAAGATGGTCTATACTTTTTGCCCCGCGACATTCAATGCAGCATCGATCCTCATCATTATTTACTGGTGCTTAAATGCGCGAACAATACCTGGCAAAATATACCCACAGAAAAATTGCGAGTCTGGCTGGAAAAAATCAATAAATGGGTGCGCGATCAAAATTGCACGCTGCTGGTGATCAGTCCTGGTAGTAATAATGATAAGCAGTTCTCATTTTTAATGAGTGAATATCGTTCCCTGTTTGGTTTGGCCAGTACGCGCCATCAGGCCGACAGCCATCTTTACGATATTGCGTTCTGGTGCAATGAAAAAGGGGTGAGCGCCCGACAACAGCTGACGCTGAAGCATATTGCTGGCGAGTGGCATGTCGCCCAGCAGGAAGAAACCGTCGTTCAGCCACGAAACGATGAAAAACGCATACTGAGCCACATCGCTGTATTAGAAGGCGCCCCTGCCCTCTCTGAATATTGGTCTTTGTTCGAAACCAACGAATCGCTGTTTAATGAAGCCCGCACCACGCAGGCCGCGACGATTGTCTTTTCACTGACACAGAATAATCAGATTGAGTCGATAGCCCGACAGATCCACACCCTGCGTCGCCAGCGCGGCAGCGCACTGAAAATCGTGGTCCGTGAGAACAATACCAGCCTGCGCGCTACCGACGAGCGCCTGCTGCTCGGCTGCGGCGCGAACATGGTGATCCCGTGGAACGCCCCGCTTTCTCGCTGCCTGACGCTCATTGAAAGCCTCCAGGGTCAGCAGTTTAATCGCCACGTCCCGGAAGAGATCTCAACGCTGCTCTCCATGACCCAGCCGATGAAGCTGCGCGGCTACCAGAAATGGGATACCTTCTGCGACGCGGTGAGCAACATGATGAGCAACACGCTGCTGCCCGCAGACGGTAAAGGGGTGATGGTCGCGCTGCGTCCGGTTCCGGGTATCCGTATTGAGCAGGCGCTGACGTTGTGCCGCCCGAACCGTACCGGGGATATCATGACCATCGGCGATAATCGCCTGGTGCTGTTTTTGTCCTTCTGTCGCATCAACGACCTGGATACTGCCCTTAACCACATTTTCCCGCTGCCAACCGGAGATATCTTCTCCAACCGCATGGTCTGGTTTGAAGACAATTTGATCAGCGCCGAAATTGTGCAGATGAAACAGCTGCAGCCGGAACAATGGGGTAAACCGCTGCTGGTCGCGAGCGACAGCAAACCGGTGCTGAACGCCACCCACGACGGACACGTTTGGCGTCGCGTCCCTGAGCCGCTGCGTTTGCTGAGTGATGCAGAGGAGAGGGCATCATCATGAACAACACTGACATTATTCAGCTCGTGATCCTGTGCGCGATCATCTTCTTCCCACTTGGCTACTATGCGCGCCATTCATTACGCCGTACCCGCGATACGGTAAGACTGCTGTTTGCAAAACCTCGCTATGTTAAACCAGCTGGAACACTGAAACGGGCTTCACACGTCAAGGCAAACCGAAAACATGACTAATTCTACCTATACTGCTTCGGCACCTTCGCCGCTTTGGCAATACTGGCGCGGCCTGTCCGGCTGGAACTTCTATTTTCTGGTGAAATTCGGCCTGCTCTGGGCGGGCTATTTGAATTTCCATCCGCTGCTTAACCTGGTGTTTATGGCATTTTTGCTGATGCCCATTCCGAACCTGAAGCTGCACCGCCTGCGCCACTGGGTAGCGATACCGATTGGCTTCGGGCTGTTCTGGCATGACACCTGGCTTCCAGGCCCGGATAGCATCATGAGTCAGGGCTCGCAGGTGGCGGGCTTTAGCAGCGATTATCTTCTCGATCTGACCGAACGCTTTATCAACTGGCAGATGATTGGCGCCATCTTCGTGATGCTGATCGCATGGCTGTTCCTCTCCCAATGGATCCGCATCACGGTGTTCGTGGTGGCGATTATGATCTGGCTGAACGTCCTGACGCTGGCAGGCCCGAGCTTCTCCCTGTGGCCAGCCGGTCAGCCGACAGAAACCGTGACCACCACGGGCGGCAGCGCCGCGCCGACAGTTGCTACCGCTGGCGATACAGCCGTGATCGGGGATATCCCGGCGCAAACTGCGCCACCTACCTCTACCAACCTGAACGCCTGGCTGTCCAGCTTCTATAACGCGGAAGCCAAGCGTCAGACGAAATTCCCGGCGTCACTGCCTGCCGACGCGCAGCCGTTTGAACTGCTGGTGATCAACATCTGTTCCCTCTCCTGGGCCGATGTGGAGGCAGCAGGTCTGTCGTCTCACCCGCTGTGGTCGCATTTCGATATCCAGTTCAAAGATTTTAACTCGGCCACCTCGTACAGCGGCCCGGCGGCGATTCGTCTGCTGCGCGCCAGCTGCGGTCAGCCGTCGCATAAAAATCTGTATCAGCCTGCGGGCAATCAGTGCTACCTGTTCGATAACCTCGAAAAACTGGGCTTTACCCAGCACCTGATGCTCGGCCATAACGGTATCTTTGGCGGCTTCCTGAAAGAAGTGCGCGAGAACGGCGGGATGCATGCGCCGCTGATGGACCAAACCGGTCTGCCGGTGCCGCTGCTGGGCTTTGACGGTTCACCGGTGTATGACGACACCGCCACGCTGCAACGCTGGCTGCAAACGGTCGGGAAAGAGGAAAACACCCGTAGTGCGACCTTCTACAACACCCTGCCTCTGCACGACGGTAACCACTATCCAGGCGTGAGCAAAACGGCGGATTACAAAGTTCGTGCGCAGAAGTTCTTCGATGAGCTGGATGCGTTCTTTACCGAACTGGAAAAATCAGGCCGTCGGGTGATGGTGGTTGTGGTGCCAGAGCACGGTGGCGCGCTGAAAGGCGACAGAATGCAGGTCTCCGGCTTGCGCGATATCCCAAGCCCGTCCATCACCAACGTGCCCGCCGGGATTAAGTTCTTCGGCATGAAAGCACCGCATCAGGGTGCGCCAATCGAAATCACCCAGCCGAGCAGCTATCTGGCAATTTCCGAGCTGGTTGCGCGTGCGGTAGACGGGAAGTTGTTTGTGGAAGACAGCGTGAACTGGAATCAGCTCACCAGCGGTCTGCCGCAGACGGCGGAAGTGTCTGAGAACGCGAATGCGGTGGTGATTCAGTACCAGAACAAGCCGTATGTACGGTTGAACGGTGGTGATTGGGTGCCATACCCGCAATAAGGTTCAGTAACTCCCCCACCCTGACGACTCTCCGCACAGGAGAGCCGCCGGGGTGGGGAGATCCGTTCTACTGTCCCGCCACCCACACCAGCATCTTGAGGCTCGCCGAATAATAGTCATCCTTCGCCGTAATCTCCGGCTCACTCATCGCCTGCCCCATCGTTAAATCCCTTACCGCCAGCAGGCCACCTTCCATCATGTACGGCGCATAGTCGTTGGTCGTGACATTGACCCAGGCCGGGGTTTGCTCCCGACTGAACTGACCGAACCAGCTGCGCCACGGCGTGAGCTGCGGGCTTTGTGGATTAAACCAGTGCACATACAGCGGAATACGGATCGCATCGTAGCTCATGCGCGGTGGCCACGCTTTCGCGGGCGTCAGCGTGCCGTCTGCGGCCAGAGAAACCCAGTCGGTCGGCAGATTGGCCTTACCGCTTCCCATTTTTCCGAGCAGCGTTTGCCCGTCTTTGATCAGCTCGCGCCACACCTGCAAATGGCTGCGGTCAGCGAACGCCTGCCAGGCGGGGAAGATAAAATACGACGGATTGAGGACCACTTCGCTGTTGAGGTTAAACCCCTGCGCGCCCGGCAACATCACGCGCTGGCCCGCGTAGCGAATCACCGTGTGGGCCACCAGCGCTTTGGTAATGGCATCCGAGGCGGTGCTGTAGCCTTTGTCATGCCAGCGGGCGTCGGCTTTTAACAACGCCCAGGCGATCATCGTATCGCCATCGGTGGCGTCGTTTTTGTCGGTGATCGGGTCCGGCTCGACGGGGTTGTAGCGCCAGTAAAACAGGCCGTTCTCTTTATTTTTTAGAGTCCTGTCGGTCCACTGCCAAAGCTTATCAAACGCCGCTTTGTCGTCGCTCGCCACCGCCATCAGCATGGCGAAACCTTGCCCTTCCGTATGGGAAACGTTGCCGTTTCCGGTATCGACAATGCGACCATCCGGCATTAAAAAGCGCGCCTTATAGCTCTCCCAGGCCTGACCGGCCTGAGAAAACGGCGAAAAACAGAGACTCATCATGGTCGCCAGTGCGGCGCATGCAGGCTTTCTCATCATTTACTCACTGTGGGTTGTGATAACGGAACTGCACGTCCGAAAGGGAATTAAGACGCTCGCGACTCACCGTCACATGCGCTTTCCCGCCCTGGTCCTGCATCCAGCGGACATACAGCCCTTCCAGTATTGCACAGAAGGCGTGACACCAGCGGCTTTGCTGGTCCTCACGACGGCTTACGGGCAGCGCCAGATGGCGCAGGGTGAGGTCGATGTCGGTGGTGTTGATCTCCACGCAGCCCCAGCCAAAACGCGCCAGTTGGGCGTTGATGTTGGCTTCCAGTTCGCCCACCGTTTCTGACGGCGGCAACGGAAACTGTTCGGCCAGCGCCACGCCCATCTGATGCAGGAACGGCTGGCTCTCCAGCTCACCGACGTTACGCACCATGCCGTCAACGATCAGAGCCAGTAGGTCAAACCAGCCTTCCGGCGTTTGCTGCGCGCGAAACCAGCTCAGGATCGCAGGGTTTTCCAGCGTCGTTGTCATTATTTATCTCCCAGCATGTAGCGGAAATAGAGTCCCGCCGTACTTTCGTTATAGCTGCCAAAGGTGTCATACCCGACCTTGCCGCCGATGGTCATGTCTTTGTTGACGTTGTAATCGACCCCGGCGCGGACGGTGTAGCCAATGCCGTTTTCAGAGGTGCCTTTGTAGGTCGCTTCTTTCGCAAAGCCGCTCTCGACGGCCCCTTCCAGCAGTTGCTGCCAGCTGTCGTTAGTCGGGAAGTAGTCGCTGCTGTCCTGGCTGTAAGACTGGTAGCCCACCGAGCCGCCCAGTTTCAGCTTCCAGTTATCGATTTTTTGCGCGTAGTCGATCGGCAGCGAGACGCTGACATAGTTCTGTGGGCTGAAGTATCCGCCCTGGCCGAAGGTAAACTGGCTGAGATTTTTTGAGAAATCCATCCAGCTCATGCTTAGCCCGGTTTTCACTTCGCGGAAGTCGTCGTGGTAAGGACGCAGATAGACCCCGGCGTTCGCATTGATGCTGGTGTTGCTCGCCACGTTTTCACCGAGATAGCTGTAACCACCGCCGCCCGCGTAGAAACCGGCATCGCCGTCGTCATAACTCAGCTGCAGGCTGCCGCCGTTTTTAGTGACGCGCCCCCAGCGTTTGCCGGAATATTTGTCTTCCAGCCCCACGTAAGATAACAGGCTGTCTGTTACCGCGCGGCGCTCTCCGGTCATGATCAGCGACAGGTAATTGGTCAGTTTTGGCGACCATTTCACGCCGCCCACCAGCGTGCTCAGATCCTGTCCCAGCGGCGTGCTGCCGACATCAAGACGATAATCCTTCCCGCTCAGCGCCATGTTCAGCTCCACGCCATTCGCTTTTTGCGCATCCGTAGAGACATCCCCTGGCTGATTGACGTTGGCCTTCAGGTTCGAGGCTTCAAGGTATTCCCCGACTTTACCGCCGTCGTAGGCTCCAAGTTTCGCCAGATTCAGCTGGCCCTCGGAACTCGTCAGGTTAAAGTCGTTGCTGTCCAGATCGCCTAAGCCCACCAGCGATGCAGCACCCGGGTGCGCGGCAAGATAGGTTGCGCGCTCCGTGGCGTTCATCGCTGCAATGGCTTTCTGCTCGTTGGTCGCCGTTGCCACCATGTTCGACGCGGCGTTGGCCAGCGGATTAGAGCCTAAGCGGCGCCACGCGTCACCGCTGGCACTGCCCGCGCTGAGCGTAATGGGCGTCGCGGTGAATTCGAAGCGAGACTCACCAAACGGCGAGCTGGACCAGGTGAGCGGTGCTTTGGCTTCCGTCAGCTTGCTGGTGCCTGATTCGCCATCGCGCCCGCGTACGTCCACCCCGCCCTGCAGCCACATACCGGTCTGCTCGTTCATCTGCTGCATCATCTCATCGACCTGACGCAAGGTGCGGCTCTGGGCCGTCTCCTGCGGCAGATCGGGACGCGTGGTGCCCGGCAGCGTCGAGCCTGGCTCGCGTGCCGTTTGCGCCAGTTGCCACGGCAGCCCGTTATCACTGGAGGCCGTGGCGCCGACCGCCTGAGCAGTGCGGCTGGTACTTACGAACGGGTTATCCGCCAGCAGCAAACCGCCCATCGTCGGCGTCGCCGCGCTGTTGGTGGATTGCAGACCCAGCAGTTTGCCGCGCGCGCTGCGCAGATAAGTCATCGCCTGCTGATGGTTGCCCTGAGCTTCTTCCAGACGCGCCAGTAACACCAGGCGCTCCGGCGAGCTGTTATTTTGCAGCCCGTTGGCAAGTTGCTTCGCTTTCACCACGTTGTCTTCAGCCAGCGCCACGTCGATGGCGCCCGCGCGGGCATCCTGATCCGGCGTATCCCGCGTCATCAGGTAGTCGTAGACCACACCCGCCTCTTTGTTCATTTTGCCGGTCTGATACAGACGCGCCATCGCAAACATCAGGTCGGTATTTTGCGGATCGCTTTGCAGGGCGCGGATCAGTTTGTCATACGCTGCCGCATAGTTGCCCTGCTCGCGCAGCTGGTCGGCTTCGTTGATCACATACCCGTTTCGCACGCCCGCCAGCTGAGTCGGCGTGCTGCGCGCCAGCAGTTCAGGATTCGCGAGGAAGCTCTGGGCTTCGCCGCTCAGCCCGGCCTGATTCAGCACTGACACCTGATCGGCGTAATCGCCCGCGTTACCCTGCACACCCTCACGCATATTGCTGCGCACCACCGCCACCGCGCCCGTCAGATCGCCACTTTGCGCCAGCATTCGCGCCAGTTTCCCCGCATCGGCCGGGTTTTCCGGTGGGCGCGTTGAGAGGGTTTTCAGGGTATTGGCCGCCGCAACGGAATTGCCCTGCGCCAGGTAACGCTCTGCCGTCGCCATTTGCAGGTTGTAGTTCACGCGCTGAGCCAGCTCGCGCATTTGCGGCGTCTGGCTGGCAGGTGAGATGCGCGACAGAATGGTTTGCGACTGCTGCCACGCTCCGTTTTCGCTGGCGAACAGCGCCGCCGCATACAGCGAACTGGCCCCCGCTCCCTGACGAAATGCGGGCTGCATCACCGAAGCGGCTTCGCCGTCGGCACCGGATTTTTGCAGCAAACGTGCCAGATCGAGGCGGAGCCACGGATCGTCCGGCAGACGGGCAATCCCCTCGCGCAGAACCGCGATCGCCTGCTGAGTGTTCCCGCTTGCCGCCGCCTGCTGCGCCTGACGACGAATCGGATCGCCCGGTAAACCGGTTACCACGCGCGGCTGAAGTTTCGCCTGCAAACTGGCGGGCAGCGTGCGCAGCATCGCCTGGGCTTCTGCGGTTTTGTTCTGCTCTTTCAGGACGTAATAGAGATTTTCCCGCGCGGCGCCGTTGTTTGGCTGCTGGTTCAACAGCTCGCGCAGGGTCTGTTCGGCCTGCGGATAATCTTTGTTGTGACGCAACACATCGGCGCGGAACAGGCGAGCCGCCGTGCCGCGCTCACCGCTCTGCTGTACCAGCGGAGCCGAAAGCGCCAGCGCCTGGCTGACATTGCCCTCTTTTAGCGCCTGCTGCGCCTGAGCGAGCTGACCGTAAAAGGCGGCGTCGTCGGCCTGCTGCTGGCGTTCAGTGGAGGCGTCGCCGCCCTGGCTGGCTGCGCGTCCGAGATACTGTGCGGCAGCCTGATAGTCGCCGCTGCGCTGCGCGATGTAGCCCATCCCGGCGAGCGCGTCGGCGTCCTGCGGGTTGGTTTGCAGCACCTGCTCAAACTGACGTCTGGCGGCATCGGTGTTGCCGCTGTTGAGCGCGGTGAAGCCTTCGCCTTTCGCCGCGCCGCCCACGTTTTTGCGGTAGTACGCCTGCACTTCGCTGTCCTGCGGATGGCGTTGCAGCCAGGTGTCGTAGAACTGCTCGTCACCTGCTTTTGGCCCTAACCACAGCAGGGCCTGGCGCAGGCCTGCATCCGCGTCTTTGCTGCCGCTCGCCATCTGCTGCAGTTGAATGATCCCGTCGCGGCGCGTGCTCTCCTGCCAGGTGAGCATTTTGCCCAGCGCCACGCGTGCGGCGTTGTCCTGCGGATTTTGTGCCGCAAAACGCTGCAGCTCGGCCAGCGCCTCTGGATAGAGGGTTTTGTCGCTGCCCATCGTCTGGTAATACTCTGGCGCGAGGCTCGCGGGCGGTGTGTCGCCGTTGAACAGCGTTTTCCAGGTCGCCAGCGCCGCCGGAATGTTTCCGCTGCGCGCCTGCTGGCGAGCCAGCGTCAGCGTGCCCTGCGGAACCTGGGTCATCTGTTTGGCATTATCCAGCGCCTGCAGGCCGCCATCATTTGGCGAGACGTTTGCCAGCCGCGCGCGCCACTGCGCCGCCGCCTGCAAATCGCCGTTTTGCTGCGCCCACAGGGCCATCAGGTAGAGCGCCTGGGTGTTATTGGCATCGACCATCAACACCTTTTTCAGCGACTCGCTCGCCAGATCGTCGTGGGATTTTTCGTGCCAGTAGTTGGCCTGGTCAAACAGCGCCTTCAGCGCCGCCTCGTTTTGCGCCGCCTGCGCGGTGCCGCCAAAGGCCAGCACACCGGAAAGACAGAGGACCGATTGTAAGCTGTTTTTTTTCACTTTCCGCTCTCCGGATTCAGGCGCTTACGCGCACGCTTTTTCAGCCAGGCGTACAAGCCCAGACCGGTCAGCGAACTCATGATCAGACCCAGGATCGCCAGCAGCGCCGAGTGCTGGTTGGCATACCAGACAATCATCATGTGGGCAGGCATTTCACCGCTCGGGAACTGCGAGCCGACGCGGAAACTGCGCACACCGTTTTCGTTGGTAATGATTGCCGCGTCGCCACGAATTCCGGCGTTAATGCGCGCGGAGGTTAAGTCGTCATGCAGGCGCGAGAGCTGGTCGTCGGTGCTGCCCAGCGCCATCACCACCAGGCGGTCGCTGCTCCACGGCGAGCGGAAGCTGACAAACCCGCGCCACGCTTCGTTGGAGGAGAAATAGCGGTCTGCTTCGACGCCGTCGGAGGTCCAGTCGCCCGCCAGCCAGCGCTGCAGTTTTTGCCAGGTCGACGGCGTACGCACGCCCAGCGTGTTGTCGTGAGAGGTAAACGGCGATGCGTTCAGCAGGGCCTGGTTAAAGTCGTGCTGCGCCATACCGCTGACCGCCAGCACATCCCGCGTGCGCAGAAGCTCAAGATTGCCGCCTGCCGTGGGCACGCCGAGCACCACGCGGTTGTTGTACAGCGCGGTGCCGGTGGCGTTACCGGAACGCGCCGCCATATCCAGCAGCGTGGCGATTTGCGTCTCCGTTGGCTGTTCAGGCAGCAGCAGCACCGTCTGGGAGTAGTCCGCCAGACGCGTGAAGGGGAACGACGCGCCGACAAAGTAAGAGAGATTCGGCAGGAGCGAGAAGTGACGCGTGTGGCTGAGATCGATCCACGAGTCTTCATCGATGCGACTCTTGATGTTGTTGTTCAGCAGCACGCTGCACGGCGCGTTCTCTTTCGCCGTGATGTTGAAATAGAGCGAGAGCTGGTTGTCGCCGTAAATCATGTACGGCTCAAGCGGCATATCAAACTTCTCCTGCCGCGCGTCGCCGCCCACTTTGTGCCATAAGGTTTCCAGCGCGCCCTGTTTGTTCACCGGCAGATTGTGCAGGAAGGTGTCGTTAAGAGTCATGCTGAGCCAGGACCGGTTTTCGTCAATCCAGCTCTCCGTCGGGAAACGGTAGCCGATGTGCAGCGGAATGGTTTCCCCGTCCCAGAGGAACAGGTCCGGCGCGGCGCGGAAGGCCACCCGCAGCGGCGCATGCCAGATCCCGGTGACGGTCAGGCTTTGATCCTTGCGGATCAGCTCCGAGAGCTTCACCGGACGATCCGTTGGGATCCAGCGCGGCGCATCGTAAGGCTTGCTCGTCGGGATCGTCTGCGCGGGGATCGAAATGCTGGCGGTTTGCAGGGCAAAGTTGCCGCGCGTCAGTCGCCATGCCGCCGTGCGCAGCGCCGCGTCGTCGTTCCCGACGACCAGCAGCAGTTTGTACACCGGGTTCGCCGGGTTATCGATCACCTGCAGCATCGGCTCGGTGGATTGCGGCAGCGTCAGGCCGCCGATTTTGTCACCCGGATGGCCAATCAGAATGCCGTTTTTCTCCGGCAGGGTGTCGTGCAACGCCGCGAAAGAGACGCCGCGATAATCAGCCTGAATCCCCAGCCAGGAGGAGATAAGCGCCGCTGCGCTGAGTGCGTCGCTGCTGAGCGTGGGAGCGAAGGCAAAAGCGATGGCCGCAGGCGTCATCTGCATACTGTCGAAGAACGGGCGCGGGAAATGGCTCAGGTCCGAACCGATATCCAGCTGCTGCCCTTCCAGCTCGAAGCGGGAATCCGGCAGGATGGTGACGCGATATTTATCCGACAGATCGCGCTGGCACTGCATCGCGTCGCCGTCATTGATCTGCAGGCTCAGGTTATTGCTGGAGACCAGCAGCGCCGCCGGAATATCCAGCTGGAAGCGTGAGATATCACTGTCCGCCGCGCCCAGAGGTACGGTACCCAGCGGCTGTCCGTTGAGCATCAGCTGCAGGGTGGCGTTACGTGTCGCCATCGCTGGCGAGACTTTCAGGTTCAGTGAGAGCTGGGCGTTGGTGATCACCTGATCGACCGGCAGGGTGAAGTTCATTCCCCCCTGAAGCTGGCCGCCGCTCAAGACCAGCCCCTGCGGCTGGCCCATCTGCGCCACAGTGATGCTGTTCACCGTCGAAGGGACAAAAGTCGGCAGCGCAGCCGCCGTTGGCGCAGGCATCTCGACCGGTAGCAGCGAGGCGACGGTGGTCTCTTCACTGTGGAGCGGCAACGCAAACAGGGATGCCGCAAGCAAGGTGAGTTTTGTCAGCTGTTTCATGCGTTGCCGTCCTCCTGCACCTGCGCTTGCGCACGTCGGTTTTCCCGACGCGTTTTCCACGTCAGCCAGAAGAGATCAAACACGCAGCGCACAATGGTGAACAGCGAACGGAATGGGTTGTCCTGCGGTTTCGGTGGCTGGATCCACGCATCTGCACGCGCGAGCACCACGCGCACCAGCTCACGGCGGCGCGCCAGAGGAATATCTTCGAACATCAGGCGGATAAAGTGTTCGTCCGTCGCGACAACGTTGACCGGAATGCTGATTGCGCCTGATTGCAGCAGCAGCTCGACCTCTTCGATGTCATCTGTCAGATGGCGATCGTCCGGCAGCTCTACGCGACAGCCGCCCATCGACAGGTCGGCGGTCTGGCTACGGGAGGAAATCCCGCT
Organism: Lelliottia sp. SL45; assembly: GCF_026672535.1. Classification (NCBI taxonomy): domain Bacteria; kingdom Pseudomonadati; phylum Pseudomonadota; class Gammaproteobacteria; order Enterobacterales; family Enterobacteriaceae; genus Lelliottia; species Lelliottia sp. SL45. The sequence continues at coordinate 419,849 of NZ_JAPPRH010000001.1, forward strand.
GGCATAGTGGATCAGCACCGGAATTTTGACCTCGATGCGGATGGTTTTGCGCGTCTGGCGCGTTTCCCGGGCGACGGCAATCGCCGCCAGCAGGAAGATCAGGCTGTAGAGTCCCCAACCGACGTTCAGGGCGATCACGCTCGGATCAACGCCGTAGTAGTCGTGAGCGCAGGCGCGGACGATACCGGCGATGACGCCAATGCCCAGCAGGATCGCAATCACCAGGTGCGGGCGCACGACGCGGAAATCGAAATAACCGACGTTAAGCAGCGCCCCTTTGTCCGTTACGTTGAACTTGCCGCGCTTCGGGAAAACCATGGTGACCACGGTGGGCAGTACCAGATGGAACGCCAGCACCAGGTCATAGATTTCGCCCCAGAAGCTGTAGCGATAGCGGCCGTTCATGCGCGAGTTCAGGTAAATCGCCAGGAACAGATGCGGCAGCGCGTAGGCAAAGACCAGCCCCGCCGAGGAGTGGATGATGTTGAGGTTAAACAGCAGATAGGCCAGCGGCGCGGTCAGGAAGGCGATGCGCGGCAGGGCAAACTGGTAGTAAAGCATGGCGCTGAGGTAGCACAGACGCTGCTGGATGGTCAGCCCGCGGCCAAAGAGCGGGTTGTCCAGACGGAAAATCTGCGTCATCCCGCGCGCCCAGCGCGTACGCTGAATGACGTGCAGCACCAGACGTTCGGTTGCCAGGCCTGCTGCCAGTGGAATATCGAGAAACGCGGATTTCCAGCCGAGACGCTGCATTTTCAGCGCGGTGTGGGCATCTTCCGTGACCGTTTCTACCGCGAAGCCGCCGATCTCCTCCAGCGCGCTGCGACGAATCACGGCACACGAACCGCAGAAGAAAGTAGCGTTCCAGTTGTCGTTGCCCTGCTGAATCGGGCCGTAGAACAGCGTCCCTTCGTTCGGGATATTGCGCCCGACGGAGAGGTTACGCTCGAACGGATCGGGTGAGTAGAAGTAGTGCGGCGTCTGCACCAGCGCCAGCTTCGGATCTTTCAGGAACCCGCCCACGGTGGCCTGCAGGAAAATGCGCGTGGCGACGTGGTCGCAGTCAAAAACGGTGATCAGCTCGCCCTGGGTGAGTTTCATCGCGTGGTTGAGGTTGCCCGCTTTCGCATGGGAATTGTCATTGCGCGTGATGTATCCCACGCCGACATCTGCCGCAAAGACGGCAAACTCGCGACGCTTGCCGTCATCGAGCAGGTAGATCTTCATTTTGTCGCGCGGGTAGTCGATACATTGCGCGGCAAGGACCGTATCGCGCACCACGTCCAGCGATTCGTTATAGGTGGGGATGTAGACGTCGACCGTCGGCCAGAGCGACATGTCATCCGGCAGCGGCACGATCTCGCGCTTGAGCGGCCAGATGGTTTGCAGATAATTCAGCAAGAGCAGGACCCAGACGTAGACCTCTGCCAGAAAAAGACCCATCCCGAGAATGGTCTCAATCTCAGAATTAAAATGCAGGGTTTGCGTCAGGCGGAAATACATATAGCGGGTCGACATCAATAATGACATCACCACCATAATCACGGAAATACTGCGTCTTTTGCTGAAGCCCATTAAAAACAGCAGGCCAATGCTAATAAAGCCAAAGATATATTGTTTCTGGCTGTCCATTGGCGTGATGACGATCAGCAGCGCGACGGGAAGCATTGCCAACGTCAGCAAAATATAAAGAAACTTTTTCATAGGTCGTCCTGGGTGGATTTAAAACCCTGACTTACGCGGAAGGGTATGGACAGTGCCGTCGCCCACTTTTACGCCAAGAATACCTGCGACTTTTTTGGCAATAAGCTCAATGTCGAAGGCGGCGGCTGACGCCGGGCTAAAGTCGAATATGGACTGTTGAGAGGCGTTGGCTTCTCCGACGCTTTCATCGCGGTGAACCACACCCAGCAGCTTGTCGTCGAGTTTATTCTCCACAAAGGTGGTGACATCGCGGCTGATCTGACGGCGGTTGTCACTTTGGTTGAGGACGAAATAGTGTCCGGCTTTGTGGTTGAGCACCCCGCCCGTCAGGCGCTGATTATCAATTTGCGGCAGCAGTGAGAGTGAAGCGGTGTCTGCCAGCAGCGTGATCAGATGCAGATCGGCCAGGCGCGACATCGCTTTTAGCGCCGGTGACGGGCCAGGAGGAAAGTCAGCAACAATAATCAGGCCCGGATAGTTGAGCAGCGTACTCAGTCCGCGCGTGAGGAAGTGCTCATCGTTCTTAAGTCGCTCTTCAAACGCCATGCGCTGATCTTCGCTGGCATCGCCGTACGGCAGCACGAACAGGTTTCCGCCCGCCGTGAGGACAAACTGGCTCCAGTCGGAGGATTCCGCGGCTTTGGCAACGTAACCCCGGCTGTCGGCAAGCGGCACGCCGAAGTGCAGACGCAGCGCGTTTTGCACATCAAAATCCAGCGCTAAGACTTTGCTGCCCGAGCGCGCCAGCGCATAAGCCAGGTTTGCGGTCATGGTCGTTTTCCCCACGCCTCCCTTCGGCGAGCAAACGCAAACTAACGGCATGTGGCGATCCTTTCCAGCAGGGAATTGAGTGGCTGATTCTTTTCAGCCGCGGGTTTTGGCGCACTTGCGGCAGGCGCAAACAGACGTGAAAAATTCACCTCTGTCGGGGCATGGACGGGTGTCGCGACGCGAACCGGCGCAGGTGTGGGCATCGGGAGGCTTTCTGCTTGAGTAGCAAGTTGCTCAGCAACGCCCTGAAAAATCGACGAGGCATTGGATGGAATGATATCGACAGCAGTAACATCGGGTAATGGCGTTGCCTCAGCCTGGGTGAAGGTCTCTGCACTGACAGGCTGCGGCGCGGCTAGAGAAACATGCCCCCCGTGCGCGAAAGTATCGTTTTCAGCCTGTGGCTGAAGCTGGTTGAGAATGGCCCAACTCCCTTGATCGCTCACCTGGTTTTGTCCTGAAAAGTCTTTGAAATCGAGCGCTTGATTGCGCGTTTTATCCTTAAATCGCTGCAAATCATCATAATGATTCATAGTTATACTCATGATTTACAAATAAATAATGTACACACCACGTTTGACTTCAGTGGCCATTCACGATCAACAGACGTGTTTTATTCAGGCGCAGGCGTACATTCACGTTTCGGTTTAAACCGAACGCTTATTTTTGGCATGTTTAAATTATGGGTTTATTACCGATTTGCTTATTTACGGCATAAGCTTAAACATCGACTCGACACATGCTAACTGTTTTTAACACATAAAAATATCGAAGTGTTTTTGGTTTAAACTAACCAAAACTGTGGCGATTTAAGAGGGATAATAACAATAAATGCAGCGTGATAAATTGCTAACTTGAAAATACTAAGAATTAAAAACCAACCAGGATGAATCTCATTTTAATAAAAAGTTACTCTGTGAAATATTTAGAAATACTTTTATGTCGTTATTATTTTGAGAAAATCAGTAACCCCTTCTTCTCATTACTGATCTTTGAAACCTACCCGTTTAGGTAGGGCGCGTTAAATGGAGATTAAAAAAGGGAGCCAGTGGCTCCCTTTGATTATTCCGCGCTTCTGAGGGAGATTTCCCCCCCCACCCACGGCTTCAGAATGCCATCCTGCTCCAGCATGAGTGCGCCCTGGGCGTTAATACCGCGTGAAATCCCGAAGATTTCTTTGTCGCCAATGATCAGTTTTACCGGACGATGAATAAAGTTATCCAGTTTCTCCCAGCGGGAGAGGAAAGGTGCAAGCCCATCCTGCTCAAAGAGCGTCAACGCCTCACGCAGCTCTTTAATCAGACGAACGGCGAGCGTGTTGCGGTCCATCGTGATGCCCGCTTCCTGCAGCGTTATCCAGCCCTGGTTAACGATATCTGCCTGAACTTGTCGCATGACCATATTGAGACCTGCACCGATAACGATTTGCGCGGCATCGCCGGTTTTGCCTGTCAGTTCCACTAATATGCCTGCAAGTTTACGATCGTTCAGATAGAGATCGTTCGGCCATTTTACACGGACTTTATCAGCGCCGAGGTCATGTAACACTTCGGCCATCACAATGCCGATCACCAGACTTAAGCCAATTGCCGCCGCCGGGCCTTGCTCAAGGCGCCAGAACATCGACAGGTAAAGGTTGGCACCAAAGGGTGAGAACCATTTGCGGCCACGACGACCACGACCGGCTTGCTGGTATTCCGCGACGCAGCAGTCACCGGAGTTGAGGGTGCTGATACGGTCGAGCAGATACTGATTGGTGGAATCGATAACCGGCAAGACCGTCACTTTACCCTGATCAAGCTGGCGGCAAATCACTGATTCATCCAGTAACTGGATAGGTTCGGGCAGGCTGTACCCTTTTCCCGGAACAGTGAAAACGTCCACACCCCAGTCGCGAAGGGTCTGAATATGTTTGTTAATGGCAGCACGACTCATCCCGAGATGTTCACCCAGCTGTTCACCAGAGTGAAATTCCCCATCAGACAGGATGCTAATCAGCGTTAAGGGTACGGTGTTATCTTTCACGCAATTGTCTCCACGGCGTTCACCTCACCTGTACGACCGATAAAACGAACTTCCGGCTCAAGCCAGACGTTGAATTTATCGCCTACGCACTGGCGAACGTGGTGCGCCAGACGCACAACATCTTCACTGGTCGCATTATTTTCATTGATTAACACCAGGGCTTGCTGGCGATGCACCGCTGCCCCCCCTTCAACCGCACCTTTTAACTGACATTGATCGATAAGCCAGCCTGCAGCCAGTTTTACACTGCCATCAGCCTGCGGATAATGTGGCGCGTTTGGCCATTGGGCGAGCAGCGTTTGCGCTGTTTCGCTGCTGATCACCGGGTTTTTGAAGAAGCTGCCGGCGTTTCCATTCACTTTTGGATCGGGCAGTTTTGTCATGCGCATGTGGCAGACGGCGTCGAACACTTCGCGAGGCGTTACGGTCCGCGGATCAAGGCGCGTCAAATCACCGTACGTTAATACTGGCTGCCACTGTTTTGCCAGGCGTAGCCCTACAGAAACAATGACATAACGATCCTGATACTCATGCTTGAAGATGCTGTCGCGGTAGCCAAAACGGCACTGTTCAGCGGTCAACCGGATGGCTTTGCCCGTCGCCAGCTCAATGCAATCGACATACTCACAAACGTGTTTTAACTCGATGCCGTAGGCACCGATATTTTGAATGGGAGATGATCCTGCACAGCCGGGAATAAGCGCCAGATTTTCCAGGCCAGCCATTCCGTGTTCCAGGGTGAATTGCACCAGATTGTGCCAGTTTTCACCTGCCCCGACGTGCAAATGCCAGCTGTCGTCTGTCTCGGTGACATCGATGCCTGAAATGCGGTTAACAATAACCGTACCGGTAAAATCATCAAGAAAGAGAACGTTACTTCCCTCACCAAGAATCAGGACAGGTTGGTGATTTTCAGTGGCGGTTTTCCACGCATCGAGCAGTTGCTGAGCGTTCTCTGCACGCACGATATTGTTAGCATTACGTTGAATGCCAAAGGTATTCCAGGGCTTAAGGGAGTGGTTCATAGATGCTATCCTGATGCAAAATCAGGGATAGTTTACCGTATATGTGGGGGGATGGGTGATTAGTTTGACGCGTAGTAAAGGGGATCTGATGTACGACAAAAACGCAAAAAGGCCATCCTTGCGGATGGCCTTTTCACTTGTTTGATGCCTGGCAGTTCCCTACTCTCACATGGGGAGACCCCACACTACCATCGGCGCTACGGCGTTTCACTTCTGAGTTCGGCATGGGATCAGGTGGGACCACCGCGCTAAAGCCGCCAGGCAAATTCTGTATCAACACGCATCTCTGCGCATCAATTAATCTGTATCAGCTGAAAATCGACTGTCTCTGCTTCGCCAAAACATCTTCGGCGTTGTAAGGTTAAGCCTCACGGTTCATTAGTACTGGTTAGCTCAATACATCGCTGCACTTACACACCCAGCCTATCAACGTCGTAGTCTTCAACGTTCCTTCAGGACCCTTAAAGGGTCAGGGAGAACTCATCTCGGGGCAAGTTTCGTGCTTAGATGCTTTCAGCACTTATCTTTTCCGCATTTAGCTACCGGGCAATGCCATTGGCATGACAACCCGAACACCAGTGATGCGTCCACTCCGGTCCTCTCGTACTAGGAGCAGCCCCCCTCAATTCTCCAGCGCCCACGGCAGATAGGGACCGAACTGTCTCACGACGTTCTAAACCCAGCTCGCGTACCACTTTAAACGGCGAACAGCCGTACCCTTGGGACCTACTTCAGCCCCAGGATGTGATGAGCCGACATCGAGGTGCCAAACACCGCCGTCGATATGAACTCTTGGGCGGTATCAGCCTGTTATCCCCGGAGTACCTTTTATCCGTTGAGCGATGGCCCTTCCATTCAGAACCACCGGATCACTATGACCTGCTTTCGCACCTGCTCGAGCCGTCACTCTCGCAGTCAAGCTAGCTTATGCCATTGCACTAACCTCCTGATGTCCGACCAGGATTAGCTAACCTTCGTGCTCCTCCGTTACTCTTTAGGAGGAGACCGCCCCAGTCAAACTACCCACCAGACACTGTCCGCAACCCGGATTACGGGTCTACGTTAGAACACCAGCCATTAAAGGGTGGTATTTCAAGGTTGGCTCCACGCAGACTGGCGTCCACGCTTCAAAGCCTCCCACCTATCCTACACATCAAGGACCAGTGTTCAGTGTCAAGCTATAGTAAAGGTTCACGGGGTCTTTCCGTCTTGCCGCGGGTACACTGCATCTTCACAGCGAGTTCAATTTCACTGAGTCTCGGGTGGAGACAGCCTGGCCATCATTACGCCATTCGTGCAGGTCGGAACTTACCCGACAAGGAATTTCGCTACCTTAGGACCGTTATAGTTACGGCCGCCGTTTACCGGGGCTTCGATCAAGAGCTTCGCGTTGCCGCTAACCCCATCAATTAACCTTCCGGCACCGGGCAGGCGTCACACCGTATACGTCCACTTTCGTGTTTGCACAGTGCTGTGTTTTTAATAAACAGTTGCAGCCAGCTGGTATCTTCGACTGGTTTCAGCTCCGTCCGCAGGGACTTCACCTACACACCAGCGTGCCTTCTCCCGAAGTTACGGCACCATTTTGCCTAGTTCCTTCACCCGAGTTCTCTCAAGCGCCTTGGTATTCTCTACCTGACCACCTGTGTCGGTTTGGGGTACGATTTGATGTTACCTGATGCTTAGAGGCTTTTCCTGGAAGCAGGGCATTTGTTACTTCAGCACCGTAGTGCCTCGTCATCACACCTCAGCGTTAAAAAGGTACCGGATTTACCTGGAACCTCCGCCTACATGCTTAAACCGGGACAACCGTCGCCCGGCTAACATAGCCTTCTCCGTCCCCCCTTCGCAGTAACACCAAGTACAGGAATATTAACCTGTTTCCCATCGACTACGCCTTTCGGCCTCGCCTTAGGGGTCGACTCACCCTGCCCCGATTAACGTTGGACAGGAACCCTTGGTCTTCCGGCGAGCGGGCTTTTCACCCGCTTTATCGTTACTTATGTCAGCATTCGCACTTCTGATACCTCCAGCATGCCTCACAGCACACCTTCAACGGCTTACAGAACGCTCCCCTACCCAACAACGCATAAGCGTCGCTGCCGCAGCTTCGGTGCATGGTTTAGCCCCGTTACATCTTCCGCGCAGGCCGACTCGACCAGTGAGCTATTACGCTTTCTTTAAATGATGGCTGCTTCTAAGCCAACATCCTGGCTGTCTGTGCCTTCCCACATCGTTTCCCACTTAACCATGACTTTGGGACCTTAGCTGGCGGTCTGGGTTGTTTCCCTCTTCACGACGGACGTTAGCACCCGCCGTGTGTCTCCCGTGATAACATTCTTCGGTATTCGTAGTTTGCATCGGGTTGGTAAGCCGGGATGGCCCCCTAGCCGAAACAGTGCTCTACCCCCGAAGATGAGTTCACGAGGCGCTACCTAAATAGCTTTCGGGGAGAACCAGCTATCTCCCGGTTTGATTGGCCTTTCACCCCCAGCCACAAGTCATCCGCTAATTTTTCAACATTAGTCGGTTCGGTCCTCCAGTTAGTGTTACCCAACCTTCAACCTGCCCATGGCTAGATCACCGGGTTTCGGGTCTATACCCTGCAACTTAACGCCCAGTTAAGACTCGGTTTCCCTTCGGCTCCCCTATACGGTTAACCTTGCTACAGAATATAAGTCGCTGACCCATTATACAAAAGGTACGCAGTCACCCCATAAAAGAGGCTCCCACTGCTTGTACGTACACGGTTTCAGGTTCTTTTTCACTCCCCTCGCCGGGGTTCTTTTCGCCTTTCCCTCACGGTACTGGTTCACTATCGGTCAGTCAGGAGTATTTAGCCTTGGAGGATGGTCCCCCCATATTCAGACAGGATACCACGTGTCCCGCCCTACTCTTCGAGTTCACAGCGTGTGCATTTTTGTGTACGGGACTTTCACCCTGTATCGTGCGACTTTCCAGACGCTTCCACTAACACACGCGCCGATTCAGACTCTGGGCTCCTCCCCGTTCGCTCGCCGCTACTGGGGGAATCTCGGTTGATTTCTTTTCCTCGGGGTACTTAGATGTTTCAGTTCCCCCGGTTCGCCTCATGCCACTATGTATTCATGACATGATAGTGTGTCGGAACACACTGGGTTTCCCCATTCGGGTATCGCCGGGTCAAAGGTTCATATCACCTCGCCGACGCTTATCGCAGATTAGCACGCCCTTCATCGCCTCTGACTGCCAGGGCATCCACCGTGTACGCTTAGTCGCTTAACCTCACAACCCGAAGATGTTTCGTAAAACATCATCGTGTCGCGAAAATTTGAGAGACTCGAACACACCGTCATTCTGTTCTTATTACGGAGAACAGACGCAGCGTGTCGTTTCAATTTTCAGCTTGATCCAGATTTTTAAAGAGCAAAACTTCGCAGTGAACCTTTTCAGGTACACTCTGAAGTTTTCTTGTTGTTCGCAGTAAAAGGATGGTGGAGCTATGCGGGATCGAACCGCAGACCTCCTGCGTGCAAGGCAGGCGCTCTCCCAGCTGAGCTATAACCCCATCACAAATGCTAAATCTCATTACCGGTAATTTAGACTGAGACAAGGCGTGGAAGGACGAAGCATACTGAAGTATGCGAGCCGTTTCACAACGCAGTATCAGGATAAATTTGGTAGGCCTGAGTGGACTTGAACCACCGACCTCACCCTTATCAGGGGTGCGCTCTAACCACCTGAGCTACAAGCCTGCAGAGATTTTTTACTGCTTGTTTTTCATCAGACAATCTGTGTGGACACTACAAAGGCAGGTTCTTTCAGGTAAGGAGGTGATCCAACCGCAGGTTCCCCTACGGTTACCTTGTTACGACTTCACCCCAGTCATGAATCACAAAGTGGTAAGCGCCCTCCCGAAGGTTAAGCTACCTACTTCTTTTGCAACCCACTCCCATGGTGTGACGGGCGGTGTGTACAAGGCCCGGGAACGTATTCACCGTAGCATTCTGATCTACGATTACTAGCGATTCCGACTTCATGGAGTCGAGTTGCAGACTCCAATCCGGACTACGACGTACTTTATGAGGTCCGCTTGCTCTCGCGAGGTCGCTTCTCTTTGTATACGCCATTGTAGCACGTGTGTAGCCCTACTCGTAAGGGCCATGATGACTTGACGTCATCCCCACCTTCCTCCAGTTTATCACTGGCAGTCTCCTTTGAGTTCCCGGCCGAACCGCTGGCAACAAAGGATAAGGGTTGCGCTCGTTGCGGGACTTAACCCAACATTTCACAACACGAGCTGACGACAGCCATGCAGCACCTGTCTCAGAGTTCCCGAAGGCACCAAAGCATCTCTGCTAAGTTCTCTGGATGTCAAGAGTAGGTAAGGTTCTTCGCGTTGCATCGAATTAAACCACATGCTCCACCGCTTGTGCGGGCCCCCGTCAATTCATTTGAGTTTTAACCTTGCGGCCGTACTCCCCAGGCGGTCGACTTAACGCGTTAGCTCCGGAAGCCACTCCTCAAGGGAACAACCTCCAAGTCGACATCGTTTACGGCGTGGACTACCAGGGTATCTAATCCTGTTTGCTCCCCACGCTTTCGCACCTGAGCGTCAGTCTTTGTCCAGGGGGCCGCCTTCGCCACCGGTATTCCTCCAGATCTCTACGCATTTCACCGCTACACCTGGAATTCTACCCCCCTCTACAAGACTCTAGCCTGCCAGTTTCGAATGCAGTTCCCAGGTTGAGCCCGGGGATTTCACATCCGACTTGACAGACCGCCTGCGTGCGCTTTACGCCCAGTAATTCCGATTAACGCTTGCACCCTCCGTATTACCGCGGCTGCTGGCACGGAGTTAGCCGGTGCTTCTTCTGCGAGTAACGTCAATCACTGTGGTTATTAACCACAATGCCTTCCTCCTCGCTGAAAGTACTTTACAACCCGAAGGCCTTCTTCATACACGCGGCATGGCTGCATCAGGCTTGCGCCCATTGTGCAATATTCCCCACTGCTGCCTCCCGTAGGAGTCTGGACCGTGTCTCAGTTCCAGTGTGGCTGGTCATCCTCTCAGACCAGCTAGGGATCGTCGCCTAGGTGAGCCGTTACCCCACCTACTAGCTAATCCCATCTGGGCACATCTGATGGCAAGAGGCCCGAAGGTCCCCCTCTTTGGTCTTGCGACGTTATGCGGTATTAGCTACCGTTTCCAGTAGTTATCCCCCTCCATCAGGCAGTTTCCCAGACATTACTCACCCGTCCGCCGCTCGTCACCCGAGAGCAAGCTCTCTGTGCTACCGCTCGACTTGCATGTGTTAGGCCTGCCGCCAGCGTTCAATCTGAGCCATGATCAAACTCTTCAATTTAAGTTTGATGCTCGTGAATTAAACTTCGTAATGAATTACGTATGTTCACTCAGAGACTTTGGTATTCATTTAGCGTCTTGCGACGTTTAGAATCCATGTCACTTTGAGTGCCCACACAGATTGTCTGATAAATTGTTAAAGAGCAGTGCCGCTTCGTTTTTCTCAACGGCGCGGGGTGTGCATATTACGCTTTCCCGCTTCAGAGTCAAGCTTTATTTTCGCTTATCTCTGTTGGTGTTCATCTCTGAACCCCGCTAACCCGGCGGCGTGTATGCCGTTGTTCCGTGTCAGTGGAGGCGCATTATAGGGAGTTATTCTGGGGTGACAAGCATAAAATCGAAAAAAGTTATCGTTCGCTTATTTTTCAAACTCACCGTCGATTAAACCCGCGAATCGACCGTTAATTGTGCGATTTCCCGTGCAAAACTGGCCACCTGCGGCCAGTCCGTATAAACCACTTCTTTACGGGTATCCGTCTCCCCCCCGGTCATCTTCATAATGAGGCGGATCATAAAGCGGTCATACCAGCTATAGCGTGGATAACGCAGCGCGCCCGCAAACACAGCACAGCGTTCTGGCTGCCACGGCGAGTTCAATAAAAACTTACGCGTATAGCTGTTGGTCTGCGGCGTGCGTTTCTCCGCTTTACGTGCAACCAGGTTCACCGAATAGAACGCACCGGGCAGGCTGTTTAGTGTCGCCAGATGTTTTTTCACAAAGCGATCCAGCGCAGGATGGAAATGGCCATAACGAATAGAAGCGCCAATCACCACGCGATCGTAATCCTGCCAGTGAATCTCTTCCGTCCGATTGAGATTCACCACATCAGCGTAAACGCCCTGCTCTTTCAATTCAGACGCCAGATAAAAGGCGATCTCACGCGTCTGACCATCTCGTGTCGAAAATAAAATGAGTGTTTTCACCAGCTAAATCCTTACTCGCGCCAGAATGTTGGGGTGAACAGCACCAGCAATGTGAATACTTCAAGACGCCCGAACAGCATATTGGCAATCAGGATCCACTTCGCTACCGGATTCATGCTGGCAAAGTTATCCGCCACCACGCCAAGCCCCGGCCCAAGGTTATTGAGCGTTGCTACTACGGAAGCAAACGCCGAGAAATCATCAACGCCGGTGGCGATAATCGCCAGCATGCTGACGATAAAGACCAGCGCGTAGGCAGAAAAGAAGCCCCACACCGCTTCAAGAATACGTTCCGGCAGCGCGCGGTTGCCAAGCTTAATGCTATAAACCGCATTCGGGTGTACCAGACGTTTCAGTTCACGGTTACCCTGCTTGAACAGCAGCAGAATACGGATGACCTTAAGGCCCCCGCCCGTGGACCCCGCACAGCCGCCGATAAAAGCAGAGCACAGAAGCAGTACCGGCAGGAACAGCGGCCAGCGGGCAATGCTGTCCGTGGTAAAGCCCGCCGTCGTAGCCATCGACACCACCTGGAAGAAAGCCTGGTTAAGGGTCATCACGGCCGAGCTGTAAACATCGTGGAACCACAGCACCAGCGTACAAATGATAACCAGCGTCAGTTGCACGCCGATAAACATCCTGAACTCAGGATCGCGCCAGTACACCCTCAGGCTACGCCCACTCAATAAAGAGAAGTGCAGGCCGTAGTTACAGCCGGAGATCAGCAGGAAGATAGCAATAATGGTGTTGATAGTCGGGCTGTCGAAATATCCCACGCTGGCGTCGTGGGTCGAGAACCCGCCAATCGCAATCGTAGAGAAGCTATGGCCAATCGCATCGAAGGCAGGCATCCCGGCAAACCACAGGGCCAGCGCACATGCGACGGTCAGTAACACGTAGATGAACCAGAGCGTTTTTGCCGTCTCGGCAATACGCGGACGCATCTTGTTATCTTTCAGGGGGCCCGGCATTTCAGCGCGATAGAGCTGCATCCCACCGACGCCCAGTATCGGGAGAATCGCCACGGCGAGGACGATGATCCCCATACCGCCGAACCATTGCAGCATCTGCCGATAAAAGAGAATGGCATGCGGTAGCGAGTCCAGCCCCACCAGCGTGGTCGCCCCCGTGGTCGTTAACCCGGAAAAGGATTCAAAAAACGCGTCGGTCACGGTCAGATTCGGCTGTTCCGCGAAGATAAACGGCAGCGCACCCACGCTCCCCAGCACGGTCCAGAACAGCACCACAATCAGAAAGCCCTCGCGGGACTTCAGCTCGCCCTTCTCACGACGGTTAGGCCACCAGAGAATTGAGCCAATCACCAGCGCGGCGAAAAAGGTCTGCGTGAACGCGCGCCCCGCGCCGTCCCGATAGATAAGCGCTACCAGCCCTGGGAGGATCATCGTCCCGGAAAAGAGTATGACCAGCAGTCCAACAATTCGGGTTATGGCACGAAAATGCATCTCTGCCGTTCCTTTGGTATTCAAAAAGTAAGGTGGGGATTATTCTTCAATCGGCAGTAATTGCAACGCACCACGACTAAAATCAGCCAGTTTTGCTGAAAAAGCCGCCAGTTCCGCCTGAGGAAGCGCCACGCGTAATTGTACCGTCGCCTGGTAATCACTCTGCACAATCACGCCGTTAACGTTTTTAAGCAGCGTTTCGATGCCAGATAACTGAGCGTAATCACACAACAAAGTATATTCGGTAAGTGGCGTTTTGCGGACCGTCTGCAGCAGATTAAGCGCCTGCTGCACTCCTCCGCCGTAGGCTTTTACCAGCCCACCGGTTCCTAACAGGATGCCGCCGTAGTAGCGAACCACCACGGCGGTGATCTCCCCGACGCCGCTTCCCATCAACTGAGAGAGCATCGGTTTACCCGCTGTTCCTGCGGGCTCACCATCATCAGAAAAGCCAAGCTGTTGCGAATCATTCGGCGGACCGGCGACCCACGCCAAGCAGTGGTGGCGGGCATCAGGATGGTCTGCGCGAACAGATTCGACAAAGGCTTTCGCCGCCTCCACGCCGTCCGTATGGGCCAGCAGCGTGATAAAGCGGCTCTTTTTGATCTCTTCAACGAAGGTGACCGGCTCAGCCGGTATCAGCCAGCTGTCCATCACGCCAGTTTCTGATCTCGCGTCATGTTCTCGATGCTGTTTTCGTGAATCACCACGTTATCTTCGATACGAATGCCACCGAACGGCTTCAGCGCTTCAATTTTCTGCCAGTTGAAGTGTTTGCTGAACGGGCCTTCACGCCACGGCTGCAGCAGAGAGTCGATGAAGTAAATGCCTGGCTCAATGGTCAGCACCATGCGCGGTTGCAGCACACGGGTGCAGCGCAGGTAGGGATACTTCGACGGCGCAGCCAGATGGGTGCCGGTATCATCCTGCATAAAGCCAGCCACATCATGAACCTGCAGGCCCAGCGGATGACCAATTCCGTGCGGCATGAACGGTCCGGTGAGATCGTTTTCCACCATCGCCTCTTCGCTCATATCCGTCAGAATCTGGTGCTTACGCAGCAGTTTGGCGATGCGCTGATGGAATTGAATGTGGTAATCGACGTAGCTGGTACCCGCTTTGAGGGTGCTGATAAGCGCCAGCTGTTCGTCATTCACGTCTTTGATCAGCTGCGCGAAATCCGTATCGGCGTTCGCCGCCCAGGTACGGGTCAGATCGGCTGCATAACCGTTGTATTCAGCGCCCGCATCCAGCAGGAAACTACGCATCTCGGCCGGCGCGCGGTGATCCAGTTTTGTATAGTGCAGCACGGAAGCATGCTCATTCAGCGCCACGATGTTGCTGTAAGGCACGTCCGTATCGCGATGACCGGTCGCCGTCAGGTATGCCTGATTAATGTCGAATTCGCTCATCCCGGAAAGGAAGGCTTCCTGGGCCGCCTGATGACCGTTCACCGCCGTTTTCTGCGCTTCGCGCATACAGGAGAGTTCATAGTCGGTCTTATACGAACGGTAATAGTGCAGATAATCAATCACGCCTTTCGGGTTGATGTTATCCGCAGGAATATCCAGACCCCGAGCACGCTCCGGCACCGGACCAATATACCCGATGTTGCCACGCGCAGCAGGCAGCTGGCTGCCGATACCGTCGGCTTTTGGCAGGGCAATCACATCCACTTCTTCGGTCCAGAAGCTGGTCGGCAGCGGCTCCACGTTGTGCCAGTAATCGACCGGCAGATAGAACCACAGTTTCGGCTTGTTCACGCCATCCACCAGCAGCCAGCAGTTGGGAACCTGCGTCACCGGCACCCAGGCTTTAAACTGCGGATTTACCTTGAATGGGTATGGATGGTCATCCAGGAAGACGTTGACCAACTCACCAGAGTGAATAAGCAGCGCATCGAGCTTAAAGCGGGCCAGTACATCGCGGGTACGTTCCTGTAACGTAACAATATGATTTTTATAAAGTGAAGCCAGTGAGTCCATCATTCTTCCTTTCTTTATTGAGCTCAAGTCTTCGCATCTTAGCACACCTCGCTTTTACTGCGTCATTTCCACCGAGCGTGATCAATGCAGCATTTATTTAATGAGTGATTTGCATTTTATTAACATAAATTCCACACTCGACTTCATCTGGTATGACCAGATCCAATTGCTGGATTCAGGAGACTGACATGCTCTACAAAGGCGACACCCTGTACGTAGACTGGCTGGAAGATGGCATCGCCGAACTGGTGTTCGATGCCCCCGGCTCAGTCAACAAACTCGACACCGCGACGGTGGCCAGCCTCGGCCACGCGCTGGATGTCCTCGAAAAACAATCTGATTTGAAAGGGCTGCTGCTGCGTTCTGAGAAAGCCGCCTTTATTGTCGGTGCCGACATCACCGAGTTCCTCTCCCTGTTCCAGGTGCCGGAAGAACAGCTCAGCCAGTGGCTGCATTTTGCCAACAGCGTCTTTAACCGACTGGAAGATCTTCCTGTTCCCACGATCTCTGCCGTCAACGGCTACGCGCTGGGCGGCGGCTGCGAATGCGTGCTGGCGACAGACTATCGTCTCGCCACGCCGGATCTGCGCATCGGCCTGCCGGAAACCAAGCTGGGCATCATGCCGGGCTTTGGCGGTTCCGTACGTATGCCACGCATGTTGGGCGCCGACAGCGCGCTGGAAATTATCGCTGCAGGTAAAGACGTAGGCGCAGATCAGGCGCTGAAAATCGGCTTGATTGACGGCATCGTGAAGCCGGAAAAACTGCGCGACGGTGCGATCAGCATTCTGCGTCAGGCGATCAATGGCGATCTCGACTGGAAAGCCAAACGCCAGCCGAAGCTTGAGCCGCTGAAACTCAGCAAAATTGAAGCCACCATGAGCTTTACCATTGCCAAAGGCATGGTGATGCAGACCGCCGGAAAACACTATCCGGCACCGATCACCGCCGTCAAAACCATTGAAGCCGCCGCACGCTTTGGCCGCGAAGACGCGCTTAAATTAGAAAACCAAAGCTTCGTGCCGCTGGCGCATACCAGCGAAGCGCGCGCGCTGGTCGGCATTTTCCTCAACGATCAGTACGTGAAAGGGAAAGCCAAACAACTCACCAAAAACGTTGAAACGCCAAAACACGCGGCGGTACTCGGCGCAGGGATTATGGGCGGCGGGATTGCCTACCAGTCGGCCTGGAAAGGCGTGCCGGTAGTGCTGAAAGATATCAACGAGAAATCCCTGACGCTGGGCATGAACGAAGCGGCCAAGCTGCTCAACAAACAGCTTGAGCGCGGCAAAATTGACGGTCTGAAGCTGTCAGGGGTGATCTCAACCATTCAGCCAACGCTGGAGTACACCGGTTTTGACCGCGTGGACATCGTCGTTGAAGCGGTCGTCGAAAACCCGAAAGTGAAAAAAGCGGTACTGGCAGAAACGGAAGAGAAAGTGCGCCCGGATACGGTTCTGGCGTCCAATACCTCGACCATTCCGATTGGCGAACTGGCAAGCGTTCTGAAGCGCCCGGAAAACTTCTGTGGCATGCACTTCTTTAACCCGGTCCATCGTATGCCACTGGTCGAAGTGATTCGCGGAGAAAAAACCTCCGACGAAACCATCGCCAAAGTGGTGGCGTGGGCCAGCAAAATGGGTAAAACCCCAATTGTGGTGAACGACTGCCCAGGCTTCTTCGTCAACCGCGTGCTCTTCCCGTACTTTGCCGGATTCAGCCAGCTGCTGCGCGACGGCGCGGATTTCCGCAAAGTCGACAAAGTGATGGAAAAAGTATTCGGCTGGCCAATGGGCCCGGCGTATCTGCTGGACGTGGTCGGTATTGATACGGCGCACCATGCGCAGGCTGTGATGGCCGCGGGTTTCCCACAGCGCATGCAGAAAGATTATCGCGATGCCATCGACGCGCTGTTCGACGCCAGTCGCTTTGGGCAGAAAAACGGTCTGGGTTTCTGGCGCTATAAAGAAGACAGCAAAGGCAAGCCGAAGAAAGAGGACGATGCTGCCGTTGAAGATCTGCTGGCTGGCGTCAGCCAGGCAAAACGTGATTTCAGCGACGAAGAGATTATCGCCCGCATGATGATCCCGATGGTCAACGAAGTGGTGCGTTGCCTGGAAGAAGGCATCATTGCAAGCCCGGCAGAAGCAGATATGGCGCTGGTCTACGGCCTCGGCTTCCCTCCGTTCCACGGCGGTGCGTTCCGCTGGCTGGATACGCTCGGCAGCGCGAAGTATCTCGACATGGCGCAGCACTATCAGCATCTCGGGGCGTTGTATGACGTGCCGGAAGGCCTGCGTAATAAAGCGCGTCATAACGAACCGTATTATCCCCCAGTTGCGCCTGCCCGTCCGGTTGGCGAGCTGAAAACGGCTTAAGGAGTCACAATGGAACAGGTTGTCATTGTCGATGCAATTCGCACCCCGATGGGCCGTTCGAAGGGCGGCGCATTCCGCAACGTGCGCGCGGAAGATCTCTCCGCGCACCTGATGCGTAGTCTGCTGGCGCGTAATCCTGCGCTGGAAGCGGCTGCGCTGGATGATATTTACTGGGGCTGCGTACAGCAAACACTGGAGCAGGGTTTTAACATCGCCCGTAACGCTTCCCTGCTGGCTGAAATCCCGCATTCGGTTCCGGCGGTCACCGTCAACCGTCTGTGCGGTTCGTCGATGCAGGCGCTGCACGATGCGGCTCGCATGATCATGACCGGCGATGCGCAGGTCTGTATGGTCGGTGGCGTGGAACACATGGGCCACGTGCCGATGAGCCACGGCGTCGATTTCCACCCAGGCATGAGCCGTAACGTGGCGAAAGCCGCAGGCATGATGGGGCTGACCGCCGAAATGCTCTCCCGCATGCACGGCATCAGCCGCGAAATGCAGGACGCCTTTGCTGCGCGATCTCATGCCCGCGCCTGGGCTGCCACGCAGTCCGGCGCCTTTAAAAATGAGATCCTCCCGACTGGCGGCCACGACGCTGACGGCGTACTGAAACAGTTCTACTTCGACGAAGTGATCCGCCCGGAAACCACCGTCGAAGCGCTTTCCACGCTGCGCCCGGCGTTTGACCCGGTGACCGGCACGGTGACGGCAGGCTCATCCTCTGCCCTTTCCGACGGTGCAGCGGCGATGCTGGTGATGAGCGAAAGCCGCGCTCGCGAGTTAGGCCTGAAGCCGCGCGCTCGCGTCCGTTCCATGGCCGTAGTGGGCTGCGATCCCTCGATTATGGGTTACGGCCCGGTTCCGGCGTCAAAACTGGCGCTGAAAAAAGCCGGTCTGACAGCCAGCGATATCGACCTGTTTGAGATGAATGAGGCGTTCGCCGCGCAGATCCTGCCGTGCATTAAAGATCTGGGGCTGATGGAGCAGATCGACGAGAAGATCAACCTCAACGGCGGCGCGATTGCGCTGGGTCATCCGCTGGGTTGTTCGGGCGCGCGTATCAGCACCACCCTTATCAACCTGATGGAACGCAAAGACGCTCAGTTTGGTCTGGCGACGATGTGTATCGGGTTGGGTCAGGGGATCGCGACGGTGTTTGAGCGGGTGTAATGAAAAAGCCGGGGGCGTTTCGCTCCCCGGCCTGTAACAGAATAAATGATTTAGTTGCCGTTTTTCCCGCCTGTCAGGGGCGGGTTTTTTATTTAGATAAACGCAAACGCATCGCCGAACAGGCGATCTTCCCGCGCATCACGCTCATGGCAGAACAGGTCGCGAGCAATCTTCGCCATCTCAAAACGCCCGGCAATATAGATATCGTGTCCGGCGAGCGTCCCGTGATCCTGCAACACCGCGGTCAGCACCGTACCTGAGCGCCCGCGCCAGCCCTCTTCCGGTTGCTCAACCACAGGCTCAACGCGCAGATTCGGGTGCGTTACGCTCAGTGCTTCCAGCTCGGAAAGATCGTAGAGATGTTTCTCTTCGCGACCGCCCCAGTAGATGGTGATGTCGCGGTCCGGGTTTTGCGCCAGCGCAGTCAGCAGAATCGAACGCACATAGGAGAAGCCCGTTCCCCCGGCAATCAGAATCAGCGGACGATCTTCGTCTTCACGCAGCCAGGCTTCACCGTGCGGGATATCGACATCGATTTCACGCTCTTTCAGAATACGGTCCATCACCGCCATGGCATACAAGTTAAGCTCTGACGCACCAATATGCAGCTCAATAAATTCCTGCTCCGCTGGCGTAGACGCCATGGAGAAAGGGCGCTTATCACGTTCATCCATCACCACCATCAAATATTGGCCAGCGCGGAAAGAGAACGCCGCCTCCGGAACCAAACGGACGCGATATACGGTGTCGGTGATAGCATCTACCGAGGTCACTTTACAGCTTAAGGTTGTCATTCGCTCTCTCTATCGGGAAGTCTATAGGGCTTAACGGTCAGACTCGGGCTTACCGTCATTCAATATGGCCAACTCGTCCCAAATCGCGTCAATTCGCGCGGTCACTTCAGGATCTTTTTTAATCGGGCGACCCCATTCACGCTCAGTTTCGCCGGGCCATTTATTGGTGGCATCCAGTCCCATTTTTGAACCAAGCCCAGAAACCGGCGAGGCAAAATCCAGATAATCAATCGGTGTATTTTCCACTAACACCGTGTCGCGCGCCGGGTCCATACGCGTGGTGATGGCCCAGATAACGTCATTCCAGTCGCGGGCATTGACGTCGTCATCGCAGACAATAACAAATTTGGTATACATAAACTGGCGCAGGAATGACCACACGCCCATCATCACGCGCTTGGCGTGACCTGCGTACTGTTTCTTCATCGTCACCACAGCCAGGCGATAGGAACACCCTTCTGGCGGCAGATAGAAATCGACAATTTCCGGGAACTGCTTTTGCAGAATCGGTACGAACACTTCATTCAGCGCGACGCCTAATACAGCAGGCTCATCCGGCGGACGGCCGGTATAGGTCGAGTGATAAATCGCATCTTCACGCTGCGTAATGTGCGTAACGGTAAACACCGGGAAGCTATCCACTTCATTGTAGTATCCCGTATGGTCACCATAAGGCCCTTCCGGTGCCAGCTCGCCCTGTTCGATATAGCCTTCAAGCACGATTTCCGCGCTGGCAGGCACTTCCAGGTCGTTAGAAATACACTTCACCACTTCCGTTTTGGTGCCGCGCAGCAGGCCTGCGAAAGCGTATTCCGACAATGTATCAGGCACCGGCGTCACGGCGCCGAGAATGGTCGCCGGATCGGCACCGAGCGCCACTGAAACCGGGAAACGCTCGCCCGGATATGCCGCACACCACTCCTGGAAATCAAGCGCACCGCCGCGATGCGACAGCCAGCGCATAATCAGTTTGTTTTTGCCAATCAGCTGCTGGCGATAAATACCGAGATTCTGACGCTCTTTATGCGGGCCACGGGTAACCGTCAAACCCCAGGTGATCAGCGGCGCGGCATCTTCAGGCCAGCATTGCATGATAGGGATTTTGGTCAAATCGACGGCATCGCCTTCGAGGATTTTCTGCTGGCACGGCGCACCGCGCAGGCGTTTGGTTGGCATATTCAACACCTGCTTAAACTGCGGCAGTTTGTCGAACAGATCGCGGAAGCCTTTCGGCGGCTCTGGCTCTTTCAGGAACGCCAGCAGTTTACCGACTTCACGCAGCGCACTGACATCTTCCTGGCCCATCCCCATCGCCACACGCTTAGGCGTGCCGAAGAGGTTGCAGAGCACCGGCATGGAATAACCTTTTGGATTTTCAAACAGCAACGCGGGGCCACCGGCACGCAGGGTGCGGTCAGCGATTTCTGTCATTTCCAGATAAGGATCAACAGGGAGCGTAATGCGTTTGAGTTCGCCCTGCTTTTCCAGCAGCGCCAGGAAGTCGCGTAGATCGTGGTATTTCATGCAGTTAGTCATGGCCTCTCTGTAAGCGCTTCATTATACGGCGTTCGTCATCATGACGCTGTAATTTTGTTAAATAAGCGTGAAGTTCTGCCTCAACTTCCGCTTTCGGCCATTATAATCACCTTAGCGATCCCTTCGGGGTTTTGATATGCTTGCGCCGCGAACAAAGGGAAAGAGTGATTATGCAAGCCTGGTATTTACTGTATTGCAAACGCGGGCAAATTCAGCGTGCGCAGGAACATCTTGAGCGTCAGGCAGTCAATTGTCTGATGCCTGTTATTACGCTCGAAAAAATGCTGCGCGGCAAGCGTACAACAGTCAGTGAGCCGCTGTTCCCTAACTACCTTTTCGTCGAATTCGACCCGGAAGTGATCCACACCACCACCATCAATGCCACGCGGGGTGTCAGCCACTTCGTGCGCTTCGGCGCGCATCCGGCCACCGTGCCGTCGACGGTGATCCACCAGCTTTCGGTCTACAAACAGCCGGAAGATATTACCGATCCTGAAACACCTTTCCCTGGCGATAGCGTGGTTATCACCGAAGGGGCATTCGAAGGGTTTGAGGCAATATTTGCCGAGCCAGACGGCGAAGCGCGCTCCATGCTGCTGCTGAACTTCCTTAATAAACAGGTACGTCAGAGCGTCAAGAATACCGAATTCCGCAAGGTTTAAAACGTCACGCCGAACAGGCGACGGACGTTTTCATCCGTCTGTGCGTCCAGCCACTGCAATTCTTCGCCCCGCCAGTGCGCGATCCGCTCAACGATATGGCCAAGATAAGCCGGTTCGTTGCGTCGTGAGGCGGGTTTGGGCCGCATGTCGCGCGGCAGAAGGTACGGTGCATCCGTTTCGACTAACAGCCGATCGGCAGGAATAACCGGCAGCAGCTCGCGCAACTCCAGTCCACGTCGTTCATCGCACACCCAGCCGGTAATGCCCAGATACAGCCCGCGATCCAGACACTCAATGGCCTCCTGACGGGAGCCGGTAAAACAGTGCAGCACCGCGCCGGGCAGTTTATCCAGCCAGGGTTCCAGCAGCGTCAGAAAACGTTCGTGGGCGTCGCGGCAATGCATAAACACCGGCATCCCGAGTTCTGCCGCCAGCGCCAGCTGCGAGGTAAACGCCTTCTCCTGCTCGGCAGGGGTAGAAAAGTTGCGGTTAAAATCGAGACCACATTCACCGATCGCCACCACCTCTGCTGTTTTCGCCAGCGCATACAGCGTCCCGGCGCTTTCATCATTCCAGTGGCTACTGTCGTGAGGATGTACGCCTGCGGTTGACCAGCAGTGCTCAAAGCCTTGCGCCAGTTGCTGCGCATGTTCGCTTTCCTGAAGGTTGGTGCCCGTCAGCAACAGCCCGTTGACGCCTGCAGCAAAGGCACGCGCCACCACCTCATCACGATCTTTGGCAAACTGCGAACTGGTCAGATTTAAACCGATATCAAACATGCTCTCTCCCATATGACAACCGCCCTGTCGGGCGGCTGGTTTTACTCTTCTGTCGGATTCTCTGGCTCATCTTCTTCGTCATCCCGTGAGCGACGTTTGCCCACATAGAAGCGCGAGAAGAACACGCCAACCTCAAACAGGCAGTACATCGGTATCGCCAGCAGGGTTTGCGAGAAGACATCCGGCGGCGTCAGCAACATCCCGACCACGAACGCGCCCACCAGCATATACGGGCGTTTCTTACGCAGATCTTCCGGCGTGGTGACGCCCATCCAGCAGAGCAGGACGATCGCGACCGGCACCTCGAAGGCCACGCCGAACGCCATAAACAACGCCATCACAAAGCTTAGGTAACTGGCGATGTCCGTCGAGACCTGCACCCCTTCCGGCGCGGTGTGCGTCAGGAAGCCAAAGGCCAGCGGGAAGACGACGAAGTAGGCAAAAGCCATGCCGATATAAAACAGCAGCGAGCTGGAGACCAGAAGTGGGATCACCAGCTTACGTTCATGTTTGTAGAGCGCTGGCGCCACAAACGCCCACACCTGGTACAGAATCACCGGTGCAGACGCAATCAGCGAGACCCAGAAGGTCAGCTTGATTGGCGTAAAGAACGGCGATGCCACATCGGTGGCAATCATCGTTGCACCCAGCGGCATCTGCTTAATCAACGGCGCGGAGACAACCTGATAGATGTCGTTAGCGAAATAGACCAGGCACAAGAAAATCAGGAAAACGGCAATAATGCAGTTTAACAGACGCTTACGCAGCTCAATAAGGTGCGTAATAAGTGGTTGAGTATCATCTACTGCCATGTTTACGCTTTATCACTCGACGAGGGGGCGGATTCGGAAACGGGCGCGGCGGCTTTTGCTTCTGCGGCTTTCGGTTTTACCTCAGGCTCTTGTGCAGGGACGGGCTCTTGCAGCTCAGGGGCTTGCGATGGCGCACTGGCCTGATGCTCCGCTTCGGCAGGCGTAATGCCTTCACGCTGAGCGTCGCTATCTTTTACCAGCGGATTACGAATAGTATTCGCTTCA
The DNA here is from genome assembly GCF_026672535.1 of Lelliottia sp. SL45. Lineage (NCBI taxonomy): Bacteria > Pseudomonadati > Pseudomonadota > Gammaproteobacteria > Enterobacterales > Enterobacteriaceae > Lelliottia > Lelliottia sp. SL45. The sequence goes on from NZ_JAPPRH010000001.1 coordinate 443,449, forward strand.
TCGCTCGCTTTTTCAGGATCGTTGACGCTGTAAGAACGCTTCATGGACTCCGCAGCTTCACGCAATTCATCCATCGAGGCTTTTAGCTCAGGCGACAGATTATCCATGCTCGCCTTTTCAACCTTTTTCAGGCTGTCCTGAAACTCCTGGAGCTTGAGTTCCTGCGCCAGTTCATTTTGCACCGTCGTGGCCAGCGAGCGCAGCGCGCGTACCCAGCCTGCGACAGTTTTTACTGCCACCGGCAGACGTTGCGGGCCTAATACAATCAGGCCAATCACGAATACCAGCAGCAGTTCACCAAAACCAATATCGAACACGACTTACACCTGCTCTTTATCGTGGCGTTTAGCGTCTTCCTTTTTGGCTTCGTCCTGTTTGTCTGCGATGGTTTTAGCCGTGAAATCCGCGTCCTGGCTGGATTTTTCTTGCTTGTCTTCATCATCGCTGATGGCTTTCTTGAAGCCTTTGATGGACGCGCCAAGGTCGGAACCGATAGAACCGAGCTTTTTGGTGCCGAACAGCAGCACGACGATGACGGCAATGATTAACAATTGCCAGATACTGATACCACCCATACTACATCCTCGATAGATGATTAATTAATCAGGTTGCATTATACGTATGCAACCTGGCGATAGCGACGCAAATTCAGCGCGTTTTTCTCCAGCCGATCAGCCAGACCACAAGGCCTCCGGCCATCACCCAGGCGGGCATCATCTCCCAGTCCGGGCGGTTGATCAGCAACAGCGTGCCGCTGAGCAACAAGGTAGCGCCAATGCCAAAGAGGTAGCGAGACTGCCCCTGACGCACGCGATTGGACTGAAGCTCGCTGGCGATTTTATCCATGCTGTGCTGAAGGTTCTTGCTCTGACGCAAAGTGTCGTAAACCAGTTCAGGGATCTCTGGCATTTTTTCGATCCAGAACGGCGCTTTGTCTTTAAACGCACGCACCAGCGAAGGAAGGCCCACCTGATCCTTAATCCACGACTCAAGGAAAGGTTTCGCTGTTTTCCATAAGTCTAACTGAGGATAGAGCTGGCGGCCTACGCCCTCAACGTAAAGTAGTGTTTTCTGAAGTAAAACTAACTGCGGTTGCACTTCCATATTGAAGCGTCGCGCGGTGTTAAAGAGATTCAGCAGAACGTGACCAAATGAGATTTCTGACAGCGGCTTCTCAAAAATCGGCTCACAGACGGTGCGGATCGCAAACTCGAACTCTTCGACGTTGGTATCCGGCGGAACCCACCCCGAATCCACGTGCAGCTCGGCCACCTTACGGTAATCGCGATTAAAGAAGGCGATAAAGTTCTCTGCCAGATAGCGTTTATCTTCTTTGTTCAGCGAGCCGACAATACCGCAGTCGATGCCGATGTATTTCGGATCTTCCGGGTGTTCGTAGCTGACAAAAATATTACCTGGGTGCATGTCGGCGTGGAAAAAGCTGTCGCGGAATACCTGAGTGAAGAAGACCTGCACGCCGCGCTCGGCCAGTAGTTTCATGTTGGTGCCCTGATTTTCCAGCGCCACCACATCCGAGACGGGAATGCCGTAGATGCGCTCCATCACCATCATGTTCTGACTGCAGTAGTCCGAATAGACCTCAGGCACATACAGCATCGGGCTGTTTTCAAAGTTACGGCGCAGCTGAATGGCGTTGGCCGCTTCGCGCAGTAAATTCAGTTCATCGATAAGCGTTTTTTCGTACTCACGCACCACTTCGACTGGGCGCAGACGACGACCATCCGGCAACAGGCGCGGGACCCAGCGAGCCAGACGATAAATCAGCTTCATGTCTGCTTTAATGATCGGCAGGATATCCGGGCGAATGACCTTGATGACGATCTCTTTGCCGTTCTCTTTCAGGCGGGCAGTATGCACCTGCGCAATGGAGGCTGAGGCCAGTGGGGTGATCTCAAAATCATCGAACCAGGTTTCAACAGGAATGCCGCCCATCGCCTCTTCAATCTGCTGCTTGGCACGCGCACCGTCGAAGGGTGCAACGCGGTCCTGAAGCAACGCCAGCTGATCGGCAATTTGCGGTGGGAAGAGATCGCGGCGGGTAGAGAGCATCTGCCCAAATTTAATCCAAACCGGGCCGAGCTCCTGCAACGCCAGTCGCAACCGCTCGCCGAGCGGCTGATCTTTATGACGGTTTGGCATCCAGAACAACATGCGCCGCCCGAATCGCAGCGGCAGCGTAATACGCATTTTGGGGATAAGCTCGTCGAGCCCGTAACTCAAAAAGGTGCGGACGATAAAGTAGAGGCGCCGAATTTCACCAGGCGTCATTTGCCCTCCAGTTTTTCCAGCCGTTGGGTTAGCGCGTCAACCGCGCGTTCGACAGCGGCAGTTTCTTCTGCAAACCACGCCATCTCAAGCGGACCGGGCGCCATTCGCCACTCTTCGGTCAGCACTTCAGCCACATAGCGTTGCTGGCGCTGTACGCCTTTACGTAAAAAGGACGATCCGCCGCGCAGAAACTTACCGATGCCTTCGGCCACGATGTCACCGGTATAAGGTGCCAGTAGCTCCGCCGGGTCAAACTCAGCCAGATCGGCCAGTGCGACAAAGTTTTGCACCACCTGAATATCGCCTTCGACTTCCAGCTCACCGCTGCGGATTAGCGCCGTGAGTTGCTGACGGTCGCGCAGTTTTGGCAGCACGCTCATGTGCGTAATGACAGAGCAATCGGCGTCGCCTTCCCACTCGCCCACGACATCCAGCTGGCGTTCGCTGAACACCAGCACCAGCGGCGTCGAGAACTCTTTTAGCACCACGCGAAGTACCTTGCCGTTTAGCCGCTGGCGCGCCGTTTTCAGCGCAGGCGAGCGATACAAAAAGGTATTCAGGACATTCTCGATGCCTGCGGTGACTAACGGTTTAAAAGGCATACGTTGCCTCCAGTCAGAACTTGTAGCCGCGATGCAGCGCAACAACACCCGCCGTCAGGTTGAAGTACTCAACGTTTTCAAACTCGGCATCCTGCATCATGGCTTTCAGGGTGTCCTGATCCGGGTGCATACGGATAGACTCCGCCAGATAGCGATAGCTTTCTGCGTCTTTTGCCACTAATTCGCCAATACGCGGCAAAATATGGAATGAGTAGGCGTCGTACGCTTTGCTCAACGGCTCAATAATTGGTTTGGAGAACTCCAGCACCAGCAGACGTCCACCCGGCTTCAGCACGCGATACATGGAACGCAGCGCTTTTTCTTTTTCGGTGACGTTACGCAGACCGAAAGAGATGGTGATGCAGTCGAACGTGTTATCGGGGAACGGCAGGGCTTCGGCGTTAGCCTGTACATATTCAACGTTACCGACCACGCCGATGTTGCGCAGTTTTTCGCGCCCCATTTTCAGCATGGAGTCGTTGATATCAGCCAGTACAACGCGGCCCGTTTCACCGACCATGCGGGAGAATTTTGCGGTCAAATCACCGGTACCGCCGGCTAAATCCAGAACGGTTTGACCACGGCGCACACCGCTACAGTCGATAGTGAAACGCTTCCACAAGCGATGAATGCCGAATGACATCAGGTCATTCATGACATCGTACTTTGCCGCCACGGAATGGAATACGTGGGGCCACCATGTCTGCTTTCTGCTCTTTGGCGACAGTCTGAAAGCCAAAGTGCGTTGTTTCTTGTGAATCTTCAACCATCTCAGTGCCTGCTAATCAGTCAAATGTGCATGAAGTGTAACAGATTGGGCGCGTTTGCCCTACGATTCAACCACCCTGAAAGAATCGTTCTGACTGCGTTTCAGGGGCGGTTTGTGCCGCTAACTCACTGTCATCACTGCTCATATTTCGTTCATTCACGCCTTCGCGCAGACGATACTCTTCATCCTGGGCCGTGGCCTGCTCCGCCAGTTCCGGATTAATCTCGCGTTTAACTTCTACGCCCAGCGTGCGAAACGCTTCGGCTTGTGCCAGCAAATTACCCCGCCCGGAGGAGAGTTTTTTCATGGCCTGTCGATAGTTATCCTGCGCGCGATCCAGGCTTTGCCCCACGGAGGACATATCGTCGACAAACAGGCGCATTTTGTCATACAGCTTGCTGGCACGATCGGCAATCTGCTGCGCGTTACGGCTTTGATGTTCGTAGCGCCACAGGTTGGCAATGGTGCGCAGCGCCACCAGAAGCGTGGTCGGGCTGACCAGCATAATGTTGTTTTTCAGCGCTTCGGTGATAAGCTCCGGCTGCCTGTCGAGCGCCAGCAGGAACGCCGGTTCGACCGGGATAAACATCAGCACATAGTCCAGCGAACGCAGGCCAGGCAACTGCTGATAATCCTTACGGCCCAGCAGACGAATGTGATTGCGCACGGAGGTGATGTGTTCCTGCAGCGCGGATTCGCGGGTGAAGTCGTCTTCCGCATTGAAGTAGCGCTCGTAGGCCACCAGCGTCATTTTGGCGTCAATCACCACGTCTTTGCCCTGCGGCAGACGCACGATCACATCAGGCTGCATCCGCGAGCGGGAATCGGTCTCAATGCTGACCTGCGTTTCATATTCGTAGCCTTCGCGCAGCCCGGAGGCCTCTAGCACGCGGGTTAGCACCACTTCTCCCCAGTTGCCCTGGGTTTTGTTGTCGCCTTTCAGGGCGCGCGTCAGGTTGACCGCCTCTTGCGCCATTTGCGCATTTAACTGCTGAAGATTACGGATCTCGTGCGCCAGCGTATGGCGTTCACGGGCTTCCTGACCAAAGCTGTCCTGCACCTGGCGGCGAAAGCCGTCGAGCTGTTCGCGCAGCGGCGTCAGCAATCCATTCAGGCTCTGGCGGTTTTGTTCATCGACGCGGCGATTGCTCTGTTCAAAAATACGGTTGGCGAGGTTTTCAAACTGCTCGCTGAGGCGCTGTTCGCTATTGATCATCTGGCGGATTTTATCTTCCGCATGCAGCTGGGTGGATTCGAGACGGGTGGTGACTTCGCGGAGATCCGCTTCCAGGGAGGTATTGATATCGCGCAGATTGCGCAGTTCGTTGTTGAGCAACTCGCACTCATCGCGCCAGTGGCTGCTCTGGGCCAGCTGCTGTTTGGCAGCGCTCAACTCAGCGACGATCTCTTCACGATCGAGCAGTTGTTCCGCTTTCTGCTGGGCATGTTGATAGCTCGAGATCAGCCAGCCAATGACCAGCCCCGCCAGCGCTATCGCCGCATAAACGATGATTGAGATATCCACAACGCCTCCTGCATCAAACCATTACCCGCACAAAATAGAATTGTGCTGTATAAACGTCCAGTTTGAAAGGAATTTCCTGCGAGGCGTTACGCAAAAAAGAAAAGGCCGAACGTGTCGGCCTTGAACAGAATGTTGTGCGATTAGATCAGGCGGCGAGCCGCTTCGACCACAATTTTCACCGCGTGGCTTTCGGTTTGCTTCATGGTTTCTGCGTTCGGGATCTCTTGCTGAGTACGGTTAACGATCACGCCCGCCACCATACCCGCACGCAGACCCTGGCTTGCGCACATGGTCAGAAGCGTTGCCGATTCCATTTCGTAGTTCATGACGCCCATCGACTGCCACTCTTCCATGGAACCTTTAAAGCGGCTCACCACGCGACCGGAGAAAGTGTCGTAGCGCTCCTGGCCTGGGTAGAAGGTGTCAGAGGAAGCGGTCACGCCAATGTGCGTGGTTGCGCCGATAGATTTTGCCGCCTCAACCAGCGCCGTTGTGCATTCGAAGTCCGCGACAGCCGGGAATTCCATTGGTGCGAAGTGCAGGCTTGCACCGTCCAGACGCACAGACGCGGTCGTCACCAGAACGTCACCGACGCTGATGTGCGGCTGAATCGCACCCGTGGTGCCGATACGCAGGAAGGTACGAATGCCCAGCTGCGCCAGCTCTTCCACAGCAATAGAGGTAGACGGGCCGCCGATACCGGTCGAGCACACAATCACCGCTTTGCCATCCAGCTCAGCACGCCAGGTGGTGAATTCACGATGCGCTGCCAGCTTAACCGGCTTATCCATCAGCGCGGCGATCTTTTCCACACGCTCAGGATCGCCAGGGACGATAGCCAGCGTAGCCCCTTGTAAATCGTTTTTAGTGAGGCCGAGATGAAAAACATCAGACTTAGACATAGGTGACTCCTCTGTGGGTCGGTGTGTCAGAAGAAGTAAAACGGTACTTTACAGAAGCACCAGGCTTAATTTCGTGACACACCTCACCATGAATGAAAATGGTTGCAGTTAATTTCCACAAAATAGTGATTTACATCACATTAACAAGTTATATCGTTCAGGGCTGCACAAAAGATAGCCCGTTTCGGGCACTGTGAGTTGTTAACTTGAGGTCTATATTTACTTTTGCGCTTACAGGTACGGAGAATACCATGACACAAAAGACCCATTTTGCACCTGCTGCTGCCCCTCTCGCCGCGACCATCGTCTCCACGTCAGAAGAAGCCATTACCGCAGGCGAAACCTCGATCCCCTCGCAGGGTGAAAACATGCCCGCTTATCACGCGCGCCCGAAAGAGGCCGACGGTCCGTTGCCGATCGTCATTGTGATACAGGAGATTTTTGGCGTTCACGAACATATTCGCGATATCTGCCGCCGTCTGGCGCTGGAAGGCTATCTGGCCGTTGCGCCGGAGCTTTATTTCCGCCAGGGCGATCCGAATGATTACAGCGATATCCCGACGCTTTTCAGCAATCTGGTCAGCAAAGTGCCGGATGCGCAGGTGCTTGCCGATTTGGACCACGTCGCCAGCTGGGCCGCGCGCAACGGCGGTGATCCGCACCGTCTGCTGGTCACCGGTTTTTGCTGGGGTGGGCGCATCAGCTGGCTGTATGCTGCGCACAATCCGCAGCTGAAAGCCGCCGTGGCGTGGTATGGCAAACTGGTCGGTGAGAAAACGCTGAATTCACCGAAACATCCGGTGGATATCGCGACCGATCTTAACGCGCCGGTTTTAGGGCTGTACGGCGGCCAAGACACCGGGATTTCGCTTGAGAGTGTGGACACCATGCGCCAGGCGCTGCGTGCCGCCAATGCCAAAGCCGATATCGTGGTCTATCCCGACGCGGGACATGCCTTTAACGCCGACTATCGCCCGAGTTATCACGAAGAATCCGCCAAAGATGGCTGGCAACGTATGCTGGCCTGGTTCAGGCAGTATGGGGCGAAAAAGGGTTAAGTTGCTCACACATTGACGCAACAACCGCAGCCGTTGTTTGACTTTTAAACAGAATTTCGACGATATAAAAAGCACAGGCGTGTAACTACGATCCGTAGGCAAGACCTGAAGCCCATCTCTCTCTTTCGGGGGGAAATGGGCTTCAGGTCTTTTTTTTTGCTCTGGAGACAGGGGCCAGACATGAATCACTTGCAGACAGCACTGGATATCATCGCCCAGGTGGGCGGCGCTGAAAACATCGAACATCTCGAGCACTGCTCCACCCGCTTACGGCTGAGCCTTTACGATAACGGGAAAGTGAACGAGCACGAACTGGCGAAAATTGATGGCGTGCTCGGCGTGCGCGTCAACGTACAGTGCCAGGTCATTATCGGTCATGAAGTGGTGCAGGTTTATGAAGCGGCGCGCTCCCTCATCGGCACACCCCAGGCAAATGCGTCAGCTCAGACGGTCAAACCGCATCGTGGCGCGCAAATTGTCGACTTTGTGATAAGCGTCTTTCAGCCGCTGGTCCCGGCCATTGCGGGCGGCGGCGTACTGAAATCGCTGCTGCTGTTGCTGGATGTACTTGGCTGGCTCAGCCGCGACAGTTCCACTTACAAAGTGCTGGATAACATCGGCTCGGCCCCGCTCTATTTCCTGCCGATACTGGTGGCGATAACCACTGCGACAAAGCTCAAAGTGAACGTGCTGGTTGCCGTCTCTGCCGTAGCGGTAATGGTGCTACCGGCAATGACGAAGCAACTTGCTGATGGCGCGGAGTTTATGTCGTTTGATCTGCGCAATGTCGCCTATGCCTCGCAGGTCTTCCCGGCCATTCTGTGCGTGCTGTTTTACGCTCAGACCGAGAAGCTGTTCAACCGTTACTCTCCCGGCGCACTGCGCATTTTTCTCTCGCCGATGCTCTCTCTGCTGGTCACGGTGCCAGTGACGTTGCTGATCCTGGGACCATTGGGCTATGAGCTTGGCGCGGGCCTGGCCACGGTGATCTTATGGCTCTATGGCAAGCTGGGATTTGTGGCGACCGGATTACTCGCGGCAGCGCTGCCGTTTATGGTCGCAGCCGGAATGCATAAGCCGATGTTGCCTTATGCCGTCGCCTCGATGAGCCAGTTCGGGCGTGAAATGCTCTATCTGCCTGCGTCGCTGGCACATAACATCGCTGAGTCTGGCGCCTGTCTGGCCATTGCACTCCGGAGCAAAGATAAGGTACTGAAATCCACCGCCTTCTCCGCAGGAATTTCCGCGCTGTTTGGTATTACCGAACCCGCCCTGTATGGCGTCACGCTTCTCAATAAAAAAGCACTTTATAGCGTGCTTGCGGGTAGCCTGGTTGGCGGCGCATTTATTGGCTGGATGGCCATCGAAGCCTTTGCGCTGGTAGGGCCAGGCCTTGCCAGCATCTCCATGTTCGTCTCACCCGATAACCCAATGAACATCGTCTGGGCCTTTGCGGGTGCCGGTTTATCTTTTGTCATCGCCTTTCTGAGTGCTCTGCTGTTATGGCGCGATAACGCCCCGGAGCAGGCCGATGAACTGCACTTTATCCGTCCCGTAGAGGGGCAAATCATTCCGCTGGAAAACGTTAACGACGACGTTTTTTCGCGCAAAATCATGGGCGATGGCGTAGCCATTGTCCCTTCGCAGGGCGTCCTGCGTGCTCCCGCCGACGGCACGGTCGTTAACGTCTTTGAAAGCGGTCATGCCCTAAGCCTCTTAACGGATGCAGGGGTTGAGCTGATTTTCCATATCGGCATCGACACCATCAGGCTGCAAGGCAATGGATTCCGCCCGCTGGTGAAAGAAGGCCAGCACGTGAAAAGCGGCGACACACTGATTGAGTTTTCTCTCGACATCATCACCGCCGCCGGGCTGGATCCGGTTGTGGTCATGATCGTCACGAATGGCGAACGATTCTCGCTGACACCAGGCAGTAACCACGACAAAGACACTCATCCTAATATCATCATGACGCTAAAGGAGTCCGTGTAATGGATAAATCCCTCCCGTTTCCGCAAGGTTTTTTATGGGGCGGCGCGATTGCCGCTAATCAGGCCGAAGGAGCATGGAACGTTGATGGCAAAGGGCCGTCCGTCGCTGACGCCATCACCTGGAAGCCGAACCTGTCGCTGAAGGATTATGACGGTCATATGGCGCTGACGGATGAAAATATCCGCGATGCGTTTGAAGGGCGCAACGACGCGCTTTATCCCAAGCGTCGCGGCATTGATTTTTATCACCGCTATAAAGACGATATCGCCCTGTTTGCCGAGATGGGCTTTAAGGTTCTGCGCGTGTCCATTGCCTGGTCGCGTATCTTCCAGACAGGCGAGGACGCGGCCCCTAATGAAGCGGGCCTGCAGTTTTACGAGGAGATGTTCCGCGAGCTGCGACGCCATAATATTGAACCGCTCGTCACGCTCTCACATTATGAAATGCCGCTGGCCCTGAGCGAGAAGTACAACGGCTGGGTACATCGTAACGTGGTGGATGCTTTCGTGCGGTTCAGCAATGTCTGCTTTGATCGCTACAAAGATCTGGTGCGCTACTGGCTCACCTTTAATGAAATCGACAGCATTCATCGCCATCCGTTTACCACCGCCGGGATTCGCGAAGAGAAAAGCGCGCCAGGAAAAGCGCAGCAGGATATTTATCAGGGGCTACACCACCAGTTTGTGGCCTCTGCGCTGGTGACCCGCGACTGCCACGCCAAAATTCCCGGCAGCCAGGTCGGGTGCATGCTGACGAAACTCACCACCTATCCTCACAGCTGTCGCCCGCAGGACGTAGAGGCCACGCTGAAAAAAAATCTCGAAAACTACTTTTACGCCGATGTGCAGGTCTTTGGCGAATATCCGCCACTGATCCTGCGCGATCTCGCCAGCCGTGATATTCAGATTGAGATGCAGGCAGACGATCATCGTATTTTGAAAGATCACACCGTCGATTTTGTCTCCTTCAGCTATTACATGTCCCTCACCGAATCGACGCAGGCTGATGTCGAGCGCACCGCGGGTAACACGATTCTGGGGGTAAAAAACCCGTACTTGCCTGCATCCGAGTGGGGCTGGCAGATTGATCCCGTCGGGTTGAAAATCTCGCTGCTCGAACTGTACGACCGTTACCAAAAGCCGCTGTTTATTGTCGAAAATGGCTTAGGGGCAAAAGATACCATCGAGGAAGGGAAGATCCACGACAGCTATCGTATCGACTATTTCCGCGCCCACTTCGAACAAACATTGGCAGCTATCAACGAAGGGGTAGATGTGATGGGATTCACCACCTGGGGTTGTATCGACATTATCAGCGCGGGCACATCGCAGATGTCCAAACGCTACGGCTTTATTTATGTCGACCAGGATGACGAAGGTAACGGCACGCTGGAACGCCTGAAAAAAGAGTCGTTCTGGTGGTACCAGAGAGTGATTGCCAGCAATGGCGCTGACATGAGCTAAACGGCCAGGCCGCAGGAATAACCGTGATAACGATAAAAAAATCGCTCAATAACAGTATGCTGCTGGTCGATCACGACCAGCGGGAGATGATCCTGTTTGGTAAAGGGATTGGTTTCGGAGCCAAACCCGGTACGCATATCGACCTGGCGCAGGTAGAGAAAGTCTTTCTGCCGCTTAGCGATCTGAAATCCCGCCATTTTTTATCCCTGACGGATACCATTCCTGCGGCGTACTTTGACGTCAGCCATGAGATTCTCACGCTCGCCCGCAGCCTGTGCGGCGAAAAGCTGAACTCCGTGCTGCTGTTTACGCTCGCCGAACATTTGCATTTTGCGGTGGAGCGTAGCCGTAACGGGCAGTTGATCCTGAATAAGCTGAGCTGGGAAGTGAAGCGCTATTACCCGCAAGAATACCGCGTCGGAATGCAGGCGCGAGACAACGTGAATGAACGCTTTGACGTAGAGTTACCGGAAGAAGAAGCGGTCAATATTGCGTTCCATCTGATTAACGCCAGCAGCCAGGATGACAACAGCTCCGCGCATCAGCAGGTCGAACTGGTAAATCGCATCGCCGAGATTGTGCGCTACAAGCTGAGCAAAGCGATCGATACGGAGTCGGTGAATTACCGGCGGTTTATCACCCATCTGCGCTATTTCGCGGAACGCGTGTTAAGTGGAAGCGTGGTGGTCAGTGAGACCGAGGATTTTTATCAGGAGCTGATGCGCCATCGCCCGGACGCAATGACCGTCGCGTGGGTGATTCGCGATTACGTGCAGGAGAAGTATCAGCTAACGCTGCCGAAAGATGAGCTGACGTGGCTGAGCATTCACATCAGCCGGTTAATGGACGGTCATGCCTAGGCCGGGCAATCGCCCGGCCATATCGCATTACGCCTGACGCAGGTTCTGCGCGGCTTTCACCATGTTCGCCAGTGCCGCACGGGTTTCTGGCCAGCCGCGGGTTTTCAGGCCGCAGTCCGGGTTGACCCACAGACGCTCAGCCGGAATACGCTGGGCGGCTTTCTGCAGCAGGGCTTCAATCCACTCCACGCTGGGTACGTTCGGGGAGTGAATGTCATACACGCCCGGTCCGATTTCGTTTGGGTAGTCGAACTCTTCGAACGACTCCAGCAACTCCATATCGGAACGCGACGTTTCGATGGTGATCACATCCGCATCCAGCGCGGCGATCGAGTCCATGATGTCGTTAAATTCGCAGTAACACATGTGGGTGTGGATCTGCGTGTCGTCCTTTGCCACGGCGGCGTTGATGCGGAACGCTTCCACGCCCCACTCCAGATATGCCGCCCAGTCGCTGCGACGCAGCGGCAGACCTTCCCGCAGTGCCGGTTCGTCAATCTGGATGATGCCAATGCCTGCCGCTTCCAGATCCGCCACTTCATCACGCAGCGCCAGCGCAATCTGTTTGGCGATGGTTTCGCGGGTCACGTCTTCGCGCGGGAAGGACCAGCACAGAATAGTCACCGGACCGGTCAACATGCCTTTGACCGGTTTGTCGGTCAGAGACTGGGCGTACTTCGCCCATTCGACGGTAATCGCTTCCGGGCGGCTCACGTCGCCAATCACCACCGGGGGTTTCACGCAGCGTGAGCCGTAGCTCTGCACCCAGCCGTTCTGGGTAAAGACGAAACCGTCCAGATGTTCGCCGAAATATTCCACCATGTCGTTACGCTCGGCTTCGCCGTGAACCAGCACGTCCAGACCCAAACGTTCCTGCTCAATAATCGCCTGTTTAATGTGTTCGGCGATGCCGGTGCGGTAGTTGTTGGCGTCGAGATTGCCTTTTTTGAAGTCCAGACGCAGGCCGCGAATTTCAGTGGTCTGCGGGAATGAGCCGATAGTGGTGGTTGGCCAGGCCGGCAGATTAAAGCGCGCACGCTGAGCTTCAGCACGAACTTCATAGGCATTTTCACGCTGGCTGTCTTTTGCGGTGATCGCCGCCAGACGTTTTTCCACCGCCGCGTTGTGAACACGAGTCGAGTGACGGCGCGCCTGAATCGGTGCGCTCCATTCGGTAATCGCAGCCGTGTCGCCGCTGTTCAGCGCATCGCGCAGCAGGGCCAGCTCTTCACATTTTTGCAGGGCGAAGGCAAACCAGCTTTTCACTTCCGCATCCAGACGCGTTTCCACGCTCAAATCGATCGGGCTGTGCAGCAGGGAGCAAGACGAAGCTACCCACAGATCACGTTGGCCGACAATGTCTTTGATCTGCGCGTATTTCTCGGTCAAATCGGCGCGCCAGACGTTACGTCCGTTAACCAGACCGGCAGAGAACAGCCAGTCAGACGGCAGGCGTTTGTGCAGCTCAGCTAGGTCATCGTTGCCGTGAACCAGGTCAACGTGCAGGCCCTGCACCGGCAGCGCGGTGATGGTGTCGAGGTTCGGCGTGACGCCTTCGAAATAGGTGGTCAGCAGCAGTTTAACCTGCCCGGTGAGGGCGTCGTAAGCCGGTTTGTACGCATCCAGCCATGCCTGCGGCAGCTCCAGCACCAGCGCCGGTTCGTCGATTTGTACCCACTCGATGCCGCGTTTTGCCAGCTCAGCCAGCACCTGCTGGTACACCGGCAGGATGTCTTTCAGCAAGCTCAGGCGGTCAAACTGCTCGCCTTTCACTTTGCCCAGCCACAAATAAGTTACCGGGCCGAGCAGTACAGGTTTGATTTTGTGGCCCAGCGCCAGCGCTTCGTCCACTTCATCCAGGATTTGCCTCCAGGTCAGTTTGAACTGCTGGCCTTTTACAAACTCCGGCACCATGTAGTGATAGTTGGTGTTAAACCATTTCGTCATTTCTGCGGCTGCCGCTGGCTCGCCGGTCGGTGCGCGCCCACGACCCAGGCGGAACAGGGTGTCGATATCTACCGATCCATCGTTGTTCTGATGACGAGCCGGCACATTGCCGAGCAGCAGGCTGGTGGTCAGAACATGGTCGTACCAGGCAAAATCGCCCACCGGCAGCAGATCCACGCCTGCCTGTTTTTGCTGATCCCAGTGACGCGCACGCAGCTCGCGTCCAACCGCCAGCAGCTCTTCACGGGTGGCGTTGCCCGCCCAGTAGCTCTCTTGTGCTTTTTTCAGCTCGCGGCGAAGGCCAACGCGAGGAAAACCGAGGGTGTGGTTAATAATTGTCATGTCGCTGCCTCTTATGAATTCGTTATTTAGCCATCCAGATGTTTACACATCCATAATGTGAATGTACTGTATGATCCACAAGCGCAAATTGTTCATGGCGAAGTGAAGGACTTTCATGATCGAGATAAAACACCTGAAAACGCTACAAGCGTTGCGGAACTGCGGTTCGCTCGCAGCGGCTGCGGCCACGCTGCATCAAACACAATCCGCCCTGTCCCACCAGTTCAGCGATCTGGAACAACGCCTTGGCTTTCGTCTGTTCGTGCGTAAGAGCCAGCCGCTGCGCTTTACGCCGCAGGGCGAGATTTTGCTGCAGCTGGCAAATCAGGTGCTGCCGCAAATCGCCAGCGCTCTGCAATCCTGCAATGAGCCGCAGCAGACACGGCTGCGCATCGCAATTGAATGTCATAGCTGTATTCAGTGGCTGACGCCCGCGCTTGAGAATTTCCGTCAGAACTGGCCGCAGGTAGAGATGGACTTTAAATCGGGCGTGACCTTTGACCCGCAGCCGTCTCTCCAGCAGGGCGAGCTGGATCTGGTGCTGACTTCCGATATTCTGCCGCGCAGCGGTCTGCACTATTCGCCGATGTTTGATTATGAAGTGCGCCTGGTGCTGGCACCTGACCATCCGCTGGCGGTGAAAACGCGCGTCACGCCGGAAGATCTGGCGACCGAAACGCTGATGATCTATCCGGTGCAGCGCAGTCGTCTGGATATCTGGCGCCATTTCCTGCAACCGGCAGGCATCAGCCCGAACCTGAAAAGTGTCGATAACACCCTGCTGCTGATTCAGATGGTGGCGGCTAAAATGGGGATCGCGGCGCTGCCGCACTGGGTAGTGGAGAGCTTTGAACGTCAGGGCCTCGTAGTAACCAAAACCCTGGGCGAGGGATTGTGGAGCCGACTGTACGCTGCCGTGCGCGATGGCGAGCAGCGTCAGCCGGTCACGGAGGCGTTTATTCGCTCAGCGCGGAATCACGCTTGCGACCATCTGCCGTTTGTTCGGAGCGCGGAGCGACCCAATGGCGATGTACCCACAGGGAAGCCAGAATCACCGTTCCCCCAATAATAAAGCTCGGCCAGTGGGGTTGTTCCTGCCAGATTGCCAGGTTCACCAGCAGCCCCGCAGGCACGTGAACGTTGTTCATGATGCCCAGCGTCCCGGCATCCACCTGCGTGGCCCCGTAGTTCCACATAAAGTAGCCCAGCCCTGAAGCGACTACCCCAAGCCAGATCAGCACGCTCCATTGCAGTGTGGTGGTCGGCAATTTTTGCGGATTGCCCAGCATAAACCACGCCACCACCGCCACGATGAACGCCCCCATATAAAACCAGGCGAACGCGTTGTGCTGCGGCATCGGGTGGATCTCCATCAGGCGTTTGTAGCCCACCATGCCAATCGCAAAGCTGATGTTCGCGAGCTGGACAAACATCAGCCCGGTCCAGAAGTGATCACTCACTTTGTCGTAGCGAATAATCGCCGCACCGGCCACCGCCAGCAGCGCGCTCAGGACATAGCCCCAGCGCAGACGGCGTTTGCTCAGCAGGTCATAAATCAGCGTGATGTAGAGCGGTGTCAGCACCGTGAACAGCAGGAATTCCGATACCGACAGATAGACATAGGCGCGGAAACTGAACAGATACATGATGCCGAGCTGCATTGCGCCCACCATCATGTACAGCAAAATGGTTTTGATCGTCTGTCCGCGCAGGCGCAGGAATGGCAGGAACACCAGCGCAGCCAGCCCAACGCGCATCAGCACAGAGAAGTAGCTGTCGACGTGTCCGGCAAGATATTCACCGATCAGGCTGAACGAGAAGGCCCACAGGATAGTGGTGATAATGAGTAGCGCCACAATGCATGTCTCTCAGAAAGAAGGACGAGCATTGTAGCGAACTCTTCAGTTGACAACTGAGTAATAAATAATCAAATGAAGATTATTCAAGGAACAGTTTGCGCAGATAGTTAGGCACGGCGTTATCGGTGTTGGTGCCAATCACTTCCAGCTCCGGGTGCAGATCTTTCAGACGCTGGTGCGCGTTTTCCATAATGCAGCCTTTCCCGGCCATCGACAGCATTTCAGCGTCGTTCATGCCGTCGCCAAAGGCGATGCAATCTTTCAGCTCGTAGCCCATGCGTTTTGCCACCGCTTCCAGCGCGTGACCTTTCGATACGCCGCCCGCCATCACTTCCAGACAGGTCAACGTTGAGAAGCTGACGTTCACCCGGTCGCCCCAGCGCGCGTTAATGGCCTGCTCCAGCGGCAGCAGCTCTTCATGGCTTTCGCAGGTGAAGAACACTTTGCTGATCCCTTCTGGCTCCAGCAGACCCGGCTCGTACAGGGTGTAGTTGAAAACCGCTTCCTTGAAGAAACGCATTTCATCCGGACGATGACGGTTCATAAACCAGTCGTCGTTGCGGTAAACGTTGGTGACGATTGACGGGTTGCTATGCACCACGCCAAACAGGTCGGCGGCGATATCGCGATCGAGGTTATGGGTGAAGATCAGATTGCCGTCGGTGTCGTGTACGCGCGCACCGTTGGAGGTGATCATGTACGCTTTGATGTCCAGATTATCGCGGATCTGCCCCACATCCACGTGGTGGCGGCCTGTTGCGAAGACGAAGTTCACGCCACGGGCTGTCAGGAGTTTTAAGGTTTCTTTCGCGTAAGGCGACAGGGTGTGGTCGGGAGAAAGCAGCGTGCCATCTAAATCAGATGCGACAACCTGGTACATAGGAAAATTTAACCTCAATAGGAAATCAGTTATGCCTGTCGAAAAACTCGACGATAGCGTTGAGCGCGACTGAGCGCATGGTGTCCTTTTCAAAAAGGATCTCATGGTACGCGCCCTTTATGACCAAGGGTTTCTCCCCTTCACAGGGGTGCCCGGCGGCGGCGCGCAATTCGCAAAAACGGTCGTGCATGCGGTTATCCACCACACGCTCTTCTTCCGCCTGAATCAGTAACGTTGGCGTGGCATCTTTGCCCGCACCGGCCAGCGCAGACTCCCCCGCGCGGATACCTTCACGCACCCAGTGGTACGTTGGTCCACCGACGCGCAGGCGCGGCTCATCGGCGTAGAAACGCAGGTTACGCCGATAACGCTGGCGGCTATGCGTTAGCACGTTCACGGCAAACGGCAGGGCGCGCCAGCGACCGGTGCCGATCGCGTAGCCTTCACGAATGCGCTGATGGCCCTCAGCCCAGTCGAGAATATGGCGCACCATCCAGTCCGGAAAGCGCATCACGATGCCAAACATCGGCGCGGTGAGCGCGATGGCATCGCACTGATGCGGATGACGTTGTAAAAACAGCGTCGCAATCGCCCCGCCCATGGAGTGTGCCAGGATATAGCGTTTGCGCCACGGCCCAGGCTGCACTTCCTGCTCCCAGAACGCGGCGAGATCGTCGACATAATCGCTGAAATTCACCACATGCCCGCGGTGCGAGTCGGATAACAACCGACCGGAGCGCCCTTGCCCACGATGGTCGATAATCAGTACATCAAACCCAAGATGGAAAAGGTCGTAGGCCAGTTCAGCGTATTTAACGTAACTTTCGATACGACCGGGGCAAACCACGATCACGCGGTCGTTTTTGACATTCCGAAAACGAACAAAGCGCACCGGAACATTATCCACGCCTGTGATTTCGGCTTCTTCGCGCTGACGCCAGAAATCGGTCAGCGGCCCCATGGAGAAAGCAGCAAATGCGTTCTCGCGTGTTTCCCAGTCCTTTTTCTGCTGAAACATCGGGTTTCCACCCCTGTAAGCCAAGGAATATCGTTTTTTCTGGTTGCGTCACACAATGACGCGACAATAGCGTATTGTGGCATAAAAATAGACGATTCGGGAGTTTCAAATGACCTTCGAGTGGTGGTTCGCTTACCTGCTGACATCCATCATCCTGAGCCTTTCCCCTGGCTCTGGCGCGATCAATACCATGACCACGTCCATTAACCACGGCTATCGCGGCGCGGTCGCGTCCATTGCCGGACTGCAGACCGGGCTGGGTATTCATATCGTGCTGGTGGGGATTGGTCTTGGGACACTGTTCTCGCGTTCGGTACTGGCGTTTGAAGTGCTCAAATGGGCGGGTGCAGCTTATCTGATTTGGCTGGGCATCCAGCAATGGCGCGCGGCAGGCTCGATTGACCTGAATACCCTCGCCCATACCCAGACGCGCGGTCGTCTGTTTAAACGCGCGGTATTTGTGAACCTGACCAACCCGAAAAGCATCGTCTTTCTCGCCGCCCTCTTTCCGCAGTTTATCGTCCCGCATCAGCCACAGGTGATGCAGTACGTGGTGCTCGGCGCCACCACCATTATCGTCGATATCATTGTGATGATTGGTTACGCGACCCTGGCGCAACGAATTGCCGCGTGGATCAAAGGGCCGAAACAGATGAAGGCGCTGAACAAAGTGTTCGGGTCGTTGTTTATGCTGGTAGGTGCGTTGCTGGCGTCGGCGAGGCATGCGTAGCCGGGAAAAGCCGGATAGCGGTGCAAGCACCTCATCCGGCATTCAGGATATTAGCGGGAGATAATCAGGTGAATCCCAAACCCTGCGAAGAGCGCCCCCGCAAAGCCATCGATCCACTTCGCCAGGCGCTGATAGCCACGGCGCATGGACGGTAAAGCGAACAGGCTCGCTACCACGGTAAACCACGCGAAGGTTTCGACGACGATCAGCAGGAAAATGCCCCAGCGCGCGCCCGCGCCGACGTCGTCACCGACGAACAGGGAAAACACCGAGCCGAAGTAGATAATCGCTTTTGGGTTTGCAAGGTTGGTCAGTAAGCCGCGCACGAAACTGCGTCCACCGGTCGCCAGCTCAACCTTAGGTTCAGCGGCTACGCTCTCTTCTTTCTTCAGCGCACCGCGCAGCATCTGGTAGCCCATCCAGCACAGATACAAGCCACCGCCGACCATAATGATATTATGCAGCCAGGCCATTTTCGCGAGGATCAGGTTCAGGCCAAGCAGCGCAACGGCAGCCCAGACCATGACACCCATGGTAATACCGAGCACGCCCATCATCGCCTCTTTGCGGGAGCGGCTGACGGCAGTCTGCGAAACGAAGAAAAAGTCAGGGCCAGGGCTCATCAACGCAACGATGTGCACCAACGCCACAGTGAGGAATAGCATTAACATAATTAACTCGCGGGAAAATAATTCAGTGAGTCACCATCCTGGCACTTTTTAGCCGGACTGACTACTCCTCATCGTCACCATCAGCATGGGAACGAATGAGCGCCATAAATTCTTTGCCAAAGCGCTCGAGTTTGCGCGTACCAACGCCGTTGACGCTCAGCATTTCACCGGCGCTGAGCGGCATCTGCTCGGCCATTTCGATCAGTGTCGCATCGTTGAACACCACATACGGCGGGATGTTCTCTTCGTCGGCAATCGCTTTACGTAGCTTGCGCAGTTTGGCAAACAGCTTGCGGTCGTAGTTGCCGCCGTAGGATTTCTGCATCACGCGCGGTTTCAGGGCGACGACGCGTGGAACCGCAAGCTGCAGCGCTAACTCACCGCGCAGCACCGGACGCGCCGCTTCCGTGAGCTGAAGCGCGGAATGCTGGGCGATATTTTGCGTGGCGAAACCGAGGTGAATCAGCTGGCGGATAATACTCACCCAGTGTTCGTGGCTCTGTTCGCGGCCAATGCCATAAACCGGCAGCTTATCGTGGCCCATCTCGCGGATACGCTGATTATTTGCACCGCGCAGCACTTCCACCACGTAACCCATACCAAAGCGCTGATTCACGCGGTAAATGGTTGAGAGCGCCTTACGGGCGTCCATCAGCCCATCGTACTGCTTTGGCGGGTCGAGACAGATATCGCAGTTACCGCACGGCTCCTGGCGTCCCTCACCAAAGTAGTTAAGCAAGACCAGTCGACGGCAGGTTTGCGCTTCGGCAAACGCGCCCATCGCGTTGAGCTTATGACGCTCGATATCCAGCAGCTGCCCCTGCGGTTTTTCTTCCAGGCAGCGGCGCAGCCACGCCATATCCGCCGGATCGTAAAACAGCATCGCTTCGGCAGGCAGACCGTCACGCCCGGCGCGGCCCGTCTCCTGATAGTAGGATTCGATATTGCGCGGGATGTCGAAATGCACCACAAAGCGCACGTTCGGTTTGTTGATCCCCATCCCGAACGCCACGGTCGCGACCACGATTTGCAGGTCATCACGCTGGAATTTTTCCTGCACATCGGCGCGGATATGGTTTTCTAAACCGGCGTGGTAGGCCGCAGCGCTAAAGCCACGGTTTTGCAGACGCGCGGCGGTGTCTTCCACTTTCGCACGGCTGTTGCAGTAAATAATGCCGGATTTGCCGCGCTGCTCCTGCACGTAGCGCAGAAGCTGGTCCGTCGGCTTGAATTTTTCCATCAGCATGTAGCGGATGTTGGGGCGGTCGAAGCTGCTGACCTGAATAAAGGGATCGTTTAGCCCGAGCAGGCGCACGATGTCCAGACGCGTGGTGTCATCCGCCGTGGCGGTGAGTGCCATAAACGGCAGCGCCGGGAAACGCTGGCGGAGCTGGCCGAGCGCGGCGTATTCCGGGCGGAAATCGTGACCCCACTGGGAGATACAGTGTGCTTCGTCGACCGCCAGCAGCACCGGGTTCCAGTGCGCCAAATGTTCGAGGAAGTTGTCCAGCATCAGACGTTCCGGGGCGATGTACAGCAGGCGAATCTGCCCGGTACGGCATCCGGCCATCACTTCCTGCTGCTGTTCACGAGTCTGAGTGGAGTTGATACAGGCAGCGGCCACGCCGTTCGCCAGCAGCTGATCCACCTGGTCTTTCATCAGGGAGATGAGCGGTGAAACCACCACCGTAAGACCATCCAGCACCAGCGCGGGAACCTGATAGCACAGGGATTTGCCGCCGCCTGTCGGCATCACTACCAGACAGTCGCGGCCTTCCAGCACGGTTTCAATGATGGTTTCCTGGCCAGGGCGAAATTGCTGGTAGCCAAAGGTTTCATGCAAAACCTGTTTAGCCAGCGATTCCTGATTCATTACTTCCGCCTGCGCCACGTTAACCCCATTTGCCAGATACAAAACAGGCGCTATTTTCAGCGCCTGAGAGAGAAACTTCAACGTTTAACGCAAAAACATTCTAGCAGGCTAGAAAAGATCGTTAAGCATCACGCCCACGCCGACGCGGGTCTGATTGAAGTTGTAGTCGATCAGCGACTCGCCGTAACCGCTGTACACCTGAGTATAGATGCGTACATGTTTGGTCATCGGATAGCTCAGGCCCAGCTCTGCGCCGCCGTAGCCGGTATTCCAGTTGTATTGGCCTTTGGCGCTCAGCACCGCGTCGCCCAGCTGATAGCCAATCTTCAGCTGATAGTAGCCCATGTATTTGGTGATATCCGGGTTGTCGTCCGTATCGCCAATCACATACCACGGCTTCACTTCCACCATCCAGTTGCCGTTTTCCGCCATCAGACGGGTATAGAGGCGGTTCCAGCTACGCGAGGTCGGATCGGAACGGCCGTTAGAGTCGTGGTTATAGCCAAACTCCACATCGCGCAGCGTCCAGCCGGCAAATTCGTCGTCGGTCGTAAAACCGAGGAACAGCTGCGGCTCATAGTTGGTTTCGCGGAACGGAGAAGATTCGCCGCTATTGGAGAGCTGCCACCAGGATTTCTGGGTATATGAGCCGCCCAGAACCGAGTTCGGCCCCAGAATGCCGCGCCAGAACGGGAAGGCCAGGCTGAGCTGGAACTTCACTTCGTCTTTACGCGCATTATCAGACCAGTTATAGGAGCTGATCGCTTCTTTGTTGAGATCGCTCGTTTGAGTGTAGATCACATAGTTTGTGTCGTACGGGTAGAGCGTGAACGGGTTATCGTGCTCCTGAAGCATGTTAGCAATAATGCTGCCGCGAACGGCGGGCTTATCGTGCACTTCCTTGAGCGTCGCTTCCTGCGCAAATGCTGTGAGCGGCAGCGTAACCGCCGCCAGTAACCAACCCAGATACGTCCGCATCGGTGGGGTTCTCCTGCAAAATGAAATTATGTGAATAGTTATGTGGGCCACATTCTACCTATTTCTCAATTAACTTCCCCTCTTCGTTTCTGAAAGTGGAATTCCTTATCTCTGAAGCATAAAATCAACATTTTGTTAACAACGAAGGATGCGACTTTTCATGTCAGCCACGCTTACCGCTGAAGAAGCTCTGAAACTGGTGGGAGAGATTTTTGTCTATCACATGCCCTTTAACCGCGCGCTGGGGCTGGAGCTTGAACGTTACGAGAAGGGATTCGCTCAGCTCAGCTTTAACAATCAGCCGATGATGGTGGGAAACTGGGCGCAAAGCATTTTGCACGGCGGAGTGATCGCTTCTGCGCTGGATGTTGCCGCCGGGCTGGTCTGCGTGGGCAGCACGCTGGCGCGCCATGACACCATCAACGAAGATGAACTGCGTCAGCGCTTATCCAGAATGGGCACCATTGATTTACGCGTAGATTATTTACGGCCAGGCCGCGGGAATCGTTTTACCGCCACCAGCAGTCTGCTGCGCGCAGGCAATAAGGTCGCCGTCGCTCGCGTCGAATTACATAACGAAGAGCAGGTTTACATCGCCAGCGCAACCGCCACTTATATGGTGGGTTGAGAAGGTGTAATCGGGTAAAATGAATTTACTTTTTTGTAACGGATTATCCCGATGGATGCTAAACAGACGCGGCAGGGCGTTTTACTCGCTCTGGCCGCTTATTTTATATGGGGTATCGCGCCTGCGTACTTCAAGCTGATCTACTTTGTCCCGGCCGACGAAATCCTCACCCACCGTGTGATCTGGTCCTTTTTCTTTATGGTGGCGCTGATGAGCGTGAGCCGCCAGTGGTCGGGCGTGAAAACGCTGATGCAAACCCCGAAGAAGATTTTCCTGCTGGCGCTGTCTGCGGTGCTGATCGGCGGCAACTGGCTGCTGTTCATCTGGGCGGTGAATAACCACCATATGCTGGAAGCGAGCCTCGGCTATTTTATTAACCCGCTGGTGAATATCGTGCTGGGGATGCTTTTCCTCGGCGAGCGTTTCCGCCGAATGCAGTGGGTGGCGGTACTCCTGGCGCTCTGCGGCGTACTGGTACAGTTGTGGACCTTCGGCTCGCTGCCGATCATTGCTCTGGGGCTGGCGTTTAGCTTTGCGTTTTACGGCCTGGTGCGTAAGAAAATCGCCGTGGAAGCGCAAACCGGGATGCTGTTTGAAACCCTGTGGCTGCTGCCGCTGGCCGCGATTTATCTGTTCGGCATCGCCGACAGCAGCACCAGCCATATGGCGAATAATCCGTGGTCGCTGAATCTGATGCTGATTGCCGCCGGTGTTGTCACCACCATCCCGCTGCTGTGCTTCACCGGTGCCGCCACACGCTTACGCCTCTCCACGCTTGGCTTCTTCCAGTATATCGGCCCGACGCTGATGTTCCTGCTGGCGGTGGTGTTCTACGGCGAAGTACCGGGTGCGGATAAGATGGTGACGTTCGCGTTCATTTGGGTGGCGCTGGCGGTATTCGTCGCCGATGCGATTTATACCCAGCGTAGAGTGCGAAAAGGAGTGTGATTTTTTGCCGGTGGGCGCTTTGCCACTCTGGCCTACAGGTTACGTAGGCCGGAGAAGGCGTAGCTGCCACCCGGCATCACGCTCAAAGCCAGTTACGACGTTTGAAATAGAGATACGGTGCCAGCCCGGCGAGGATCATAAAGATAATCGCGCCCGGGTAGCCGAAGCTCCAGCGCAGTTCCGGCATAAACTCAAAGTTCATCCCGTAGCTCGACGCCACCAGCGTTGGCGGCAGGAACACCACCGACACCACCGAGAAGATCTTGATGATGCGGTTCTGCTCGATATTGATAAAGCCCATCGCCGCCTGCATCAGGAAGTTAACTTTCTGGAACAGGGATTCGTTGTGCGGCAACAGGGATTCGATATCGCGCAGGATCTCACGCGCCTGCTCCAGCTGACCGCCCGGTAAACGCGCTTTACGCACCAGGAAGTTCAGGGCGCGCTGGGTATCCATCAGACACAAACGCACTTTCCAGCCGATATCTTCCTGCTCCGCCAGCGTCGACAGCGCTTCGTCATATTCATCGCCCTGATGGCCTTCCATGATCACGCGGCTCAGCTTTTCCAGATCGCTGTAGATGTTTTCGATTTCGTCCGCCAGCTGCTCGATTTTGGTTTCGAACAGGTCGAGCAGCAGTTCGTAGGCGTTACCATCTACCATCGCCTGGCTGCGGGCACGCATGCGGTAGAGACGAAACGCAGGCAGCTCGCGTTCGCGCAGGGTGAACAGGCGGCCATCACGAATGGTAAATGCGACGGTGGAGTTACCGGCGTGATCTTCCGCATCTTCATAGAAGAAGAAGGAGTGGATATGCAGGCCGTCTTCGTCTTCAAAGAAACGCGCGGAGGCCTCGATGTCTTCCAGTTCCGGGCGGGTCGCCAGGCTTTGTCCGAGCTCTGATTGTACGCGAAGGCGTTCATCGTCGTCCGGCTCGACCAGATCCACCCATACGGCATCAATGAGGGGCTGTGACTCTTCAGCTTCAAGCCGAATCAGTCGGTTTTTTTCCAGTTGAAATGCGCTCAACATGACCGGGACTCCCAATGCAAAAAATATCGGACAGTTCGGTGGGCACACAGAAACAATATGGGTTTCAGACCATTAAAAGCCTGACTCAGCGCGACGGGAGTTAAGCAGGTCGCTGACAACCACTAAGGCCATCAGCAAGAGGAGATAGCCTTAGGAGTTGTTCCTGGATGACAGGGAATTGAGCCAGTATCTACTGGGTGTGTCCAAGGCGAATGTCCTCTTAGCGTAATCGTGCGCGCATGTTACGCCAGCAATAACTGTGGCGTCAACACGCAACGGAACGCTGAAGAGCAATAAATAGCCTTCAGCTTATAAGGCTAGCAGATTATTACAAAATAATGATATTTTTCTGAATGTTACACTGTTTCCAGCTTGGCGTAAGCCGCGACCAGCCATTTGATCCCCTGCCCCTGGAACGCCACCTGCAGGCGACTGTGCTCGCCACTGCCTTCCAGATTCACGATGGTGCCTTCGCCAAATTTGGAATGACGAAC
Organism: Lelliottia sp. SL45; assembly: GCF_026672535.1. Taxonomy (NCBI): domain Bacteria; kingdom Pseudomonadati; phylum Pseudomonadota; class Gammaproteobacteria; order Enterobacterales; family Enterobacteriaceae; genus Lelliottia; species Lelliottia sp. SL45. The sequence continues at coordinate 468,310 of NZ_JAPPRH010000001.1, forward strand.
GCGCTGGCCCAGCTTGTAGCCCGTATCGTTTTCCGAAATCGGCGTGCCCATCCGCTGATGGTTGACCGGACGGCTGATACTGGCGCGCAAACGCACCTCTTCGACGCACTCCTCCGGCAGCTCACCGATGAAGCGCGACGGGCGATGGTAGACCTCTTTGCCGTACAGACGGCGCGTTTCGGCATAGGTCAGGGTCAGCTTTTGCATCGCACGGGTGACGCCCACATAGGCCAGCCGACGCTCCTCTTCCAGACGCCCGCCTTCATCGAGCGACATCTGGCTTGGGAACATCCCCTCTTCCATCCCGACGATAAACACCTGCGGGAACTCCAGCCCTTTCGCGGAGTGCAGCGTCATCAGTTGAACCGCATCCTGCCAGGTATCCGCCTGCCCTTCGCCCGCTTCCAGCGCCGCGTGGGAGAGGAATGCCTGCAGCGGCATCAGATCTTCGTCTTCTTCGTTGTAGCTGAACTGGCGCGTTGCCGTCACCAGTTCCTCTAAGTTCTCAATACGCGTCTGGCCTTTCTCGCCTTTTTCCTGCTCGTACATCATGCGCAGACCGGAATCTTTCACCACCCGGTCCGTCTGCACGTGCAGCGGCATGTCGGCCGTTTCCTGTGCCAGCGCGTCGATCAGTTCGATAAAGCGCTGAAGCGCGCTCGCGGCGCGTCCTGCCAGCGCTTTTTCCTGCAACAGCTCACGGCACGCCTGCCAAAGGGTGAGCTGGCGGTCACGGGAGGCCTGGCGCACCACGTCGAGGGTGCGATCGCCGATACCGCGCGTGGGTGTGTTCACCACGCGCTCAAAGGCCGCGTCGTCGTTGCGGTTGGCAATCAGGCGCAGATAGGAGAGCGCATCTTTGATTTCCTGACGTTCGAAGAAGCGCATGCCGCCGTAAATGCGATACGGCATGCTGACCTGTAACAGCGCCTCTTCCAGCACGCGCGACTGGGCGTTGCTGCGATAGAGAATGGCGCACTGCTCAAGCGCTCCGCCGTTTTCCTGCCAGGTTTTAATGCGGTTGACCACAAAGCGGGCTTCATCCAGCTCGTTGAATGCGCAGTAAATTGAAATCGGCTCACCGTCGACGCCATCGGTCCACAGCTTTTTGCCCAGTCGCCCGTTGTTATTTTCAATCAGGGCGTTTGCGGCGCTCAGAATATTGCTGGTTGAACGGTAGTTCTGCTCCAGACGAATGGTTTCGGCGCCCGGGAAGTCGTTCAGGAAGCGCTGGATGTTTTCCACCTGCGCGCCGCGCCAGCCGTAAATCGACTGGTCATCATCACCGACGATCATCACTTTGCCGGTATCGCCCGCCAGCAGGCGGATCCACGCGTACTGAATGTTGTTGGTATCCTGGAATTCGTCCACCAGGATGTTGGTGAAGCGCTCGCGGTAATGCTGAAGAATATGCGGTTTGTTGAGCCACAGCTCATGGGCGCGCAGCAGCAGCTCGGCGAAATCCACCAGCCCCGCGCGGTCGCAGGCTTCCTGATAGGCCTGATAGACCTTCTGCCAGGTTTGCTCCACCGGATTACCGAAGCTCTGAATGTGGTGCGGGCGTAGCCCTTCGTCTTTTTGGCTGTTGATGTACCACATCGCCTGACGCGGCGGCCACTGCTTCTCGTCGAGATTCATCGCCTTAATCAGGCGTTTAAGCAGGCGCAGTTGGTCTTCACTGTCGAGGATCTGAAAATCCTGCGGCAGATTGGCATCCATATGGTGCGCGCGCAGCAGACGGTGCGCCAGCCCATGAAACGTGCCCACCCACATGCCGCCCTGGCTGGTGCCCATCAGCTGTGCGATACGGTGGCGCATCTCTGCCGCCGCTTTGTTGGTAAAGGTCACCGCCATGATGGAGTACGGCGAGCAGTTCTCTACGCTCTGCAGCCATGCGATGCGATGCACCAGAACACGCGTCTTACCACTGCCCGCCCCTGCCAGCACCAGCATATTGGTCCGCGTCGCGGCAACCGCGTCGCGCTGTTTGTCATTAAGGCTGTCGAGAAGGTAAGAAACGTCCATTGGCACCGCCAGAAGTCATCTGCCCGACAGCGTTTTTTCTGCCGGGCATACTGTTGATTTATACAATACTGCTGGTGATTATATCAGCGTGGTGAGGGATGCCAACCGCGAAATTTCGATGTGTGGCAACAGGCGGCTGTCGGCGGTCTGCATCAGGTCGGCCCTTTCCGGTTTGATCCAGCAGGCCTGCATTCCGCAGCGGATCGCGCCCGCCACGTCGGTGGTCAGGTCATCGCCGACGTGCAGGATCTCGCCCAGCGGCAAATCAAGTTTTTCGGCAGCCAGATGATACATGTCGTTAAAAGGCTTCGAGCGCCCGTGCGGGCCCGCGCGCAGGACGAACTGGAAATAATCGCCCAGGCCAAACAGTTCCGGCTGCGCGTTGCCGTTGGTGATCGCCACCAGCGGCCATTTTTTGCCGAGAGCCGTCAGGGTGTCGTGCGTTTCCTGCGGCACATCGATCCGGCTGCGCCATTTGGCAAAGTTCGCCATTGAAGCTTCTGCGCCCAGCGCCGCCTCTTGCGCGCTCAGCCCGGCATTCAGCATCGCCTGCTCTACCGCACGACGACGCCATTCGGTTACGTCGTGGTAGATGTCCGGTTCGGTTTCGCGCAACGCCTGGCGCAGGCGCTGAAAATCTTTGTTTTGCAGCGTTTTTAAAGCGGGATGGTAGTTTTGCACAAACGCCAGCGACTCCTGCTCGGTGCGCAGAATCACTTCGCGGTTATCGTAAAGGGTGTCATCAAGGTCAAACGTCAGGGCAGAGATCTGACCCAGTGGGCGGTAAAAACGCATTATTTCCCCCGTTTTGCGCGTGGATGCGCCGAGTCATACACCGAAGCAAGGTGTTGAAAATCAAGATGGGTATAGATTTGAGTGGTCGATAAATTGGCGTGGCCTAACAGCTCCTGCACGCCGCGCAGGTCGCCGCTGGATTCCAGCATGTGGGTGGCAAAAGAGTGGCGCAGTTTGTGCGGGTGAACGTGGCTGTTCAGCCCCTGCTTAATACCCCATTCAGCAAAACGCTTCTGCACATTTCGCGCGGAGATCCGCTTGCCAAGCTTCGAGAGAAACAGCGCGTTCTCTTCGGCGCCAAACAGCCCGCGCAGATCGAGCCAGTGCTCAATCCATACCACTGCATTGCGGCCAATCGGTAAACGGCGCTCTTTGCTGCCTTTCCCCATCACCCACACTTCGCCGGTATCCAGATCGAGATGTTTAAGATCTAACCCCACCAGTTCCGAAAGACGTAAGCCCGCACCGTACATCACTTCCAGCATGGCGCGATCACGTACCGCCAGCGGATCGTTAAGATCGATATCCAGCAGCCGATTCACGTCATCAACGTCGATGTTTTTCGGCAGATGGCGCGGTGCTTTCGGGGTAGCGATGCCTTTCGCCGGATTGGCTTTTAGCTCGCCCTGGCTCACCAGCCAGTCGAAGAAACTGCGCAGGGCAGAGAGACGTAACGCGAGACTCGCCGGGCCTAAACCTTTGCGGCGACTGCGCACCACAAACCCGCGCACGATCGCAGCATCACATTGTTGCCAGCTCATCAGGCCGGTTTCATCGGCGATCTGCATGATGGCATCAAGCTGACGCTGGTAGTTCAGCAGCGTGATCGGGCTAAGCTGACGTTCAACGCCCAGATAGCGCAGGAAACGCACCACCAGAGGCGCAAGCAGGGAATCCGTCATACGCGCTCAATCCAGCGCTCCAGCAGCTCAGGGAGCATCAGGGCGATTTCCTGCAGCAAATGCGTGGCTTGTCCCTGCTCATAATGATGCGCGTCGCGGCTGGTGAATAACATCACGCCCAAATCGCCTTCGCGCCCCATCAGGGACATGGCAACCGAGCCGATAGCCTTGGCTTCAGGAAGCACCACCAGCAGTTCAGGACCGTTCAACGGACCGAGATAGTGATGCTCATGACCAAGACGCTGAATGCGCAGCGGTTCAAACGCCTGACGGCTTAGCGCCAGATGCGTGAAACCGGAGGGGGCACCGATGCGCCAGCGGTCGGGAAAGAGACGAATAGTCGCGCCTGCCAGCCCAAGCTCACGCGCCCAGCGATGAAAGCGGCTGAGAAACTCGTCCAGGCTGTGCGCCGACGCGAGCCGCGCCTGCAAATGCAGCAGACGATAAAACAGGCTTTCGTTATTGCTGGCCTGTTCCATCAGCAGGGTCATGTTCTCTTCCAGCTGATCGATGTGCTTGCGCGAGCGCGCCATATGCCATTCGACCAGCGAGACGGTGTCGCGCACCGGATGCGGCACGCGCATCTGTTCGACCACGCGTGCATTGCGGATAAAAAACTCAGGATTGCGCAGCAGATAATCAACAACAGTCCGGTCGTCCAGCTCCGTTATTGCTTCCTGAAGTTCTTCCCCTGGTTGTTTCATAAATGGATAAACCCGTCGTATACATGTGCCGCCGGGCCAGTCATATACAGTGGATGACCCGGACCTTTCCAGGCGATATCAAGACGACCGCCCGGCAATTCCACGCGAACCTCTTCTGCCAGTAACCCTTGCGAGATACCCACAGCCACAGCCGCGCACGCGCCGCTGCCACAGGCCCGCGTTTCGCCCGCGCCGCGCTCATAGACGCGCAGGCGGATATGTTCACGTTTCACCACCTGCATGAAACCGATATTGGCGCGCTCAGGGAAGCGCTCATGGCTTTCCATAATCGGGCCTAAGGTTTCAACGGCAGCGACATCAACATCATCAACCTGAATCACGCAATGGGGATTGCCCATCGAGACGACGCCGCACAATACTGTCTGCTCGGCCGCTCGCATAATATAGGTCTTTTCCGCTTTGATTGCGCGAAACGGGACCGCAGAAGGCTCGAAGTTGGGCTCGCCCATGTTCACGCGCACCAGCTCGTCGTCGGTGACGCTGAGCACCATGCGGCCATTGGCCGTACTGACGCGGATATCGCGCTTGTTGGTCAGCCCTTTCAGACGCACAAAGCGCGCAAAGCAGCGCGCGCCGTTGCCGCACTGGGAAACTTCGCTACCGTCAGCATTAAAGATACGGTAGTGAAAATCGAGATCCGGATCGTAGGGTGGCTCAACGACCAGCAGCTGATCAAACCCCACGCCCAGATGCCTGTCCGCCAGGCGACGAATCAGCTCAGGGGAAAAAAAGACATTCTGCGTTACCGCGTCGACGACCATAAAATCGTTGCCAAGGCCATGCATTTTAGAGAACTGCATCATTTACTCCATTGCGCGGTTGAACAACTGATTGTCAGTAGTTGACCTGGCTTGGGCCACCGTTATCGCCGCGATCGTTGCTCACTGGCGTCGATGATTCAATCTGGGTTTGAACGGGTTTGGTTGGCGGCGGCGCTGTTTTATCGGCTGGCGGGAAGTAAAGCGGCCCTTTCAGACCACAGCCAGTCAGACTAAACAGTGTGATGAGAACGGCAAGCGTTCGAAAAACGTTTTTCATTATGGGTTGCCCGTAAGTTCATGCTTTCTGTTTCTATCATCGCAGGAGAAGACACAAAAGCAAGAGTTAGCCGCTTTCCTGCAACGGGAATTATTTAGCGTTATACTGCCGCCATCACAAAAAACAGGAACAAAACCATGAATGACAGTGAATTCCATCGCCTGGCCGATACCCTGTGGCAGACCATTGAAGAGCGCCTGGACGACTGGGATGGCGACAGCGATATCGATTGTGAAATCAACGGCGGCGTGCTGACGCTCAGCTTCGAAAACGGCAGTAAGATTATTATCAACCGCCAGGAGCCGCTGCACCAGGTGTGGCTGGCAACAAAACAGGGCGGCTACCATTTCGATCTGAAAGACGACCAGTGGGTGTGTGACCGTAGCGGCGAAACGTTCTGGGATCTGCTGGAGCAGGCTGCGACGCAGCAGGCGGGCGAGGACGTCAGCTTCCGTTAAGTGAATTGATACCGTTTCTTTCTGGAAACGGTATTCACAAAAACACGCTTTTCCTTTTTATTTATTTCATAGATCCCCAGTAGACCTTCCGTTAATTAATTTAAATTCCTCTTTTATTCACACTTCATCATTACACTAAATCGATTGATTTCTTTTTGGGTCGGGCACAGAATTATTTTCGTTATTACACTGCAACTCCAAAACTTATAATCCGGCTGAATATATAATAAGGAAATGATATGTCTGACTTGGTTTATTTAACCCTGAATGGCAACCAGCAAGGGTTAATTTCTGCTGGCTGTGCATCCATGAGTTCAATCGGTAATAAGGCCCAACTCGCCCATGTTGATCAAATCATGGTGTATGCGCTCAAGCATGCCCTCTCTCGCGTACAGAACGTTAATCATCAGGAGTTAAGTATTGTAAAACCCATCGATAAATCTTCTCCTCTGTTAGGAAAAGCCATAAATGATAACGAAACGCTCACCTGTGAATTCAGTGTTTACCGTACCAACCGGGCAGGTATGAATGAGCTTTACTATAAAATAAAGCTGACCAACGCCCACATTTTGCACCTGGAAACAGTCATTCCGCACAGCGTTATTGAAAACGGAGCAGAATCACAGGAAAAAGTTTCCTTCAGTTATGAATCTATCACCTGGGAGCATTTCTCAGCCGGAACCAGTGCATACAGTTTGTGGAGTGAGCGAATTTTATAATCTCAAGGAATGATAATGAATATGAATGAATGGCACACAGATCCAAACCCCTGGGACAACCACGACTCTCATCCGTTTCCCAGCATGAATCCTATGCTGGGTGATATGGCAATGCTTAATGAAACGTTCATTAATGAGAGCCACCATATTTTATTACTCACACTGGAAGAAGCTCAGGGGATAATAAATGATCTTCTCGGAGGTATAGACGCGTTTTTCTCCTACAGGGCGGGGCCGGGCAATATCAAAGATATGGTGGATGGGTTCCACTCTCTCAACCGACTGACAACCTACTATAACCCAGCCGGTGAGCTTGTTCGTCATTTCTCATCTCTGCGTATCAAGGCCACAGAGTACAAATTACAGGGTCAAACTTACATTAAAATCATAGGCTATCCAGGTTTGCGTAGAATTTTAAAAGGAACCCGTTACGGTGCGCGTAATGTTCAGATGATAGAGCTGGCCATTGGTAAACGAGGGTTCTTTGGCGCCATTGTCGGTGGTATCAAATGCTGTATCCTTTTTTCGCTGGCATGGCGGGGAGTAGAGCTTATTTTCAAGTCGGACTATACACTGAATGATTTTTTGGTGGATGCCCCGATGGATATCGTAAAAGCGATTGTTGGTGGGGCGGTGATTGGTTTTGTCGGAGGGGTAGCGATGCTTTTTACTTCGGCTGTTATTGTTGGTCCAGGCGCTATAATCTTGCTTGGTCTTTTTCTTAATGCAGAGTTGAATTCTTTGGATGACCATTTTCATCTTTCTTATCGTATTAAAATGTTATTACATCAAGCGCTAATTGAAGAACAAATAATGGCTGAATGGAATCTTGAGCATGGCAACCAGTCAATTTTTAGAATTCTTAACCCTGGTTGGTGAAATGAAAACTACACAGAAAAAAAACTGGCGCACTGTCATAATGATGAAATGTGCAGCTATCTTTCTGGTGATAGCAATGTCAGCATTCCTTCATTTTGCTTTAGCATCAATTCCCATGCGAAGCGTTATCTCGCTGATTCATCATGGCGACATTATTTTTTATTACCGAATGTCTGCTGCTATGGTGGGTGGGATTCCTTTTTTGCTCTACGGCATCTTTATCGCGCTTCGCGCTTTATTCTACCCGGGAATAAGATCGCCCGATAAGACTACCATCATCGATAGTATATTTATCCCTGTTTGGGTTTTTACTCTCGCTATTTCTCTGATCATATCTTACCTGGTCCCTTTCGGACTTATGTTTGCAGGCTACAGCCCCTGTCACGACAAGGATCTTATGGGTTATTACACGACCAATCCTGAACTGTGCAAAACGATTGTCTCACCCGAACTTTTTTCATGGCCTATTGATGTGCGTAGAAGCGGCAATGTTACGTTAGATTGAGGTGATCATGCCGGATGGCGCTTGATGCGCTTATCCGGCCAGGGGTAATTATCAGGAAAAATACTGCTGCAACAGCGGCTGATTCGCGTCCTGGTTGGCCGGCGGAGCGGGGATAACCTGGGTGCGGAACGGAATCACCTGCGCGCGGCCATCGACTTTCACAATCTGATAGAACTGCGGCAAGTTGAAGTTGATAAAGCTTGAGCCGTAGGTGAAGCGGTCGTGTGAGGACGAATAGAAGCGGCTCACATCGCGCACCAACTCTTCTTTACTGCCCTCGCAGTGGTGATATACCTCGGCGCGGTTGGTCTCATCCAGAATATAAATGGTAAACCCGGACTCATCGGCCGCTTCTTCGAAGAAGAACTGGATAATCCCTTCGCTGGCAAACCCATCCACCACCTGCGGCAGTTTGACGTGGTTCGTTTCCACCTGCACAGAGAGGCCGTGCAGCTTGTTGTGGGAAATCGCGCCGTAGAACTCAATCGCGTTTTCCAGCTTCTGCACAGAGACGTTGAGGCGTTCAAAGAACAGGCCCCAGGTCTGACCGGAGACACGCAGCGCTTTGAAGCGCCCGGTTTCCTGACGCGTACTGGACAGGCGCAGTTCGATACACTCTGACACCAGCTGCTGCACGCGGGTACGAATCAGGCCACGCAGATGCTGGCTGTAGCAGAACACTTCCACGCTATCCGGCGGCGCAGCGTCCTGGTGCATTTTGCCGAGAATGGTTTTCAGCGCTTCGATCATCGCCTGCTCGCCGTTAAAATGCAGGGTACGCACTTCGTTCCACGAGTTGCGATACAGCAGATCCACGCTGCCGACCAGGCAATTTTGCTGCTCGCCAAAGCTAAAGACATCCAGCTTGCGGAAATCAAAATGGACCACCTGATTGCGGAAGGCCGCCGTCGGGTCGTATTCCAGGTTGACGATAATCGCCAGATGGCGAATCTCACACGGGCTGTAGAGCGCTTTTGGTGTTGGCGCTGGCAGACGCAGCGGGAAGTGGTGCGACACATCGGCAACCATTTCCTGCAATTTGGCGAGATCAACGACCTCATTGCCTTTGATAAACAGGCGCGTCCGCGATGTCAGCAGGCCGTTAAACCAGGCCCAGGCCACTAGCTTATTCAGATAGCGGTTATATTCCAGCGGCTGATGGCTGATGATCGAATCCATGCTTGGCGCACGGTTGTACAGATACCAGCCCGTGCGGTTGGCGCGGCCTGGCGGAACATAGATAAAGGTCAGATTAGGTTCTGACAGGTCCGGCGAAATCTGCGGGTTAACCAGCGTGACTTTCCCCGGCAGCGCTTCGAACGCAGCGTACAGTTTACGGGTTAAAACACCGATATCCTGCGGGCTGGCGGAAACGCTGAGGTTGTTACGGCGGGCGAAGCGAATCAGATTACGATAGCTCTGCATCATCGCATCGAGCAGTTCGTTGTGCGCTTCACGCACCTGATCAATTTTCCAGTTGGCGCGGTTATCGAGCATAGACAAACGTTCTTCGTCCCAGCCCCACTCTTTGACTAACTGACTGACCACTTCACGACGCCAGCCAACGCATGCGCGTTCGCGGCTGAGTTTTTCACAGACTTTGAGATAGAAACATCGACGCACCAGGTCGAGACGTGTGGTGTCATCAATGGCTTTCAGGTATTCGGTCACGCGTTCAAGCATCATGCAGTAGGCATCGAGGCCAAAGGAGACGATCTCTCCATCATGCAGACGCTGTTTGATATCTTTCGCCAGCAGTCGCGGCGTAGGGTATTCCCAGGAGTAGGCTTCCAGCAGCAGGGTTTTCAGCACCGCTTTATACGGGGAATCAATACTCTTGTAGAGCTGCCACAGGCTCGCGCCAAAATACTCTTCGGCGGACAGGGAGCTTAAACCGCCCAGGTCCAGCCATTCGTTTGGCGTCAGGACGCCCTGCGAGTAGAGCGACATGACGTAATCGTCGTAATGCTCTTCTTCTTCGCACGGCACCATATTCCACAGAATACGCTTCCCGGCGAGGCGCACGGCGCTACGGTAAAATTCGTCGAGCAGCAAAATATGCTGCGTGGAGCCACAGTCTTCACCACCGAGACTGCCGCTTTCGTTATGGCGGAAACGGTTTTCATCAATCAAGAAGAAGCTCACTTCCACGCCGAGCGACGCCGCCCAGCTCTCCAGCAGGCTGCATTTACGCTGCAGCAACTGGCGCTCGTCATTATCGAGCCAGGACTGATGGCAGACCCAGATATCAAGGTCAGAAGAACAGCTTTGGCCTACGGATGAGGTACTCCCCATGGTGTAGACGCCGGTTATCGGCAGCTCACCTTTTGGAGACACCTGCGGCGGCATGCCACGGTAGAGTTCCAGCTCGGTCAGATAGTGCTGTTGAGTTTCATCAGGCGTGAAAAGGCAAATGCCCTGGGGAACGTTACCATCGAGGTAACCTGGCATCAGCGGATGGTGATAGTGCAGTAAAGTTGGCAGCAGACTGTAAACCTGTTGGAAAGCAGGTCCCATGGCAGCAAGCGCACGATCCACGCGCAATTGATTTATGGCATCCAGTCTCTGTTTCAGAGTCTCAATATAGAGGTACAAGACATATCGCCTGATGTTGCCGGACGTAGCAATCGTTCAAAAGAGCAATGATTACGAGCCCGCAGTATTTCAAAAAAGAACCGTTACCCTTTTTCGTCCTCACTCAATGGTGGTAGCGACGAAAAAATGGTCTAAAACGTGATCAATTTAACACCTTGCCGATTGACCGTAAAGAAAGATGCGCTACATACAAGTGTAGCACCGTTCTGTACGTGTAAATTCCTTAATACGGCAGCGGGTGTCCTGCGCACCGCCTTGTCCCTCACCCCTTCATCGACCGTAAAACTGACATCCCAGAGTCAACAATGTTAGGATGGTCTGCGGACGATAATGACGGTAACAAGCATGTTAGACAATGTTTTGAGAATTGCCACACGCCAAAGCCCCCTTGCGCTATGGCAGGCACAATATGTTAAGCAGCGCCTCGAAGCCTGCCATTCCGGGTTGCGTGTCGAACTGGTTCCTATGGTGACGCGCGGCGATGTGATCCTTGATACGCCGCTGGCGAAAGTGGGCGGAAAAGGCCTGTTCGTCAAAGAGCTGGAAGTTGCACTGCTTGAGAACCGCGCCGATATCGCCGTCCACTCCATGAAAGATGTCCCGGTCGAATTCCCCGAGGGATTGGGCCTGGTGACGATTTGCGAGCGCGAAGATCCGCGCGATGCGTTCGTCTCAAACCACTACGCTTCTCTGGACGATTTACCCGTAGGGAGCGTGGTTGGCACGTCAAGTTTACGCCGTCAGTGTCAGCTGGCTGAGCGCCGCCCGGACCTGGTGATTCGCTCCCTGCGCGGCAATGTCGGTACACGTCTCGGCAAACTGGATAACGGCGATTACGATGCCATTATTCTGGCGGTTGCGGGCCTGAAACGTCTGGGGCTGGAGTCTCGTGTACGCGTTGCCCTTGCGCCAGAGCTTTCACTTCCGGCCGTCGGCCAGGGCGCGGTGGGGATTGAGTGTCGTCTTGACGACGACCGCACCCGTGCCCTGCTGGCACCGCTGAATCACGACGAAACCGAGATTCGCGTCAAAGCTGAGCGCGCCATGAACACCCGCCTTGAAGGCGGCTGTCAGGTGCCGATTGGCAGCTATGCTGAATTCATTGACGATGAACTGTGGCTGCGTGCGCTGGTTGGCGCACCGGACGGTTCACAGATGGTGCGTGGCGAACGCCGCGGACGGGCGCAAGACGCCGAAGCGCTCGGCATCTCGCTTGCAGAAGAATTGCTGAATAACGGCGCCCGCGAAATTCTGGCAGACGTCTACAACGGAGAGCCACCAGCATGAATATTCTCGTCACCCGCCCTTCTCCCGCAGGAGAGCAGTTAGTGAGCCGTCTGCGCGCACTGGGGCAGGTGGCATGGAGTTTTCCGCTGATTGAATTCTCTCCTGGCCGGCAGCTCTCTGCGCTCGCCGACCATCTGCACGCATTGAATGAAGGCGATTTGGTTTTCGCCTTATCACAACATGCCGTGGAATTTGCACACGCCCAACTGCAGCAAGAGAAACAGCACTGGCCGACTGCGCCGCGCTATTTCGCCATTGGACGCACCACCGCCCTGGCCCTGCATGCGGTCAGCGGAATTGACGTCCAATACCCGTTAGATCGGGAAATCAGCGAAATCTTGCTACAATTACCTGAATTACAAACTGTTGCGGGAAAGCGTGCGCTGATTTTGCGTGGAAATGGTGGTCGTGAACTGCTGGGCGAAACCTTAAGCGCCCGTGGGGCTGACGTCACGTTCTGCGAATGCTACCAGCGCTGTGCAAAACATTATGACGGCGCGCAGGAAGCGATGCGCTGGCACACGCGCGGCGTGAATACCATCGTCATCACCAGCGGCGAAATGCTACAGCAGCTCTGGTCGCTCATTCCGCAATGGTATCGTGAAAATTGGTTACTCCGCTGTCGGCTTCTGGTCGTCAGTGAGCGTCTGGCGAACCTCGCCCGGGAACTGGGCTGGCAAGATATTCGGATCGCTGATAACGCCGACAACGATGCGCTGCTGCGCGCATTACAATAACTCTCATAATGGGAAGCCATAATGACGGAACAAGAAAAATCCTCCGCCGTGGTTGAAGAGACCAGGGAGACTGTGGCCACCCCGCCGCAGCCAGAAAAGACTGAACACACTGTTGAGAAAAAAAACGGCAGCAATAAAACCAGCCTGGCGCTGAGCGCGATAGCTATCGCCATTGCCCTGGCGGCCGGTGTCGGTTTATACGGTCTGGTAAAAAAACAGGCCACTAACCAGATGGTCACCAGCGATGCGCTGGTGAATCAAATCACCGCCCTGCAAAAAGCGCAGGAGACGCAGAAAGCAGAGCTGGAAGGTGTCATTAAGCAGCAGTCTACGCAGCTGGCCGAAGCCAACTCTCGCCAGGAAGAGCTGACGAAACAGCTCGGCGAAGTGCAGCAAAAAGTGGCGACCATTTCCGGCACCGATGCCAAAACCTGGCTGCTCTCTCAGGCCGATTTCCTGGTCAAACTGGCCGGGCGTAAACTGTGGAGCGATCAGGATGTCACCACCGCCGCCGCGCTGCTGAAAAGCGCCGACGCCAGCCTGGCCGACATGAACGACCCGAGCCTGATCGCCGCGCGTCGCGCCATTACCGAAGATATCGCCAGCCTGGGTGCGGTTTCGCAGGTCGATTACGACGGCATCATTCTGAAGGTCAATCAGCTGTCGAATTCGATTGATAACCTGCGCCTCGCGGATAACAACGACGACGACTCCCCGATGGATTCCGACGGCACGGAGCTGTCTAGCTCCCTGAGCGAGTGGCGTATCAATCTGCAAAAAAGCTGGCAGAACTTTATGGACAGCTTCATCACTGTCCGCCGCCGCGACGAAACCGCTGTTCCGCTGTTAGCGCCGAATCAGGACGTCTATCTTCGCGAGAACATCCGCTCCCGACTGCTGGTTGCGGCGCAGGCCGTCCCGCGTCATCAGGAAGAGACCTACAAGCAAGCGCTGGATAATGTTTCAACGTGGGTACGTGCTTACTACGATACCAGCGATGCCACGACGACCGCGTTCCTGGACGATGTTGATAAGCTCAGCCAGCAAAATATCACCATGAATGTCCCGGACAAACTCGAAAGCCAGCCGATTCTGGAAAAACTGATGCAAACCCGCGTGCGCAACCTGCTGGCCCAGCCTGGCGTTGCAGCGCAGCCGGATGCAGCAGCCCCTGCGCCAGCCCCTGAAAGCGCACCTCAAGGAGAGTGATCATGTTAAAAGTCTTATTACTCTTCTTATTGTTGATCGCAGGGATCGTCCTCGGGCCGCTGATTGCTGGCCATCAGGGCTATGTCCTGATCCAGACCGATAACTACAACATTGAAACCAGCGTGACGGGTCTGATGATCATCGCGATCCTCACCATGGTGGTGTTGTTTGCGATCGAATGGATCCTGCGCCGCATCTTCCGTACCGGTGCGCACACCCGTGGCTGGTTCGTTGGCCGCAAACGCCGCCGCGCGCGCAAACAGACTGAACAGGCTTTGCTTAAACTGGCCGAAGGCGATTATCAGCAGGTTGAAAAGCTGATGTCGAAAAATGCCGACCATGCCGAGCAGCCGGTGGTGAACTATCTGTTAGCCGCCGAAGCGGCCCAGCAGCGTGGGGATGAAGCGCGTGCGAATCAACATCTGGAGCGCGCGTCGGAGCTGGCATCGAATGATCAGATCCCGGTAGAAATCACCCGCGTGCGCATCCAGCTGGCACGCAATGAGAATCACGCCGCGCGTCATGGCGTTGACCGTCTGCTTGAGATCACCCCGCGCCATCCGGAAGTGCTGCGTCTTGCCGAGCAGGCTTATATCCGCACCGGCGCCTGGGGTTCACTGCTGGATATCATCCCGTCGATGGCGAAAGCCAACGTGGGCGATGATGAGCATCGTGATGAGCTGCAGCGCCAGGCGTGGATTGGTCTGATGGATCAGGCGCGAGCCGATCTGGGCAGCGATGGGCTGAAAACCTGGTGGAAAAATCAGAGCCGCAAAACGCGCCAGCAGGTTCCACTGCAGGTGGCGATGGCCGAACATCTCATCGAATGTGACGATCATGACACAGCGCAGGAGATCATCCTTGATGGCCTGAAACGTCAGTATGATGACCGTCTGGTGATGGTGATCCCACGTCTTAAAACCAACAATCCTGAGCAGATGGAAAAGATGCTGCGCCAGCAGATCAAAACCGTGGGTGACCGCCCGCTGCTGTGGAGTACGCTGGGCCAGTCGCTGATGAAACACGGCGAATGGCAGGAGGCAAGTCTCGCTTTCCGCGCAGCGCTGAAACAGCGCCCGGATGCGTTTGACTACGCCTGGCTGGCCGATACGCTGGACAAACAGCACAAGCCGGAAGAAGCCGCTGCCATGCGTCGCGATGGCCTGCTGTTAACGTTGCAGAACAACGGTCAGTAAGCTTAAGCAGTGCGAATCAGGAGGCCCATGGGCCTCCTTTTTTATTGCCGCAATCCTGAGGATCGCCCATAAAAAAACGCCTGCTATAAAAGCAGGCGTTAAACAGGTCTGTTTGACAACATATTTGGTGCTTCACTCAACGTTGTGTCCATGGTGTTTGATGAGGCCGAAGCGACATCTGTCTGTGGACGATAAGCACCTTAAATGGCTCTGCGTCATTCCTGAGTTTATGAGGCACTAAGGCGAACATAAGAGATGGAATGAGCATCTACGCGTATATTATTGCACGTTACGTGCCAGGGTTACAAAAAGAAGTTTTACATTTCGCAACATGATAAGAAGAAAGGAATTTTTATTTTGATGGGGTATTCAGAACAGCTGAAAAGGACCTAAATTTGGCGCAAGTGTCTCCTGAGAACGACACAATTATCGCTAAAGAAGAATAGTCATATAAAACAGTTGATTAGCTGTCTCTGAATCGCGACAAATAGAATTAACGTTGTCGGGAAATGACAACAGAGGAATAAACGACAGAAAACAAAAAACCCCGCCGAAGCGGGGTTCAAAATTGGTCGGCGAGAGAGGATTCGAACCTCCGACCCACTGGTCCCAAACCAGTTGCGCTACCAAGCTGCGCTACTCGCCGATGTACTGCTTTTTTGAATTTTTAGTTCAATTCGTTAAGTCGTGGTGCGAGGGGGGGGACTTGAACCCCCACGTCCGTTAAGACACTAACACCTGAAGCTAGCGCGTCTACCAATTCCGCCACCGTCGCAATGTCACAACTTATCAAATAATGGGGTGGCTAATGGGATTCGAACCCACGACAACTGGAATCACAATCCAGGGCTCTACCAACTGAGCTATAGCCACCACTACTTATTCTTTCACGCGGTATGTACTACTACCACCGCAGCTCGAACGCCACACTACTTTATTGGCGCGCCCGACAGGATTCGAACCTGAGACCTCTGCCTCCGGAGGGCAGCGCTCTATCCAGCTGAGCTACGGGCGCTTAGCGCCGTTGCGGGGCTGGATATTACGGAGGTCTCGGTCTGCTGTCTAGTGCTTTTTTGAAAATAATGCGCGTTTGGTTACGCTTTGTGCATTTTGTCGCTTATTACTCCACTTTCTGGATTTCAGCGTGGCGGCTGAGACCAAAAAGCTTATAGCCAATCGACACAGCGGCCATAAAGATAATCCCGACAAACAGCGACATGCGGGTATCTTCATTAAAGTACATGCCGATTAAGACGCAAATCAGGAACGCCATCGTTAAATAGTTCGCCCACGGGAACATAATGGAGCGGAACGGGTGACTGGCGATCGCCTGCTTGTGCGCCTGACGGAAACGCAGCTGGCTAATCAGAATCACAAACCACGGCACCATGCCCGGCAGCACACTGGCACTGTAGACATAGACAAACACGCGCTGTGGATTGGGAATGATGTAGTTCAGGCACGAGCCGATCAGCAGAATGGCAATGGAGACCGTTACGCCCGCTACAGGCACGCCAGCGCGGGAGACTTTACCCATCGCCGCCGGAAGCTGACGGTTTTTCGCCAGTGCATAGAGCATACGTCCACAGCTGTACATACCGCTGTTACAGCCTGAGAGCGCCGCCGTCAGCACCACGAAGTTGATAATCCCTGCCGCCGCCGTGATACCAATTTTCGCGAAGGTCAGCACGAAGGGGCTGCCGGTGGTGCCAATCTGGTTCCAGGGGAAGATGGTGACGATAACAAAAATCGCGCCCACGTAGAAAATCAGGATACGCCACAGCACTTTGCCGACCGCGCTACGCAGCGTGACCTGCGGGTTTTTCGCTTCCCCGGCGGTGATACCGATAAGCTCCACCCCCTGATAGGACGCAACCACAATACAGAGCGCCGTCAGGAAGCCCTTCCAGCCGCCCGCAAAGAAGCCGCCATGCTCGGTCAGATTGCCAAAGCCAATCGCCTGACCGCCGTTGCCGAAGCCAAAGAAGATCACGCCCAGCCCCACCACAATCATCACGATAATGGTGGTGACTTTAATCATCGCAAACCAGAACTCGATTTCGCCGTACAGACGCACAGCCGCAAGGTTCGCAAGCGCTACCAGCCCTACGGCGATTAGCGCGGGTATCCACTGTGCCATTTCCGGGAACCAGAACTGGACGTAGACACCTATCGCTGTGATCTCCGATATCCCCACCGCCATCCACATAAACCAGTAAGACCAGGCCGTGAGATAGCCGAAGAAGGGGCTCATGTACTTGTGCGCGTAAACGGCGAATGAACCGGCAACCGGCTCAAGGAACAGCATTTCGCCCATCGAGCGCATGATGAAGAAGACGAACAGTCCTGCGACGATGTACGCCAGTAAGACCGACGGGCCTGCCCATTTAAGCGTGCTTGCGGAGCCCATAAACAGGCCGACGCCGATAGTGCCGCCTAGCGCTATCAATTCAATGTGACGAGCTTCCAGCCCACGCTGAAGCTCAGGTTTTTTCTCTGCCATAAATCCTCGGTTGTGTTTGCTGTTGCCCGGCTTTTGCCGGTTATTATTTTGGGTACTGAAATACGGGGAGGAATGGTTTCTTAAATCCTGCTAAATGGCAAACGATGCATTAAAAAAATGAACGTATTGCACAGAAACGCAGCAGTTTTGCAGGCGGGTTGCAGCGCGAATAGCACATCGCGCTACATTTTGATTACATTTTGCCGGTGTAATGCCAGGCCAGATAGCGCAGGAGTTTAATCTGTCGTTTGATGCGGCTCGGCTGGGACAAGAGGCGATATAACCACTCCAGCCCTAAGTTTTGCCACACTTTTGGCGCACGCTTCACATGGCCGGTGAAGACGTCGTAGGTGCCGCCAACGCCCATATACAGGGCATTCGGGTAAACCAGACGGCAGTCGCGCATCAGGATTTCCTGGCGCGGAGAGCCCATCGCCACGGTCACGATTTTCGCGCCACTGTCGCGAATGCGTTCAAACAGCGTCTGACGATCCTCGGGTTTGAAGTAGCCATCCTGGCTGCCCACGATATTAACATTCCACTGCGCGCGGAGTTTCTGCTCCGTCTGCGCCAGCACATCGGGTTTACCGCCAATCAGGAATACTGGCGTTCCGTCCTGCCCTGCCCGCGCCATCAGCGCTTCCCAGAGATCGGCGCCGGCAACGCGAGAGACCTGTGCCTGTGGAAACTTTTTGCGAATCGAACGAACCACGCTGATGCCGTCGGCATACTTAAACTCGGCGGCTTCAATCAGGCTTTTCACTTCCGCGTTATCTTCAATCGCCAGCATTTTCTCGGCATTGATGGCCACCAGGGTGCCGGATTTAATCTGCCCATCAGCGCAGAGATAATCCAGCGCATGCTGCATATCACGCCAGCCGATGAGCTGCAGACCGCGCAGCGCATAGACCGGCGCAGAGGTATTGTCAGTCATTATTATCCTTACTCAGACTTGGGAAAGCGTGCTGGTTGCCCGCGTCAGTCGTCGGTGAATCAGGCCCGCGCTATCAAACAGCCAGTACAACAGTTTCGCCAGCAGCAGACAGAGACCGAAGACCACCATGAAAAACACCACGCGTGACACAAACGAATCCAGCCCTTCACGCGCCAGCACGATCATATTGAAAATGGCACCAAAACAGAAACTGTGCAAAATTGCCGCTTTATATCGGTTGGTCTCTTCGTTCCCGCGCACATAAAGCCAGTCGAACCATTTGATGATAAGCCCAACAGCCACGGCGCCCGGCAGGATAAACCACACGCCGCCCATCACCACCAGCGAGCCAATCAGCGTCGGGGAGATCGCCAGGCCAGAGTGGTTGTTGAGCACTTCCCAGGTAAAGTAGTTCGCCGTATTCAGCACCACGCCAGGCCGGTCGGGCCACAGCCAGGTCGGGATAAAGACGTAGAAATCACGCGCGATGGGGGCCAGCCCCTGGAAGTCGATTTTGTCGTAGTTTTGCAGCAGTAACGCCAGGTTTTCCCATGGCGAAAAGGTGTCTCGGGTAAGGTACAGGAAGGTATAAAACGCTTCGTCACCACTTACGTCCATGCCGTAGCGCTTGAGCGCCAGCCAGAACATGCCGACAATCCCAAACACCCCTGCCGCAACCAGCATCCAGAGCGAAATCCAGCCGCGAATGATGCCGATAAACAGGAAGATCGCGAAGGCAATGATGATATTCGCGCGCGTCCCGCCGACGATCATATAGGTCAGCAGACCAAATGCCACCGTACTCACCAGGAAAAACAGCCAGGCTTTGCTGTCCTGACGCAGGAAGTAGATCACCAGCATCGCGGGGATGAAGAAATAGAAGAAACGCTTAAGTGCCACGCCGGATACTTCGGCGGAAAAAATCTGGCTGTAAGAGTGCAGTTTGAACAGCAAAAAGCCGTTATGCATGAAGAAAATACCGACACTTACCAGCGCGATAATCATCAGCATCACCCAGGTCAGGTGCGTTTCCACCCGATTCATGGTGAACAGTGGACGGCGCGGCGCGTGGTTCACCGGACGTAAACGGGTCTTATAGGTGACGTAGTACACCGCGTAGAAACAGGTAGCAGACAACAGGGCCTGCATCAGAATTTCTGGCGGGGCGACGGCCACGTCAAAGCGGAAGACCAGAATACTGGTCAACGGGAAGCCGAAGAAGAAGGTCAGCAGAAACAGCAGCGAGAAAAAGACGTTGAAGTTAAAGCGCACGCGGCGGAACTCAAACCAGGTGAGCGTGCCGATAAACAGCGAGGCCAGAAGCCAAATCACCAGTAAGCCGCTAAATTCCAACTGGCTCATGCTTTGTCTCCTGCAGCTATCCGCAGCGCCTGATGCCAGGGCGTGAGAAAATTCGGGCTGAAAAAGTCGATGGCATTTTTATCCACCAACGCCAGCTGACGCTGTGCTTCGCGCACCACGTCCTCATTGAGATCGTCCGTGGTAAACAGCACCGGAATGTGCTGCTCCGCCATATCCTGCCAGAAGGGATTTTCACGGTTAAGCACGCACGGAACGCCGGCCTGAATCAGGAGGCACAGCGTGCCAATCCCCTGCTGGCGCGCAAAGATGAAGTAGCCGAGATCGCATTTTCTGAGCAGGGCCAGGTAGTCGTCAAACTCGAGCTTTTCGCTAAGGATCTGCAGATTATCCGGGCTGAACAGCGCCAACCCGCTCTGACGGACTTCCGCAATATACGCGTCGTTATGTGCAGGATAGCCCATCGGCACAATCACGTTCACCGTGTCGCCAAACTGCTTATGCACGGCTTTCAGCGCTGCGATGTGTTCGTTACTGCGATCGCCGGAGTTGCCCACCAGTATGGTCAGCTTGCCTTCGCGCTGCGTATCGTTCGCCATCGTGTTCAGCGCAGGGTCCATACGCGTGGGGAAATAGAGCAGTTCGCCGCGCACGTTTGGGTGTTGTTGCGCGAAAAAGTTCAGGTCGCCGCGCGTCGCAAACACGCAGCCAACGCGCCCCTGAGCCATACGGCGCAGGGGATAGAACAGGCGGAATTTCCAGCCACGCGACACTTCATACAGATCCGCGCCCCAGATATGCCAGTTAAACTGCGCAGGCCTGATGCCGCCGCTCAGCAACGCCAGCCACAGGCCGGTATTAAACTGGCCGTGAAAGAAGAAACGCTGCTCGCGGTTGGCTTTGGCTTTAGCGATCACCGCGTTTGCCAGCGCGGATTTATCCGGCCAGAAGCTTAACGACAGCGCAGGAAAGGCGGCGCTTAGCCCCTTATCCTGGCCCGCGACCATAAACTCGCGCGCGTCGGCGCTGCCGGCCGCCAGCGAGTCATTAAAAAACTGTAATACTGTGCGGTTGTGATGCGGGATATCCGAACCCAACACGTGAATCAGTGCAGTCATGCGCGTCTACGCCAAAGTAAAAATACGCCGCAACAGGCAGCAAAATAGACAATGTAAGTGGCCATATAGGCCTGAGCCGCCCCCAGCGCGCCATGCGTTGGGATCAGCCAGTGCGAGAAACCGGTCAGCAGCGTGAACTGGCTAATCTCTGCCAGGATATACAGCCGCAGAGAGGCTTTGGCAATCACCAGATAGCCGAAGACGTAAGCACCCACTTTCAGGACATCGCCCACCAGCTGCCAGGCGAACAGGTCGCGCATCGCGGTAAATTTCGCAGAGAACAGCAGCCAGATGGCGACGTCGCGCAGCAGCCAGACGGTTAAACTCGCGGCAGCCACCGCAGGAAGCACAAAACGCAGTGAGCGGCCAATTTCGCGGGTGATGTCTTGTCGGGAGGTCAATCGCGACAGAGTCGGCAGCAAATAGACACTGAACGAGGCGGTAATAAACTGGAGATAGGCGTCAGAAATACTGCTGACACCCTGCCAAATCCCGACCTCATCCCAGCTGTAGTGCGCTGCCAGCAGGTTTCGCATCATCACATACGCCACGGGGAGCGTGACGGAAGTGATGAGCGCCATCAGGGTAAATTTCCCTAACTGCCCCGCCAGAATTTTGTCCCACTGCGGCTTGAGATAGCTCAGGGGAATAGTGCGCCTGCGCATCAGCATAAACGCGGCGGGAATGACCACCAGTGCCGGAACCAGCGCCAGACCAAGCAGCGCGCCTTCATAGCCGCCAAGACGATAGCAGACATAATAGGCGATCACGCCGATAAGGCTGCCCAGAATCAGCGCCAGCGCATTTCCGGCGGCGTCACGGAAACCTTTCATTAAGGCTAACAGCAGGTTAGCCCAGGCGATCCCCATCTGCACCAGCGCCACCAGACGTACCAGCCCCTGGTAATGGGTATTGCCGAAGAGTGCCTGACTGACAGGCGCGGCCGCCAGTAAAAAGCCGATGGCCAGCAGCGTGGAGAACCCGAGCACCATCGCCGAGGACGTGCCGACCACCCGACGCAGCGCGGCCTCATCGTCGTGATGCTGCGCTACGTATTTGGTGACACCGTTGAAAATACCGGCCCCGGCAAGCACGCCGAGTACGGTGACGAGCTGACGGAAGTTACCGGCCTGCCCGACACCAGAAGGGCCAAATGACACCGCCAGCATTTTTACAACCAGCAGCCCTGCGCCAATCTTGACGAGTGTGGACGCGGCGGTCCACACCGATGCTTTCGCCAGTGACATATCAGCGGAAGTAGCTCAGAAGGGTATTAATCACCGTGCGCTGATTCACCGGCGCGAGGTTGTAGAACAGTGGCAGACGAAGCAAACGCTCACTTTCTTTCGTGGTGTAGCGATCGTCACCGACAAACTGGCCGAACGCTTCGCCCGCCGGGCTGGAGTGCAGCGGAATGTAATGGAACACCGCCATAATCTCAGCTTCTTTCAGGTAAGCGATCAGACTGCTGCGATCGTCGTTGTCGCGCAGTTTGATGTAAAACATATGTGCGTTGTGAACGCAGTCTGCCGGAATCGTCGGCAGCTCAATACGCCCTTTTTGCGCCAGCGGCGTCAGGGCATCGTAATAGGTCTGCCACAGGGTCAAACGCTGCTGGTTGATGCGCTCAGCCGCTTCGAGCTGCGCCCAGAGATAGGCGGCCTGCAGATCGGCCATCAGATAGCTGGAACCGATATCGCGCCAGGTGTATTTGTCGACCTGACCACGGAAGAACTGGCTGCGGTTGGTCCCTTTTTCGCGGATCACTTCTGCCCGCTCCACCAGCGCGCGGTCGTTAATCAGCGTTGCGCCACCTTCACCGCCCGCCGTGTAGTTTTTGGTTTCATGGAAGCTAAAGCAACCAATATGACCAATAGTACCCAGCGCACGGCCCTTGTAGGTGGACATCACGCCTTGCGCGGCGTCTTCCACCACGAACAGGTTGTGCTTTTTGGCGATGGCCATGATGGTGTCCATCTCACAGGCCACACCCGCATAGTGTACCGGCACAATCGCCCGCGTTTTATCGGTGATCGCCGCTTCAATCAGGGTTTCATCGATGTTCATCGTGTCCGGACGGACATCCACAAAGATAATTTTGGCACCACGCAGGACAAACGCATTCGCCGTCGAGACGAAGGTGTAGCTCGGCATGATGACTTCGTCGCCCGGCTTGATGTCCAGCAGCAGAGCAGCCATCTCCAGCGACGCCGTACAGGATGGCGTCAGCAGCACTTTCGCACTGTGAAAACGCTGCTCCATCCACTGCTGGCAGCGACGGGTGAAACCACCGTCTCCGCAAAGTTTGCCGCTGCCCATGGCAGACTGCATGTAATCGAGTTCGGTGCCCACAACGGGAGGCGCGTTAAATGGAATCATCTTGTCACCTGTATAACCAGTAAGCGGTCGCATCAATGTTGCCACCGCTGGCAATGTAACGTTTAAGCGCGGCGGTGTTGCCCAGTTGGGTCGCCACCCGCAAAGTTGATAACTGACGCTGCGCGGCCCAACTCAGGGCGGCCTGCATAAGTTTGTCGCCCATTCCGCGACCAGCGAGCAGGCCAATACGCGCTTCGCTATCGCTCAATTGGCGCAGCGAGACAAACGCCTGGATATCACCGCTGTTTGCGCGGAAAACCAGACATTCATGGTCAAACGTGCCTTTAACGGCGTTTTCAATCCACTGGGCGTAAAAACGACCGCTGGCGTCGGGCGCATACCACGGCGCGCGAAAACGGCTTTGCGCAAAAGCCTGCGCGGCCATCTGACGCAGCGCGGGGATGTCCTGTTCGGTCGCCACTTCTGCGACAGCCAGGCTGTGCTGCGTGACGGCAAGACTCAGATCGACTTCGCCTTCCACTAGCTGAAAACCCAGCGTTTGCAGGGCATCCAGCCAGTCGGCGCGCCCCGCCGGAATTTTTGCCTGTACCCGCTCCCACGGCGAAAAATCCGCCGCCGTTAGTACCGGAGCATCGTCGCGAAAGCGCACTACCGCAGAGGTGAGACCAAAAAATTGGCTCTCCCAGGTTAGCGGTTCAAGTACGCCGGGCAACTCACTCAACGCCACACCCCTTTCGTATCAACAATATACTTCTGCTGCACCGCATCGCTGCTGATGGCTTTGAACTGGCTATGGTCCACCAGCAGAACCAGCACGTCTGCAGTGTTCAGTGCGTTTTCCAGCGTCGCGAGCTGGCAGTGCCCGGTCAGTTTCTTCGGTAGGGTATGAATATTTGGCTCCACAACCAGCGTTTCACCGGTGTGCCAGCTTGCAATCATCTCGGCGATGCCCATCGCCGGGCTTTCGCGCAGGTCGTCGATGTTTGGCTTAAACGCCAGGCCAAAGCAGGCGATTTTTATCTCGCTGGCGCGCTTGCCGCTTTCGGCCAGGCAATCCGCTACCGTGGCTTTCACCTGGTTCATTACCCAGTGCGGTTTACCGTCGTTCACTTCGCGGGCCGTGCGGATCAGGCGAGCCTGCTCCGGGTTTTGTGCCACGATAAACCACGGGTCCACGGCGATACAGTGACCGCCCACGCCAGGGCCTGGCTGGAGAATATTGACGCGCGGATGGCGGTTCGCCAGGCGAATCAGTTCCCAGACGTTAATTCCCTGGTCGGCACAAATGAGCGACAGTTCGTTAGCAAAGGCGATGTTGACGTCGCGGAAGCTGTTTTCGGTGAGCTTGCACATTTCTGCCGTGCGGGAGTTAGTGACCACGCACTCCCCTTCGAGGAAGATGTTGTAGAGTTCGCTGGCACGCGCAGAGCAGACGGGCGTCATCCCGCCAATTACGCGGTCATTTTTGATCAGCTCAACCATTACCTGACCGGGCAGAACGCGCTCCGGGCAGTAGGCGATATTGATATCCGCCTGTTCGCCTGCTTGCTGCGGGAAGGTCAAATCAGGACGGGCTTCCGCCAGCCATTGGGCCATTTGCTCGGTCGCGCCGACGGGAGAAGTGGACTCCAGAATCACCAGCGCGCCTTTCTTCAGCACTGGAGCAAGGGATTTTGCTGCCGCTTCGACATACACCATATCCGGCTCATGCTCGCCTTTAAACGGCGTCGGCACCGCGATCAGATACGCATCGGCTTCCACCGGCGTTGTGCTGGCTTTGAGAAAACCGCCTTCAACTGCGGTTTTGACCACTTTGTCGAGATCCGGCTCCACGATATGAATTTCACCACGGTTAATGGTATCCACCGCATGCTGGTTGATATCCACCCCGATAACCTGTTTTTGACGCGATGCAAAAGCGGCCGCAGTCGGCAGTCCAATGTAACCAAGACCAATGACAGAGATGGTAGAAAAACTCATAGCGTTACCCGATTATGTTTAAGTGCATGCAAAATACGACTGCAGGCCTGCCCGTCACCATAAGGATTATGGGCGTGGCTCATCGCCTGGTACTCTTTTTCATCGTGCAGGAGGCGTGTCACCTCTGCCACGAGATGTTTAGTGTCGGTCCCAACCAGGCGTACCGTTCCGGCTTTAATAGCTTCCGGGCGCTCGGTCGTTTCACGCATCACCAGCACCGGTTTACCCAGCGACGGTGCCTCTTCCTGAATGCCGCCGGAGTCGGTCAAAATCAGCCACGCGTGGTTCATCAGCCAGACGAACGGCAGATAGTCCTGCGGCTCAATGAGGATCACGTTTTCGATATGGCCGAGGATGCGGTTAACCGGCTCGCTGACGTTCGGGTTGAGGTGGACCGGATAGACGATCTGGACGTCAGGGTTTTGCGCGGCGATCTCCGCCAGCGCATGGCATATTTGCTCGAACCCACGGCCAAAGCTCTCGCGGCGATGGCCCGTCACCAGGATCATCTTTTTGCCAGCGGTGAGGAACGGATAGCGCACCGCCAGCTCTTCGCGCAGAGCGTCGCTGGCCATCACGCGATCGCGAACCCAAATCAGGGCGTCAATCACCGTATTGCCGGTCACGAAAATTTTGTCATCACGGATGTTTTCGCGCAGCAGGTTCTGCCGGGAATTTTCAGTTGGCGCAAAGTGATACATTGCCAGATGACCGGTAAGCGTACGGTTGGCCTCTTCAGGCCACGGAGAATAAAGGTCGCCGGTGCGCAAACCGGCTTCAACGTGCCCGACCGGAATGCGTTGATAGAATGCCGCCAGGCTGGTTGCGATGGTGGTAGTGGTATCGCCGTGCACCAGAACCACGTCTGGTTTAAAGTATTCCAGAATAGGTTTTAGCCCTTCCAGAATGCGGCAGGTAATTTCGGTCAATCCCTGCCCCGGTTTCATAATATTGAGATCGTAATCCGGGACAATAGAAAAGAGATTTAAAACCTGATCAAGCATCTCCCGATGCTGCGCGGTAACGCAAACTTTCGCCTCAAACCAGGGATCATTTGCCAGCGCATGGACCAGCGGCGCCATCTTGATGGCTTCCGGCCTTGTGCCAAATACGGTAAGTACTTTCACATCGATTCTCTTCGATTAGGTGATGAAGGCCGAAGCCTTCATCGTAGACGGCGTTCTTAATTTGTGCGACGACGTGTTAACGCCACGCCTGCGCCCGTCAATGCGCCCACAATCCCCCACATGATCATCAGGAATGCGCGACGCGGACTATCGCGTTTTACAGGTTCTTCAGGCGTTCGCAAATAACGATAGGTCTGAAAACGCGGGTCCAGTGTAGGACCGACATTCAGGGTATTGAGCATCGCGCGGTTCTGGTCGTAGTCGAGATCAAAATCTGGCCCAACGGCCTGCAGATTTTCCAGGCGTGCCTGCAGCATCGGGCGGCCCAGCAGGAACATTTCTGAATCCGGCAGTTCATCAGCCGGAACGTCCGTTTCGCTGCGGGAGATATTGCGCTGCTCGGCAATTTTCAGTGCCTGTTCAATGTTATGGACGCGGCGGGAGAAAATGGCTTTGGCCACCTCTTCCTGGCGTTTGACCTGCGCCTTCATTTGGATAGTACGCGCGGCCCAGGCCCCTTTCAGCTCATCATTCAGATGGCTCGCGGCGCGCTGGCTGGCAAATGCTACGTACTGGCGCAGCAGGTTGTTGGCGTCCGGCGCGGTTTCGGCAATCAGCTTAACGTTATCGTTAATATTGCGCAGGATGTCGCCAGGCGTGAACTGGATGTTGTTGATCAGATCGTCGAGCAGTGCGGCGTCGGCTTTACTGTTGCCGACCATACGCTGCTTGTAATAATCGGTCTGGGACCAGAAATCACGGCGCGTATCCCAGGAAGCCAGCTGCATGATGAACTCTTTGTAAGATTCATCCATCACGGAGGGCTGATCCGAAGAGGCCAGATTGGCTTTGATGTCGAGATTACGCAGGAACTGCTGCTGCGAATAGAATCCGCCCAGCATATTCACCGTTGGTCGATCGGTAATCGCTGTCGCGCTCCACTCTTGTTTCGCAAAAAAGGTATACGCCAGCGCTAACAGCGCGAACCCCAGCGCGATCCCAGCAATCCACAGTTTGCCCGCCCATAAAACACGAAACAAACCACGAACATCCAGCTCATTCTCAGTTACCACTGATTTCGCTCCCGCCAACGGTTGAGTCATCACAATCCCGTTTTTACTTAGTTAATGTTGGATTTTTACCACTGTTTCTACGCATCCGGCGTTTTACACGTTTAATGAAGCGCGCGACTTTCCATGCGCGTTTAATGCAATAGCCGTACATGAAGAATGCTAGCAAGAATAATACCAACATTACCCATTCAGGAATAAAGTGCGCATATTCTGCTGCCACACCGATACCTGCCAACAGCGCGGCAGCAAGGGTAATCAGCACAAATGCCTGACGTGAAGTAAAACCTGCACGCATGATCAGATGATGAATATGCTGGCGGTCCGGCGAGAAAGGACTCATACCTTTACGCAGACGACGGTACATGATTGCCACCATGTCCATCAGCGGAATAGCAATAATCCACAGCGCCGTTACCGGGCTAATCGGGTGGGTTTTACCCTGAGTGGTTTCCAGCAAAATCCAGATAACGGTGAAACCAATCAGCGTACTGCCCGCATCACCCATGAAAACTTTATAGCGACGGCCCAGCACACCGAGGTTAAGCAGGATATAAGGCAGGATGGCCGCAATCATGGCGAAACACCACATTGACAGACTGTACTGACCATCGAACCATAGAATGATGCCGATTGCGGCAAAGGATACGGACGAGAGACCGCCCAACAGGCCATCAATCCCATCCACCATGTTAAAGGCGTTGATAGCAGCCCACACGGCGAAGAGCGTCAGGAAGAAGCCGAAGGGACCGAGCACCATCTCCCCAGGTACCGAAGATGTAGCCGAGACTGCTCAGATAGAGCTTACCGACCACCATCATAATGATGCCGATTGCAGCCTGCACCGAAGCGCGGAATTTTACGCTGATATCGAAACGATCATCGAGCGCGCCCACCAGCACCAGAACCCCTGCACAGGCCAGATAGAGTGCCGCGTGGGGGATATAATAATCTGCGATTCCAAAGGTGAAGCAAATACCCGCGTAAACGGAGATCCCCCCGACCAATGGGATCAAGCCCTGATGGCGTTTACGATAATTGGGTTTATCCACTAACCCGATTCTTTTTGCCACCTTGCGCGCAATGAACAAAAAACAGGTTGTGAATAAAAATATACTGATTAGCTCAGTAACCGCAGTGAGTAGATTCACAATGCATGCTCTCAACAAAAGTTAGTCCTGGAAGTATAACTACGAAGCCATAGCTCCCGAAGGATTAAAGCCAGCCTCTTACAACTCCCTTTGTATGTTTTTCAATCAATTACTTTTTGACGCAACAAACATTCTAATTGTCGCACTGGTTAGTCAAAAATGGGAGTCTGCGGTTATAGCGTGTAGTCCAAAAAAAGAAAACGCCACGTAAAAACGTGGCGTTGGCTGGGTTTATTTGTATTACGAGCGTTTCATCATGTCGAAGAATTCGTCGTTTGTCTTAGTCATTGCCAGCTTATTGATGAGGAATTCCATTGCATCGATTTCGCCCATTGGGTGAATGATCTTACGTAGAATCCACATTTTCTGCAGCTCTTCCTGGGTGGTGAGCAGCTCTTCTTTACGGGTACCGGAACGGTTGTAGTCGATTGCCGGGAAGACGCGCTTCTCTGCAATTTTACGAGAGAGGTGCAGTTCCATGTTACCTGTACCTTTAAATTCTTCGTAAATAACTTCATCCATTTTGGAGCCGGTATCAATCAGCGCGGTCGCGATGATAGTCAGGCTTCCGCCCTCTTCCACGTTACGCGCAGCACCGAAGAAGCGTTTTGGACGGTGCAGGGCGTTGGCATCCACACCACCGGTCAATACTTTGCCGGAAGCTGGAACCACGGTGTTGTACGCGCGCGCCAGACGAGTGATGGAGTCGAGCAGAATGATAACGTCTTTTTTATGTTCAACCAGACGCTTCGCTTTCTCGATAACCATTTCAGCAACCTGAACGTGGCGAGATGCTGGCTCATCAAAGGTAGAAGCAACCACTTCACCTTTGACCAGACGCTGCATCTCGGTCACCTCTTCTGGACGCTCATCGATCAGCAGAACCATCAGCACGCAATCAGGGTGGTTGTAAGCAATGCTCTGTGCGATGTTCTGCAGCAGCATTGTTTTACCCGCTTTCGGCGGTGCCACAATCAGACCACGCTGACCACGACCAATCGGAGAAGCCAGATCCAGAACGCGAGCCGTCAGGTCTTCGGTAGAACCGTTACCACGCTCCATGCGCAGACGCGAGTTAGCGTGCAGCGGCGTTAAGTTTTCGAACAGGATCTTGTTGCGCGAGTTTTCAGGTTTATCGTAGTTAACTTCGTTAACTTTCAACAGCGCAAAGTAGCGTTCACCCTCTTTTGGAGGACGAATCTTACCTGAAATGGTGTCACCTGTGCGGAGGTTGAAACGGCGGATTTGGCTAGGGGATACGTAGATGTCATCAGGACCGGCGAGGTAGGAGCTGTCTGCAGAACGGAGGAAACCAAATCCGTCTTGCAATATCTCCAGGACACCGTCGCCAAAGATATCTTCGCCACTCTTTGCGTGCTGCTTCAGGATGGCAAAAATAATGTCCTGCTTGCGCATACGAGCCTGGTTTTCCAGCCCCATATTTTCGCCGAGAGTGATCAGCTCAGAAACCGGCGTATTCTTTAATTCGGTAAGATTCATAATGGTGTGGGTTCTTAAACTCGGGGTGAAACTCGAACTTAATGTTGTGAATGGTATGGCAGGGTCATCCATGCCTGTTAGCGGCCATCAACTCATGTCTGTTCGCTGTCTGGTCAAAGGGGAAGCACAGAACTGAAACGACAAGACGGATTGAGTGACAAGCCCGGAATCTATCTGCCTCTCGCATCGTTCATTTAACAATGGGAAGCATCGGGTAAAACCAGAACGACAAGGTATGTTTAAATCGAAGTCATAGGTAACTTAGCACGACTAAAGCCGGGCGTCCAGAGATCCACAGAATTTCGGAATCCAGACCCCGGCCGAGAAACCTTACGCCAGATTAGCGTCCAGGAACTCTTTCAGCTGACCTTTGGACAGTGCGCCCACTTTGGTTGCAGCCACTTCGCCGTTTTTGAACAGCAGCAGGGTTGGGATACCACGGATGCCGTACTTCGGCGCGGTGCCCGGGTTCTGGTCGATGTTCAGCTTGGCAATCGTCAGTTTGCCCTGATATTCGTCAGCGATTTCATCCAGAATCGGAGCGATCATTTTGCAAGGA
Organism: Lelliottia sp. SL45; assembly: GCF_026672535.1. Classification (NCBI taxonomy): domain Bacteria; kingdom Pseudomonadati; phylum Pseudomonadota; class Gammaproteobacteria; order Enterobacterales; family Enterobacteriaceae; genus Lelliottia; species Lelliottia sp. SL45. The sequence continues at coordinate 498,982 of NZ_JAPPRH010000001.1, forward strand.
CCACACCATTCAGCCCAGAAATCGACGAGGATCAGCCCGTCAGCTTTAAGTACGTCCGTGTCAAAACTGTCGTCAGTCAGGTGAATAATTTTATCGCTCATATATAACTCCACAGGAATAAGCCTGGCGTGTTGGTGTAGGATTAATCAACGACGTGTTGATGTAGCATTAACCAACTAAAGGTTGACTTTATTTCACCGGATACGCTTTCGTAAAGCAATAGTAAGCTGATATTCTACCACACTATGAGCAAAACACATTTAACAGAACAGAAGTTTTCCGACTTCGCCCTGCACGCAAAAGTTATCGAAGCCCTTGAAAATAAAGGCTTTCACAACTGCACGCCCATTCAAGCCCTCGCTCTGCCGCTCACGCTGGCAGGTCGCGATGTTGCAGGGCAGGCGCAAACCGGTACTGGCAAAACGATGGCGTTTTTGACGTCAACGTTTCATTATTTACTTTCTCATCCAGCAATTGCTGACCGAAAAGTTAACCAACCGCGTGCGCTGATCATGGCTCCAACGCGAGAACTTGCGGTGCAGATCCATGCCGACGCTGAACCTCTGGCACAGACCACTGGCCTGAAATTAGGGCTGGCTTATGGCGGCGACGGCTACGATAAACAGCTCAAAGTGCTGGAAAGCGGCGTTGATATTCTGATCGGTACCACCGGTCGTCTGATCGACTACGCGAAGCAAAATCACATCAACCTCGGTGCCATCCAGGTTGTGGTCCTCGATGAAGCCGATCGCATGTACGATTTGGGCTTTATTAAAGACATCCGCTGGCTGTTCCGTCGTATGCCACCTACCACGCAGCGTCTGAACATGCTGTTCTCTGCGACTCTCTCTTACCGCGTCCGTGAACTGGCGTTCGAACAGATGAACAACGCCGAATACGTGGAAGTCGAGCCAGAACAGAAAACGGGTCACCGTATTAAAGAAGAGCTCTTCTATCCATCTAACGAAGAGAAGATGCGTCTGCTGCAAACGCTGATCGAAGAAGAGTGGCCAGATCGCGCCATTATCTTTGCCAACACTAAGCATCGCTGCGAAGACATCTGGGGCCATCTTGCCGCAGACGGACATCGCGTTGGCCTGCTGACGGGTGACGTTGCACAGAAAAAACGTCTGCGCATCCTTGAAGAATTTACCCGTGGCGACCTGGATATTCTGGTAGCAACCGACGTTGCTGCACGTGGCCTGCACATCCCTGCTGTCACACACGTCTTTAACTACGATCTCCCTGACGATTGCGAAGACTACGTTCACCGCATTGGCCGTACCGGTCGTGCTGGCGCAAGCGGCCACTCCATCAGCCTCGCCTGTGAAGAGTACGCCCTGAACCTTCCTGCCATCGAGACGTACATCGGCCACTCCATTCCGCAGAGCAAATACAATCCGGAAGCCCTGTTGAGTGAACTGCCTCCGGCGAAGCGCCTCACGCGCGCCCGCTCCGGCAATGGCCCACGCCGCACCGGCGGAGCACCACGTAACCGTCGTCGTTCAGGTTAAATATTATGCTCAGTTCCACCTCGCTCTATGCAGCTATTGATTTAGGTTCAAATAGTTTTCATATGCTGGTTGTACGCGAGGTGGCGGGGAGCATACAGACCCTGACGCGCATTAAGCGCAAGGTCCGCCTCGCGGCGGGCCTGAGCAGCGATAATTACCTCTCCCGTGAAGCGATGGAACGCGGCTGGCAATGCCTGCGTCTCTTCGCTGAACGTCTGCAAGATATTCCGCACAATCAAATTCGCGTTGTGGCGACCGCCACGCTGCGATTGGCTGTGAACTCCGTCGATTTTATTGCGAAAGCGCAGGAAATTCTCGGCTGTCCGGTACAGGTCATCAGCGGTGAAGAAGAAGCGCGCCTGATTTATCAGGGTGTCGCCCACACTACCGGGGGTGACGATCGCCGTCTGGTGGTGGATATCGGCGGTGCCAGTACGGAACTGGTCACAGGCACCGGATCGCAGGCGACGTCGTTGTTCAGCCTGTCAATGGGCTGCGTCACCTGGCTGGAGCGCTATTTTACCGATCGTAATCTCGCACAAGAGAACTTCGACGAGGCCGAAAAAGCCGCGCGCGAAGTGCTGCATCCGGTGATGGATGAGCTGCGATATCACGGCTGGAAAGTGTGTGTCGGCGCGTCGGGCACCGTTCAGGCTCTGCAAGAGATCATGATGGCGCAGGGCATGGACGAGCGGATTACGCTGGCGAAACTTCAGCAGCTTAAACAGCGCGCTATTCAGTGCGGCCGTCTGGAAGAGCTGGAAATTGAAGGGCTGACGCTTGAGCGCGCGCTGGTGTTCCCAAGCGGTCTGGCGATCCTGATCGCCATTTTCACCGAATTAGAAATCCACTGCATGACGCTGGCTGGCGGCGCGCTGCGCGAAGGGCTGGTCTACGGCATGCTTCATCTGGCTGTGGAACAAGACATTCGCAGCCGGACGCTGCGTAATGTTCAGCGTCGTTTTATCGTTGATACGGAACAGGCACAGCGCGTGGCCCAGCTGGCCTCAAGCTTTGCCGATCAGGTGGCGACCACCTGGGCGCTCGAACCCTTGAGCCGCGATTTACTCCTGAGCGCCTGTGCGCTGCATGAGATTGGCCTGAGTATCGATTTCAAACAGGCGCCGGTTCATGCCGCGTACCTGGTGCGTCATCTGGATCTGCCTGGTTTTACTCCGGCACAGAAAAAGCTGCTGGCGACATTGCTGCTTAACCAGACCAACACGGTCGATCTCTCTTCTTTGCATCAGCAAAATGCCGTTCCCCCGCGCGTGGCCGAGCATCTCTGCCGACTGCTGCGCCTGGCGATTTTGTTTGCCAGCCGTCGTCGCGCGGATCTGCTGCCCGCCATTACTCTTTCTGCAGAAGGCGAAAACCTGACGCTAACGCTGCCGGATAACTGGCTGGATAATCATCCGCTTGGCGCGGAGATGATCGAACAGGAATGCCAGTGGCAGAGTTACGTCCACTGGGCTCTGGAAATTAAATAGCGCCGCTATTTTTCTTTGGCTTTCGCCAGCATGGCGCGAATGTTCGCGACGTTCGCCTGGCCCTTGTGCATCCTCTCTTCCGCCGTAATCACTTTTCGTTCCTGTTCCCAGATCAGATCGTCCTGCGGCAGTTCCAGCAGGAAGCGGCTCGGCTCCGGGCGCACCAGTTCACCATACTGACGCCGCTCTTTGCACAGGGTAAAAATCAGCTCTTTTTGCGCACGCGTGATACCCACGTAGGCCAGACGTCGCTCTTCATCGACGTTGTCCTCATCAATGCTGCTCTGATGCGGCAGTAACCCTTCTTCCATTCCCACCAGATAGACATACGGGAACTCCAGGCCTTTGGACGCGTGCAGCGTCATCAGCTGAACCTGATCCGCCTCTTCTTCGCTCTCGCCGCGCTCCATCATATCGCGCAGGGTAAACCGCGTGACCACCTGCGTCAGCGTCATCGGCTCGTCGATATCAGAACCTTCCAGCATCTCGGTCATCCAGGTGAAAAGCTGGTTGACGTTTTTCATCCGCATTTCTGCCGCTTTCGGGCTGGCGGAGGTTTCATACAGCCAGGACTCATAATCCACGCCGTGGATCAGATCGCGCACGGCGGCGATCGGCTCGCGCTCTGCAAGACGCTGGATTTCCGCCAGCCACTGGGTGAAGCGCGTGAGCGACTCGTAGCCGCGCCCGGTCAGCGTCTGGCTCAGGCCCATGTCGAAGCTGGCGGTGAACATACTTTTGTTGCGGGTCATCGCCCATTCGCCCAGCTTTTGCAGCGTCGCCGGTCCGATTTCACGCTTCGGTGTATTCACGATGCGTAAAAATGCGCTGTCATCGTCCGGGTTAGTCAGCACGCGCAAATAGGCAAGCAAGTCTTTGATTTCAGGACGAGAGAAGAACGAGGTCCCGCCGGAAATTTTGTACGGAATGCGGTTTTGCATCAGCATTTTTTCAAAGACGCGCGATTGATGGTTTCCGCGATACAGGATGGCGTAGTCTTTGTACGCGGTTTTGTTGACGAAGTGATGGGCGATTAGCTCGCCGGCCACGCGCTCGGCCTCGTGCTCTTCATTGTTGGCACTTAAGACTTTCAGTTCGGTGCCGTATCCCAGCTCAGAGAAGAGGCGCTTTTCGAACACGTGCGGGTTATTGGCGATGAGGATGTTAGCCGCTTTCAGGATGCGTCCTGACGAACGGTAGTTCTGCTCCAGCTTAATCACCTGCAACGCCGGAAAATCTTTGCTCAGCAACACGAGGTTTTGTGGCCGTGCCCCACGCCAGGAGTAAATCGACTGGTCATCGTCGCCCACTACCGTAAAGCGCGCGCGCTGCCCCACCAGCAGTTTTACCAGCTCATACTGGCTGGTATTGGTATCCTGGTATTCATCCACCAGCAGATAGCGGATTTTGTTTTGCCAGCGCTCGCGCACCTCTTCATTACGCTGAAGCAGCAGCGTTGGCAGAAGGATTAGATCGTCAAAATCGAGAACATTACAGGCCTTGAGATGGTCATCATACAGGCTGTAACAATGTGCAAAGATCCGATCCCGCTCGCCTTTTGCGCTCGCCGCCGCTTGCGCGGGGGTCATCAGATCGTTTTTCCAGTTTGAGATCGTGGAGATCAACTGCTGGAGAATCGTCTTGTCCTCTTCGAGCCGCCCTTCGGTCAACTCTTTTAGCAGCGCCATCTGATCCGTATCGTCGAACAGGGAGAAATTCGATTTCATTCCCAGCGCGGCGTATTCGCGTTTAATGATATCCAGGCCCAGCGTGTGGAAAGTGGAGATCATCAGACCGCGCGCCTCTTTGCGCCCCAGCGTCTGACCGACACGCTCCTTCATCTCACGCGCCGCTTTATTGGTGAAGGTGACCGCCGCAATATGACGCGCCTGATAACCGCAGCCGCGAATCAGATGGGCGATTTTATTGGTGATTACGCGCGTCTTTCCGGAACCCGCACCCGCCAGCACCAGGCAAGGTCCGGTGACGAATTCGACGGCTTGTTGTTGTCCGGGGTTTAAACGCATAAGAAGTTCACTCAATGAAGGTCGGGAGGAGAAGAAAAAGGAAAATCGCGTGTGGTAGTATAGCGAGCCTAATCCATACCACTCAAGGCACGATCATGGCAAAAACAGCAGCAGCACTGCATATTCTTGTTAAAGAAGAGAAACTGGCACTGGATCTTCTGGAGCAGATCAAAAACGGCGCGGACTTCGAGAAACTGGCGAAGAAACACTCTACCTGCCCGTCAGGCAAAAAAGGCGGCCACTTAGGTGAATTCCGTCAGGGCCAGATGGTTCCTGCGTTTGATAAAGTGGTGTTCTCCTGCCCGGTGCTGGAGCCAACCGGCCCACTGCACACCCAGTTCGGTTACCACATCATTAAAGTGCTGTACCGCAACTAAGCAGCAAAAAGCCCGGTGGCGGCTACGCCGTACCGGGCTTACTGAGTGTCATTTCGATTGGCAGGAAAGCGCTTAATGCGCACAACCCTACTCAGTGACCGGGCTGTGCGAATGCTGCCAACGCATCTGCAACTCGAAAGGTGATGAGGTATCAGCCAGCGACGGCGATACGCTTCATATCTTTCATATAACCGCGCAGCGTATGACCCACGCTCTCAATTGCATGGCTACGAATCGCTTCGTTCACGTCACGCAGCTGAGCGTTATCTACCGTACCTTCGGCAATCGCTTTGCCCAGATCGCCTGGCTGCAGAGTCGTCATGAACTCTTTCAGCAGCGGTACGCAAGCGTAAGAGAACAGGTAGTTACCGTACTCAGCGGTATCAGAGATAACCACGTTCATCTCATACAGACGCTTACGGGCGATAGTGTTGGCAATCAGCGGCAGCTCGTGCAGTGATTCATAGTACGCAGACTCTTCGATGATGCCGGAATCCACCATGGTTTCGAACGCCAGTTCAACGCCCGCTTTCACCATCGCGATCATCAGAACGCCTTTGTCGAAGTACTCTTGTTCGCTGATTTTACCGTCAAACTGCGCAGCGGTTTCGAACGCGGTTTTGCCGGTCTCTTCACGCCAGGTCAGCAGTTTTTTATCGTCGTTGGCCCAGTCAGCCATCATGCCGGAGGAGAATTCGCCGGAGATGATGTCATCCATATGTTTCTGGAACAGCGGCGCCATGATCTCTTTCAGCTGCTCAGAGAGCGCATAAGCACGCAGTTTTGCCGGGTTGGACAGACGGTCCATCATCAGCGTGATACCGCCCTGTTTCAGCGCTTCGGTGATGGTTTCCCAGCCGAACTGAATCAGTTTTTCTGCGTAAGACGGGTCGGTACCCTCTTCCACCAGCTTGTCGAAGCACAGCAGAGAACCGGCCTGCAGCATACCGCACAGGATAGTCTGCTCGCCCATCAGGTCAGATTTCACTTCTGCCACGAAGGAAGATTCCAGGACACCTGCACGGTGACCGCCGGTAGCCGCAGCCCAGGCTTTGGCAATCGCCATGCCTTCGCCCTTCGGATCGTTTTCCGGGTGAACCGCAATCAGGGTTGGCACACCGAAACCACGTTTGTACTCTTCACGCACTTCGGTACCTGGGCACTTCGGCGCAACCATCACCACGGTGATGTCTTTACGGATCTGCTCGCCCACTTCAACGATGTTGAAACCATGAGAATAACCCAGCGCCGCGCCGTCTTTCATCAGCGGCTGAACAGAGCGCACAACGTCGGAGTGCTGTTTGTCCGGCGTCAGGTTAACCACCAGATCTGCCTGCGGGATCAGCTCTTCGTAGGTACCCACTTTGAAGCCGTTTTCGGTCGCTTTACGCCATGAAGCACGTTTCTCAGCGATCGCTTCTTTACGCAGGGCGTAAGCGATGTCCAGACCGGAGTCACGCATGTTCAGGCCCTGGTTCAGACCCTGTGCGCCACAGCCGACGATGACCACTTTTTTACCCTGAAGGTAGCTCGCGCCATCGGCGAATTCATCGCGCGCCATAAAGCGGCATTTGCCCAACTGTGCCAGCTGCTGACGCAGATTCAGTGTATTAAAGTAGTTAGCCATGGTGAACTCCGTGATGTTGTGTTGCTTATTGTTCGGGTCGCTTATGCGAGAATGAACTTACTATATGACAGGAAATTTATTGCGGAAATTGATATATTCACAACGTCACGTTGCAATTTCTGCAATGTAAAACCGTGGGGAGCGATCTGTGGATTTACGCGATCTCAAAACCTTTCTGCATCTGGCAGAAAGCCGTCATTTTGGCCGCAGCGCCCGGGCCATGCACGTCAGTCCCTCCACGCTCTCCCGGCAAATTCAGCGCCTGGAAGAGGATCTCGGTCAGGCGCTATTTGTGCGCGACAACCGCACCGTAACGCTCACGGAAGCGGGCGAAGAGCTGCGAACGTTCGCCCAACAGACCTTACTTCAGTACCAGCAGTTGCGGCACACCATCGATCAGCAGGGGCCGTCCCTCTCTGGCGAACTGCATATCTTCTGTTCCGTGACGGCGGCCTATAGCCACCTGCCGCCGATTCTCGATCGTTTTCGTGCTGAACATCCGTCGGTAGAAATCAAGCTCACCACGGGCGATGCCGCAGATGCGATGGAGAAAGTGGTGACGGGTGAAGCGGATCTGGCGATTGCGGGTAAACCCGAAACGCTGCCCGGTGCGGTTGCGTTTTCGATGCTGGAGAATCTGGCCGTGGTGTTAATCGCTCCGGCTCTACCGTGCCCGGTGCGCAATCAGATATCCGTCGATAATCCTGACTGGGCAACGGTGCCGTTCATCATGGCCGACCAGGGGCCCGTCCGCCGCCGCATCGAACTGTGGTTCCGTCGCCAAAAAATCAGCAACCCGTCGATTTATGCGACAGTGGGCGGGCACGAAGCGATGGTGTCGATGGTGGCGCTGGGCTGTGGCGTGGCGTTGCTGCCGGAAGTGGTGCTGGAAAATAGCCCCGAGCCGGTGCGTAATCGCGTGATGATTTTAGAGCGGAGCGATGAGAAAACACCGTTTGAGCTTGGCGTATGCGCACAAAAAAAGCGGCTGCATGAGCCGCTTATTGACGCGTTTTGGCAGATATTGCCGAACCACTAGCCCGCCAGGAAGAACCTGAACGCCGGGTTATGGGTCTCGTCGTGACAATCGTAACCCAGCTCGTTCAGCCGCGTTTCGAAATCCGGCTCGTGCTCGCCCAGTTCGAATGCCGCTAACACACGCCCGTAGTCGGTACCATGGCTACGGTAGTGGAACAGAGAGATATTCCAGTGCGTGCCGAGAGTGTGCAGGAACTTCAGCAACGCGCCCGGTGATTCCGGGAACTCAAAGCTGAACAGACGTTCCTGTAACGGCTTCGAAGGACGCCCGCCGACCATATAGCGCACATGCAGCTTCGCCATTTCGTCATCAGAGAGATCCACCACGCTGTAGCCGCCTTCATTCAGCAGGTGGAGGATCTCTCTGCGCTCCTCCAGCCCACGGCTCAGACGCACACCGACAAAAATGCAGGCATCTTTCGCATCGGCAAAGCGATAGTTAAACTCTGTGACGGAACGCCCGCCGAGCAGCTGGCAGAATTTAAGGAAACTGCCCTTCTCTTCCGGGATCGTCACCGCCAGCAGCGCCTCGCGTTGCTCACCCAGCTCGCAGCGTTCGGACACGTAGCGCAGGCCGTGGAAGTTGACGTTCGCGCCGGACAGCACATGCGCCAGGCGTTCCCCGCAAATGTTGTGCTGAGCGATGTATTTTTTCATTCCCGCCAGCGCCAGAGCACCCGACGGCTCCGCGACCGCACGGACATCCTCGAACAGATCTTTCATAGCCGCGCAGATCGCATCGCTGTCGACGGTGATGATATCGTCGAGATACTCCTGGCAGACGCGGAAGGTCTCATCGCCAATGCGCCTGACCGCAACGCCCTCAGCAAACAGCCCGACGCGCGGGAGATCGACCGGATGACCGGCATCCAGCGCCGCTTTCAGGCAGGCAGAATCTTCCGCTTCCACCGCAATCACTTTGATCTGTGGCATCAGCTGTTTGATAAGCACTGCGACACCCGCTGCCAGACCACCGCCGCCCACCGGGACAAACACCCGATCGAGATGCGCATCCTGCTGCAACAGCTCCAGCGCCAGCGTGCCCTGCCCTGCAATCACCATCGGGTGATCGAACGGTGGCACCCAGGTAAAGCCCTGCTGCTGCGCCAGTTCGATGGCGCGCGCCTTCGCTTCATCAAAATTGGCACCGTGCAGGAGCACTTCGCCACCAAAACCGCGAACCGCGTCCACTTTGATATCAGCCGTCGCCACCGGCATCACGATCAGCGCTTTCAGCCCTAAACGCGCGGCGGAAAACGCCACGCCCTGGGCGTGATTTCCCGCTGAGGCGGTGATGACGCCGCGTGCTTTTTGCTCTTCGGTTAGCCCGGCCATCATCGCGTAGGCACCGCGCAGCTTAAAGCTGTGTACTGGCTGGCGATCTTCGCGTTTCACCAGGATCACGTTATCGAGACGGGACGACAGCTTGTCCATTTTCTGCAGCGGCGTGACCTGCACAGCCTCGTAGACCGGTGCGCGAAGCACCGCTCTGAGATATTCCGCCCCCTCAGGGGCGGCGGATAAGGGTTGTGATTCGGCCATCATTAGCCCCCAAGCTTGGATTTATCGCGCACCGCGCCTTTGTCCGCACTGGTGGCAAGGGTGGCATAAGCGCGCAGGGCGAAGGAGACTTCGCGCTGGCGATCTTTTGGCGTCCAGGCTTTATCGCCACGGGCTTCCTGTGCTTCACGACGCGCGGCAATTTCCTGCTCGCTCAGCTGCAGCTGAATGCCGCGATTTGGAATGTCGATCGCAATCATGTCGCCGTCTTCAATGATGGCGATGTTGCCGCCGCTCGCGGCTTCCGGAGAAACGTGGCCGATAGAGAGACCAGAAGTACCGCCGGAGAAACGGCCATCGGTGATCAGCGCGCAGGCTTTGCCGAGTCCCATGGATTTCAGGAAGGTGGTCGGATAGAGCATCTCTTGCATGCCCGGCCCGCCTTTTGGCCCTTCGTAGCGGATAACAACTACATCGCCCGCCGCCACTTTACCGCCCAGAATCGCGTCTACCGCAGCGTCCTGACTTTCGTACACTTTCGCCGGACCGGTGAATTTGAGAATGCTGTCGTCCACGCCCGCTGTTTTTACGATGCAGCCGTTTTCAGCAAAGTTGCCGTACAGCACGGCCAGACCGCCGTCCTTGCTATAGGCATTTTCCAGAGAACGGATGCAGCCTTCAGCGCGGTCGTCATCCAGGGTGTCCCAGCGGCAATCCTGCGAGAAGGCCTGCGTGGTGCGAATACCTGCCGGACCGGCGCGGAACATCTTTTTCACCGCGTCGTCTTTGGTCAGCATCACGTCGTACTGCTCCAGCGTTTGCGGCAGCGTCAGGCCGAGAATGTTTTTCACTTCACGGTTCAGCAGACCGGCACGTTCCAGCTCGCCGAGAATACCCAGCACGCCACCGGCACGGTGTACGTCTTCCATGTGGTATTTCTGCGTACTTGGCGCGACTTTACACAGCTGCGGCACTTTGCGGGAAAGCTTGTCGATGTCACTCATGGTGAAATCAATTTCAGCTTCCTGCGCCGCAGCCAGCAGGTGCAGAACGGTATTGGTGGAACCGCCCATGGCGATATCCAGCGTCATGGCATTTTCGAACGCCGCTTTGTTGGCGATGTTGCGCGGCAGCGCGCTGACGTCGTCTTGCTCGTAATAACGTTTGGTCAGTTCCACGATGCGAGTGCCCGCATTCAGGAACAGCTGTTTGCGGTCGGCGTGCGTTGCCAGCAGGGAGCCGTTACCTGGCTGGGAAAGGCCGAGGGCTTCGGTCAGGCAGTTCATGGAGTTGGCGGTGAACATCCCGGAACAGGAACCGCAGGTCGGGCACGCTGAGCGCTCAACCTGATCGCTCTGCTCGTCGGAGACTTTCGGGTCCGCGCCCTGAATCATCGCGTCGACCAGGTCGAGCTTGATGATCTTGTCAGAAAGCTTGGTTTTACCGGCTTCCATCGGGCCGCCAGAGACGAAGATCACCGGAATGTTCAGGCGCAGGGACGCCATCAGCATCCCTGGGGTGATTTTGTCGCAGTTGGAGATACACACCATCGCATCGGCGCAGTGGGCGTTAACCATGTACTCGACCGAATCGGCGATCAGCTCGCGCGACGGCAGTGAATAGAGCATGCCCCCGTGGCCCATCGCGATACCATCATCGACAGCGATGGTATTGAACTCTTTCGCCACGCCGCCTGCGGCTTCAATTTGCTCAGCAACCAGTTTACCCAGATCGCGCAGGTGGACGTGCCCCGGCACAAACTGGGTAAAGGAGTTAACCACAGCGATAATCGGCTTACCGAAGTCAGCGTCGGTCATCCCGGTAGCGCGCCACAGCGCGCGGGCACCGGCCATATTACGGCCATGGGTGGTGGTGGCGGAACGATACTTAGGCATGCTCTTTTACTCCCGTCTGAATATTCACTGGGACGGTGCGTGCCGTCCCAAAATTATGCTTATGAATTAACTTGATCCAACCAGCCCCATTTATCTTCCGTTTCACCGGTGAAGAGGCCAAAGAATGCATCCTGAATACGTTTGGTGACCGGGCCACGACGGCCTTCGCCGACCTGGATGCCGTCCACGCTGCGAACCGGGGTGATTTCAGCCGCGGTACCGGACATAAACACTTCATCTGCCAGGTACAGGGATTCGCGGGACAGAACCTGTTCACGGACTTCGATACCCAAATCTTTCGCCAGCTTGATGATCGCATCACGAGTGATGCCCGGCAGTGCTGAGGAGGTGAATGGCGGGGTGAACAGAATGCCGTCTTTCACTTCAAACAGGTTTTCACCGGCGCCTTCTGAGATGTAGCCGTTCACGTCCAGAGCGATACCTTCCTGATAACCGTGGCGGCGCGCTTCGCTGCCGACCAGCAGGGAAGAGAGGTAGTTACCGCCCGCTTTCGCGGCCGTTGGGATAGTGTTTGGCGCGACGCGATTCCAGGAGGAAACCATTGCGTCGATCCCCTGCTCCAGAGCTTCTGCACCCAGATAAGCTCCCCACGGGAACGCGGCAATGATGACGTCAGTGGAGTAACCGGCTGGCGGGTTAACGCCCATGCCCACATCTCCCACGAAGACCAGCGGGCGAATATAGGCGCTGGTCAGATTGTTTTTGCGGAGCACTTCGCGGCACGCTTCCATCAGCTCATCAACGCTCTGAGAGACCGGGAAACGATAAATTTTGGCTGAGTCATGCAGACGCTGCATGTGTTCGCGATGGCGGAACACCACTGGTCCTTTGTGAGAGTCGTAGCAACGGACACCTTCAAACACAGAGGTACCGTAGTGCAGGGCGTGAGACATCACGTGTACCGTGGCATCTTCCCAACGAACCATCTCACCATTGAACCAAATGTAATCAGCTTTCTTCGTCGTCATGTTTTCTTCCTGTCACGCTTAAGCGCGGATTTGTTGTGATGTGGTTGTGCTCTGGCAGATGGCCACATGGGCAACATCTACCAGTTTACTTAACTGGCTAAACAGTAAGTCGACCGACCGTGGACTGGCAACGGTCAATTCGATATTTATGTTCTGGGCATCGGTGGCGGTTTCCATATTCATGGCGCAGATCTGAAAACCACGGTGGCGAACGACGCGCAATACGCGCTCTAATGTTTCTGGATTGAAGCGGGCCTGAACGGCGACCTGATGTTGCATCATGATAAGTTCTCCATCATTTGTGCGTTACTGGCGCCAGGTGGCACCAACGGCCAGACATTCTCAAGTTCGTCGATTGAGACATGAAGCAGGTATGGCCCTTCGCTGGACAGCATGGTGTCGAGTGCCGCTTCAACCTGGTCTTTACGGGTGATGTGTTGGCCAGGGATACCGAAGGCGCTGGCCAGCACGAGGAAATCAGGATTATCAGTGAGGGTTGTTTCGCTGTAGCGCTCCTGGAAAAAGAGCTGCTGCCACTGGCGAACCATGCCTAAACGCTGGTTGTCCAGTAACAGGATTTTCAGCGGCAGCTGTTTGCGTTTGACCGTGCCCAGCTCCTGCACGTTCATCATGAACGATCCATCCCCCGAAACGCAGATGACCGTGTCATTTGGGCGCGCAACCTGAGCGCCGACGGCTGCTGGCAGGCCGAAGCCCATAGTGCCTAATCCGCTGGAGGTGATGAAATTTTCCGGGCGGGTGTAGGTCATATGCTGGGCAGACCACATCTGGTGCTGGCCGACATCGGTGGTAACGACGCAGTCAGTTGGTTTGCGATCCGACAGCTGTTTTAACAGCAGCGGAGCATAAATTGCCTCACCAGGATGATCGTAACGCCAGCTATTTTCCACGCGCATCTGCGCCGTGTGCTGACGCCATTCATTGATGGACAACGGCTGCTGCAACGCCGGTAACAGTGCGTTCAGATCGCCCTGCAACGCCACGTGCGCCTGGCGCAGTTTATTCATTTCGGCCGGATCGATATCCATATGGATCACTTTGGCATTCGGGGCGAAGGTGTTCAGCTTACCGGTCACTCGGTCGTCGAAACGCGCGCCAACGGCAATCAGCAGGTCGCATTCTTGCACTGCTAGGTTTGCGGCCTTGGTGCCATGCATCCCCAGCATGCCGAGGTAATACGGGTAATCCGCTTCAACAGCACCCAGTCCTTTCAGAGTGCAGGTCGCAGGGATTTGCGTTGCAGCGATAAACTCGCGCAGCGCGGGAACCGCTTGTGCCATCCCCACTCCGCCCCCCACATACAGCATCGGCTGCTGCGCCTGGGCCAGCATCTGGCGAGCCAGTTCAACTTCCACCTGCGGGAAAAAGTCATCATTTTCGACGGTGGAGAAGTGCGGTTCTAAATCGCCGACTGCCACCTGAATATCTTTGGGAATATCAATCAGAACGGGACCAGGACGGCCTGAATTTGCCACCTGGAAGGCCTCTGCCATGACGCGCGGCAGCTCTTCCAGCGACTGCACCAGGAAGCTGTGCTTGGTGCAGGCCAGGGACAAACCGAGAACGTCCACTTCCTGAAACGCATCGGTACCAATAAACGGTGAGGCAACCTGCCCGGTAATGGCGACGACGGGAACGGAATCGAGCAGCGCATCGGCAAGGCCAGTGATCAGGTTGGTCGCACCCGGTCCTGAAGTGGCCATACAAACGCCCGTTTTACCGGTCGCGCGGGCGAAACCAATCGCCGCCATCGCCGCGCCCTGCTCGTGTCGGCACAACAGGTGCTCCACGCCGCCGTCATACAGTGCATCGTAAATCGGCATAATTGCGCCACCCGGATAACCGAAGACCGTCTCGACTCCTTGCGCTTGCAACGCATGTACTACCCATTGTGCCCCGTTCATAGTGAGTTCCCCGTCATAAATCTGGAGAAACAGAATTTTGTGCTAGTTGTCATTATCTGCTCCTCATTTAAGTTTTTAGGTCATAAAAAAACCCCCGGACCTTTCGGTGCGGGGGTCTTAGTTCGTTAAGGCTTGATTTTTAAGCCTTTCCTCGTCCAAGTGCAGCCCCGCACGGTGGGATAATAATCACCACCACGCTAATCACGACCAGGCTAATCACTAGTAGAAGGGCTGTCATTTTGAGTTCTTTTGGCATCTTGTTCGAAGGAATACCTAAAGAGGTATCACAGACATTGAATTAAACACAAGAAATATTTATGACGCGATTGCTTAGCCAGCGAATACTTTCGCAAAAAATGTTTGTTTTATATAAGGAAAATAGAAAATGAATATTTTTCATTTTTTAATAGTGTCTCCAACAGAGAAAACGTCGATTTTTGCGCATTTGCGATCGCTCTTCCGTCATAAAGCAAGTGTGACTTTGTTTCATTAAAAAGCATGAACACGCCTTGTAATGTCTGCAATTGACGCTAAAAATCCACAAAATACGCTGGCATAGTGACTGGCAAAGGAGACACCTATGTCACTGTCAGTCGTTTATACTCGCGCAGCGTTAGGCGTACAGGCGCCGCTTATTTCTGTGGAAGTTCATCTGAGCAATGGACTCCCCGGCTTAACCCTCGTCGGACTCCCGGAAACCACCGTGAAAGAGGCCCGGGATCGCGTTCGCAGCGCTATCATCAATAGCGGTTATACCTTTCCGGCCAAGAAGATAACCATCAACCTGGCCCCTGCCGACCTCCCAAAAGAAGGCGGGCGATATGATTTACCTATCGCCATAGCGCTTCTCTCCGCCTCTGAGCAGCTTAACGCTCCCCATTTGAATCGGTATGAGTTTGTGGGCGAACTGGCGCTTACAGGCGCGTTAAGAGGCGTTCCAGGCGCAATCTCGGGAGCGTTAGCCGCGTTACAGGCCGGTAGACATATCATCGTGGCTACTGAGAACGCATCAGAAGTCAGCCTCATTGAGGAAAAGGGGTGCCTGATTGCCGGACATTTACAGGAGGTGTGTGCATTTCTGGAGGGGCGTCATGAGTTGGCAGAACCTGAAGAAAATCGTATCGGTGTGCCGGAACATCTGGAGGATCTTAGCGACATCATCGGTCAGGAGCAGGGCAAGCGCGCGCTGGAAATCACTGCGGCAGGCGGCCACAACCTGCTGCTGATTGGGCCGCCAGGCACAGGGAAAACTATGCTTGCCAGTAGGCTTAACGGTTTGTTGCCCCCGCTGAGCAACCATGAGGCTCTGGAGAGCGCAGCAATCATTAGTCTGACGAATTCCACATCCCTACAGAAGCACTGGCGCAGAAGGCCGTTTCGGTCCCCACATCACAGCGCTTCACTCACGGCGATGGTTGGCGGCGGTTCGATCCCAATACCCGGTGAAATTTCCCTCGCGCACCACGGTATTCTGTTTCTGGATGAATTACCTGAATTCGAAAGACGTGTTCTGGATGCCCTACGCGAACCGATCGAGTCCGGGCAGATTCATATCTCCCGTACCCGAGCCAAGATCAGCTATCCGGCGCAGTTCCAACTCATTGCTGCCATGAATCCCAGTCCATCAGGCCATTACCAGGGCAACCACAACCGGAGTACACCTGAGCAGACACTTCGCTATCTGGGACGACTGTCAGGCCCGTTCCTCGACCGCTTCGATCTCTCGCTCGAAATCCCACTGCCGCCACCGGGAGTGCTTAGCCAGATGAATAACACAGGGGAGAACAGCAGCACCGTACGGGAACGCGTGATTCGTGCCCAGGAACGGCAGTATTTACGTCAGAACAAGCTCAATGCGCGTCTCGATAACGCAGAGATCCGTCAGTTTTGTTGTCTGTCAGAAGTTGACTCACGCTGGCTGGAAGAGACGCTGACACGATTTGGCCTCTCAGTACGAGCATGGCAACGCCTGTTGAAGGTGGCGCGTACTATCGCTGATTTGGAGAAGAGTGGTGATATCGCGCGGCAGCATCTGCAGGAAGCACTAAGTTATCGCGCAATAGACCTTTTGCTGCTGCACCTGCAAAAGATGCTGGCGTAAAAAAGGGGCCGCAGCCCCTTTTCACATCATATCAATCGTCAGATTCGGTGTAGTCTTCTGCACCTTCCATCTGCGGCTTACCGCCGGAGAGAGTATGGAAACGCTTTGGTCGCTTAATGCGAGCCATGTATTTGATCCATACGCGTTCTGCTTCAGATTCTGGCTCACGCTCACCACGGCAAACGGCAACAAACAGTTTTTCGTCTTCAGTTGCAGGCTCACGTTTCCCCAGATCCAGCTCGTTAAAGGCATAACCATGGCGCTCAAGCAGTTGCGCCTCTTTGATGGTGAAATCGCCATGACGAGAGAACCCGCGCGGATAATTTTTATTGTCGAAAAAACGATTAGTTGTCGTAAAGCTTTCCGCCATCCTACACGCTCCTAATTCTTTGGCCGAGCTATTTATGGCGCGGAGTATTAGTTACGCTTGACAGAGCGTCAAACAAAACATTTAAATCATCACGACAAATAATTTTGCGGAGAAAGATGTGGATACGGAATTGCTAAAAACTTTCCTCGAAGTGAGCAGAACGCGTCACTTTGGGCGAGCGGCGGAAGCACTCTACCTGACACAGTCAGCGGTGAGTTTTCGTATTCGTCAGCTGGAAAATCAACTCGGTGTGAATCTTTTTACCCGCCATCGCAACAATATTCGCTTAACGGCGGCTGGTGAGAAGCTCTTGCCCTACGCTGAGACACTGATGAATACCTGGCAGGCGGCGCGAAAGGAGGTGGCACATACTTCCAGATACAACGAGTTTTCTATCGGGGCGAGTGCATCCCTGTGGGAATGCATGCTGAGTCAATGGCTTACACGATTGTATAAGTCGCACAACAACCTGCAATTTGAAGCCCGAATTGCACAGCGGCAATCGCTGGTGAAGCAGTTACATGAGCGGCAGTTAGATCTGCTGATCACGACTGAAGCCCCCAAAATGGATGAATTTAGCAGCCAGATCCTGGGACAATTTAACCTGGCACTCTATGCTTCTCAGCCTTCGATGATGAAAGCGGATCTCAGCTATTTACGTCTGGAATGGGGCCCCGATTTCCAGCAGCATGAAGTGGGTTTGATCGCTGCGGATGATGTCCCTTCACTGACGACCAGCTCTGCAGAGATCGCCTGTCAGCAATTAGCCCATCTCAATGGTTGCACCTGGTTACCCACTCGTTGGGCGGATGACAAACCCGGACTGCATACTGTCTCTGATTCTACAACGCTTGTCCGGCCACTCTATGCGATCTGGCTTCAGAACAGCGACAAGCATGTCCAAATTAAAGATCTATTGAAAATCAACGTAATGGATTAGTTTTAGAGTCTTGCAGGGACGCAAGAAAGACAGGGTTTTTGAGGTATTCAACGCAAAAAAAATCCTTTGCCGAAGCAAAGGATTATATATGGCAGGGGCGGAGAGACTCGAACTCGCGACACCCGGTTTTGGAGACCGGTGCTCTACCAACTGAGCTACGCCCCTAAATCTTCTTGCTATTAAGCCTGCTACTTAAGCAGGCTTAATATCTTAATAAGTGGCGGAACGGACGGGACTCGAACCCGCGACCCCCTGCGTGACAGGCAGGTATTCTAACCGACTGAACTACCGCTCCACCGAAGACTTCTGTAACCACCGGATTGATGCACCGGTTTACTACTTAATTTGATGCCTGGCAGTTCCCTACTCTCACATGGGGAGACCCCACACTACCATCGGCGCTACGGCGTTTCACTTCTGAGTTCGGCATGGGATCAGGTGGGACCACCGCGCTAAAGCCGCCAGGCAAATTCTGTATCAACACGCATCTCTGCGCATCAATTAATCTGTATCAGCTGAAAATCGACTGTCTCTGCTTCGCCAAAACATCTTCGGCGTTGTAAGGTTAAGCCTCACGGTTCATTAGTACTGGTTAGCTCAATACATCGCTGCACTTACACACCCAGCCTATCAACGTCGTAGTCTTCAACGTTCCTTCAGGACCCTTAAAGGGTCAGGGAGAACTCATCTCGGGGCAAGTTTCGTGCTTAGATGCTTTCAGCACTTATCTTTTCCGCATTTAGCTACCGGGCAATGCCATTGGCATGACAACCCGAACACCAGTGATGCGTCCACTCCGGTCCTCTCGTACTAGGAGCAGCCCCCCTCAATTCTCCAGCGCCCACGGCAGATAGGGACCGAACTGTCTCACGACGTTCTAAACCCAGCTCGCGTACCACTTTAAACGGCGAACAGCCGTACCCTTGGGACCTACTTCAGCCCCAGGATGTGATGAGCCGACATCGAGGTGCCAAACACCGCCGTCGATATGAACTCTTGGGCGGTATCAGCCTGTTATCCCCGGAGTACCTTTTATCCGTTGAGCGATGGCCCTTCCATTCAGAACCACCGGATCACTATGACCTGCTTTCGCACCTGCTCGAGCCGTCACTCTCGCAGTCAAGCTAGCTTATGCCATTGCACTAACCTCCTGATGTCCGACCAGGATTAGCTAACCTTCGTGCTCCTCCGTTACTCTTTAGGAGGAGACCGCCCCAGTCAAACTACCCACCAGACACTGTCCGCAACCCGGATTACGGGTCTACGTTAGAACACCAGCCATTAAAGGGTGGTATTTCAAGGTTGGCTCCACGCAGACTGGCGTCCACGCTTCAAAGCCTCCCACCTATCCTACACATCAAGGACCAGTGTTCAGTGTCAAGCTATAGTAAAGGTTCACGGGGTCTTTCCGTCTTGCCGCGGGTACACTGCATCTTCACAGCGAGTTCAATTTCACTGAGTCTCGGGTGGAGACAGCCTGGCCATCATTACGCCATTCGTGCAGGTCGGAACTTACCCGACAAGGAATTTCGCTACCTTAGGACCGTTATAGTTACGGCCGCCGTTTACCGGGGCTTCGATCAAGAGCTTCGCGTTGCCGCTAACCCCATCAATTAACCTTCCGGCACCGGGCAGGCGTCACACCGTATACGTCCACTTTCGTGTTTGCACAGTGCTGTGTTTTTAATAAACAGTTGCAGCCAGCTGGTATCTTCGACTGGTTTCAGCTCCGTCCGCAGGGACTTCACCTACACACCAGCGTGCCTTCTCCCGAAGTTACGGCACCATTTTGCCTAGTTCCTTCACCCGAGTTCTCTCAAGCGCCTTGGTATTCTCTACCTGACCACCTGTGTCGGTTTGGGGTACGATTTGATGTTACCTGATGCTTAGAGGCTTTTCCTGGAAGCAGGGCATTTGTTACTTCAGCACCGTAGTGCCTCGTCATCACACCTCAGCGTTAAAAAGGTACCGGATTTACCTGGAACCTCCGCCTACATGCTTAAACCGGGACAACCGTCGCCCGGCTAACATAGCCTTCTCCGTCCCCCCTTCGCAGTAACACCAAGTACAGGAATATTAACCTGTTTCCCATCGACTACGCCTTTCGGCCTCGCCTTAGGGGTCGACTCACCCTGCCCCGATTAACGTTGGACAGGAACCCTTGGTCTTCCGGCGAGCGGGCTTTTCACCCGCTTTATCGTTACTTATGTCAGCATTCGCACTTCTGATACCTCCAGCATGCCTCACAGCACACCTTCAACGGCTTACAGAACGCTCCCCTACCCAACAACGCATAAGCGTCGCTGCCGCAGCTTCGGTGCATGGTTTAGCCCCGTTACATCTTCCGCGCAGGCCGACTCGACCAGTGAGCTATTACGCTTTCTTTAAATGATGGCTGCTTCTAAGCCAACATCCTGGCTGTCTGTGCCTTCCCACATCGTTTCCCACTTAACCATGACTTTGGGACCTTAGCTGGCGGTCTGGGTTGTTTCCCTCTTCACGACGGACGTTAGCACCCGCCGTGTGTCTCCCGTGATAACATTCTTCGGTATTCGTAGTTTGCATCGGGTTGGTAAGCCGGGATGGCCCCCTAGCCGAAACAGTGCTCTACCCCCGAAGATGAGTTCACGAGGCGCTACCTAAATAGCTTTCGGGGAGAACCAGCTATCTCCCGGTTTGATTGGCCTTTCACCCCCAGCCACAAGTCATCCGCTAATTTTTCAACATTAGTCGGTTCGGTCCTCCAGTTAGTGTTACCCAACCTTCAACCTGCCCATGGCTAGATCACCGGGTTTCGGGTCTATACCCTGCAACTTAACGCCCAGTTAAGACTCGGTTTCCCTTCGGCTCCCCTATACGGTTAACCTTGCTACAGAATATAAGTCGCTGACCCATTATACAAAAGGTACGCAGTCACCCCATAAAAGAGGCTCCCACTGCTTGTACGTACACGGTTTCAGGTTCTTTTTCACTCCCCTCGCCGGGGTTCTTTTCGCCTTTCCCTCACGGTACTGGTTCACTATCGGTCAGTCAGGAGTATTTAGCCTTGGAGGATGGTCCCCCCATATTCAGACAGGATACCACGTGTCCCGCCCTACTCTTCGAGTTCACAGCGTGTGCATTTTTGTGTACGGGACTTTCACCCTGTATCGTGCGACTTTCCAGACGCTTCCACTAACACACGCGCTGATTCAGACTCTGGGCTCCTCCCCGTTCGCTCGCCGCTACTGGGGGAATCTCGGTTGATTTCTTTTCCTCGGGGTACTTAGATGTTTCAGTTCCCCCGGTTCGCCTCATGCCACTATGTATTCATGACATGATAGTGTGTCGGAACACACTGGGTTTCCCCATTCGGGTATCGCCGGGTCAAAGGTTCATATCACCTCGCCGACGCTTATCGCAGATTAGCACGCCCTTCATCGCCTCTGACTGCCAGGGCATCCACCGTGTACGCTTAGTCGCTTAACCTCACAACCCGAAGATGTTTCGTAAAACATCATCGTGTCGCGAAAATTTGAGAGACTCGAACACACCGTCATTCTGTTCTTATTACGGAGAACAGACGCAGCGTGTCGTTTCAATTTTCAGCTTGATCCAGATTTTTAAAGAGCAAAACTTCGCAGTGAACCTTTTCAGGTACACTCTGAAGTTTTCTTGTTGTTCGCAGTAAAAGGATGGTGGAGCTATGCGGGATCGAACCGCAGACCTCCTGCGTGCAAGGCAGGCGCTCTCCCAGCTGAGCTATAACCCCATCACAAATGCTAAATCTCATTACCGGTAATTTAGACTGAGACAAGGCGTGGAAGGACGAAGCATACTGAAGTATGCGAGCCGTTTCACAACGCAGTATCAGGATAAATTTGGTAGGCCTGAGTGGACTTGAACCACCGACCTCACCCTTATCAGGGGTGCGCTCTAACCACCTGAGCTACAAGCCTGCAGAGATTTTTTACTGCTTATTTTTCATCAGACAATCTGTGTGGACACTACAAAGGCAGGTTCTTTCAGGTAAGGAGGTGATCCAACCGCAGGTTCCCCTACGGTTACCTTGTTACGACTTCACCCCAGTCATGAATCACAAAGTGGTAAGCGCCCTCCCGAAGGTTAAGCTACCTACTTCTTTTGCAACCCACTCCCATGGTGTGACGGGCGGTGTGTACAAGGCCCGGGAACGTATTCACCGTAGCATTCTGATCTACGATTACTAGCGATTCCGACTTCATGGAGTCGAGTTGCAGACTCCAATCCGGACTACGACGTACTTTATGAGGTCCGCTTGCTCTCGCGAGGTCGCTTCTCTTTGTATACGCCATTGTAGCACGTGTGTAGCCCTACTCGTAAGGGCCATGATGACTTGACGTCATCCCCACCTTCCTCCAGTTTATCACTGGCAGTCTCCTTTGAGTTCCCGGCCGAACCGCTGGCAACAAAGGATAAGGGTTGCGCTCGTTGCGGGACTTAACCCAACATTTCACAACACGAGCTGACGACAGCCATGCAGCACCTGTCTCAGAGTTCCCGAAGGCACCAAAGCATCTCTGCTAAGTTCTCTGGATGTCAAGAGTAGGTAAGGTTCTTCGCGTTGCATCGAATTAAACCACATGCTCCACCGCTTGTGCGGGCCCCCGTCAATTCATTTGAGTTTTAACCTTGCGGCCGTACTCCCCAGGCGGTCGACTTAACGCGTTAGCTCCGGAAGCCACTCCTCAAGGGAACAACCTCCAAGTCGACATCGTTTACGGCGTGGACTACCAGGGTATCTAATCCTGTTTGCTCCCCACGCTTTCGCACCTGAGCGTCAGTCTTTGTCCAGGGGGCCGCCTTCGCCACCGGTATTCCTCCAGATCTCTACGCATTTCACCGCTACACCTGGAATTCTACCCCCCTCTACAAGACTCTAGCCTGCCAGTTTCGAATGCAGTTCCCAGGTTGAGCCCGGGGATTTCACATCCGACTTGACAGACCGCCTGCGTGCGCTTTACGCCCAGTAATTCCGATTAACGCTTGCACCCTCCGTATTACCGCGGCTGCTGGCACGGAGTTAGCCGGTGCTTCTTCTGCGAGTAACGTCAATCACTGTGGTTATTAACCACAATGCCTTCCTCCTCGCTGAAAGTACTTTACAACCCGAAGGCCTTCTTCATACACGCGGCATGGCTGCATCAGGCTTGCGCCCATTGTGCAATATTCCCCACTGCTGCCTCCCGTAGGAGTCTGGACCGTGTCTCAGTTCCAGTGTGGCTGGTCATCCTCTCAGACCAGCTAGGGATCGTCGCCTAGGTGAGCCGTTACCCCACCTACTAGCTAATCCCATCTGGGCACATCTGATGGCAAGAGGCCCGAAGGTCCCCCTCTTTGGTCTTGCGACGTTATGCGGTATTAGCTACCGTTTCCAGTAGTTATCCCCCTCCATCAGGCAGTTTCCCAGACATTACTCACCCGTCCGCCGCTCGTCACCCGAGAGCAAGCTCTCTGTGCTACCGCTCGACTTGCATGTGTTAGGCCTGCCGCCAGCGTTCAATCTGAGCCATGATCAAACTCTTCAATTTAAGTTTGATGCTCGTGAATTAAACTTCGTAATGAATTACGCATGTTCACTCAGAGACTTTGGTATTCATTTAGCGTCTTGCGACGTTTAGAATCCATGTCACTTTGAGTGCCCACACAGATTGTCTGATAAATTGTTAAAGAGCAGTGCAACGCGGCTTTCGCTCACCGTTGCGAGGTCCCGTATAATACGTTTTCCTCATTCAGAGTCAAGCGTTTAATTTCGCTTTTCGCTGTCGGCGTTCATCGCTGAACCCCTTCTGTCCCGGCGGCTTGCGTGCCGTTGTTCCGTGTCAGTGGAGGCGCATTATAGGGAGTTCTCAGACGTTGACAACCCCTCTTTTAAAAAAAACTTTCAACCGCCTTTTTTTTGTTCAAAACCGTGCTATAGCGCCAGTTTTTCGAGCGTTTCAAAGCCATATCGGCGTAAGACGGGTAAAAGTTGCTCAGTCTCAGGGGTGAGCGCCATACAGAAAGCAATATTCTTGTCACTGGATTTGGCATCTGGCGCTTCATGTTCAAGAAGCCAGGCAGTGCGCCGGGCAATCGCTGCACCGGAGTCGACCAGACGCGTGCCTTCCGGCAAGACCTCAAGCAGCTCGTCCTGTAATAGCGGGAAATGCGTGCAGCCCAGCACAACCGTATCCGGTGGTTCAGCCATTCGTAGCCATGGACGCAAAATGCGACGCAGTTCCTCCAGCGGCACCGGATGACCATGCAGCTTCGCTTCGGCCATCTCCACCAGTTCGGCTGAGCCGAGCATGGCAATCGAGCATTCGTTAGCGAAGCGGTCAATCAGCTCACGCGTATAAGGACGCTTCACCGTCCCGCGCGTCGCCAGCAGGCCGACGATACCGTTCGCCGTCAGACGAGCCGCAGGCTTAATCGCTGGCACCACGCCCACAACGGGGAACGGGAATTTTTCGCGTAATGCAGGAAGGGAAACGGTGCTTGCGGTATTACAGGCAATCACGGCCAGCGCTAAGGGATAACGCTGTTGGACGGCAGTGACGATTTCCAGGACACGCTCAACGATAAAGTCTTCGCTCTTTTCCCCATAAGGAAAAGCGACGTTATCGAAGGCATAGATGTAATGAAGATCCGGCAGAAGATGCCGAATCTCATCGTAGACCGAAAGCCCACCGACGCCGGAGTCAAACACCAGCACGGTGGGACGTGGATCAGAAGGTGTAGCTGCCAGACAAGGTATATTCCCGTCCTGCAGTTTGGTAGCCATAAACTGTCTCGTAATCTTTATCGAACAGGTTAGCTATTTTACCACGAACTGTCAGATGTGAGGTGACAGGATATGAAACTGCGACATCCCACAGACTTACGCCACCCATTTTCACTTCACGAGACGGAAAACTGCTGAAATCGTCGTCGTAACGAGTTCCCAAATAACGGTAGGCAAGATTCCAGTCGAAATCCCATACCTGAGTATCCAGCTGGTATTTCACCTGCTGTTTGGAGCGACGCTTCAGCACTTCGTTGGTTTTCGCATTACGCGGATCTACATAATCATAAGAAATCTGATGACCAACTGGACCGGTATCAAACTGTGCCGTCGCTTCAATACCCTCAATACGAGCTTTGTTGACGTTATAAGGGCGGTTGTTCGCATCGTAGCCCACCAGATTATCGACATCATTACGATACGCGCTCACGCGCCAGCTCACCGGTCCCGTCAGACCTTCAAAGCCCCCTTCCCACTGTTTGCTCTCTTCAGGTTTCAGATCCGGGTTGCCATACTTCTCGCTATGAATCTGGCTCATGGTTGGCGCTTTATACGCAGTGCCGTAAGAACCAATAATGCGATACCCTTCGACAAACTCCCACGCGGCGCTGGTTTGCCATGTGCTGTGGTTGCCAAAATTAGAGTTATCGTCGTTACGAGCAGCCGCTTCCAGCGTTACGCTATTAAACTGCTGCATCGCGGAGAGAAACACGCCAGTGTTACGCTGTTCATAACCACTTTTCAGGCTAGCTGTTCCTGCTTCGGTTTTCTGCTTCTGCCAGTCCAGACCTGCTCCAATGTTGCCTTGGCCAACAGTGAAGGTGTTCATCCATTGCGTGGTGTATTGTTTCACATCATCCATACTGGACGATGCCGCATAGCGCCCTTTACTCGGATCGTAGTTCAGATCTTTGCTGCGACCATAACCGGCCACCAACTGTGAATGATAAATCCCTTGGTTGTAGCGCAGCCCGGTATCCCAATTCTGGCTATACAGCTGCCGCATGTCTGGCGTGCCGGTCATGTTGTAGTTATCGTCATAGCTATCATAACCGTCATACGCAGTACGGTTGTCATAGCCAAAGCCACGGAAGAAGCCGCTCACGCTGTCGGTGATTTGCTGCTCCACGGAGCCGTAAAGAGACTTACTCATAAAACCGTCGCGATCCGGCTGACGCGGTGCATCTTGCGCATCAATATCAAAACCGCGGGTATAGGTATAGTTGCCCGCAAGGGTGACTTTGGTTTTATCGAAGCGCTGCTGGAATGAACCGTCGTAAGACTGATAGCCCTTCGACCCCACACCCGCAGAGATCTCACCGCCGGGCTGATCGCGTCCGGTGATAATATTGATTACGCCGCCAATCGCATCGGAACCATACAGCGCAGACCGTGGACCGCGAATGTACTCAAGACGCTGGATAAGAGAAGTAGGGATTTGGCTAAGATCGGCGACATTACTGATCCCGGCGTTGTTCAGCGGGATGCCGTCAATCAGCACCAGAACGTGACGTGATTCTGTACCGCGTATAAAAGTAGAAGCGTTTGCCCCCATGCCGCCGCTTTGGGCGATATCCACACCCGGCAGGCGCTGCATGACTTCCACGACGCTCTTGGCCTGCCAGCGTTCGATATCTTCACGGGTCACCACCGACGTCGGCGCCAGAACGGTATTTGCCGGTTGCTCAAAACGGTTTGCTGTCACCACCAACGAGTCAGCGCTTTCCTGCGCCCAGCCCGAAAAAGCCGTGACGGAAAGCGCCGTCATCAGCGATACTTTTTTAATCATTGTTAAAGCATCCACAATATAAGAAGGATGCCGCAGGCGTCATCTATAGCACGCGATGATGAAACCAAATGCGACGTAACACCGGCAGGTCTTCGGGCTTGGTGGCGTGTGTGGATGAAGACTTCCCACTCGAAAGCAGTGTCTACAACATTCATCCCGCCAGTCTTTACCGCTGCGCGTCAGCTCCAGATTTACACTGGATTCCCTTTTCACTTACAGGAGACCGGAAACAGAATGCTACAATTAGAAACGTATGGATGTCCAGACAGCTATGCATGATTAAATCTGGACATCCCCTGTACAGTGCTTACAATCCCCGCGAAATTGTTTACCACTCAGGATGCATCATGACCCCCGAACACCTCCCGACAGAACAGTACGACGCGCAGCTGGCAGAAAAAGTGGTCCGCCTGCAAAGTATGATGACGCCTTTTGCGGCGCCCGTTCCCGAGGTGTTCCGCTCGCCGGTCAGTCACTATCGCATGCGCGCTGAATTCCGTATCTGGCATGACGGCGACGATCTGTACCACATCATTTTCGATCAGCAGACCAAATCCCGCATCCGCGTAAACAGTTTCCCGGCTGCGAGTGAATTAATTAACCAATTAATGACGCTGATGATTGAAGGCGTACGTGAAAACCCGATTCTGCGCCACAAATTGTTCCAGATTGATTACCTGACCACGCAAAGCAACCAGGCGATCGTCTCACTGCTCTATCACAAAACCCTGAATGATGAATGGCGTCAGGAAGCGGAAGCGCTGCGCGATGCGCTGCGTGCCCAGAATATCAATGTGCATCTGATTGGCCGCGCCACCAAAACTAAAATCATGCTCGATCAGGACTATGTGGATGAACGTCTGCCAGTGGCCGGGAAAGAGATGATCTATCGCCAGGTCGAAAACAGCTTCACGCAGCCGAATGCGGCGATGAACGTGCAGATGCTGGAGTGGGCGCTGAACGCCACCGAAGGGGCAACGGGTGATTTGCTCGAACTATACTGCGGGAACGGCAACTTCTCCCTCGCGCTGGCGCGCAACTTTGAACGCGTTCTGGCCACCGAAATTGCCAAACCCTCCGTCGCGGCAGCGCAGTACAACATCGCGGCGAACCACATTGATAATGTGCAAATTATTCGCATGGCGGCCGAAGAGTTTACGCAGGCGATGAACGGCGTGCGTGAATTCAACCGCTTGCAGGGAATCGATCTGAAGAGCTACCAGTGCGAGACGATTTTCGTCGATCCACCGCGCAGCGGGCTGGACAGCGAAACCGAGAAGATGGTGCAGGCTTATCCACGTATTCTTTACATCTCCTGCAATCCGGAGACGCTGTGTAAGAATCTGGAAACATTAAGCCAGACGCACAAGGTTGAACGTCTGGCGTTGTTCGATCAGTTCCCGTACACGCACCACATGGAGTGCGGCGTACTGTTAACGGCGAAGTAAAATCTCGTAGGCCGGATAAGCGAAACGCCATCCGGCTTTTTTTCGGCAGGTGGCGCTACGCCTGTCTGCCCTGCAACATCCCGTTATTCATGGATTTGATGCTTACGGTTACGCATCTTAATACCAATCCAGAACACCAGCGCCACTGACAGCACCGCAGGCAGGAAGTTAGAGCCGATATCCGGATATTCTGCGCGCACCACGGTGCTATACAGCAGAACGCCCAGGATAAAGAACGCGGCAGCCAGGCCCGGTAAACCCACCGGCATAGTACGGTTCTGATAGCGCTGATGCAGACAGTAAACCGTCAGCACCAGGGCAATAAGCGGGAAGATCGAAAACGGCACAATCGAGCTGAACACGGCTGCAAATGTTCCGTTAATAGATAAGCCAGCGATCAATGCCAGCAACAACGTACCTTTATCCTGACCTGACTGTTTCATTACTCACCTTCGTCGATGTGATGCGCCGACTTTTCTTGTTCCCGGCGGTACCAGTAATACGCCCCTTTGGAAATCATCCTCAGCTGTAATACCAGTCGCTCTTCGAGTTGCTTGCGTTGTTCAACGCCAACATCCAGTGCTTCGGCACCCGCACTGAAAACAATGGTCACCATCGCCTCGGCCTGCGCTTCCGTGAAGGCGCGTGGCATATGGTTTTCGATTTCGAGATAGTCGGCAAGTTCCGCAATAAAATGCTGAATTTCGCGCGCAACGGCGGCACGAAACGCGGCAGATGTCCCCGAACGTTCGCGCAATAACAGTCGAAACGCGTTGGGATTGTTGCCGATAAATTCCATAAACGTTGAAACGGACGTGCGGATCACGCTGCCGCCTTTGGCGATACGCTGACGCGCCTGGCGCATAAGCTGGCGCAGCATCAGGCCGCTCTCATCCACCATGGTCAGACCCAGCTCATCCACATCACGAAAATGACGATAAAAGGACGTTGGCGCAATCCCGGCCTCGCGTGCGACTTCGCGCAGGCTCAAACTGGCAAAACTTCGCTCAGCACTCAGTTGACTAAATGCCGCTTCCACCAGCGAACGCCGGGTTTTCTCTTTTTGTTGTGCTCTTACGCCCATCACAATAGTTGAATCCTTCCAAAGGCCTTCAGGCACTATACCAGAGAATAAAATTAATCTGTTTGCATCACTTTGTGAATGATTGTTTACGCGAGGTTTGTGCTCCACAGCTCGAAAAGAGCACAACGATAATTGGGTTATCCTGCTAATGATGTTACTATTCTGTTGCTTTTATGTATAAGAACAGGTAAGCCTTGCCATGCCACACACCTACGATTACGACGCAATAGTTATTGGTTCCGGCCCCGGCGGCGAAGGCGCTGCTATGGGACTGGTGAAACAGGGAGCCAGAGTAGCGGTCATCGAGCGCTACCATAATGTTGGCGGCGGTTGCACCCACTGGGGCACCATCCCTTCTAAAGCCCTCCGCCACGCCGTTAGCCGCATTATTGAATTTAACCAGAACCCTCTTTACAGCGACCATTCCCGACTTCTTCGTTCTTCCTTTGCCGACATCCTCAACCATGCTGATAATGTGATTAATCAGCAAACGCGGATGCGCCAGGGGTTTTACGAGCGCAATCACTGCGAAATTTTGCAGGGCGACGCGCACTTTGTTGATGAACACACGCTGGCGCTGAAGTGTCATGACGGTTCCGTCGAGACGATTACCGCCGAGAAATTTGTCATCGCCTGCGGCTCACGCCCGTACCATCCGACTGACGTCGATTTCTCTCATCCGCGCGTCTACGACAGCGACTCGATTCTGAGCCTGCACCACGAACCGCGCCACGTGCTCATCTACGGCGCAGGGGTGATTGGCTGCGAATATGCGTCGATCTTCCGTGGAATGGACGTGAAAGTCGACCTGATCAACACCCGTGACCGTCTGCTGGCGTTTCTCGATCAGGAGATGTCCGACTCCCTCTCCTACCACTTCTGGAACAGCGGCGTGGTTATTCGCCACAACGAAGAGTACGAGAAAATCGAAGGCTGCGATGACGGTGTGATCATGCACCTGAAATCCGGGAAAAAGCTCAAAGCCGACTGCCTGCTGTATGCCAACGGGCGTACGGGTAACACCGATTCGCTGGCGCTGGAAAACATCGGTCTTGAAACGGACAGCCGCGGTCAGCTGAAGGTCAACAGCATGTACCAGACTGCCTTACCGCATATCTACGCGGTGGGGGATGTGATTGGTTATCCGAGCCTGGCTTCCGCCGCTTACGACCAGGGCCGCATCGCTGCCCAGGCGCTGGTGAAAGGCGAAGCGACTGCGCATCTGATCGAAGATATTCCAACCGGGATTTACACCATTCCGGAGATCAGCTCGGTGGGCAAAACCGAACAGCAGCTGACGTCAATGAAGGTGCCTTACGAGGTGGGTCGTGCGCAGTTCAAGCATCTGGCGCGGGCGCAAATCGTGGGAATGAGCGTGGGAACGCTGAAGATTTTGTTCCATCGCGAGACGAAAGAGATCCTCGGGATTCACTGCTTCGGTGAACGCGCGGCGGAAATCATTCATATCGGTCAGGCCATCATGGAGCAAAAAGGTGGCGGTAACACGATTGAGTACTTCGTTAACACCACCTTTAACTACCCGACGATGGCAGAAGCCTATCGGGTAGCAGCGCTGAACGGTTTAAACCGCCTGTTTTAACGCACCGTCAAAGTGGCCATCCATCGAACTGCGGATGGCCTCTGCCAGCTGCTCATAGCGGC
Organism: Lelliottia sp. SL45; assembly: GCF_026672535.1. Classification (NCBI taxonomy): domain Bacteria; kingdom Pseudomonadati; phylum Pseudomonadota; class Gammaproteobacteria; order Enterobacterales; family Enterobacteriaceae; genus Lelliottia; species Lelliottia sp. SL45. Next base: position 529,542 of record NZ_JAPPRH010000001.1, read on the forward strand.
TGCGCAGCGGTGATCCTGGACGATAGACCAGACCAATGGTACGACGCGGCTCAGGTTTAATGCACGGCAGATAAACCACACCATCGCGTTTGCGCTCGCGCGGTACGGCCAGCGCAGGCAGCAGTGTAATACCGCTTCCCGCCGCCACCATATTGCGCAGCGTTTCCAGGCTGGTTGCACGGAAATGGGTATCTTCATCCGCACCCGCTTCAAAGCAAAAACCCATCGCCTGATCGCGCAAACAGTGACCGTCTTCGAGCATCAGCAGCTTTTCACCCGCCAGATCGGACATCGGCACGCGATCGCGGTTCGCCCACGGGTGATCCTCATAGATCGCCAGCATCATCGGCTCATCAAACAGCGGCACTTCGATAAAGGCTTCGCTCTCTTTGACCAGCGCCAGAATGGCACAGTCGAGCTTACCGCTATCCAGCTGCGCCAGCAGTTGATGGGTCTGGGCTTCGTGCAGATACATTTCGAGTTTCGGGAAGGTCTGGTGCAGCATCGGGATAATTTGTGGCAACAAATAGGGGCCAACGGTAGGGATCAGGCCAATGTGCAGCGGGCCGGACATGGCTTCCCCCTGCTGGCTTGCCATTTCCTTGAGCACTTTGACCTCGCGCAGCACGGTGCGCGCCTGATCCACCAGCAGCAAACCGGCCTGGGTGAACAGCACTTTACGACTGGTACGTTCCAGCAGCATCACGCCCAGCTCATCTTCCAGCTTGCGGATCTGACCGCTCAGGGTCGGCTGGCTGACGTGGCAGGAATCTGCCGCGCGGCGAAAATGACGATGCTCAGCTAACGCTACCAGGTATTCAAGATCACGAATATTCATTATTCATCCTCCGTCGCCACGATAGTTCATGGCGATAGATAGCATAGCAACGAACGATTATCCCTATCAAGCATTCTGTTGAATAATACACCACATAGACGAGGCGGTGACTGTTTGACCCTTGAAGCACCGCCGCGTTATACGAGTTTCTCTCAAAACTCGAACAACTAAAGCCAACGTGAACTTTTGCGGACCCTGTGTCCGCTTTTTTTTGCATAAAAAAAGCCCGGCAAACGCCAGGCCTGATTTTTATTGGCCGGGTAAGCGCTGCGCCACCCGGCAATGTACCGACTTAAATCAGCCGATCTTTCGCATCCGCAATCGCCTGCGCCACCTGCTTCGGCGACACACCGCCTTTCGCCGCACGCTTATCCAGGCAGGATTGCAGCGCCAGAATCGGATAGACGTCATCGCCAATCACCGCACTGAATTTCTGCAGATCGGCAAGCGTAAGATCTTCCAGCGGCTTGCCCTGACGAATCGCCTCAACCACCGCTTCGCCCACAATATGGTGCGCCTCACGGAACGGCACGCCTTTGGCGACCAGATAATCCGCCAGCTCCGTAGAGTTCGCATAGCCCTGCTGCGCCGCTTCCTGGCAACGTGGACGTTTCACCTGAATACCGTCCAGCACCAGCGCGCCCATGTGCAGGCAGTCGAGCCAGGTGTCGAGAGCATCGAACAGCCCCTCTTTATCTTCCTGCATGTCTTTGTTGTAGGCCAGTGGCAGCCCTTTCAGCGTCATCATCATGCCGGTCAGCGCGCCCTGCACGCGGCCACATTTACCCCTGATCAGCTCCAGCGCATCCGGGTTTTTCTTCTGCGGCATGAGGGAAGAACCGGACGTCACGCGGTCAGACAGCTCAACAAAACCGGCTTCACCGGAATTGAAGAAAATCAGATCTTCGGCAAAGCGCGACAGATGCACCATGCCAATGGACGCATTCGACAGCAGCTCCAGCACGTGGTCGCGATCGGAAACGCTGTCCAGGCTGTTACGGGTGGCAGAAGCAAAGCCCAGCCAGCCGGCCAGCTGTTCACGGTCGATTTCATACGCCGTGCCGGCCAGCGCACCGCTGCCCAGCGGGCTGACGTCCAGACGCTTCAGGGTATCCTGCAAACGGCTCTCATCGCGCGCCAGCATTTCAACATAGGCCAGACACCAGTGAGCAAACGTCACCGGCTGCGCGCGCTGCAGGTGGGTATAACCCGGCATCACCGCGTCCTGATTGTGATGCGCGGTTTCCACCAGCGCACTCTGCAGCTGGCGATTCGCCGACAGCAGCTCCACAACAGTGTCTTTACACCACAGCTTCAGGTCAGTCGCGACCTGATCGTTACGGCTACGCCCGGTGTGCAGCTTTTTACCCAACTGGCCGACTTTGTCGATCAGTTTGCCTTCCACCCAGCTATGAATATCTTCAGCATCGCTCTCGAGGATTTGCTGCGGATTCAGGCGCACCTCTTCCAGCAGATTGTTCAGCGCCTCTTCGAGCTGCACTTGTTCGTCTGCCGTCAGCACGCCAACGGTGACCAGCGCTTTAGACCAGGCCACAGAGCCGACGATATCCTGTTCGGCCAGGCGGTAGTCGAAGCGCAAAGAGTCGTTGAACTGTTTGAAACGCTGATCCGCTGCCTGTGTAAAACGCCCACCCCAAAGTGCCATAACATGCTTCCTTAAATTCGGTTAGTTCTGTCGGGTCGCGCTGCGCTTACCCGACCTGCAATAATCAATACTCTTTTTTTGCCCGGTAACGCTACGCTTACCGGCACAAAATATTAGGCCAGAATACGTGTACCAATCGGCGTGCCGTTAAACAACGCGGGCAATTGTTCCGCGTGACGCCACGAAGCGATATCGACCGGGCGACCCAAAGTGCGAGCGGCATCCAGCGCGGCATTCACCTTCACAATCATGCCGTCGGTAATAATGCCCTGGTCGATTAACTGCTCAGCCTTCGCCGCCGTCATCTCGGCAATGCGCTGGCCTTTTCCATCCAGAATCCCGCTCACATCGGAGAGCAGAATCAGATCCGCGCCCAGCGTCGCCGCCAGCGCCGTGGCCGCCTGGTCGGCATTCACGTTCATCAGTTGTCCCTCTTCGGTCACTCCGATAGAGCTTACAACCGGCAGGAAACCGCCTTCCAGCAGGGTGTTAATCAGCTTAGGTGAACCCGGCTGCGCCAGTCCAACATGGCCCAGTTCTTCGTCGAGCTGGGTCACATTTACGCTATCACCGTCGCCCAGATACAGGCCCACGGAGGCGATATGGTGTTTCTTTGCCCACGCCAGCAGCGTTTTGTTTGCAGTTCCCGCCAGCGCGCCGGTAATGATGTCGATCTGATCGGCAGGCGTCACACGCAGGCCGTTTTTCTTTTTCACCGGCAGATTCAGCCCTTTCATCAGCTCATCCACCACGCAGCCGCCGCCGTGTACAATCACCAGCGGACGTTGGTGTGATTCACGATAGTTCACCAGTGCAGTAAACAGACGCTCCAGCGCTTCTTCGCTGTCCAGCAGTACACCACCGAGTTTGATAATTAATGGATTCATCATCACACCTTAAATAAGAGACTGCGTTTCGGCGAAGCCAAAACGAATGTTTGCGCACTGCACCGCCTGGGCGGCAGCGCCTTTGAGAAGGTTATCTTCTGCAGCCACCACGATCAGGTGCTCGCCCTGAACGGCAAAACCGATATCGCAGAACGGCAGGCCGACCACGTTTTTCAGTGCCGGGACACCTTTGTCATACAGACGCACCAACGGTTTATCGGCATACGCCTGATTAAAGGCTTCGGCTACCTGATCTTTGGTCACGCCCGGTTTCAGACGGCAGGTGATGGTTTCCAGAATCCCGCGCGGGAAGTTGCCCAGATGCGGGGTGAAAATCACTTCCGCGCCCAGGTGTGTAGTGATTTCCGGGTGATGACGGTGGTTGAATACGCCATACGGTTGCAGGCTCACTTCGCAGAAGCTGTTAGAAATGGCCGCCTTACGCCCGGCACCGCTGACGCCACTGGTGGCGTTGATCACAGGCCACTGGTTAAGATCCAGCAGGCCCGCGTCGATCAAAGGCTTAAGAGAAAGCTGCGCCGCCGTTGGATAGCATCCCGGAACGGCAATCAAATTGGCTTCTTTCAGCTTATCCGCGCTCCACTCCGCCAGACCATAAACCGCTTTTTTAAGCAGATCCGGATGCTGGTGAGTAAAGCCGTAATATTTTTCATAAAACGCACTGTCGTTAACGCGGAACGCGCCGGAGAGATCGAAAACCACACAGCCGGCCGCCAGGAACTGCGGTGCCAGGTCGTGGCTAACTTCGTGGGCGGTGGCCAAAAACACCACATCCACACCGTCGGTAAACTCGCTGATGTCGGACATCGGCTGCAACGGCAAATCCACGACTCCCTTAAGCTGCGGATGCAAATCAGAAATTAATTTTCCCGCATCATTGCTTTGCGCTGATACGGTCAAAGCGGTTATGGTCATATGAGGATGGCGATTCACGTAGCTCACAAGCTCTGCGCCCGCATAACCGCTAGCGCCCACAATCAGCGTATTCAACATCGGGTTCCTTTACGATCAACGTTAGTGTATTTTTATTCATATTTAGTGCATGAATATTGATACTATCACGACCTAAGGTATGTCAACAATGAAAATGAATTTACCACCCTTTATCGAGATTTACCGCGCCCTGATTGCCACGCCGTCCATCAGTGCGACCGAAGAAGCGCTCGACCAGAGCAATGAGTCTTTAATCAATTTACTGGCTGGCTGGTTTAGCGAACTCGGGTTTAAGGTGGAAGTTCAACCCGTTCCAGGAACCCGCAATAAATTCAATCTGCTCGCCAGTACCGGCGAGGGTGCTGGCGGCCTGCTGCTGGCCGGACATACGGATACCGTTCCCTTTGATGATGGCCGCTGGACGCGCGATCCCTTCACCCTGACCGAGCACGACAACAAGCTCTACGGTCTGGGCACGGCGGATATGAAAGGCTTCTTCGCCTTTATTCTTGATGCCCTGCGTGAGGTGGATGTGAAAACCCTGAAAAAGCCGCTCTATATTCTGGCCACCGCCGATGAAGAGACCAGCATGGCGGGTGCGCGCTATTTTTCGGAGAATACCGCCCTGCGCCCGGATTGCGCCATTATCGGTGAACCGACTTCACTGCAACCGATTCGCGCCCACAAAGGCCATATCTCTACCGCCGTACGCGTGATGGGCCAGTCCGGCCACTCCAGCGATCCCGCTCGTGGCGTCAACGCCATCGAACTGATGCATGATGCGATTGGCCGTATCATGCAGCTGCGCGACTCCCTGAAAGAGCGCTATCACCACGACTCGTTTACCGTGCCGTACCCAACGCTGAACCTGGGCAGTCTGCACGGTGGTGACGCCTCCAACCGCATCTGCGCTTGCTGCGAACTGCATATGGATATCCGCCCGCTGCCGGGCATGACCTTAAGCGATCTGGATGGCCTGCTGACGGAAGCCCTGGCCCCTGTGAGCGAGCGCTGGCCGGGCCGTCTGACCATTTCCGAGCTGCACCCGCCGATCCCTGGCTACGAATGCCCGCCGGACCACCAGCTGGTGCAGGTGGTCGAAAAACTGCTCGGCGCGCAAACCGATGTAGTGAACTACTGCACCGAAGCGCCGTTTATCCAGACGCTGTGCCCGACACTGGTGCTTGGCCCGGGTTCCATTAATCAGGCTCACCAGCCGGACGAATACCTGGAAACCCGCTTTATTAAGCCGACACGCGAATTAATTACCCAGGTTGTGCATCATTTCTGCTGGCACTAACAATTCTTTTTGAGTGCCCTCTTCCGCCAGGAGAGGGCACCAAAACGCATGATCCTCGTCACATTCTCATAAGCATCTCTTATCTGACGCGAAGCGAATTAAATTTCGTAAATTGCCCACATTTATTCGTTTGCTGAACCGTTTTCGCAGCAATTGACGGCAGGGGGTTTACGTGGCTTTATAAAGGGAGATGACAAATAAATGTCCAAAAGATTTCTGAATGGGCATAAACAAAAATGATGGGGTGACTGGGTTTTTATGAACGAACAATATTCCGCGTTGCGTAGTAATGTCAGTATGCTCGGCAAAGTGCTGGGAGATACCATCAAGGACGCGCTGGGAGAGAACATTCTCGACCGCGTTGAAACCATCCGTAAGCTGTCCAAATCCTCCCGAGCAGGAAATGAAGCGAACCGCCAGGAGCTGCTCACCACCTTGCAGAACCTGTCCAACGACGAACTGCTGCCCGTCGCGCGCGCGTTCAGCCAGTTCCTGAACCTGGCTAACACCGCCGAGCAATACCACAGTATTTCGCCGAAGGGCGAAGCTGCCAGCAACCCGGAAGTGATTGCCCGCACGCTCAGAAAACTCAAAGACCAGCCCGATCTCAACGAAGAGACCATCAAAAAAGCGGTGGAATCCCTCTCCCTGGAACTGGTGCTTACCGCGCACCCGACCGAGATCACCCGTCGTACGCTTATCCACAAAATGGTGGAAGTGAACAACTGCCTGAAGCAGCTTGATAACAAAGACATTGTCGATTACGAACGCAACCAGCTGATGCGTCGTCTTCGCCAGCTGATTGCCCAGTCCTGGCACACGGATGAAATCCGTAAGTACCGTCCAAGCCCGGTTGATGAAGCCAAATGGGGCTTCGCGGTCGTGGAAAACAGCCTGTGGGAAGGAGTGCCAAACTACCTTCGCGAGCTAAACGAACAGCTCGAAGAGAATCTGGGCTACCGCCTGCCGGTGGATTTCGTGCCGGTGCGCTTCACCTCCTGGATGGGTGGCGACCGCGACGGCAACCCAAACGTCACCGCTGAAATCACCCGCCACGTCCTGCTGCTGAGCCGCTGGAAAGCCACCGACCTGTTCCTGAAAGATATTCAAATCCTGATTTCTGAACTGTCGATGGTCGAAGCGACGCCAGAGCTGCTGGAACTGGTCGGCGAAGCGGGCGCCAGCGAGCCGTATCGTTACCTGATGAAAAACCTGCGCAGTCAGCTGATGGCGACCCAAGCCTGGCTGGAAGCGCGCCTGAAAGGCCAGCGTCTGCCGAAACCGGCGGGACTGCTCAGCCAAAACGAACAGCTGTGGGACCCGCTCTACGCCTGCTATAAATCACTACAGGCATGCGGAATGGGCATCATCGCCAACGGCGAGCTGCTCGACACCCTGCGCCGCGTGAAGTGTTTCGGCGTGCCGCTGGTACGAATCGACGTGCGTCAGGAAAGCACCCGCCACACCGAAGCGCTGGGCGAGCTGACCCGCTATCTCGGCATTGGCGACTACGAAAGCTGGTCTGAAGCCGACAAACAGGCCTTCCTGATCCGCGAGCTGAACTCAAAACGCCCTCTTCTCCCGCGCAGCTGGGAGCCGAGCGAAGAGACCAGCGAAGTGCTCAACACCTGTAAAGCGATCGTTGATGCGCCAAAAGGATCTGTCGCCGCCTATGTGATCTCCATGGCGAAGACCCCGTCCGACGTGCTGGCCGTACATTTGCTGTTAAAAGAAGCCGGTATTAGCTTTGCGCTGCCGGTGGCTCCGCTGTTTGAAACCCTCGACGACCTGAACAACGCCAACGACGTGATGACCCAGTTACTGAACATCGACTGGTATCGCGGCTTTATTCAGGGCAAACAGATGGTAATGATTGGCTATTCCGACTCCGCGAAAGACGCGGGCGTGATGGCGGCCTCCTGGGCGCAGTACCAGGCACAGGACGCGCTGATCAAAACCTGCGAAAAAGCGGGTATCGAATTAACGCTGTTCCACGGACGCGGCGGCTCTATCGGTCGCGGCGGCGCACCAGCGCACGCGGCACTGCTTTCGCAGCCGCCGGGCAGCCTGAAAGGCGGCCTGCGTGTCACCGAGCAGGGCGAGATGATCCGCTTTAAATATGGCTTGCCGGAAGTGACCATCAGCAGCCTGTCGCTCTACACCAGCGCGATTCTGGAAGCGAACCTGCTACCACCGCCGGAGCCAAAAGACGCATGGCGTCATATCATGGACGAACTGTCGGATATCTCCTGCGATCTGTACCGTGGCTATGTGCGTGAAAACAAAGATTTCGTTCCGTACTTCCGCTCCGCAACGCCGGAACAGGAGCTGGGCAAACTGCCGCTCGGTTCACGTCCTGCGAAACGCCGCCCAACCGGTGGCGTAGAGTCTCTGCGCGCCATTCCATGGATCTTCGCCTGGACGCAAAACCGTCTGATGCTGCCTGCCTGGCTGGGTGCCGGTGCCGCGCTGCAAAAAGTGGTCGAAGACGGCAAGCAAAGCGAGCTGGAAACCATGTGCCGCGACTGGCCTTTCTTCTCCACCCGTCTGGGAATGCTGGAGATGGTGTTCTCCAAAGCCGACCTGTGGCTGGCGGAATACTACGATCAGCGCCTGGTCAAACCGGAGCTATGGGGCCTGGGTAAAGAGCTGCGCGAGCTGCTGGAAGGCGACATTAAAGTCGTGCTGGATATCGCCAACGACTCGCACCTGATGGAAGATTTACCGTGGATTGCCGAGTCCATCCAGCTGCGCAACATCTACACAGACCCACTGAACGTATTGCAGGCAGAACTGCTGCACCGTTCCCGTCAGGCGGAAGAAGCCGGCAAAGAGCCAGACCCGCGCGTGGAACAAGCGCTGATGGTCACCATCGCGGGCGTCGCTGCGGGCATGCGTAACACGGGCTAATCTCTGTTTTACGCTCATCAGGCCACACCATTTGTGGCCTTTTTTTATGCTTGCAGGTAAGGTTTTCTCTTTGGTCAACACGGAAGGAAATGCCATGCAGCAAGATATCAGCCTGATCCTGGCCGAATTGATTGAAGGCCCAGCATCCCTGCGGAAAGTGCATTTTGCTAACCCCGCGACTCCCGCACCAGAGCTGGCGCTGCAGGTTGATTTCCCACGTCTGGAGATTGTGCTGGAAGGCTCCGTGAAAGACGTATCGACCGGAGTTTTGCAGGCTCAGGATGTCTTATATGTCCCGGCAGGCGGCTGGAACTCGCCGCAATGGCAACAACCCGCTACCGCGTTAAGCATTCTGTTTGGCAAACAACAGCTTGGTTTTAGTCTGGTGCAGTGGGATGGCATAGCCCTGCGCAATCTGGCGAAACAGCACGTTGCACGCCGAGGCCCGCGTATTGGCTCATTCCTGCTGCAAACATTGCATGAAATGCAGATGCAGCCACAGGAGCAGCAAACCGCCAGGCTGATTACCTTAAGCCTGCTCAGCCATTGCACCGACCTGCTCGGCAGCCAGATCCAGACCGCTTCACGCAGCCAGGCCCTGTTTGGCGCCATTCGTGACTATATTGATGAGCACTACGCGTCGCCGCTGACCCGTGAATCCGTCGCGAAAGCGTTCTACATCTCACCCAACTATCTTTCGCATCTTTTCCAGAAGACAGGCGCGGTGGGATTTAACGAATATCTGACGCATACCCGGCTCGAGCATGCTCGCCGGTTGCTGAAGGGGTATGATTTGAAGGTCAAAGAGATCGCACACAGCTGTGGGTTTATTGACAGTAACTATTTTTGCCGACTGTTCCGCAAAAATACGGAACGCTCGCCGTCTGAGTATCGCCGCCAGTACCACAGCCAGCTCACCGGAAAGTCGGTTAATCCAGAATAAGCTGGGTATGCTGCGGGGCAGACAGCAGTTTACGGACGGCAACCATCACCTTTTGCGGATCGCGCAAGAACGCATTGATGCCGCATTTCACATAGCGACACTGCTCGAATCGCTCCACGCCAGCCAGTTCAATATCCGTAATGAGCAGAACCACTTCCGCCTGACGAATGTCCTCTTCTGTCAGTTCGCATTCAATGCCCAGAGCACCCTGGGTTTCGATTCGAATGTTCCACTTTTCCTGGTGGCAGAGCTTTTCCAGCCGTTCCGCTGCCATGTAAGTATGGGCGACACCGCTCACACAGGCAGTCACTGCGACAATTCGGTGTTCCGCGATAGCGGCCATATTAACCTCCAACGGTTACCAAAAATCCTGCACGCTCGGCCATCTGTCGCACCCGGGCGATGTCCTCTTCCGTCGGTACAGCCACCTGGCTCATGGTCCACGCGTGTCCGAGCAGCCGATATTTCGGCTCGCCGTACTGATGGAAGGGCAACAAATGCAGTTGCCGTATTTTTGAGGGTATCAGAAATGCCAGTAAGCGATTCATATTCGTCTCACTCAGCGTATAGCCGGGGATGAGCGGCACGCGTGGGATCACGTTGATGCCCTCTTCCACCAGACGCAGCAGATTATCCAGCACCCTCGGTAAATTCATATTTATCACGGTTTTCGCCTGGTCTGAATCCATGATTTTCAGATCGAACAGCACTTCATCGCACTGCTTCGCCAGGGGTAAAAGGCGGGAAAGCGGCGCATCGCCTGCGGTTTCAATGGCGGTATGAACTCCCCACCGACGCAGCCGTTGCAATAGCTGAGTGGCAAAAGGCGCCTGCATCAACACCTCACCGCCGGAGAGCGTCACTCCGCCGCCGGAGGAGCGAAAGAAGACCTCATCTTTCATCACCTCGCGTTCAAGTTCTTCAAGCGTAACATCGCGACCAATGTGCTCAAACGCACCGGAAGGGCATTCGGCAACATCTCGCAAGCAGGGTGCGCAGTGCAGACATTTGCTCTCCCTGCGCACGGTCTCGATCTTTGGCGAGATGGATTCCGGATTCGCGCACCACGGGCAGGAGTGGGGACAGCCTTTGAAAAAGACCACCGTGCGGATGCCCTGCCCATCATTCAGGGAGTAGCGCTGGATGTTAAAAATACGCGCCTGGTCAGCGCGTGTTTCTATCATTTCACAGCTGATGCGCGGTACGGCGGATAATGTCATCCTGAATCTCCTTCGACAGCTCAACAAAGAAGGCACTGTACCCGGCGACGCGGACCACCAGCCCGGCAAAATCCTGCGGGCGTTGTTGCGCTTCGCGAAGCGTATCCGCATTCACCACGTTGAACTGAACATGCTGTAATTTCAGCTGGGTGAATGCACGCAGGAAATCGGCCAGTTTTTGTAACCCGGCGTCACCTTCGAGGGTGGCTGGCGTGAATTTCACATTCAGCAGCGTGCCATTAGAGAGCAGATAGTTATCCAGCTTACTCACAGATTTCAGCACCGCCGTCGGGCCCTGCATGTCCTGGCCGAGCATCGGCGACAGGCCGCCGTCCGCCAGCTGCTCACCGGCAAAACGCCCATCCGGCGTGGCTCCGACAACAGCGCCGAGCGGCACGTGGGCTGAGACGGTATAGGAACCCGGCGTGAATTGCCCCCCACGCGGATTACGATACTTTTCGACCTCTTTGCAGTAGTGGCGCAGGAGTTCAGCGCTGATATTGTCGACCTCATCGATATCATTGCCGTATTTTTCGAAGCGATGGATAAGCCGCGCACGGACCTTTTCACCCTCGGGCGTCGCGAAGTTCGCTTTGAGTACCGCCAGTAGTTCATCAAAACTTAAGCGCTGCTGCTCAAACACCAGCCCTTTTAAGGCATGAAGCGAATCACTCAGATTGGCGATCCCAATACCCTGCACGCCAGAGAAGTTATACCGTGCCCCGCCTTCGGTGATGTCCTTGCCGTTATCAAGACAGTCGCGGATAAAGGAAGAGAGCAGCGGAACCGGTGCCCAGTCGCGATGGCCAATGTCGCATATATTGCTGCCTTCGACCATTAACGCAATGTAGTGGTTAATTTTGGTGCGGATATGTTCCAGCAATTGGTCATAACTCAGCGTCGTATTGCCTTCGTTCTCCTGCATCGCAATTTCCATTACCTTCAGCAGGTTAAACATGGCGATATCGTGCAGACCGTAGGTTTTACCCGGAATCGATAACTCAACGCAGCCGACAACCGCGTAATCGCGCGCATCTTCCAGCGACACCCCGCGATTCAGGAAAGCGGGCACTACCACCTCGTCATTGAAAATCTGCGGAATACCGGTGCCCAGACGAATAGTTTCCGCCGTTTTGAGCAGGAACGGCCTGTCGATAAACTCATTGACGCGAACGCCCAGATTCGGCTGCGGTAACTGGATACTCTGATAGGCATCGAGGCAGAGGAATGAGAGCACGTTTACCGCGCTGCGGCCATTTTCCGTCAGGCCGCCCAGCAACGCGGTGTAGCCCGTCGGGAATCCGGCAAAATAGCGGGCGCTGCTGGTCGAGCGCAACAGCACCACGTCGTTGCATTTCACCCACAGAGATTCTAATAACTCTTTAAGGAACGCCGCATCTTCGCCCTGGCTCAGCGAGGCCTGATAAAACGGCAGCATGTACTGATCGAAGCGGCCAATAGAGAGCGAACTGGCGTTAGATTCATACTGCAAAATGACGTTCATGTACCAGAACAGCTGACATGCCTGCCAGAAGCTTTGCGGCTTGTATTGGGCGTTGTGGCGCGAGTTTACAGCGATGGCCAACAGCTCCTGCCGACGCGGTTCGTCATAGCGTTCAGCCATCTCTTCCGCCAGCGCCGCGTAGCGCAGGATATGGCGTTGCGAGGCTTCAAGCAGCAGTAGCGCGGCCTGGTAAAATGCATTCTGCGGCTCGCACTGACAGTGCTCGTTCATCTCAGCCACCAGCGCACCCAGCCCGTTGTTCAACAGACGCGGGTAATCAATGATGATGTGCCCCTGGCCTTTATCCGTCTGGTTAACGCTGAAAATCTGCGTGCTTACCGCCGCTTTGACCTCTTCCGTCATCTGGCTATTGATGAAGTCCTTCATCGACCGCTTTTCCCAGTACGGATAAAGCACGTCGCGGTAGAGGCGTTTGTCTTCTTCGCTGATATTAAAGCGATCCTGCGGGCGGGTGGAGAACTGCTCCAGCTCTTTCAGCAGCCAGTACGGGTCCATTTCGGGCGACATAATCCCGGCGCGCGGTTTCACCGTGCGGTTACCGGCAATCAGTTCATCATCACGAATCGCGATCTCAACGTGGTCGAGAATATACGCCGTCGCTTTTGCCCGACGCAGAATGACCGGTTCGCCTTCCGTCTGCTGATGGCTTTCGGTGTAGAGCAGCGCACGTTCAAGCGAGATTTCACGCGGGCTGGCGAACAATGCGTCTTTCAGGCGCTGAATACGATTCGTCATGATTAAACTCCAGTAACTGAAAACAAGCCCGCCCCGAAGGGCGGGAAGAGGTCAGGCGGTTTGCGCCAGGTGGGCATCAATTTTGTTCATGATGGCTTCTGCGCGTTTGACCGCATCACTGATGTTGACGCGCACAATGGTTTTTCCGGCGAAGCGCTCTTCAAACTTAATGCCGATATCTTTTGTCAGGATGACCATATCCGCTGCGGCAACGTCTTCAGCCGTCAGTTCGTTTTCAAGGCCGATAGACCCCTGGGTTTCGACTTTGACTTCCCAGCCTTTGGCTTTAGCGGCGCTTTCCAGCGCTTCGGCGGCCATGTAGGTGTGGGCAACGCCAGACGGACACGCGGTGACTGCAATAATTCGGGCCATGTTTTCTTCCTCACTCAGTTAATTTCGAAATCCAGATCCAGGTCGTCTTCCTTCTCTTCGACCTGTTTCGCGTTCTTACGCGCAATGCTTTTCAGTACGTTGACGCTGACCGCCGTGACCACGGCCCCCACGGCAACGGCCGCGATATACCCGAGCTTGCCTTCCACTACGGGCAGCACAATCAGACCACCCCACCCGGCATAACATTGCGCGCCAAATACGGCTGCTGTGACTGCACCGCAGGCTGAGCCAAGCATGATGGAAGGAATGACGCGCAGCGGATCGGCAGCGGCAAAAGGTATTGCCCCTTCCGTCACACCCACACAGCCCATGACCAGCGCGGCTTTACCGGCTTCGCGCTCTTCTGCGTTGAAATTCTTGCGGTTGATAAGCGTCGCCAGTCCCAGCCCTAATGGCGGTACGCAGATCCCAACCGCTGCGATAGCCACCACGGTATAAACCCCCTGTGCCACGCAAATCAGCATGAACGCGTAGGCCACCTTGTTGATAGGGCCGCCCATGTCGAAGGCCAGCATGAGTCCCATGATGACGGCGAGTACCACGATGCTGCCCTGCTGCATGCCTTGCAGCCACTGCGTTAATCCGGTAGTGAGTGCGCCGACAGGCTCACCGAGGCCCCACATCATGATGCCGGCGGTGATAAAGGTGCCGATGATAGGGATGATGAAAATCGGCATAACCGAGCGAAGCACTTTTGGCACTGGCAGTTTCTTCAGGTAGAAGACGACGATACCGCCGAGGATCCCGGCGATGATGGCGCCAAAGAACCCTGCGCCGAAGCTGTTACCGACCCATGCTGCGATAGCGCAGGGTGCGAGCGCCGCGCGTTCGGCAATGGAATAACCGATATAGGCCGCCAGGAAAGGCACCATCAGCGTTAAGCCCGCCACGCCAAGATCGAACAGTTTTTTCAGATTGGGATCGGTGGCAGCGTCCGGAACGGCCCCTTTGCCATAGAGCATGACCGAAACGGCCAGCAAAATACCGCCTGCGACGACGAAGGGGATCATGTGCGACACCCCTGTCATCAGATGCTGCCGCGTGTTCTTGAGAATATGCATCAACTCTTTCATGTGTCGCTCCCGGGCTTTCGCTCGCCTATATCCTTAAAGATGTTGTGGCAACAATAGGCAATCGGAAAGCGGGCTGACAGTGGACAAAAAGGGCATTTGCTGGATTTTTGTAATACAGAAAGAAAAATGCGATCCGCCTCGAAATTTCCACCCTCCTTCAAAAAGCGCAAAAACAGTGAACCTGTGAGTCAAATCTCACTTTTCGCCGGACATTACATTTGTCCAGCGTTTGGCAGTTTTGTCACATGGCGCGTCTCACCGTCGCGCTCGTATGCTTTCCACTAATAGTGATTTTGGTTTTCAGGAGTGTGCGTATGACCCAGGTTGTGGATTTTGTCTGTGATTTGCCCAATGGCGTACATGCACGCCCGGCAAGTCATGTTGAAACGCTGTGCAATACTTTTACCTCGCAGATTGAGTGGCACAATCTGCGCAGCGATCGGAAAGGCGATGCCAAAAGCGCGCTCGCCCTGATCGGCACCGATACTCTGACGGGTGATGCCTGTCGCCTGGTGATTACCGGTGCAGATGAACAACATGCCTATCAGCGCCTGGCCCAGTGGCTAAAAGAGGAGTTTCCCCACTGTGACGCTCCCCTCGCCGCCACGATTAGCACCGACCTCGACCCGTTACCGGAATCCCTGACTCGCCTCAACCCGACGCTCTTTCGCGCCCTGCCCGTATGCAGCGGCAGCGATCGCGGCGTGCTTACACTGCTGACTTCGCTGGATCTCAACGCGTTAACGTCACTCCCTGACGCTCGAGGCGCGGAGGAAGAACAATCTTCACTGGATAAAGGTCTGACGCTGCTGGTGAAAAGCATTGAGCTGCGCGCGCTGGATAGCGACAGCACCGCAAGCGCCATTCTGGAAGCCCATCGCTCGCTGGCGACGGATACCTCACTGCGTCAACATCTTCTGGCAGGCGTCAATCAGGGGCTAAGTTGCGCGCAGGCGGTTATCGCCACGGCAAATCATTTCTGCGCTGAGTTTTCGCGCTCCAGCAGCAGTTATTTACAGGAGCGCGTACTGGACGTACGCGATGTCTGCTATCAACTCTTACAGCAGATTTACGGCGAGGAGCGCTTTCCGGCACCGGGTCAGCTGACGCAACCGTCCGTCTGTCTGGCAGACGACCTCACGCCGGGCCAGTTCCTGGAGCTGGATAAAACCCTACTGAAAGGCCTGCTGCTGAAAAGCGGCGGCACCACTTCCCACACTGTGATTCTGGCGCGTTCGTTTAACATCCCAACGCTGGTGGGCGTCGACAGCGATAGCCTGCTGTCATGGCGCGATCAATCGGTGTTTATTGACGGCAATGCCGGTGCCATCGTGGTGAATGCCAGCGAGGCGGTTGCCCGTTATTACCAGCAGGAAAAGGCCGTGCAGGAGCAGCTTCGCGAACAACAGAGCGTCTGGCTCGATCGCGAAGCGAGAACCGCGGATGGCTTGCGCATTGAAATTGCTGCCAACATTGCCCATTCGGCAGAAGCGCAGGCCGCCTTTGGCAATGGCGCTGAGGGAGTAGGCCTGTTCCGCACCGAAATGCTGTACATGGATCGCGCCTGCGCGCCCTGTGAAAACGAGCTGTACAACATTTTTTGTCAGGCTCTGGAAAGTGCAAACGGGCGGAGCATCATTGTGCGCACCATGGATATCGGCGGTGATAAACCCGTTGAGTATCTGAATATCCCGGCGGAGAACAACCCGTTCCTCGGCTATCGTGCCGTCCGTATTTACGAAGAATATTCCGCGCTGTTTACCACTCAGCTCAGGGCGATCCTTCGCGCGTCTGCGCATGGCAGCCTGAAGATCATGATCCCGATGATCTCCTCGATGGAAGAGATCCTGTGGGTGAAGGAAAAACTTGCTGAAGCCAAACAGCAGCTGCGCGCCGAACATATTCCGTTTGAGGAGAAAATCCCCCTCGGCATCATGCTGGAAGTGCCGTCGGTGATGTTCATCATCGACCAGTGCTGCGAAGAGATTGATTTCTTTAGCATTGGCAGTAATGACCTGACGCAGTACCTGCTGGCGGTCGACAGGGATAACGCCAAAGTGACCCGCCATTACAACAGCCTGAATCCGGCATTTCTGCGGGCGCTCGATTTCGCCGTGCAGGCCGTGCATCGTCAGGGGAAATGGATTGGTCTTTGCGGTGAACTCGGGGCAAAAGGCTCTGTGCTGCCGCTGCTGGTCGGGCTGGGGCTGGATGAACTTAGCATGGGCTCGCCGTCGATTCCGGCGACCAAAGCGCGTATGGCACAGCTGGACAGCCGCGCGTGTCGTCAGTTACTCAATCAGGCGATGGCATGCCGCACGTCTCTTGAAGTGGAGCATCTGTTAGCGCAGTTCCGTATGAATCAGCAGGACACCCCGCTGGTCACGCCGCGCTGTATTTCTCTCGATAACGACTGGATCAGCAAAGAAGAGGTCATGAAAGGCATGACCGACAAGCTACTGCTGGCCGGACGTTGCCGCTATCCGCGCAAGCTGGAAGCCGATTTATGGGCGCGGGAAGCCGTTTTCTCGACCGGTCTTGGTTTCAGCTTTGCCATCCCGCACAGCAAATCTGAGCACATTGAGCAATCCACCATCAGCGTCGCACGGCTGAAAGCCCCCGTGCAGTGGGGCGATGAAGAGGCGCAGTTCATCATTATGCTGACCCTCAACAAACACGCCGCGGGCGATCAGCACATGCGTATTTTCTCGCGTCTGGCGCGCCGCATCATGCACGAAGATTTCCGCAACGCGCTGGTCAATGCCAGCTCCGAAGAGGCCATCGCGGTCCTCCTGCAACGTGAATTAGAACTGTAAACAGAGGAAGAGTCATGGAACTGTATCTTGATACCGCCAACGTGGCGGAAGTTGAACGTCTGGCCCGTATTTTTCCGATTGCTGGCGTGACCACCAATCCCAGCATTGTCGCCGCCAGCCGCGAGTCTCTCTGGGATGTGCTGCCGCGCCTGCAAAAAGCCATCGGGCCGGAGGGCACCCTGTTTGCACAAACGATGGGCCGTGATGCCGAAACCATGGTGGCCGAAGCCAAACGTCTGAGCAACGTACTGCCGGATATCGTGGTCAAAATCCCTGTCACCGCGGAAGGGCTGGTCGCAATCAACGCGTTGAAAAAAGAAGGTATTACGACGCTCGGCACCGCCGTTTACAGCGCGGCGCAGGGTTTATTGGCCGCGCTGGCTGGAGCGAAATATGTCGCGCCATACGTTAACCGCGTCGATGCCCAGGGCGGCGACGGGATTCGCATGGTGCAGGAGCTGCAGTCCCTGCTGGAACTGCATGTCCCTGACAGCAAAGTGCTGGCCGCCAGCTTCAAAACGCCGCGTCAGGCTCTCGACTGCCTGCTCGCCGGATGTGAGGCGATCACACTTCCTTTAGATGTAGCGCAACAAATGCTCGGCACGCCAGCGGTAGAGTCAGCAATAGAGAAGTTCGAGCACGACTGGAAAAACGCGTTTGGTAACCTCAATCTCTAAAGGAGAAACGTTATGGACCGTATCATTCAATCACCGGGAAAATACATTCAGGGCGCGGATGTTCTCAGCCGCCTTGGTGACTACCTGAAACCGCTGGCCGCGCGCTGGCTGGTCGTCGGTGATAAATTCGTTCTCGGCTTTGCCGAAGAGACGCTGCGTGAAAGCTTCAAAAATGCTGAACTGCATGTCGAAATCGCCCCGTTTGGCG
The DNA here is from genome assembly GCF_026672535.1 of Lelliottia sp. SL45. NCBI lineage: Bacteria > Pseudomonadati > Pseudomonadota > Gammaproteobacteria > Enterobacterales > Enterobacteriaceae > Lelliottia > Lelliottia sp. SL45. Next base: position 547,687 of record NZ_JAPPRH010000001.1, read on the forward strand.
GCGAATGCTCCCAAACTGAAATCGATCGTCTGCGCAAGCTGGCAAAAAGCGCCGATTGCCAGGCCGTTTTAGGTATTGGCGGCGGGAAGACGCTGGATACGGCCAAGGCGCTCGCCCACTTTATGGATGTGCCGGTTGCTATCGCGCCGACCATTGCCTCAACGGATGCACCGTGCAGCGCCCTTTCAGTCATCTACACCGACAGCGGCGAGTTCGATCGTTACCTGATGCTGCCGCACAACCCGAATATGGTTATCGTCGACACCAAAATCGTGGCCGGTGCGCCTGCCCGCCTGTTAGCGGCAGGGATCGGCGATGCGCTGGCAACCTGGTTTGAAGCACGCGCCTGCTCCCGCAGCGGCGCCACCACTATGGCGGGCGGGAAATGTACCCAGGCCGCATTGGCTCTGGCCGAGCTGTGCTACAACACGCTTATTCAGGAAGGCGAAAAAGCGATGCTCGCCGCCGAACAGCATGTCGTGACCCCCGCCCTTGAGCGCGTGATTGAAGCCAACACCTATCTGAGCGGCGTAGGCTTTGAGAGCGGCGGATTAGCCGCAGCACATGCGATCCACAACGGTCTGACGGCCATCCCTGATGCGCACCACTATTACCACGGTGAAAAAGTCGCGTTTGGCACCCTCACCCAGCTGGTGCTGGAAAATGCCCCGGTTGAGGAGATCGAAACGGTGGCCGCGCTGTGCCATAGCGTCGGATTGCCGATCACGCTGGCGCAGCTGGATATCAAAGAGGATATTCCGGGCAAAATGCGTCTGGTGGCAGAAGCGTCATGCGCAGAAGGCGAGACGATTCACAACATGCCTGGCGGTGTAACGCCGGATCAGGTGTACGCAGCACTGCTGGTTGCCGATCAGTACGGGCAGCGTTTTTTACATGAGTGGGAATAATTCCTGTCACCGGATAGCACTGCGCTAACCCGGCCTACTAACTGCTTAGGGGCACACAAGCGCTGCCACCGCAGAATAAAAAAATCCCCGCCAGAGCGGGGATTTTCATCTGTACAGAATTACAGCAGGTCGAAACGGTCCAGATTCATCACTTTCACCCAGGCGGCGACAAAGTCCTTCACGAACTTCTCACCGGCATCCTGGCTGGCATACACTTCTGCCAGTGCACGCAGAACCGCGTTAGAACCGAACACCAGATCGGCACGCGTTGCGGTGTATTTCACCTCTCCGCTTTGACGATCGCTGCCAGCGAACAGCTCATTTGAGTCATCGGTGGCTTTCCATTGGGTGTTCATATCCAGCAGATTGACGAAGAAATCGTTGCTGAGCACACCCACGCGATCGGTGAAGACGCCGTTCTGACTGCCGTCAAAGTTGGCCCCCAGAACACGCATCCCACCCACCAGCGCAGTCATTTCTGGCGCAGTGAGCGTCAGCTGCTGGGCTTTGTCGATCAGCAGAGATTCTGTCGTCGCACTGTCCTGCTGAGCGCGATAGTTACGGAAACCATCGGCAACCGGCTTGAGCAGCTCAAACATTTCGATATCCGTCTGATCCTGGCGCGCATCCACACGGCCCGGCGTGAACGGTACGGTGATGTAAACCCCTGCCGCTTTCGCAGCCTGTTCAACACCCACCACACCGGCCAGCACGATGATGTCGGCCAGCGACGCTTTATGGGCAGACTTATAGATGCCCTCCAGGGTTGGCAACGCGCGCGCTGCAGCGGCGTTAACATCCCAGTCGCGCTGCGGTGCCAACGCCAGACGCGCCCCGTTGGCACCCCCGCGTTTATCGCCACCACGGAAGGTGGAGGCCGACGCCCAGGCAACCGACACCAGTTCGCTAACGGACAGCCCGGAAGCTGCAATTTCTGCTTTCAGGCTTTCAATGTCCGCAGCCGTTGGCTGGAAGAATGCCTGCGGCAGCGGGTCCTGCCAGATCAGATCTTCTTTCGGGACTTCCGGACCGATGTACCGCGCTTTTGGCCCCATATCACGGTGCGTCAGTTTGAACCACGCGCGGGCAAAGGCTTCGTTGAACGCCTGCGGGTCGTTGAGGAAACGACGAGAAATCTTCTCGAATTCCGGGTCCATACGCAGGGTCAGGTCGGTGACCAGCATGGTTGGCTTACGTTTTTTCGACGGGTCGAACGGATCAGGAATCATCTCTGGCGCGTCGACAGCTTCGAATTGAATTGCGCCTGCCGGACTGCGCGTCTGCACCCATTCGAATTTGAACAGGTTCTCGAAGAAGTAGTTGCTCCACTGAGTTGGAGTTTGCGTCCAGACCACTTCCAGACCGGAAGTAATAGCGTCTGCGCCCACGCCGCTGCCGTGGGTGCTGGCCCAACCTAAACCTTGGGCTTCAATCGGTGCGGCTTCAGGATCAACGCCAACATGCGTCGCTTCTGCGGCGCCGTGAGTTTTACCCAGCGTGTGACCGCCCGCGATCAGGGCCACGGTCTCTTCGTCGTTCATACCCATGTTGCCGAAGGTGGCGCGAATAGCCGCCGCCGCAGACAGCGGTTCACCGCTGGCATTTGGCCCTTCCGGGTTGACGTAAATCAGCCCCATTTCAGTCGCGGCTAAAGGACGTTTCGCCAGCGCTTCCGGATCACGATGAGCCAGCCAGGTTTTTTCATCACCCCAGTTCACATCCAGATCCGGTTCCCAGACATCTTCACGCCCGGCACCAAAACCAAAGGTACGGAAGCCGGAGTTTTCCAGCGCCACGTTACCGGCCAGGATAAACAGGTCGGCCCAGGAGATTTTCTGTCCGTATTTTTGCTTAATCGGCCATAACAAACGGCGCGCTTTATCAAGGCTGACGTTGTCCGGCCAGGAGTTTAAAGGTGCAAAACGCTGTTGACCGCGCCCTGCACCGCCGCGACCGTCAACGGAACGGTAGGTGCCTGCGCCATGCCATGCCATACGAATAAACAAGCCCGCGTAGCTGCCCCAGTCGGCAGGCCACCACGGTTGAGAATCGGTCAGAAGGGCTTTGAGATCGCCTTTGAGGGCGGAGTAATCAAGTTTGCTGAATTCTTTGCGGTAGTCGAAGTCTTCACCCAGCGGGTTAGAACGGTTGGAATGTTGATTCAAAAGATCGACGCGAAGTTGCTTGGGCCACCAGTCGCGGCTGTTCGTGCCAGCGCCCGCGCTTTGGTCAGGCCCGCCTTTATGAAAAGGGCACTGTCCGGTTGATAACGTGTTATGGGTATCGTCTGTGCTCATCTCTCATGCTCCCTCTACAGTATTTAGCTTAAAGATATACACCTCTGCTTAGAAGGTATAGTTGAGATAACGCACGGATTCGATAGTTATTTCCGTTTAATTGACCCTGGAAATTATATGCCTATTGTGTGCAGGGGCGATGGCGTTGATATGACGGGGGAAGCGGAGGGAGAAGAAAACAAAAAACCCTCCGAAGAGGGTTTGTCGATTACAGGCCAGGGCGAACGCCGAGGGTGTGACAGATGGCGTAACTCATTTCGGCGCGATTCAGGGTGTAGAAGTGGAAGTCCTTGACCCCTTCGCGGCTTAAAATCTTCACCATGTCCATCGCGATATTGGCACCGACCAGCTTGCGCGTTTCGGCATCATCGTCCAGCCCTTCGTACATTTTTGACATCCACAGCGGGATGCGCACGTTGGTCATGTCGGCGAATTTCTTCGCCTGCTTGAAGTTGGACACCGGCAGGATGCCTGGAATGATCTCAACATCAATGCCCGCCGTGATGCAGCGGTCGCGGAAACGCAGATAACTTTCCACGTCGAAGAAGAACTGCGTGATCGCACGGTTTGCACCGGCATCCACTTTGCGTTTCAGGTTGAGCAGATCGGCCTGCGCGCTTTTCGCTTCCGGATGCACTTCCGGATACGCCGCCACAGAGATATCAAAATCGCCGACCTCTTTCAGGAGCGCCACCAGGTCGGTGGCGTACATGTCCGGTTTACCGCTGCCCGGTGGCAGGTCGCCGCGCAGGGCGACGATATGGCGAATACCGTTGTCCCAGTAGTCCTTGGCGATAGTGCGCAGTTCGTCGCGGGTCGCGTCGATACAGGTCAGATGCGGTGCCGCTTCCAGACCGGTGCGATCCTTAATGCCTTTAATAATGCTGTGCGTACGGTCGCGCTCACCGGAGTTGGCGCCGTAAGTCACAGAGACGAACTTCGGCTTCAGACTGCTCAGGCGATCGATAGAGCTCCACAGGGTTTGCTCCATTTCACTGGTGCGCGGCGGAAAGAATTCAAAAGAGACGTTAATCTGGCCCTGCACTTCAGCCAGGCTCTGATTCAGGGCTTCCCGCTGGTTGGCGTGAAAAAAGCTCATACCTTACCTCATCAATCGCGTGATAATTATTGCTGTTTATAAACATCTATCCATTTAGACGTCTGGATGTAAAAATGACGGAAAAGCGGGATGACGTCAACAGAAATCATCGGCATTAACGGTGAGGAATGTTCAGGAAAGATGAAGAACGTTCATGATGGCGGGGAGAAGTGCAGGGTGAGCGCGCTCTGGCGCCCTCACCCTTACCCTCTCCCTTACGAGAGAGGGAAACAAAAAGACTACAGCAGCTGCGCCAGGCGATTAATGTCTGACTGAATCGCCCCGGCGGTGACGTCGCGCCCCGCGCCTGGCCCACGAATCACCAGCGGGTTATCACGGTACCAGCGGCTTTCGATGGCGAAGACGTTATCGCACGGCAGCAACGCCGCCAGAGGATGCTCAGGGCGAACGGCCTCAACACCCACGCGGGCTTTACCGTTAGCGTCAAAACGGGCCACATAGCGCAGAACCAGCCCCATTTCGCGTGCCGCTTCCAGGCGTGACACCATCTGTTCGTTCAGCTCCTCACCGTTCTCGAAGAAGTGATCGACCGACCCCTCTTCGCAACCGGCCGGAACCAGCGACTCCACACGCACCTGGCCTGGCTCAATGTCGTAACCCGCTTCACGCGCCAGAATGACCAGCTTGCGCATCACGTCTTTTCCGGCGAGATCCACGCGCGGGTCCGGCTCCGTCAGCCCCTGCTGCCACGCCTGGTCCACCAGGTCCGTAAACGGAACGGTGCCGTCAAACTGCAGGAACAGCCAGGAGAGGGTACCGGAGAAGATACCGCTGATTGCCAGAATGCTGTCACCGCTGTCGATCAGGTCGCGCACAGTGTGGTTCACCGGCAGACCGGCACCCACGGTGGCGTTATACAGCCAGTGACGACCGGTTTTCTCAAACGCGTCGTGGATTTGGCGGTATTTATCGGTGCTGCTTGCGCCGGCCAGTTTGTTCGCGCTGATGACGTGGAAACCGTGGCTGGCAAAATCGAGGTACTGATCGGCCAGCTGCTCGCTGGCAGTGACGTCCAGCACGACCAGATCGTCGTACGGGTGCGCGCGCATCCACAGGAACAGGGACTCTTCGTCCTGCTCGACGGCTTCATCGTTGAAAAATGCGAGCGCGCGGCTGGCGTCCAGCCCGTCGTAGTTCAGCAGGCTGCGGCGGCTGTCCACCACGCCTGCTAATACAAATTCAAAACCGGTGCGTGCAGAGAGCGTCGTTTGCTCGCGGGCAAACAGCTCCAGCCAGCGGGAACCGATGTTTCCCTTCCCGAACAGCACCAGGCCGATACGTTTTTCCGCGCGGAACAGGGTGGTGTGCAGCCCCTGAATCAGGCTCTCGGTGGGGCCTTTACGCAGCACGGCGACCAGGCTGATGCCCTCTTCCGACTGCCAGGTGAACTCCACCGGCTGGCCTTTCAGCTGTTGCCAGAAACGGTGGCAATGGAGCGGGTTACGGGTGACACCCGCGCCGACCATCGCGACCAGCGCCAGCCCCTGACGCAGGCGAAGTTCGCCCGGCAATCCGGCTTCATCAAGGATTTTCAGCGCGCTGTCAGCCACTTCGGCGGTGTAGCAGAACTGCAGCAACTGGCGGTCGTTGTGCACGCCAACGGCCAGAGGGCGCACCTGGGCGCGCTTGAGGATCAGGTCGATATCTTTGTGCGCCAGTTTGAAATCTTGTCCGGCAGGCACCTGGAATTCGATCAGGCAAATATCATCGTGACTGGTCACGATGCGCGCGCCTGTGCCCGAAGCCAGTACGCGTTCGATACGGGTCGAACCTTTATCTGGGGTGTAGCTACAGCGCAGCTGCAGGTCGATATCGCTGCCCGAAACAGGCTGTAAGGTACGGGCGTGCAGCACCGGTGCTGCCAGACGCGCCAGCTCACTGGCTTCGTCCAGACGCAGCAGCGGCAGCAGACAGGCATCTTTTACTTTGCGCGGGTCGGCGCTATACACCCCGGCCACATCGCTCCAGATAGTGACGCGAGACGCCCCCGCCAGCGCACCGATTTGCGTTGCCGAGTAGTCCGAGCCGTTACGGCCCAGCAGCACGGTTTCGCCCGCGTTGCTGCGGCTGATAAAGCCCGTCACGACGATGCGTTTGCCCGGATGCTGCACCAGCAGCTGTTGCAGCAGAGGATAAGAGAGGCCCTCGTCGACCTGCGGTTGCGCCGCACGCTCAGCGCGCAGGAAATCGCGCGCGTCCAGCCAGGCGGCCTCCAGCCCTTGCTGCTCCAGGACTGCCGCCATCAGGCGCGCAGACCAGACTTCACCGTGGCCGACCACTTCAGCGTAAACCGCTTCGGTCACGCCGCTGTCCAGTAATCCGGCCAGACGCTCCAGATCGTGAACAAATGCGCTGATGAGGCTGTCTGCCGCGTCCGCAGGCAGCAGGCCGGCGATCAGATCGCTCTGATAGCGGCGTAACGTTTGTTGAACCTGATGCGCAGAAAGGCGATCGGTCTGGCTTAATTTCAGCCAGCTAATCAACTGGTTGGTAGTGCTGCCTGCCGCCGAGACAACCATCATGTCGCCCGGCATCGAATACTCCGCCATGATCCCTGCGACACGCAGGTAACATTTCACATCAGCAAGACTACTACCACCAAACTTGTGCAGCTGGCGACCCTTCGCCCCTGCCTGCGCTATCACACTCATGATTACCCCTTGGCTGCGACCCGGAAGGCATTTTCCAGATCGGCAATTAAATCTTCACAGTCTTCAATACCGGTTGAGATGCGTAACAGCGTCTCGGAAATTCCGGCGGCGGCACGCGCCTCTGGCGCCATGCCTGCGTGCGTCATTGTCGCGGCGTGGGAGATCAAGCTTTCGACTCCCCCTAAGGATTCCGCCAGCGTAAACAGTGACAACCCGCTCAGGAAGCGACGCAGCGTTTGCTCATCGCCATCCAGTTCAAAACTTAACATCGCGCCAAAACCTTTTTGCTGACGCGCGGCAATCTCGTGGCCCTGATTTTCCGGCAGCGACGGGTGATATAACTTTTTCACCAGCGGCTGGTTTTTCAGGAACTCGACAATCGCCTGGGCATTACGCTGTGCCACTTCCATGCGCGGCGACAGTGTACGCAGACCGCGCAGCAGCAGATAGCTGTCGAACGCGCTGCCGGTGACGCCAATGTTATTGGCCCACCATGCCAGTTCAGTGACAACCTCCGGATCTTTTGCAATCACCACCCCGGCGACCACGTCCGAGTGGCCGTTCAAATATTTGGTGCATGAATGCAATACCAGATCCGCACCCAGTGAAAGCGGGTTCTGAAGCGCCGGACTGAGGAACGTATTATCCACTACACTTATCGCTCCCGCATCCCTTGCGAGCTGACAAATTTTCGCAATATCGACAACGCGCAGTAATGGATTGCTTGGACTTTCCACCAGAACCAGCTTTGGCTTTTGGGCCAGCGCCTGTTGTAGCGCTTTTTCGTCATTCTGATCGACGAATAAAACACGGTAACAGCCGCGTTTTTCCAGGCTGTCGAACAGACGGTAGCTGCCGCCGTAACAGTCGTGCGGAGCTACCAGCAGATCGCCAGGTTTCAGGAACACGGTCGTCACCAGGTGAATGGCTGACATACCGGTATTGGTCAGTACCGCGCCAGCACCGCCTTCCAGCTCCGCCAGCGCGCGCTGGGTCACGTCACGCGTAGGGTTGCCACGACGCGAGTAGTCATGCGCACGGGGTTCATTAAATCCGGTGAAATTGTAAGTACTGGAAAGATGAATCGGCGGGACAACGCAGCCGTACTGCTCGTCATCATTTAATCCGCTACGCACTGCGATAGTGGCCTGTTTACGCGTCATGGTGAAGGCTTCCTGGCGAAAGAGGTGAAAAGTCAGGCACCAGAGTAAACACTGAAACTATAGACGTCAATACATCTGGACATCTAAACTTCTTTGCGTATAGATTGAGCAATGCGAGAATAGCCGTTAAAATTACATGCTTTAGGACACGCCGCCGACGCAATATCCGTGTCACGGTATCGTCCTTACGGTAAACTACGCGAGATTACGGTTAAAAGCCTTATCAAAGGTAAGGTTTTAGCCTTTATTAATGACAAAGAGGATTAAAGGTCTCATGGCTGAATGGAGCGGCGAATATATCAGCCCATACGCTGAGCACGGTAAGAAGAGTGAACAAGTAAAGAAAATTACGGTTTCCATTCCTCTGAAGGTGTTGAAGATCCTCACCGATGAACGCACGCGTCGTCAGGTGAACAACCTGCGTCACGCGACCAACAGCGAACTGCTGTGCGAAGCATTTCTGCATGCGTTTACTGGTCAGCCGTTGCCGAACGATGAAGACCTGCGCAAAGAGCGTAGCGATGAAATCCCGGAAGCGGCGAAAGTGATCATGCGTGAACTGGGTATCGACCCGGATACGTGGGAATACTAACTGCGGTGTGATCCCGCTGAGGTGACTCAGCGGGATGGTTTCTTAGAAGTTGTAGCCCAGGCCGACACGCAGACGCGTCTGGCGATCGTCGCTGGTGGCCGTGTTATAGCCTGAAGAGACGTTGCCCACTTCGATAAACGGGATCCATGAGTCGATGTTATAAGCCACGCGGAAGTTATATTCGTAATCTTCTTTTTTATTGTTATACAGATCTTCGTTGTCGGCGAACTTATAAATTCCGTTCAGTTCGAACATCCAGTTATCAATATTATAACCTAGCCACATTTCCGGGCGATAAACCATACGGTCATCTTTACCATCCGCGTTACGGCGTGTGTATTCTGTACGATAACGGAAAGCCGTCCACCAGCTGTCATTAATATTATATTGCACGCGCAGATAAGGCTTATAAATGGTCATGTCGTCACCCATTTCTACAGCGACGCCCGGTTGCCAGATAAAATTTTGCCAGGTGAACTGATAGCTGGCGGTATATTCGTTGCTGTTACTTTCCATATTATTAAGCGCGTCGTTAGACTGCTTCTCATCGGAGCGAGATACCGCCTCCACAGCCACTCCAAATCCAGTGCCAAAGCGATGTGACATGTACACACGGTCGTAGTTACGCCCGTCGTCATAATACTCGTGTCGGTAATCAACGTATCCCGCTTGCGCCGCACAAGATAATAATGGCAGCACAAATAACAGTTGCTTCATTTTCATAACAGTTCCCTCGAAATAAACGCGCCCTGAAAGCCATTGCAGATGAAATGGCAAATAAGAATTTATGTCGAGCGAAGTGTAATTTTACGCAATGAGGGAAACCTTTTATTTTTTGACACACAAAGAAAAACAATGGCAAAGAATTAAAGAATACGAAGATTCAGTTCACTAACCGTTAAAGAATACACCAGACGAATATATTAAATACGACAGTACCTGGTTATTTATTTTTAAGATAAATATTAAATGCGGATTTATTCAGGAAGGATATTACAGGCACAAAAAAAGCGCCTTTCGGCGCTTTTTTTTCGGGTAGCTTATTTAGCGCCCGGGATGCTGAAACGCTTGTTGAAGCGGTCAACACGGCCACCGGTTGCAACATCACGCTGCTTACCAGTGTAGAACGGGTGGCATTGACCACAAACGTCCAGGTTCAGATCGTGACCCACTGTAGAGCGGATTTTGATCGCGTTACCGCAAGAGCAGTTTGCAGTAATAAAATCGTATTTCGGGTGAATATCTTTTTTCATGGGGAGAACCTCAGTTAAGGCCGCGTCGCTCTTCCAGCCCTAACGCCAGACACCACGCGATGTTAATAATTGCCCGTAGCCTTCCTCGCCGCTTCTGCGTTAGCTGCATTCCAGCAGCGCGAAATCTTCGGGTAATAGCTATTTTGATGCGGATAAACCTACACCAAAGGCGGCGAATCATACAGAATTCAACCAGCGTATGCAAACTGATCCGCACGCCTACAGCAACTAATGTGTATACTAACGCGCCACTTTTCAAGTCAGGAAGATTCGATGCCCGTCGCTCACGTTGCCCTGCCCGTTCCGCTTCCCCGCACCTTTGACTATCTGCTGCCCGACAGCATGAGCGTCAAAGCGGGCTGTCGCGTGAGCGTGCCCTTTGGTAAGCAGCAGCGCGTCGGGATCGTAGTATCGGTAAGCGATAAAAGCGAGCTGCCCCTCAACGAACTGAAAGCCGTGGTCGAAGTTCTGGACGACGAGCCAGTTTACTCGTCCAGTGTCTGGCGACTGCTGCTGTGGGCCGCAGATTATTATCATCACCCGATTGGCGACGTGCTGTTCCACGCCCTGCCGATTCTGCTGCGTCAGGGCAAAAGCGCCAGCCACGTGCCGATGTGGTACTGGTTTGCCACCGAGCAGGGCCAGGCCGTGGATATCAACAGCCTTAAGCGCTCTCCTAAACAGCAGCAGGCGCTTGCCGCGCTGCGTCAGGGAAGGATTTGGCGTCATCAGGTGACTGACCTGGATTTTAATGACGCGGCACTGCAAGGGTTACGCAAGAAAGGTCTGTGCGAGCTGGCCAGCGAATCCCCGGCGCTGGTGGACTGGCGCACCGGGTTTTCCGTGGCGGGCGATCGCCTGCGTCTTAACACCGAGCAGGCCACCGCCGTAGGGGCCATTCACAGCGCCTCCGACCGTTTCTCTGCCTGGTTACTCGCGGGCGTCACCGGGTCCGGTAAGACTGAAGTCTATCTGAGCATTCTCGAAAACGTGCTCGCTCAGGGCAAACAGGCGCTGGTGATGGTGCCGGAAATCGGCCTCACGCCACAAACTATCGCCCGTTTTCGCGAACGCTTTAACGCCCCGGTGGAGGTGCTGCACTCCGGTTTAAACGATACCGAGCGCCTCAGCGCCTGGCTGAAAGCCAAAAACGGTGAGGCCGCCATTGTGATTGGCACCCGTTCATCGCTCTTTACACCCTTTAAAAATCTTGGCGTCATCGTGATCGACGAAGAGCACGACAGCTCCTATAAGCAGCAGGAAGGCTGGCGTTATCACGCTCGCGATCTGGCGGTGTATCGGGCGCACAGCGAGCAGATTCCGATTATTCTTGGCTCAGCAACCCCTGCGCTGGAAACGCTGCACAACGTGCGTCAGCGCAAATATCACATGCTGCGTCTGACGCGCCGCGCGGGAAATGCACGCCCGGCGACGCAGCACGTGCTGGATCTAAAAGGTCAGCCGGTGCAGGCGGGGCTGGCTCCCGCGCTCATCAGCCGGATGCGTCAGCATTTACAGGCCGATAACCAGGTGATTCTGTTCCTGAACCGCCGTGGGTTCGCGCCAACGCTGCTGTGCCACGACTGCGGCTGGATTGCCGAGTGCCCGCGCTGCGATCACTACTACACCCTGCACCAGGCGCAGCATCATCTGCGCTGCCACCACTGTGACAGCCAGCGCCCGGTGCCGCGCCAGTGCCCGTCGTGCGGCTCCACGCATATGGTGCCTGTGGGTCTGGGTACCGAGCAGCTTGAACAGGCGCTCGCGCCGTTCTTCCCCGGCGTACCGCTGTCGCGTATCGATCGCGATACCACCAGTCGTAAAGGGGCACTTGAACAACAGTTGGCCGAAGTGCATCGCGGCGGCGCGCGTATTCTGATTGGTACGCAGATGCTGGCCAAAGGCCATCACTTCCCGGACGTGACGCTGGTGGCATTGCTGGATGTCGATGGCGCACTGTTCTCCGCCGATTTCCGTTCCGCCGAGCGCTTTGCCCAGCTCTATACCCAGGTTGCAGGGCGCGCCGGACGTGCCGGAAAACAGGGCGAAGTGGTGTTGCAAACCCATCATCCTGAACATCCGCTGCTGCAAACCTTGCTGCATAAAGGCTACGACGCGTTTGCCGAGCAGGCGCTGGCCGAGCGTCAGACCCTGCAGCTGCCGCCGTGGACCAGCCATGTGATTATCCGCGCCGAAGATCATAACAATCAGCAGGCCCCGCTTTTCCTGCAGCAGCTTCGCAATCTGCTGCAGGCCAGCCCGCTGGTGGACAATCAGCTGTGGATATTAGGCCCGGTCCCGGCGCTGGCCCCTAAACGCGGTGGCCGCTATCGCTGGCAGATTCTGCTCCAGCACCCGTCGCGTGTACGTCTGCAACACGTCATCAGCGGCACGCTGGCGCTGATCAATACCCTGCCCGAGGCGCGCAAAGTGAAGTGGGTTCTCGACGTCGATCCGATTGAAGGTTAACGATTACTGCGAGAGTGATCGAAAAATTTAACGCACCTCACACTTTTTATGAAAATTCTGTAACCGCTTCCACAAACTATCTGTAAAAATGGATGCGTCAGAAGTTCGGTGGTCCTGCGAGGAGAAGACGTTGAAGTCCAGGAAAGAGGTTGCTTCGGCGACCATGAAAGACGTTGCCCAGAGAGCCAAAGTATCCACGGCAACGGTGTCCCGCGCATTAATGAACCCGGATAAAGTCTCTCAGGCGACGCGTAATCGCGTCGAGCAGGCGGCGCTGGAAGTGGGCTATTTGCCGCAAGCCATGGGGCGTAATGTAAAGCGTAACGAATCGCGTACAATTCTGGTTATCGTGCCGGATATTTGCGATCCCTTCTTCAGCGAAATAATCCGTGGCATTGAAGTGACCGCTGCGGAACAAGGCTATCTGGTGCTGATCGGCGATTGTGCCCACCAGAATCAGCAAGAAAAAACCTTTATTGACCTGATTATCACCAAGCAGATCGACGGCATGCTGCTGCTCGGCTCGCGCCTGCCGTTTGATGCCAGTATCGAAGAGCAGCGCAATCTGCCGCCGATGGTAATGGCGAATGAGTTCGCGCCAGAACTGGAGCTGCCGACCGTCCACATCGATAACCTCACCGCCGCCTTTAACGCCGTGAATTATCTTCAGGAGCTGGGACATAAGCGCATTGGCTGTATCGCCGGGCCGGAAGAGATGCCGCTGTGCCACTATCGCCTGCAGGGTTACGTTCAGGCACTGCGTCGCGCGGGTGTGACGGTCGATCCACATTACATCGCCCGTGGCGATTTCACCCTCGAAGCCGGTGGCCTCGCGCTGGAAAAATTACTCGCGCAACCAGAGCCGCCAACCGCCGTGTTCTGTCACAGCGATGTGATGGCGCTGGGCGCATTGTCTTACGCCAAACGTCGCGGTCTGCGGGTACCAAAAGACTTGTCGATCATTGGCTTCGATAACATTTCGCTCTCCGAGTTTTGCGATCCGCCGCTCTCGACGGTCGCACAGCCGCGCTACGACATTGGCCGCGAAGCGATGCTCTTGCTTCTCGATCAGCTGCACGGTCAAACGGTCAGCAGCGGCTCGCGTTTACTCGATTGCGAGCTGATCATTCGAGGCTCCACACAGGCGCTTACTTAAAGTAAATGTCTTTCAGACTCCCTTATCTGGTCAAAGGCCCGCCGCTTAAGTAACATGGCGGGCTGACGAACGAATAAATACAGCGAAACGATAGTGGCACAACGAGATTATGTACGTCGCGGCCAGCCGGCACCTTCGCGACGCAAAAAGAGCACCTCACGGAGCAAGCAGCGTAGCCTGCCCTCTGTCTCGCCAGCAATGGTCGCGATTGCTGCCGCCGTTCTGGTGGCCTTCATCGGTGGTCTGTACTTTATTACTCACCACAAGAAAGAAGATGCTGAAGCCCTTCAGGGGAACAAGGTCGTAGGCAATGGTTTGCCGCCAAAACCGGAAGAGCGCTGGCGCTATATCAAAGAGCTGGAGAGCCGTCAGCCGGGTGTGCGTGCGCCCACTGAGCCTTCCGCCGGTGGCGAAGTGAAAAACGCCGATCAGCTGACCAACGAACAACGCCAGCTGCTGGCCCAGATGCAGGCCGACATGCGCCAGCAGCCGACTCAACTGAACGAAGTGCCGTGGAATGAACAGACGCCGCAGCAGCGCCAGCAAACCCTGCAACGTCAGCGCCAGGTTCAGCAGCAAGTGCAACAGCAACAACAGCAGCAGTGGACGCAAACGCAGCCAGTGCAGCAGCCTCGTACGCAGCCGCGCGTGACGGAACAACCGTATCAGCAGCCGCAGCAACAAACGCGTACTGTGCAGACTCAGCCAGTTCAACAGCCAGTTCAACAGCCGCCGAAAACGCAGACGCAAAAACCGGCAACGTCGACTCAGCCGTATCAGGATCTGCTGCAAACGCCTGCGCATACCGCCGCGCAGCAGCCTAAAGCGCAGCCACAGCAGAGCGCACCGGTGGCACAGGCAACCGAGGCGCCGAAGCAGACGGCAGAGAAAAAAGATGAGCGCCGCTGGATGGTTCAGTGCGGTTCGTTTAAAGGTGCCGAGCAGGCCGAAACCGTGCGCGCCCAGCTCGCGTTCGAAGGATTTGATTCACGCATTACCACCAATAACGGCTGGAATCGCGTGGTCATTGGCCCGGTCAAAGGCAAAGATAATGCCGATGGGACCATTAGCCGTCTGAAGATCGCCGGCCACACAAACTGCATTCGACTCGCTTCCGGGGGTTGAAACCCCCAAAATCCCCCCCATCTATCATTCTATTCAGCCCCGAGCACAGGCTCGGGGTATCTGTTCCCAATTTGTAACCAGGGGGTCTGCTCGTGACAACAATTGTAAGTGTACGCCGTAACGGCCATGTGGTAATTGCCGGCGACGGCCAGGCCACGCTGGGTAATACCGTCATGAAAGGCAACGTGAAGAAAGTTCGCCGTCTGTATAACGACAAAGTGATCGCCGGTTTCGCTGGCGGCACCGCTGACGCCTTTACGCTGTTTGAACTGTTTGAACGTAAACTGGAAATGCATCAGGGCCATCTGGTCAAAGCTGCCGTTGAGCTGGCGAAAGACTGGCGTACCGACCGCATGCTGCGCAAACTTGAAGCGCTGCTGGCCGTTGCCGATGAAAACGCGTCGCTGATCATTACCGGTAATGGCGACGTCGTTCAGCCAGAAAACGATCTGATTGCTATCGGCTCCGGCGGTCCTTACGCCCAGGCCGCAGCGCGCGCTCTGCTGGAAAATACCGAACTGAGCGCCCGCGAAATTGCCGAGAAGGCGTTGGGTATTGCAGGTGATATCTGCATCTACACCAACCACTTCCATACCATCGAAGAATTGAACTCTAAAGCGTAAGGATCTCCCATGTCTGAAATGACCCCACGCGAAATTGTCAGCGAGCTGAACAAGCACATCATTGGCCAGGATAACGCGAAACGCTCCGTTGCCATTGCCCTGCGTAACCGCTGGCGCCGCATGCAGCTCGACGAAGAGCTGCGCCATGAAGTGACGCCAAAAAACATTCTGATGATCGGCCCGACCGGTGTCGGTAAAACCGAAATCGCCCGTCGTCTGGCGAAACTCGCCAACGCGCCGTTCATCAAAGTCGAAGCCACTAAGTTCACCGAAGTGGGCTATGTGGGGAAAGAAGTGGATTCCATCATCCGCGATCTGACCGACTCTGCGATTAAAATGGTGCGCATTCAGTCGATCGAGAAAAACCGCTACCGCGCTGAAGAGATGGCGGAAGAGCGTATTCTCGACGTGCTGATCCCACCGGCGAAAAATAACTGGGGACAGTCCGAGCAACCGGCTGAGCCTTCTGCGGCGCGCCAGTCCTTCCGCAAAAAACTGCGTGAAGGAGAGCTGGACGACAAAGAGATTGAAATCGATCTCGCCGCGGCACCTATGGGTGTTGAAATCATGTCTCCTCCGGGCATGGAAGAGATGACCAGCCAGCTGCAGTCCATGTTCCAGAACCTGGGCGGCCAGAAGCAAAAACCGCGTAAGCTTAAAATCAAAGACGCGATGAAGCTGCTGATCGAAGAAGAAGCGGCAAAACTGGTGAATCCGGAAGAGCTGAAACAAGACGCTATCGACGCCGTTGAACAGCACGGTATCGTTTTCATCGACGAAATCGACAAAATCTGTAAGCGCGGCGAATCCAACGGTCCGGACGTGTCCCGCGAAGGCGTTCAGCGCGACCTGTTGCCGCTGGTTGAGGGCTGCACCGTGTCGACCAAACATGGCATGGTCAAAACCGACCACATCCTGTTTATCGCATCTGGTGCATTCCAGGTGGCTAAGCCTTCCGATTTAATCCCGGAACTGCAGGGCCGTCTGCCAATTCGCGTTGAGCTGCAGGCGCTGACCACCGAAGATTTCGAGCGCATCCTGACCGAGCCAAATGCCTCCATTACCGTGCAGTACAAAGCGCTGATGGCGACCGAAGGCGTGAACATTGAGTTCACCGAAGACGGTATCAAACGCATCGCACAGGCCGCGTGGCAGGTGAACGAAACCACCGAGAACATCGGTGCACGTCGTCTGCATACGGTGCTGGAGCGTCTGGTGGAAGATATCTCTTATGAAGCCAGCGATCTGAGCGGTCAGAGTATTACCATTGATGCAGATTATGTGAGTAAACATCTGGATGCGTTAGTGGCAGATGAAGATCTGAGCCGTTTTATCCTATAATCGCGCTTAATGTAATTTCATCATCATTGATGGGGGCTACTGCCCCCATTTTTATTGGCTAAATACTATGACTGATATCAGCCGTACTCAGGCGTGGCTGGAAAGCCTGCGTCCTAAGACCTTACCTTTGGCATTCGCTGCCATCGTCGTTGGCTCCGCACTGGCATGGTGGCAGGGGTATTTCGATCCGCTGGTCGCCGGGCTGGCGCTTATCACGGCCGGTTTGCTGCAAATCCTCTCAAACCTCGCCAATGACTATGGCGATGCGGTGAAAGGCAGTGACAAACCCGACCGTATCGGGCCGCTGCGCGGAATGCAAAAAGGGGTGATTACTCAGGCGCAGATGAAGCGCGCGCTGGTTATCACCGTGGTGCTGATCTGTCTGTCGGGTCTGTCGCTGGTGTCAGTGGCCTGTAAAACCACCGCGGATTTCATCGGCTTTATGGTGCTGGGCGGGCTGGCTATCGTGGCGGCAATCACTTACACCGTGGGTACGCGCCCCTACGGTTACATTGGCCTGGGTGATATCTCCGTGCTGGTGTTCTTCGGCTGGCTGAGCGTCATGGGGAGCTGGTATCTGCAGGCACACACGCTGATTCCGGCCATTTTCCTGCCGGCCACCGCCTGCGGTTTACTGGCGACGGCAGTGTTGAACATCAATAATCTGCGCGATATCGACAGCGACCGTCTGAACGGCAAAAACACCCTCGCAGTGCGCTTAGGCCCGGTCAACGCGCGGCGCTATCACGCCGCTCTGCTGATGGGTGCACTGGTCTGCCTGGCGTTGTTTAACCTGATTTCACTGCACAGCATCTGGGGCTGGCTGTTCGTCCTGGCCGCGCCGCTGCTGATTAAACAGGCCCGTTTCGTGATGCGTGAGATGAGCCCTGCCGCGATGCCGCCGATGCTCGAACGCACGGTAAAAGGCGCGCTGCTGACTAACCTGTTGTTTGTCATCGGAATTGTGTTAAGCCAGACGATCGGTTAACTGACAAATATCAATTAACAATTGATGATTTTGCCAACAATGCGTTTCGCGCGATATACTGAACACATTCGCAGCAACCAGACATTAAACCTATGAAATACGATACTTCCGAGCTTTGTGACATCTACCAGGAAGATGTCAACGTCGTGGAACCGCTGTTCTCCAACTTTGGAGGACGGTCATCGTTTGGCGGACAGATCATCACGGTAAAATGTTTCGAGGATAATGGGTTGCTGTATGAACTTCTCGAACAGAACGGCCGTGGTCGCATTCTGCTGGTCGATGGCGGGGGTTCTATGCGTCGTGCGTTAATCGATGCCGACCTTGCCCGTCTCGCCGTGCAAAACGAGTGGGAAGGACTGGTGGTGTATGGCGCGGTGCGTCAGGTGGACGATCTCGAAGAGCTGGATTTAGGCATCCAGGCCATCGCGGCGATTCCGGTCGGCGCGGCGGGTGACGGCATCGGCGAAAGCGACGTGCGCGTCAACTTCGGTGGCGTAACCTTCTTCTCTGGCGACCATCTCTACGCCGACAATACCGGCATTATCCTTTCCGAAGATCCGCTGGATATCGAGTAATAAAAAAGCCGGGTGGCGTTTACGCTTACCCGGCCTACTTTTCTGCGTCACCCTTCCCCTGATGATTTCGCGCGATAGCAAAGCTGCTACGGCGCGAAAGAGGACGGGGAATTAAACTTCTTCCATACGTCCTAACAGCGCCTGCAGACGATCCTGCCAGCCGTTCTGCTGCTCACGCAGCTGGCTGTTTTCGCGCTCGAGCTCTTCACGGCCATGTTGTGCAGCCTGCACTTCCTGCGACAGCGAATTGTTTTTCTCTTTCAGCTCTTCAATTTCCATCTGCAGCAGCGTGATGGTGTCAATCGCCTGCTGTACTTTCGATTCCAGTTTCTCAAACACTTCTAATGACATGGTCATACCTCTCCTGAATTGCAAGGCGACGCTTTAACGAAAACGCGCACGACATATAGTTGTCGATTGTATGGAGCGCCGCCGTCCCTGTCCAGCGGCACACCGCGCAGATTGCGGTTTGCAACACTTTTCGGCCTGGTCCTGGTGCGTTCGCTGCATATACCCCTAAATTGTTAATACTTTAGTTAATGAAATGATTCAGCTCTCATTTGCAAAATGATGCAAAAATGCGCTTTATGGCGCGATAACGCTCATTTTATTGACGCAGCACACACATTTTGATTTCGATATTTCTCGTTTTTGCTCGTTAACGATAAATTAACACCATGTCTACAGGACATCGTGGCCGCTCAGTCGCTGCGCTAACAATAACATTCATCTTTCTTCAGGATTCCGATTATGAGTCAGACATCAACCTTAAAAGGCCAGTGCATCGCCGAGTTCCTTGGTACCGGGTTGTTGATTTTCTTCGGGGTAGGCTGTGTCGCTGCACTGAAAGTGGCAGGTGCCACGTTTGGCCAGTGGGAAATCAGCATTATCTGGGGTCTGGGTGTGGCGATGGCCATCTACCTGACCGCAGGGGTTTCCGGCGCACATCTTAACCCGGCGGTGACCATCGCGCTGTGGCTGTTCGCGTGCTTCGACAAACGCAAAGTTGTCCCTTTCATCATTTCGCAATTTGCCGGCGCCTTTTGCGCAGCGGCGTTAGTTTACGGGCTTTATTACAATCTTTTCATCGACTTCGAACAGACGCATCATATGGTGCGCGGCAGTGTCGAAAGTCTTGATCTGGCCGGTATCTTCTCCACGTATCCGAACCCACATATCAATTTTGTGCAGGCGTTCGCGGTTGAAATGGTGATTACCGCTATTCTGATGGGCGTCATTATGGCGCTGGGCGATGACGGCAACGGCATTCCGCGTGGACCGCTGGCACCGCTGCTGATCGGCCTGCTGATTGCGGTAATCGGCGCATCCATGGGGCCGCTGACCGGCTTTGCGATGAACCCGGCGCGTGACCTTGGACCGAAAACCTTCGCGTTCTTCGCTGGCTGGGGCGATGTTGCCTTCACCGGTGGGAAAGATATTCCTTACTTCCTGGTGCCGCTGTTTGGCCCGATTGTAGGGGCTGCGCTGGGTGCATTCGGCTATCGTAAATTAATTGGTCGCCACTTACCGTGCGACACCTGTGTGGAAGAAGAGAAGGAAACGACCTCTGCCACACAACAAAATGCTTCGCTGTAATCTGACTACGGGACACATACTATGACCGACAAAAAATATATCGTTGCGCTCGACCAGGGCACTACCAGCTCCCGCGCTGTCGTAATGGATCATGACGCGAATATCGTCAGCGTGTCGCAGCGCGAATTCGAACAAATTTATCCGAAGCCAGGCTGGGTTGAGCACGACCCGATGGAAATCTGGGCCACCCAAAGCTCCACCCTGGTCGAAGTGCTGGCGAAAGCCGACATCAGCTCCGACGAAATTGCCGCAATTGGTATCACCAACCAGCGTGAAACGGCAATTGTCTGGGAACGCGAAACCGGCAAACCGATCTACAACGCCATCGTCTGGCAGTGCCGCCGCACAGCGGAGATCTGCGAGAAGCTCAAGCGCGACGGCATGGAAGAGTACATCCGTAATGCCACCGGCCTGGTGGTGGACCCGTACTTCTCCGGCACCAAAGTGAAGTGGATTCTGGACCACGTGGAAGGCTCCCGCGAGCGCGCAAAACGTGGCGAACTGCTTTTCGGCACCGTGGACACCTGGCTTATCTGGAAAATGACCCAGGGACGCGTGCACGTCACCGACTACACCAACGCCTCGCGTACCATGATGTTCAACATCAACACCCTTGAGTGGGATGACAAGATGCTGGACGCGCTAGATATCCCTCGCGCCATGCTGCCGGACGTGCGCAAGTCCTCCGAAGTTTACGGCCAGACCAACATTGGCGGTAAAGGCGGCACGCGTATTCCCATCTCCGGTATCGCCGGCGACCAGCAGGCGGCCCTGTTTGGCCAGCTGTGCGTGAAAGAAGGGATGGCGAAAAACACCTACGGTACCGGCTGCTTTATGCTGATGAACACCGGCGAGAAAGCGGTGAAATCCGACAACGGCCTGCTGACCACCATCGCCTGCGGTCCGAAAGGTGAAGTGAACTATGCGCTGGAGGGCGCGGTATTCATGGCGGGCGCGTCCATTCAGTGGCTGCGCGACGAGATGAAGCTGATCAGCGACGCGTTCGATTCCGAATATTTCGCGACCAAAGTGAAAGACACCAACGACGTGTACGTGGTGCCCGCGTTCACTGGTCTCGGCGCGCCTTACTGGGACCCGTATGCTCGTGGTGCCATCTTCGGCCTGACGCGTGGTGTGAACTCGAACCACATCATTCGCGCCACACTGGAATCCATCGCCTACCAGACGCGCGACGTTCTGGAAGCGATGCAGGCTGACTCCGGCATCCGTCTGCACGCCCTGCGCGTGGATGGCGGTGCTGTTGCGAATAACTTCCTGATGCAGTTCCAGTCCGACATTCTGGGCACCCGCGTTGAGCGCCCGGAAGTCCGTGAAGTGACGGCGCTGGGTGCGGCGTATCTGGCCGGTCTGGCGGTTGGCTTCTGGCAGAACCTGGACGAACTGCAAGAGAAAGCGGTGATCGAACGTGAATTCCGCCCAGGCATCGAAACCACCGAGCGTAACGTTCGCTACAGTGGCTGGAAAAAAGCGGTAAAACGCGCTCTGGCGTGGGAAGATCACGACGAATAAGCCTTATCTGCCCTCTCCCCCGGAGAGGGCATCAAACCGCACCCTCCCCCACTCTGTGATAAACTTCGTGCAATTCCTTTTGACTGCATGAGTATCTGATGAGACGTGAACTTGCTATCGAATTTTCCCGCGTAACCGAAGCCGCCGCCCTGGCGGGCTACAAATGGTTAGGCCGTGGCGATAAAAATATCGCTGACGGTGCTGCCGTCCACGCGATGCGCATTATGCTCAACCAGGTCAACATTGACGGCACCATCGTGATCGGCGAAGGCGAGATCGACGAAGCGCCGATGCTCTTTATTGGCGAAAAAGTCGGTACTGGCAATGGCGACGCGGTGGATATCGCCGTCGACCCAATCGAAGGTACGCGCATGACCGCCATGGGCCAGGCTAACGCGCTGGCAGTCCTGGCCGTCGGTGATAAAGGCTGTTTCCTTAACGCGCCGGATATGTACATGGAAAAGCTGATTGTCGGTCCGGGCGCAAAAGGCGCTATCGATCTCAACCTGCCGCTGGAAGATAACCTGCGTAACGTCGCCGCTGCGCTGGGCAAACCGCTGAGCGAACTCACGGTCACCATTCTGGCGAAGCCGCGCCACGACGTCACCATCGCGCATATGCAGCAGCTGGGCGTGCGCGTGTTTGCTATCCCGGATGGGGACGTAGCAGCGTCAATTCTGACCTGTATGCCAGACAGCGAAGTGGATGTCCTCTACGGCATCGGCGGCGCACCGGAAGGCGTAGTGTCAGCCGCCGTGATTCGCGCGCTGGATGGCGATATGCAGGGCCGTCTGCTGGCACGTCACGATGTCAAAGGCGACAACGAAGAGAACCGTCGTATCGGTGAAGACGAACTGGCGCGCTGTAAAGCGATGGGTATCGAAGCTAACAAAGTTCTGCGTCTTGATGAAATGGCGCGCAGCGATAACGTCATCTTCTCGGCCACCGGTATCACCAAAGGCGATCTGCTGGACGGAATCACCCGCAAGGGCAATATGGCGACCACCGAAACCCTGCTGATTCGCGGTAAATCACGCACCATCCGCCGCATTCAGTCGATTCACTATCTCGATCGCAAAGACCCGAACGTACAGACGCACATTCTGTAGGACAATTTGTTCTAATGAGCTTTCCAGCCGCAGCAGGCTGGAAATCTCTCTCGCAAGAATGGAAGATAGCGTAAGAAAACAGCTCAGGAGAACATCATGGCGGAGTGGGTAACTGGAAAAGTCACAAAGGTAGAATTCTGGACCGATGCACTATTTAGCCTCACCGTGCATGCTCCCATTCACCCATTTACAGCCGGGCAGTTTGCCAAGCTGGGACTGGAGATTGACGGCGAGCGCGTGCAGCGCGCCTACTCTTACGTGAATGCGCCTGATAATCCGGATCTGGAGTTTTACCTGGTCACAGTGCCAGACGGCAAATTAAGCCCGCGACTGGCGGCGCTGAAACCGGGCGATGAAATTCAGATTGTCAGCGAAGCAGCAGGTTTCTTTGTGCTGGACGAAATCCCGGACTGCGACACCCTGTGGATGCTGGCGACCGGCACCGCCATCGGCCCTTATCTGTCGATTTTGCAGTACGGGCGAGATCTGGAGCGTTTCAAAAACATCGTGCTGGTCCATGCCGCGCGGTATGCCGCCGACCTGAGCTATCTCCCGCTGATGCAGGCGCTGGAGAAGCGTTATGAAGGGAAGCTAAAAATCCAGACCGTGGTGAGCCGCGAAACGGCAGAAGGTTCGCTGACCGGACGCGTTCCGGCGCTGATTGAGAGCGGAGAGCTTGAAGCGGCTGTCGGCCTGACGATGAACACCGAAAACAGCCACGTGATGCTGTGCGGTAACCCGCAGATGGTGCGCGACACCCAGCAGTTGCTGAAAGACTCCCGGCAGATGACCAAACACTTGCGTCGCCGACCGGGCCATATGACTGCCGAACACTACTGGTAATCAGCGGAACTTCACTTCCAGCGTGTCTTTACCGTATTTATTCTCGCTCTGGGTGCCGACAAACGCGCCCAGGTCGATAATCGTCATCACAAAGATGACGGTCGGGATCAGTTTTCCCACCACCCACGGAAGAATTGACGGCAACATCGACCAGTTCCCCGCCAGCAGCATCCACGCCAGAATCACCAGCAACGCCCATAGGCCGGACCGGCCACGATCGTGCAGACGTTTGACAATAACCGACGCCGTCGGCCAGAGCAGACACACCAGCGCAAACGCCGCTGTTTGGGTGCCTAACCAGTTGTTATAGGCGAGGCCGAAAAGCACCAGCATCGCGACAATCCACGTGCCAATCCAGATCCAAAAATCACGGCGTCCGATACGCCCTTTGAATGAAAACAACCACTGCTGTATGGTCATGTAAGGTTCCTTATTATCGTATGCCGCGTAGTTTACCCTGGAGTGGTGACTTTTTGACAAGCAGACCAGATATCGTTTTAATCATGAACAGTTACGTTCAGGGACAATGTTGATGAAAAGTTGGGCTTATCCTTTTTGGCTGTGTTTCACCCTGCTGAGTGCCAGCTTTTCCCTGTTCGCCGCCGATGCTCCCGCAACGGCACCCTACCTTCTGCAGGGCGCGCCATCGTTTGATCAGTCGATCAGCCAGTTTCGCGAAGCCTTCAACAAAGAAAACCCGAAGCTCGCGCTGGGCGAGTTCCGCGCCATCGACAGCGCGCGGGATACGCCAACCCTGACGCGCGCCGCGAGCAAAATTAACGAAAACCTGTACGCCTCCACGGCGCTGGAGCGCGGCACGCTGAAAATCAAAAGCATGCAAATCACCTGGCTGCCGATTCAGGGGCCAGAACAAAAAGCCGCGAAAGCCAAAGCGCTGGAGTACATGAGCGCTATTTTGCGCGCCTTCACCCCGAGCCTGACCAAAGCGCAGAGCCAGCAAAAGCTGCAAAAACTGCTGACCAGCGGCAAAAACAAGCGCTACTACGCCGAAACGGAAGGCGCGATTCGCTATGTGGTCGCAGATAACGGCGAAAAGGGACTGACCTTCGCTGTTGAACCGATTAAGCTGGCGTTATCTGACGCACTCGGAGGGGCGAATTAATGACAAAAAGCAAAGCCTTTCGAGGGAAAATCTCTATACTGATTCACAGACCATGCTGCTCTCACGGGCGGCCATAATCCTTAATTCGCTTTTTTAGCGTGGAGAATTGAAATGCGACATCCTTTAGTGATGGGTAACTGGAAACTGAACGGCAGCCGCCACATGGTAAACGAGCTGATTGCTAATCTGCGTAAAGAGCTGGCTGGCGTGACCGGCTGTGCGGTAGCGATCGCTCCACCAGACATCTATCTGGATCTGGCTAAACACGCCGCTGACGGCAGCCACATCGTGCTGGGCGCGCAGAACGTTGACGTTAACCTGTCTGGCGCATTCACCGGTGAAACCTCTGCAGAAATGCTGAAAGACATCGGCGCACAGTACATCATCATCGGCCACTCTGAGCGTCGTACTTACCACAAAGAGTCCGACGAATTCATCGCCAAGAAATTCGCTGTGCTGAAAGAGCAGGGTCTGACCCCGGTTCTGTGCATCGGTGAAACTGAAGCCGAAAACGAAGCAGGCAAAACGGAAGAAGTTTGCGCACGTCAGATCGACGCCGTGCTGAAAACGCAGGGCGCAGCAGCGTTCGAAGGCGTGGTTATCGCTTACGAGCCAGTCTGGGCGATCGGTACCGGCAAATCTGCCACCCCAGCGCAGGCACAGGCTGTTCACAAATTTATCCGTGACCACATTGCTAAAGCCGACGCGAAAGTGGCAGAGCAAGTGATCATCCAGTACGGCGGTTCCGTCAACGCATCTAACGCGGCAGAGCTGTTCACCCAGCCTGACATCGACGGCGCACTGGTTGGCGGCGCATCCCTGAAAGCAGACGCTTTCGCGGTGATCGTTAAAGCAGCAGAAGCCGCTAAACAGGCGTAATTGCCGTTGTGACGGGTGGCGTTTCGCTATCCGCCCGACAAAATGCCAGGCCCGGTAAGCGCTCGTCGCCACCGGGCTTTTTTACAGCTGTCCCAGCACGCTGAACCACAAATAATCCAGCGGCAGTAGCACCAGCCAGGTTGCCACCGCCAGCGCCAGACACAGCAACATTCCCGCCTTCGCAGGCACTTTCCCTAGCCCCATCGCCACCACGATCGGCGACGCCTGATACGGCAGTAATGGCGTGGAATACCCGAGCACCTGAATCATAATCACCGACAGCAGCGGGAAACCCGTCGCATCCGAGAAACTCTGCGCAAGCGTGGTATAGAGCGCCGGAACGCCGTTGGCGGTCATGATGAAATTGAGCGCCGTGGTGATGCCGGTCAGGGCGATAAAACTGGTAAACGGCTTATCCGCATCGAGCGGCATCAGGCGCAGCAACGCCTCTCCGACGGCGCTGCCGATGCCCGTTTGCGTCACGGTGATTGCCAGCCCCAGAATCCCTGCCACATAGATACAGGTGCGCATATTCACCCCGGCCGAAAACTCTTCGCCGGTAATAAAGCCAATGCGCGGCAGCATGACGATCACCGACGCCGCCAGCCCCGTCCAGGCCGGGCCTACGCCGTGCCAGCTCTCCGTCACCCACATCACCAGCACTACCGCCAGCAGCCACGCCAGGCGCCTCTCATCGCGCCCCATTGGGGCGGCTGGCGCAAGCTCCCGCGCGGGTTTTGGCGAGCCAGGGAACAGCCAGCAGATCAGGCCAATCAGAATCAGTCCTTTGAGAATGCCGAGCACCGGCGTGTGCAGCAGCAGGTAAGGCACATAGTTCAGGTGAATGCCATAAGAGCCTTCCGCCGCGCCGCTCATCACCAGATTGGGCACGTTAGCGGGAAGGATAGTTGCTGAGAGCTGAAAAGTACCGAATCCGACCGCCAGCGCCAGGCCAAACCACGCCCGCGAGCCGTCCGCAATGCTGGCCCGCTTCGCCATCGCCGCCACAATCGGCATCAGCAGCGCGATGCGCCCCATGTTTGATGGCATCACGAACGCCAGGGCATAGCTCAGCAACACCACGCTTGCCACCATCAGCGGCCACGAGTCGGTGAGTTTCGCCGAGAGCGCCCGCGCGGCCCTGTCCGCCAGCCCGGTTTTGCGGATCGCGACGCCAAGCACAAAGCCGCTGAACACCAGCCAAAATGCAGATGAGGCAAAGCCGCCGAAAATGACGTCCGGTGGCGCGATTTTGGCAGTCATCGCCGCCGTGAAGAACAGCAGCGCGGTGATAAATTCCGGCAGGAGCGAGGTGGCCCACAGCACGATGGTGACGCCAACGATAGCCGAGGGCAGAAACAGAGGGTGAGCAAACCAGAGCGACATACCTGTCTCCTGTAGATTTTTTCAGCAAGTCTACGGCGACAGGCAGCGCGAGTAAACGCTATTTATGGTGGGGTCACTGGAGGATATGACATTGATGATCCTGCAATTCCTCAGCGGAAGCGCGGTTAAGCGTCAGCAGATTGCGCTCCGTTGCCAGCAGCACAAATGACCCGTCGGACTGCTGGGCCATCGCCAGCGCAAAGCGGCCCATATGCTCGCGCGCTTGCGGCAGTTCGTCGGCCAGCATCATAAACGGGCTGCGCTGCACCAGCTCATTTTCTGTCACCCGTCGCGCCAGATATTCATGCCCTTCCAGCCCACCCGGGAAAGGCAGCCATTGAGTGCTGATTTCCCCCTGATGCGCATTGAGCTTTTCACGCACATCGGGACGCAGGCAGGAGATATGGATGTGGAAATGATTTTGCGTGCGCCCGGTCGGGGAGTTGATGGTCAGGGAGACGGCGCTGTCAGGCACATCCGCGCCGCGCTTCATGCTCATAAAATTGCGCGACTGCCATGCCAGCCAGAAGAAATTCGGCGTTTGCGGCTCGGTGAGCAGCGGGCTTTCGGTGCCGTTGATGCGGTAGGTGGGCATCAGGAGATACTGTAGCGGCCCGTTGCGGTCTTTGAAGACCACATAACCGGCGTCCGGTTTCACCTGCGCACAGGGCACTGGCTGACGGTTATTCAGCTGATTTGGCAGGCACTGGTCGAGAACGATATGGCGTAATGCGTCGGGATTGCCGGATTTTATCCAGATCCAGCCGCCTGCGGCGAGGAGAATGGCGACCGCCATCAAGACCATCAGTTTTTTCATTACGCGTTCCCTGTTGTCGTCAGAGGCGAAAGAGTAACGCAAAAACATGACCAAATAAAAA
The DNA here is from genome assembly GCF_026672535.1 of Lelliottia sp. SL45. NCBI lineage: Bacteria > Pseudomonadati > Pseudomonadota > Gammaproteobacteria > Enterobacterales > Enterobacteriaceae > Lelliottia > Lelliottia sp. SL45. The sequence goes on from NZ_JAPPRH010000001.1 coordinate 575,295, forward strand.
AGCCCGGCGGATTTCTCGCGCCGGGCCATCGTGTCATGCGTTGATTAGCGTTTGCTGATCTGGTCGAAAGTGCCACCGTTAGAGAAGTGCTCTTTCTGCGCTTTCGCCCAGCCGCCAAACTCCTCATCGATGGTGAACAGCTTCAGTTTCGGGAACGCGCTGTCATATTTCTTCGCCACAGCCTCATCGCGTGGACGATAGAAGTTCTTCGCGGCGATCTCCTGGCCTTCCGGAGAGTAGAGATACTTCAGGTAAGCTTCTGCCACCGCTTTGGTATCTTTCTTCTCGACCACTTTGTCGACGATGGAAACCGTCGGTTCAGCCAGAATCGATTCGCTCGGGGTTACGATTTCAAACTTGTCTTTGCCCAGCTCGTTAGTCGCCAGCAGCGCTTCGTTTTCCCACGCAATCAGCACGTCGCCAATGCCGCGCTCAACGAAGGTATTGGTCGAGCCGCGCGCACCGGAGTCCAGCACTTCGACGTTTTTAAACAGGGATTTGACGAAATCCTGCGCTTTAGCCTGATCGCCGTTGTTGTGATGCAGAGCGTAGCCCCACGCTGCCAGGTAGTTCCAGCGTGCGCCGCCTGAGCTTTTCGGGTTCGGGGTGATGACCGACACGCCCGGTTTGATCAAATCATTCCAGTCATGAATCTGTTTCGGGTTGCCTTTACGCACCAGGAACACGATGGTGGAGGTATACGGCGCAGAGTTGTCCGGCAGGCGTTTGATCCAGTTCTTATCAATACGACCACGTTCAGCAATGGCATCGACGTCATAGGCCAGCGCCAGAGTGACCACGTCCGCTTCAATGCCTTTGATGACAGAAGTCGCCTGTTTGCCTGAGCCGCCGTGAGACTGGCGAATCACCACGTTATCGCCGGTTTCTTGTTTGTAGTGTGCCGCAAAGGCTTTGTTGTATTGATCGTAAAGCTCACGCGTCGGATCGTACGACACGTTCAGTAACTGGATATCCTTTGCCAGAACGCTGCTTGATGCCAGCAATAACGTTAACCCCACGCCCCATTTATTCATCTTCCAACTCTCATTATGTTGTGTTTGATGAATGCAGCGTGCCAGAAAGCGAACCAATGATTAAAGAATAAAAAAAGATTGGCTATAACTGAGTGGAATAAAAAATGTTCAGCAGGCAGGAAAAGCAAAACGGTAATCCGAAGATTACCGTTTTTCGTTCTTTCACCCTCTCCCGTCGGGAGAGGGCTGGCGTGAGGATATGAGGCCGAATCAGTACAGTTTTTTCGCGCAGTCCAGCCAGTCACCTTTGAACGGACGCTTCATGTTTTCAATCGCGTCGATGATGTCATGGTGAACCAGTTTCTCGTTCTGAATACCGACGCAACGGCCGCCGTGGCCCTGCAGCAGCAGATCGATCGCATATGCGCCCATACGGGAAGCCAGGATACGGTCGTATGGCCCTGGGGAGCCACCGCGCTGGATGTGGCCCAGAACCGTAGCGCGGGTTTCGCGTTTGGTTTCGGTTTCGATGTATTTCGCCAGCTCGTCAACGTCACAGATGTGCTCGGTGATAGCAACGATCGCGTGTTTTTTCCCTTTCGCGATGCCTGCTTTGATTTCGTTAACCAGGTCTTCGCGGCTGAATTCTACTTCCGGCACCACGATGAACTCGCAGCCGCCCGCAATCGCTGCCGCCAGGGTCAGGTCGCCACAGTAGCGGCCCATCACTTCCACGATAGAGATACGCTGGTGAGATGAAGAGGTGTCACGAAGACGGTCAATCGCTTCAACAACGGTACCCAGCGCAGTAAAGAAGCCGATGGTGTAGTCGGTGCCTTTGATGTCGTTGTCGATGGTGCCCGGCAGACCGATGCAAGGGAAGCCCATTTCAGTCAGACGTTTTGCACCCATATACGAGCCGTCACCGCCGATAACCACCAGCGCGTCGAGGCCGCGTTTTTTCATGTTCTCGATAGCCACTTCACGGATGTGCTCTTCACGGAACTCCGGGAAACGCGCAGAACCGAGGAAAGTACCGCCACGGTTAATCATGTCGGATACGCTATAGCGATCCAGCTGAACCATGCGGTCTTCGTACAGACCCAGGTAACCGTCATATACGCCAAAAATTTCCAGACCTTCCGTCAACGCCGCGCGAACAACTCCACGAATGGCTGCGTTCATGCCAGGCGCATCACCGCCGCTTGTCAACACACCGATTTTCTTAATCATGACTACCTCTGAACTTAGGAATGCAAAAATGAAATCTGTTGCCGGAAGACGTCTATTCGACCAACCAATACTGCAAATAGTATATCAATCACTTCCAGCTGAATTGATTCAGGTCAGACCCAATGGCGGTAATTTATCCACAAAATGCTGGCCTGGCTCACTTTTTTACAACGAATTACGAAAGCTCAAAATGTCCTTTGCCTTCCCTGGGGACGACCGAGCAGGGGTCCTGGTGAATAATCACGTCCGAACCCGGGAAACGCTGCAAAATCGCCTGCTCTACCTGCTCAGCCACTAAATGCGCTTGAACGAGCGGTAAATTGTCTTCCATTTCTAAATGAATCTGAATAAAGCGGGTCGGCCCTGACTGCCGCGTACGAAGATCGTGAGCACCACTGACGCCGGGCCAGGAGGTCACGATTTCAAAGATCTCTGCGCGTTCGGCATCGGGCAGCGCGCGGTCCAGAAGCGATTGCACTGCTTCATAACCCATGCGTAAGGCGCTGTATAAAATATAAACCCCAATCCCTAACGCGAACAATGCGTCGGCACGATGCCATCCGTACCACGCCAGTCCGAGCGCAATAAGAATCGCGCCATTCATCATAACATCAGACTGATAATGAAGCATATCTGCCCGTACTGCCTGACTTTGCGTTCGGCGAACCACCCAACGCTGGAAAGTTACCAGAACAATTGTGCTAATAAGTGCGATAACAGTAACGATCACACCAACGCCCGGATCGTTCATTGGCGTCGGTGACGCCAGATGCTGGATACCGGTCAAAAACAGGAACAGCGCCGAACCGGAAATAAACATACTTTGCGCCAGCGCCGCCAGCGATTCCGCTTTTCCGTGACCAAACGTGTGCTCTTCATCCGCCGGTTGCAGGGAATAGCGCACCACCAGCAGATTGGTAAGGGATGCTGCGATATCCACCAGCGAATCCACGAGCGCGGCCAGAATACTGACCGAGCCGGTATACCACCACGCAAAGATTTTGATAATCAGCAAACACGACGCCATAACCGTCGCGGCGATTGCGGCGCGGCTCACCAGCCGGCCATAGGATTGATTCATAAACACTCCTGTCATGCCATGCCGCTAGTATAACGGATGGAAAAGGAGTCAAAGGATGAATAAACGGTTAACAAACTTGAATGAAGGGCAAAAAAAACCCCCACATCATGTGGGGGAAGACAGGGATGGTGTCTATGGCAAGGAAAACAGGGTCTACTGGTTACTACGGGTATTGCTACTGAAAAACTTTGTCTCAGAGCTTTGTTGCATCCGGGCAACCTCACGCAACTGGTCCATCCGTTGCTGATGTTTGTCGTTCAAAACCGCTTGCTGCTCGGGCGATAGCAGGTGGAACATCTGGTTGCGAACCCTGGCCATCTCGACCTGGCGGGCAACTTGTTCCTGCGCCATCTTTTCTGCCTGAGCGCGTACAGCGCTTTCGTCAAAATTTTCTGCGGTGACAAGGCGATGCATTGTCTCCATTTCGCTAACATTAACAGGGAGTCGATCGTGTCGTGCCCTGTGCATCAGATCTCGCATCTGTTGACGCTGATGTTCGGTTAAACTTATGCCGTCAAACATATTGCTTTGGCCACTGTGCTGCGTAATACCCTCTGCCGAGGGGCCGTTATCGCCGGTGATGACTCCAGCAGCCTGGCTAAGAGCACTAAACGCCAGTGTTGAGGCCATGACGGCAGCGGTAACTTTGCGCATCACTTGCTCCCAAAATCTTTCGTGTCGCGATTCAACGAGAGCTAGTTTACGATTCGGGCTGCAAACATGCGTCAGGGGGTGTAAAACAACGTAAAGTCATGGATTAGATAGCCTTGATGTCGTAATTTCTGCCTCGGAGGTATTTAAACAATGAATAAAATCCTGTTAGTTGATGATGACCGAGAGCTCACATCCCTGTTAAAAGAGTTGCTCGACATGGAAGGCTTTAACGTGCTGGTTGCCCACGATGGGGAACAGGCGCTGAGCCTGCTTGATGACAGCATCGACTTGCTTTTGCTTGACGTGATGATGCCGAAGAAAAACGGTATCGATACGCTGAAAGAATTACGCCAGACACACCAGACTCCCGTAATTATGCTGACCGCGCGCGGCAGCGAACTGGATCGCGTTCTCGGCCTTGAGCTGGGCGCGGATGACTATTTACCCAAGCCGTTTAACGACCGCGAGCTGGTTGCCCGTATTCGCGCAATCCTGCGCCGTTCCCACTGGAGCGAGCAGCAGCAGAATACTGACAACAGTTCTCCAACGTTAGAAGTGGACTCTCTGAGCCTGAACCCGGGCCGCCAGGAAGCGAGCTTTGACGGCCAGACGCTGGAACTGACCGGCACCGAGTTCACCCTGCTGTACCTGCTGGCCCAGCATCTCGGCCAGGTGGTCTCGCGTGAACATTTAAGCCAGGAAGTGCTCGGCAAGCGCCTCACGCCGTTTGACCGCGCCATCGACATGCACATCTCAAACCTGCGCCGTAAGCTGCCGGAGCGCAAAGACGGGCACCCATGGTTTTAAAACCCTGCGTGGTCGCGGTTATCTGATGGTTTCCGCTTCATGATAGGCAGTTTAACCGCCCGCATCTTCGCCATTTTCTGGCTGACGCTGGCACTGGTTTTAATGCTGGTTTTGATGTTGCCCAAACTCGACTCACGCCAGATGACGGAGCTTCTCGACAGCGAGCAACGTCAGGGGGTGATGATCGAGCAACACGTAGAAGCCGAGCTGGCAAACGACCCGCCTAACGATTTGATGTGGTGGCGCAGGCTGTTTCGCGCTATCGACAAGTGGGCGCCGCCCGGACAACGCCTGCTGCTGGTCACCAGCGAAGGACGCGTGATTGGCGCGGAACGCAATGAAATGCAGATCATCCGCAACTTCATTGGCCAGGCGGATAACGCCGATCACCCGCAGAAAAAGAAATACGGTCGGGTAGAGATGGTAGGGCCATTTTCCATCAAGGATGGGGAAGATAATTACCAACTCTATCTGATTCGCCCGGCGAGCAGCTCCCAGACCGACTTTATCAACCTGCTGTTTGACCGACCGCTGCTGCTGCTGATTGTCACCATGCTGCTGAGTTCTCCCCTGCTGTTATGGCTGGCGTGGAGCCTGGCAAAACCGGCGCGTAAGCTGAAAAACGCCGCCGATGAAGTGGCGCAGGGCAACCTGCGGCAGCACCCGGAACTGGAAGCCGGGCCGCAAGAGTTCCTCGCCGCTGGGGCCAGTTTTAACCAGATGGTGACCGCACTCGAGCGGATGATGACCACTCAGCAACGCCTGCTGTCGGACATCTCCCACGAGCTGCGCACGCCGCTGACGCGCTTACAGCTGGGCACCGCCCTGCTGCGTCGTCGCAGCGGTGAGAGCAAGGAGCTGGAGCGTATTGAGATGGAAGCGCATCGTCTGGACAGCATGATCAACGATCTGCTGGTGATGTCGCGCAATCAGCAGAAAAACGCGCTGGTCAGCGAAACAGTGAAAGCCAATCACCTGTGGCACGAGGTGCTGGATAACGCAGCGTTCGAAGCCGAGCAGATGGGCAAATCGTTCACCGTCAACTTCCCGCCAGGCCCGTGGCCGCTGTACGGCAACCCCAACACGCTTGAGAGCGCGCTGGAGAATATCGTGCGCAACGCCCTGCGCTATTCGCATACGAAGATTGAGGTGGCGTTCTCGGTCGATAAAGACGGCATCACCATCAACGTGGATGATGACGGTCCAGGCGTCAGCCCTGAAGACCGCGAGCAGATTTTCCGTCCGTTCTATCGCACCGATGAAGCGCGCGATCGCGAATCCGGTGGGACAGGGCTGGGGCTGGCGATTGTTGAGACTGCTATTCAACAGCATCGCGGCTGGGTGAAAGCCGACGATAGCCCGCTGGGTGGATTACGTTTGACGCTATGGTTGCCGCTGTATAAGCGTTCGTAGTCGCTGTGATGCCGGGTGGCGGCTACGCCTTACCCGGCCTACGAGTTCGGTGCGGGCTTTGTGCCGGGTGGCGGCTGCGCCTTACCCGGCCTACAGGTTCAGTTTGGGTTTTGTAGGCCCGGTAAGCGTAGCGCCACCGGGCAACGCAGGCCGCACGGAACCCCCTATTTTCCCCACAATCTCCGCGAATTATCCTCGATCTGCGCGCTAATGCGCCGCTTCTGCATCGTTCTCGTCCAACTGGTGGATAACCCCGCTGCCGACAACAAGCGACGATACTGCTCATCATCAAACGGCATATGCCACGCAATCGCGCAGGCATCATAAACCGACACATCGCTGAGCCTTGATGCCAGCTCCAGCGGCGCATCTGCCGACACCTGCCCTGCCAGAACCACCCGATACAGCCAGCCGGTTTTACCCGCCGTTTGCAGCTGCGCGGACATATCGCTGATGCCGAAATGGTAGTTCAGCTTAAAGCACGGCGAGCGCGGCTGCGTCACCTGAATTAACGCACCACCCCAGCGGAAAATGTCGCCGATAAACACGTTCTGCTCGGTCATCCCTTCCGTCGACAGATTCTCACCAAACGCCGGGACAACGAACAGATCCGCCTGCTCGGGAAATTCCCGCGCCCAGTGCTGATAGTGCTCGCGCGGATAGTGGCACAGCGCGCGCTCTGGCCCGCCGTGGATTTTCTTCTCGGCCTGCTCATCTCCCGCCAGCCCGAGTTCGGTCAGAGTCAGTTCGCCGTCGACCTGTACTTTGGCAATGGCGCTCGGGCGGCTGCCGTCGTAGTCCCTGACCTTCCCTGTAAACACATTCACCGGATAGTGCATGGTTCGTTGCTCCTTGAGGCAAAAAAAAGCGAGCCCTCAGACTCGCTTTTCCCTCTTCTGCGTGCAAGCTTTTTTGCCGCTATTGCACCGTCAGATCGACCGTCAGTTTGTAGTCAAACGTATAGCTGGAGTGCCAGTCTTCGCCCCTGAAATTGATAATCCCGATGTAGTGCCCGGCAGGTAACGTCGGGTTATCCGCTTTGTCGAAGGTAAAGACCGCATAGATTGGCGCATCGGTCACCTGACAGGTTACCGCAGCGTTCAGTGGCCGCCGCGTGCAAAGAGACTGGCGATAGCCTTTAACATTCACGCTGTACTGCTTTCCATCGGTGGCGACCAGGGCGATCGGCGTAGAGACATCCGCATAGCCCGAAGGCGCCCAGTCCAGTGACGTGGGTCCCACGGTCGGCGAGACGGTCACAAACCCTTGCGACGGGAAACCGACGATAGGCGGCGATTTGTATTCCGAGGTGGCAGAGTTAATCACCCAGCTATCGTTGATGTTATTGATAAACACCACGTTATCCACTTTCAGCGTTGAGCCACCCGCAGAAGCTTGTGCTGTGACGGCGGCCAGGCCGACGTCGTGACCTGAAAGGCTGACGTACGCCACGCCGTCATTACTGGTCAGGGTGCTTGTTGCCGTCAGCTTGTTGAGTGACGTCGTCCACACCACTTCCGCATTCGGCACCAGGTTACCGTGGGAATCTTTCACCGTGGCGGTATATTTCACCGCGTCCGCGCCGTTAGCCGCGACGGTTGTTTTATCCGACGTTAATGTCACCACCGTGGCGGTTTTGCTGTCGCCGATAAAACTCACTTTGGCGGCGTGCATCACGCCTCCCGTTACCGGCAGCGTTGCGGTAACCACCGCATCCCCGGCCTGAGTTGTCGAGCCCAGAATGCTCGCATTCCCCATCGCATCGGTGACGCTGCTGGTCCCGCTGAGCGCCAGAGAGGCGCTGTCGCAGCTCCAGTTGACCGTGACGCCCGACAGATTATTCCCGTTACCGTCCTTCACGTTGGTCACCCAGGTCACTTTCTCCTGGCCGTCCGCAACGGCCTTCGTTTTATCCGCTTTCAGGGTCTTAAGCGTGGCGCTGCGCGGATCGGCAATGTAATCGACCGTCACCGTTTGCTTGCTGTTGTTGATCCCCACGCCGACGACCGTGGGCTTCGCGGTCGTCGCCATAAACGACGTCTCAGCGATGCCATTAAAATCGGTCACGCTGGACTCGCCCAACTGGAAAACGACGCTGTCATTGTCCGTACGCCAGTACACCACCGCGTTACGGACCGGGTTGTCGTTCTCATCCGTGACCAACGCCTGCAGCGAGACGGTATCGACCCCCGCTACCAGCCCTGTCGTCTGGCTCGCCACCAGCGACGCCACTTTTTCCGTGGCGGTATCAGATATGTAAACCATTATCGGCGAGGTTTTTTGCGTGCTGTTAAAGGTGGCAACAGCTCTCAGCGGCCCACGGTCTGTCGAGGTTATCGTGACGCTCGACTGGCCATTGGCATCCGTCGGCTGATTGTCCGCTGATAAGCTGTAATCCATCGATGAAATCACCGCATGCCAGCTGACCATCGCCTGTTTCACCACGTTGCCGTACTGATCTTTCACCACGGTCGACAGTGTAATGGGATCGCTGCCGTTAGCCGTGGCGGTGTTTTTATCGACATCAATCGCCCCCGGCGTCGCGCTCTGCAGATCGGGCACGATGTCTAAGGTCAGCGTTTTTGGGTTCTTATTGATCGCCCTCGCGGTAATCTGCGTCGGCATGGCCAGCGTACTGCCATAGGTCACCGAAGCGATCCCATTACTGTCCGTCATGCTGTTCTCAGCACTGAATTCCCCGCTGGCATTATCGCCGCTCCAGGCCACTTTCATGCCCTCGATCGGCAGACCATTATCGTCTTTCACCACCGCAGAAAGCGTTACGGTATCCCTCCCCGCGGTGATGTCCGCCGTTTTATCGGCAGTCAGCTTACGCACAGCGGCCGTGGCAACATCTGCGGTAAAAGTGACGGGCTGTGAGGTCTCTTCATCGCCGTTCACGACGCCTTTAACGAGATAGCTACCCAGCTGGTTAGCGCTCAGTTCGACGGAGACCTGCCCTTGAGCGTTGCTGGTTCCTGTGCTTTGCGAGAGCAAACCGGTGGACGGCGTGACCGTCCACGCCACCGGGATGTTGTTCAGGGGATTGCCCGTTCTGTCCGTCACCTGGCCGCTGATGATGACTTTATCGACGCCATTCGCCACCGCCGTTGACTTGCTGGTTTTCAGACCACCCAACTGCGCCGTCGAGACATCCCCAATCAACGTCACCACTGGTGCATTCCAGGCCGTGCCGCCCCCGGCTTTGGCGCTGACATTCACATCCCCGGTTGTCTTCGAGGTCATGGTGACGATCGCCACGCCGGTGGCATCCGTCCGGGACGTCGCCCCGGACAATTTCGCCGTCGCAGGCGTCGCCGCCCAGTTCACCAGCTGATCGTTGAGCGGATTCCCCTCGGCATCTTTCACCGTTGCGCTGTACGTCACCGCATCGGTCCCGTTTGCCAGCGCCTGGGTTTTATCGACCGTCACCGCCGTCACTTTGGCCGTTGCCGTATCGGCGATAAAGGTCATTTCCGCCGAGTTCACCGCTGCACCCGTCGTTGAACTGGCCGACACGACCACCGTGCCGGGATGTTCAGAGGTCACAGTGATGACGCTCTCGCCCTGCGCGTTCGCCATGGTCTGCGCGTCACTCAGCGTGGCCTGCCCCTGAACCACCGTCCATTTCAGCGGCGCTGTCGCCACCGGATGATCGCTGGCATCGACCACTTTTGCCGTCAGCGTCACCCGATCGTTACCATTCGCCGTGGCCTGGGTTTTGTCGGCCTGCACGGATTTGGCGGTGGCCGTGGCGCTGTCAGAGGTAAAACTCAGCGTGGCCGAGGTCTGCGTTTGCTCGCCCATTTTCGCAGAAACCTCCAGCGCTTCGACGGTAGATGAGGTCAGGCTGATACTGGCTTCGCCCTTGTCGTCCGTCATCGCCATTGCAGCGGAGAGATGCGCCGTGGCGCTGGCCGTCTGCCAGGTCACTTTTGCCCCCTGAACCGGGTTTTTATTGGCATCGACGACTTTCACATTCAGGCCGATCCCATCCTGGCCGTTAGCCAGTCCGGAGGTTTTGCTGGCGGAGATCGCGCCCATCACCGCGCTGTCGGCATCGGCGGTGAAGGTTAACGTCTTGGATGACACCGCTGCGCTGCTGCCCGTCGCGGCAGAAATCACCGCGTCACCGGCCTGCGCCGCCGTCAGCAAGATCGTCGCCACGCCGTTGTCATCCGTGGTGCTCTGATTATCCGACAAGTGAACGGCGTTTGTTGACGAGGCAATCGCCCATTTAACCGGCTGGTTAGCCAGAGGATGTTCGCTCGCATCGACCACGTGGGCGCTGAGGGTGATCGTCTCCTGGCCATTCGCCTTCGCGTGCAGCTTGTCCGCGTCCACCTCGGCCACTTTTGCCGTTTGCAGGTCCGTCGTGAATTGCAGGGCGATGCTCTTCACCGTCTCGCCGTTTTCCAGCCCGGCGGTGACCGTCGCTCCCAGCACCGCTTTGCTGGTCAAGGTCACCGTCGAATGGCCCTGCGCGTCACTCACGCTTTGCTCTGCCGATAAAACCGCGTCGGGGTTATCCACCTGCCACGTCACCGGCACGCCCGCCGCGGGCTGGTTAGTGCGCGTGTTGGTCACCTGCGCCGTCAGGGTGATCGCATCCTGGCCGTTCGCCAGCGCGGCCGGTTTGGTCGCATCCATCTGGACGAAGTGATACTGCGTATTGGCCGCCAGCAGCGTGATGGTCGCCTTGCTGAGCAGCGTGCTGTTATAGCGAGACTGAATGATGACCGTGCCCGGCGTCATGCCGCTGGTGTAGGTGCTGACGTAGACGCCAGGGCTTTGTTCGACGAATGGCGTGATTTTTTCGCTCGTGGATGGCGCGGCGCTCAGGCGTTTAACGCTCATCTTTTTTGCACTGACGGGATGGATGAGCTGGGCACTAAGCTGCTCGGCCACGCCGCCGATCGGTTTTCCGGTTCCGGACATGACCGTCAATGTCACCAGCGTGGAGCTGATACCGTCGGCTATGAGACTATCGCTGGAGACAGTGGTCTGCGTGGTCGCCGTCACCGGGTTATAGCCTTTCACTTCCACGCTAATCCAGGCTTTATCTGAGGCGTTACCTTTGCTGTCATAGGCCGTCGCGGACATAACATAAATATTCTTTTCCGCACCCTCTGGCTGATATTCCGGAAGAACAATCGACCATGCGCCGTTGTTTTCACTTATTTTTCCGCCATGGCTCATCAGCTCAGAATCCTGCCAGACAATATGACTTAAGGGATATTTCGTGGCTATTTTCACGGCGACAGGTAATGTCTGAGATTCAACCCCTTCAATATGCTGAGGAAGTGAAAGTGAGATTAATTCTTTTTTCCGATACTCCAGCACAATATTATTATTGCGGCTGACCAGATCTAAACGACTGCCGCGTAATGTCCGACGCGCCTGAACATTATCCGCATCCAGCTGATCGGCAAACGGCACGCCCGCCATCCAGTTAATATTCATTTCGACCTGGCTTTCGTGCTGATCGCCCTTCCCGGCTTTATGATTCACGCCCAACGTTACCAGCGGAACCGGGGTGTAATTCAATCCTGCGGTCACAGCATAGGGATTGCGCTGGCGCTGGTCTTTATCGCTGCCCATCAACGCCACGTCTTTGCCGTAATACTGCTCCCACATCAGCTGCATGCCCAGCTGCGGGTAAGCGGGCAGATACCCTTCCGCCCGCAGGTCATAGCCGTTCGCCACGCGCTCTTCGTAGTCCTCGTGCGCGGTGGAGTCTTTCCAGCCGGAGAGGCGCGCATAGCCGTTGGCGCTGAGTTTGAGGTAGTCCCAGCCCAGCTCGCCGCCTACGCCTAAACGCTGGTGCGAGTTGTCGGAAATCTGTTGATCGTAGAAGGTGTTCACCCCCCACATCCAGCTGTCGGAGAAATGGCGATAGCCGACGCCCAGATTGATCACATTGCGGTCGTCTGCGCGGCGAATGCCCGACTGGGTGAAAATCAGGTGCTGATCTTTATCATAGAGTGGCAGCAGAAGATCGAAGTCAGCGCTGGCGAGCGAAAACTGCCTGTCGACGCCCACGTTGACGCGCGCCGTCCCATACTGCTGGAGTCATTGCTGAACTTCAGAGGTGGCTTTTCCGCTGGTGCTGTTGACCAGACTATTAATGACGGCATCCATGCGGTCATTCTGACTTAATAGCGTTCCCGCGGATGAAACATCCGCCGCCAGCGTTTTTTCATCCGCCTGAGCCGGGAAAGAAAATAAAAAAGAATGAAAGACTAATAAATAACAATAGAGAATAATATTCAGAGAAGCTGTTATTTTTCCAGTACCGCGCATAAATACACCTGAAACATCCGGAAATAAGAATTTTCGCAATAATGTCTCAAAAGCGCACGCATTACCAATACAGAACCTGAGGTCTATCCGAAGAATAAATAATACGCCCGTAAATAAAGATAATTTAAAAATAGGCGTTGGGAAAAGTTGAGCGTTGGGGAGAGTAGTTTCAGCGTTGCTCAAAAACGCGCAGATAAAAAAAAGCCTGACCCACAGGCCAGGCTTTCGAACTCAGTGACGACTTACTTTTTAGCGGCGAAACGTGCCGCTGCTTCGTCCCAGTTCACCACGTCCCAGAACGCTTTGATGTAGTCCGGGCGACGGTTCTGGAATTTCAGGTAGTAAGCGTGTTCCCACACATCCAGGCCCACGATTGGGAAACCAGACGCGCCAGAAATCGCTTCACCCATCAGCGGGGAGTCCTGGTTCGCGGTAGAAACCACAGCCAGTTTATCACCTTTCAGTACCAGCCATGCCCAGCCAGAACCGAAACGGGTCGCTGCTGCTTTTTCAAACTCAGCTTTGAAGTTGTCCACGGAACCGAAATCGCGCTCGATAGCGGCTTTCAGATCGCCCTGCAGGGTGGTGCCGGTTTTCAGGCCTTTCCAGAACAGGCTGTGGTTTGCGTGACCGCCAGCGTTGTTACGCAGAACGGTTTTCTTGTCTGCTGGCAGTTGATCCAGTTTGGTGATCAGCTCTTCAGCAGACAGGTTGGCGAATTCTGGCAGGCTTTCCAGCGCCGCATTCGCGTTGTTCACGTAAGTCTGGTGGTGTTTAGTGTGATGGATTTCCATCGTCTGCTTGTCAAAATGCGGTTCCAGTGCGTCATAGGCATACGGCAGGGATGGCAGTGTATAACTCATAATCCTCTCCATTATTGTCGGGCGGCACAGCTGTTAATGCCGCGTAAGCAGTTGGTTCATTATAGTTAATTAAATGATATTGAAAATGATTATCAATGCCGTACTTTTTATAAGGTTATCCATTTTTGTGCCAATGCCGATTTTGTGAGTCTGCTCACGTGGTTAACGCGCTGATTGCCATGGACAAGAAAAGTGCGGCAACCTTCTGAAGGTTCGCTCGCCGCTTAATTTTTACACTCATCGGGTCGGAGGGAAGCCACCGGCCTATAAAAACGATGAGGACGTAAAAATGAATCATGCGATTACGATGGGTATTTTCTGGCATTTGATAGGCGCAGCCAGTGCAGCCTGTTTCTATGCCCCGTTTAAAAAGGTCAAACATTGGTCATGGGAAACCATGTGGTCCGTGGGCGGTACAGTTTCCTGGCTGATCCTGCCATGGACCATCAGCGCCATGCTGTTGCCCGATTTCTGGGGGTACTTCTCCTCCTTTAGCGCCTCCACGCTGCTGCCGGTCTTTCTGTTCGGCGCGATGTGGGGCATCGGCAATATCAACTACGGTCTGACCATGCGCTATCTCGGGATGTCGATGGGCATCGGGATCGCCATTGGTATCACCCTGATTGTCGGCACGCTGATGACGCCAATCCTGAACGGTAATTTCGACGTGCTGATCAACACCAAAGGCGGCCAGATGACGCTGCTGGGCGTGCTGGTAGCGGTGATCGGCGTGGGGATAGTCACCCGCGCAGGCCAGCTGAAAGAGCGTAAAATGGGCATCCGCGCTGAAGAGTTCAACCTGAAGAAAGGGCTGATTCTGGCGGTGATGTGCGGCATTTTCTCCGCCGGGATGTCTTTCGCCATGAACGCCGCCAAACCGATGCACGAAGCCGCAGCAGCGCTGGGCGTGGACCCGCTCTACGTCGCGTTGCCAAGCTACGTGGTGATTATGGGCGGCGGTGCGCTGGTGAACCTCGGCTTCTGCTTCATTCGTCTGGCAAAAGTGAAGAACCTGTCGGTAAAAGCCGACTTCTCACTGGCAAAACACCTGATCATCACCAACGTGCTGCTGTCGGCACTGGGTGGCCTGATGTGGTATCTGCAGTTCTTCTTCTACGCCTGGGGCCACGCCAGCATTCCACCGCAGTATGACTACATGAGCTGGATGCTGCACATGAGCTTCTACGTACTGTGCGGCGGGATAGTGGGGCTGGTGCTGAAGGAGTGGAACAACGCCGGACGGCGTCCGGTGAGCGTGCTGAGCCTGGGCTGCGTGGTGATTATTATTGCCGCCAACATTGTTGGCCTCGGCATGGCGAACTGATCACGCCGCTTTTCGACTGTGATGACGCCACTGAACCGGCGTCATCCCCACCTCGCGGTTAAATACCACGGAAAAGTAGTTACTGTCCTCAAAGCCACAGCGCGTCGAGACTTCACTCACCATCAGTTCCGTATGTTGCAGCAGATACTGCGCGTGGCAGATGCGCAGCTGGCGCAGATAGTGGTTCACCGTCATCCCTGTCTGGGTGCGGAACTGCTGGCGCAAGGTGCGCTCGCTGCACTGCTCCTGCTCGCAAAATTTCTCCAGCACAAAACTGCGATTCAGGCTGCCCGCAAGCGTGGTAATCAGCTTATCAAGCAGCGCTTCCTGCGCCGTGGCAGAAGGATTATCCGTTGCGTAGCGATAGCGTTTGAGGGTCATCACCAGCTGGGCAAACAGCAGCTCGGCCATCTCGTTCGCCCCCGGCTCGGCCTTCAGGCTCTCCTGTTCAAGCTGGGTGATGACGTGGCGTACCTGGGTCATGCCGTTGCTGCTCAATCGCCAGTGCGGCGCGGTGTGCGCCTCGTTAAACCCGGGAATATGCCCCGCCCAGTCGACGTTGAGCTTTAGCCTGTCCGGGCAGTAAATCACGTTCTGCAAAACCAGGTCGTTGACCGAGGCGTAGGAGTGTTTATCTTCCGCGCGGATATAAAACAGATCGCCGCGGGTGATGCGGTAGGGGCGGTCATTGAGGACGTGCAAACCGTTGCCGCGCCACACCAGCACCAGCTCGCAAAACTCGTGCGTGTGCTCGGCAAAGACGTTTTGCGGATAGCGATCGGCCACCGCGACAGCCTGCCCGGCACTGGCAAAAAAATCGGATTTGCGAAGGATTAACGGAGCGCCCACAACTCACCTCAACGGCTAATAACCTGACATTATTAGCTGTTTTACGGCAAAAAAACGGTGATTCTCCTCGCGTTACTGAAGTGACGCATCCCGGCCCTGACGAATTTCGCGCGGCGACCAGCTGAATTCACGACGGAACAGCGTCGAAAAGTGGTTACTGTCGCCAAATCCGCAGCGATAAGCGATATCCGTCACGCTATCATCCGTATGACGCAGCAGGTGCCGCGCTTTGATCAGGCGCAGCCGGTTGAGATAGCGCTGCGGCGTCAGGCCCGTGTGCTGCTTGAGCTGGCGATGCAACGTACGCAGGGAAAGGGAAAAATTATCGGCAACTGTTTCCCAGCACACCTCTTCCGCGAAGTGTTCTTCCAGCCAGGCCATCATCAGATTTAGGCGCGCATCATTGTTTTCGGCTCCTTCCACCAGGCTGCTGCGACGCAGCAGAACCAGCAGTTGCATGAACAACAGTTCACGGCTGGCGCGCGTATGCGTTTCCGCATTTTCCTCTACCGTTTCCATCTGCCCCACCAGCTGACGCACCTGCTGCAGGGTGGACTGATTCACCCGCCAGTGCGACGGATAGTGCCCATCCTGCTCCTGCGGCAAAAGCTGATTCAGCCCGGAGAGAAACTGGAACGCATCTGGTGAACGGTAGAGCACGTTGGTCAGGCACAGGTTATCCGTATGTTCATACAAGTGCCGATCGTGGTCGCGCACAAAGCACACGGTTCCACCGCTGATGGTGTAGGGCTGGCCGTTAAACACGTGAATGCCCGTACCGTGCTCAACAATCACAATCTCATGAAAATCATGATGATGTTCAGGAAAAGCCGCCTGAGGAAGCCGTGGTTCGATCGCCACTGGCGAACTTCCGTGAGGGAAAAAATCCACGCTGTGCAGTACGGTCATATCGGCCACCACCAATGAGAAATGTTCTCAAAATAGTAATTAAGGGCCGGGTTTCTCACCTTCAATTTTCGACACCAAAGCGTGCAAAGCCTGTCAGTTTTTCAAGAAACAGCGGGAAAGATCCGGAAATGCGGCAACGGTCACATGGGCTGAAATCCCCGCCATAACAGGAAACTGTGAACTCCCTCACGTTCATCTTTGCTTTCTTGCCAGCGCGGGATTTTGCCTGTCAGTAGCGAGAAGGTGCGTTTTTCTTCCCTTTCTTAGACTGTTTCGCAATGACTCCAAGAAGGACCGAATTATGACCTCTCGCCATTGTGTGGCTGTCGATTTAGGTGCATCCAGCGGGCGCGTGATGCTTGCCAGCTATACGCCTGCACAGCGCGCACTTTCGCTTCGTGAAATCCATCGCTTCGGTAACAGCCTGCAAAAGCAGGACGGCGTCGAGACCTGGGACATTGACAGCCTGGAGGCGGAAATCCGCACCGGCCTGAACAAAGTTTGCGACGACGGCATTCTGATCGACAGCATCGGGATTGATACCTGGGGCGTCGATTTTGTGCTGCTTGACCGCCACGGCGAGCGCATCGGCCTGCCCGTCTCCTATCGCGACAGCCGGACCGATGGCGTGATGGCTCGCGCCATTGATCAGCTCGGTAAAGCCGATATCTACGGGCGCAGCGGCATCCAGTTCTTACCCTTTAACACCCTCTACCAGCTGCGCGCTCTGGTGGAACAACAGCCCGAACTGGTGGCGAACGTCGCACACGCGCTGCTGATCCCGGATTACTTCAGCTATCGCCTGACGGGCATGATGAACTGGGAATACACCAACGCCACCACCACCCAGCTGGTGAATATCAACTCCGATAACTGGGATGAAAACCTGCTCAACTGGACGGGCGCCTCCGCCAGCTGGTTTGGCACGCCGACCCATCCCGGCAATGTGATCGGTCACTGGATTTGCCCGCAGAAGAATGAAATCCCGGTCGTCGCCGTCGCCAGTCACGATACCGCCAGCGCGGTGATTGCCTCTCCCTTGGCAGACCACGACGCGGCCTATCTTTCATCCGGCACCTGGTCGCTGATGGGCTTTGAGAGCAAAACGCCGTACACCTGCGAAAAGTCGCTGGCGGCAAACATCACCAACGAAGGCGGCGCGGAAGGCCGCTACCGGGTGCTAAAAAATATCATGGGGCTGTGGCTGCTCCAGCGCGTGCTGAAAGAGCAGAACGTTACCGACCTGGCGCGCCTTATCGCCGAGACAGAAAAACTGCCGGCCTGCCGCTTCGTGATCAATCCGAACGACGACCGCTTTATCAATCCGCACAACATGGGCGATGAAATCCAGGCCGCCTGCCGTGAGAGCGCACAGCCCGTGCCGCACAGCCCGGCGGAACTGGCGCGCTGCATTTTTGACAGCCTCGCCCTGCTCTACGCCGACGTGCTGAACGAACTGGCGGCTCTGCGCGGCAAACCGTTCAGCCAGCTGCACATTGTCGGCGGCGGTTGCCAGAACCAGCTGCTGAACCAGCTTTGCGCCGACGCCTGCGGCATCACCGTGGTCGCCGGCCCTGTTGAGGCCTCGACGCTCGGCAATATCGGCATCCAGCTGATGACCCTGGACGAGCTTTCCAACGTTGACGATTTCCGAACGCTGGTGACGAACAACTACCCGCTCACCACGTTTACCCCTAATCCCTGCCATGAAATTGCCCGCTATCAGGCGCAGTTTCAGCAAAAACGACTGACAAAGGAGCTTTGCGCATGACCACTCAACTTGAACAAGCCTGGGAACTGGCTAAACAGCGTTTCGCCGCCGTGGGCGTGGATGTCGAAGAGGCGCTGCGTCAGCTCGACCGTCTGCCGGTCTCCATGCACTGCTGGCAAGGCGACGACGTCGCGGGTTTTGAAAATACCGGCGGCGCGCTGACGGGCGGCATCCAGGCGACGGGCAACTATCCGGGCAAAGCGCGCAATGCCACCGAACTGCGTGCCGATCTGGAGCTGGCGCTCAGTTTAATTCCGGGACCAAAACGCCTGAACCTGCACGCGATTTATCTCGAATCCAGCGAGCCGGTCGCGCGTAACGAAATCAAACCGGAACACTTTAAGAACTGGGTGGAGTGGGCAAAAGCCAACAAACTGGGTCTGGATTTTAACCCGTCCTGCTTCTCGCATCCGCTGAGCGCCGACGGTTTTACCCTCTCCCATTCCGACGACGAGATTCGCCAGTTCTGGATCGACCACGTCAAAGCCAGCCGCCGCGTTTCAGCGTATTTCGGTGAACAGCTCGGCACGCCGTCGGTGATGAACATCTGGATCCCGGACGGCATGAAAGATATCACCGTTGACCGCCTGGCTCCGCGCCAGCGCCTGCTGGACGCTCTCGACGAGGTGATCAGCGAAAAACTGAATCCGGCGCATCACATTGATGCGGTGGAGAGCAAGCTGTTCGGCATCGGCGCCGAGAGCTACACCGTGGGCTCCAACGAGTTCTACATGGGCTACGCCACCAGCCGCCAGACGGCGCTGTGCCTGGATGCGGGCCACTTCCATCCGACTGAGGTGATCTCCGACAAAATCTCCGCCGCCATTCTGTACATCCCGCGCCTGCTGCTGCACGTGAGCCGCCCTGTACGCTGGGACAGCGACCACGTGGTCCTGCTGGATGACGAGACTCAGGCCATCGCCAGCGAAATTATTCGCCACGATCTGTTCGACCGCGTGCATATCGGTCTCGACTTCTTCGACGCCTCGATCAACCGCATTGCGGCATGGGTGATCGGTACCCGCAACATGAAGAAAGCCCTGCTGCGTGCGCTGCTGGAGCCGACGGCGGCCCTGCGCGCGCTGGAAGAGCAAGGCGACTACACGGCGCGTCTGGCACTGCTGGAAGAGCAGAAATCCCTGCCGTGGCAGGCCGTGTGGGAAATGTACTGTCAGCGCAACGATGCGCCAGCGGGCAGCCAGTGGCTGGACAACGTGCGGGCGTATGAGAAAGAGGTGTTAGCGACTCGCAGCTAAAACAGCGCCCGGCGGCGCTTCACCTGCCGGGCTTACGAACACTTGTCAGCGGGGATCGCGACGCGTCGCCCGACATTTTCAAAGGAATCACAAGACTATGCACACCATCACCAACGCCTGGTTCGTCCAGGGCATGATCAAAGCCACCACCGACGCCTGGCTAAAAGGCTGGGACGAGCGCAACGGCGGCAACCTGACCTTGCGCCTGGACGACGCCGACATTGCGCCGTTCGAAGCGGATTTCCACCCGAAACCGCGCTATATCGCCCTGAGCCAGCCGATGCCGCTGCTCGCCAATACGCCGTTTATCGTCACCGGTTCCGGCAAGTTCTTCCGCAATGTGCAGCTCGATCCGGCAGCGAATTTAGGCGTGGTAAAAGTGGACAGCGACGGCGCGGGCTACCACATTCTTTGGGGGCTGACGAACGAAGCGGTGCCGACCTCTGAACTCCCGGCGCACTTCCTCTCCCACTGCGAGCGCATCAAAGCGACGGACGGCAAAGACCGCGTGATCATGCACTGCCACGCGACCAACCTGATCGCCCTGACCTACGTGCTGGAAAACACCACGGATTTCATCACCCGCAAACTGTGGGAAGGGAGCACCGAATGTCTGGTGGTCTTCCCGGACGGCGTGGGTATTCTGCCGTGGATGGTGCCAGGCACCGATGAAATCGGCGAAGCCACCGCGCAAGAGATGCAAAAACATTCCCTGGTACTGTGGCCATTCCACGGTGTCTTCGGCAGTGGCCCGACGCTTGATGAAGCCTTTGGCCTGATCGACACCGCTGAGAAGTCGGCTGAAGTGCTGGTTAAGGTCTATTCCATGGGCGGAATGAAACAGACCATCACTCAGGAAGAGCTGATTGCGCTGGGTAAACGCTTTGGCGTCACCCCGCTGAAATCGGCGCTAGAGCTTTACAAATAAAAACATCGCGCCCCGCTCACTGAGACGGGGCGAAAAAAACACCTGCAAACCCTACACAACACTCAATTCAGTGGAGTAAAAGCAATGAAAATAAAGACAAGCTTAATCCTCACCGTTGCCGCTCTGGCGTTGTCCGGTTCCGCTTTAGCAGAAGTAAAAATCGCCCTGGTGGCGAAATCTCTCGGAAATGGATTCTTCGAGGCAGCGAACGTGGGCGCGCAGGAGGCCGCCAAAGAATTGGGTGATGTGAAAGTCATTTATACCGGCCCGACCACCACCACCGCCGAAGCGCAGATCGAAGTGCTGAACGGTTTGATCGCGCAGGGGGTGGATGCGATCGCCATCTCCGCCAACGATCCCGATGCGCTGGTGCCGGTGCTGAAAAAGGCGATGCAGCGTGGGATCAAAGTGGTCTCATGGGATTCCGGCGTGGCAAAAGCCGGGCGTCAGATCCACCTGAATCCCTCTAATAACGCGTTGATCGGTGAAACCAACGTTAAGCTGGCCGCCGATGCGCTGAAAGCCCTGAACGTCGAAAAAGGCGACGTGGCGGTGTTAAGCGCCACCCCGACCTCCACGAACCAGAACACCTGGATTGCCGAGATGAAAAAGGTGCTGCCGCAGTATCCGTCCGTCAATCTGGTGACCGTAGCCTATGGCGACGATCTGTCGGATAAGAGCTACCGCGAAGCGGTTGGCCTGCTGAAAACCTATCCCGATCTGAAAGTGATCGTCTCCCCGTCGTCGGTCGGGATCGTGGCTGCCGCGCAGGCGGTGAAAGACCAGGGCAAAATCGGCAAAGTGTATGTGACGGGGTTAGGCCTGCCGTCTGAAATGGCCGGCGCGGTGAAATCCGGGGCGAGCAAAAGCTTCGCGATCTGGAACCCGATCGATCTGGGTTACGCCGCCACCTATTTAGCCGACGACCTGGTGAAAGGCACCGCCACCAAAGATGAAGCCAGCATGGGCAAACTGGGCAAAGTGAAGCTCGATGCCGACGGTAGCGGCGCGATGGCTGAGCCGTTCGTCTACGATGCGAGCAATATCGATAAGTTCTCAAAAATCTTCTGATGCGTTTTGTTGGCCGGAGAAGCGTCGCGCCATCCGGCCCACAAGATCCCCTTTGATGGAGAACTCTCATGAACGCATCCACACCGCTGCTGGAGCTTAAGGGCATCACCAAGGTTTTCCCTGGTGTGCGCGCCCTTGAGAACGTACAGCTTGAGCTTTGGCCCGGCAAAGTCACCGCCCTTATCGGTGAAAACGGCGCGGGCAAATCGACGCTGGTCAAAGTGATGACCGGGATTTATCAGCCCGAAGAGGGCGAAATCCTCTATAAAGCCATCCCCATACATCTCCCGACGCCGGAATCGGCACACAAAGTCGGGATTACCGCTATTCATCAGGAAACCGTGCTTTTTGATGAGCTGTCGGTGACCGAAAATATTTTTGTCGGCCAGTATCTGCATAAAGGCTTTTTCAGGAAGCTCGACTGGCCGGAGATGCACCGCCGGGCGCAGGAGATCCTCACCCGACTGGAGGTGCAAATTGACCCGCGCGCGACGCTTAAAACGCTGAGTATCGCCCAGCGACATATGGTGGCCATTGCCCGCGCCCTGTCGTTTGAGGCGCAGGTGGTGATCCTCGACGAACCCACCGCCGCCCTGTCGCAGCACGAAATCCTAGAGTTTTATCAGATCGTTGAGCGCCTGAAGCAGGAAGGCAAAGCGATCCTGTTTATCTCGCACAAGTTTGACGAAATTTTTGAGCTGGCGGATCACTACACCATTTTGCGCGACGGCGTGTTCGTCGGCGCAGGGGCGATCAACGACATCACCGAAGAGCGGATGGTGGCGATGATGGTAGGCCGCGCTATCACCCAGACCTTCCCGAAAGTGGCGTGCGAAAAAGGGGCGACGGTGCTGGAGGTCAAAGACCTCTGCCATCCGACCGAATTCGCGCATATCTCATTCTCCCTGCGCAAAGGCGAAATCCTTGGCTTTTACGGGCTGGTCGGCGCCGGGCGTACCGAGCTGATGCAGGCGCTCTCCGGTGTCACCCGTCCCTCCTCCGGCGAGATCGTGCTGAACGGTCAGGCGCAGAATTTCCGCCAACCGGCCGATGCCATCCGCGCGGGGATTGTCTGCGTGCCGGAAGAGCGGCAGAAGCAGGGAGCGATTATCGAACTGTCGATTGCGCAGAACATCAGCCTGCCGCAGCTCAGCAGGCTCAATCCCGGCGGGGTGTTAAATCAGGACCGCGAATGGGCGCTGGCCGATGAATACGCCAGACGGCTGCAGGTGAAGGCGTTTAGCTGGAAACAGCCGGTCGAAACCCTCTCCGGCGGCAATCAGCAAAAAGTGGTGATCGGCAAATGGCTGGCGACGCATCCTGAGGTGATCATCCTCGATGAGCCGACAAAAGGTATCGATATTGGCTCGAAAGCGGCCGTTCATCAGTTTATGTCCGAGCTGGTTGGACAGGGGCTGGCGGTGATTATGGTGTCGTCGGAACTGCCGGAAGTGATGGGCATGGCCGACCGTATCATTGTGATGCACGAAGGGCTGATGGTGGCGGAATACCCGGCGGGCGGGGCGACGGCGGAAACCATCGTCAGCGCAGCCAGCGGTGCAAAACAGGAGGCCGCGTAATGGTGAAGCAACTCCTGAAACACCGCGAAGCCCTGCTGGGAGCAGTGATTGTACTGATGATCATTGCCATCGGCAGCCGCGTGCCGTCGTTTATCGCACCGGGAAACCTGGTGGAGATGTTTAACGACACCTCGATTCTCATCATTCTCGCCCTCGGCCAGATGATGGTTCTGCTGACCAAAGGCATCGACCTGTCGATGGCGGCGAATCTGGCGCTGACGGGGATGATTGTCGCCCTGATCAACTTCCATTATCCCGCCGTGCCCGTCTGGGCGCTGCTGATTCTGGCAACGGCGCTCGGTCTGCTGATGGGCGTCATCAACGGTCTGCTGGTGTGGAAACTGGGTATTCCGGCGATTGTGGTGACGCTCGGCACCATGAGCATCTATCGCGGGATGATCTTCCTGCTCACCGGCGGTGGCTGGGTGAACTCCAACCAGATGGGCGCGGATTTCCTCGCCCTGCCGCGCGCGTCACTGCTCGGTCTGCCCGTTTTGAGCTGGTGCGCGATTGCGGCCCTGCTGCTGGTCGGCTATTTCCTGCGCTACAGCCGCACCGGGCGCGCCCTTTACACCGCAGGCGGCAACGCCACGGCGGCGTATTACACGGGGATCAACGCAGGCAAAATGCAGTTCGTCAGTTTCTGCCTGTCAGGCGCGCTGGCCGGATTCTGCGGCTATCTGTGGATCTCACGTTTCGCTGTCGCCTACGTCGATGTCGCCAACGGTTTTGAGCTGCAGGTGGTCGCCGCGTGCGTGATCGGCGGTATCAGCACCATGGGCGGCACGGGCCGGGTGTTGGGCTGTCTGTTTGGCGCGCTGTTCCTTGGCGTGATCAATAACGCGCTGCCGGTGATTGGCGTCTCCCCGTTCTGGCAGATGGCGATTTCCGGGACGGTGATCGTGATTGCGGTGCTGCTCAATGAACGCGGCAACAAACGCAAAGGACGGCTGATCCTGCGCGATGCGGCGCTGGCGCGTCAGAAACAGGCGGTGAACTCATGAGCAAAATGATGACTACGGAAGAGATCAAAAATCGTCCGGCCGCGACGGGGGTTTTCCAGCGTCTGCTGTGCTGGGAGGGCTTCCTGCTGGCGGTAACGCTGGCGGTGTTTATCGTCAATGCCCTCGCCTCGCCCTATTTTCTCGATATCTGGAATCTTTCTGACGCGACGTTCAACTTCACCGAAAAAGCGATCATCGTGCTGCCGATGGCGATGCTGATCATCGCCCGTGAAATCGACCTGTCGGTGGCATCGACCATCGCGCTCAGCTCTACAGCGATGGGCTTTTGCGCAGCGGCGGGTGTAGATACGCCGCTGCTGGTCTGTGTGGGATTAGGCGTCGGGTTGCTGTGCGGACTGTTCAACGGCTTTCTGGTCACGCGCTTTAACCTATCGTCCATCGTGATCACCATCGGCACCATGAGTTTGTATCGCGGCATTACCTACATTTTGCTCGGCGATCAGGCGCTAAACACCTGGCCCGAGAGCTTCGCCTGGTTCGGGCAGGGCTATGTGTGGGGCGCGCTGTCGTTTGAATTCGCGCTGTTTATCCTGCTGGCGGCGGTGTTTGCCTTCGTGCTGCATCGCACCAATTTTGGCCGCCGGACGTACGCCATCGGCAATAACCCGACCGGGGCGTGGTTTTCAGGCATCAACGTGAAGCGCCACAACTTGATGCTGTTTGCGCTGGTCGGGCTGATGGCGGGGCTGGCCTCGGTGCTGCTCACCTCGCGCCTCGGCAGTACGCGCCCGACGATTGCGATGGGCTGGGAACTGGCGGTGGTGACGATGGCGGTGCTCGGCGGCGTCAATATTCTCGGCGGCTCCGGCAGCATGGTGGGCGTGATTATCGCCGCCTTCCTGATGGGCCTGGTGACTTTTGGCCTGAGCCTGCTCAACGTGCCCGGCATTGTGATGTCGGTGATTATCGGCGCGATGCTGATAGTGGTGATTTCGCTGCCAATTATCACCCGCCGGATTATGCAGCGAAGACGGATCTAATGCCGGGTGGCGCTTCGCTTATCTGGCCTGCCTGACCTCAGGCCCCGCAAGCGTCGCGCCGCCGGGCATAAAAATCACAGTAATTAAGGAGAATTATCATGAGTTTTATGTTGGCACTTCCCAAAATCAGCCTGCACGGCGCGGGCGCGATCGGCGATATGGTCAATCTGGTGGCGAGCAAACAGTGGGGCAAAGCGCTTATCGTCACTGACGGACAGCTGGTGAAAATGGGGCTGCTCGACAGCCTGTTTACCGCCCTGGACGCCCACCAGATGTCGTATCACCTCTTTGATGAAGTGTTCCCGAATCCGACGGAAGCGCTGGTACAGAAAGGGTTTGCGGCCTATCAGAGCGCCCGCTGCGATTACGTTATCGCCTTCGGCGGTGGCAGCCCAATTGATACGGCGAAAGCGATTAAAATCCTCACCGCTAATCCTGGCCCGTCGACCGCCTATTCCGGTGTCGGCAAAGTCAAAAACACCGGTGTACCGCTGGTAGCTATTAACACTACAGCAGGCACCGCGGCGGAGATGACCAGCAATGCGGTGATCATCGACAGCGAGCGTCAGGTAAAAGAGGTGATTATCGACCCCAATATTATCCCGGATATCGCCGTGGATGATGCCAGTGTGATGCTCGATATCCCCGCCTCCGTCACCGCCGCAACGGGGATGGACGCCCTGACGCACGCCATCGAAGCCTATGTTTCCGTCGGCGCTCACCCGCTCACCGATGCTAACGCCCTCGAAGCGATTCGCCTGATCAGCCTCTGGCTGCCGAAAGCCGTCGACGACGGGCACAACCTCGAAGCACGCGAACAGATGGCATTCGGCCAGTATCTGGCAGGCATGGCGTTTAACAGCGCCGGGTTAGGGCTGGTTCACGCACTGGCGCATCAGCCGGGGGCGACGCACAATCTGCCGCACGGCGTCTGCAACGCCATCCTGCTGCCGATCATCGAAAACTTTAACCGCCCGAACGCGGTGGCGCGTTTCGCCCGTGTGGCGCAGGCGATGGGCGTGGAGACGCGCGGGATGAGCGATGAAGCGGCCAGCATGGAGGCGATCAACGCCATTCGCGCCCTGAGTACGCGCGTCGGTATTCCTTCTGGCTTCAGCCAGCTTGGCGTGACCAAAGTGGATATCGAAGGCTGGCTGGATAAAGCCCTCGCCGATCCGTGTGCGCCTTGTAACCCACGCACTGCCAGCCGCGACGATGTGCGCGAGCTGTATCTGGAGGCCCTATGATCCGCAAAGCCTTTGTGATGCAGGTGAATCCTGACGCTCACGAGGAGTATCAGCGCCGCCACACCCCGATCTGGCCGGAGCTGGAATCGGTGCTGAAAGACCACGGTGCGCACCATTACGCCATTTATCTCGACAAGGAGCGCAACCTGCTGTTTGCCAGCGTTGAGATTGAATCGGAAGAGCGCTGGAACGCGGTAGCGAATACCGACGTGTGCCAGCGCTGGTGGAAACACATGCGCGATGTGATGCCCGCAAATCCGGACAACAGCCCGGTGAGTGCGGAGCTGAAAGAGGTGTTTTTCCTCGAGTAACCGTTCACGCTGCCGCACTCGCGGCAGCGTTTTCCTTTAAGCTATTTAGCTTGCCTCCAGCGTGCCGCGTCCTGCCGCGATTTGCTGCCTGCTGCTCAGCGTAAACGCCGAGATCACCGTCACCGCCAGCACAATGCATCCGAGCATCAGATAGGTGTCCTGGAAGCCGATCCGGTCATACATATTCCCCGCAAACGCCGACAGGAAAATGGCCGCCGACTGTTTGGCAAAGTTAAAGCCAATCAGATAGATGGTCGCTGACAGGCGGGTATCAAACACGCCAGTGATGTATTTAAACGCCCCCACCAGCAGGAAGGGCACTTCCAGCGCGTGAAGCATTTTCAGGGCGATGACTTCCGTCACGGTAGTGGCGAAGGACGAGCCGATAATGCGCGTGGCCATAATCAGCCCGGCAATCAGCAGGGTGTTTTTCGCGCCGATGCGGTTAATGATCCACGGTGAGCAGAACATAATGATCGCGTTACAAATTTCTCCGGCCGTGGTCGCAAAACCAAAGGCGCGCGTCCCCTGTTCCGGCGTCGCAAAGAACGATTTGAAGAAGGTGGCAAACTGCTGATCAAACACGTCATACACGCAGGCCACGCCAACCACATACAAAATAAACATCCACATTTTGCGCTGGCGGAACAGGGTGAAGACGGTTTTGGCGGTGATTTGCGGCTGATTGGCGCCCAGCGCGTTCATCACTTCGGCGGTCTGGTTTGGCTTCGGTTTGGCGACCACCAGCAGGAGCATCAGCAATAGCGCCGCGCCTGAGCCCATCCAGAAAACAAACGACGGATCGATACTGAACAGCACGCCGCCCGTGGAGGCGCACAGTCCCCAACCCAGGCAGCCGAACATCCGCGCTTTACCGTATTCGAAGAAGCTGTTGCGACTCACTCGCTCGATATAGGCCTCAATCGCCCCGGAGCCCGCCGAGAAGACAAAGCCGATATACAGCCCGCCGCTCAGCGCCCCGAGCCAGATATTTATTTTCAGCAGCGGCGCGAAGACGTAGAGGAAGAAGGGAGCGAACAAGAACAGCAAAATGGCGATGATCCATAACAGGTGCTTTTTCAGCCCCAGCTTGTCAGAGATCACCCCCAGCACCGGCTGGAACGCAATCGCTGAGAGCGAAATGCAGGAGAAAACAATCCCCGTATGGGTTTTATTCAGACCGATGATATCCGACAGCCAGATCGGCAGGAACGGAAAGCAGGTGGCCATAATGAAGAAGTAGAGAAAGAAGAACGCCCCGAAAATCCAGAAATTGGGGTTGTCTTTGTGGGTACAGGCAGTCGTGTTCATTATTTTTATCCTCAACTCAGGGCCGGTCGCCCGGCCCATCACCCTTACACGCGTTCAACGCCAATCAGAATGGCGGTTTCCGGGTCCAGAATCGGCAGTACCAGTCCCGCCTGCATCAGCCATTCTCCGCTCACCGTTTGTGGCGCTTCCATCCATGCCGGGAGTTTGCGCATGGTGTGGCCCCCTTCGCCAGTGAGGCGGATATTTGGATGATCGAGCAAGGTGATGCGGTACTGCGCGTTCGCTGCAAGCCCCGGCATGCGCAGCGGCATCATCAGGGTGTAATCCGGCATCGCCAGCTGGCTGACAATAAACAGCCCCTGCCGTTGGTCTTCGCTCACTATACCCTGCACCTGGGTCGTGGCGTCCGGCATATCCACACGCCACTGGGTGCCGTGGTGAATCACATCGCGCCATTGCTTATGCAGCGCGGCATAACGGCGGTAGCCTTCACGCTCGTGCTCATCGACGGTGAGCGGGTCCAGCTCAAGCCCCATGTGCCCAAACAGCGCGGTCAGCCCGCGAAACTCGATGCTGTGCTGGCGGAACGTGGCGTGGCATTTATGATGACCGATATGTGCGCCCATCACCTCCGGCGGGAAGAAGTAGCTCATTCCTCGCTGGATGGTGTTGCGCTCCAGCGCATCGTTGTTATCGGATGCCCAGAAGCGGTGGCAACGGGTCAGGACTTCGTAATCAATGCGTCCGCCGCCGGACGAGCAGGATTCAAATTCCACGTGCGGGAAGCGCTGGCCGAGTGTCTCAAGCAGGCGATAATACTGGCGCGTTTGCGCGTCGGCAGCGGCTTTACCGAGATGGCCCGGCTGCACCAGCTCGCGGTTCATGTCCCACTTCACGTAGTCCACCGGATGTTCGCCCAGCAGCCAGCTCATGCGTTCCAGCAAATACTCAAAGGCTTCAGGAATGTTCAGATTCAGCACCAGCTGGTGTCGCCCCGTCGCCTGCGTGTAGCCCGGCAGCGCCAGCACCCAGTCGGGATGCGCGCGGTAAAGATCGGAATCGGGGTTAATCATTTCCGGCTCCACCCAGATACCAAATTCCATGCCGAGATTTTTGACGTGATTGATCACCGGCATCAGGCCGTTAGGGTATTTTTTCTCGTCGAGAGTCCAGTCACCCAGGGCGGCGTGGTCGTCGTTGCGCCCCTTAAACCAGCCGTCGTCGATGATGAAGCGTTCCACGCCCAGCGCCGCCGCTTCGTCGGCCATCCGCATGATGTAGTCCGGATCGTGGTTGAAATAGATCCCTTCCCAGGTATTGAGGTGCACCGGGCGCGGCTTGTTTTGCGGGAAGCGAATGATGTTCTCGCGCAGATAGCGGTGGAACTGCTGACTCATCCCGTTCAGCCCCTGCGCGGAGTAGCTGGCGTACAATTTCGGCGTCCAGAGGGTTTCGCCCTCGGCAATCGCCATTTCGCCCGGCAGATAGAGCGCTTCGGCCTGCACGTAGCGGCGGCCATCGGTTTTCACTTCAGCGCGCAGGCGGTGGTTGCCGCTCCAGCCGAGATGCACGCCCCACACGTCGCCCTGCATTTCACTGAATGCAGGTGTGCCGGTCATCAGCGCCGGGAAGTGTTCGTGGGAGGTGCGCCCGCGCCGGTTTTCAATCACAAAACTGTCGTGCTCAAGGGTCAGGCGATGCGGCTGGAATTCGCGTATCCAGCGCCCATGGAAAGCCATCACCTCTTTCGCGCGCTCCGAAACCGGCAGCGTCACGGCCAGCCGATCCACCTGCCACGGCTGCGCCCGCAGATTGGTCAGACCGTGCCTTACCACCAGCACGCCGCTCTCATCGAGGACGAGTTCGCTGGTCAGCCGCAGCCCGGCGTGCGCATCTTCTGCGGTAATCGTCAGGCTGTGACGCTGCTGTTCAACGGTAACGGTCCTGAACACCGGAGAGCCATCCAGCCCCTGGCGGTGGCCTTCAATGCCTGGCGAGCCAAACAGACCGTGGCCCAGCTCGGCCATCAGCGTCACCGGGATATCCACGTCCAGCCTGCCGTTAGCCACCGGGCGAACCAGACTTTGCGCATCCTGCGGCGAAAAGTGGTGAAGGTGTGGCCCCCAGTAGACAATTTCGGCGAACGGGTGCGTTTTGATCACCACGTCTGTCGTCGTGCTTTCGAGTCGTAAAATGGAATCTTGCATCGGACATCTCCTGTCATCGGATGTCCTGAGTGTTGATCCGAAACGTTTCGGATACCAACTCAAACGTTTCGGATCTGTGATCGACTTTAGAGTTTTACGGTGATTTAGGCCGTCTGGCCCGGTGAAAATTCAGGCTGCCAGAGCACCTGAAGACGGGAGAGATCATCGCCATTGATGAGCTGGCGCACCATGTCGGCGATCTGCTTGCCCACGCCCTCGCGGGTGGACTGGATCACCGCTGCTACGTCGGCGTCGACAATGCTGTCCTGCGGCAGACCGTCATACACCACCAGCGAAACCGGGTCGCTGCCTGTCAGCCGCCCCTGCTGCGCCAGCGCCATTGCCGCGCCGTCGCCGTGGGTGTTGCAGTCAGTCACAATCGCCGTCGGCGGATTCGGCAGTGCAAGCAGCTCAAGCGTCGTGGTATAGCCTGCGCGGCGTGACGGCGGCATCGCGCGCAGCCATTCGCTGGATAATCCCGCTTCGCGCAGGGCGTCGAGATACCCGAGACGGCGCTGGGTGATAAACGCCTGATTATTACTTTCGCCCAGCAGGGCGATGCGCTGATGGCCCTTGTCGATCAGCCAGCGCGTGGCGCGATAGGTCCCGGCATAGTTATCAAAATCAAACCATGCGTAGGGTTTTGGCAACTGGCTGCGGCCCAGGGCGAGGAACGGAAAACCGGCGTCCTGAAGCTGCGCAAGGCGTGGGTCCTGATCGAGGGTATGCGCGACAATCAGCGCATCCACACGGCGGCTTTGCACCATGCGCATGTAGCTGTGTTTATCGGCGAGATCATCGTCGGCGATCAGCAGTAAATCAATCTCATGTCGCGCCAGTTCGTGGCTAATTTCGCCGACCATGTCCATAAAAACGCTGTTATTGAGCGGAACCGGATGCACGGGAAACACCAGCCCGACGGCGTCGATTTTGCCCATCTTCAGGCGGCGGGCAAAGGTGTTTGGCCGATAGCCACGGCGCTGCGCTTCGGCTTCCACCCGCGCCCGGGTTTCGCGAGAAACGTCGTCATATCCGTTGAGGGCGCGGCTGACCGTCGTAACAGACAGCCCCAGTTCTTTGGCAATGGCTTTGAGCGACATGATTTTCCGTGTCCGAGAGGTTAGTTTTGTTCCGCCACTAAAAGCGCGTGGGTATCCGGTTCCAGCGCCTTGAAGATATGCGGTTGATCGGCGGGATAGCAAATGTAATCGCCCTCGCCCAGCTCTTCCGGAGCGTCAGTCAGGCCGATCAGCGCCCGTCCCTGGGTGACGATAATGTGCTCTACGGAACCCGGCGGATGCGGCTGCGAAATGCGGTCTGCACCCGGCTGGGTCATCAGCAGATAGACATCGCGGCGTGCGCCCGGCGGGCAGGCCGCCAGTAAAATCGCCTGATAGTTCGCCTGCTCGGCAATCACTTTGGTCCCCTCACCCCGGCGGATCACCTGAGTGGTGGGCTGCTGCGGCTCTAACAGGCGCGCAAACGGGATCCCCAGCGCCACGCACAGCGACCAGAGCGTTTCCAGACTGGGATTGCCATTCCCGGATTCCAGCTGCGAAAGTGTGGATTTAGCAATCCCGGCGCGGCGTGCGATTTCTGCCAGCGACAGCCCGGTTCGCAGGCGTTCGCGCACCAGGCTTTTCGCGATCACGCTGATTGGCTGCGTCATAAAACGGCCTCTTGTTCTATAAATCGAACGAATCGTTCATCTTGAAAAACGATATTGATGCGTTCATTATAATGGATACTCGTTCGATATGGCTAAAAATGTATGAAGAACTCTCTCTCCTGTCTGAAAGGTGACACGGTCAAAGCGATCGTTCTGGTGTGTCTCGCCGTGGGCGTCGTCGGCATGTCCTACGGCTCGCTGGCGATGGCTTACGGCTTCCCGGTGTGGGTGCCGTTTGTGCTCTCCATTACCGTGCTCGCGGGCGCGTCGGAATTCATGTTTATCGGCATCGTTGCCAGCGGCGGTAATCCGCTTGCGGCGGCGGCGGCGGGTTTGCTGGTGAATGCCCGCCACGTTCCGTTCGGCGTTACGGTGCGCGAGCTGGTGGGTAAGCGCGGCCTGAGCTTCCTCGGCTGCCACATCATGAACGACGAAAGCGTGGTGTTTGGTCTGTCGCAAAAAACCCCCGAGCAGCGCAAAGCCGCCTACTGGCTGTGCGGGCTAGGCGTGGCGATCATCTGGCCGCTGGGGACACTGCTGGGGGCGATGGTCGGCAAGCTGCTGCCTGCGCCGGAAACCATCGGTCTCGACGCCGTATTCCCGGCGATTTTGCTGGCGTTAGTCGTTCCGGCCTTTAAAAACCGCACCACGCTGATCCGCGCCTGCAGCGGCGCAGCGCTGTCGCTGGCCGCAGTGCCATTCACGCCGGTCGGTTTGCCGGTGCTGCTGTCGTTACTGGGTCTGGCGGCGAGGAAAAAATAATGGAAAACATGACCTTCTTTATTCTCGGCATTGCGATTTTATCGGCGGGAACCTATCTGATGCGCCTCGGTGGCGCAAAGCTTGGCAACCGCCTGGCGCTGTCCGAGCGCTCGCAAGCACTGCTATCGGATGCGGCAACGGTGCTGCTCTTTTCCGTGGCGCTGGCGACCACCTTTTACGAAGGCGAACATTTTGCCGGCATGGCGCGAGTCTTAGGCGTGGCCTTCGCCGTGTTCCTGGCGTGGCGTAAAGTGCCGCTGATCGTCGTGATTATCTCTGCTGCAGTCGTGACGGCACTGTTGCGTGTGGCCGGTTTGCATTGATGAAAGAGATTCGCTCTCATGGCGCGCGAGTCGACAAGACCGCGTCATTTTTAGCGTTCTGTTGAGCGGAAAGATGGGCTACGAGGGGGGATGGCGTTACTACGGAGAGGGGGAAACCTGTCCCTGCCCGGATGAGCAGGGGACAGTGGCTATGCTCTTATTTGTTCAGTTCAGCGGTCATGTGAACACGGTTACCTGAGAAAGCCTGGGTGATGGTGTAAGAAGCAGCACCGGCCTGTTCTGCCTGAGCGGCAATTTTCGCTTCTGCGC
Source organism: Lelliottia sp. SL45 (assembly GCF_026672535.1). Classification (NCBI taxonomy): domain Bacteria; kingdom Pseudomonadati; phylum Pseudomonadota; class Gammaproteobacteria; order Enterobacterales; family Enterobacteriaceae; genus Lelliottia; species Lelliottia sp. SL45. Next base: position 608,377 of record NZ_JAPPRH010000001.1, read on the forward strand.
CGTCAATGGTCGAGGCGGTTGCGGTTACGGTCTGAGCTGCGAAAGAACCGAAAGAAGCGGCAAGAGCGATAACTGCAACAAAAGTTTTGATGTTTTTCATGATGTAAATCCTTCAGTAAGTTGTTTAAATAAGGCGCTGTGCCTTGATGTGATAATAATAGGCCTCATCAACAACAACTAAAAGCGGAAGGATTTGCTAAAGTCTTTCAAATTTACTGATCAATAATTAAACGCTGCGGATGCGTATAGATGGTGACGCGTCCCGGTTTGCAGAACCCCACCAGCGTCAGGTTGCAGCGTTGTGCCACCTCCACCGCCAGGGTGGTCGCCGCCGAGACGGCAAACAGAATTTCGACGCCACACATGGCCGCCTTTTGCACCATCTCATAGCTCGCCCGGCTCGATACCAGCGCCGCACCCTGCAGCCAGGTTTCGCTTTCTCCGGCACGACGTCCCAGCAGTTTATCCAGCGCGACGTGACGCCCAACATCCTCATGACCGCCTGCAATATTCCCGGACGGAAGAACCCATGCGGCCGCGTGCGTACAGCCGCTCAGCTGCCCTATCGGCTGAACGTCGTTGAGATGCTCCAGGGCGTGATCGAGATGTTTAAGATTGAAGGTCTGGGTAAACGGCAGCGGGACAATCGGCTTACCGATATCGTTCAGTTGCTCGACGCCGCATACGCCGCAGCCTGTTCGCCCGGCCAGCGCGCGTCGGCGCTCTTTCAGCCCCATAAAACGACGGCTGGAGAGTTCAATTTGCACTTCCAGGCCGTTACAGACCTGAACGACATCCATGCCGAAGATCTCCTGCGGGTGTTCGATAATGCCTTCCGAAAGCGAAAAACCGATCGCGAACAGCTCAAGATCTTTGGGCGAGGCCATCATCACGACGTGGGAGATACCGTTGTAGACCAGGGCAACAGGCACTTCTTCCGCCAGAAAATCGGGGATTCCGTGGGTAATGTGAGGGGGTCTGTGTACCACTTGCTCCACCACGCCCGCAGGCAAGGGAGACGAATGGGTATCACGATTCTGTTTTGACACAACGGTATTCCTGAGCAACCACAAAGGTGAGCCTGCTATTGCATCATAAACCGCAGGCCGTGCGCATAGTATGGATCAACTTTTCGGCAGCCATACCCCACAAGTTTACCTACTCATTTGGGAGTGGCACAACAGACGCGCTGATACACGCCTTTAACAAGCCAGGGTCACAATGTGATCAATGTCACACTTTATAATCATCAGAGTGATAATACGTTCACTTTGTATTAACCGCACCGGAACAGGCTTACCGACATTGTGGTATTCTGAAATCATATCCCTCGTGGAATTGAGGGAATACATCAAATTTTAAGCGTTATGGTTGTTTTGCAATCATGCGCAAAAACAATAACCTCCCTAAATAGTTCGTGTTGCTGGAAGGCGGCAATTGAGCGAATCCCCAGACGCTTACCTACGTAAGCGGCTGAGTAAGAGAACGCAGCCAACGCACCTGCAGCGCGAAATATGAAGAGGGAGCAATGTCGTAAACAAGGAGTGACCCATGCAGGTCAGCAGAAGGCAGTTCTTTAAGATCTGCGCTGGCGGTATGGCAGGCACGACGGCAGCGGCGCTGGGCTTTGCCCCTGGTGTAGCGCTGGCGGAAACGCGGCAGTACAAACTGCTGCGCACCCGTGAAACCCGTAATACCTGTACGTACTGCTCTGTCGGTTGTGGGCTGTTAATGTATAGCCTCGGCGACGGCGCGAAAAACGCTAAAGCATCCATCTTCCATATCGAAGGTGACCCGGATCATCCGGTCAACCGTGGTGCGCTGTGCCCGAAAGGGGCCGGTCTGGTGGACTTTATCCACTCCGAAAGCCGCCTCAAATTCCCGGAATATCGCGCCCCTGGCTCCGATAAATGGCAGCAAATCAGCTGGGAAACGGCATTTGACCGTATCGCCAAACTGATGAAAGAAGACCGTGATGCGAACTTTATCGCGCAGAATGCCGATGGCGTCACCGTTAACCGCTGGCTCTCCACGGGCATGCTTTGTGCCTCCGCATCCAGCAATGAAACCGGGTATTTAACCCAGAAATTTACGCGCGCACTCGGTATGCTCGCGGTCGACAACCAGGCGCGTGTCTGACACGGACCAACGGTAGCAAGTCTTGCTCCAACATTTGGTCGCGGTGCGATGACCAACCACTGGGTCGACATCAAAAACGCTAACCTCATCATTGTGATGGGTGGAAACGCGGCAGAAGCGCATCCGGTGGGATTCCGCTGGGCGATGGAAGCCAAAATCCACAATGGCGCGAAACTGATTGTGATCGATCCCCGCTTTACGCGTACAGCGTCAGTGGCGGATTTCTACACCCCTATTCGCTCAGGTACTGACATTACTTTCCTGTCAGGCGTATTGCTGTACCTGATGACTAACGAAAAATATAACCGTGAATATACCGAGGCTTACACCAACGCCAGCCTGATCGTGCGTGAGGACTATAGCTTCGAAGACGGTCTGTTCAGCGGTTACGACGCCGAAAAACGCAAATACGACAAAACCAGCTGGAACTACGAGCTGGACGAAAACGGCTTTGCGAAACGCGATACCACCCTTACCCACCCGCGCTGCGTGTGGAACCTGCTGAAAACGCACGTTTCCCGCTATACGCCAGACGTGGTCGAAAACATCTGCGGCACACCGAAAGCCGACTTCCTGAAAGTCTGCGAGTACATCGCCGAAACCAGTGCTCACGATAAAACCGCGTCGTTCCTTTACGCGCTGGGCTGGACGCAGCACTCCATCGGGGCGCAGAACATCCGCACCATGGCGATGGTTCAGCTGCTGCTCGGCAATATGGGGATGGCAGGCGGCGGCGTGAACGCCCTGCGCGGTCACTCCAACATTCAGGGGCTGACGGACCTGGGCCTGCTGTCGCAGAGCCTGCCGGGCTACATGACGCTGCCAAGCGAAAAACAGACCGACCTCCAGACCTATCTGACCGCCAACACGCCGAAACCGCTGCTGGAAGGTCAGGTGAACTACTGGGGCAACTACCCGAAATTCTTCGTCTCGATGATGAAAGCCTTCTACGGCGATAAAGCGACAGCAGAAAACAGCTGGGGCTTTGACTGGCTGCCGAAGTGGGACAAGGGTTACGACGTTCTGCAGTATTTCGACATGATGCACCAGGGCAAAGTGAACGGCTATCTGTGCCAGGGCTTTAACCCGGTCGCCTCGTTCCCGAACAAGAACAAGGTGGTGGAGTCGCTGTCGAAACTGAAATTCCTGGTAACGATTGATCCGCTCAATACCGAAACCTCGACCTTCTGGCAGAACCACGGTGAATCGAACGACGTCGATCCAGCGAAAATTCAGACGGAAGTGTTCCGCCTGCCATCCACCTGCTTCGCCGAAGAGAACGGTTCTATCGTTAACTCTGGTCGCTGGCTGCAGTGGCACTGGAAAGGTGCGGACGCCCCGGGCATCGCCATGAACGACGGCGAGATTCTGGCCGGTATCTTCCTGCGCATGCGCAAGATGTACGAAGCCGAAGGCGGCGCGAATCCAGAGCAGGTTCTGAACATGACCTGGAACTATTCAACGCCTGAAAATCCTGCCCCTGAAGAGGTGGCAATGGAGAGTAACGGTAAAGCGCTGGCGGATGTGGTTGATCCGGCCACCGGCACTGTACTGGCGAAGAAAGGCGATCAGCTGAGCACCTTTGCGCATCTACGCGACGACGGCTCAACCGCCAGCGGCTGCTGGATTTTCGCCGGAAGCTGGACGCCGAAGGGCAACCAGATGGCGAACCGCGACAACGCCGATCCGTCGGGCCTCGGCAATACGCTGGGCTGGGCGTGGGCGTGGCCGCTGAACCGCCGCATTCTGTATAACCGCGCTTCCGCAGACCCGCAGGGTAAACCGTGGGATCCGAAACGCCAGCTCCTGAAGTGGGACGGCGCGAAATGGGGCGGCGTGGATATTCCGGACTACAGCGCCGCCGCACCGGGCAGCGATGTCGGGCCGTTTATCATGCAGCCAGAAGGCATGGGCCGCCTGTTTGCCATCGATAAAATGGCTGAAGGTCCCTTCCCGGAACACTACGAGCCGTTTGAAACGCCGCTGGGAACCAACCCGCTGCACCCGAACGTGATCTCAAACCCGGCCGCCCGTATCTTCAAAGGCGATTTTGAAGCGCTGGGTAAAAAAGATAAGTTCCCGTACGTCGGCACCACGTACCGTCTGACCGAGCACTTCCACTACTGGACCAAACACGCGCTGCTTAACGCCATCGCGCAGCCGGAACAGTTCGTGGAGATCGGTGAGAAGCTGGCGAATAAGCTCGGCATCGCGCACGGCGATACGGTGAAAGTCTCCTCTAACCGTGGCTACATCAAAGCCAAGGCGGTGGTGACCAAACGTATTCGCACGCTGAATGTTCATGGGCAACAGGTGGATACCATCGGCATCCCGATTCACTGGGGTTACGAGGGCGTGGCGAAGAAAGGCTTTATTGCCAACACCCTGACACCGTTCGTCGGTGATGCGAACACGCAGACGCCGGAGTTCAAAGCCTTCCTGGTAAACGTGGAAAAGGTGTAACGGAGACGACTTATGGCTTATCAATCGCAAGACATCATTCGTCGTTCCGCGACTAACGGCTTCACGCCCGCGCCTCAGGCGCGGGACCACCAGCAGGAAGTGGCGAAGCTCATTGACGTCACCACCTGTATCGGCTGCAAAGCCTGTCAGGTGGCGTGTTCCGAGTGGAACGATATCCGTGACGAAGTGGGTCATAACGTCGGGGTGTACGACAACCCCGCCGATTTGACTGCCAAGTCCTGGACGGTGATGCGTTTCTCGGAAGTGGAACAGGACGACAAACTGGAGTGGCTGATCCGCAAGGATGGCTGCATGCACTGCGCCGATCCAGGCTGCCTGAAGGCGTGTCCGTCCGAAGGGGCTATCATTCAGTATGCCAATGGCATCGTCGACTTCCAGTCAGAACAGTGCATCGGCTGCGGCTACTGCATTGCGGGCTGCCCGTTCAACGTGCCGCGACTGAACCCGGAAGACAACCGCGTCTACAAATGTACGCTGTGCGTCGACCGCGTGAATGTCGGCCAGGAGCCGGCCTGCGTGAAAACCTGTCCGACGGGGGCCATTCACTTTGGCTCCAAAGAGGATATGAAAACGCTGGCGGGCGAGCGCGTCGCCGAGCTGAAAACCCGTGGTTACGACAACGCCGGTCTGTACGATCCGGCGGGCGTTGGCGGTACACACGTCATGTATGTGCTGCACCATGCCGACAAGCCGAATCTGTATCACGGCCTGCCGGAGAACCCGGAAATCAGCGCGACCGTTAAATTCTGGAAAGGCATCTGGAAACCGCTGGCCGCCGTTGGCTTCGCTGCAACCTTTGCCGCCAGCATCTTCCACTATGTCGGTGTCGGCCCGAACCGCGCGGAAGAGGAAGACGACAATCTGCATGAAGAGAAAGACGAGGTGCGCAAATGAAAAGACGTGACACCATCGTGCGCTACACAGCGCCGGAACGTATCAACCACTGGGTCACCGCCTTCTGCTTCATGCTGGCGGCGATAAGCGGGCTGGGATTTTTCTTCCCGTCCTTTAACTGGCTGATGCAAATCATGGGCACACCGCAGCTGGCGCGTATTCTGCACCCGTTTGTCGGCGTGATTATGTTTGCCTCGTTTATCATCATGTTTTTCCGCTACTGGCACCATAACCTAATCAATCGGGATGATATCTTTTGGGCGAAGAATATTCGTAAGATCGTCGTCAACGAGGAAGTGGGTGATACCGGGCGTTATAACTTCGGCCAGAAATGCGTATTCTGGGCGGCGATTATCTTCCTGGTCCTGTTGCTGGTGAGCGGCGTGATTATCTGGCGTCCGTATTTTGCGCCCGCTTTCTCAATCCCGGTGATCCGATTTGCGCTGATGCTGCATTCATTTGCCGCAGTCGCGTTAATTGTGGTTATCATGGTGCATATCTACGCCGCCCTATGGGTGAAAGGCACTATTACCGCGATGGTGGAAGGATGGGTTACCAGTACGTGGGCGAAGAAACATCACCCGCGCTGGTACCGTGAGGTCCGCAAGACAACGGAAAAGAAAACTGAATGAGTATTCGCATAATCCCGCAAGATGAGCTGGGTTCGAGCGAGAAACGCACGGCGGAGTACATTCCGCCGTTGTTATTCCCCAGACTCAAGAACCTCTACAACCGCCGCGCAGAGCGTCTGCGCGAGCTGGCAGAGAACAATCCGCTCGGTGAATTTCTGCGCTTTGCCGCGCTGATCGCCCACGCGCAGGAAGTGGTGCTGTACGACCACCCGCTGCAAATGGACCTCGCCGCGCGCATCAAAGAAGCCAACGAGCAGGGCAAACCGCCGCTGGATATTCACGTTCTGCCGCGCGACAAGCACTGGCAAAAGCTGCTGCACTCGCTGATTGCAGAGCTGAAGCCTGAGATGAGCGGCCCTGCGCTGGCGGTGATCGAGAATCTGGAAAAAGCCTCCGATCTGGAGCTGGAAGAGATGGCGAGCGCGCTATTTGCCTCCGATTTTTCCCTCGTCAGTAGCGATAAAGCGCCCTTTATCTGGGCTGCCCTGTCGCTCTACTGGGCGCAAATGGCGAGCCTGATTCCCGGTAAAGCGCGTGCAGAATACGGTGAAGCCCGTCAGTTCTGCCCGGTGTGTGGCTCGATGCCCGTGACCAGCATGGTGCAAATCGGCACCACGCAAGGCTTGCGTTATCTGCACTGCAACCTGTGTGAAACCGAGTGGCACGTGGTGCGTATCAAATGCAGCAACTGCGAGCAGACCCGCGATTTGAATTACTGGTCGCTGGAAAACGAGAATGCGGCCGTTAAAGCCGAAAGCTGCGGTGACTGCGGGACCTACCTGAAAATTCTCTATCAGGAAAAAGACCCGAAAGTGGAAGCTGTCGCCGATGACCTCGCCACGCTGGTACTCGACGCGCGGATGGAGCAAGAGGGCTTCGCCCGCAGCTCAATCAACCCGTTCTTGTTCCCGGGTGAAGGGGAGTAGTTTTCTGTAACAGTGCCGGGCGACGCAAGGTTGCCCGGCCTGCATCTGCCTTCATGCTCCATTTTGCGAGCCGCGTTCGAGATTCAAACTCCCACCCAAATCCCCCGTTTTCTTTTGCAACAAACCAGGCTATAACGCTGTATATCCATACAGATAACTGGGAAGAATTATGGCACTGGAAAAAGGGATTGCTGAACTGGTTCAGGGCTTTATCGCGGCCGGGCGCCCCTCTGCACGAGAGCAAAATATTGATGACCGGCGCGCAGGGTATGTCGCGAGCACGGTGCTGGCAGGCGAAACGGAAACGCGCGTTCACATCGAGTCTGTCGAACTTGAAGGGATGCGGTTTAGGGTTTATTCGCCGCTCAATGCCCCTGAGATTTTACCGACGGTTGTCTATTATCACGGCGGGTGCTTTATCAGCGGCGGCTTTGAAACTCATGATGGCCAGTTACGTCAGTTGGCTTATTTCAGCCGCTGTCGGATCGTTGCCGTGCAGTATCGTCTGGCACCCGAACACACCTTCCCCGCCGCCCATGACGACGCTGAAAAAGCCGCTCGTCTGGTCTGGCACTATGCCGATCGGTTTGGCATCGATAAAAATCAAATTACCCTCGCCGGTGACAGCGCGGGAGGGCATCTGGCGCTGGTGACTGCGCAGCGACTCAAGGCGGCAAAAGAATGGCAGCCGGCACAGTTAATTTTGATCTATCCCATGCTCGACTCGACGGCGTATTTTGAAAGCTATATCCGCAACGGTGCGGATTATGTCATTACCCGCGATACGCTTCTCAGCGGTTACGAGTTATATCTAGCGGGAACCGACCGTCTTCATCCTGAAGCCAGTCCGCTATGGCGTGACGACCTTAACGGGCTGCCCCAGACGCATATCATCACCGCCGAGTTTGATCCGCTTTGTGATGAAGGCGAAGCACTCTTTCAGCGAATGACGGAACAGGGCGTCACCTGTACGTGTCAGCGCTGGTCAGGTGTCATACATGGTTTCTTTCAGTTAGGCGGAGTCAGCCAGTCTGCGCGAGACGTGATGCGGGATGTGGCCTGGCGAGTCAGCTCACCAGGCCGGGAAAAATAGCAGGAGTGAGGTTACTCCTCCTCGTTCCCGCCCTCTTCGTAAGGGCCAAACGGCTTCGCAGGCAGCACGAGATAGGTGCCTTCGAAAATGGCGCCTGGCGCTTCATCGCCAAACAGCTCGACCTGCATCTGCACGCGGGCTTTACGGCCACGCGCCAGACGGTCCAGGTCACCGCTGAGGGAGCCTAAGTCCGCGACTGCGCTCGGTTTACCGCTGATAGGGCTGCTGTAGCGGATATGCGCATCGGCGAGAATAATGGTGCCGCCAAGATGCCTTTCGCGCAGCATCAGCCAGATCAGCCCCCAGCCGGTCAAGGTGGCCAGCGAGAACAGGCTGCCTGCGAACAGGGTATGGTGCGGGTTCTGATTGCCGATTTCCGGCATGGTGGTAATGAATTTTTGCCCGGTGTATTGCTGGATGCGCACGCCCATCTTTTCGCTCAGCGGAATATGCTGATACCAGGCCTGCTGCAGCTGCCCGCACCAGTCGGCGCGGTGGAGAATATCATCAAGGGTGGCGATGGGTTTGATCATCAAAAAATGACGAATCGGGGTGGTTTGCGGCGCGGTGATTTCACCTTCATTGACGAAACCCAGCTTGGAGAAAAACTCCACGGCGTCTTCGCGGGCGCTACAGGTGACGCGTTTAACGCCCTCCTGACGGGCAACGGACTCAAGAGTCATCGCCATTAGGGTGCCAAGTCCTTTGTCCTGTACGGACGGATGCACAGCCATAAAACGGATTGAGGCTTCATTGTCGGCATTGATATACAAACGCCCGACGGCAACCAGGTTGCCCTCTTCGTCGACCACCATCTGATGATGCGCCATCGCATCCCAGGCGTCGCGCTCGGAGCCTTTCGGCTGATGTAACGGCTTACGCAGCATTTCCCAGCGAAAATGGTAGTAAACCTCTAATTCTTCTTCTGTTTGCGGTACTCGAAGGTGATACATAGCTGTACTCTCTCTTGTTACCCGCGGCCATGCCGCCAGCTGGCTCATACCTGGAGCCAGAATGTGACGGGGCCATCGTTCACCAGCGACACCTGCATATCTGCAGCGAATCGTCCGGTTTGCGTATTCATTTCCTGTTGACGACACCGTTCAACAAAGTATTCGTAAAGTGCTTCAGCACGGTCGGGGGCGGCACCTCTGGAGAAACCCGGACGCATGCCGCGTTCCGTGTCGGCGGCCAGGGTAAACTGAGACACCACCAGCACGCTACCCCCCGCCTGCTGAACGTTCAGGTTCATCTTCCCGTCGGCATCGCCGAAAATGCGATACCCGAGCACGCGCTCACACAGACGATTCGCTTTTTGTTCGTCATCATCCTTTTCGACACCTAACAACACCAAAAGTCCTGGGCCAATTTCACCCGTCACCTCATCCTCCACGGTGACGCTGGCACGGGTTACGCGCTGAATCAATGCAATCATGGTTGGTCTGCTTCTTCTTGTTCTGCGGCTTGTTTGAGTTTGCGGTATTCACCGAGAGTGACAGTTATTTCGGCACCTAGCAAGACGATACACCAGGTCCAGTATACCCAGACAAACAAAATCGGGACCACCGCCAGCACGCCATAAATCAGCTGATACGACGGGAACATGGTGATGTAGAGCGCAAACCCTTTTTTGCCTAGCTCGAACAGAATTGCCGCCACCAGCGCCCCAACAATGGCGTCCCGGTTAGGCACCTGTGTGGTCGGCACCACGCTGTACAGCAGCCAGAAGGAGAGCCAGGAGAGGATCAGCGGGAAGATGCGTAACACGTTGTCGATGACGCTGTTTAAATCGCTCGCCCAGCGTAATGACAGAAGATAAGAGCTGATCGCCAGACTGGCCCCGGCCAGCAGCGGCCCCAGCGTCAGAATCATCCAGTAGACGGCAAACGAGTAAACTTTTGGCCGCACGCGCTTACTGTGCCAGATGGTATTCAGCGCGCTATCGATGGCATACATCAGCAGCAGTGCGGTCACGATCAGCCCGCAGGCGCCCACGGCGGTCATCTTGCTGGAGTTGGCGACAAACTGCTCGATATACCCCTGAATCACGTCCCCAGTGGCGGGAATAAAGTTAGCAAACACAAAGTGACGCAGCTGCAGACTCACGTCGGCAAACATCGGAAACGCAGAGAACAACGCGAAAATCACCGCCACCAGCGGAACCAATGAGAGCAACGACACGTAAGCGAGATTGCCCGCCAGCGTGGTCATGTTGTCCTCATCAATCCTCTGCCAGAGCAGTTTGATCCACGCCCGAAACGGACGCGTATGGTGTGTGGCTTTTTGATGAACGGTTTTTAACATAACTGCTTCGCAAAGTAGTTCGGTATCGTCTCTTTCCCGGTGACCAGGATCGACGTGATACCCAACTGGTTAGCTCCCTCTATATTATCGGCGTTATCGTCAAAAAAGACCGTATCGGCGGCAGAGAATCCTTCTGCCTGCAAGACGGCCTGATAAATTCGCGCCTCAGGTTTGCGCATGCCCATCTCCTGAGACAGGTAAATTTTATCTGCAGCGTGCTGGATTTGCGGATACTCACCAGGCCAGAACGTAGTGTGCAGACGGTTGGTATTGGACAGCACGACCACGCGGTGCCCCTGCTCACGAAGCTTGTTCATGGTGTCGATGACCTCCGGGCGAAGTGCCACAAATACCGCCTGCCAGCCGTGAGCGAACTGCTCGTAGCTCAAGGGCAGATCCATCTCGTGACACATGGCTTCAGCGAAGGCTTCATCGCTGATTTCCCCCCGCTCATGCTGGTGAAATGCCTCTCCCATGGTGAAATTCTGTTTCAGGGTCGCCAGCGGCACACGGCTAAAATCGCTCCATGCACCCAACACTCGATTAAAATCGATATCGACGATGACATTTCCTAAGTCAAAGATATAAAGCATGTTTATCTCCTTCGCGCCGTGGAGAAATAACTGTAGCGGGAAAGATAAGCTTTGGCTATGCGTCAGATTCAGCTTAGAGAAAGAGAGGATAATCCCCGAGGCAATCACCGTCGGGGATGGAAGAGAAATGATTAGCCAGCCTGCGATTCTTCGCGGACGTTTATAACGACCTCAACCTGACTGGATTTGAGCAGGGTTTGCAGGCCAGGCTCGGGGAGCTCATCTGTGAACAAGGCGGTTGCCTGAGCGACATTGCCAATTTCAACGGCAGCAGAGGCGTGATATTTCGTATGATCGGCCGCCAGTAAAACATGGCGCGAATGTGCAATCATCGTTTTGACCACGCTCGCTTCGTTGACATCAAACTCCATCATCGCGCCGTCGCTCTCAATAGCCCCCATGCTGGTGACCAGATAATCAGCCCGAAACCCGGAGACAAACGCGGTGGCGGCCGGGCCAATAATGCCGCCATTGTGGGCACGCAAGGTTCCGCCTGGAACCATCACTTCAAAGCGGGGATTTTTATACAGAATATGCGCCACGCGCAGACTGTTAGTGATGATGCGCAAATGGTTATGATTGAGCAACGCCCGCGCAACGTGCTCCACAGTGGTGCCGATGGTGATAAAAATCGTCGAGCCGTCCGGAATATAGTCTGCAATGGCTTCGGCAATCGCCCGCTTCTCTTCCGTCATCGAGACTTCACGCTGCTCAAAGGCGGTGTTGACCACGCTTGAGGCCCGGCCTGCGCCGCCGTGATGACGCGTAATTAATCCCTGCTCACTCAGTTTGCGGATATCCCGACGCACGGTCTGGGTAGACACATCTAGCAGCTGCGCCAGTTCATCAATGTTCATGTAGCCACGATCGGCGATCAACGTGAGCAATTGATCGTGTCGCGGATTCCCGGTTAGTTCGGTCAGACTCATGGGCTGTCCTCGAAATATCATCACGCCCCGCATTTTATACAAAAAGTGACAAGAAAGAGCGGGTTTGATCACAGTCAGGGATACCAGCGCGTCCTCCAGGACGAGTACATTTAAGTGCGGCGACCGCACTGGCAAACAGAACAGCGTCCGCCCCCCTCGCATGTTGCGCCAAACTTAGCGCAAGAGCACCATGAAAAACGTCGCCAGCGCCAGTGGTATCAACCACCTCAACGCTAAAGCCCGGTTGATGGCAAAGCTGTCCGTTTTCGAGCCAATAGCAACCCTCTTTGCCCTGCGTGACATAGACTTGTCCATTTGTGAGCATTTGTGCATTTTTCAGCGCATGTTCCGGTGACGCGAGTTCCGTCAAACGTTGCAGCCCAGGCGCCGAAAACGCCGCGTGATCGCTTAACGCCACCAGCTCGCGGATATCCTGCGGCGTGATATCCGCATCGAGAACTGTCGTCACTCCCTGCTGACGTGCCAGCGTAAATGCCTGCTTTGCCCCGTCATGCCAGCGCACATCCGCCAGCACAACATCCCACTGAGAAAAGTCGATATCGTGAAGCCAGTCGGCGGCCATCGGGAGATCGGGGCTGGGATAGTTGGCAATAATGCGTTCACCGCTGGCATCAACCAGTACCGCGGATTGCGACGAGCGCGCCCCTTTAACAACGCGCGTGTAGCGCGTGTTTACTCCCAGGGACTCCAGCTCCGCGAGCAATCTGTTGCCCGTATCATCGTCACCAACGCGGCCAATAAAATCCACTTTTGCGCCCAGTTTCGCCGCTGCCACCGCCGCAGTCGCCGCCGGGCCACCGCCCACTTCCGTATAGTTATTCGCAACATACTTGCCGCCTTCCCTGGGTAAATCACTGAGATACCAGATGCGATCCAGCACGGTAATTCCGACACAAGCGATTCGAGTCATGGTCATTCCTTATGCGTTTTTGATGAATCCATTTTAATTTCATCAAATGTTTAAAAAGTGACCCGCGTCAATTTTTTGACCATAAATTACAAATACGATCAAAAACAGACAACACAAACGCGCAATAACTGACAATTTGTGACAACAACGACTGAGCAGGAGAGAAATATGTCAGCAATCGCATTTATAGGATTAGGGCAGATGGGCGCACCAATGGCGAACAATTTGCTAAAGCAGGGCCACCAGCTTCACGTCTTTGATGTCAATCCGCAGGCCGTTCAGATACTGGTTGAAAAAGGGGCGCGAGCGGCGGCGACTCCCGCAGAGGCCGCAAGCGACGCCGAGTTTGTCATCACTATGCTGCCGAACGGTGATTTGGTTCGTGCCGTCCTATTTGGCGAGCACGGTATCTGCGAAGGGCTGTCTCGCGAAGCGCTGGTGATTGATATGTCGACCATCCATCCGTTGCAAACGGACCAACTCATTGCCGAAATGACCGACTGCGGATTCAGCATGATGGATGTTCCCGTGGGCCGTACCTCCGATCATGCGATAGCAGGAACATTACTATTGCTGGCCGGCGGGACGCCCTTGCAGGTGGAGCGCGCCACGCCGGTTCTGATGGCCATGGGAAATGAAATCATCATCGCGGGCGGCCCCGGCATGGGGATTCGCGTCAAGCTCATCAACAACTACATGAGCATCGCCCTCAATACCCTTTCGGCGGAAGCCGCAGTGCTGTGCGAAGCGCTAGGTCTCTCTTTCGATGTTGCACTGAAAGTAATGAGCGGCACGCCTGCCGGAAAAGGCCATTTCACCACCTCCTGGCCGAACAAAGTGCTGAAAGGCGATCTGACCCCGGCGTTCATGATCGACCTTGCCCATAAAGATCTTGGGATCGCCCTGGACGTGGCTAACCAGCTGCACGTTCCTATGCCGCTCGGGGCGGCCTCGCGCGAAGTTTATAACCAGGCGCGCGCGGCAGGCCGGGGTCGCCAGGACTGGACCGCCATTCTTGAGCAAGTTCGGGCGGTTGCCGGGCTGAATCACACACATTAATACAAAAGGACTGAACAATGAGCACCTATACCCTGAAAGAGATCACCCGACCTTCCGGCGGTTTTGCCATGCTGGCTGTCGATCAGCGTGAAGCCATGCGTTTAATGTTTGCCGCTGCGGGCAACCCCTTGCCGGTCACCGATCGGCATTTAACCGAGTTCAAAGTCAACGCAGCAAAAATTCTTTCGCCGTACGCCTCGGCAATCCTGGTCGACCAGCAATTTTGCTACCGTCAGGTCGTCGAGCAAAACGCGGTCGCCAAAAGCTGCGCCATGATTGTCGCCGCCGATGAATTTATTCCGGGCAATGGTCTTCCCGTAGACAGCGTCATCATTGATAAAAGTATCGATCCGCAGGCGGTAAAACGTGACGGCGGCAAAGCGCTCAAGCTGCTGGTGCTGTGGCGCAGCGATGAAGATCCGCAGCAGCGCCTTCAGATGGTGAGCGATTTTAATCATCTTTGTCACAGCCACGGACTGCTCAGCATTATTGAGCCGGTAGTGCGCCCGCCACGCCACAGTGCCGTATTTGATCGGGAACAGGCAATTATTGATGCAGCAAAAGAACTGGGTGATAGCGGAGCCGACCTCTATAAAGTTGAAATGCCGCTGTTCGGGAAAGGCACCCAGCAGGAGTTACTTACCGCTTCGCAGAAACTGAACGATCAGATTGGTATGCCGTGGGTGATCCTCTCTTCGGGCGTCGATGAAAAGCTGTTCCCGCGCGCCGTGCGAGTCGCCATGCAGGCGGGTGCCTCCGGATTTTTAGCGGGCCGAGCCGTCTGGTCATCCGTGGTGGGGCTACCAGATACTGAACTGATGCTGCGCGATGTTTCAGTGCCGAAATTGCAGCGTTTGGGTGAAATCGTCGACGAAATGATGGCTCGCCGTTAAGAAAGGACGAAAAAATGAAATGGTTTAATACGCTGAGCCATAACCGTTGGCTCGAACAAGAAACCGACCGTATTCTGGATTTTGGTAAAAATGCGGCCGTGCCGACCGGCTTCGGCTGGCTGGGCAATAACGGTCAGGTGCGCAGTGATATGGGCACCCATCTGTGGATCACGGCCCGCATGCTGCACGTCTACTCTGTTGCCGCTGCAATGGGTCGTCCAGGGGCCTACGCGCTAGTGGAACACGGGATCGCCACCCTGAATACGGCGCTGCGCGACACGCAATATGGCGGTTGGTACGCCTGCGTGAATGACGAGGGCGTTGTGGATGCGTCCAAGCAGGGTTATCAGCACTTCTTCGTGTTACTCGGCGCAGCCAGCGCTGTCACCACTGGCCATCCCGACGCACGCAAACTGCTGAATGATGCAATCGAAGTGATTGAGAAGTACTTCTGGAGCGAGCAGGAACAGATGTGTCTGGAGTCCTGGGATGAAGCCTTCAGTGGCACCGAAGATTACCGTGGCGGTAACGCCAATATGCATGCCGTGGAAGCGTTCCTGATTGTGTACGACGTCACCCACGACCGTAAGTGGCTCGACCGCGCGCTGCGTATCGCTTCGGTGATTATTCATGACGTTGCCCGCAAAGGTGATTACCGCGTTAACGAACATTTTGATGCGAACTGGAACCCTCTGCGCGATTACAACAAAGAAAATCCCGCCCACCGTTTCCGTGCCTACGGTGGTACGCCAGGCCACTGGATTGAGTGGGGCCGGCTTATGCTGCATCTGCGTGCTGCGCTTGAGGCTCGCTTTGAAACAGCGCCCGAGTGGCTGCTGGAAGATGCGAAAGGATTGTTCCACGCCACCATTCGTGATGCCTGGGCACCGGACGGCGCCGACGGTTTCGTCTATTCGGTAGACTGGGACGGAAAACCTATCGTCCGCGAGCGCGTGCGCTGGCCTATCGTCGAAGCCATGGGAACCGCGTATGCACTTTATACCGTCACTGGCGATACCCAGTACGAAGCCTGGTATCAGAAATGGTGGGATTACTGCATCAAATATCTGATGGATTACGAAAACGGCTCATGGTGGCAAGAACTGGATACGGATAACAAAGTGACCACCAAAGTCTGGGACGGCAAGCAGGATATCTATCACCTGCTGCACTGCCTGGTTATCCCCCGTTTACCGCTCGCACCAGGGTTAGCCCCTGCTGTCGCCGCCGGATTACTGGATAGCCAGGCCAAATAATACTACTCCCGACAGATGGAGATCTTATGAGTACCCTACACAATATTGACCTGAAAAATAACAATAAAGGCTTCACCCTGCGCTGGCAAAACCGCCTGATTTTATCGCATACCGCTGAAACGCCTTGCCTGTGGATTGGCGCGGGTATTGCCGATATCGAAATGTTTCGCGGCAACTTCAACATTAAAGACAAACTCGACGAGAAGATTGCCCTGACGGACGCGACGGTGACGAAGCAAGGCACTGGCTGGGCGATTCGGTTTACACGTGGGGATGCGGTGAGCGCCACGCTATGGGTCGGTGTAGATCATCAGGGCCGCCTGGAGCTAAAGCTTAAAAACGATGCCACACGCCATAACCGCATCTGGTTGAGACTGGCGGCGCAGCCCGACGATCATATATACGGTTGCGGCGAACAGTTTTCGTATTTCGATCTGCGCGGTAAACCCTTCCCCCTGTGGACCAGCGAGCAGGGCGTGGGGCGGAATAAACAAACCTATGTCACCTGGCTTGCCGACTGTAAAGAGAATGCCGGTGGTGATTATTACTGGACCTTCTTCCCCCAGCCGACATTCGTCAGCACACAAAAATATTACTGCCACGTTGATAACAGCTGTTATATGAATTTCGACTTCAGCGATCCCGATTTTCACGAGCTGGCATTCTGGGAAGATAACGCGACCCTGCGCTTCGAATGTGCAGACACGTATGCCGATCTGCTGGAAAAACTCAGCGCATTACTTGGCCGACAGCCGGAACTCCCGGACTGGGTTTACGACGGCGTTACGCTCGGCATTCAGGGTGGAACCGACGTGTGCCAGCAAAAGCTAGATACCCTGCGCAAGGGCGGCGTGAAGGTGAATGGGATCTGGGCGCAGGACTGGTCCGGTATCCGTATGACCTCATTCGGCAAGCGCGTCATGTGGAACTGGAAATGGAACAGTGAACTTTATCCGCAGCTTGATGAGCGCATCCAGCAATGGAAAAGCGAAGGCGTGCAATTCCTCTCCTATATCAACCCGTACGTCGCCAGCGATAAAGATTTGTGTGAAGAGGCCTCAAAACGCGGCTATCTGACCAGAGATGCCGAGGGTAAAGATTATCACGTTGAGTTTGGCGAATTTTATGCGGGCGTTATCGACCTGACCAATCCGGAAGCCTACGACTGGTACAAGGAGGTTATCAAGCAAAATCTGATTGAGCTGGGCTGTGGCGGCTGGATGGCCGACTTTGGTGAGTATCTTCCTACCGATACCTTCCTGCACAACGGCGTAAGCGCGGAGATCATGCATAACGCCTGGCCTGCGCTGTGGGCAAAATGTAATTACGAAGCACTGAAAGAGACCGGCAAACTGGGCGAGATCCTGTTTTTCATGCGCGCGGGTTACACCGGCAGTCAGAAACACTCGGTGATGATGTGGGCAGGCGATCAGAACGTTGACTGGAGTCTGGATGATGGCCTGGCGTCTGTGGTTCCGGCTGCGCTTTCACTGGCCATGACCGGCCACGGCCTGCATCACAGCGATATCGGCGGATATACCACACTGTTCGATATGAAACGCAGTAAAGAGCTGCTGTTGCGCTGGTGCGATTTCAGCGCCTTCACTCCGATGATGCGCACCCATGAAGGCAATCGCCCCGGCGATAACTGGCAGTTTGACGCAGATGCGGAAACTATCGCCCACTTTGCCCGTATGACCACCGTCTTCACCACCCTGAAGCCGTACATCAAAGACGCCGTGGCGCAGAACGCCAAAAGAGGTTTGCCGGTGATGCGCCCGCTGTTCCTGCATTACGAAGACGATGCGCATACCTATTCGCTGAAATACCAGTACCTGTTTGGCCGTGATTTGCTGGTCGCGCCCGTGCATGAAGAGGGACGCAACGACTGGACGCTCTATTTGCCGCAGGACAACTGGATCAACGCGTGGACCGGTGAGCAGCACAGCGGCGGTGAGATAACGGTCGCGGCGCCTCTCGGTAAACCGCCGGTATTTTATCGCCAGCAAAGCGAATGGGCTGCGCTGTTCGGCAGCTTGCGTCATATCTGATTAGGCTCGCCCGCGAGGTCACTCGCGGGCAGACGGAGAATAATAATGAGTCAGCAATCATCCGATCCGGCAACCCTACGACTGCCGTTCAAAGAAAAACTCGCCTATGGAATGGGCGATCTGGGTTCCAATATCCTACTGGATATCGGCACACTGTATCTGCTGAAGTTTTACACCGACGTGCTGGGATTGCCGGGCACGTATGGTGGGATCATCTTTTTGATCGCAAAGTTTTTTACTGCGTTTACTGATATGGGCACAGGCATCATGCTCGACTCGCGGCGCAAGATTGGGCCAAAGGGAAAATTCCGTCCTTTCGTTATCTATGCCGCCTTTCCGGTGATGCTATTGGCTATCGCCAACTTCATCGGCACACCGTTTGATATCAATGGTAAAACGGTGATGGCGACGGTGCTGTTTATGTTCTATGGGCTGTTCTTTAGCATGATGAACTGTTCGTATGGTGCAATGGTTCCGGCGATGACCAAAAATCCTGATGAGCGTGCCTCTCTGGCGGCCTGGCGTCAGGGCGGTGCGACGCTCGGTTTACTGCTGTGTACCGTCGGTTTTGTTCCGGTGATGAATCTAATTGAAGACAATCCCCAGCTGGGTTATGTCTTCGCGGCCACGCTGTTTTCTCTCGGCGGTCTGCTCTGTATGTGGTGGTGCTATCGGGGCGTGAAAGAGCGTTATGTGGAAGTGCAGCCGGCTAGTTCAACGCAAAAACCGGGACTGTTACAGTCGTTTAAGGCCATCGCCGGTAACCGACCGCTGTTTATCCTCTGTATCGCCAACCTGTGCACGCTGGGCGCGTTCAACGTCAAACTCGCCATCCAGGTTTACTACACCCAATACGTTCTTAACGACCCGATTTTGCTGTCGTATATGGGATTCTTCAGCATGGGATGCATTTTTATCGGCGTATTTATGATGCCCGGCGCAGTGCGTCGCTTCGGTAAGAAAAAAGTGTATATCGGCGGATTGCTGATCTGGGTGGTGGGCGATCTGCTGAATTACTTCTTTGGTGGCGGTTCGGTCAGTTTTGTGGCGTTTTCATGCCTGGCCTTCTTTGGTTCGGCCTTCGTCAATAGCCTGAACTGGGCGCTGGTGTCAGACACGGTGGAATACGGAGAATGGCGTACCGGCGTGCGATCCGAAGGCACGGTCTATACCGGATTTACCTTCTTCAGAAAAGTATCGCAGGCGCTGGCTGGTTTCTTCCCCGGGATTATGCTGACGCAAATTGGCTATGTTCCCAACGTGGTGCAGTCCGCCGGAACCGTCGAAGGCTTACGTCAGCTGATTTTCATCTATCCAGGCATCCTGGCCGTCATCACCATTGTGGCCATGGGATGCTTCTATAACCTCAACGAGAAGATGTACGTGCGCATCGTTGAAGAGATAGAAATGCGCAAGCGCATGGCCTGATGAATCACTAAAAGAGCGCCCTGCGGGGCGCTATGAGGATCGCAGATGAACCCGAACCTTGATCCGTTAACCCTGAAACTGAGCCTGCGCGAGAAGTGCGCCTACGGAATGGGCGATTTTGGCTCGAATTTAATGCTGTGTATCGGCACGTTATATCTGCTGAAGTTTTATACCGATGAGCTGGGGATGCCTGCGTTCTATGGCGGAATTATTTTTCTGGTGGCGAAATTCTTCACCGCCTTCACTGATATGCTGACCGGCGTGCTGCTGGACTCACGACGCAATGTCGGCGCACGGGGTAAATTCAGACCCTTTATTCTGTATGCCTCCGTCCCGGTGGCGCTGGTTGCCACAGCGCAGTTCGTGGCGAACGACTTCAGCCTGACCGTCAAAACCACCATCGCCACGGTACTCTTCATGATGTTTGGTCTGTTTTACAGCCTGATGAACTGTTCGTATGGTGCAATGGTCCCGGCAATCACCAAAAACCCAAACGAGCGCGCCCATCTCGCCGCCTGGCGCCAGGGTGGTGCAACGGTGGGGCTGCTGCTGTGTACCGTTGGCTTTATGCCCGTTCAGGCACTGTTCGTCAGCCAGCCGTCGTTGGGCTATTTAGTTGCGGCGTTGCTATTCGTGACCGCAGGGCTGTTTTGCATGTGGTGTTGCTACAGTGGCGTGAAAGAACGCTACGTTGAGATCACACCAGAATTCCATAAACCCGGCATTATGAAATCGTTCTGTGCCATTTTCCGCAACCCCCCTTTACTGGTGTTGTGTATCGCCAACCTCTGTACGTTGGCGGCCTTCAATATCAAACTTGCCATCCAGGTGTATTACACCCAGTACGTGCTGAACGATATTCATCTTTTGTCATGGATGGGTTTTTTCAGTATGGGCTGCATTCTGGTGGGGGTTTTCCTGGTGCCCGGTGCGGTAAAACGCTTTGGCAAAAAGCAGGTATATCTGGGCGGTTTGACCCTGTGGGCGGTGGGCGATGTATTGAACTTTTTCTGGGGAACCAGCTCGCTGTCGTTTGTGCTGTTTTCCTGCATGGCGTTTTTTGGCACCGCGTTTGTGAACAGCCTGAACTGGGCGCTGGTGCCGGATACCGTTGATTATGGCGAATGGAAAACCGGAATTCGCGCCGAAGGTTCAGTCTATACCGGCTATACCTTTTCACGCAAAATTTCCGCCGCGCTCGCCGGATTCCTGCCGGGAATTATGCTGACGCAAATTGGCTATATCCCACATGCGGTACAAAGCACAGGCACTCTGCTTGGTCTGCGTCAGCTTATTTTTCTCTGGCCTTGCGGGTTGGCGATTATTGCTGCCATCACCATGGGGCTGTTTTATAAACTCAATGAACAACGCTTCGCTTTTATTATTGAGGAGATTGGAAAACGGAAGAAACAGTCTGCACAAGTACCGGATGTACCCATAAAAAATAAAGCGTCAGCAGTCACTTTATAACCATAAATCTGGCTATTAACCCTTCCTGTTTAACAGGAGGGGCGGCCCTTCTGTATCTATACATGGACAAATCATGAAGAGAATCGTCATTGCACTGTTCGTTTCATCAGTGTCTTGCTCTGCGTTGGCGGGTGCTTATGTCGAAACGCGCGAAGCCTATAATACCGCCTCGGAACAGCACGAAATTATCCTGCGAGCCGGATATAACTTTGATATGGGGGCGGGGCTGATGTTCACCAATGCCTATAATTTAGGTCAATGGGATGAGCTGAAGCACAGTTATAACGAAATTGAGGGCTGGTATCCCCTGTTTCGACCCACGGACAAATTAACCTTTCAGCCCGGCGGATTGATCAATGACAGCAGCGCAGGTTCGGGCGGCGCTATTTATTTAGATACTAATTATAAATTTATTGACTGGTTTAACCTGACATTTCGTTATCGCTACAATCACAATAATTACGACACACCTGACTTTAACGGTAAAATGGATAAGAACGATACCCATGAATTCGCGAATTACTGGAATTTTAAATTAACCGACGCGTTCTTTTATACCTTTGAACCGCACTTTTTCCAGCGAGTGAATGATTACCAGAGTAGAAATGGTAAAGATCATCACTGGGAAATCACGAACAAATTTAGCTACAAGATTGACCCACACTGGCTGCCGTATCTGGAGCTTCAATGGCTGGACCGATGGAATGACTATAACCGCGAGCAGTATCGCATTCGCTTAGGGTTGAGATATTCATTCTGATATAAAAAAAGCCGCTGAATCTCAGCGGCTTTTCGCACGACGCACCTCAGAGAGGAGTCGTATTAGTCTTTGCTGCCACGGCCCGCACGTTTACGGTCGTTCTCAGTCAGGTGACGTTTACGGATACGTACGGAGGTAGGAGTAACTTCTACCAATTCGTCGTCATCGATAAATTCCAGAGCCTGCTCAAGAGACATTTTCTGTGCTGGAACCAGCGTGGTGGCTTCGTCAGTACCGGAAGCACGCATGTTGGTCAGTTTCTTACCGGTCAGGCAGTTTACAGTCAGGTCGTTAGAACGACTGTGAATACCGATGATCTGGCCTTCGTAAACTTCTGCACCGTGACCCAGGAACAGCTTACCGCGGTCCTGCAGGCTGAACAGTGCGAACGCAACTGCTTTACCCTGGCCGTTAGAGATCAGCACGCCGTTCTGGCGCTGGCCGATTTCACCCGGTTTAACGTCATCGTAGTGGCTGAAGGTGGAGTACAGCAGACCGGTACCGGAGGTCATGGTCATGAACTCGGTACGGAAGCCGATCAGGCCACGTGCCGGGATCAGGTAATCCAGACGAATACGGCCTTTGCCGTCAGGGATCATGTCTTTGACATCGCCCTTACGCTCGCCCATTGCCTGCATCACAGAACCCTGGTGCTGTTCTTCGATATCCAGCGTCACGTTCTCGAACGGCTCTTGCATACGGCCATCGATCATACGGTTGATAACTTTCGGACGGGACACAGCCAGTTCGAAGCCTTCACGACGCATATTTTCGATAAGAACGGACAGGTGCAGCTCACCACGACCGGATACACGGAACGCGTCCGCATCTTCGGTTTCTTCAACGCGCAGCGCAACGTTGTGCACCAGCTCTTTGTTCAGGCGGTCAAGGATCTGACGAGAGGTAACGTATTTACCTTCTTTGCCACAGAACGGAGAGGTGTTGACGTTGAAGAACATGGTTACAGTCGGTTCATCAACAGACAGCGCTGGCAGTGCTTCAACATTTTGCGGATCGCAAAGGGTGTCGGAGATGTTCAGCTCGCCCAGACCGGTGATCGCGATGATGTCGCCTGCTTCGGCTTCGGTGGATTCAATACGCTCCAGACCGAGGTGAGTCAGAACTTTGCCGACTTTACCGTTGCGGGTTTTACCTTCGCTGTCGATGACAGTGACTTGCTGGTTAGGCTTCACTTTACCGCGCTTGATGCGACCGATGCCGATTACGCCAACGTAGTTGTTGTAATCCAGCTGGGAGATCTGCATCTGGAACGGACCATCGAGGTCAACGCTTGGTGCTTTAACGTGGTCAACAATCGCC
This sequence comes from Lelliottia sp. SL45, assembly GCF_026672535.1. Lineage (NCBI taxonomy): Bacteria > Pseudomonadati > Pseudomonadota > Gammaproteobacteria > Enterobacterales > Enterobacteriaceae > Lelliottia > Lelliottia sp. SL45. The sequence continues at coordinate 631,539 of NZ_JAPPRH010000001.1, forward strand.
TGGTACAGCGGGGTCATGTCTTCCGCCATATCAGTGTGGTCGTTGCCCGCGATACCCATCAGTGCTGATGCATAGATGATTGGGAAATCGAGTTGCTCGTCGCTTGCGTCGAGGTTAACGAACAGGTCAAACACCTGATCCACAACCCAGTCAGGACGCGCGCCAGGACGGTCAACTTTGTTGATAACCACGATTGGCTTCAAACCATGGGCGAATGCCTTTTTGGTTACGAAGCGCGTCTGCGGCATTGGGCCATCCATTGCGTCAACGACCAGCAGAACGGAGTCTACCATGGACATTACACGTTCAACTTCACCACCGAAGTCGGCGTGGCCTGGGGTATCAACGATGTTGATACGGTAGTCATTCCATTTGATAGCGGTGTTTTTAGCGAGGATGGTAATCCCACGCTCTTTCTCCAAATCGTTGGAGTCCATCACGCGTTCGGTGGCTTCAGCACGTTCATTACTGAAGGTACCGGATTGCTGCAGCAGCTTGTCAACCAGGGTAGTTTTACCATGGTCAACGTGCGCGATGATGGCGATATTACGCAGATTTTCGATCACAACTTTGCCTCAGGCATTTAGAAATAGCGCGTTATTGTACACGGATTAATCGCAGGACTAAACAGGATCACAAACATCCTCCGCAAACAAGTATCGCAGAGTTGCTTTGTGATCGCTTTCACGCAGCGTAAAAAGTGCACTTTAACGGAAATTGCACCAATATGGTGCTCAATGTTCACACTGAAGCACTATACTGGTGCAAGATGACTATCGTGGTGCAGCTCATTTGCACTATGACGTGCATGATAACGCCTTTTTGGGGTGATTTAAAAGTTGGCACAGATTTCGCTTTATAAAAATACGGCAAAAACATGGCGACCACGCCAGCCTTACACAGAATTGAAGACCTCGTTACCACGACGACAATGACCAATCCGGGAGAGTTACGTATGTCCGCTGAACACGTTTTGACGATGCTGAACGAACACGAAGTGAAGTTTGTTGATCTGCGCTTCACTGATACCAAAGGTAAAGAACAGCACGTCACAATTCCTGCTCATCAGGTAAATGCCGAATTCTTTGAAGAAGGCAAAATGTTTGACGGCTCCTCAATCGGCGGCTGGAAAGGTATCAACGAATCCGACATGGTTCTGATGCCAGACGCAACCACTGCGCTCATTGACCCGTTCTACGAAGAGTCTACCCTGATTATTCGTTGCGACATCCTCGAGCCAGGCACGCTGCAGGGCTACGACCGCGACCCACGCTCCATCGCTAAACGAGCGGAAGAGTACCTGCGTTCTACCGGTATCGCGGACACCGTGCTGTTCGGGCCAGAACCAGAATTCTTCCTGTTTGACGATATTCGCTTTGGTGCGTCTATCTCCGGTTCTCACGTAGCTATCGACGATATCGAAGGCGCATGGAACTCCTCCACCAAATACGAAGGTGGTAACAAAGGTCACCGTCCAGGCGTGAAAGGCGGTTACTTCCCGGTTCCTCCGGTCGACTCTTCTCAGGACATCCGTTCTACCATGTGTCTGATCATGGAAGAGATGGGCCTGGTTGTTGAAGCGCATCACCATGAAGTGGCGACTGCGGGTCAGAACGAAATCGCAACCCGCTTTAACACCATGACCAAAAAAGCGGATGAGATTCAGATCTACAAATATGTGGTTCACAACGTTGCACACCGCTTCGGTAAAACTGCGACCTTTATGCCAAAACCTATGTTCGGCGATAACGGTTCCGGTATGCACTGCCACATGTCTCTCTCCAAGAACGGGACTAACCTGTTCTCTGGTGACAAATATGCGGGTCTGTCCGAGCAGGCGCTGTTCTACATCGGTGGTGTCATCAAGCACGCTAAAGCGATCAACGCCCTGGCGAACCCAACCACCAACTCCTACAAGCGTCTGGTCCCAGGCTACGAAGCGCCAGTAATGCTGGCTTACTCTGCCCGTAACCGTTCTGCTTCTATCCGTATTCCAGTGGTTGCGTCTCCAAAAGCGCGTCGTATCGAAGTGCGCTTCCCGGACCCAGCGGCTAACCCATACCTGTGCTTCGCAGCGCTGCTGATGGCTGGTCTTGATGGTATCAAGAACAAGATCCACCCAGGCGAAGCGATGGACAAAAACCTGTACGACCTGCCTCCAGAAGAAGCAAAAGAGATCCCACAGGTTGCCGGTTCTCTGGAAGAAGCACTGAACGCGCTGGACGCTGACCGTGAGTTCCTGACTGCTGGCGGTGTGTTCACTGACGACGCTATCGATGCTTACATCGCACTGCGTATTGAAGAGAACGACCGCGTTCGCATGACGCCACACCCGGTTGAGTTCGAACTGTACTACAGCGTTTAATTTTCATCTGATTCACCGTCTTTCTTGTCGCTACGGTGGCAAGAAAGACGCAGAAGATTTTTTTGTTGCCGTGGAAACTTTTAGCCCATCTTCGGATGGGCTTTTTTCTCCACCAACAACCTGATCTCACGCGCTTTTTACCACTAAAACGCTATACTGCACTAAATTAGTGCACCCAACTCCAGGAGACTGCTTAATGGCAACTGGCACGCTGCCCGATGCTGGGCAGATCCTCAATTCTTTAATCAACAGTATCTTACTGGTCGACGACGAGCTGGCGGTTCATTACGCCAACCCTGCGGCGCAGCAACTGCTCGCCCAAAGCTCGCGTAAATTATTCGGTACCCCACTCCCGGAACTGTTGAGCTATTTTTCGCTGAATATTGCGTTGATGCAGGAAAGTTTATCGGCAGGCCAAGGCTTTACCGATAACGAAGTGACCCTGGTGATCGACGGGCGCTCGCACATTCTCTCCCTCACGGCGCAACGTCTGCCGGAAGGATTAATACTGCTGGAAATGGCGCCGATGGATAATCTGCGCCGTTTGAGCCAGGAGCAGCTCCAGCACGCACAGCAAATCGCTGCACGCGATCTGGTGCGGGGGCTTGCCCATGAGATTAAAAACCCGCTGGGAGGCCTCCGAGGCGCTGCACAGCTGTTAACCAAAGCACTGCCGGACCCGGCGCTGGCCGAATACACCAACGTCATCATTGAACAGGCCGATCGCCTGCGCAATCTGGTGGACCGTCTGCTTGGGCCGCAGCAGCCAGGCATGCACGTTACCGAGAGCATCCACAAAGTGGCTGAGCGGGTGGTGAAGCTGGTGTCGATGGAGTTGCCTGCCAACGTTACGCTGGTGCGCGATTACGATCCGAGTCTGCCGGAATTGCCGCACGATCCCGACCAGATTGAACAGGTTCTGCTGAATGTGGTGCGTAACGCGCTGCAAGCCTTAGGCGCGGATGGCGGGCAAATCATTCTGCGTACGCGTACCGCGTTCCAGCTGACGCTGCATGGCGTGCGCTATCGCCTCGCCGCCCGAATCGACGTAGAAGACAACGGGCCAGGAATTCCGTCGCATCTGCAGGACACGCTGTTCTACCCGATGGTGAGCGGCCGCGAGGGCGGAACCGGGCTGGGATTGTCCATCGCCCGTAATTTGATTGACCAACACTCCGGCAAAATTGAATTTACCAGTTGGCCGGGTCATACCGAGTTTTCGGTTTACCTGCCAATAAAAAAATAAAGGTGACGACGATGCAACGAGGGATAGTCTGGGTAGTCGATGATGATAGCTCCATCCGCTGGGTGCTTGAACGCGCGCTTACCGGAGCAGGATTAAACTGCACCACCTTTGAAAGCGGTAGCGAAGTGCTTGATGCGCTCATCACCAAAACCCCGGACGTGCTGCTTTCGGATATCCGGATGCCGGGGATGGATGGGCTTGCGCTGTTAAAGCAGATTAAGCAACGTCATCCGATGCTTCCGGTCATCATAATGACTGCTCACTCCGATCTGGATGCCGCCGTTAGCGCCTACCAGCAGGGCGCATTTGATTACCTGCCAAAACCCTTTGATATCGATGAAGCCGTCGCCCTGGTGGAACGCGCCATCAGCCACTATCAGGAGCAACAGCAGCCGCGAAACGCGCCAGTGTTTGGCCCGACGACCGATATCATTGGCGAAGCGCCCGCGATGCAGGATGTGTTTCGTATCATTGGCCGCCTGTCGCGTTCATCCATCAGTGTGCTGATTAACGGCGAATCCGGGACCGGTAAAGAGCTGGTTGCGCACGCCCTGCATCGCCACAGCCCGCGCGCGAAAGCCCCGTTTATCGCCCTGAATATGGCCGCCATTCCGAAGGATTTGATCGAGTCGGAACTGTTTGGCCATGAGAAAGGCGCGTTTACCGGCGCAAATACCATTCGTCAGGGCCGCTTTGAACAGGCAGACGGCGGAACGCTTTTCCTCGATGAAATCGGCGATATGCCGCTGGACGTGCAAACACGTCTGCTGCGCGTGCTGGCCGATGGGCAGTTTTACCGCGTCGGCGGCTACGCCCCCGTTAAAGTCGACGTGCGCATTATCGCCGCCACGCACCAGAACCTTGAACAGCGCGTGCAGGAAGGCAAATTCCGTGAAGACTTGTTCCACCGTCTGAACGTGATTCGCGTCCATCTCCCGCCGCTACGCGAACGCCGGGAAGATATTCCGCGTCTGGCGCGCCATTTCCTGCAGGTGGCGGCTCGCGAACTGGGCGTGGAAGCCAAACTGCTGCACCCGGAAACCGATGCCGCGTTGACGCGACTGGCGTGGCCGGGCAACGTGCGTCAGCTGGAAAACACCTGTCGCTGGCTCACCGTTATGGCTGCCGGGCAGGAAGTGCTGATTCAGGATTTACCGGGTGAACTGTTTGAATCTACCGCGCCCGAAAGCAGCACCGGACAGTCGTTACCTGACAGCTGGGCGACGCTGCTGGCGCAGTGGGCGGATCGCGCGCTGCGTTCCGGTCATCAAAACCTGCTTTCCGAAGCGCAGCCTGAAATGGAGCGCACGTTACTCACGACTGCGCTTCGCCATACTCAGGGGCATAAACAGGAAGCGGCACGGCTGCTGGGTTGGGGGCGAAATACCCTGACGCGGAAGCTGAAAGAGCTGGGAATGGAATAACACTTCTACGCCTGTTGGCGCAGCGCTGATCAGAACTACGCCTGGTAGTCCCGGTCAGCGCTGCACCACAGAAGGTTTTAGATGACGCGTGAAAATTGCTGCAAGCGGGCTTTCTGGCGCAGGTAGGCGTCAAAGCACATGCAGATATTACGAATCAACAAGCGCCCTTTTGGCGTCACCTGAATCGCTTTATCGCTCACATCCACCAGCCCATCCTTCGCCAGCGGCGCGAGCAGCTTCAGATCTTCAGCAAAGTAGTCGGCAAAGGCGAGTTCCCAATGGGATTCGACGTCGGCAAAATCGAGGCGGAAGTTGCAGATTAACGCCTTAATCACATCCCGACGGATGCAGTCATCGCGCGTAAGCGCAATGCCGCGCCACAGAGCGTTTCCGCTTTCATCCACCTGCTGATAATACTGTTTCAATTCTTTCTGATTCTGCGCATAGCAGTCGCCAATCATGCTGATCGCCGAGACTCCCATCCCCAGTAAATCGGTGTCGCCCTGGGTGGTGTAGCCCTGGAAATTACGGTGCAGCACACCTTCGCGCTGGGCAATGGCCAGCTCGTCATCAGGACGGGCGAAGTGGTCCATGCCGATAAACTGATAGCCGGTTTCCGTCAGGGACGAGATAGTTTCCTGCAGGATATCCAGCTTCTGCTGGGCAGAGGGCAAATCGGCATCTTTAATTTTGCGCTGAGCGGCAAAAAGCGTCGGCAGGTGCGCATAGTTAAAGACGCTCAGACGATCGGGATTCAGCTCTGCCACGCGTTTCAGCGTGAAGGCGAAGCTTTCCGGCGTCTGTTTCGGCAGGCCGTAGATCAGATCGATATTGGTCGAGGTAAAACCGATTTCGCGCGCGTGGTTCAGCAGCGCAAAAATAAATTCCTCATCCTGCTCGCGATTGACCAGGCGCTGAACCTCTTTGTTAAAGTCCTGCACGCCCATGCTCAGGCGATTAAAGCCCTCGGCTCGCAGGTGATCGAGTACATCCAGCTCGATTTCACGCGGATCGACTTCAATAGAGATTTCAGCATCGGCCTCAAAACGGAAGTTGGCCCGCAGAAGATCCATCAGACGGCTGATTTGCGTTTTATTGAGATAGGTTGGCGTACCGCCGCCCCAGTGGAGCTGGCTTATGTTTCGCCCGGCAAACAGCGGCGCACGGTGCAGGATTTCCTGCTCGAGGGCGTCCAGATACTGATCGGCTTTGTGCTGCTGGCGGGTGACGATTTTATTGCACCCGCAGAAATAGCAGAGCTTGTGGCAGAAAGGAATGTGAACATAGAGCGACAGCGGGCGTTCAGGATATCGCGCAACTGCCTGCAAAAAATCGGCCTCGCCGAAGGTTTCAGCAAACTCCAGCGCGGTCGGGTATGAGGTATAACGCGGCCCGGAATAGTTATATTTCTGGATCAGGGCCAGATCCCAGTCGATGTTTGGTACAGACATGCTCACTCCTTCCGTTGGTGTCGCGTTCGTATACGGCGGCCCGTTTTGACCCCATTGCGGGTCAATATTCGGGTGCGCAGCCACCTCTGTCGCCGCGACAACCGCCGTAGTTTAACGAATAACCACACCAGATAACATATAACCGGAAGGGTTATAAGAAGGACTATAGAGCCCGCTGGGTGCAAATGTTAGTTTCCACCTTTCAGCAGACGCATCATATCGTCCTGCTTTTCTTCTTCTTCGTCTTCTTCATCGTCGTAAGAGAGACCGAGCTGCTGCATCAGTTCATCGATACGATCCAGTTTGGCATCGACCCATTTCTGCTCTTCAGCGTTCAGGGCTTCACCGCCCTCAAGACGTTCCAGCAGCGCGTCCAGGCGCTCATCGTTCTCCAGCATATCCAGCTCAGCCTGCGGTGAAAGCATAGGTTTCTCGCTCTTTTTAGGTTTTTGCTGCTTGATAACCGGGGCGTCCGTCACGCCCAGGGGAATTGGCGTTTTGCTCCCGATGCGCGGATCTTTCTGTTTGGATTGTTGCGCGGCGGAACCTGAAGCACTGCTGCCGTTCGCACGGCTACCCGAAGCATGACCACTATGCTTTTTCGCACGTTTGCGATCGCGAGCTTCCTGATTCAGTTCTTCACGGGTTTTGCGGTGCGCTTTTGCCGGGCGTTTAGCGCCCGCTGTGGATGTCGGTTTTTTCATGATGCCTTGTCTTTAAGCCATTTTCTTCAGTATAGAATTGCGGCGAAATCTAGCAGAAAGCAAGCAAAGAAAAAAGGCGACAGAGCAATCTGTCGCCTTTTTTCCTGACTCTCAACCCTTAACGGGTTATTCAATCCCTGTTTGCTAACAACTCACCCTGTTTATCCCTTAGCGAATATCATCCTTAATAGGGTCCATTTCCTTTTTTGAACGCCTCCTGGCGCTAACCATCCTGGTCGTCTTCCTGAGTCTTCGCCTCCTGGCGCTCCTGACCCTTATCCCTAAGTCGTTATCCTGTTGGCATCCTCGCCTTGGGTGCTACTTTACCTTTTTCAGTACTTCTGACAAGCCATCAAACTGGCCAAAATGGTATTTTCAGATAATTCCAAATCCTCAACATTATGATTTTAAATGATATGTTATTTTTACCGCATGAGGATTCTCTTAAATATCCCATAGAGATTATGGGCAATGTCTCACAAACCTAATGGGTTTAATCTACATCCCGGAAGCGAAGTGAAAAGCCTTTTGCCTGCATTCAGGTATACTCCCCTTCAGATTAAGATTTTTGGAGACGACCACGTGACTACCTGGAACTACCAACAGACGCATTTTGTCACCAGTGCGCCTGATATTCGCCACTTACCGCCTGATACAGGTATCGAAGTGGCATTTGCTGGCCGCTCCAACGCGGGCAAATCCAGCGCCCTGAATACACTGACGAACCAGAAAAGCCTGGCGCGTACCTCTAAAACACCAGGTCGTACCCAGCTGATTAACCTGTTTGAAGTCGCTGATGGTAAGCGCCTGGTGGATTTACCCGGTTACGGATACGCAGAAGTGCCGGAAGAGATCAAAATCAAATGGCAGCGCGCGCTGGGGGAATACCTGGAAAAACGCCAGTGCCTGAAAGGGTTGGTTGTACTGATGGATATCCGCCATCCGCTTAAAGATCTCGATCAGCAGATGATCCACTGGGGCGTCGCCAGCGAAATTCCTGTTCTGGTGCTGCTGACCAAAGCCGATAAACTGGCGAGCGGTGCGCGTAAAGCACAGTTAAAACTGGTGCGCGAAGCCGCGGTAGAATTTGGCGGTGACGTGCAAATTGAGACGTTTTCATCGCTGAAAAAGCAAGGTGTGGACGTTTTACGTCATAAGCTTGATAGCTGGTTTAACGATCTGGAACCCGCGACAGAAGCGGAAGAGTGATAAAAAGCGCGGCGATGTCCGCGTTTTTTTTGTCCAAATATTTTCTTTGCCGCAATAAAAAACGCCCCAGTCATTACTGACTGGGGCGGCTAAAATATTCAGCCAAATCCGATTACGTGAAGTAAAAGGTCTGAAAGATAGAACATCTTACCTCTGTACCCTACGTCGTTAACTCTACTCTTTTTTTATCGCTGGACAAAGCACTTTTTGTAGTTTTTTTTCACTCTTTACATAGGTAAATCTAATGATCGTCACAAAAACCACGCTGTTATGTTGCTTACTTACATAAACAGCGTCTTAGTCATCGGACCTTTAGTGAGCTTGATCCCAGTTGTCTCCGCTCCCAACTTCCACCAGCAGTGGCACATCTAATTTCATGCTGCTTTCCATCAGTTCGTGGATCTTTTTCGAGACTGCTTCCAGATCATCCTTGTGCACTTCAAACACCAGTTCATCGTGTACCTGCATGATCATCTTCACGCGGGGTTTGTCCTTTTCCAGCCAGGCATCAACCGCAATCATCGCGCGTTTGATGATGTCTGCTGCGGTCCCCTGCATCGGTGCGTTGATTGCCGCACGTTCAGCGCCGGCGCGGCGCGCAGCGTTACTGGAGGTGATATCCGACAGATAGAGACGACGGCCATCGAGAGTTTCCACATAGCCCTTTTCCTTCGCCTGAGCGCGAGTTCGCTCCATGTATTCCAGCACGCCCGGATAGCGCTCAAAGTAGAGATCCATGTACTTCTGCGACTCTTTGCGCGGAATATTGAGCTGGCGAGAGAGGCCAAAAGCGCTCATGCCGTAGATCAGGCCGAAGTTAATCGCCTTCGCGCTGCGGCGCTGCTCCCCGGTCACGCTGTCCAGTGGCAGACCGAACACTTCTGCCGCCGTGGCGCGGTGGATATCTTTGCCTTCCGCAAATGCCGTCAGCAAACCTTTATCACGCGACAGGTGCGCCATGATGCGCAGCTCGATTTGCGAGTAGTCGGCCGAGACGATCAGATAATCTTCCGGGGCAATAAATGCCTGACGGATGCGTCGCCCCTCTTCGTTACGAACTGGAATGTTTTGCAGGTTAGGATCGGTCGATGATAAACGCCCGGTCGCCGCAACCGCCTGGTGGTAGGAGGTATGAACGCGGCCGGTTTTTGGATTGATCATCAGCGGGAGCTTATCGGTGTAAGTCGATTTTAGCTTCGCGAGGCCGCGGTATTCCAGAATCACTTTCGGCAGCGGGTAATCCAGCGCCAGCTCTTCCAGCACCTCTTCCGAGGTGGACGGCGCGCCGCCAGGTGTTTTCTTCAGCGGTTTAATGCCCTGTTTTTCAAAAAGAATAGTTTGCAGCTGTTTGGTGGACGCGAGGTTAAAAGGCTCGCCGGCAATGTCATGCGCTTTCAGTTCCAGCTCATTCAGACGCAGGCTGATCTCTTCCGAATGTTTGTGCAGTACCGCAGGATCAATTTTGACGCCATTACGCTCAATACGAGACAACACCGGCACCAGCGGCATTTCAACATTTTCGAAAATATTCAGTGGCCCTTCCTGCTTTTGCAGTTTCGGGTACATCTTCAGGTGCAGTTGCAGAGTTACGTCCGCATCTTCCGCCGCATAGCGGCCCGCCTCTTCCAGGGCGATCTGGTTGAAGGTCAGCTGGTTTTTGCCCTTCCCGGCAATCTCTTCAAAGGTGACGGTTTTATGCTTGAGCCAGCGATCGGAGAGTGAATCCATATCGTGGCGGCCCGCCACGCTGTTCAGGATGTAAGATTCCAGCATGGTGTCGAAGGCAATACCGCGCAACTCGATGCCGTAGTTCTGCAAAATACCGCGGTCATACTTCAGGTTTTGCCCGACCTTAAGCGCTTTGTCATCTTCCAGCAGCGGTTTGAGTAGCTCAAGCACGCGGTCACGGGAGATTTGATCCGGAGCATCCAGATAATCATGCGCGACCGGGACATAGGCGGCGATGCCTGGCTCGGTGGCAAAGGAAAGGCCCACCATATTGGCGGAGATGTTATCCAGACTGTCGGTTTCGGTGTCAAAGGCGAAGACCGGCGCTTTTTTCAGTTTCTCGATCCAGGCGATAAGCTGCGCTTCTTCCAGCACCGTTTCGTAGTTTTCGAAGGAGAGCGTACTGGCGGCCTCTTCGACGTCCTCATCGGCATCAACAACGATTGTCTCTTTTGGCTTCGCGGCAGGTTTTGCGCCCTTTGCCTGCATCCATTTACCGGCTTCGAGATCTGTTATCCAGCGTTTGAACTCATATTGCTTAAACAGGCCGAGAAGCTCTTCCGCCACCGGCTGCTGAACTTCGAGCTGCTCACAGGTAAGTTCCAGCTCGACGTCGGTTTTGATGGTGGCCAGCTTATAGGAGAGGTAGGCCACCTCTTTGTTCTGCTCCAGCTTCGCCGCCATGGTTTTTGCACCACGGAACGTCAGGCCGGCGATTTTGTCTGATTCGGCATACAGCGTATCCAGCCCACCCAGGCCTTGCAGCAGCGCCTGCGCGGTTTTTTCGCCGACACCTGGCACACCTGGAATGTTATCCGAGGAGTCGCCCATTAAGGCGAGGAAATCAATGATTAGCTCTGGCGGCACGCCATATTTGGTGACGACTTCTTCCGGCCCAAGAATGGTATTGGTCATGGTATTGATGAGGGTGATCCCAGGCGTAACCAGCTGCGCCATGTCTTTATCACCCGTACTGATCAGCACCGGACGGCCCATTTTCTCTGCTTCACGGGCCAGCGTACCGATGACGTCGTCCGCTTCTACCCCAGAAACTGCCAGCAGCGGCAGGCCCATCGCTTTTACCATCGTGTGCAACGGCTCGATTTGCGCGCGCAGATCGTCTGGCATCGGCGGGCGATGGGATTTGTAATCCTCAAAAAGCTCGTCGCGGAAGGTTTTACCCTTCGCATCGAATACCACCGCCGCATGTGACGGCTGGTATTGCAGGATCAGACTGCGCAGCATATTCAGCACGCCATACATCGCGCCGGTTGGCTCCCCTGCGCTATTGGTCAGAGGAGGAAACGCATGATACGCCCGATACAGGTATGAAGAGCCGTCGACGAGAATAAGAGGGTTTTCTGGAATCTGAACCATAATGTTCGTGCCTTTAATCAATTTATGGCTAAAGGATGCCACAGAAGGATGAAAACATCAGTTTTTAGCACCGAATACAGGAAAAGATTTTGCGATCGTCGGGATCGCTCGCAAAATCAAACTGTGGATAAGTTTGTGCATACTTTTAATTCATATGAAGAATATTGTCATTTCCAGATCGCGTATGATTTTTTTATAGAATATTATCAGCTAGTTATAAATAGATCCGAACGGTATATTTCCATTTGATGACTATTTGCTCTATGTGGATATAAGAAGAGCCTAATAAGGTATGACAGACAAATAATCTGTTAAGGTGCAGATCCTGCGGTATCGTGGAGTGAAAGCCCCTGCTTTTATTTGTTTTCTGGTAAAATCAGCGCCCTGCGGCACCGGTTTGGCTGCCAGATTACAGCTAACTACCTGAAAAAGCTCATCATGTCGAGATTACTCGCTGCAGTAACATTACTGTTAAGCATCTTTTTAACGATCCTGGTTACCATCGCCTGTTCAGTGCCGATCATCGTCGCCGGAATCATTAAACTATTACTGCCTGTCCCTGCTGTCTGGCGCGCGGTATCAGTCTTCTGCAATTTTATGATGTACTGCTGGTGTGAAGGGCTGGCATGGCTGCTACGCCTGAACCCGCATCTGCAATGGGATATCGAAGGGCTGGAAGGCCTGAACAAGAAAAACTGGTATTTACTGCTCTGTAATCACCACAGTTGGGCAGATATCGTGGTGTTATGCGTGCTGTTTCGCAAACATATTCCGATGAACAAATACTTTCTCAAGCAGCAACTGGCTTGGGTGCCGTTTATCGGGCTGGCCTGCTGGTCGCTGGATATGCCGTTTATGAAACGCTATTCACGCAGCTATCTTATTCGTCATCCCGAACGCCGAGGGCGTGATGTTGAAACGACACGTCGCTCCTGTGAGAAATTTCGGGCTCACCCGACGACAATCGTTAACTTCGTTGAAGGCTCACGTTTTACGGAACTGAAACGTCAGCAAACTCGATCCCCTTATAAGAATCTACTGCCGCCAAAAGCGGCGGGAATTGCGATGGCCCTTAATGTACTGGGATCGCAGTTCGATAAATTGCTGAATGTGACGCTGTGCTATCCAGAAAATGACGAGACACCTTTTTACGATATGTTAAGCGGTAAACTGACGCGTATTGTGGTGAGGATAAACCTGGTGCCGGTGAATGAAGAGCTGCACGGCGATTACATCAATGATAAGAATTTCAAACGTCGTTTCCAGCTGTGGCTGAACACGCTGTGGAATGATAAAGATGTGCTGATAAACGATCTTAAGTATGCAAACAAAAACGCCGGTCTGTGACCGGCGTTTTCACTTTTATTTCTTCTCAACCAGATATTTCACGGTGTCAGCGTACTGCTGCACGAAGATATCCATATTGCTGGTATCCATACCCTGCGGATTCACCTGGTATTTACCATTGACGAACATCGCCGGAACGCCCTGCAGCTGAAGGTCTGCGGCCGCTTTTTCCTGCTGCGCGACCAGAGATTTCACCACAAAGCTGTTCCATGCTGCGTCGTAATCTTCGCCTTTCACGCCCGCATCAACAAAGACTTTACGGATATCAGCAACGGTCTGAACAGTTTGAGTTTTCTGTACAGCTTCAAACATAGGTGCTGTGACTTGATCTTCCACGCCCAGCGCCAGCGCAACAGCCCAGGCTTGCGTCAGATCTTTACCCAAAGGACCCAGGAACTCGACATGATACTTGGTCATTTTGGTGCCTTCAGGCAGCTTTTTCTTCACGTTATCAGAAACGTGCAGAACTTCTTCAAACTGGTAGCAGTGCGGGCAATAGAATGAGAAGAACTCAAGCACCTGCGGCTCACCGGCAACCGGCTTTTCGAGGGTAGTGAACTGCTTGCCATCGCTGAATTGAGCAGCAGATGCGCTAAATGCCAGAATCATACCTGCCAGCGCCAGCCATATTTTTTTCATGATCAACTTTCTCCTGATGTGTCCGATTAATACATTGGCGTTAATTGAAGTGGCGGTTCCTGCAGAACCTTAACTTGCTGAATAAAGGTGGTTGTCTGGCTGCGCCAGTAATCTTCCCCGGTAAGCCATGGGAAGTTTTTAGGAAACGCGGGATCGTCCCAACGCCTGATTAACCATGCGAGATAATATACAAAACGCATGGCGCGTAAAGGTTCAATCAGGGCAATTTCGTCTGAATTAAAGGGACTAAATTCTTCGTAGGCTTCGATGATGGTTTCAAGCTGCATCCGCTGTTCGGCTTTATCACCATTCAGCAGCATCCACAGATCCTGAATCGCTGGCCCCATACGGGCATCATCGAGATCAACAAATAGCGGGCCGTCGCGCCAGAGAATATTCCCCGCGTGGCAGTCGCCATGTAAACGCAGAATATCGGTTTGATCATCCCAGCACTCAGTTACGGCAGCAATAAGGGCATCGGTGGCTTTCAGGAAATTCGCTTTCAACGCTTTGGGAATCAGCGTAGATGTTTCGAACACCTGACGCGGCTCCGTTAAATATTCCTCAAGCCCAATAACAGGTCGTGCGCTGAATGCTTTTTTGCGCCCTGTCTGATGCATGCGTCCCAGGTAACGAGCGACCCACTCCATTTGATCGATATTATCAGACTCAAACTGGCGCCCACCCAGGCTCGGGAAAACAGCAAAGAAATATCCCTGATGCGTGAGCAGCGACTGGTGATTAAACTGAATAGGTGCGGCGACCGGGACGTCGTCATTCACCAGATCGAAAGCGAACTGGTGCTCTTCCTGAATTTGCTCCGCCGACCAGCGTTGGGGACGATAGAATTTGACGACAAAGCGCTGGCGATCCTCGTCCTGGAATTGATAGACGCGGTTTTCATAGCTGTTTAAAGGGGTTAGCCCGGAATCCACTCGAATGCCCTGTTCAAACAGAGCATCCATAATGGTATCCGGGTTTAATGTCTGGAAAGTAAAAGCCTTGTCGTTCATCCGATCATCCGGAAATTATACGAATGATTCAGGATATCATTTCACAGCGATTTCGATGGCGCCGCTTACAAGGTTTTACTCTTTAATTACGCCACGGGCGCGCAGCAGCGCGGTTTTGAAATCTTCCTCATAATCTTTCTTAATACCTGGAATCGCGGCATCTTTATCAGAATCACGCATTTTAAGATGATAGATCAGGATGTCATCAGAAAGGTCGGCCAGTTCGCCGTCATAACCTGACTCTTTCGCCAGTTTCTGTAAAAATTGCATCAGGTTAAGCTCTGGCTCTTTTTGCCAGGCAGGCTGGAGAAGTTCGATAACTTCGTTCAGACGTTTACATTTCATCGTAGTGCTCCTTTCATTGATAGGAACACGTTAGCAGGGTCAATCCCACAATAAAAGAGGCGACATTCGTGAATCAGTGCCGGGGAGTGCTCGGCGTCGTGCTTGCAGGGGGAAGGGCGACGAGGATGGGCGGAAAAGATAAGGGCTTACAGGAGCTTAATGGAAAGCCATTATGGCTGCACGTCGCCGATGCGCTGAGAGTCCAGGTGGGAGCAATCGCCGTTAGCGCTAATCGTCACATTGATATTTATCAGCAACGCGGATATCCCGTCTATCAGGATGCGTTAGCTAACTATCCTGGGCCTCTGGCTGGCATGCTGAGCGTGATGCAGCAGGCAGATGATGAATGGTTTCTTTTCTGCCCATGTGATACGCCGTTTATCCCCTCTACGCTTGCTGAGCGCATGATAGAACACCGAAAAGACGCTCCCGTCGTCTGGGTACATGACGGAGAGCGCGATCACCCTGCGATTACGTTGATTAGCAGGAAACTTTGTCCAGATTTACGCGCTTACCTGTCCTCAGGGGAGAGACGCGTTATGGTATTTATGCGCCAGTCAGGCGGTCATTCCGTTGATTTTAGCGATCTGAAAGAGGCTTTTGTTAACGTGAATACCACGGAAGATTTGCAAACACTGCAGGGGAAAGTATGAAACCTGTTTTAGCGATTGCCGCCTGGAGTGGGACGGGGAAAACATCACTTCTGAAAAAGCTGATCCCGGCCCTGTGCGCGCAAGGTATTCGTCCAGGATTGATTAAGCATACTCACCACAATATGGATATTGATAAGCCCGGCAAAGACAGCTACGAGCTGCGAAAAGCGGGTGCGGCTCAAACCATGGTAGCCAGCGCGCAACGATGGGCATTAATGACGGAGACACCGGGAGAAGAGGCGCTGGATTTGGATTATCTGGTGAGCCGAATGGATCATTCGACGCTGGATCTGGTGCTGGTTGAGGGATTTAAGCATGAATCGGTAGCGAAGATTTTGCTTTTCAGAAGCGATGCAGGGCATGAAATCGCTGAATTGACCGTGGATCAGCATGTGATTGCTGTCGCCAGTGATATTCCGCTTTCACTTCCGGTGCCGATTCTGGATTTAAATGATGTTGCTGGTGTTGTTGCGTTTATTCAGGAGTGGATGGCAGGACAGTAACCGGGCTGTTGTGCCGGTCCGGGATTAATTTTGAATAAAGACAAAAACGCAAAAAGGCCATCCTTGCGGATGGCCTCTTCACTTATTTGATGCCTGGCAGTTCCCTACTCTCACATGGGGAGACCCCACACTACCATCGGCGCTACGGCGTTTCACTTCTGAGTTCGGCATGGGGTCAGGTGGGACCACCGCGCTAAAGCCGCCAGGCAAATTCTGTTATCAACACGCATTCCTGCGAATCAATTAATCTGTATCAGCTGAAAATCGGTCTCTGCTTCGCCAAAACATCTTCGGCGTTGTAAGGTTAAGCCTCACGGTTCATTAGTACTGGTTAGCTCAATACATCGCTGCACTTACACACCCAGCCTATCAACGTCGTAGTCTTCAACGTTCCTTCAGGACCCTTAAAGGGTCAGGGAGAACTCATCTCGGGGCAAGTTTCGTGCTTAGATGCTTTCAGCACTTATCTTTTCCGCATTTAGCTACCGGGCAATGCCATTGGCATGACAACCCGAACACCAGTGATGCGTCCACTCCGGTCCTCTCGTACTAGGAGCAGCCCCCTCAATTCTCCAGCGCCCACGGCAGATAGGGACCGAACTGTCTCACGACGTTCTAAACCCAGCTCGCGTACCACTTTAAACGGCGAACAGCCGTACCCTTGGGACCTACTTCAGCCCCAGGATGTGATGAGCCGACATCGAGGTGCCAAACACCGCCGTCGATATGAACTCTTGGGCGGTATCAGCCTGTTATCCCCGGAGTACCTTTTATCCGTTGAGCGATGGCCCTTCCATTCAGAACCACCGGATCACTATGACCTGCTTTCGCACCTGCTCGAGCCGTCACTCTCGCAGTCAAGCTAGCTTATGCCATTGCACTAACCTCCTGATGTCCGACCAGGATTAGCTAACCTTCGTGCTCCTCCGTTACTCTTTAGGAGGAGACCGCCCCAGTCAAACTACCCACCAGACACTGTCCGCAACCCGGATTACGGGTCTACGTTAGAACACCAGCCATTAAAGGGTGGTATTTCAAGGTTGGCTCCACGCAGACTGGCGTCCACGCTTCAAAGCCTCCCACCTATCCTACACATCAAGGACCAGTGTTCAGTGTCAAGCTATAGTAAAGGTTCACGGGGTCTTTCCGTCTTGCCGCGGGTACACTGCATCTTCACAGCGAGTTCAATTTCACTGAGTCTCGGGTGGAGACAGCCTGGCCATCATTACGCCATTCGTGCAGGTCGGAACTTACCCGACAAGGAATTTCGCTACCTTAGGACCGTTATAGTTACGGCCGCCGTTTACCGGGGCTTCGATCAAGAGCTTCGCGTTGCCGCTAACCCCATCAATTAACCTTCCGGCACCGGGCAGGCGTCACACCGTATACGTCCACTTTCGTGTTTGCACAGTGCTGTGTTTTTAATAAACAGTTGCAGCCAGCTGGTATCTTCGACTGGTTTCAGCTCCATCCGCAGGGACTTCACCTACACACCAGCGTGCCTTCTCCCGAAGTTACGGCACCATTTTGCCTAGTTCCTTCACCCGAGTTCTCTCAAGCGCCTTGGTATTCTCTACCTGACCACCTGTGTCGGTTTGGGGTACGATTTGATGTTACCTGATGCTTAGAGGCTTTTCCTGGAAGCAGGGCATTTGTTACTTCAGCACCGTAGTGCCTCGTCATCACACCTCAGCGTTAAAAAGGTACCGGATTTACCTGGAACCTCCGCCTACATGCTTAAACCGGGACAACCGTCGCCCGGCTAACATAGCCTTCTCCGTCCCCCCTTCGCAGTAACACCAAGTACAGGAATATTAACCTGTTTCCCATCGACTACGCCTTTCGGCCTCGCCTTAGGGGTCGACTCACCCTGCCCCGATTAACGTTGGACAGGAACCCTTGGTCTTCCGGCGAGCGGGCTTTTCACCCGCTTTATCGTTACTTATGTCAGCATTCGCACTTCTGATACCTCCAGCATGCCTCACAGCACACCTTCAACGGCTTACAGAACGCTCCCCTACCCAACAACGCATAAGCGTCGCTGCCGCAGCTTCGGTGCATGGTTTAGCCCCGTTACATCTTCCGCGCAGGCCGACTCGACCAGTGAGCTATTACGCTTTCTTTAAATGATGGCTGCTTCTAAGCCAACATCCTGGCTGTCTGTGCCTTCCCACATCGTTTCCCACTTAACCATGACTTTGGGACCTTAGCTGGCGGTCTGGGTTGTTTCCCTCTTCACGACGGACGTTAGCACCCGCCGTGTGTCTCCCGTGATAACATTCTTCGGTATTCGTAGTTTGCATCGGGTTGGTAAGCCGGGATGGCCCCCTAGCCGAAACAGTGCTCTACCCCCGAAGATGAGTTCACGAGGCGCTACCTAAATAGCTTTCGGGGAGAACCAGCTATCTCCCGGTTTGATTGGCCTTTCACCCCCAGCCACAAGTCATCCGCTAATTTTTCAACATTAGTCGGTTCGGTCCTCCAGTTAGTGTTACCCAACCTTCAACCTGCCCATGGCTAGATCACCGGGTTTCGGGTCTATACCCTGCAACTTAACGCCCAGTTAAGACTCGGTTTCCCTTCGGCTCCCCTATACGGTTAACCTTGCTACAGAATATAAGTCGCTGACCCATTATACAAAAGGTACGCAGTCACCCCATAAAAGAGGCTCCCACTGCTTGTACGTACACGGTTTCAGGTTCTTTTTCACTCCCCTCGCCGGGGTTCTTTTCGCCTTTCCCTCACGGTACTGGTTCACTATCGGTCAGTCAGGAGTATTTAGCCTTGGAGGATGGTCCCCCCATATTCAGACAGGATACCACGTGTCCCGCCCTACTCTTCGAGTTCACAGCGTGTGCATTTTTGTGTACGGGACTTTCACCCTGTATCGTGCGACTTTCCAGACGCTTCCACTAACACACGCGCTGATTCAGACTCTGGGCTCCTCCCCGTTCGCTCGCCGCTACTGGGGGAATCTCGGTTGATTTCTTTTCCTCGGGGTACTTAGATGTTTCAGTTCCCCCGGTTCGCCTCATGCCACTATGTATTCATGACATGATAGTGTGTCGGAACACACTGGGTTTCCCCATTCGGGTATCGCCGGGTCAAAGGTTCATATCACCTCGCCGACGCTTATCGCAGATTAGCACGCCCTTCATCGCCTCTGACTGCCAGGGCATCCACCGTGTACGCTTAGTCGCTTAACCTCACAACCCGAAGATGTTTCGTAAAACACCCTCGTGTCGCGAAAATTTGAGAGACTCGAACACACCGTCACTCTGTTCTTATTACGGAGAACAGACGCAGTGTGTCGTTTCAATTTTCAGCTTGATCCAGATTTTTAAAGAGCAAATATCTCAAACATGATTCCTGAGAATCAGTTTTGAGATATTAAGGCAGGTGACTTTCACTCACAAACCAGCAAGTGGCGTCCCCTAGGGGATTCGAACCCCTGTTACCGCCGTGAAAGGGCGGTGTCCTGGGCCTCTAGACGAAGGGGACACTGAAGTCTCAATCGCAAGACGCCTTGCTATTTACTTTTCATCAGACAATCTGTGTGGACACTACAAAGGCAGGTTCTTTCAGGTAAGGAGGTGATCCAACCGCAGGTTCCCCTACGGTTACCTTGTTACGACTTCACCCCAGTCATGAATCACAAAGTGGTAAGCGCCCTCCCGAAGGTTAAGCTACCTACTTCTTTTGCAACCCACTCCCATGGTGTGACGGGCGGTGTGTACAAGGCCCGGGAACGTATTCACCGTAGCATTCTGATCTACGATTACTAGCGATTCCGACTTCATGGAGTCGAGTTGCAGACTCCAATCCGGACTACGACGTACTTTATGAGGTCCGCTTGCTCTCGCGAGGTCGCTTCTCTTTGTATACGCCATTGTAGCACGTGTGTAGCCCTACTCGTAAGGGCCATGATGACTTGACGTCATCCCCACCTTCCTCCAGTTTATCACTGGCAGTCTCCTTTGAGTTCCCGGCCGGACCGCTGGCAACAAAGGATAAGGGTTGCGCTCGTTGCGGGACTTAACCCAACATTTCACAACACGAGCTGACGACAGCCATGCAGCACCTGTCTCACGGTTCCCGAAGGCACTAAAGCATCTCTGCTAAATTCCGTGGATGTCAAGAGTAGGTAAGGTTCTTCGCGTTGCATCGAATTAAACCACATGCTCCACCGCTTGTGCGGGCCCCCGTCAATTCATTTGAGTTTTAACCTTGCGGCCGTACTCCCCAGGCGGTCGACTTAACGCGTTAGCTCCGGAAGCCACTCCTCAAGGGAACAACCTCCAAGTCGACATCGTTTACGGCGTGGACTACCAGGGTATCTAATCCTGTTTGCTCCCCACGCTTTCGCACCTGAGCGTCAGTCTTTGTCCAGGGGGCCGCCTTCGCCACCGGTATTCCTCCAGATCTCTACGCATTTCACCGCTACACCTGGAATTCTACCCCCCTCTACAAGACTCTAGCCTGCCAGTTTCGAATGCAGTTCCCAGGTTGAGCCCGGGGATTTCACATCCGACTTGACAGACCGCCTGCGTGCGCTTTACGCCCAGTAATTCCGATTAACGCTTGCACCCTCCGTATTACCGCGGCTGCTGGCACGGAGTTAGCCGGTGCTTCTTCTGCGAGTAACGTCAATCACTGTGGTTATTAACCACAATGCCTTCCTCCTCGCTGAAAGTACTTTACAACCCGAAGGCCTTCTTCATACACGCGGCATGGCTGCATCAGGCTTGCGCCCATTGTGCAATATTCCCCACTGCTGCCTCCCGTAGGAGTCTGGACCGTGTCTCAGTTCCAGTGTGGCTGGTCATCCTCTCAGACCAGCTAGGGATCGTCGCCTAGGTGAGCCGTTACCCCACCTACTAGCTAATCCCATCTGGGCACATCTGATGGCAAGAGGCCCGAAGGTCCCCCTCTTTGGTCTTGCGACGTTATGCGGTATTAGCTACCGTTTCCAGTAGTTATCCCCCTCCATCAGGCAGTTTCCCAGACATTACTCACCCGTCCGCCGCTCGTCACCCGAGAGCAAGCTCTCTGTGCTACCGCTCGACTTGCATGTGTTAGGCCTGCCGCCAGCGTTCAATCTGAGCCATGATCAAACTCTTCAATTTAAGTTTGATGCTCGTGAATTAAACTTCGTAATGAATTACGTATGTTCACTCAGAGACTTTGGTATTCATTTAGCGTCTTTCGACGTTTAGAATCCATGTCACTTTGAGTGCCCACACAGATTGTCTGATAAATTGTTAAAGAGCAGTGCAACGCGGCTTTCGCTCACCGTTGCGAGGTCCCGTATAATACGTTTTCCTCATTCAGAGTCAAGCGTTTAATTTCGCTTTTCGCTGTCGGCGTTCATCGCTGAACCCCTTCTGTCCCGGCGGCTTGCGTGCCGTTGTTCCGTGTCAGTGGAGGCGCATTATAGGGAGTTATTCTGAGGTGACAAGAGGAAATGTAAAAAAACTTTCTGACCGTATCTTTTTTCGCCAAAACGCTGGTTAACAAGCCACAAACTGTCCTATTTGCTGTTTTTGCAGTCACAAACACACGCCTGATGGCATACTTAACAGCATGTACTATTAAGGAATAAGAGCGATGCCCTTAAGCGCGCAACAGCTGGCCGCCCAAAAAAACCTCTCTTACGTGCTGGCAGAGAAACTGGCCCAACGCATTCTGGCAGGAAAATATATGCCCGGAAGCATTCTTCCCGGTGAAATGGAGCTGGGTGAACAGTTTGGCGTGAGCCGTACCGCCGTGCGTGAAGCGGTAAAAACCTTAACCGCGAAAGGCATGGTGCTTCCGCGCCCACGCATCGGAACTCGCGTGATGCCTCAGAGCAACTGGAACTTCCTCGACCAGGAGCTGCTCTCGTGGTGGATGACCGAAGAGAACTTCCATCAGGTTGTGGAGCATTTCCTGGTTATGCGTGGCAGCCTCGAACCTCAGGCATGTCTGCTCGCCGCTGTGCAAGGCAGCGCCGAGCAAAAAGCGCAGCTTAATACGTTGATGGACGAAATGACCTTCCTGAAGCAGCATTTCAACCGCCAGCGCTGGATTGAAGTGGATATGTCCTGGCACGAGCAAATTTACGCGATGAGCGGAAACCCTTTCCTGACCTCCTTTGCCTCCCTGTTCCATTCGGTGTATCACACCTACTTTGCTTCTATTACTCAGAATGACGTGGTGAAGCTGGACCAGCACCAGGCCATTGTCGATGCCATTCAGGAGAGCGACGGACAGCGCGCTTTACTCGCCTGCCAGGTTTTATTAGCAACACCACACCAACAACCGGACAATCAATGACTGAGAAAAAAGCACGCAGCATGGCGGGATTGCCATGGATTGCGGCAATGGCTTTCTTTATGCAGGCGCTGGATGCCACCATTCTTAACACGGCCCTCCCGGCCATTGCCGAAAGTCTCAACCGCTCCCCGTTGGCGATGCAATCCGCCATCATCAGCTATACGCTGACCGTCGCGATGCTGATCCCGGTCAGCGGCTGGCTGGCGGACCGCTTCGGTACACGTCGAATCTTTATGCTCGCCGTCACTCTGTTTACGCTCGGTTCGCTGGCCTGTGCACTTTCGACATCCCTGGCGGAGCTGGTTGTCTTCCGTATCCTGCAGGGCATCGGCGGCGCAATGATGATGCCGGTCGCACGCCTGGCGCTGTTACGTGCTTACCCGCGCAGCGAGCTTTTACCGGTACTGAACTTTGTGACCATGCCCGGTCTGGTCGGCCCCATTCTCGGGCCGGTTCTTGGCGGCGTGCTGGTCACCTGGGCGAGCTGGCACTGGATATTCCTCATCAATATTCCGATTGGCGTGGCAGGCCTTTGCTACGCCCGCAAATATATGCCGAACTTCACCACGCCAAAACGCAGCTTTGATATGGGCGGCTTTTTCCTGTTCGGCCTGAGCCTGGTGTTGTTCTCCACCGGCATGGAGTTATTTGGCGAGAAAATCGTCGCCACCTGGATCGCCCTTTCTATCATTCTGAGCGGCATCCTGCTTTTCCTTCTCTATATACGTCACGCGCGTCGTCATCCGACGCCGCTGATTTCATTGCTGCTGTTCAAAACCCGAACTTTCTCGGTGGGGATTGCAGGAAACATCGCTTCGCGTCTGGGTACCGGCTGCGTGCCCTTCCTGATGCCGCTGATGCTGCAGGTAGGGTTTGGCTATCCGGCGCTGATAGCCGGGTGCATGATGGCCCCGACCGCCGTCGGGTCAATTCTGGCGAAATCGATGGTGACGCAGATTTTGCGTCGGCTGGGCTATCGTAAAACGCTGGTGGGTGTCACGGTCTTTATCGGTCTAATGATTGCGCAGTTTTCGCTTCAGTCCGCCGCCTTCCCGGCGTGGATGCTGCTGCTCCCGCTCTTTATCCTGGGCATGGCGATGTCTATCCAGTTTACGTCGATGAATACCATCAGCCTCGCGGATCTCACCGACGAAAATGCCAGTGGCGGCAACAGCGTACTGGCTGTGACGCAGCAGCTGTCGATCAGTTTAGGCGTGGCGGTGAGCGCAGCGGTGCTGCGCGTCTATGAAGGGATGGAAGGGACGAACACGGTTGAGCAGTTCCATTACACCTTTATCACGATGGGCGCACTGACGGTGGTCTCGGCGCTGGTGTTCATGCTGCTCAAACCCAAAGATGGGCGCAATCTGATTAAAGATCGCCACCAGCCGAAACAGAACCGCGTTCCATCAGAACAGGAGTAAGCTGCAAACGTTGCTGCTGAAGTGCGGGCTGTGCCATACGATGAATCAACACATCGATCGCCAGCTCGCCCAGCTCATCTTTCGGCTGATGAATGGTGGTCAGCGGCGGCGTCATATACTGAGCCAGCTCGATATCATCGTAACCAATCACCGCCATATCCTGGGGAACGCGTAATCCCGCCTGATACAACGCCTGATACGCACCAAAAGCCATCGCATCGTTACCGATAAATACCGCCTGCGGACGCACGTCCTGCGCCAGCAGTTTTTGCATCGCCTCAAAACCACCGTTAAATTCAAAATCGCCGGTGATGCGATATCCGTCCGGAACGGGCAGCCCCGCGCGTTCCATAGCAGCGAGAAATCCCTCAAGACGTAAACGCGCCGGAGTTTTATCCAGCGGCCCGGTAATGCAGGCGATGCGGCTGTAGCCTTTATCAATCAAATGCTGCGTCGCCATATCCCCGCCCAGCAGCGAGTTATCCTGAATCAGATCGCTGGTCCCGTCGAAGGGCGCCCAGTCCATCATCACCGTTGGAACGGAGGGATAGCGCTGCATGATCTCTTTGGAGGGCTGGTGCGTTTCGGTACACAGCAGCAATAATCCATCGACGCGTTTTTGCATTAGCGTTTCCAGATTACGGTTCATACGCTGTTCGTCGCCCTCGGTGTTACACAGCACCAGGCTGTAACCACGCTCAAAGCAGCTACGCTCAACGCCGCGCACCAGCTCTGAATAGAACGGGTTAGTACTGGCGGTGATCAGCATGCCGATGGTGTGCGTCTGATTAAGCTTAAGACTGCGCGCGAGCGCCGAAGGAGCGTAGTTGAGGTCTTTAATGGCAGCGTCGACTTTTTCCCGTATCGCCTCGCTGACAAAGCGATCGTTATTGATGACATGGGAAACCGTCGAAGTAGAAACGCCCGCCATGCGGGCGACATCTTTCATTGTGGCCAAGCGTTACCTCTGCTGACTCAAAAATTCATCAATCTCTTTGCGCCATGGAACGGAAGGCTGTGCCCCTTTGCGTGTCACCGCAATCGCGGCTGCGGCATGAGCGAAGCGGATGGCATTGTCCAGCGAGCCACCTTCCAGCAGCGCCGTAACCAGCGCACCGTTAAAGGTATCTCCCGCCGCGATCGTATCAATCGCTTTAACCTTAAAGCCGGGAACGCGACGACCTTCGCCGTTGACGCTCGCCCATACGCCACGGCTTCCGAGCGTAATGATGACCGTACCGATACCTTTATCGTGCAGCGCCTGAGCGGCACGCGCCGCGTCGTCATCATTTTCCACGCGAATGCCCGTCAGCTTTTCGGCTTCCGTTTCGTTCGGGGTGATGATGTCCACCAGCGCCAGCAACTCGTCTGATAATAGACGCGCTGGAGCAGGGTTAAGTACGACAGTGGTATGATTTTCATGTGCAATTTTCGCGGCCGCCAGCACGCTTTCGACCGGCGATTCGAGCTGCATCAGCAGCGCTTCGGCGCTGGAGATCAATTCTCGCTGCGCTTCAACGCGTTCGATGGTCAGTGCCGCATTGGCACCCGCATGAATACCGATGACATTCTCACCTTCTGCGTTGACAAAAATCAGCGCCACGCCCGTCGATTCCCCGCCCACCACACTTACGGGTGAGATATCGATATGGTCGCTCTCCAGCTGTTTACGCACGCGCTCGCCCGTATCGTCATCGCCGGTACAGGCGATAAATGCAATATTAGCGCCGCTGCGACCGGCGGCCACCGCCTGGTTCGCGCCTTTACCGCCGAAAGCCACCTGATACTGATTACCGGTGACGGTTTCGCCAGGCGTGGGGAAAGCATCAAGGTTAAGAATGTGATCGGCATTAATACTGCCAAGGACGACGAGATTAACTGCGGTTTTCATGTTTAAGCTGTCCAGTAAAGATCGCCACCGGTTTTACCCGGTGGCGTATGCCACACTTTTCTTTATTTGTAGTCCCTCAGGCCGTCAGACGACCGCCTGAATCGCCTATTACTGCTTGACGACCAGCTTCAGGTCAACCGGATATTTCGCCTGGACTTTCTCGCCCTTCAGCACTTTATCCGCAGTCTGAACACCCGTCGCACCAATCTGCTCAGGCAGCTGCGCGATGGTTGCCGCCAGTTTGCCATCATTTACGGCTTTCTCACCGTCTGGCGTGCCGTCAAAACCAACCACCATCACATCCGATTTACCGGCAGTCTGCAGCGCACGCAGCGCGCCGAGTGCCATTTCATCGTTCTGTGCGAAGACAGCCTGCACTTCAGGGTGCGCCGTCAGCAGGTTCTGCATAACGTTCAGGCCTTTAGTACGGTCGAAGTCAGCAGGCTGGCTGGCCAGGACGTTAAATTTGTGGGCTGCCACGGCT
The DNA here is from genome assembly GCF_026672535.1 of Lelliottia sp. SL45. NCBI lineage: Bacteria > Pseudomonadati > Pseudomonadota > Gammaproteobacteria > Enterobacterales > Enterobacteriaceae > Lelliottia > Lelliottia sp. SL45. The sequence continues at coordinate 657,657 of NZ_JAPPRH010000001.1, forward strand.
TGCTGGAAACCTTCGCCACGCTCACGCGCTGCGGATGTCCCTGCGATACCCTGCAGTTCGATCACTTTGGCGCCTTCGCCTGCTTTCTTCGCGATGTAATCACCCGCGATTTTACCGCCCAGCACGTTATCAGACGCGATATGGCTAACGACGTCACCTTTTGTCGCCACACGGTCAAGGGTGATTACCGGGATTTTCGCCTGGTTGGCCATCTTCACGGCGTTACCGACCGCATCAGAGTCGGTTGGGTTGATCAGCAGGATTTTGGTGCCACGAACGGTTAAGTCCTGAACGTTAGCCAGCTCTTTCGCCGGGTTGTTCTGAGAGTCTAGAACCACCAGGTTATAACCCAGTTTGTCGGCTTCTTTCTGCGCACCATCCTTCAGGGAAACGAAGAACGGGTTATTCAGGGTCGAGATGACCAGCGCGATGGTGTCTTTCGCCATTGCGTTCGCACTAACGGTCGCGCTCAGTGCCACAGCAGAAACCAGGGTAGCCAGTTTTTTCATGTTCATATCAGAGATGTCCTGTAGTGTCGTCAGTTACTGTTTTTTGTTGTCTACCAGAACCGCCAGCAAAATCACCACTGCTTTAACGATCATCTGGTAATAGGAGGAAACACCTAACAAATTCAAACCATTATTCAGGAAGCCAAGAATCAGTGCGCCGATCAATGTCCCAACAATGCGACCTTTACCCCCCGCCAGGCTCGTACCCCCCAGTACCACGGCGGCAATCGCATCCAGCTCATAGCCCGTTCCCGCTGTCGGCTGCGCAGAAGAGAGGCGCGCCACTTCGATGATACCTGCCAGCGATGCCAGCAAACCGCACAGGGAATAGACGATAATTTTGACTTTATTGACGCTAATACCGGAGAGACGCGTCGCCGCTTCGTTACCGCCCAGCGCATAGATATAGCGGCCGAGGCGCGTGTGGTGCAGCATGTACCAGGCCGCCAGGAAGACGATACCCATAATCCACACCGGCGTCGGGATACCCAGCGGACGACCGATACCAAACCAGCCAAACAGATCGGCGTTATCGGTAAAGCCGGTATTCACGGGGCTGCCGTTGGTGTACACCATCGTGACACCGCGCAGCAGCAGCATCATCACCAGCGTGGCGATAAACGCCTGCACGCGGCCTTTAGCCACAATCATCCCGGTGACTGCACCCACTGCGGCGCCTAACGCCAGGGCAGCGGCGATAGCCACCAGCGCGTTAACCTCAAACCCTACGATTGAAGCCGCTACCGCGCCGGTGAGCGCCAGCAGGGAACCGACGGACAGGTCGATCCCCGACGTCAGAATAACCAGCGTCATGCCGACCGCCATAATGGCGTTCACGGACGTCTGCTGGAGAATATTGAACAGGTTATTGACGGTAAAAAAAGTTCGGGCTCATGGTCGACACAATCGCGATCAGCACCAGCAGCGCAATCAGTGATTTTTGTTCCAACAGCCATGCCTTGGTGAAATAGCGGCGACCAGAAACAGCCTGGGTAGTCATCTTCTTACTCCTGATTCACGCGATTAAGCTTGCCCACAGCGGCAGCCATCAGAACTTCCTGGGTGGCCTGCTCGCGAGTGAATTCACCGCCGAGATGCCCTTCATGCATGACGATAATGCGATCGCTCATGCCTAATACTTCTGGCATCTCGGAAGAGACCAGAATGATGCTCAGACCGTCAGCCTTGAACTGGTTGATCAGCTGATAAATCTCTTTCTTGGCGCCCACGTCAACGCCACGGGTTGGCTCGTCGAGGATCAGCACTTTTGGACGCGTCATCAGACCGCGGGCAATCGCCACTTTTTGCTGATTACCACCGGAGAGCAGGCCGATTGCCTGTTCCATCGACGGCGTTTTCACGTTAAACAGGCGAATAAAATCACTGACCGCCTGCTGTTCGTCTTTGTGCTTCAAGCTGCCGCCGCTGCGGCTGAAGTAGCCCAGCGCCGTCAGGGACATATTCTCTTTCACCGACATCCCGAGCACTAAGCCATCGCGCTTACGGTCTTCGGAGATATAGACGATGCCGTTCGCCAGCCCATCCTGTGGAGAGCGGGTGACAACTTCATGGCCGTCGAGGGTGACGTAACCGCTGGTGCGCGGCAGCGCGCCGTACAGCACTTTCATCAGCTCGGTACGCCCGGCCCCCATCAGCCCGGCCACGCCAAGGATTTCGCCCTGACGCAGCGTGAAGGAGACATCGTTTACGCCCGGCCCACACAGATTGTCGACTTTCAGACGGACAGCGCCCGGCGTTTTGTCGAGACGCGGATACTGTTCTTCCAGCTTGCGCCCCACCATCATCTCAATCAGTGTATCTTCGGTCAGCGAGGAGACCTCGCGCTCGGCAATAAATTGCCCGTCGCGGAATACCGTCACGTCATCGCAAATCTCGAAGATCTCTTTCATACGGTGGGATATATAGACGATCCCGCGCCCCTGAGATTTCAGCTCGCGGATCACGCGGAACAGGGATTCGGTTTCCGTATCGGTCAGGGCGTCGGTCGGTTCATCCATAACGATGACTTTCGACTCGAAGCTCAGCACTTTGGCGATTTCCACCATCTGCTGATCGCCAATAGACAAGTCGCCTACCAGACGGTCGCTTTTAAAGCGCAGATTCAGCTTCGCCAGCAAAAGATCGGCTTCGGCGTACATCTTTTTCCAGTCGATTTTGCCAAAGCGATTAACGAATTCACGGCCCAGGAAGATGTTTTCCGCAATGGTGAGCTGCGGGATCAGGTTCAGCTCCTGGTGGATAATGCCAATCCCGGCTTCCTGAGAGGATTTAGGTCCGGTGAAGGTCGTCTCTTTCCCCAGCCACAGCAGCGTTCCGGCGTCACGGGCATAAATGCCGGTGAGCACTTTCATCATCGTGGATTTGCCAGCGCCGTTTTCACCCACCAGCGCCATAACGCGCCCGGAGTAAACGTTTAACGCGGCGCCGGAGAGGGCTTTTACGCCCGGGAACGATTTATCGATCCCTTTGAGTTGCAATAATGCGTCCATGATGGCCTCAGAACGTGACGCCAGCACAGAGAATGATATTCGCATACGGGGAACACTCCCCGCTGCGAATCACCGCCTGACTGTCTGCGGTTTGTTGTTTGAATTGCTCGTGCGTTGTGTAACGAATTTCTATGGTGTTTCCCTGGTGTTGTTGCAGTTGCTCAATATGGCTGAGCAACGTTTCGTGGAGTTGCGGATTATGTTGTTTGATCTCCGTCGCGAGAATGGCCGCCTCAACCTGCATCTCCGACGTCACCACACCCAGTACCTGCATAAACGAGGGCACGCCCTGCGTTAACGCCATATCAATACGGGTTGTGCTGCGCGGAACCGGTAAGCCTGCATCGCAAACCACCAGCGTATCGGTATGCCCAAGACGGGAAATAACCGATGAGATTTCAGAATTGAGTACCGTGCCTTTCTTCATTTTCTTGCTCCACTAGCGAAACGTTTCGCTAAAAGAAGTGTAGCCGCAAGAGTGTTCAGAAAACCATCATGACGTAACAGAATTGTGATCAACGTCGAAACGTTTCGCTAAGTGAAATGTGGGGGCATTTTAAGGAGTGTTTTACCTAGTGGCGCCTCGCTTATCTGGCCTACAGTTTCGTAGGGCCGTGCAAGCGAAGCGTCACCGGGAGAAGGTGTTGCGGAGGTTAAATCTCGACCTGCGTCCCTAATTCAATCACGCGGTTAGGCGGGATTTCAAACTGGTCAGGTGCGCGCAGGGCGTTACGCTGCAGGATGAGGTACAGCTTGCCGCGCAGACGCAGATACCACGGGCGTTTGCCGACAATCAGCGACTCGTGCGACATAAAGAACGAGGTTTCCATCATTCGACAGCTCAGCCCTTCCAGACCACAGCGGTGGAATACCTCTTCCACGTTCGGCGTTTCGCGCCAGCCGTAACTCGCCACCACGCGCCAGAAGGTCGGAGAAAGCTGTTCGATCTGCACACGGCGCACGTTGTGGACGTATGGCGCATCTTCGGTTCTCAGCGTCAGCAGGATCACGCGCTCGTGCAGCACTTTGTTGTGCTTGAGGTTGTGCATCAGGGCAAACGGAATCACGTTCAGCGCCCGTGACATATAAACTGCGGTGCCAGGCACGCGCACCGGCGGAGATTTCTCCAGCGAGGCAATCATCGCTTCCAGAGAGTTACCGTGCTCGTGCATACGTCGCAGCAGGCGGAAGCGCTCGCTCTTCCAGGTGGTCATCACCAGGAACATCACCAGCCCCAGGGTCAACGGCAGCCAGCCGCCGGAGACAATTTTGTCGAGGTTTGCTGAGAACAGCGGTACATCGATGCAGAGGAAGCCCACCAGAATCAGCGCAACCAGGAATTTATTCCAGTGCCAGTTCCGGTACGCCACAGTGGTCGAGAGAATCGAAGTCAGCACCATCGTACCCGTCACCGCAATACCGTACGCCGCGGCCAGGTTGCTGGAGTGCTCGAAGCTGACAATCACGATCACCACGGCAAAGTAGAGCAGCCAGTTGATGAACGGAATGTAGATCTGGCCAGACTCCATCTCCGAGGTATGAATGATGCGCATCGGCGACAGATAGCCCAGACGAACCGCCTGGCGCGTCAGGGAGAAGACGCCGGAAATTACCGCCTGAGAGGCAATGACCGTCGCCAGAGTGGCAAGGATAAGCATCGGCACCAGCGCCCAGTCAGGCGCCAGCAGGAAGAACGGGTTCTTGATCGCTTCCGGATGTTTGAGCAGCAGCGCGCCCTGACCGAAATAGTTCAGCACCAAAGACGGCAGAACCACGGTGAACCAGGCAAGGCGAATCGGCAGCTTACCGAAGTGACCCATATCCGCATACAGCGCTTCCACACCGGTGATCGACAGCACCACGGCGCCCAGCGCGACGAACGAAACCGTTTTGTATTCCAGGAAGAAGTGGACCGCCCACATCGGGTTCAGCGCCTGCAGCACTTCCGGATTGGCGATAATACTGCGCAGACCGAGTGCCGCCAGAATCAGGAACCATGCCAGCATAATGGGTGCAAAGAGTTTCCCCACCAGCCCCGTACCGTGCTTCTGAATAGCAAACAGCAGCGTCAGCACAATGATGGCGAGCGGAACGACCCACGTATCCAGCTGCGGCGCAATAATCTCCAGCCCCTCAATTGCTGAGAGCACCGAAATCGCCGGGGTAATCACCACTTCTCCATAGAAGAAGCTGCCACCGATCAGGCCGATAATCACCAGGAACGAGGTCATTTTTGCCGATGTATTACGCCCGGCAAGCGACATGAGGGTCAGGATCCCGCCCTCACCGGCGTTATCCGCGCGCATGACAAAGGAGAGATACTTAACGGAAACCACCAGGATCAGCAGCCAAAAGATGAGTGACAAAAAGCCAAAAACGGCGTCACGTTCAACACCAAAACCAAACTGACCGGACAGACATTCGCGAAGCGTATAGAGCGGGCTGGTACCGATATCACCGTACACAACCCCAATGGCCGCAAGCGTTATAGCGCTTAATGATTGCTTATTATCAGTGCTCATAGACTAGTCTTTTCGTTGTATAACAAATGTGTGCTTAGTCCCTTGGCCCACAAAAAGGCGCACAGTATGCACGATTAATCGCAAGATCGTACCCCTAAATGCAACCCTATTAATGTAGCGCAAAGAAAATAACGCCGCACTTCAGTCTATTACCAGCCCATGCTGAAACGTCTATACTCGCATCAATTAGCTGCGACGACGCCGAAAGGACGCAACACAATTATGGCTCACTCACATTTATTAGCAGAAAGAATTTCCCGTCTCAGCGGTGCGCTGGAGAAAGGCCTTTTCGAACGAAGCCATGCGATCAGGCTCTGTTTGCTGGCGGCGCTCAGCGGCGAAAGTGTGTTCCTGCTCGGCCCGCCCGGCATCGCCAAAAGCCTGATTGCGCGTCGACTGAAATTTGCCTTCCAGAATGCGCGCGCCTTTGAATATCTGATGACCCGTTTCTCCACTCCGGAAGAGGTTTTTGGCCCGCTTTCCATTCAGGCCCTGAAAGATGAAGGTCGCTATCAACGATTAACGGCAGGGTATCTGCCCGAGGCTGAAATTGTCTTTCTGGATGAGATCTGGAAAGCTGGCCCGGCGATCCTGAACACCCTGCTTACCGCCATCAACGAACGTCGCTTTCGTAACGGCGCTTATGAAGAAAAAATCCCGATGCGCCTGCTGGTGGCAGCGTCCAACGAACTGCCTGAAGCCGACAGCAGCCTTGAAGCGCTGTATGACCGCATGCTGATTCGCCTGTGGCTGGATAAAGTGCAGGACAAGTCGAATTTCCGCTCGATGCTGGTGAGCCAGCAGGACGAAAATGAAAACCCGGTGGCGCCGTCATTACAGGTGACTGACGACGAGTACCAGCAGTGGCAACAGGATATCGGCAAAATCAAACTGCCGGACGCCGTTTTTGAACTGATCTTTATGCTGCGCCAGCAGCTGGATTTATTGCCGGCCGCGCCGTATGTCTCGGATCGGCGCTGGAAAAAGGCGATCCGCCTGTTACAGTCCAGTGCTTTGTTCAGCGGCCGGGATTCCGTCGCCCCCATCGATCTTATCCTGCTGAAAGACTGCCTGTGGCACGATGCGGAAGGGATGCACCTGATGGAACAGCAGCTGGACGTTTTGATGACCGGACACGCGTGGGGGCAGCAGGCAATGCTCAACCAGCTGGGCGCCATCACCCAGCGACGCATCCAGCTTCAGCAGCAGCAAAGCGACAAAACGGCACTGAAGGTGAGCCGTCTCGGCGGGATGTTCTCACGTAAACCGCACTACGAGTTGCCCACAGAGCTGACGGACACGACCCTGACGCTCTTACTCCAGCAGCCGTTAAAACTGCACGATATGCAGGTGGTTCACATCACCATTGAGCGCGAAGCGCTGTCGCAGTGGCTGGATAAAAATGGCGAAATCCGTGGAAAACTCAACGGCATCGGCTTTGCCCAGGTGCTGAACCTGGAAGTGGATACCAGCATGCATCTGGTGATCCGCGATGTGAGCCTGCAGGGTTCACGCCTCGCCCTGCCGGGAAATGCCTCGGATAACGTGCCGGAAGAGATAAAACAGCAGCTTGACGCGCTGGATACGGAGTGGCATCAGCAGCACACGCGCTTCAGCGAACAGCAAAAATGCCTCTTTATACATAGCGACTGGTTGGGTCGCATCGAAGCCAGCCTGCAGGATGTCAGCGCGCAGATCAAACAGGCGCGTCAATGCTAACGCTGGATACGCTCAATGTGATGCTGGCGGTTGGTGAAGAGGGGCTGATTGAAGAGGTCGTCCTGACCTTACTCGCCTCTCCCCAGCTGGCCGCATTCTTTGAAAAGTTTCCGCGCATTAAAAAAGCCGTCACCGACGATATCCCGCGCTGGCGAGATAGCCTGCGCCAGCGGCTAAAAGAGACCGAAGTCCCGCCAGAGCTTACGGAAGAAGTGGCCTGCTACCAGCAGTGCCAGCGGTTATCCACACCGCAATTTATCGTTCAGCTTCCCCAGATCCTGACGCTGCTAGATAAAGTGCACTCCCCGTACGCCGCCCAGGCCCGCAAGCTGGTCTCGGACAACGCCACCTTTACTCCGGCGCTGCATACGCTTTTCCTGCAGCGATGGCGGCTCAGTCTGGTGGTGCAGACCACGTCGCTCAACCAGCAGTTGCTGGAGGAGGAGCGCGATCAGCTGCTCAGTGAAGTTCAGGAGCGGATGACGCTGAGCGGCCAGCTGGAGCAAGTGCTGGTGGAGAACGAAAACGCCGCCGGAAGGCTTTGGGATATGAGCGCCGGGCAGATCCAGCGCGGCGACTATCAGTTGATCGTTAAATACGGCGATTTTCTGGCACAGCAGCCCGAGCTGATGCAGCTCGCGGAGCAGCTTGGCCGTTCGCGGGAGGCGAAGTCGGTACCAAAAAAAGACGCGCCAATGGAAACCTTCCGCACGCTGGTTCGCGAACCGGCAACCGTGCCGGAACAGGTCGACGGTTTACAGCAAAGTGATGACATCCTGCGCCTGCTGCCAACAGAGCTGGCGACGCTTGGGATCACCGAGCTGGAGTATGAGTTTTACCGGCGGCTGGTGGAGAAACAGCTGCTTACCTATCGCCTGCACGGCGAATCCTGGCGCGAAAAAATCAGCCAGCGTCCGGTCGTTCATCAGGATTTCGACGAACAGCCGCGCGGCCCCTTCATTGTCTGCGTAGATACTTCCGGTTCGATGGGCGGCTTTAACGAACAGTGTGCCAAAGCGTTTTGCCTGGCACTGATGCGCGTCGCCCTCGCCGACCGGCGTCGCTGTTATATCATGCTGTTTTCCAGCGAAGTGGTGGGATACGAACTGACGGGAGAGCAGGGTATCGAACAGGCGATCCGCTTTTTGAGCCAGCGTTTTCGCGGCGGAACCGATATCGCCAGCTGTTTTCGCGCTATCGCAGAACGCATGCAGGGCGGGGACTGGTATGACGCGGATGCGGTGGTCATTTCCGATTTTATTGCGCAGCGACTGCCGGACGACGTGGTCACAAAGGTGAAATCATTACAGCGGGATCACCAGCACCGCTTTCATGCGGTGGCGATGTCGCAACATGGAAAGCCCGGCATCATGCGCATTTTCGATCATATCTGGCGCTTTGATACCGGGTTACGCAGCCGCCTGGTCAGGCGCTGGCGGCGTTAATTAAAGCAGAGAACCGATGCTTTCACGCACCTGATGCGGCCACACCCCACACTGAACCTGCCCGATATGGGACAACTGCAGCAACAGCATTGTCAGGCGTGACTGGCCGATACCGCCGCCGATAGTTTGCGGCATTTCACCGCGCAGCAGGGCCTGGTGCCACTCAAGTTTCAGGCGATCTTCATCTCCCGTCACCGCCAGCTGGCGCTTCAGGGCGTCGGCATCCACGCGGATTCCCATGGAAGAAAGCTCAAACGCATCTTCCAGAATCGGGTTCCACACCAGAATATCGCCATTCAGACCGGCTAATTCTCGCTCGTCGCGAGTGCTCCAGTCATCATAATCCGGGGCACGCACGTCATGGCGCTGTCCGTCAGAAAGTTTGCCACCGATACCGATCAGGAATACCGCGCCCAGCTCTTTAGCGATCGCGCGCTCACGGCCTTTGGCATCGAGATCCGGGAAACGGCTCAGCAGATCCTGGCTGTGAACAAAGTGGATCGAGTCTGGCAGGAACGGTGCCAGTCCGAACTCCTTACTCACCGCCGCTTCGGTTGCTTTGATCCCCGCGTAGATGGCCTCTACGGTGGATTTCAGCGTCCCTAAGTGACGTTCCCCATCACCCATTACACGCTCCCAGTCCCACTGGTCAACGTAAACGGAGTGGATGGCCGTCAGGCGGTCTTCATCGGGGCGAAGCGCTTTCATGTGCGTGTAAAGCCCTTCGCCCGCGCTGAAGTCGTGTTGTCCCAGTGTCTGACGCTTCCATTTCGCGAGTGAATGAACCACTTCGAACTGGGCGTCTGGCAAGGTTTTCACTTTTACCTGTACCGCTTTTTCGCAACCAGACAGGTTGTCCTGCGTCCCATCGCCGACGCGGCTCAGAATCGGAGCCTGGACTTCAATGAGGCCAAGTTTCTCTTCAAGCTGACGTGAAAAATGGGATTTAACGAAACTGATCTGGCGTTGTTTTGCGATGTAAGCGGTTTTCATTTTTATACTCCTGCGTCCTGTTGATATTGATTAAGCAACAAAAACGGCACTCAATACAATAATCCAACAACAAAAAGCCTACTTCGCTTTTGATTCGTTAAAATATGGCGCTAGAATAGAGTGATTACTCAATCTTCATAAGAAAATACTATGGAAAATTATCAGATCGATAATCTGGACCGCGGCATCCTCGAAGCGTTAATGGCCAATGCGCGCACGGCGTATGCCGAACTGGCTAAACAATTTGGCGTCAGCCCAGGGACGATTCACGTTCGCGTGGAGAAGATGAAGCAAGCGGGGATTATCACCGGGGCGCGGATTGACGTCAGTCCAAAACAGCTCGGGTATGACGTCTGCTGTTTTATTGGCATCATTCTGAAAAGCGCAAAAGATTACCCCTCTGCGCTGGCCCGGCTCGAAAGTCTGGAAGAGGTGACCGAAGCCTATTACACCACTGGCCACTACAGCATCTTTATTAAGGTCATGTGTAAATCGATCGATGCCCTGCAGCAGGTACTTATCAACAAGATCCAAACAATTGATGAAATTCAGTCCACCGAGACGCTGATCTCCCTGCAGAACCCGATTATGCGCACCATCCGGCCCTAGCGGCGCCATTTAATTACCACATTTTCCACAGGTAGATCCCAGCTCGCTCACAGCGTACAATGATCCCCTCTTTATATGAGCGAGCGATCATGGCAGATATTACTCTTATCAGTGGCAGTACTCTTGGCGGCGCGGAATATGTTGCTGAACATCTCGCGGAAAAGCTGGAAGACGCAGGTTTCTCGACCGAAACCCTGCATGGACCGTTACTGGAAGATCTCCCTGCTGATGGGATCTGGCTGCTGATTACCTCCACGCACGGTGCGGGCGATATCCCTGATAACCTGCAACCTTTCTATGATGAGCTTCTCGAGCAACGTCCTAATCTGTCAGCCGTGCGTTTTGGCGCGATTGGGATAGGAAGCCGCGAATACGACACCTTTTGTGGTGCAGTAGAGAAAGTAGAAGCGGCGATCGCGTCGTGTGGAGCAAAACAGATCGGCGAAACGCTGAAGATCAACATCCTCGATCACGATATTCCGGAGGATCCAGCCGAAGAATGGCTGGGTGAATGGAAAAATTTACTCAATAACGCTTAAAGATCGTGCGATCAGATGTGGATAAGTCTGGTTAAAACCTTGGATCAACCGGTAGTTATCCAAGGTATAACCGTTGGCTGGTTTTTGACCTGTGAATAAGTACCGGATCTAACCCCAGCTTATACGGTCCAGGATCACCGATCATTCACAGCAAACGATCCTTTCTATCCTTATGATCTTTATGACCGGATCCGACTTATCCACACGAGAAGGCGATCCTAATAAGAGATCATAGTAAAACAGATCTCTAAATAAGAAGATCTTCTTTTTAATAGCCAAGATCCCAATGCTTTCTCGAAAGACTAAACTTGAGTAGAATCCACGGCCCGGGCTTAAATCCATTTTCAAACCGCTTTACGCAAGGCAGGAAAGCATGTTTTATCAGGATCCTTTTGACGTCATCATCATTGGCGGGGGTCATGCAGGCACTGAGGCCGCAATGGCCGCAGCGCGTATGGGTCAACAGACCCTGCTTTTGACACACAATATCGACACGCTGGGACAAATGTCCTGTAATCCGGCGATTGGCGGCATTGGGAAAGGACACCTGGTAAAAGAAGTGGATGCTCTGGGCGGCTTGATGGCGAAAGCGATCGATCAGGCAGGCATTCAGTTTAGGATACTAAACGCGAGCAAAGGACCCGCCGTTCGCGCCACTCGTGCTCAGGCAGACCGTGTGCTGTACCGCCAGGCCGTTCGTACTGCGCTGGAGAACCAGCCGAACCTGATGATCTTCCAGCAGGCGGTTGAAGATCTTATCGTTGAGAACGATCGTGTCGTCGGTGCCGTCACCCAGATGGGACTGAAGTTCCGTGCCAAAGCCGTGGTGCTGACGGTCGGGACTTTCCTCGATGGAAAAATTCATATTGGTCTGGATAACTACAGCGGTGGCCGTGCAGGCGATCCGCCGTCCATTCCACTTTCCCGTCGTCTTCGCGAGCTGCCGCTGCGCGTCAGCCGCCTGAAAACCGGGACACCGCCGCGTATTGACGCCCGCACTATCGATTTTAGCGTGCTGGCACAGCAGCACGGTGACAACCCGATGCCGGTCTTCTCGTTCATGGGTTCTGCGGCGCAACATCCCCAGCAAGTGCCGTGTTACATCACGCACACCAATGAGAAAACCCATGACGTGATCCGCAATAACCTCGATCGCAGCCCGATGTACGCAGGCGTGATCGAAGGGATCGGTCCACGTTACTGCCCGTCGATCGAAGACAAAGTCATGCGCTTTGCCGATCGTAACCAGCACCAGATCTTCCTGGAGCCGGAAGGACTCACCTCCAACGAAATTTACCCGAATGGCATCTCCACCAGCCTGCCGTTCGATGTGCAGATGCAAATTGTTCGCTCAATGCAGGGCATGGAGAACGCAAAAATCGTTCGTCCAGGTTACGCTATTGAGTACGATTTCTTCGACCCGCGCGATCTGAAACCGACGCTGGAGAGCAAATTTATCCAGGGCCTGTTCTTCGCGGGACAAATTAACGGCACCACCGGTTATGAAGAAGCTGCAGCCCAGGGCCTGCTGGCCGGTCTGAACGCCGCCCGCTTCTCTGCGGAAAAAGAGGGCTGGTCACCGCGTCGCGATCAGGCCTACCTTGGCGTGCTGGTGGACGATCTCAGCACGCTCGGTACAAAAGAGCCGTACCGTATGTTCACCTCTCGCGCGGAATATCGTCTGATGCTGCGTGAAGACAACGCCGATCTGCGCCTGACCGAAATGGGCCGCGAGCTGGGCCTGGTGGATGACGAACGCTGGGCGCGTTTCAACCAGAAGCTGGAGCGCATTGAGACTGAGCGTCAACGCCTGAAAACCTCATGGGTGAATCCTCTGGCGGAATCCGCAGCCGAAGTGAACGCTCACTTGACCGCGCCGCTCTCACGCGAAGCCAGCGGAGAAGATCTTCTTCGTCGTCCGGAGATGACTTACGAGCAGTTGGTGCAGATGACGCCGTTCGCGCCGGGTCTCGACGATGCCGAAGCGGCCGAGCAGGTCGAAATCCAGGTCAAATACGAAGGTTACATCGCGCGTCAGCAGGATGAGATCGAAAAGCAGCAGCGTAACGAGAACACCTTGTTGCCTGCGATGCTGGATTACCGTCAGGTGACGGGGCTGTCAAACGAGGTGATCGCGAAACTGAACGATCACAAACCGGTGTCGATCGGCCAGGCATCTCGCATCTCCGGCGTGACGCCAGCAGCCATCTCTATTCTGCTGGTATGGCTGAAAAAACAAGGTATGCTGCGCCGCAGCGCTTAACATCAGGCGATTTTTGCCATTTTGGCGGGTGGTGCTTCGCTGACCCGCTACAGTTCGTATCGTAGGCCCGGTAAGCGTTAACGCCACCGGGCTCATTATTTCAGACAGGTATTCACCGTGCTCAACAAACTCTCTCGTCTGCTGGATGAAGCAGGTATTTCGCTCACCGATCACCAGAAAAATCAGCTGGTGGCCTATGTCGATATGCTGAACAAATGGAACAAAGCGTACAACCTCACGTCGGTACGCGATCCCAACGAGATGCTGATTCGCCATATTCTCGACAGCATTGTGGTTGCGCCTTACCTGCAGGGTGAGCGTTTCATCGATGTGGGGACCGGCCCTGGTCTGCCAGGCATTCCGCTCTCCATCGTGCGGCCTGAGTGCCAGTTCACGCTGCTGGACAGCCTGGGCAAGCGCGTGCGCTTCCTGCGTCAGGTGCAGCATGAGCTGAAAATCAACAATATCGAGCCGGTTCAGAGCAGGGTAGAGGCGTTTCCGTCCGAGCCGTCGTTTGACGGCGTGATTAGCCGTGCGTTTGCGTCACTCAACGATATGGTCAGCTGGTGTAAGCATCTGCCAGCGCAGGAAGGGCGTTTTTACGCGCTCAAAGGCCTGGTGCCTGAGGATGAAATCGCCCAGCTCCCGGTTGGCTATGTGGTCGAGTCGATTGTGAAGTTACAGGTTCCACAGCTCGATGGCGAACGCCATTTGGTGATAATTAAGGCAAACTAATTTTAAAAATTAAATAAAAAATGTGGAATTCGTGCGGTTCTTAAAGTGTTAAAAAACGGCCCTAAGGAACGAACCTCACCGGACTGCATTTAACCTTGTTGTTACCGAGGTTTTTCTTGGTGTTAACCTGATTTATCTCGTTAACACCAAATATAGTCAACATTGAAAATATCAGTCTGCTAAAAGTGGAATTCAGTGATGAGTTGGTGATGTTAATTATTTATTAAAAATGTCAATGAAAGGTTTTTGTTGTGTACGGGGCTGTTTTGAAAATAGTTGCTGTCATTTGTCTTTAATATCATAAAGATGAATTAAACCAAATTATTGATTTGATAAATAAGACCTTATCGTAAATGTGCATTTTGTGATCTCGTGCACGCTTTATCATCAATGTTTCTGCGCAGTTTGCAGTTTTATCGGATGGGTCGTGGTTTGGCGAAAAGTTAAAAAATAGCGGTGGGGAAAATTATTTAAACATTTATTCACCTTTTCGCTACTTAATGTTTGAAATCACGGGGGCGCACCGTATAATTTGACCGCTTTTTGATGCTTGACTCTGAGCCTTAAAGGACGTTTTATACGACACGCGACATACCTCGAAGGGAGCAGGAGTAAAAACGTGATGTCTGTGTCGCTCTTGAGTCGAAACGTTGCTCGTAAGCTTCTGTTCATTCAGTTTCTGGCGGTGATAGCAAGTGGACTGCTGTTCTGCCTCAAAGACCCCTTCTGGGGCATCTCCGCAGTGTGTGGAGGTTTGGCAGTGGTTTTGCCAAACATGTTGTTTATGATTTTTGCCTGGCGTCATCAGGCGCATACACCTGCCAAAGGCCGCGTGGCCTGGTCCTTCGCTCTTGGCGAAGTGTGTAAGGTGTTGCTAACCTTTGCCTTCCTGGTGTTGGCGCTGGCTGTTTTCAAAGTGGTATTTTTGCCGCTGATCGCGACGTGGGTTTTGGTGCTGGTGGTACAAGTTCTGGCGCCAGCTGTAATCAACAACAAAGGGTAAAAGGCATCATGGCTTCAGAAAATATGACGCCGCAGGATTACATAGGTCACCATCTGACGAACCTTCAGATGGACCTGCGTACATTCTCGCTGGTGGATCCGCATAACCCCCCGGCCACCTTCTGGACGCTCAACATTGACTCCATGTTCTTCTCGGTGGTGTTGGGTCTGTTGTTCCTGGCCATGTTCCGTAGCGTTGCTAAAAAGGCGACCAGCGGTGTTCCAGGGAAATTCCAGACGGCTATCGAATTAGTCATCGGCTTCGTTCATGGCAGCGTCAAAGACATGTACCACGGTAAGAGCAAGCTGATTGCTCCGCTGGCGCTGACTGTCTTCGTCTGGGTCTTCCTGATGAACCTGATGGACCTTCTGCCTATCGACCTGCTGCCGTACATCGGTGAGCATGTTCTCGGCCTGCCGGCACTGCGTGTGGTTCCGTCTGCTGACGTGAACATCACCCTGTCCATGGCGCTGGGCGTATTCATCCTGATTCTTTTCTACAGCATCAAAATGAAAGGCGTAAGCGGCTTTGTGAAAGAGCTTACCTTGCAGCCGTTCAACCACTGGGCGTTCATTCCGGTCAACCTGATCCTGGAAGGCGTAAGCCTGCTGTCCAAACCGGTTTCACTTGGTCTGCGACTGTTCGGTAACATGTATGCGGGTGAGCTGATTTTCATTCTGATCGCGGGTCTTCTGCCGTGGTGGTCACAGTGGGTTCTGAATGTGCCATGGGCCATTTTCCACATCCTGATCATTACGCTGCAAGCCTTTATCTTCATGGTTCTGACGATCGTCTATCTGTCGATGGCGTCTGAAGAGCACTGATTTTTTAACCACCACTACTACGTTTTTATTGAAACAAACTGGAGACTGTCATGGAAAACCTGAATATGGATCTGCTGTACATGGCTGCCGCTGTGATGATGGGTCTGGCGGCTATCGGTGCTGCGATCGGTATCGGCATCCTCGGGGGCAAATTCCTGGAAGGCGCTGCGCGTCAACCGGATCTGATTCCTCTGCTGCGTACTCAGTTCTTTATCGTTATGGGTCTGGTGGATGCAATCCCGATGATCGCTGTAGGTCTGGGTCTGTACGTGATGTTTGCTGTCGCGTAAGTCGTTTTTAAAAACCCAAGCCACAGAAATTTAAGAGGTATTGTGCTGTGAACATGAACGCAACAATCCTCGGCCAGGCCATCGCGTTTATTCTCTTTGTCTGGTTCTGCATGAAGTATGTATGGCCGCCTTTAATGGCAGCCATCGAGAAACGTCAGAAAGAAATTGCTGACGGTCTGGCTTCCGCAGAGCGCGCTAAGAAAGATTTGGACCTTGCACAGGCCAACGCGACAGACCAGCTGAAAAAAGCGAAAGCTGAAGCTCAGGTAATCATTGAACAGGCTAACAAGCGCCGTTCTCAGATCCTGGACGAAGCCAAAGCTGAAGCAGAACAGGAACGTACTAAGATCGTTGCACAAGCTCAGGCTGAAATTGATGCTGAGCGTAAACGTGCTCGTGAAGAACTGCGTAAGCAGGTTGCGATTCTGGCTGTTGCTGGCGCCGAGAAGATCATCGAACGTTCCGTGGATGAAGCTGCTAACAGCGACATCGTGGACAAACTTGTCGCTGAACTGTAAGGAGGGAGGGGCTGATGTCTGAATTTGTTACGGTAGCTCGCCCCTACGCCAAAGCAGCTTTTGACTTTGCTGTCGAACACCAAAATGTCGATCGCTGGCAGGATATGCTGGCGTTTGCCGCTGAGGTAACGAAAAACGAGCAAGTGGCTGAGATGCTTTCCGGTGCCTTAGCACCTGAAACCCTTGCTGCATCGTTTATCGCCATTTGTGGTGAGCAACTGGATGACAACGGCCAGAACCTGATTAAGGTCATGGCTGAGAATGGTCGTCTGCGAGTGCTCCCGGATGTTCTCGAGCAGTTTGAGCACTTACGTGCCCTCAGTGAAGCTACCGCCGAAGTTGAAGTAACCTCTGCGAATGAACTGAGCCAAGAACAGCTTGCGAAGATCACCGCCGCGATGGAAAAACGTCTGTCACGCAAAGTTAAGCTGAATTGCAAAATCGATAAGTCTGTAATGGCAGGCGTAATCATCCGAGCGGGTGATATGGTCATTGATGGCAGCGTACGCGGCCGTCTTGAACGCCTTGCAGACGTCTTGCAGTCTTAAGGGGACTGGAGCATGCAACTGAATTCCACCGAAATCAGCGAACTGATCAAGCAGCGCATTGCTCAGTTCAGTGTTGTGAGTGAAGCTCACAACGAAGGTACTATTGTTTCTGTAAGTGACGGTGTTATCCGCATCCACGGCCTTGCCGATTGTATGCAGGGTGAGATGATTTCCCTGCCGGGTAACCGTTACGCTATCGCACTGAACCTGGAGCGCGACTCCGTAGGTGCTGTAGTTATGGGCCCGTACGCTGACCTTGCCGAAGGCATGAAAGTCAAATGTACTGGTCGTATTCTTGAAGTTCCAGTTGGCCGTGGCCTGCTGGGTCGCGTGGTGAACACCCTGGGTGCACCAATCGACGGTAAAGGTCCAGTTGATAACGATGGCTTCTCGCCAATCGAAGTTATCGCACCGGGCGTTATCGAACGTCAGTCCGTTGATCAGCCAGTGCAGACGGGTTACAAATCCGTTGATGCCATGATCCCAATCGGTCGTGGTCAGCGTGAACTGATCATCGGTGACCGTCAGACCGGTAAAACCGCGATGGCAATCGATGCGATCATCAACCAGCGCGATTCCGGCATTAAATGTGTGTACGTGGCTATCGGCCAGAAAGCGTCCACCATTTCTAACGTGGTTCGTAAACTGGAAGAGCACGGCGCGCTGTCAAACACCATCGTTGTGGTTGCAACCGCTTCTGAATCTGCTGCACTGCAATACCTGGCGCCATATGCCGGTTGCGCAATGGGCGAATACTTCCGTGACCGCGGTGAAGATGCGCTGATCGTATACGATGACCTGTCTAAACAGGCTGTTGCTTACCGTCAGGTTTCCCTGCTGCTCCGTCGTCCACCAGGACGTGAAGCATTCCCGGGCGACGTATTTTACCTCCACTCCCGTCTGCTGGAGCGCGCATCCCGCGTTAACGCGGAATACGTTGAGAAATTCACCAATGGTGAAGTGAAAGGTAAAACCGGCTCTCTGACTGCTCTGCCGATTATCGAAACCCAGGCGGGTGACGTTTCTGCGTTCGTTCCGACCAACGTAATTTCCATTACCGATGGTCAGATCTTCCTCGAAACCAACCTGTTCAACTCCGGTATTCGTCCTGCGGTTAACCCAGGGATCTCCGTATCCCGTGTGGGTGGTGCTGCTCAGACTAAGATCATCAAGAAACTGTCCGGTGGTATTCGTACCGCTCTGGCACAGTATCGTGAACTGGCTGCGTTCTCTCAGTTCGCTTCCGATCTGGATGAAGCGACCCGTAAGCAGTTAAGCCATGGTCAGAAAGTGACCGAGCTGCTGAAACAGAAACAGTATGCCCCTATGTCTGTTGCACAACAGGGCCTGGTGCTGTTCGCGGCTGAACGCGGTTACCTCGAAGATGTGGAACTGGCGAAAATCGGTAGCTTCGAAGCCGCACTGCTGGCTTACGTTGACCGTGATCACGCTCCGCTGATGCAAGAGATCAACCAGTCCGGTGGCTATAACGACGAAATCGAAGGCAAGCTGAAAGCTATCCTCGATTCCTTCAAAGCAACCCAGTCCTGGTAACGTCCGGCGGCTTGTCTTAGGACAGGCCGCAAGGCATTGAGGAGAAGCTCATGGCCGGCGCAAAAGAGATACGTAGTAAGATCGCAAGCGTCCAGAACACGCAGAAGATCACTAAAGCGATGGAAATGGTCGCCGCTTCCAAAATGCGTAAATCGCAGGATCGCATGGCGGCCAGCCGTCCTTATGCAGATACCATGCGCAAAGTGATTGGTCACCTTGCGAACGGTAATCTGGAATATAAGCATCCTTACCTGGAAGAACGCGACGTTAAACGCGTGGGCTACCTGGTGGTGTCTACCGACCGTGGTCTGTGCGGTGGCTTGAACATTAACCTGTTCAAAAAGCTGCTGGCGGATATGAAAGTCTGGTCCGACAAAGGCGTTCAGAGCGATATCGCGATGATCGGCTCCAAGGGCGTTTCTTTCTTTAATTCAGTGGGTGGCAATATTGTCGCTCAGGTGACTGGCATGGGTGATAACCCGTCCCTGTCCGAACTGATCGGCCCGGTTAAAGTGATGTTGCAGGCCTATGATGAAGGCCGTCTGGACAGGCTGTACGTTGTCAGCAACAAATTTATTAATACCATGTCTCAGGTTCCGACACTCACTCAGCTGCTGCCTTTGCCGGCATCAGAAGATGAAGAGTTAAAACATAAAGCCTGGGATTATCTGTATGAACCCGATCCGAAACCGCTGCTGGATACCCTGCTGCGTCGTTACGTTGAATCTCAGGTTTATCAGGGCGTGGTAGAAAACCTGGCCAGCGAGCAGGCCGCACGTATGGTGGCGATGAAAGCCGCGACCGACAATGGCGGCAGCCTGATTAAAGAGCTGCAGTTGGTATACAACAAAGCTCGTCAGGCCAGCATTACTCAGGAACTCACCGAAATCGTCGGTGGTGCATCCGCGGTATAACCAGGTTAATTCGTAGAGGATTCAAGATGGCTACTGGAAAAATTGTCCAGGTAATCGGCGCCGTGGTTGACGTCGAATTCCCTCAGGATGCCGTACCGCGCGTGTACGATGCTCTTGAGGTTATGAATGGTAATGAGAGCCTGGTGCTGGAAGTTCAGCAGCAGCTCGGTGGTGGTATCGTGCGTACCATCGCCATGGGTTCTTCCGACGGTCTGCGTCGTGGTCTGGAAGTAAAAGACCTCGAGCACCCGATCGAAGTCCCGGTTGGTAAAGCAACGCTGGGTCGTATCATGAACGTGCTGGGTCAGCCGATCGATATGAAAGGCGACATCGGTGAAGAAGACCGTTGGGCAATCCACCGTGCAGCACCTTCCTACGAAGAGCTGTCAAGCTCTCAGGAACTGCTGGAAACCGGCATCAAAGTTATCGACCTGATGTGTCCGTTTGCTAAGGGCGGTAAAGTCGGTCTGTTCGGTGGTGCGGGTGTAGGTAAAACCGTAAACATGATGGAGCTGATCCGTAACATCGCGATCGAGCACTCCGGTTACTCCGTGTTTGCAGGCGTGGGTGAGCGTACTCGTGAGGGTAACGACTTCTACCACGAAATGACCGATTCCAACGTTCTGGATAAAGTATCCCTGGTTTACGGCCAGATGAACGAGCCACCAGGAAACCGTCTGCGTGTGGCACTGACCGGCCTGACTATGGCTGAGAAGTTCCGTGACGAAGGTCGTGACGTACTGCTGTTCGTCGATAACATCTATCGTTACACCCTGGCCGGTACTGAAGTATCTGCACTGCTGGGTCGTATGCCTTCAGCGGTAGGTTATCAGCCGACTCTGGCGGAAGAGATGGGCGTTCTGCAGGAACGTATCACTTCAACCAAAACCGGTTCTATCACCTCCGTACAGGCGGTATACGTACCTGCGGATGACTTGACTGACCCATCACCAGCCACCACCTTTGCTCACTTAGATGCAACCGTGGTACTGAGCCGTCAGATCGCGTCTCTGGGTATCTACCCGGCCGTTGACCCGCTGGACTCCACCAGCCGTCAGCTGGATCCACTGGTTGTTGGTCAGGAACACTACGACACCGCGCGTGGCGTACAGTCTCTGCTGCAGCGTTACCAGGAACTGAAAGACATCATCGCCATCCTGGGTATGGATGAGCTGTCTGAAGAAGACAAACTGGTGGTAGCTCGCGCGCGTAAGATTCAGCGCTTCCTGTCCCAGCCGTTCTTCGTTGCGGAAGTATTCACCGGTTCTCCGGGTAAATACGTTTCCCTGAAAGACACCATCCGTGGCTTTAAAGGCATCATGGAAGGCGAATACGATCACCTGCCAGAGCAGGCGTTCTACATGGTTGGTTCCATCGACGAAGCCGTGGAAAAAGCCAAAAAACTTTAACGCCTTAATCGGAGGGTGATATGGCAATGACTTACCACCTGGACGTCGTCAGCGCAGAGCAACAGCTGTTCTCTGGTCTGGTCGAAAAAATCCAGGTAACGGGTAGTGAAGGTGAACTGGGTATTTTCCCAGGGCACGCACCGCTGCTCACCGCCATTAAGCCTGGTATGATCCGCATCGTGAAACAGTTCGGTCACGAAGAGTTTATCTATCTGTCCGGCGGCATGATTGAAGTGCAGCCTGGTAGTGTGACCGTTCTTGCTGATACCGCTATTCGTGGCCAGGATCTCGACGAAGCGCGAGCTCTGGAAGCGAAGCGTAAAGCGGAAGAGCACATTAAGAGCTCTCACGGCGACGTGGATTACGCACAGGCCTCAGCTGAGCTGGCCAAAGCGATCGCGAAACTGCGCGTTATCGAGTTGACCAAAAAAGCGATGTAACACCGGCTTGAAAAGCACAAAAGCCAGTCTGGTTTCAGACTGGCTTTTTTTATGGCTGCGTTTCAGATTTTATGGAACTGAAAAGGTGTTTTAATTTTTTGTGATTTTCATCACAAAAATATTGATCGGTTAAATGTTGAGGAGTAGACTTCTTTTTGTGATGTGTGTCACATAATTAACGCCAACAACATTGGGATACCAACATGAAACTGATCAATAAAGTCATTGCTCTCTTCAGCAATATGAACGTCTCTTTCGGCACGTTCAATCTGTAATCTGCTGTATGCCGAGTGGCGCCACGCTTACCGTTGTGTGATAAGCGAAGCGCCATCTGGCAGCACTTCCCCGCTGTTATTCACGCTTTTCCCGTCCGCGATAAAATAATTCGTCTCATCAATATTACCGACCACGGCATCGTCATAGCGGCCCGGTTTTGTCCGCACGGATTTGTTCCCGCTGAAAATACCCTGCGTTGAGGCATCTCCATACGGACTCGGACGGAAGATAAAGTTAAAGCGCTGATTGTCCACCGCCACATTGTTCGTCACCACCAGTTTCCCTGGATTGAAGTTGTCGGTAAACCCGTCCAGCTGATTCCCTTCCGCCTTGCTGTTACGCACTTCATGCGCCACTGGCTGCCCCTCTCCCCCCAGTTTAAAGCCGTTGCTGGTGTTATTGCGGGCGATAGAGTTCTCGATCACCACAACCCCATTTGCGCCGTCTTCTATCTTATTAAACAGGTCAAAGCCATCGTCGATATTGTCGTGGGAATAGCAGTTCTCCAGACGATTGCCCTCACCCACGCGCATCTTCACCGCAAACCCATCAGCATTGATTTTGCCGGGATCAACGTTGGCGTAAGACTCCGAGTTGATCACCCGGTTATCGCTTGCCCACAGCGGTCGGCCCACGTTATCCGGGGACGATATCTGAATGCCCGTATCGTCGTTACGGTATGCAGTCACATTTTCAATCAGGTTATGGCTGCCCTGGATGCGCAGGCTTTTGTCCGTAATATCGACGCCTTTAATGTTCCAGTAGCTGGCGTCCACCAGCAGACCATGGATCACGGCTTTGCCTTCTGCCAGCAGCGTTTTACGCTGTTCGGCATGACCGCTGGCCGCCAGTGGGATATCGCTGCGCGGATACTCTCCGGCTTTCAGGATAAGGGTGCCGCCCGGTGCAAGCAGGTTAATTGCACTCGCCAAATCCAGCGGCGAGGCGATCGTTCCCTGTCCGTTGGCCGTGCCGTCAGGTGCGGCGTAAAGTGTCTGTGCCGTAAAACCATCGACCTTCTCGACAGTGAACTGCTGATGAACCGCATCGCCGTGCGCGGGCGTAAAGCTCAGGTTAAAGGCATTGGTCTCTGTCAGCGTGGTCGGCAGGGAGTACATCTCTCCGGCTTTGACCGCTTTATCATTACCGATCACCACTTCGTTCTGACGCACGCTGAAAACGCCATCGCTATTCGCCCGGGCCTGCACCTGATACTTCTCTGATGTGCTTTTCGCTGCGGAATTCAGCTGCACCACCACCGGCAGCGCTTTTGCCTGCCAGGGTTTTGAGGTGACCGTTTCTGCCGCTGAAGTCATGAGAGAGGCATCTGACACCGTTATTTTTGCATTACGTGAGGCGAAGAAGCCGACGTAATAATGGTCCCTTTTCTGCACTGAAATAAGATCCGCGCGTGGCACGCTTTGGCTCACCCAGGCATCGCTGCCGACGGGCGACCAGGCTGTAATAAATCCGTCGTTGGTTCGTTGCAGTTTCAGACGGAATTCCGGCGTCTGGCTCAGATCGATCTCCTCTTTGTAGCTTTGCTTTTTGATTCCTGCACCCGCATTGCCCCAGGGTTGAGAAATCCCCTCGCGGGTGACCGCCTGCATTTTTACCCGCACATTGTCCTTTTTATCCTGCGTCATGATGGCGTTCATCACCAGGTTGGAGGCGGCAGGAAACTCTTCATAGCCCTCCTTGAGCGGCTGCTGGCGCGGCACACCGATCACATCACGCACCAGCAGGCCAGCCCCCTCCTGCGCGGCGGGTTTTGCGCCATTCTCTGGTCCAAACTGCTCAACCCGAACGGTAGCCTGTAGCTCGAAATTGTCGCTGGTGGGCAGTTCGGTATAGAAAAAGGTTAATCCATCGTGAGAGTTGGCGATCTTACCGCCCCGGCTTTCAAGGGTGACGGGTTTCGTGAGATCCGCGCTGTCCTGCGGCGTAAGTTTTTTGCCATCAATGGTGACATCGTTGACGCCTATTTTTTCCGGCAGGACGTTCGAGGAAAAATTCAGATCCGTAGACTGCCCAAAGGCAATGGCTTTCCAGACGTGCTGCTCAGCAGCCGAGACAGCAAAGGAGCTACACATCATTAGGGCCAGAGGTATTTTATAATTCATTTTATTCTCCTGATTGATAATTGAGCGCCATTATCATCAAGATGAAACAGTGTTTCTTTTTTAGGTGTCACAATATTGAATAATTAAAACGCTGTTTTGCTTTAGAACGATCTTTATTCTTGAGGCGAAAAAATAGCTAACTTGTTGTGAACGCTTACGACTTGCCGCAAGAAAGCTATTTTCCAGAGAAAAAGTGATTTACTCTGGCCTCAAATCTATCCTCAAATAGCGATAAGCAGCCGATGTTGAGCGTTTTACCAGCAGTCCATTTTATGGCGCAAAATATGTAGAATTTTCAACGTCAAAGGGTTTTACTTCTCACTCAAATTACAGTCAGGACGCGTATGTTGAACAATACGATGAGCGTGGTCATCCTTGCCGCAGGCAAAGGTACCCGCATGTATTCCGATCTTCCTAAGGTGCTTCACACCCTGGCAGGAAAGCCAATGGTGCAGCATGTCATTGATGCCGCAAGCGAATTAGGCGCCAGCAAAGTGCATCTGGTGTACGGCCACGGCGGCGATCTGCTTAAGCAAACGTTGCGCGATGACAAACTCAATTGGGTACTTCAGGCAGAACAGCTGGGAACGGGCCATGCGATGCAGCAGGCCGCGCCGTTCTTTGCCGATGATGAAGACATTCTGATGCTCTACGGTGATGTCCCGCTGATCGCGGTGGAAACCCTGACTCGCCTGCGTGAAGCCAAACCGCAGGGCGGCATCGGTTTACTGACCGTTAAACTGGACGACCCGACAGGCTATGGCCGTATCACGCGTGAAAATGGCAAAGTGACCGGTATCGTTGAGCACAAAGATGCCTCTGACGAACAGCGTCAGATTCAGGAAATCAATACCGGAATCCTGATCGCCAACGGCGCAGACATGAAGCGCTGGCTGGCTAAACTGAACAACAACAATGCCCAGGGTGAATACTACATCACCGATATCATTGCCCTGGCGCACCAGGAAGGTAACGAGATCGTGGCGGTTCATCCCGATCGCCTGAGCGAAGTTGAGGGCGTGAACAACCGTCTGCAGCTCTCCCGTCTTGAGCGTGTTTACCAGGCTGAGCAGGCTGAAAAGCTGCTGCTGGCAGGTGTCATGCTGCGCGATCCGGCGCGTTTTGATCTGCGCGGGGCGTTGATTCACGGGCGTGATGTGGAAATCGACACTAACGTTATTATTGAAGGTCAGGTCACGCTGGGGAATCGCGTCAAAATCGGTACCGGCTGCGTGATCAAAAATAGCGTGATTGGCGATGACTGCGAAATCAGCCCCTATAGCGTGGTGGAAGATGCGCATCTGGAAGCGGCCTGCACCATCGGCCCGTTCGCGCGTCTGCGTCCAGGCGCTGAGCTGCTGGAAGGCGCTCACGTCGGTAACTTCGTCGAGATGAAAAAAGCGCGTCTGGGTAAAGGCTCCAAAGCCGGTCATCTGACCTATCTGGGCGACGCGGAAATTGGCGATAACGTCAATATCGGTGCGGGTACCATCACCTGTAACTACGATGGCGCGAACAAGTTTAAAACCATTATCGGTAACGATGTGTTTGTCGGCTCCGATACGCAGCTGGTGGCTCCGGTCACCGTCGGTAACGGTGTGACCATCGCCGCCGGAACGACTGTGACGCGCGATGTTGCGGACAATGAGCTGGTGCTCAGCCGCGTACCGCAGGTTCACAAGCAAGGCTGGCAGCGTCCGGTGAAGAAAAAGTAAAACCAGGGCGGGTGGCACTTCGCTTACTCGCCCGACGAACTTGTCTGTCGGCATTGCCGGTGGACAGGGGATGAGGGGATGAGGGGATAACATAATCCCCCGCCCAAAGGCAGTACCTATAAATATAACCCCACTCTCTACAAGGCTCGGGGCGCCCTAACGGGCATTACTCAAAGGATTTTGCGTTGTGACCCGGCGGAAAACATGCCCGCCAATACAGTCTCAGCGTAAAAGACGAAGAGTAATACAGGTCAGCGACAACGCATGGCAAATCGCCATTATCAGGAAATCTAACTATGTGTGGAATTGTTGGCGCAGTTGCGCAGCGTGATATTGCTGAAATCCTTCTCGAAGGTTTACGCCGTCTGGAATACCGTGGCTATGACTCTGCCGGTCTGGCAGTGGTTGATGCAGAAGGTCACATGACCCGCCTGCGCCGTCTCGGTAAAGTGCAAATGCTGGCGCAAGCCGCGGAAGAAACGCCGCTGCACGGCGGAACAGGCATCGCGCACACCCGCTGGGCAACGCACGGTGAACCGTCTGAAGGTAACGCCCACCCGCATGTGTCTGAACACATTGTGGTGGTGCATAACGGCATTATCGAAAACCACGAACCGCTGCGCGAAGAGTTGAAAGCGCGTGGCTACACTTTTGTCTCTGAAACTGACACCGAAGTTATCGCTCACCTGGTTCACTGGGAGCTGGAGCAGGGCGGTACGCTGCGTGAAGCAGTGCTGCGCGCCATTCCTCAGTTGCGCGGTGCGTACGGTACAGTGATTATGGATTCCCGCGATCCGAGCACCCTGCTGGCGGCACGTTCCGGTAGCCCGATGGTGATCGGCATGGGGATGGGCGAAAACTTCATTGCTTCCGATCAGCTGGCGCTGCTGCCGGTGACCCGTCGCTTCATCTTCCTGGAAGAGGGCGATATCGCGGAAGTGACCCGTCGCAGTGTGACGGTCTTTGATAAATCCGGCGCGCAGGTGAAGCGTCAGGAGATCGAATCCAACCTGCAGTACGACGCGGGCGACAAAGGCGCGTACCGTCACTACATGCAGAAAGAGATCTACGAGCAGCCGAACGCGATCAAGAACACCCTGACCGGGCGTATCAGCCACGGCGAGGTGGATCTCAGCGAGCTGGGCGCTAACGCCAACGAAATGCTGGCCAACGTCGAGCATATTCAGATTGTGGCCTGCGGGACCTCTTACAACTCGGGGATGGTGTCGCGCTACTGGTTTGAAGCGCTGGCGGGCGTACCGTGCGATGTCGAAATCGCCTCGGAATTCCGCTACCGCAAATCAGCGGTGCGCCGTAACAGCCTGATGATCACCCTTTCCCAGTCCGGTGAAACGGCGGATACCCTGGCAGCACTGCGTCTGTCGAAAGAGCTGGGTTATCTCGGTTCGCTGGCGATCTGTAACGTGCCGGGTTCTTCTCTGGTACGTGAATCGGATCTGGCGCTGATGACCAAAGCCGGCACCGAAATCGGCGTGGCATCGACCAAAGCGTTCACCACCCAGTTGACTGTGCTGTTGATGCTGGTGGCGAAACTGGCGCGTCTGAAAGGCCAGGATGCATCTATCGAGCACGATATCGTTCACGGGCTGCAGACGCTGCCGAGCCGTATCGAGCAGATGCTGTCCCAGGACAAACGCATCGAAGCGCTGGCTGAAGATTTCTCTGACAAACACCACGCGCTGTTCCTCGGTCGTGGCGATCAGTACCCTATCGCGCTGGAAGGCGCGCTGAAGCTGAAAGAGATCTCTTACATTCATGCGGAAGCCTACGCCGCAGGCGAGCTGAAACACGGCCCGCTGGCGCTGATTGACGCAGACATGCCGGTCATCGTCGTTGCACCGAACAACGAACTGCTGGAAAAACTGAAATCGAACATCGAAGAAGTGCGTGCCCGTGGCGGCCAGCTGTACGTCTTCGCCGATCAGGATGCCGGGTTCGTCAGCAACGACAACATGCACATCATTGAGATGCCGCATGTGGAAGAGGTCATTGCCCCGATCTTCTACACCGTTCCGCTGCAGCTGCTGGCGTATCACGTCGCGCTGATCAAAGGCACCGATGTTGACCAGCCGCGTAACCTGGCGAAGTCCGTCACCGTAGAATAATCCCTTCAGGCTCCACCTTCGGGTGGAGCTTTTTTATCCCTTCCCGGTTCGTTTTTCATCCATTCTTATTTTTTTTATTTATGACAATCTGTCATCTTCAGCTACATATTAGTGTGTCACAGAAAGAAAATTTTTCTGAAATCCCACTGTCACATAAGTGGATAACCATATGATTATTAAGTCTAATTTTGTGAAGTCTTAAGTCAAACTTTCAGTGTCATAAAACTGTCATAATTCGTACATTTATCTGTCACCTGTTTGTCCTATTTTGCTCATCGTAGCCACTCAAACAATGATTTACGAAATCTTGCAGGAGACATTATGAAAGTTATGCGTACCACTGTCGCAACTGTTGTCGCCGCGACCTTATCTCTGAGCGCTTTCTCTGTATTCGCAGAAGCAAGCCTGACTGGCGCTGGTGCAACATTCCCTGCGCCGGTGTATGCCAAATGGGCTGATACTTACCAGAAAGAAACCGGCAACAAGGTTAACTATCAGGGTATCGGCTCCTCCGGTGGCGTTAAACAAATTACGGCGAATACCGTTGATTTCGGCGCATCAGACGCTCCGCTGTCTGATGACAAACTGGCTCAGGAAGGTCTGTTCCAGTTCCCGACCGTGATCGGTGGTGTTGTGCTGGCCGTGAATATCCCTGGCCTCAAATCTGGCGAACTGGTGCTGGATGGCAAAACGCTGGGTGATATCTATCTCGGCAAAATCAAAAAATGGGATGACGAAGCCATCACCAAACTGAACCCAGGTGTAAAACTGCCTTCGCAGAACATCGCTGTGGTTCGTCGCGCTGACGGTTCCGGCACCTCCTTCGTCTTCACCAGCTACCTGGCGAAAGTGAACGAAGAGTGGAAATCCAAAGTCGGTTCTGGCTCTACCGTGAACTGGCCGACGGGTCTGGGCGGCAAAGGTAACGACGGTATCGCCGCATTCGTACAGCGTCTGCCTGGCTCAATCGGCTACGTAGAGTACGCTTATGCTAAGCAGAACAACCTGGCTTACACCAAGCTCATCTCTGCCGACGGCAAACCGGTTAGCCCGACTGAAGAGAACTTTGCGAACGCTGCCAAAGGCGCAGACTGGAGCAAATCTTTCGCGCAGGACCTGACTAACCAGAAAGGTGACGAGGCGTGGCCAATTACCTCCACCACTTTCATCCTGATCCACAAAGATCAGAAGAAACCTGAGCAGGGCGCCGAAGTGCTGAAGTTCTTCGACTGGGCGTACAAAAACGGCGGCAAACAGGCTAATGACCTGGATTACGCCAGCCTGCCAGACAGCGTGGTTGAGCAGATTCGTGCTGCATGGAAAACCAACGTAAAAGATAGCAGCGGTAAAGCATTGTACTGATTCAGCATTCTGACGAAAATGGCGGGTGATTTCACCCGCCCTTATTCGTAAAACGTATTTAACAGAAGAGTGATTTATGGCTGCAACCAAGCCTGCTTTTAGCCCTCCGGGGAAACATGGTGACAAGATTTTCAGCGCGCTGGTCCGACTGGCTGCGCTGATTGTGCTATTGCTGCTGGGCGGCATTATCGTGTCCCTGATTTTCTCCTCCTGGCCGAGCATCCAGAAATTCGGTTTCTCCTTCCTGTGGACCAAAGAGTGGGACGCGCCAAACGATATCTACGGTGCGCTGGTGCCGATTTACGGCACGCTCGTGACCTCGTTTATCGCCCTGCTGATTGCCGTTCCGGTGAGCTTCGGTATCGCTCTGTTCCTGACGGAGCTGGCGCCTGGCTGGTTGCGACGCCCGCTGGGTATTGCGATTGAACTGCTGGCGGCGATCCCGAGTATCGTTTACGGCATGTGGGGCCTGTTCATCTTTGCGCCGCTGTTCGCGACCTACTTCCAGGAGCCGGTGGGGAATATCCTCTCCAACATTCCATTTGTGGGCGCGCTGTTCTCCGGTCCGGCCTTCGGGATTGGTATTCTGGCGGCAGGCGTAATTCTCGCCATCATGATTATTCCGTACATTGCGGCGGTCATGCGCGATGTCTTCGAACAAACCCCGGTGATGATGAAAGAGTCGGCCTACGGGATCGGTTGCACCACGTGGGAAGTGATCTGGCGTATCGTCCTGCCGTTCACCAAAAATGGTGTTATCGGTGGCATCATGTTGGGCCTCGGGCGCGCGCTGGGTGAAACCATGGCCGTGACCTTTATCATCGGTAACACCTACCAGCTCGACAGCGTTTCGCTCTATATGCCGGGCAACAGTATCACCTCTGCGCTGGCAAATGAGTTCGCCGAAGCGGAATCTGGGCTGCACGTGGCGGCACTGATGGAGCTGGGCCTGATTCTGTTTGTTATCACCTTTATTGTTCTGGCGATCTCCAAGCTGATGATTATGCGCCTCGCAAAAAGTGAGGGGGCACGCTAATGACGACTCTCGAAATGCAATCCACCGCTGAACTGGCAGAATCTCGCCGCAAAATGCAGGCGCGCCGCCGCATGAAGAACCGTCTGGCGCTGACGCTGTCGATGGCAACGATGGCGTTTGGCCTGTTCTGGCTGGTGTGGATCCTGTTTTCTACCATTACGCGCGGCATCGACGGGATGTCGATTGCCCTGTTCACCGAAATGACGCCGCCGCCGAATACAGCGGGCGGTGGCCTGGCGAACGCCCTGGCGGGCAGCGGGTTGCTGATCCTGTGGGCGACCGCAGTCGGTACGCCGCTCGGCATCATGGCGGGGATTTATCTGGCGGAATATGGCCGTAAATCCTGGGTCGCGGAAGTGATTCGTTTCATCAACGACATCCTGCTCTCTGCGCCGTCTATCGTTGTCGGTCTGTTCGTCTACACCATTGTGGTAGCGCAGATGGAGCACTTCTCCGGCTGGGCGGGCGTGATTGCGCTGGCGCTGCTGCAGGTACCTATCGTTATTCGTACCACCGAGAACATGCTGAAACTGGTGCCGGACAGCCTGCGCGAAGC
The DNA here is from genome assembly GCF_026672535.1 of Lelliottia sp. SL45. Lineage (NCBI taxonomy): Bacteria > Pseudomonadati > Pseudomonadota > Gammaproteobacteria > Enterobacterales > Enterobacteriaceae > Lelliottia > Lelliottia sp. SL45. The sequence continues at coordinate 688,195 of NZ_JAPPRH010000001.1, forward strand.
GGCCTATGCACTCGGCACACCGAAATGGAAAATGATTTCGGCGATCACGCTGAAAGCGTCGGTCTCGGGGATCATGACCGGTATCCTGCTGGCAATTGCGCGTATTGCGGGTGAAACCGCGCCGCTGCTGTTCACCGCGCTCTCCAACCAGTTCTGGAGCACGGACATGATGCAGCCCATCGCCAACCTGCCGGTCACTATCTTTAAATTTGCGATGAGCCCGTTCGCGGAGTGGCAGCAGCTGGCCTGGGCCGGCGTGCTGATTATTACCCTTTGCGTACTGTTGCTGAACATTCTGGCGCGCGTCATCTTCGCGAAGCAGAAACACGGTTAATTTTGACGGCGCGGCATCACGCGGCGCCGAATGAGGAAATGAGTCAATGAGTATGGTTGATACTGCACCGGGTAAGATCAAGGTTCGTGATTTGAACTTCTACTACGGTAAATTCCATGCCCTGAAAAACATCAACCTGGATATCGCCAAGAACCAGGTCACGGCATTTATCGGTCCATCAGGTTGTGGCAAATCCACGCTGCTGCGCACCTTTAACAAGATGTTTGAGCTGTATCCGGAGCAGCGCGCGGAAGGTGAAATTCTGCTGGATGGCGACAACATTCTGACCAATACCCAGGATATCGCCCTGCTGCGTGCCAAAGTGGGGATGGTGTTCCAGAAACCGACGCCGTTCCCGATGTCGATCTACGACAACATCGCGTTTGGCGTGCGTTTGTTCGAAAAACTCTCCCGTGCCGATATGGACGAGCGCGTGCAGTGGGCCTTGACCAAAGCCGCATTATGGAACGAAACCAAAGATAAACTGCACCAGAGCGGATACTCTCTCTCCGGTGGTCAGCAGCAGCGTCTGTGCATTGCGCGCGGTATCGCCATTCGCCCGGAAGTGTTGCTGCTGGATGAGCCGTGCTCAGCCCTGGACCCGATCTCCACCGGTCGTATTGAAGAGCTGATCACCGAGCTGAAACAGGATTACACCGTGGTGATTGTGACCCACAACATGCAGCAGGCTGCGCGTTGTTCCGACCATACGGCGTTTATGTATCTGGGCGAGTTGATTGAGTTCAGCAACACGGACGATCTGTTCACCAAGCCCGCGAAGAAACAAACCGAAGATTATATTACTGGCCGCTACGGTTGATTTGCCTTAGTGCATGTGGAGAAACCATGGATAACCTCAATCTAAATAAACACATTTCCGGCCAGTTCAACGCAGAGCTGGAAAGTATCCGCACCCAGGTGATGACGATGGGCGGCATGGTCGAGCAGCAACTGTCTGATGCGATCACCGCCATGCACAACCAGGACAGCGAGCTGGCAAAGCGCGTTGTTGAAGGCGACAAAAACGTCAACATGATGGAAGTGGCGATCGACGAAGCCTGCGTTCGTATCATCGCGAAACGTCAGCCGACGGCGAGCGACCTGCGTCTGGTGATGGCGATCATCAAAACTATCGCCGAGCTGGAGCGCATTGGTGACGTGGCGGACAAAATCTGCCGCACCGCGCTCGAGAAGTTCTCCCATCAGCACCAGCCGCTGCTGGTGAGCCTGGAATCCTTGGGCCGTCATACGGTGCAGATGCTGCATGACGTGCTGGATGCGTTCGCGCGTATGGATCTCGATGAAGCAGTGCGTATCTACCGTGAAGACAAGAAGGTCGACCAGGAGTATGAAGGCATCGTGCGTCAGCTGATGACCTACATGATGGAAGATCCGCGCACTATTCCGAGCGTCCTGACCGCCCTGTTCTGCGCGCGATCTATCGAGCGTATCGGCGACCGCTGCCAGAACATTTGTGAATACATCTTCTACTTCGTGAAGGGACAGGATTTCCGTCACGTGGGCGGGGATGAGCTGGACAAGCTGCTGGCGGGGAAAGACCCGAAAGAGTGATCCGCAGTAAAAAGCCCGGTGGCGCGACGCTTACCGGGCCTGAAAAACCACGGATCTGTAGGCCGGATAAGCGCGAGCGCTGTCCGGCTTTTTTCATTAACGCGTAATATCCCACCCACGCGCTTTCCACAATTCCGGCAACTGCGCCAGATCGGTAAAGGTCGTCACTTTTGGGTGGCTGATCGGTTTGTTATGCGGATCGGCACAGAAGTAAAACACCTCCATCCCTGCATCAATCCCGGACTGCGCGCCTGCGCTGGAATCATCCACCAGAATGCAATTTTCAACGTTCACGTTCATCGCTTTCGCGGCGTGGAACATCAGGGCCGGATCGGGCTTCCAACGCTGGATATCGTAGCCGCTGAACAGTTTTTCCGGGAAATGGTGCAACATTTCAAGCTTGCCGAGGGAGTGCTGCATTTTGCTGACCGGGCCGTTTGACACCACGCACATCGGCACAGCCATCGAATCCAGCAGAGCGTTTGCCCCGGCGATGACCTCCAGTTCCGAGTCGAAAAGGCGTGCGACCTCGGCGCGGTAAACGGGTTCTAAGTCGGCCTTCGCCAGACTGACGCCGTGCTCAGCGTTGATAATGTCGATGATCTCGTAGAGTTTGACGCCTTTGAAGCGCTTGAACGTCTCTTCAAGATCGAGCGTAATGCCGAATTCCTGGAACATGCTGACATACGCACGGGAACAAATGACCTCACTGTCGACCAGCGTACCGTCGCAGTCGAAAAATACCGCTTCAATTCCGGACATGCCTTTCCCTTTTAACAAGTTTAACGTTTACGTAATGCAATTTGCGGGACGCAATCGTTGCCGTATAAGCAAAATCAATGAAAAAAAGTCGCTCGCAAACGCGCCTATTGTCGCATTTTGGTATAGGATAGCGACGGATTTTTCCCTCCTTGTTCGGAAACTGATGATGAGCCAACAACACACTACCCAGACATCTGGTCAGGGTCTGCTTGAGCGCGTGTTTAAACTGCGCGAGCACGGCACAACGGCACGCACTGAAGTGATCGCCGGTTTTACCACCTTCCTGACGATGGTTTATATCGTTTTTGTTAACCCGCAGATTCTGGGCGTGGCTGGCATGGACACCAGCGCGGTCTTCGTGACCACCTGTCTGATCGCTGCACTCGGCAGCATCCTGATGGGCGTGTTCGCTAACCTTCCGGTTGCACTGGCACCGGCAATGGGTCTGAACGCTTTCTTCGCATTCGTGGTTGTGCAGGCGATGGGGCTGCCGTGGCAAGTGGGTATGGGCGCCATCTTCTGGGGCGCGGTAGGCTTGTTGCTGCTGACCATTTTCCGCGTACGTTACTGGATGATTGCCAATATCCCGGTGAGTCTGCGTGTCGGCATCACCAGTGGTATCGGACTGTTCATCGGCATGATGGGGCTGAAAAACGCGGGTGTGATCGTCGCTAACCCGGAAACCCTGGTGAGCATCGGTAACCTGACCTCACACAGCGTGCTGTTGGGCGTGCTGGGCTTCTTCATCATCGCGATTCTGGCATCCCGTAATATTCACGCCGCGGTGCTGGTCTCTATTATCGTGACCACCCTGTTCGGCTGGATGCTGGGTGACGTGCATTACAACGGCATCGTTTCTGCACCGCCAAGTGTGACAACGGTGATTGGCCACGTCGATCTGGCAGGTTCGTTTAATCTGGGCCTGGCGGGTGTGATTTTCTCCTTCATGCTGGTGAACCTGTTCGACTCCTCCGGTACCCTTATCGGTGTGACCGATAAAGCGGGTCTGGCGGATGAGAAGGGCAAATTCCCGCGCATGAAACAGGCGCTGTATGTGGATAGCATCTCGTCTGTTGCCGGTTCTTTCATCGGGACCTCTTCTGTTACGGCGTACATTGAGTCCTCGTCCGGCGTCTCCGTCGGTGGCCGTACCGGTCTGACCGCCGTCGTCGTGGGCCTGCTGTTCCTGCTGGTGATCTTCCTCTCTCCGCTGGCGGGGATGGTTCCACCGTACGCGGCCGCTGGCGCACTGATTTACGTTGGCGTGCTGATGACGTCGAGCCTGTCGCGCGTGAAGTGGGAAGATTTAACCGAAGCGGTTCCGGCGTTTATTACCGCCGTGATGATGCCGTTTAGCTTCTCCATCACCGAAGGTATCGCTCTGGGCTTCATCTCCTACTGCGTGATGAAAATCGGTACCGGTCGTTTCCGCGAACTTAGCCCATGCGTGATCGTGGTGGCGCTGCTGTTTGTGCTGAAGATTGTGTTTATTGACGCGAAATAAACAAAAAGCCCTTTCCCGCCGGGAAAGGGCTGATTCCCTTACGCTTTCACCCGCTGAATATACTCCCCAAACGCGGTCAACTGACCGGTCAGATGATCCAGCGTGCTCTGATCCACCACTTCGCCCGTCTGCGTATCCACTTTGTTCTGAATCACGCCGCCCATAAATTCCGGCTTGTTCATCACCATTGCATCCAGGAACACCAGAATCTGACGCAGATGATACTGGCAGCGTGCGCCGCCAATCGCGCCCATGGAGCTGGTCTGGATCAGCACCGGCTTGCCGGATAGCGGCTGCTCAGGTAAACGGGAAAGCCAGTCGATTGCATTCTTCAACCCGCCCGGCACCGAATAGTTGTACTCCGGCGTCACAATGACCACGCCATCGGCCTGGCGAATTTGCTCAGCCAGCGCTTCTACGCTTTGCGGGAACCCTTCTTCCTGCTGAACATCGGCGTCATACAGAGGAATATCGCCGATCGATGGCAGCGCGGAGACCTCCATTCCTGCCGGTGCCAGCTTAGGCAACGTGCGGGCAACCATCCCGTTAAATGAACCTTTGCGCAGGCTTCCCAGTAACGTAACAACTTTCAACGTATCAGACATGATTACTCCTTTTTCATCATGATGGCCCATCAGCGGGTCAGTTAAGGGTAAGTGCTTTTTCTGCCGGTAAACTGGTTAATCTCATCAGGCGCGCGGCGGGTTCGTTGGCGCGCGCGGGAACATCAGGAAGGCTATGCCATCCGTGTCGGCTGTCAAATTCCCAGATCTTCAGGCGCTCAATCGCAGGCGTGACAGCAATCGACCAGATCAGCACGTCTTCGGCGTCGCTGAGGGCTTCCACGCGCGCCGCTTTGGTTGCGCGCAGGCGTCCTGAACCGGGGAGCAGCTGGAGAAGGCTGGCGTCGTCTGCCGCACAGCCGGAGAGCTTTTGAATACTCTGACGCAAGGTGATGAGCTGCGCTTTGGCTTCATTGGGGTCGTTTTGATTACGCACCCACAGCTTTTCATTGCTCGATAAAGGATAGGCGTCGTGCGCGTGAGGGCCGTGGAAACCGCGAGTCGCGCGCTGGAGTTCCATATCCAGTCCGCAATCGCCTTCCGTTGTAAGGGCCACGCCAACAATATTTCCCGTGTAGGCGATGGAAAAACGCGGTAGCGCCGGGTCAGCAAAAACAGGGCGGCCTTCAGGCTGGGTGATCATCTCCGGCAGTTCGCTGGTGCCGTAGAGCATAAACAGCAGCTCGGACAGTAACGCCCTGGAGGCCAAAAAGCGCGAGCGTCGGTGATCCGGAAGCTTGCGCGCCTCGTTGTGGCAGGAAGAGGAGAGTCTGACAGACACCAGTCGTCCTTCGGTCAGGATCCCTCTTGCAAAATGCGTTGCCATTTTTCGCTCCATGATAATGGTCAGAGACAGGTTAAACGGTTACATGATTATCGCTTAACTGAGCCTCTCTTTTAATGGGTAAATCCACTAATGAGAAGCCCGGGGACCGAACTTTACATTTTTAGAGGGAAAAATCGGATCTCTGGCGCAGAGAATCACAGTACAACGCTTTGATCGTCTCTTTCAGCCAGATGATTTTCGGGTTGTGACTGTTGCGCTTATGCCAGATCAGGGTGAAAGGCACGTTGAGCTTTTCGGCCTGCGCGTCGTCGATGGGAATGGGGCGACTCACCAGCTTACGCTGGTGGAGCTGATTGTAGTGATGGCAGTAGTGCGGCGCGGTGGCGATATAGTTGTGGTCGGGTTGTGCCGCCATAAACATCGACTGCTCAAAGCCCGGCAGGCTCAGGGCAATGTTGCGCTCGCGGCCCATCTCTTTCAGCACTTCGTCCAGCGCCCAGGTGTCGCTGCGCTCCCAGAAGATGCTGATGTGGGGGTAGCGTAAAAAGGTGTCGAGATTCCACTCTTCCTGCAGCGCCGGATGGTCTTCGCGCAGATAGACGCACGGGCGGTCGCTAAAGAGGATTTCGTGGTCGATAAACCACGGGAGCAGCTTTAACAGTTCGCGCGAGCGTGGATGCGTTTCGCGCCCGGTAAAACCAATATCCACTTCGCCGCGCGTGATGGCATCCAGCGAGTCGTAATCCCAATGCCGCATCCGCACGGTGGCCTGCGGATAACGCTGATTCACCTGCTCTAACAGAGCGTTAAAGCGAATCAGCATCAGCGGCGTTTCCGCCGCCAGCTCGAATTTCAGCCCGCAGGGGGAATCGTGGTGGGGTTTATCCAGGATCTGATTGCCTATCTGCATCCAGTCCGTCAGATCTTGCTCAAGACTCACCGTTAGCGGCGTGGGCAGCAGGCCCAGCGGCGTTTTCACAAACAGCGGATCGTCAAACCAGTCGCGCAGTTTCGCCAGCGATTTACTGACCGCAGACGGCGTGACGTTCATCCGTTTTGCTGCTTTCGTGACGCTGCGTTCCTGCAGCAACAGCTGCAGGCACAGCAGGAGGTTAAGATCGAGACTGCTGATGGGCTTCTTCATAGTGCGCTGCGGGCCGTATCGCCATGATTAACAGAATGCAGACCATGCTACAGCCAATCAGAATCCCGATCAGCATATTCAGCGCATTAAGACCTATCACCGCCGCCAGCCAAATCCACAGGGACGAACCGCACACCTGAGCGATACCGAGCGCAGAGCTGGCCACACCGGCGCGCAGGGAGAATGGTCCCAGCGCCTGGCTCATCGCGACGCCAAACCCTACCGAGAAACCGGCGCAGATCAGGGTAATCCCCGCCAGCATAATGGCGTGGGAACTTGCGGTTGCCAGCACCACACCGGCCATCAGGAACAGGATCTGCGAGGTCAGCATCAGGCTGCGCTGGCTGAAGACGTTAAGGGCGAACGGTGTCGAGAACGAGACCGCCATGCTGACCATCGCCGTTAAGGCCATTACCGAGGAGTATTCCCCGCGATCAAAGCCCATGGTTTCCATCAGTAAAACCGGGGAAACGTTTACATAGGTGAGGATTACCACGACGCTTAAGGTGGTGATCAGCAGACGGCTGATGAAAAAGCGGTTCAGGAGCTTTTCGGCCGGGTGAATCGTCGCGGCATTCCCCGCGTGATGCGAGCCAGGATGCGTCTCTTTCAGCACGGTGATAGAAAGGATAAAGACCAGCAGGCCCATCACCGCCATCGTCCAGAACAGGCTCTGCCACGGCAGTTTGAGCATAATCAGATAACCGATCACCGGCGCCAGCACCGGAATAATGCAGGTGATACCGTTAAGCATCGAAAGCACCTTCGCGCGGCGCTGCGCACTCAGGGTATCGCGCAGAATGGCAAACGCGACCACATAACAGCCGCCCGCCCCAATGCCCTGAATGAAGCGCCCGGTCAGGAACAGCGTGCTGTCCTGCGCCATTGAGCAGAGGACCGAAGCCAGGGCGAAAATCACCGCACCGGTAATCGCCACCGGCTGGCGCCCGGCTTTGTCGGCAATCTTACCGGCAAACACCATCGACGACGCCATCCCTGCGAGATAGGCGGAAAACGCGATGTGCAGTTGCGCTTCACTGGCCCCCAGATCCCGCGCAATGTGCGGCAGGCCGACCAGATACATATCAATGCCCGATGGATAAAGCAGAACCAGTGCAAAACTACAAAACAGAAAACGCGCCATAAACCCCCCATGATCGGCAGGCTGGAAGCATAGGGGGAGAAACGGGAAGAAGCGAGTTGCCATTTGGACAAAGGTGATTTCCCAGGAGGAAATCACCTTTGAGGTGGGAGGTTATTTCCCGATACAGAAGCTTGAGAAGATGCGGCCCAGCAAATCGTCGGAAGTAAACTCACCGGTAATTTCACTCAGGCTCTGCTGCGCAAGACGCAGCTCTTCCGCCAGCAGTTCACCCGCCCAGGCACCGAGCAGCTGTGCTTTGCCCTGATCGAGATGATTAGCCGCTTGTTCCAGCGCCTGCAGGTGACGGCGACGGGCCAGGAAACCGCCTTCCATGCTCGTATCAAAGCCCATGCTCTGTTTGAGATGGTTACGCAGGTCATCCACGCCTTCGCCGGTACGCGCCGACAGACGGATGAGTGAGTGACCATTCACATCGCTCAGACCCAGCGTTTCGCCTGTTTTATCGGCTTTGTTACGCACCACGGTAATCGGTAGTTTGGCGGGCAGACGGGCGATAAAGTCCGGCCAGATTTCAGCGGGGATCAACGGCGTCGGTGGTGGTTCCATCGACCATAAACAGCACGCGGTCAGCCTGCTCGATCTCCTGCCACGCACGCTCGATACCGATGCGCTCCACTTCGTCGCTGGCGTCGCGCAGACCGGCGGTGTCGATAATGTGCAAGGGCATACCGTCGATATGAATATGCTCACGCAGTACGTCGCGGGTCGTGCCGGCAATATCCGTCACGATCGCCGCTTCGCGGCCCGCCAGGGCGTTCAGCAGGCTCGATTTCCCGGCGTTAGGGCGACCGGCGATAACCACTTTCATCCCTTCGCGCAGCAGGCTGCCCTGTCGCGCTTCGGCGCGCACGGCGTCGAGATCGGACATGACGCTGTTCAACTGCGCTTCGATTTTACCGTCGGAGAGGAAGTCGATCTCTTCATCGGGGAAGTCGATGGCAGCTTCCACGTAGATTCGCAGGTGAGTGAGTGCTTCCACAAGATGGTTCACGCGTGCGGAAAATGCGCCCTGCAGGGAGTTCAGGGCAGAACGTGCCGCCTGTTCAGAGCTGGCGTCGATCAGGTCAGCAATGGCTTCGGCCTGTGCCAGGTCGAGCTTGTCGTTGAGGAACGCACGCTCGGAGAACTCGCCCGGCTTAGCAATACGCAGGCCCGGCAAGGTCAGAATACGTTTTAACAGCAGGTCGAGGATCACCGGACCGCCGTGGCCCTGCAGCTCCAGTACGTCTTCACCGGTAAAGGAGTTCGGACCTGGGAACCAGAGCGCGATGCCCTGATCCAGCGCGGTACCGTCTGCATCTTTAAACGGCAGGTAGTCGGCGTAACGGGGCTTTGGCAGTTTGCCCAGCACGGCTTCGGCCACCTCGCGCGCCTTCAGGCCGGAGATACGCAGAATGCCTACACCACCGCGTCCCGGTGGGGTTGCCTGGGCGACGATCGTGTCGTTATGGCTCATGGGATGTCTCGTCAAATACAAATAAAAAAGGCGGTCAAATGACCGCCCTTATTTTAGCGTTCTCTTACCGAATCAGGATTTTTTCTTTTCGCGGCTATGCAGGCCACGTTTTTCCAGACCACGGTAGATCAGCTGCTGCTGGATGATGGTCACCAGGTTGCTGACGATATAGTACAGCACCAGACCTGACGGGAACCACAGGAAGAACACGGTGAAGATGACCGGCATGAAGGTCATGATCTTCTGCTGCATCGGGTCGGTCACGGTGGTCGGCGACATCTTCTGAATGAAGAACATCGTCACGCCCATCAGGATCGGCAGGATGTAGTACGGGTCCTGTGCAGACAAGTCATGGATCCACAGAGCAAATGGCGCGTGGCGCAGCTCAACGGAACCCATCAGCATGTAGTACAGCGCAAGGAAGATTGGCATCTGAATCAGCAGCGGGAAGCAACCACCCAGTGGGTTTACTTTCTCTGCTTTATACAGGGCCATCATTTCCTGGCTCTGACGCTGTTTATCATCGCCCAGACGCTCACGCATCGCCGCAATCTTCGGCTGCAGCATACGCATCTTCGCCATGGAGGTGTACTGCGCTTTGGTCAGCGGGTACATGATGCCACGAACGATGAAGGTAATAACGATGATGGAGAAGCCCCAGTTACCCAGGAAGCTGTGGATCCACTTCAGCAGTTTGAACAGCGGCTGAGAGATGAACCACAACCAACCGTAATCGACGGTCAGATCCAGATGCGGTGCCACGGCTGCCATTTTGTCCTGAATTTCAGGACCGACCCACAGGGTGCTGGCCAGTTGACCTGTTTGACCAGGCTGAACCAGAACCGGCTGCGATTTGTAGCCGATAGCCGCAATACCATTGCCCAGATTCGCAGTGTAGAAGTTGTTGGTACCGTTGTTATTTGGCACCCACGCTGTCGCGAAATACTGTTGCAGCATCGCAACCCAACCGCCTTTAGCACTGACGTTCAGGTTTTCGTTATCGGCGATGGTGTCGAATTTGTATTTCTCGTACTTGGTATCTGGCGTGGAGTACGCCGCGCCACGGAAGGTGTGCAGCGCAAAGTTGCTGCTTCCGGTGTCACGGTGAGACGGCAGATTGATGGACTGCTTCAGCTGACCAAACGTGGAAACTTCCAGTGGTTTCTCACCGGCGTTCTGCACGTTATAGCCCACATTCACCGCATACTCACCGCGTTTCAGGGTGAAGGTTTTGGTGAAGGTGTTACCCGCGGCGTCAGTGTAAGTCATCGGGATCGCGAGTTCATTCTGACCATCAGCCAGTACAAAGGTGTCACTGTCGACGTTATACAGCGGACGAGCGCCATTAGCCGGATTGTCCGGGCCATCACGACCGGTCAGACCGCTCTGAGCCTGATACAGGAACTCAGGCGTCGTTTCCAGCAGCTGGAACGGCTCGTTTGACTTCAGCTCTTTCGGGTAAGTCAGCAGCAGTGCCTGCTCAATATCGCCACCACGGGTGTTGATAGTCAGCTCAAGCACATCGGTTTTCACCGTAATCTGCTTCCCTTGGCCACTGGCCGGTACGCCCTGGTCGGCGGCGCTACCCGCTACGGTGGTCGTTGTCTGCGTGGTCTGTTGCGGCTGTGGTTGAGGATTTTTATCCTGCTCCCATGCCTGCCAGATCATGAAAGACACGAACAACAAAGCGATGACTAAAAGATTGCGTTGCGAATCCATCGTTAGTGTTCTCTGGTATCAAATGGTCCGGGTGGGACGGGGTCGTCACCACCAGGGTGTAAAGGGTGGCATTTTAATACGCGTTTCACCGTCAACCAACTGCCTTTTATCACTCCAAACCTGCGCAATGCCTCAATTCCGTAGCTGGAACAGGTTGGAGTGAAACGACAATGCGGCCCGAGCAGCGGACTGATCAGGCGCTGATAGACCCGAATACAGGCTATCAGGACCCTTGAGCCAGGCGACAATGGCGGCGCCATAGTTTTTCCAACGCTTCCGAGAGAGCACGGTTATCGAGGTCGGCAACCCCTTTTTTAGCCACCACCACGAAATCCATTGAAGGCAGTTCATGTTGACGTAAACGGAAGCTTTCACGCGTCAGACGTTTAATCCGATTGCGTTCATGCGCACGCTTAACGTTTTTCTTGGCGACAGTTAGACCGATGCGGGGATGCCCCAGCGAATTTTGGCGGCCGAGGATGGTGATTTGCGGCGTGCCAGCCCGTTGTGGCTGCTGGAAGACGAAAGTGAAATGAGTGGGAGTTAACAAACGTAACTCCCTGGGAAATGCTAGCTTAACCACCAGGGGTTAGCTTTTATTACTTAGAAACGGTCAGACGAGAACGGCCTTTAGCACGACGACGTGCCAGAACCTGACGACCATTTTTATTAGCCATACGAGCACGGAAGCCGTGAGAACGGTTGCGCTTCAGTACAGACGGTTGAAAAGTGCGTTTCATGGCGATTTCTACCTAAACTTGAATAAATTCACTGACTTTCGCGTATACCCGAACGATTATCGAACGACTAACGCCTCAGCGTGGGTGATTAAAGAGGCCGGATTGTAATAATTGTACACTCCGGAGTCAATTCTCTTTCCTTATTTCCCGCGTATTTCCGCACGATTTCGTGTGGAAAATGAGCAGCGTCCCGCGCGGAGGACGAGCATCACGCGCCGGGTGGGGGATTATACGACCTCCCAACCAAAGCGCAAGGATCGTCCAGGATCATCATTAGATCTTTTAAGCAAAAAATTGTCTGTGCTCATTAATTTTTCCAATATGCGGGCTAAATCGTGGGGCACTCCCTCCAGGATCGTTTACACTTACCCGGTTTCGGATCTTCCTGTGGATAAATCGGGAAGAATCTGTGAGAAACAGAAGATCTCTGGCTCAGTTTAGGCTATGATCCGCGGTCCTGATCGGGATCCAAAGGGGTCTGGTCAGGTAAAAATTGCAGATAGCAATTCGCACGTCACCCTTTGCACAGGGTCTTGTCGACGTGTGCCAACAATCACGAATATTCAGTATCTTTCTTTTATTGTTCGAGTGGAGTCCGCCGTGTCACTTTCGCTTTGGCAGCAGTGTCTTGCCCGATTGCAGGATGAGTTACCAGCCACAGAATTCAGTATGTGGATCCGCCCGTTGCAGGCGGAACTGAGCGATAACACGCTGGCTTTGTATGCGCCAAACCGTTTCGTGCTCGATTGGGTAAGGGATAAATACCTAAATAATATCAATGGATTGCTCAATGATTTCTGCGGCACTGATGCCCCGCAGCTGCGTTTTGAAGTCGGTACTAAACCGGTCACGCAAACCGTCAGAGAGACGGTAAACGTGGCGGCTCCGGCCCAGATTCACGTCCCGACACCGCGCATTATTCAGCCCGCGCGTTCTGGCTGGGACAACGTTCCGGCTCCGGCTGAACCCACCTACCGCTCCAACGTTAACGTGAAGCACACCTTCGATAACTTCGTTGAGGGTAAATCGAACCAGCTGGCCCGTGCGGCGGCTCGTCAGGTTGCGGACAACCCAGGCGGCGCCTATAACCCGCTGTTCCTGTATGGCGGCACGGGTCTCGGTAAAACTCACCTGTTACACGCGGTGGGCAACGGCATTGTGGCGCGTAAGCCCAATGCGAAAGTGGTGTATATGCACTCCGAGCGCTTCGTTCAGGACATGGTAAAAGCCCTGCAAAACAACGCGATCGAAGAGTTTAAACGCTACTACCGTTCTGTTGATGCGCTGCTGATCGATGACATTCAGTTCTTTGCGAATAAAGAACGATCCCAGGAAGAGTTTTTCCACACCTTCAATGCCCTGCTGGAAGGTAACCAACAGATCATTTTGACCTCGGATCGTTACCCGAAAGAGATCAATGGGGTTGAGGATCGTCTGAAATCCCGCTTCGGCTGGGGCCTGACCGTGGCGATCGAGCCACCGGAGCTGGAAACCCGCGTCGCGATCCTGATGAAAAAAGCCGATGAAAACGACATTCGCCTGCCGGGTGAAGTGGCGTTCTTTATTGCGAAGCGTCTGCGCTCAAACGTGCGTGAACTCGAAGGCGCACTGAACCGCGTGATCGCCAACGCCAACTTTACTGGCCGGGCGATTACCATCGATTTTGTGCGTGAAGCGCTGCGCGATCTGCTGGCGTTACAGGAAAAACTGGTCACTATCGACAATATTCAGAAGACCGTGGCTGAGTACTACAAAATCAAAGTGGCAGATTTGTTGTCTAAACGTCGTTCCCGCTCGGTGGCGAGACCGCGTCAGATGGCGATGGCGCTGGCGAAGGAATTAACCAACCACAGTCTGCCGGAAATCGGCGATGCGTTTGGTGGCCGTGACCATACGACCGTGCTGCACGCTTGTCGCAAGATCGAGCAGTTACGCGAAGAAAGCCACGACATAAAAGAAGATTTCTCCAATTTAATCAGAACATTATCATCGTGATGCTATGAAATTTACCGTTGAACGTGAACATTTATTAAAACCGCTGCAACAGGTGAGTGGCCCATTAGGTGGCCGCCCGACGCTGCCTATTCTTGGAAACCTGCTGCTTCAGGTCGCTGACGGTACGCTGTCGCTGACCGGAACAGACCTCGAAATGGAAATGGTCGCGCGCGTGACACTTTCTCAACCGCATGATGCGGGTGCCACCACCGTTCCGGCGCGTAAATTCTTTGATATCTGCCGTGGGCTGCCGGAAGGCGCTGAAATTGCTGTCCAGCTGGAAGGCGACCGTATTCTGGTTCGCTCTGGTCGCAGCCGTTTCTCGCTCTCTACACTGCCTGCCGCGGACTTCCCGAATCTGGACGACTGGCAGAGTGAAGTCGAATTCACCCTGCCGCAGGCGACGATGAAACGTCTGATTGAAGCGACCCAGTTCTCGATGGCGCATCAGGACGTTCGCTACTACTTAAACGGCATGTTGTTCGAAACCGAAGGTGAAGAACTGCGTACCGTGGCGACAGACGGCCACCGTCTGGCAGTCTGTTCCATGCCGATTGGCGTGACGCTGCCCAACCATTCGGTGATCGTCCCGCGTAAAGGTGTGATTGAGCTGATGCGTATGCTCGACGGCGGTGATACTCCGCTGCGCGTGCAGATCGGCAGCAATAATATTCGCGCTCACGTGGGTGATTTTATCTTCACGTCGAAGCTGGTTGACGGTCGTTTTCCGGATTATCGCCGCGTATTGCCGAAAAATCCCGACAAAACGCTGGAAGCGGGCTGCGATATTCTCAAACAGGCCTTTGCCCGTGCGGCGATCCTCTCTAACGAGAAATTCCGCGGCGTGCGCCTGTATGTGAGTGAAAACCAGATCAAAATCACCGCCAACAACCCGGAGCAGGAAGAGGCAGAAGAGATTCTGGACGTCACCTACGCCGGAACCGAAATGGAAATCGGCTTTAACGTTAGCTACGTGCTGGATGTGCTCAATGCGCTCAAATGCGAAAACGTGCGCATTCTGCTGACCGATTCGGTTTCAAGCGTACAGATTGAAGATGCTGCCAGCCAAAGCGCGGCTTATGTTGTCATGCCAATGAGACTGTAATGTCGCTCACCCGCTTGCTGATCCGCGACTTTCGCAACATCGAAAGCGCGGATCTCGCTTTATCCCCCGGCTTTAATTTCCTGGTTGGCGCGAACGGTAGCGGCAAAACCAGCGTGCTGGAAGCCATCTACACGCTTGGCCATGGTCGTGCGTTTCGCAGCCTGCAGATTGGTCGCGTTATTCGTCACGAGCAGGACGCATTCGTGCTGCACGGACGACTTCAGGGCAGCGAGCGTGAAACCTCGATTGGCCTGACGAAAGACAAGCTGGGCGACAGCAAAGTGCGTATCGACGGCACCGACGGCCATAAAGTGGCTGAACTGGCGCTGCTGATGCCCATGCAGCTGATTACGCCTGAGGGGTTTACATTACTCAATGGCGGCCCCAAATATCGAAGAGCCTTCCTCGACTGGGGATGCTTTCACAACGAAGCGGGTTTCTTTACTGCCTGGAGCAACCTGAAACGGCTGCTTAAACAGCGCAACGCCGCGCTGCGTCAGGTGACCCGCTATGCCCAGTTGCGCCCGTGGGATATGGAATTGGTTCCGCTTGCGGAACAAATCAGCCGCTGGCGTGCCGAATACAGCGCAGGTATCGCCGAAGATATGGCTGATACCTGTAAACAGTTTTTGCCCGAGTTTTCTCTGACCTTCTCCTTCCAGCGTGGCTGGGAGAAAGAGACGGATTATGCCGAGGTACTGGAGAAAGGCTTCGAGCGTGACCGTATGCTGACCTACACCGCACACGGCCCGCACAAAGCGGATTTCCGCATTCGCGCCGACGGTGCGCCGGTGGAAGACACGCTGTCGCGCGGGCAACTCAAGCTTTTGATGTGCGCACTGCGCCTGGCGCAGGGTGAGTTTTTAACTCGCGAGAGTGGGCGACGTTGCCTGTATCTAATAGATGATTTTGCCTCGGAACTCGACGATGCACGGCGCGGGCTGCTTGCCAGCCGCTTAAAAGCCACGCAGTCGCAGGTTTTCGTCAGCGCCATTAGCGCTGAACACGTTATGGACATGTCGGACAAAAATTCGAAGATGTTCACCGTGGAAAAGGGTAAAATAACGGATTAACCCAAGATTAAATGAGCGAGAAACGTTGATGTCGAATTCTTATGACTCCTCCAGTATCAAAGTCCTGAAAGGACTGGATGCGGTGCGTAAGCGCCCAGGTATGTATATCGGCGATACCGATGACGGCACCGGTCTGCACCACATGGTATTCGAGGTTGTGGATAACGCTATCGACGAAGCGCTCGCGGGTCACTGTAAAGATATTATCGTCACCATCCACGGCGATAACTCCGTTTCCGTACAGGATGATGGCCGTGGTATTCCGACCGGCATTCACCCGGAAGAGGGCGTATCCGCTGCGGAAGTGATCATGACCGTCCTGCACGCAGGCGGTAAATTCGATGACAACTCCTATAAAGTGTCCGGCGGCCTGCACGGCGTGGGCGTTTCCGTTGTTAACGCCCTGTCGCAGAAGCTGGAACTGGTTATCTACCGCGAAGGTAAAATCCATCACCAGGTTTATACCCACGGCGTGCCACAGGCACCGCTGGCGGTCACTGGCGAAACGGAAAAAACCGGGACCACCGTGCGTTTCTGGCCGAGCCACGAAACCTTCTCTAATGTCACTGACTTCGAATACGACATTCTGGCAAAACGTCTGCGCGAGCTGTCGTTCCTGAACTCCGGCGTGTCCATCCGCCTGCGCGATAAGCGCGACGGTAAAGAAGATCATTTCCACTATGAAGGCGGCATCAAGGCGTTTGTTGAGTACCTCAACAAGAACAAAACGCCGATCCACCCAAATATCTTCTACTTCTCCACCGAAAAAGACGGCATCGGCGTGGAAGTGGCGCTGCAGTGGAACGATGGTTTCCAGGAAAACATCTATTGCTTCACCAACAACATTCCACAGCGCGACGGCGGTACGCACCTGGTCGGCTTCCGTACCGCCATGACCCGTACCCTGAACGCCTACATGGATAAAGAAGGCTACAGCAAAAAAGCGAAAGTCAGCGCCACCGGTGACGATGCCCGTGAAGGCCTGATTGCTGTAGTTTCCGTGAAAGTGCCAGACCCGAAATTCTCCTCTCAGACCAAAGACAAACTGGTCTCTTCCGAGGTGAAATCTGCGGTTGAACAGCAGATGAACGAACTGCTGAGCGAATACCTGTTGGAAAACCCGTCTGACGCGAAAATCGTTGTCGGCAAAATCATTGATGCGGCGCGTGCCCGTGAAGCGGCGCGTAAAGCCCGTGAAATGACCCGTCGTAAAGGTGCGCTGGATCTGGCCGGTCTGCCGGGCAAACTGGCGGACTGCCAGGAACGCGATCCGGCTCGCTCCGAACTGTACCTGGTGGAAGGGGACTCCGCGGGCGGTTCTGCGAAGCAGGGCCGTAACCGTAAGAACCAGGCGATTCTGCCGCTGAAAGGTAAAATCCTGAACGTTGAGAAGGCGCGCTTTGACAAAATGCTCTCCTCTCAGGAAGTGGCGACGCTGATCACCGCCCTCGGCTGCGGCATCGGTCGCGACGAGTACAACCCGGACAAACTGCGCTATCACAGCATCATCATCATGACCGATGCGGACGTCGATGGTTCACACATCCGTACGCTGCTGCTGACCTTCTTCTACCGTCAGATGCCAGAAATCGTTGAACGCGGCCACATCTACATTGCACAGCCACCGCTGTACAAAGTGAAGAAAGGCAAGCAGGAACAGTACATTAAAGACGACGAAGCGATGGATCAGTATCAGATCTCTATCGCTCTGGATGGCGCTACCCTGCATGCGAATGCCCACGCTCCGGCGCTGGCGGGTGAGCCACTGGAGAAACTGGTCTCTGAGTACAATGCGACGCAGAAAATGATTGGTCGTATGGAGCGTCGCTTCCCGCGCACGCTGCTGAAAGAGCTGGTTTATCAGCCGACGCTGGCTGAAGCCGATCTCAGCGACGAGCAGAAAGTGACGCGCTGGGTGAACGCCCTGGTGACTGAGCTGAACGAAAGCGAGCAGCACGGCAGCATGTGGCAGTTTGACGTTCGCGAGAACGCTGAACAGCACCTGTTCGAGCCAATCATCCGCGTACGTACACACGGCGTAGACACCGACTATCCGCTGGATCACGAGTTTGTGACCGGTGGCGAATACCGTCGTCTCTGCACGCTGGGCGAAAAACTGCGTGGTCTTATCGAAGAAGACGCGTTTATCGAACGTGGCGAACGCCGTCAGCCGGTTGCCAGCTTCGAGCAGGCGCTGGAGTGGCTGGTGAAAGAGTCCCGTCGTGGTCTCTCCATTCAGCGTTATAAAGGTCTGGGCGAAATGAACCCGGATCAGCTGTGGGAAACCACCATGGATCCGGAAAGCCGCCGCATGCTGCGCGTGACCGTGAAAGATGCGATCGCCGCTGACCAGCTGTTCACTACCCTAATGGGCGACGCCGTTGAACCGCGCCGCGCCTTCATCGAAGAGAACGCATTGAAAGCCGCGAATATCGACATTTAATTCAGGCCGTCGATTCTGTAAGCCCGGTAGGCGTAGCCTCACCGGGCTTTTCTTTGCCTGCAAAAGAGGAATCTCCTCTTTAAATCCCATCCCCCTTTCTCGACGACTCTTTTACTGTTTTCTGTGCGGAATCGCGTTAGCATGAGGACAGACTCATTTAAATCGGGGATCTCATGGCCATCAAACTCATTGCAATCGATATGGACGGCACGCTGCTGCTGCCTGACCACACTATCTCTCCTGCCGTTAAAAATGCGATTGCCGCCGCTCGTGCGAAAGGCGTGAACGTGGTGCTGACCACGGGGCGTCCGTATGCCGGGGTTCACAGCTATCTGAAAGAGCTGCACATGGAACAACCGGGCGATTACTGCATCACCTACAACGGTGCGCTGGTGCAGAACGCCAGCGATGGCAGCACGGTCGCGCAAACGGCGCTGAGCTATGACGATTACCGGTATCTGGAAAAACTGTCCCGCGAAGTGGGCTCTCACTTCCACGCGCTCGATCGCAACACGCTGTACACCGCTAACCGCGACATCAGCTACTACACCGTGCATGAATCCTTCGTGGCGACCATTCCGCTGGTGTTCTGCGAGCCGGAAAATATGGACCCGGCCACGCAGTTCCTGAAGGTGATGATGATTGATGAGCCTGCGATTCTGGATCAGGCTATCGCCCGCATCCCGGCGGAAGTGAAAGAGAAATACACCGTGCTGAAAAGCGCGCCGTACTTCCTCGAAATCCTTGATAAACGCGTCAATAAAGGCACCGGCGTGAAATCGCTGGCCGATACGCTGGGCATTAAGCCGGAAGAGATCATGACCCTGGGCGATCAGGAAAATGACATCGCGATGATCGAATACGCGGGTATGGGCGTGGCAATGGAAAACGCGATCCCGTCGGTGAAAGAAGTGGCCAACTTCGTCACCAAATCTAACCTCGAAGATGGCGTAGCCTACGCGATCGAGAAGTTCGTGCTGAACTAAACCGTCTCAACCGCATCAGCCCCGGCGATTAACCGGGGCTTTTTTTTGCCTGTCGATCGATGGGTTGTTCTTTTTGTGATCTAGATTGTAGTACAACACAATATGATTGTACTACATTACGGTCACGGTATTGACGAACGACCTCACGTTTGTACTGCAAAAGTGAGGTGAAATTCATCGGTCGCGGTAAAGTAGTGATGGACAAAAGAAACAAGGATTCTCCATGACTCTCAACAAAACCGACCGCATCGTCATCGCGCTGGGCAATCAGATTGTCAGCGGTAAGTACGTACCGGGTTCGCCGTTGCCGGCCGAGGCCGAGCTGTGCGAGGAGTTTGAAACCTCGCGCAACATCATCCGCGAAGTATTTCGCTCGCTAATGGCGAAACGGCTGATCGAAATGAAGCGTTATCGCGGCGCCTTTGTCGCCCCGCGTAAACAGTGGAACTACCTCGACACCGACGTTCTGCAGTGGGTGCTGGCAAACGACGACGACCCGCAGCTCATCGGTGCGATGAGCGAGGTACGAAACCTGGTGGAACCGGCAATTGCCCGCTGGGCAGCTGAGCGGGCGACATCAGGGGACCTGGCCCAGATCGAAGCGGCGCTCAACGACATGATCGCCAACAACCAGGACAGGGACGCCTTTAACGAAGCGGATATCCGCTATCACGAGGCGGTGCTGGAATCAGTGCATAACCCGGTATTACAGCAGCTTAGCGTGGCGATCAGCTCGCTACAGCGCGCAGTTTTTGAACGGACCTGGATGGGGGATGAGGCCAACATGCCCAAGACCCTGCAGGAACATAAAGTGCTGTTCGATGCGATACGACATCAGGACAGCAATGCGGCAGAGCAAGCGGCGCTCGCCATGATCGCCAGCTCGACACGAAGGTTAAAGGAAATCACATGACATCTCGCTACATCGCTATTGACTGGGGATCGACCAATCTGCGCGCCTGGCTTTATGAAGGCGATAAATGCCTGGATAACAGGCAATCAGAAGCAGGCGTCACGCGCCTCAACGGTAAATCCCCTCAGGCGGTGTTAGCAGAAGTCACTGAAAACTGGCGCGAAGGCGCGACACCGGTGGTCATGGCAGGGATGGTAGGCAGCAACGTGGGCTGGAAAGTCGCGCCGTACTTATCTGTTCCTGCCCATTTCTCTGCCATTGGTGAGACATTAACGTCCGTTGGCGACAATATCTGGATTATTCCCGGACTATGCGTTTCCCGTGACGATAACCATAACGTGATGCGCGGCGAAGAGACACAGCTGCTCGGCGCGCGCACTCTTTCTCCTTCTTCTGTCTATGTTATGCCCGGCACGCACTGCAAATGGGTGCAGGCCGACGCGGAGCAGATCCACGATTTTCGGACCGTACTGACCGGCGAATTGCATCACGTGCTGCTGCGCCATTCGCTGGTGGGAGCAGGCCTGCCGGAGCAGCAACCCTCTCCTGAGGCTTTTGCTGCAGGGCTTGCACGCGGTCTCGCTTCGCCTGCCGTTCTGCCACAACTTTTTGAAGTTCGCGCTTCACACGTGCTGGGGACTCTCCCGCGTGAACAGGTCAGCGAATTTCTCTCCGGTCTGCTGATTGGCGCAGAAGTCGCCACCCTGGGCGAGCAGTTCGCCGGGCAGCAGGACATCACCCTTGTCGCGGGTTCATCGTTAACCGCTCGTTACCAGCAGGCGTTTCGCGCCTGTGGTCGCGAAGTTTCAACGCTTGAAGGCGACGTGGCATTCCAGGCAGGTATAAGGAGCATCGCTCATGCAGTGGCAAACTAATCTCCCTCTCATCGCGATTTTGCGCGGCATTACGCCGGACGACGCGCTCGCACACGTGGGCGCAGTCATCGACGCCGGATTTGACGCGGTGGAAATCCCGCTCAATTCACCGCAGTGGGAAAAGAGCATCCCGGCAGTGGTGGACGCGTTTGGCGACAGAGCGTTAATTGGCGCGGGTACGGTCTTAAAACCCGAGCAGGTCGAGCAACTTGCCAGTATGGGCTGCAAGCTTATCGTCACGCCAAACATTCAGCCCGAGGTCATCCGCCGCGCGGTAGGTTACGGCATGACCGTCTGCCCTGGCTGTGCGACTGCCACCGAAGCTTTTACCGCGCTGGATGCGGGCGCGCAGGCGCTGAAAATTTTCCCGTCGTCGGCCTTCGGCCCGGATTACATCAAAGCGCTGAAAGCGGTACTTCCGGCTGATGTTCCGGTCTTTGCCGTGGGGGGCGTGACGCCGGAAAACCTGACGCAGTGGCTGAATGCCGGTTGTGCAGGGGCAGGGCTTGGCAGCGATCTCTATCGCGCCGGGCAGTCCGTTGAGCGTACTGCAGCGCAGGCAGCCGCGTTTGTTAAGGCGTATCGAGAGGCAGTGAAATGAAAATTACCTGTCACGCGGCGGGAGCTTTTGCATAAATTTGCGCGGGCTTTTGCATACCACCCGCAAACACTAGTAATGCAAAAGAGCGCGTGAATTTCGAAATTTGGCGAGACTGGGTGGGATTTATCGTAACATGAGAATAGTTATCATTGGGTGGTGGAATGAGATTCTATTGCGGATTTGCCGCAGGTATCACCTGCGGCTTTTTTACCCCTTCCCATTTTCCGGCTGGTTTGACGTGGCGTTGCACACGCTGTTATCCCGTTTGATTCCGGAATGCGAACCGGCATCGCCGCTGCACTGAATGTTCCCGGTGTTCTCTTCGTGCCGGATGTAGGTCACAACGCCCGAACAGGCCACGGCGGCCATACTCAGGGTCAGCACAATGCCCGCGCCTGCTACTCTCTTCATTTGTCAGTCCTGCACTGTGTGGTGTCGTTGATGGTGATATTGCCGCCAAGGCTGGTGACGCTTACCACCGGTGGGCAGTTCGCGGGGGTGCTGCGGGCATCGTAGCGCACCCATGAGGCCGTGCAGCCCGTCAGGGCTAGCGCCAGCGCTACCACCATAATGTTCAGTTTTTCCATAGCCCGTATACCTTTTCATCAATCGAGTTCCATGTTTTGCTTCCGCAGATACCATCCGCGAACAGCCCGTGCGCGGCCTGAAATTGTCTCAGGCTACCCTCGGTTCCCGAGCCGAAAACACCGTCCGGGTCTTCGCCCAGTGCCAGCTGCAGCTCGCGCACGTCATCCCCCTGGCTGCCGTTCCTGATGGTGCTGCGGGCGATGTGTTCACCCTGCGCCAGCCGGATGGCCGCCTCCGCCTCCTTCGCGTATGACGCTATCAGGTCAGCCTTGTCCGTGCCGTTGATGATGCGCCGGGCGTTGAGGTAGTCGGTCTGCGTGGCCGTGAGGTAGTCACCCAGCTTTTTGCCCGTAAACCAGCCCTGTGCCATGCCGCTTAAGGCAATCTGGGCGGCATACACTGGCTTCATGGCAAGGTCAGGCTGCATCACCAGCGGGACGTTTCTCTCCAGCGTAAAGAGGTCCATCGCCACGTCTTCGGCCTTCTGGTAGTTATCTTTCCAGGTGAGCTGAACATAGCCGCGACCGTAGTAGGTCTGACCGGTGACCGGGTCCGGCTCACCGTAGGGGCGACCGTCACCCAGACCATACTCGGCGATGGGCTGCATGGTGGAAGCAGTCTCGTGGTAGGTAGTGGCAAGCACGTAGGCCAGCCAGCTGACGGGCACTGGCTCGTCCGTGATGCGGTTGCGGATAAGGTAGATACTGGTAAAACCGGACAGGCAGGGGCGATGTACTTCCGACATGCGGCCGTTAAACCAGACGGCGTTCATACGGTTATGAAAGGCCTGAAGCGAAAAGCCCGAGGGTTTGATTCTGCGTGGTTTGTGCATGGCAATAACTCCGGTTGATACGTCGATATTTAAGGTAGTGCAGGCCAGTCCGGCTCTGCGGCGGTCAGGTCGGTCTCGCGCAGGTCGGCCAGATACGTGCGCAGGGTCTGGATACGGGCCTCGTCATCCGGACGTCCTCGCCCGGTTTCGGCGCAGGACTGCAGCATGACGATTTCACTGACCGCCTCGCGGCGTAGTCGGGAGTAGCGACGTGGGTTTTCGCTATGAAGGGCATCGGTCAGTACTGCCACATCCTGCCAGATGCCCTCGTCGCCAAACTTCCATGACTTACTGTCGGTCTCAAACCCGTCCGGCAGGGTAGTGACTTCGGCTACTGACATATCCTCTGGCCACAACATCGAAACCGCAAACGTATTGCCCCGCCCAGGAACGGGTTTGTCCACGACCGCCTGTATAACGCCGTTCGCGTCATACATCAGCTTGACCGTATCATCTGCAAAATTCTGCTGGCATTCGTACCAGTCCTGTCCGTCTTCTGAGCGCAGAAACAGCGGAATATCCCCCTCTGCATTGCTGAACTTTTTCAGTTGCTTTGCGGTGGGAGGCGCCGTTCTGAAATTTTTAATGTGCTGCATATATCTTTCCTTTCTTAACCTGAGATGGTCACCCAGGCTCCGTTGATATATTTCTGGGTCGGCTTGAAGTAAATGGTGTCGACCTCCCAGTTGCCATCGTTATAGTTTGACTTGATGCCCGTCATTACATGCCCTGCCGGGACTTTGGATGTGGCGAGACTGTCATGCGTTCCCTGTGAGCGTTCAGCGCCGTACTGGGCGTTCTGGATATAACGCGCATCAAAGTTGGCGTAATTAACCAGCGCCAGCTTATTGATGGTGATGTCGCCAGTGGCAAGGTTTACGGCGAGCGGACGCAGGCTATTGTATGGCCCGAAACTGTTCCCGGAATTGGTGAGCATCAGATAGAGAGTGTTGCCATCATTACGCCAGAAAGTACCGTAATTGCCGTAAGCAATTCGGAAGCTGTCTGCGCTTGTGCTTTGAACTTCACCAGAGGATTTAATCTGACCTGGAACTGTAAGTGGCTTACCATTCGCTAAATTCAATGCGACGGAGCCATCCTCAGCCAACACTATTCCGCTGCCGCCTTTGTAGTTAAAGAACGACATGTTGTAGCTGGCGCTTCCTCGCCCCACATAAAACGTGTTATCGCCGTTGTAATCCTTGCCTAAAAGATAGCTCGGCTGACCCGCAGACAGCGGCCATAGCATGACGTTTGCGCCATTTCCTTTGACGGCAATGGCTTTCTGGAATGTCCCGCCATTGGTTGCGGATACGGCATCGCAATCCGTTGCAGAGGGCTTGTTCTTATCAGTGAAGAAATACTGATAATCCTTGCTACCCTCTCCGCTCGCACCATCAAATCGCACCGCGATTTTATTATTTACCCCCATAGGGATAATCAGGTGGCGGTTATTCAATTTTCCGCCGCCATCCTGGAGTAATGTAAATGTCACTGCATATGGCCCACCACTCACAGCGTGAGTATAAAAACCGCTTGGTAATCCAGTTGGTATATTGTCATAGCTATCAGAAGCAGCAACTGCTGTACGAGGGGCTGTCCCACCCAAACCATGATAGCCAACGGTCAGCACCCTTCCTGCTGTTGTATCTGTAGGGGATGTGACGATGTCTTTTGTTGCTGACGTGCCGCAGCCGATGTTTTCCCGCAGCTCCTGCTGCGCTGCTGCACCCTCATCCTGAACTTCCTGCAGCCTGAGCGCACGACGGTAGTAGCGCTTATCACCTTCCTCCTGCGTGATGATCGCAATATTCGGGTCAACCTCCAGCGTCACACATTCGGCATGAACAAGCGGCATCACAAAGTACACGGTGACTTCTTTCACCACGCTGTCAGTATCTGCCGGAAGCAGCGTGTCCGGGTAAGCGCCATACGCAATCAGCGTGCCGGCTTCACTCATCAGCCCAAACTCGCGCAGCGTTTGCCCCGGATAAGTTTTAGCTTTAATAACGACGGAGCCAGCAATCATCCCGACATCGCTGCCGCCACTGCTGAAAGGCTCCTCGCCGAACTGGCCCACCAGCGCGGTGACAGACGGGTCCGCCGTGACAGTTGCACCGCCGCCGTCACCAAACACCGCCGTGAGAATATTCACTACCGTACCCGCCTGGTATGCCGCCTCAATTTCAGCGGCACCGACTTGGGTTAAGATTAAACTTTCGGTCATTTGGGTTTCCTTTTACCTGACTTCCGTTGCTTCGTTATCACTACAGTCTCAACGGGCGAAAATCTCACGGTCTCACTCGCTACCATATAACCGGCTAAAATAATATTACCCTCGCGGGTGGAGGATATATTCATTCCCCAGTGCTGGGACTTACGTTTATTTCGCTCTACGCCAGAAAATATTTTGCTGTATATATCGTCGTTTAATTCCGACCAGCTATTTCCGGTGTCTAGATTTATTTCAAATGTCCCCCGCGGTCCTTCCGGAGTTTTCTCAAACCACTCCACCAGCGTCATGGGGATACCATAAGCGCTGGACAAAAAGTCCAGCGTCTGGTCAACGGCCGCTGGCGTGCCGAGCTTTCTGAAGACGGAAAGTGCCAGCTTCACTTTCTCGCGCTTCAGTGCCTCAGACCAGCTGTCGTCCCAGTATTCCACCCGGAACCACGACGCCAGAAAGGGCAAGAACTGCGGCGGCACATTATCTACATCCATGATATTGAGCTGGCTGATAAGCATTTTCAGGGACGCCATTTCGTCCTGGCTAATCTGGCTCACGGCCTTTATGGATTTATTTTTAAGTAGCGTTGAGGGGATCATGTTTACCTCCATGAAGCGATAATAGCACCGGAGGTTGAGGCGGCTGGCAGTACTGCCAGTGCGGTTCGGGACGTGAATTACACTGGATGCATACCGTCTTTCATTCAGGAAATACACATGTCCGACAATGCTGAAAAATCAGAACTGCAGATGAATATTGAGAAGCACAATATGGTGCCGCTGCTGCTGGATTATGAATACCGCCAGCGCCACCAGCTGCATAAAATCAATGCTGCACGCCGCAAAAGTATTCCGGTGGTGGCTGACCGCGTTTCCGCCTGCCGCTACTGCGTCGAAAACTTCGACTCTGAAATCATCGACGTGGTGATTTCATCCGTAGCGTCTGCGGTTATGGAGTTCGGTGTCTGGCAGGCTCCGGAGAACGGCGACGGCGAGCCGGTCCTGGCGAACCCGGTGTCGCTGCCGGTGGACTTTATTCTGGATAATTTTGATTACAGCGACCTGCTGCGTATCAACGCCCTCATGGGCAAAGGCGTGGAGCACCCATTCAAGCCGGAAGCCATCAAAACAATGGTGAGCACGCATGACATTGTGCCGCTTCACCAGACCTATCAGATGAACGGCATGACGTTCAATGCAGCATTTCGGCAACGCCGCCCGGTGGTGCGTGACCACGTCCAGGCCAGGGGCTTCTCGGTGGAGCGCTGGGGTCACAGCTTTACAGACATCATCATGGCCGGCACGGCCGCATCCACCCTTAAGTTTGGCACCTTCGCTCACGAGAACGATCACCCGGTGGTCACTAACCAGTGTGAGGTGCCGCTGGAGTATCTGGTCGATAACCTGATTTATCCCGACCTGCTGTTGCTTAACCGGCTACTGGTAAAGACGCCGGCCTCATCCGCGTCAGGGGCGAAACGTTAAAAAAGGCGATTAATTATCTGACCCATCCCCGCTTCCAGCGGGCCAGCTATGCCGAAGTGATGGGTCTGACGTGGCAGGAATTATTGTATTTAACTGAGGTAGCGAACGATGGCGGGAAATAGCGGCAGTGACTTTACTCTGGAACTGGTGGTGGGTATCAAGGATTTGTTTTCCCAGAAAGCCAAACAGATTGATGCGGAGGTCAACCGCCTGGACCGCGATACGCAGGAACTGCAAAAAACGTATGACGATGTCAGCGCATATAAAAAAGCCTCCCGTGCCCTTGAAGATTTAATGCGTCAGGGCAATGCCAGCACGGACGATATTCGTAAACAGGAAAAAGAGCTGGAGAAATTATCCCGCAGCCTGCGTCAGGCTGGCGTCGATATTAATAACATCACCCGTGATGAAGAACGACTTGCCCGCCAGATACGCGAAACTAATCAGGAGATGAAGAAGCGATCCGGATTTGGGGATTTAGTTAAAGGCGGCGTCACGGCCGTCGCCAGTGCGGGTATGCTGAAGGGTTTTTTATCGCTAGGGGGTGATGAAGAAAAAATTCGTAAGCTGATGCAGAAGCAGTCCAACTTCAGCATGGAGGACATCTACGGACAGAAAGCCCGAGATTTCCGCTCCCGGATGGTAGGCACCTATAAAGTCGCGGCTGGCGAAGTAGCCGGGACACAGACGTGGTTTAACCGGCAGAACCAGCTGCACGGCGACAAAAACTATGAAGCCACCGGTGCGGCTCTGAAACTGGGCAATCTGATGGAGGGCCAGATAGACCAGGAGTCCATTAACCGCGCCATGACCCAGATGATGGCGACTGGCATGTCCGGTAACGATGCTGGCGCGTTGCTTTACAAGGTGTTCAAGAATGGTCGGGGCGATGCCGGCGAAATGATGGATAGCTTCCAGGAGTACGTTACCAACCTTATCAGCCGGGGCATGAACGGCGAACAGATTGCTGCAGCGCTTATTGCCGGCACAACAGAGGGCGGCGTGTTCAGCTATGACAAGGTGCTCGATAGCCTGAAAGAGACCTGGACGGCGAAGCTGTCCGACCCGGCTGTGTATGAGGCGCTGTTTGGTGATGGTAAAAAAAAGAAAGGCGATATTGAGGAAATCAAAGACCAGGGGCTGCGCTATAAACTTCGTTCAGCCCTGTCTGAATTTCAAAAAAACCAGTCAGCCGGAAAAAATGTATCCGCTGATGTGGGGAATATATACAGCATTCTCGGTGATGTAGCCAAAACCGATCCTGCCGCACTGGGTGTAATATCACAGCATATCGGCGGTACCATTCTGACGGAAGACGCATCCAAAGATGCCCCTGCCGCTATCGGCAAAGCCATCTCCACACCGGGCGCTTACCTTGGAGATTACCGTAAGGATTTCGACGTTGACCCTTCATTGTTCCTGACCAAAACAGAACAGCTTGAAGCGGATAAAATGGCCACCATGACCGCGCTCGGACAGGCAACGGCGGATGCCACCAGTCATCTTGATGGTTTCTCCAAAGCGATCCATGACACCACAATGAAACTGACGAGCATGACGGCCGAACATCAGGGTGGCGCAGAGATGGGGGTTGAAATGCTGATGGGCGGAATGCTGCTGGGGAATATCAAAGGTGCAGGTAGGATGATCCGGGGGGCAGGTTCTTTGCTCGGTATGGGGGGAGGTGCTGCAGCCGGCGGCGGTTTTCTTTCCCGCATTGGCGGAATGCTGTCAGGTGGTGCCGGGCGAGTCGGCGGAATGCTGGGAGGAGGCGCTCGCTTTCTTGGCCCTCTGGCGGCACTGGGCGGCGGTGCATACAGCGCATGGGATGATTATCAAAAAGGCGATATGCGGGGCGTGGCGGGTGATGTCACCGGCACACTCGGCGGTGTTGGCGCTGGGGCCGCAGCCGGAGCACTCGTCGGCTCGGTTGTTCCTGTGATAGGTACGGCTATCGGGGGAATTGTGGGCGGTGCGCTGGGCTACTGGGGCGGCGAAAAGCTGGGCGAGTCACTTTACGACTGGTGGAATGAGGATGATGAGGACGATAAATCCCAGGAGGTGTTTCGCAAGCAGACGGAGGCACTCCCCACAGCGCCGGAACTGACTGCGGCCAATGATGCCGGCAGCGCCCCCATCGTCGAACTGAGCTACGCCCCACAGATACAGATTCAGGCAATGTCTGCTAACCCCGACGATATCAGTAAAGCGCTGGAGGATGCCCTCCGCCAGTCAAACCCGGAACTTATTCAGATGCTGGAATATGCACTCAGTCAGATTATGAAAACCAATGACCACCAGCGCACCAGCAACTGACGCAGCTTTAAACCCTTTTTAAGTACCCTTTAAACTACGGAGGTTGTATGCAAAAAGAAGTGATCGGCAATGCAACGCTTTACTGCGGTGACGCGCTTGAGATACTGCCGCAACTGGAAGCGGGCTTTAACGGTCTGATAACCGATCCCCCTTACAGCAGCGGCGGCACGTTCGCCAGCGGTCGCCAGTCCGCCCCGGACAGCAAATACGGCATCGTGGGCCATTTGAATTTTTCAGGCGATAACCGCGATGCCCGCTCCTGGGCGCACTGGTCGATGGTCTGGCTGAGCGCAGCAGCGCAACGGGTGGATTCCGGAGGCTATGTCATGCTGTTTACTGACTGGCGACAACTTCCGGCGACCACGGATGTGATTCAGGGCGGCGGCGTGGTCTGGCGGGGGATCGTCCCGTGGGATAAAACCCTCTCCAGTCGGGCACCCCATAAAGGCTATTTCCGTCATCAGTGTGAGTATGTGGTGTGGGGCAGCATTGGCCCGCTGCCAAAATGTCAGCATGGTGGCCCGTGGCCGGGTCTGATATCACAGAGGGTGATACCGGCTGAAAAGCTCCATATGACCGCAAAACCCGTACCGCTGATGGATGCCCTGATTAAACCGCTGGGAGATATCCCTCGTGTACTGGACCCTTTTATGGGGTCAGCATCAACGGCCATTCCCGTGCTGCGTCAGGGAGGCTTCTTTACGGGGATCGAGATGAACCCACAGGTGTTTGATATTGCCTGCGAGCGTATTTATAAGGAAGTGAGTGAGGGATTGTAAGGCCAGAAGCCGCCCGGTTTACCGGGGCGGCTTTATTTTGACGCTGACAGCGGAAGGGTGGCTGCCCTGAGGGCTTCATATTCCGTTTGCGTTATACTGAGCAGCTGCATCACACCCTCATCGCTGTATGCCGGTGCATACGCTGCAAGCCAGGTGCTATCATCCGCCTGTAGCAGGTACTGAATCGCCAGCGTCGGGTCACTGCCGTACAGTTCCGTAAACCCCAGCCAGACTTCATCCGCGTTCTGCGGCACCGTGGCCGCCATCTCCGCAAAGGCATCAAGCTCCGCATTGCCCGCTACCGCCTGTTTTACCACCTCCGTGCTAACCACAGATGTGCTGAGTACAGCATTACGAGCCGTCAGCGCGTCACCACTGACGCTTTGGGTGTAGCGCAGGATATCCGGCACCATATCGAACTTCTCCGCCTGTGCCATCAGCGAGGCTGGCAGCGTGGACATGCTGTTGACCGGTGAGCCTTTGAACTGGTGATCTGCGGCCATGGTGCTGTTTTGCTTCAGGCTCTGTTCGCTGATGGCCGATGAGGTCTCTTTGACGCTGTCAGGCAGTTGCCCGTACTGATACTCCGTGAAGGGCGTGACAGTGGCACGGCATTTATGATGATTTGGCGGCCAGTACTTCTGCCAGAAGGCATCACCCTTTGCCTTGACGGTGTTGTCCAGATGTCTGCACAGCTCTGTCGTGCCGTCATCAAGCACGGCCGCATAGACCAGATACTGCACCGCCTCATTATCAATGACCTGCGTCCAGCGCCCGGCGTTGTAGCTGGTCATCATATTGTTGCGGTAGTGCAGCTCCAGATAGTACGGATTGGCCGGCGATACGCCCGCCTGCGTCAGGTACGCATTCACATTCTGACGGGCCTCGGCGGAGGTCTGCCCCGTACTGAGGGCAGCTTCATACAGGCGCTTTACATCGTTCACGGCCTGTTCAGACGATACCGCTGCAACGGTAAACCCGCGCAGCTTCAGGTTCGCCTCCATATTGCGGTAGGTGTCGCTGTCCACCGGCACCTGTGAGCGCAGAAATTCAATCGCTTCATTAAAGGCCAGGTCCGCGGCCTCTGATGCGCTGTCACCGTCCGCGAGCATCATCGGCTGCGCCACCATCTGCATAACGTGATACTGCCCCAGCAGCCAGGCCAGCAGCATGGAGTCGGTGTACAGCGTCGCGTACTGGCTGACGGCATCGTCCGTCACGACGGTACTTTTATCCAGCCGGGCGGCAATATCCTCGCTGAGTGCCAGGGCAGTGGCCATCAGCCCCAGCTCCTCAGCCTCCTCCAGTTGTTGCAGGTTCTGGTACTCCTGCTGTTGGGTGTCACTGAGCACGGTCACAGGTATAACCCCTTAGCCCGCTTCAGCTGGCCGGGCGTGGTATTGTCGGCAAGGTTTATCCGGCCAGCGGGCAAATTACCCTGCAGCGCCGCCAGTTCGGCGTTAAAACGCTTGCGGTCGAAATGCAGCGACACGCTGCCGGGACGCTTGTTGAAAGCGAATACCCATTTCAGCAACGTGCGGTTCAGGGCGCGATACACGGTCCGGGCATCATTAATCATGATGCGAAAGGCCGCGCGTTCCTGCACCTCGCCGAGCGCCCGCGACCCGAACTTCTGGCTGCCATTGGTCAGCGTCTGGCCGGTGATGAGCTTTGCCAGCTTGTTGTCGTAGTCCTTGATGACGCCCATCAGTTCGGAGGCCTTGCCGCTGGCCGTCAGCTCAACCACGGATTTAACGCCAGACAGCGCCACGCTGCCGCCGCCGTCGATGGCCGCCATGTTCGCCGCGATATCCAGCAGTTTTTCCCGGTCGGAAATACCTTCATCCGCCAGTGCCACCGTCGACGGGACACTGTATTTGGCCGCCAGACGCTCAAGCTGTTCGACGTGCGACCATTTGGTCTGCCAGATGGGCCAGGCGGATTCCAGCACGGATTCTCCGTAGGGCTTTTCCCGCGAGCCGTTGCGCACCACCGGGATGACTTTGCCTTCGGGTACAGCCTGAAAATCCATTCCGGTGCCGCCGCTGGCGGAGTACAGAAGCTGTGCATCTTTACTCCAGCGAAAGGCGCGGGGATGGCGGCGCTCGGACAATACGGGACGGATAAGTCCGCCATCGTTCACCCAGTCCAGCTCCACCAGATTGAAGCCGTAATCGGCATGGAAAAGGCACTGCTCCATCAGCACCTCCAGATCGAGGTCGGCGAGAACGTCATTAACAAACGCAATATCGCTGCTGCTGCCTTCGACGGTGTAGGGGGTCATGATACTGGTGGCATGGCGAAGTTCGAGGTCCGCCTGTACCTCTTCGTCCTGCAGCATCGCATCGATGCACATCCAGTAATAGTCGGAGAACTGATTGCCGGCAGCGCCTGGGCTGACCGGCAGAGGATAGTAGCCAGAGAAGGCGTCAGAAACGCCGCCTGCTGGTAAAAGGGTAAAGAGCTGTGTTGCGGGGCTTATGTACCTGGTCATACTGGACACCTGCTGCACCGACAAAGCCGGTGGATGATCCGTTATCGCTTCCGCTGCTACTGCTGCCGTCACCGCGCCCTAACGCTGCATCAAACATCGTGTCGGCATCATCCCGGTCCATATCAAAGTTTTCCTTAAACTCTGAGGTGCGGCCCAGCTCGTAAACAGCGCGTTTAATCAGGGCTTCCCGGATAACCTCCAGCGTATCTGCGCTGAAGGTTTTACGCTCTGCCCCGGCTCCCAGAATGCGGGAGTACCCCCAGCGGGCTGCAGCAGCCACGGCATACGGCACGTTAACGCGTCCTTCGCCGTGCTGGTTGAACGTCAGTGAGTTAAATATCTGCTCATCCAGCGCCGCTTCGACTTCGGCTACCGTAATCAACTGCTTCAGCTCGTTGAGGGTCATCGCTTAGTCGTCCCTTTGTGCATCCAGTTTTGACGGGTCAAAGCTGATGCCGAAGTGGTCCTGCACCTCAGGGGCATTCTTCGCTTCAGACATCACTTTGTCGTGACGGGCGCGGATCACATCTTCCATCGATGTCTGTCGATCCGCTTTCACCATCTGCAGCCTGCCTTTCACCTTCGCCACTTCCGTGTCCGGCAGCACTTTCACCCACACGATGGCACCGACGGCCACAATCGGCAGCGGCTTGCTGCGCCCTACGATCTCCATCCCTGACGGGTTTTTCATGATTTCAGTGGTGCTGGCGAACGGCATCGGCTGTAGGCCGTTGTCGATATCATCCAGTGCCAGGTATTTGACGCAGCTCCCGGCGGAGGTGTCCACAGCCACGAGGGCATTGGCCGGGATGTTCGGCACCATGCTCTGGTCAAAGTCCCTGTGCATACCGGACTGCAGCTTAATGCTGTAGCCGCCAATGTTCACTTCACCCTGTACGGAGACGTTCACCTGCAGGATGTTGGATTTTGAGTTTTCGGCCAGCTTCAGAATGGTTGAGAAAGCCTGACTTCCTGCCGCAATACTCACACTGCCGCCATAACCCTGCATCTGCAGCGCTTTATGCAGGTCATCCAGCTGGGTATAAACATCCATGATGTTGCTGCCGGCTTTGGTCAGGTCCACATCCGGGAGCGCCGTCGGGGTGCCGTAGTCCACGCCGTAGACATCGAGTTGTCCCCCTTCGGATTTCATCGGATAAGCAATCACGCCGGTTAATGCCTGGGCACACAGCGCTTCGGTGGTCACCTGCGCCGTGTTCATCATGCGGTTCATGATGCCGTTGGCGTAGGCCTGTACACCGGAGACGCCCAGCACTTTCAGGTTATTCAGTGCAGCGGCCGTGATGAAGTCCGACATATCGATACCCTGCGGCTCGATACTCATCAGCCCGTCCTTGCCCCGGTCAAGTGAGTAGGCGGTGGTGCCACGTCGCACAACCGGGATGTTGGTGATCAGGCTGCGCAGCTCTGCCATGCTGATGGACGCCAGCGGCCACTGGCCGCCGTCAGCAAAGAACTGTTTACGGATGGGGGACGGCAGGTTCTGACGGCTTCCCAGCAGTACGGCCACGGCATTTGCACCAAAACACTTGCGCAATAAGTCAATAATTTCCATTTGAAGTCTCTCTTAATGTGTGGTGTCAGCAACGCGCCGGGCGTTACCAGACATTTTCCGGATACAGGCCGGCGGCGGACAACTGGTCGCACTGCGCGACGGTGGGTGGTGCGTCCCCGACCAGTGCCCGGCTGTAGAGATAGCAGCCGTGAATAAGCACGATGACACCAGTATCCCCTTCCAGTGGATCATTGACCGCAATCGCCAGCTGCACACCACCGCCACCTGCTGCACCGCTGATGGTGGTAACCACCTCCGTATCAACGGTTGTGGTTACGTCGGTATCGACGGCGGAAACATCCTTGGTGATGTCATCCTGAGTGACGGTACTGGTGGCAGTACTGTCAGCGGTGCTGGTTGCCGTACTGGTTGCGGTCAGCCCGCCGTTATCACCACCGGATACTGCACCGTCCCAGACAACGACATTGCCGCCGGGCGGCTTTGCCAGCACCTGACCGGCGCGAATGACCAGCCCCGCCGGAATGGGCCAGTTGTGAATAACGGGCGGATGACCGCCCCCCACGATGCCGCTGGCATTGATTTCATTACTTTTGCTTGAAAACAGGGTCATAACGACTACTCCTTAAAGCGCGTTTAATACAGGGTTAAAGCGGCAGAAAATGCCGTTTAAAAGCCGGTTTTCAGGGCCAGCAGGGAAGGATCGTCCACCTTCACCGTATTGCCCTTGTGGTCTGAGAACTCCAGCGGATCAAACAATGCCCCCCGCGTGGTGCTTTCGGCTTTGTCCGGGCGGGCGCTGAGCATGGCTTTCGTGCTGGCAAAGATGCCGCCTTCGCTGTTGTCGCACAGCTCAATGGCGCTGCGGGCGTTCAGCATGGCGAGAACGGGTTTTTTCTCGTCGTCGCTGAGACCTTTCTGGTCAGCCAGTTCGGTGATTTGTGCGATGCGGTCGGTTTTGGTGTTCTCCTGCATGGCAGTGAGCTGTTGTTCCATAGCGGTGACCTTCGGGTCGGTGACGGTTTTGTCATCCCCCCCCGGACCTGTTGGGGTTTTGGTGCCCTTATCGCCAGCTGGTTTAAGTCCCTTCAGCTTGCTATCGATGAGCGTGCCGATTTCCCCCAGCAACGCGTCTTTATCTTCTTTGTTCATTGGCATATACAGCTCCGATTTAACAGTGGCGGACAGGGTGATCATCTCTTCCGGGGTTGAGACCGAGAGATTCACCACGTCACGGGTTTTAATATCAGCCGCCGGGGGAAGTTGCCCCAGCACGGCCACATGGTGCAGGTAGTACTCGCCGTTATCCGGGCGGGGGTAAATACCTGCACTGAAACCTTCGAACTCCCCTGAGTCTTCAAGGGCCTCCAGTTCCGGGGTGTAGACCAGCTCGACGACCAGCTCGTCCCCCTCTATGCGGGGATAACTGACGCGCCCGAGCGCCTTAACTTTGTCCGCATCCTTTTCCGGATGGCCTGCGCTGATGGGCGCACGGGACTGTTCATTGTGGTTTTTTACAACCTGCCGGAGGGTGTTGAGGTCGACCGGCTTACCGTTTTTCTGCACGCCTGCGGTGATGAGGCTGAGTGTGCGACGTCGTGCCATGGTTTATCCTCAGATAGTGATGGTGAAGCCTTCTGATGGCTGGTCATCCGGGTAAACCGTGCCATTGTCCCAGTCGATTTCGAGCACTAAGCCGCTTTCATCCGAGACCTGGACGTACAGCACGCTGATGTTGGCCGTGTAGGGTTCGTCGTTGTTGAACAGGTTGACCGGCGGGTTGGTCACAAAGCCGTTAATCAGCGTGGTGGCGCGGTTAACGGTTCGGGTGCCGGTGTTACTGTCCGTCACCCGGCACTCACCGGAGAGGCGCAGCCGGATAAAACCGTCATTGCCGCACAGCTGACGCGCATCGGCCGTCGCCAGGTTGTTAAACTCCAGGTTAGCCGTGCTGGCGTTAAACTTGCCGTTCGGCACCGCCACATCCCCGATACCGCCCATGGAGGACAGCGTGGTGGTTTTGCGCTCCAGCGACATGCTGCCCTTACTGATACGCCCGATATACAGGGTGTCGTTCAGCATGACGCTCTGATTGCGCCAGATAACGTTCTTCTCTGCCATGGCTTATCAGCCTCCGATAAGTTTGCGGAAGGCCTGCTCAAGCCCGCCAATGTAAATCTCACTGGTGTACTGCACGTGCTCGATGGGCACCGGCGGCGTAATCTGATAACGGTATCGGATGATGCCCTGCTGCAGGGTCTCAAGCGTATTTTCTGCCGGGTCGATATAGCAGCGGCCATACACCAGCGCCGTACCGATTTTGCTGCGCAGAAAACCATTCACACCGTCCATGATGATGCCGAGCAGGCTGGAGGACAGGTCTGTTGGTCGGGTAAACATCGGGCGGTCAAGGTACTGCACTGTGAACCACTCAATGCTGTCTTCAATAATGTCCGTTACACGCCGCCAGTTGATAAAGGTGGTGGGTGATGATGTCTGCGGCCACGCGGTCAGGCGGTTGCCGAAGGCACGCCAGCCCCCGAGCTGGTTAATGACGGTGCTGATGCCCTGGCTGTTGAGGTAATTCACTTCGCAGTCCGGGTCATTCGGGATGTATTCCAGCAGGTATTCCACCCCCAGCACGTCCGGCAGGACGTAGTTGGACGGGCTGCACCAGTAGCCGGTTTCAAACTCAGCCGAGGCTAGCCCTTTGTCGAGCTGGCAGCACAGGCCAGCCATCGCCGGTGCCATCCAGTCCCATACGGTGCTGCCGTCTTTATCAAGCACGGCTACGCGGGGCCAGTTGATGGCGATGCGAGGATACACGGCGTTGCTCTGCTTCCAGGCATACGCCTCTTCCGGGCGGCTGAAGCCTGCCGGCACGTCAGCAAACCAGACGGCGCGAAGCTGGTTGCCCAGCGAGTTAGCCGGCCCCAGTGCGCCCTCCATATCCAGGATGCCCGGCGCGATCATGACTTTGGGGGTAAAACCAAATTTCTGACGCGAGGCGCGGAACAGGGACAGGCTGCCAATAAAAGAAGCCAGCAGCGGGTTAGCCGGCGCGGCCTCCACCGTCACGGTGCAGGTCAGCGTACCGGCCATCACGGTGTCCGTGGCACCCAGCGTGGCCGTCAGCGTCATGGTGCCTGCAGCCTGCGGCGTCACCATGCCGGTCAGCGGCTCAACCTGCGCAACGGCATCGTCACTGCCGGACCAGCGAACGCTCTGGTTAGCCGGGTTCGTCAGTGCTACCGGCATGCCCGGCTGTGCCACGTAGAGTGTGGTAGCCCCTTTACTGAAGGTCGCTTCTGATGGCACCAGCCCCGCCGGAATATCCTCGTCTGCTGCCACGGTCACACTGATCGTGATCACATCAGAGGTGTACGCATCACCGCCGCCTACGGTCACCGTCAGCGTGGTATCGCCTTCAGCCACAGGAACAGGCGTACCGTCAGCCCCCACCATCATCACGCCTTCATCACCGGAGGTGAAGGTCAGCGGCAGGCAGTGCGGGTTGGTGATAATCCAGCCCGGAGAGGTCAGTGCGCTGTCGTTGAACAACGTGATGCTGGCCGAGCTTGTGCTGACGCCCGAGGGCGCGAGGGACGCCTGAGTAAAATCATCATCCTTGCCCAGCGGCAGGCAGATGATGGTCTGACTGGAAACATAGTTGTCGTAGATGCGACGCAGGGCGTTATAGATGGAGCCTGGGCCGATGCTCGACTTGACGTCATCGATATTGCGCACCAGGGCAAGTTCGCCAGGTGTTGCAAGCTCAGCCGTCCCGACGATACCGATAACGCAGCTGGCAACCTCGATAACCGTCCCGGCTCCGGTCGTCACCTCGGTGGTTTCCACGCCGTGCAGAAAGGAGG
This sequence comes from Lelliottia sp. SL45, assembly GCF_026672535.1. Taxonomy (NCBI): domain Bacteria; kingdom Pseudomonadati; phylum Pseudomonadota; class Gammaproteobacteria; order Enterobacterales; family Enterobacteriaceae; genus Lelliottia; species Lelliottia sp. SL45. The sequence goes on from NZ_JAPPRH010000001.1 coordinate 726,061, forward strand.
TGGTGGAGCCTCGAAGCCGAAAATAGCGTGCCACCGGTTTTAATGTCGTTTTTAAGGCCGGTGATGGTGCACTGGTAATCTTCATAACAGAACCCCGTAAGTAAGTGTCGGGGTGATTATGACGCAGGAGCGACAGGCAGGTGGCAGTACTGCCAGAAGGGAGCGAAGGGGTTAAGCGGCCAGCGGGAAGATACGTCCGTCGCTCTGATAAATGCGGGTCTGAACCAGCCCGCTGACGGACAGTCGCCAGGTCAGCCGGATTTGAATCAGTCCCTTTGCCAGCGCCGCACCGTCCAGCAGGCTATCGTTGACGCCGATGTCCACGCGCATCACGTCCACCCGGCGCTCATAACGTTCAATCGCCTCCACCACTGACACGATAGCCAGCTGCAGAAAATAGTGCGGGGCATCGAGCAGGTTCAGCAGCTTGCAACCGTAGGCCGGATCGTAAATCCGCTCACCGGGACGGGTGAACAGAATAATGCTGATGGCCTGGTCGATATCTTCAACCAGCGTGCTGTTTCTGCCGCCTCGCGAAAGACTGATGGCAAAGCTCATTTGCAACCCCCTGAATAACCCTTTTAAATGCTTTAAATTTTAATTTAAACCCTATAGGTGGCGTCATTGCACCACCTACAGAATAAAAACGCTCACAGCGCCGCTGAGACAATCACATTTTTTGATTCGGTGAATCGGTAGTGCCACCGCCGTCACCGTTCTCATCGTGGTCATGTCCGTTGAAGGTATCGCGCACCTCTGACACGGAACCGTGCTTATCGGACAGCTCACCGGCCGCTCCGATGTTTGCCTGGGATGATATATCCCCCACAGCATCAAGCGTCTTATTACAGGTCACCGGGTCTTCAAAGATCACCTTTCCTTTGACCACGATCCCCGCTTCGGTCATCCGGATAGCCACGCTTCCGTCGACCAGCGACACATCAAACTGGCGGTTTGCCATGTCATAGCTGAACTGCGAGCCGTCCGGGTATTTCACGCCCTCGATGTCGGCGGAGTCCGTCCAGGGGGCGTCCGCATCGTTGTGCAGCGCCATCAGCACCGCCCCGCTGGTGACGTCCCCGGAAGGATGGAACAGGCAGATAACCTGCTCGCCGGGAGTGTAGGTGTGCACGGCGCTGACGCCCAGCGCCCGGCGGACGCCCGTCTGCAGCCAGAGCGTAACGCCATTGAGGGCGGGGAACATCACCTGCGTGCGGCGCGTCTTTGGATCAACCCGTACCACTTCACCGAACTGCACCATGCGGCTGAGGCGGGCATTTAAATCTTGCGTGTCCCACTCAAGGTTATTGACGTTTTGCAGCATGAATCACCTCGTGCGCCCAAAGCGCTTAACAAAACGCGACAGCTGACGAATACCGGAGGAGACAGGCTGAGACTTCACAGGTGCACCGCCGACAAAGCGGGATTCATGGGCACTCACGCACATCTCCAGCGAGTCCGGGCAGTCGTCATGACCGCGCGGAAAGGCCAGCAGCTGTTCTTTGAGCATTTCCTGCCCGCGCTCAGAGAGCTGCACAATGCCGTTCTCCACCAGGGGAGCCAGAGAGCGGATGCGCATCTCCTTGTTGCCACCTTTAAATTCCACCATCGGGATACGCAGGGACTGGCGGCTGGCCTCGCGCATCACCTCACGCTTATAAATGGCCTGAAAGGCAACGCTTTCAAAAAAGACCTTTGTCGGGTGATGGAGGCGGTACACGTCGCAGATACGCCGGGCAAACGCCAGATCGGATTCGCGCCAGCCCTTACTGAATAGCACTCGCACTACGCCGGTAGCCCGATGCTTCGCTGTGATGGTGATGGCGGAATAGTCACCTTTCTTCTGGCCCGTTGCCGGGTCAACGCCCATCACGATATCGCAGTCCGCCAGGCTGAAGTCACGCGGCTGCCAGTAGTGAATATCCTCCTCATGGAAAGCTTTCTCACTTTCCGGCACTGGCTGGTTCATCCATTCGGTGTCGAACATATCCCCCAGCTGCTTTTTCTTTTTCAACAGCACCGACAGCGGCCAGCGGTCGGGCCACAGGGCCTTCCCGTCAGGCGTCAACGCCCCGAAGCGAAGACCCAGCCAGTCCTCCAGCTTGCCCTCAGCTATCTCCTTGAGCAGCTGGCTCGGCAAATCCTCCGGGTGCATGATGGTGTTGGCAACGATGGTCAGCGCCCCTTTACCGAGGTTGAGAATGACGCGCTTGAACCAGCGGTAGAGCTTTTTACGCATCACCGGGGAGTCCACGTCCTCATCCTTCAGCAGATCATCGCAGATGATGTGCGTCGGGCGCTGGTATTTATTCTTGATCCCACGCAGGGACTGACCGGCACCGACTGCGGCAATAGCGCTGCCGTTCGCCAGCTGGATTTTGCGGGCCGCCCATTTGTTACCCCGGACCTTTTGCTCGCCGTAGTCTTCGATGATGACCTCGTCATCCTCAAGGTTCTTTTTCACCCCGTCCATCATATCCTGCGCCGCGTCCTGGCTTGCGGCACAAATAACGATAAACGATCCGGGAAAATTCAGGGCCAGCCACAACGGCATGGCCTGCGTGTTGCGGGTGGTCTTACCGTGGTCACGCGGCTCGATGTCCAGAATACCTTCGTACTGTGACTGCTCCCCCACGATATAGGCGTGGTCGGCGTCCAGCGTCAGCGACCTGAACAGATGCTCATCCGCCCGGCTGAGGGTACGCGTGGAGACCGTGCGGGCCAGTGCCAGCTGGTAGTCCGCAAACGGCGTCGGAAAGGCGGCCGGCATATACTCCTGACAGAAGAAGGCAAAATCCGTCCGGGCCTTCGCCATGCGCTCAGCGCGGGCGGCATCCCGTTCAGCCGTCTCGGTGTCCACCTGCTCACGCAGACCGTCATTGCGGGCCTGGGCATCCAGACGCAGGCGCACGTTCTCACGGGCAATGCGGTTACTGAAGAGACTTTCTGGCACGGGCAATGTCCTGTCGGTTGATCTCAATGCGGTCGAGCGCGTCCAGCAGCTGGCGCAGCACGTCCGGATATTCCTCTTCCAGCAGCTCCGTCAGCTTGCCCTCCATGGCCGCTTTGGCTGCACTGACGCCCGCGCTGAACTCCATCCGCAAACGGCCTGTGTTGGCCTGGGCGTAGCTGATGTTGGTCAGCGCCTTCATCATGTCGCTGGTGCTTTTAAACGTGATGTCGTTGCTGTCAATGTCCCGGATGTACTCCAGCAGGTGGTTTGCCATCATCTGCTGGCAGACCTCTACGATGTCGGTGCCGGGGTTGTTGCGCACCTCCGCCAGCAGCACCTGCGCTTCTTCGGCTGCCTTGCGCATTTTGAGCGCGGTTTCTTCATTCGACTTGAGGGTGCGGTGAATGGCCGCCCCGGACACGTCGAAGCCGTCCTTCTTCAGAATGGACGCTATTTCTCTGATGGTTTTTTTATCGCGCTGGTAAAGCCCCAGAACCCGCTCAACCAGCCCGAACATGTCAATCTTTGAACGTCGGCCCATGATGATATATCCCTGAATTACTTGCCTTCAGGGTACGTCATTTACCGCGCGCGCGTGGCAGTACTGCCAGCAGGGCGCAGCTTCAGGGATACACTCAGCAACAGAGACACAAACGGAGTAGAGATTATGGCCGGTTTAGATGACTTCAGACTCGCCCTGAAAACGATGTCCACCCGCGTGGACAACATGAATCAGGTGCTGGCACCAGTGGCCGTGGGCATGGTGCAGTCGAATATGCGTGACGGGAATTATGCCCCTAACGCCCCCCTGACGCAGGCGCTGAAAAATAGCGGCTCGCAGCCCCTGTTCAATACCGGTGAAACCCGCGCCAGCATCACCTTTAAGCTGGTGGATAACGGGTTTGTGATCGGAACCAACAAGAAGCACGCCGCGCTGATTAACAACGGCGGCACGGTAACGGCCAGAAACGCGCAGAAGCTGATCCTGCCAGCAAGCCGAGACGTGAAACAACGCGTGGACTCATGGGGGGTAAAGCAGACGCTGAGCTGGCTGGAGTCCGCCGGCTGGCAGCTTATCTGGCGACCCGGTGCACTGATTGGCCGCTGTCCTGACGGGAAGAAAGGCTTCGGGGTACAGATTGCAGCAGGAAAAGGAAAGGCCCGAAAGCGCAACGCCCGGACCAAAAAACGCTTCAGTTTTTACCTGATTTTCTACCGTAAAAAAAGCATCACCGTGCCAAAGCGTGAGTTTATGGTGCTGAGGGAGGAGCAGGTCAGAATGCTGAAAGAGCTGGGGCAACGCTACATCATGAAGGGGAATGAATGATTGCCATCGATAAGTTGCGGGAGTGGCTGGAAAAGCGCCTGAACATGACCACCATCAGCGAGCCAAACAACGCCCTGTCACGGCGTTCGCTGCGTATCGCCCAGACTGGCATGTCAATGTTGCCTTTGCCTGGCAATGCCCTGACCACGGATTTTACGCCCTTCGAGTTGATCCTGACGCTGCAAATCACCCTGAAGCTATCAGGGGGTAACAGCGGCGACTGGCTGACCGGGCAGATTGCGGAAACGGGGATCGGGATGCACTGTTTTTTGCAGGATGACGTGGTGCTTATCCGCAACGTAACCGAAGACCTGCCCGCCATTACCGGCGACGATCCGAATGACTTCCTGCGCACCCGCATTGTCGGAGACGGGGAACTGACGGAGGTTCGCCGGGTGATGTCTAATTACGAAAACGCGGCGCAGAACGACAAACAAAGCAGCACCATGCACTTTTATACCGAGTTGTGGACGGCGAAATACGTGCTGACCCTGCACCGCCTGTTCACCAATCCGAGACTGCGCTGTGTTCGCTATCAGCCAGACGGCGGCGGAGACCCCCTGCTGGTAGGTGACTGCAACAGCGACAAAAAAAAGGAGAATGCCGATGGCAATAACCACGGTCAGTGACCAGAACAACCGGCCAAAGCACACCCAGTGGGGGGCATTCGGGGACGTGGTATTCCAGACCCACAACGCCCCCGGCCAGCTCAGCGATACCCGTCGCTGGACGTGGCAGGCCCAGAAGGTCATCAATGGCTATCCGGCACATCAGGCCGGCGGCGAGGATGAGCGCTCCATCTCACTGGATATCACGCTGCATAACCGCTTCACGAACATCACGGATGGGTACCAGACGCTGCTCTCGATGGCGCAGAACCAGGTCCCCCGTGCGCTGGTTATTGGCAGCGATACGCGCGGACGGTTTGCGCTGAAGGAAATCCGGGAAACCCTGACTGATACCACGCCGGAAGGTGTGATCGTCTCGGTACGTTACAGCCTGCAACTGGTGGAGGTGCGCGGTGAGAAACACGCATAGCCTGCAGGGGGAGCGATGGGACCAGCTCTGTTATCGCATCTACGGCGCGGTCAGTGAAGAGGCCGTCATCAGCCTGCGCCATGCCAACCCGGCCGTCGTTAAGGCGCAGACGGGCTTTGTGCTGCCGGCGGGATACCCCGTGACCGTGCCGGAGCTGACGGTGGAAAACGTGGTGACCGAAGAGGTGGCCCCGTGGCAACGCTGAACCCGGTAAAAACGGTTGTCCTGCTGGACTGGGCCGGGCGTAACGTCACGCAGGATCTCAGCGATTACGTGATGTCCATCACCTACACCGAAAGCCAGCGCAAGAAGAGTGCCGGCCGGGACAAAATCTCGCTGACGCTCAATAATCAGGACCAGATATTCAGCAACGCCTGGTATCCGCAGGCGGGGGATGTGCTGAAGCCGGGTATGAGCTGGCTTGACCTGCTGACCGGTAAGCGCCACATCTGGCGCTGGGGGCGTTTTACCATTGATGATATTCAGTTTCGCTTCAGCCCGGACCAGGTGGTGATTGGGGCAACAGCTGGCGGCCAGGCATCTGATCGCATTGAACAGGTGAACAACCGCACCTGGGAGAACATCAGCCTGAAGCAGCTCTGTACCACGCTTGCCGGTGAAGCCGGAATGGACTGCCAGTTTAACAGCCCGGACACCATTATTGCGCTGGTGCAACAGCGCAACGAAAGCGCACGGGCACTGCTCCAGCGCCTCTCTGCCCAGTACAATGCGCCCGTGTCCCTGAAAGATGCATCCGTATATGTCGGCACGCCGTCCCTGCCGGTGCTGACCCTCAATCTGCAGGACCGCTCGGTGGTCAAAAGTGCGGACATCACGGCCAGCAGCACCCGCAACACTACCTCCGCCGTGGAGGTGCATTACTACAATCCGCAAAGCAAAAAGGCTGAGGTGTATCGTACCGGCAACGCCACGGACGAGGAGCACACGCTGAAGCTGTATGACCAGGGCTTTATTGATGAGGCTCAGGCGCGACAGATAGCGCAGTCAAATGCCAGCGGGGGCGGCGACAAACATGAGGCAGAATCTCGTCTGGTCCTGATAAACACCCCGATAGCCGTGGGCCAGCCTGTACATCTTGAGGGCGTCGGCAAGCTGCCCGCTAAATGGAAAGTCAGCGAACAGACCACCAGTATCAGCGCGGCCGCCTGGCAGGCCTCCGTCAAACTTATTAAGGCATAACCATGGATAACCGTTTTCCCCAAATCCCGCCGCCGACTATCGCCGAACCTGACTACGATGGCACGCTGGCGCGTATCAAAAAAAAATATCAGGGCATCACAGGTCATTATCCGGATACCAACGATCCGGAGACCTTCCTGCTGGAACAGCTCGCTTTTGAACGTGAGCTGCTGGTGGATGACATTAACCAGGCCGCCGCGCAGAACCTGCTGGGGTACGCTTCCGGCGATGACCTGGACAACCTCGGGGTGCTGGTCGGCACCACGCGCCTGCCTGCCTCATCGGCGACCACATCAGCCGTACTCACCCTTAGCGCGAACCATCCGGATTTCGTGCTGGTGGCCGGTTATGAGGTGATGGCAAGGGACGGGACAACGCTGTTTCGCACAACGGAAGACCTTGCCGTTCGCGCAACGGACGCAGATATCACGACCTCGCTCACGGCGGCCATGCCGGGGCTTGCCGGCAACGGTTTTTTACCGGGGGAAATCAGCACCATCGTGACGCAAAACCCTTACGTGACCGCCGTCAGCAACATCACCACTTCACAGGGTGGCGCGGATACGGAGAAAGACGACCGGTTTGCCTCGCGCATCTACCTGTCCCCGAGCCGCTTCAGCGTGGCCGGACCGTATGATGCCTACCGCTACTTTGTGCGCAGCACCAGCCCAGCCATCACCGACGTGGCGGTATGGAGTCCCGAGCCGAACGACATCTTTATTAGCGCGGTGCTGGAAGGCGGCGTGGTGCCGGATGCGGCACTGAAGCAGGCAATACTGGATACGCTGTCGGACAGAACGGTAAGGCCGCTGGGGGACCGGATCACCGTCATGGACTCTTCAGCCGTGGAGGCCAGCGGCGAGCTGAACGTGGAAATTTACCGCAGCGCGGCGTCGCTGGCGGAACAAATCACGCGCCAGATAACGACCCGCGTGAATGCGCTGACGCAGGCCTGGCGAAACCGTTTGGGGCGGGACATTGTACCGGAAGCGCTGGAAGCGGCAGGCCAGACCATCGCAGGCGTCTACCGTTGCACAACGACGCTTGAGTATCAGAAAATCCCGGATGAGCAATTTCCGGTGGTGACCATCGGGAAGATCAACGTCACGCTGGTGGATGAGGAGATTGAGACGGGGTGAGGCAGACAAAAGAAACGCCCCGTATGGGGCGTTTGTGTTAAAGGTCTTTATATTTCACATCATCAAAGATTTTATCGTGATCAGGAATTTGCAAAATTATACTTTCGAAACTGCCACCCAAATTTTGGAAGTGGTAAGCGATGTTTTTAGACTTTCCAAAATACACCCTAGTGAAAGAAATCCTCGAATCATTAAATTGTGCTTCAACATCATCTGAGTCTACTGTTCTGCTGGCTTTACCATACTGTTTTTCAAGAGCAGGTATGGCGGCTTTCCAGTCATCAAACCCCATGAAAATAGTAGCCTGGGTAAGCTTGCCATCAATAAACTCGAAGTGAACTCTTCTCTTCTGACCAAGTACCTGATAATCATCACAGATATCGTACTTAACCCTGTTAACATTCCTGTTAAACGATGGAACACCAATCGGATATTCGAGCTTACATATATTTGCAACTTTTAATTCACGATGAGTTTTTCCAAGAGTGATGTCTTGGAATGTTTTCATTTCTTTGCCTTTTTTTGCCATAAATCCTGCAAAGGCGAAGAGAAGACCAAAGCCAACAACTGAAAATAAAACAACTCGAACAATACGTTTAACCACGCTTTACCATCCATTGTATTAATCAAACAAATCAAGCTGAGGTCGTGCCTGTTTTGCCTTTTCCTCATCCACGATCACAAAGACCAGCCAGGAGTGCAGACGGGTTGCAAAGAACTCGCGGCGCTTGATACGGCGGTACATGTTGCGCTGACTTTCGCCGATAATCTTGCAACATTCCACCATGCGAAATGACGCCGGGGTTACCAGCGTCTTGTCGAACTTACTCATCGGGGTCACATGTACTTTCATACGCCACTCTCCATAAAACCTCAGCCACTTCTCGGGTATTATACCAGTTTCGGCCGAGGCCAGTATGGGAGAGCCATACCCGCCAGTTAATCTCTGGCATCCCTTCAACAAGCTGGTGGAACTCCGCAGCTGGAATCCGGCGGTCAGGCCAGCGGGATTCCAGCAACTCGGTAAGTTCTTCTAGCGTGTCAGGGCTGACAATAGTCACAACATGGTCAGGATTGATGCTGGTCATTGTTACCTCCGGAAGATTCCCGCCTGACCTCGTTACAGGTCAGGACTGCTGCCTGGCGCACGCTGAGCAGACGGGATCGCATCTGCTCACATGCTATTAAGTGCGGGTAAATACGCTCCGTCACCGGGATGTATTCACAGGCATCATGGCCGCAGGGACTGACAAGAAGCACAAAACCAATAAGACCGCTCATCATAATGTAGCCTTCCTGGCCCGTAGCATTTCCCACGATGGCGACTCATTGGACAGTATGCGACGAACGGTATGAACCGAAATGGGTGGGTCATCCAGTTTTGCCGCAATATTACGCACGGAGAAGCCTGCTGCCTTCATCTGGTAAGCCAGATCAACATCAAGTTGAGAATAGCGTTTCTGTCCATTTGGCAGCACCAACCCCAGCGTAGAAGCCTTTACCCGGATGGCCGCAGGTGTTGCCCCTAACTGTTTCGCCATCTCGTTAACGGAAGTGCAGGCTTTTGCCATCTGAATCAACTGCCCGATACGGTCTTTCGTCCAGGTGATACGGCCTCTCGGGGAGTAACCAGCATGGCCGTAGCGCGAATTATAAAGATAGTGATTCACCTGATTGGCGGTCAGGCCCAGCTTTTCAGCAATCCCGGTGATGGTCATACCCTCAGATTTCAGCTTTCTGACCTCTTCAATCGGCTGTGTAGCTTTGCTGCGGGTGCTGATGCCGATGTTACTGGCTTTTGAACCCACCGCGCTCTCTGTACGGCCGAGAGCGGCAGCAATATCGCTGACGGGTATATGCCCATAATTTTGCTTCAGAAAGGCCATCTCCGTTTCCGTCCATTGCTTAACTGTTGCCATGACTGCCTCCTTTGAGCCACTTCTCCAGCCCGGTAATCACCAGGGTGATGGTCGATTTCGTCAGGAACTGCACCTTATCCACATGGACGGTATGTTTTACGAACGCGGCCAGATTGGGGGACTTCAGCCCCTGCTTCCAGCCACGCTGGCGACATAATGCCGCCAGTTTGGCCCACTGCGCATCGGTGGGGCGGTCAGGTGCGCTACCACCGGGGCGATAGTTACGGGTGTCTTCCAGCCAGCCCGCGTCACGCAGCGAGACATACAACGCATCGAGCTGCGCCCACGTCAGGTTTTTGCATGAACGCTGCCCGGTTTCACGCTCAAGCAGCATGCGATATGCCCCGTCCAGCTCAGCGGCTGAATGCTCACCGAACTCAGCCTTCAGCATCCGCATTGCGCCTTTATGGATGAGACCGTAGTAGGTATTACGGTTGCTGAAGGAATAGCGTTTTGCCGTTGTCATACGCCCTTCCCCTGAAGCTCAATCACCATACCCATCTTTTCGGCCATGGCCTTTTCAGCTTTAGCACCACGGGATTGTTCCCAGCCCCGCAACAGATAAATACTGTCAGCGCTGCGAAGCATTGCCAGGCAAATATCCATATATTGATGCTGCGTCAGCCCGTCAGGCAGCGCTGCCGGATTAAGTACAGTATGGCCGTGGTGAATAAGCTCAGCCTCAGCTCGAAAGAAAGCATCACGGTTATAGTCAGGCAGTCCCGTCATTGGACCCGCAATATAAACCTTAGACGGTGACGGCGTCTGGAAGTGCTGCATAGCGCACTGCTCTATAATATGCGCAATGGCATCTTTGCATTCCCGCATGGTGACGCTATCGTGGTCAGTCAACCCAGCGGCAGCAATATGGCGGTCAAAAGCGCTGGCGAGTCTGGTTGCAAACTCAGCTATAACTACATCATTGACGATTTCGGGTTGTACGGCAGTACGATCAGCATTCAGGAATTTGGATGCGCGTAAATGCCAGCCTACTGATTTCGGGCTTTTGGCATCCATCAGTCGCCAGGCTTCGGCGACAAGCTGGTATGCCTCTTCCGAATCCCTTCCTTGCTGGTAGGGGATATTTTTATGTGTAACTTTATTCATCACCGCTTCTCCCAGCAGTTTCAAAACTGATGATTTCGGCACGAATGAGCATATCTGCCAGCCATTCATCTTCCCTCTGGTCTTCATCCTCAACAGATAAATCACCCAGTTGAATGGAAGCATAGCCACCTTCTCCAAACGGGTCTTCCCTGTATGGCAGCGATTCGTAAAGGTTTTCGACTGCATATTTAATGATGCTAAGTCCCGTAATATTTCCGCAAACGGTGATATTGAAAGAGCCACGATATTGCCATTGACCAAACGTCAGGCGGACCACCTGTTTTGCTTCTCGACCACACAGGGTAAAATTAGGATCGAAATCAATCGCTTTTGATTCAGTGCATTCTTCAGTTTGCTTTTTCATTTATAACCCCATTTTTTCTTGTGACGATTTACTGCATCCTTCATCGCTTTCTGCGTGGTTTTATCCAGAATGCGGCGTTGACGTGCATCCCAGTACTTCCAGCGCGAACTGGCAGGCAGTGAGGGTGTTTCAGTGACGGTACTGTTATCAGTCAGGGTGTATTCATTCATGCCCTGCTGTATCTGGTAATTTGCCCCACGAACACCGAGTATCATCCTGCACCTCCGTTACGGGTTCCTGGCACGCTCTCCGGGATAACCTCCAGCCCTTCAATTTTTCGGAAGTGAGAAACTACCGTCCGGGCCGTAGGGAAAAACGAATCCGTGACCTCGATACGCTCCTCAGTCAGGTAGCGGTAATCCTTGCGCTTAAGGAACGTCTTGCCGCCACGCTGAGCCGACAGGCGACGCACTGTTGATGCATGGGGATTAATGGTGCGCTTGCGCAGGAACACGTTAGAAAGCGGGTGATATCTCGACTCACCTTCTTTGAAGCACCCCATAAGTGGCACATCACCCGCCAAAACCACATAGGCGAGTTTTGTTTCGCTGATTGCCATCCTGCGAACACCGACTTTCTGCCCCTGGTAAGTGAATTTAACCAGAAGGCCGGATTTCAGCGTTTCCTCAATACCGGACCACTGCTGCTTGCTTATTTTCATATTATGTTTTCCTGAATTTGGCGTAAGCCAGCCCCTGCGGGTTTACGCCATAATTAAAAGATGATTAATATCGGTTTAAATCAGTTTTATATTCAGCCTGCGGGCGTCAGTGATTTAATGTTAGCGAAATAAGGCTCAACATTAATTTCAACGACAGTCGCTTCATTGAGGTCTCTTGCGACATCCACCGTTTTGACTGACTTGCCGCCGCGAAGCGTCTTCAAGGGCTGATAAATAAAATGACTGCCGACCGGATAGCGCTGGTTAAACCCCTGTGCGTTCATCACAGCGCCGCCATCGCCAACGGAATATCGACCATCTTTCCTTCGGCGTTGCGCTGGCGGAAGTTCAGGTACGTTTTGGTGCCATTCACCACCAGTCCGTCACTGATAGCATTTTTAATTTTCTGCCATCGTTCGTCTTTAATGTCGATGCGCAGCAGACTGACGATGCGGGACATGCTCAGCTTGCCTTGCTGATCGACGACAAAGGCATCTCTGATAATAGCCAGCAGGTTTTCGTTGGCACCTTCACTCCAGTCCTCAAGGCATTCATCAATCAGTGACTTCGCAGACTGAATCTCCGGGCCGAATGTCACCAGATCGTTAATACTGATGGTAATTTGCAGGGCACCATCATAGGTGGTGAAGCTGGCGTTGCCTTTCAGACCGCCACGTTTAACGTTGAACTTCTCATCCAGCAGTTTGATAAACGCATCACAGTCGCCATAAACGCGACGCTTGAATTCAATCATCTGCTGCTGCAGGTCGAAAGCACCGGCGATACAGGAACGGACAAAGGCGTCCATTTCAAAATCGTGTGCAGGAACAAGGTCAACCGGCACCAGGCGGCCTTTGCGGTCTTTCATGTATTTGCCATCAATCAGGTGTGCGGATGCCGCGATATTCTCGTGAGTCATAATTAATGCCCTTATCAGTGGGTGAATAGTTCAGTTAATAAAAATGCGTATTTAATACGGTTAATACATCGGTTAATTAACGCCAGATAATCTGGCAGCCATTATAAAACACCGTCCAGACGCTACGGGTGACGCCAGCATAGCTTTCGGTAATACGCTGCGCTTTGTGCAGCAGCTCTGCTGGTGGGCAGGAGACTTCAATCAACGCCCTGTGGTTAAACAAGCGGGCGGCTACTTCCTGGCATCCCTTGTCCTGCAACCAGCGCCGGACATTTTGAGCGGCCTGAATGCGGGAAGATAATGCTGTGCCGGTCATCATATTGTTGTCCCTCATTTGATAAGCATTTTGGCAAATTCATCAACAATTGCAGCGCTGACAGGCTTTTTATATCCATCTGCAATCCGTATGGAGCCACAGATTAACTTCGCCAGGCGTCGGGCATTGCCACCTGATTTCTCATAAAATTTTGATAAGAGCGACTCATCGCTGTAGGAGATAACCTGCCGCGTGATGGCATGAATATCATCAACAGTCAGCTCATTACCGATATTGAGACAACAACCGACACGACTGTACAACTGGAGAAATTCGCCACGACGGCCCTTGAGGTTGGTCAGCAGGCGTTCAAGGCCAACCAGTATCACACCCACCCCGGCTTTGTCGTGGATGCGACGGACCACTTCCAGCGCCCGGTAAGGCAGCAGCTCAGCCTCATCAATCAGCAGAACATGGTCTGAGCCTTTCAGCTTGTCGACGATAGCCTCGGTCAGGGTGTGCATGTTGCCTTTTTTCTTGATGTCCAGCTTCTTGCACAGTTCTTCAAGCATTCCACGAGCGGTAAAGCTGGGGTCGGTCTCAATCAGGATCGTGTCCGGATGTTTGTTGGCGTAGTGCATCAGGAAGCTGGTTTTGCCCAGCCCTGCGCCACCAATAATCGCCACAATATCGCCATCATCGCGGGCAAAATCGGCTACATATTCCATGCGTACTGCCATTTCGGTCATCACAAACCCGGTCTGAACACTGGTAAGACCGTCTTTTTTATTCTCTTTGCGAATAAGACTGACAACCTTATCCGTAATATTATTCATATTGCCCTTGTATGAGTTGCTGAGGTAAGAACTTACCGCGCCATTACTCATGCCGATTTTTTTTGCGATATCCCCCTGGCTCCATCCACGGCGGCTCATCAGGGAACTCAACTGTTCTGCGTAATTGCTCATCGTTAAACCTCTTTTAAAATCTGTTTAAAAAGCCTTAAACCGCTTTTTTTCTGCGTTGTTCTTCTTCCCACTTCGCCCGTTCGGACGGGAAGAAAAAGACGGGTTCTTCATCAACTTCTACAAATTCAGGCTCTGGTGCCGGTCTCAGACCTCCCAGCAGACTAAAGTCTGGTGCGTGTTCGATAGTGCGATGCGGGTTGCGTTCAGCCTCAATTTGCTCCAGCTTGCGCTCAACATTCTTCGCACGGGTATTTCCACGTTTTTCGCGGGCATCATCGGCCATCGATACCGGGAAGGCGGCGCGTTTATTACCATCCCACTCAGCGTCGCAAATAAATGTGCCGTCCATTTTGCGAACGATGACCTTGCTGGCATCGTGAATATCGACAGCCACGATCACCTTCTCACCTTCATGCGCTGACAACGCTTGAGAGAAATAAATATTATTGAAAATTTTCACTTCTCCACGTGTTGCCTGACGCTCAAATGAAGGTCTGAACATTTCATGCAACTCCGCGTCACTCAGATAATGAAGCGGCGTTTTTTTAAGTTGTTCGGCACGGTATTGCGCCGGAGTGTAGTGCTTGCCGTTCTCACGCTTCGGCAGTTCGTCGTGCTGGTGGCAGTTGTTGTACCACTCGACGCCTTTCTCCACCTCCCGGATAAGATCGTCCCACGTCGGGAGTTTTTTGAGGCTGTTACGCTGCTGTGTAGTCAGCTCTTTCCCTTTTTGCTCAGCATTCACTGCTGAATCAATGGCGACAGCGGTCTTACGCACCCATTCACGATCGGCGCTTTTGCCATTGAAAGTGGCAAACTCACGCGCCACGCGTATCAGAATTGTCTGGTGCGCACGTTCAATGATGCCGCGTCCCTGGGCATTGCCCGGAATACCGGTTTCGTGACCAACCCCCAGTCGGGGGAGGATACCGGTGATATCGGTATCAAGCGTTTTGTTCTTCTGACCACCACCGTTATCGGAGTAATAGAACAGCGGAGCGCCGTTTTTACTGATGCCATGGCGCAGCGCATCACAGATGGCGATGACGTTCTCAGAGAAGCTGATGCTCCAGCCGACAACGTATCGGGTTACGCCGTCAATTATCAGCGTCAGCTCCGGCTTGAAGCGATTGCCATGGATAGGGTGACGGACAGTCATCTTCATGCCATGACCATCGCCGATCCATACGTCATTGGTTTGCAGCACTGACCAGTCGCGTCGCACAAACGGCTGCAGGGCACGCCATGCGCTACCGGTTACACGTCCACGCAGCTTCTCAATCTTGCCCAGCTTCGCCATCATGCGGCGTACCGCGTCGATGCTCGGAATTGCAGCCAGCATTGCAGGCTGCCCATTAAAGCGTTCCTGCCAGTTCTCGCTGAACTTCAGATAGGCTTCTGCAACGGAAAAGCCTCTCGGGTCGCGGTAATGCACCATAAAGCCAAGAAACCATGGCACCTGCAGCGGCTGCACCTTCAGGTGCGTAGGGCGTGGAGCCAGCAGACGCAGCACCTCCGTTGAATCTTCAGCCCGGCAGTACGCCAGCACCCATTCGTTGAGGCTGCGAGTGCCGATGGTGCGACCAGCGCCTTTACGGGCGTTAGCATGGGCAACTGCGGCCATCAGATGTGGCGACAGAGAACCCAGGCGGGCAGCGCTGACAATCTCAGCGATGGCCTTGCTGCGCGGAAGGCCGACGCTCACTTCCAGATCGAGCACCGCCTGGCAAAGTGCGGCGCGGGCATCGGCGCAGTCACGCTGTGCCTTTGACAGGTCGGTAACTGCTACAGCAGGAACCGGGGCTTTTGGCTGTTGGGCCAGCAGCGCTTTGGTTTCGCGCTTCTTAAGTTGCTGCTGAGCCGGAGCGGGTAAGCAGTCAATGTGGTATTCAAACGCTTTGCTACCCACTCTGCGACGAACAAATTCAGGAGCACTGACCTGCAACTGCTTTAAACGCAGTCTGACGCCCTGGACTGTGCCGGGCATACCGTCAATTCCTACTAATTCATTCGCAGTGAGATACATCACACACCTTCTTTGTTATAGCGACTTGGCCAAATGACCTCAGGTGCAACTCCAAGTGCATCAGCAATGATCCGCTGACCTTTAGGCCACTCTCGATAGAGAGCATTTTTTGCTGTGTCTTTTGCCAGACCCGCTGCCAGGGAGATGGATCTCAGGGTTTTCCCTCGTTCATGCACCTCGAAGACAATCTTGCGTGGGTGCCAGTCAGTGCGGTGCCCTTCATTTGTTGTCGACATTCGTTTATCCTAAAAAGTTATCCACCCAGATAACCCCGCGGGGTTATCTCTATGGGTAAAGTTTTACTCTCAATTGAAAGAAAGTCAATTATTTCCTTTCTTTTGTTTGAAGTGAATTGGGCTAATTAAATAAAATATAGGTTTTTCAATATGATACACGGAAAGAAAAAAGAGAGAGAAATGGCAGAATCGCTTTCCTTTGAGGGTAAGAGGAAAGAAAGTATCGCGCCAAAAATACTTTCATTAATGAATGGCAGGACAATACAAGAAGTATCAGATGCCTGGGGGGTTAAAACTTCAAATATAAACAACTACTTATATCGGTCATCAATACCAAGAGCTGATGTATTGGCTAGAATTGCAGCGGCTGAAGGCGTTTCCATCGAGTGGCTCGCAGCCCCTGTAATGATTGATGAAGCTATCAATATCAGCAAGCGTGCCAAGGCATCGCAGGCATCGCAGGCATCGCAGGCATCGCAGGCATCGCAGGCAGCTTACGACAAAGATGATCAGCTAAAAGTGATTTCAGAAATTCTGAGCGCGCTGGATTGCGAAGAGCTGGAAAGCATTCGGAAGACACTCAACAGAAAAGGGGCCGAATTCGCCCTACTGCTGGTGGACAAAGATTCTCAGGAACTATTGACTGCATGCGATGAAATTAAAGAGATTGCTCTGCTTTTAAAATCAGTACCAGCTCCAAGGCTGAGAGAGATATACGATAATTTCGCAGGGAACGAACGTGCGGCACCTCTGACAGAGCAATCAGTAAACAAGGCTGGCTAGACATCCGGTCAGGCCGGGTGTAGTCTCACTTCGTTTGCTGAATCTTCTGGGTTGTACAACCTCCATTTACTTAATGCAAAAGACATCGCTAAACTGACGAAATTTAATAGAATGTTATGCAAAAGCCGTTTTACTAGACGTAGCTGTAAATAACATGCATAACAATCAGTTAAGTTAAGTTCCTTTCTTCTCTCTATTATGTAAAAGACTCCACCAAATCACATACCAACATCACCACGTACCGTTTACCCCCGCGCTGGATGTTTCTAAAAATCGAAACCGACGAAGGCGTCGTCGGCTGGGGCGAGCCGGTAATTGAAGGCCGCGCGCGTACCGTTGAAGCGGCGGTGCATGAGCTGAAAGAGTTCCTGATCGGTCAGGACCCGGCGCGTATTAACGACCTGTGGCAAGTAATGTACCGCGGTGGATTTTATCGCGGCGGCCCGATCCTGATGAGCGCCATCGCCGGTATCGATCAGGCGCTGTGGGATATCAAAGGCAAAGTGCTGAACGCCCCTGTCTGGCAGCTGATGGGCGGTCTGGTGCGCGACAAAATTAAAGCCTACAGCTGGGTCGGCGGTGACCGTCCGGCAGAGGTGATCGACGGCATCAAAACGCTGCGCAAAATTGGCTTTGATACCTTCAAGCTTAACGGCTGCGAAGAGATGGGCGTCATTGACAGCTCCCGGGCGGTGGATAACGCCGTGAATACGGTGGCGCAAATCCGCGAAGCCTTTGGCAATGAGATTGAGTTTGGCCTCGATTTCCACGGTCGCGTCAGCGCGCCGATGGCGAAAGTGCTGATCAAAGAGCTGGAGCCGTACCGCCCGCTGTTTATCGAAGAGCCGGTACTGGCGGAGCAGGCCGAATACTATCCGAAGCTGGCGGCGCAGACCCATATTCCCATCGCGGCGGGCGAACGTATGTTCTCGCGCTTCGAATTCAAACGCGTGCTGGAAGCGGGCGGCCTGGCGATTCTGCAGCCGGATCTGTCCCACGCCGGGGGTATCACCGAATGCTACAAAATCGCCGGTATGGCCGAAGCTTACGACGTGGCGCTGGCGCCGCACTGCCCGCTGGGACCGATTGCCCTGGCCGCCTGTCTGCACGTGGACTTCGTCTCGCGTAACGCGGTATTCCAGGAGCAGAGCATGGGCATCCATTACAACAAAGGTGCTGAGCTGCTCGATTTTGTGAAAAACAAAGAAGACTTCAACATGGAAGGCGGGTTCTTCAAACCGTTAACCAAACCGGGTCTTGGCGTGGACATTGACGAAGCCAAAGTGATTGAGCTGAGTAAAAACGCCTCCGACTGGCGTAACCCGCTGTGGCGATATTCGGATGGTAGCGTAGCGGAGTGGTGATCACCATTTCGTAAGCCCGGTCAGCGCCATATTCCCGGGCAAAAATTCTTACCCACAAAAACATAACCCTCTGTAACTTACAGGGCATGGTGACGTGTATCGCTATGCCCAAAATCTGGAGACAGATTAATGGATATTTCTGTGACTACCGCAAAAACAGGCCGTCGTCGTTACCTGACGCTGCTGATGATTTTTATTACCGTGGTGATTTGCTACGTTGACCGCGCCAACCTGGCCGTGGCGTCCGCGCATATTCAGGAAGAGTTTGGCATTTCGAAAACCGAGATGGGCTACATCTTCTCGGCGTTTGCCTGGATGTATACCCTGTGCCAGATCCCAGGCGGACGTGTGCTGGACCGCTTAGGCTCTCGCACCACCTACTGCATCGCGATTTTTGGCTGGTCCGTTGCCACCCTGTTCCAGGGCTTTGCCACCGGACTGCTGTCGCTGATTGGCCTGCGTGCCATCACCGGGATCTTCGAAGCGCCCGCTTTCCCGACCAACAACCGCATGGTGACCAGCTGGTTCCCGGAGCATGAACGCGCCTCGGCGGTGGGGTTCTACACCTCCGGACAGTTCGTAGGCCTGGCGTTCCTCACACCGCTGCTGATCTGGATTCAGGAGTCGCTGAGCTGGCACTGGGTGTTCATCATCACTGGCGGCATCGGGATTATCTGGTCGTTTGTCTGGTTTAAGGTCTATCAGTCACCGCGTAAAACCAAAGGCATCACCACAGCTGAACTGAATTACATCGAGCAGGGCGGCGGTCTGGTGGATGGCGATGCGCAGATTGAAAACAAGGGGCGCACCCGCCTGACCAAAAGTGACTGGAAACTGGTTTTCCACCGCAAGCTGGTGGGGGTTTATCTCGGGCAGTTCGCGATTGCGTCTACCCTGTGGTTCTTCCTGACCTGGTTCCCGAACTATCTGACCCAGGAAAAAGGCATCACCGCGCTGAAAGCCGGTTTCATGACCACGGTTCCGTTCCTGGCAGCGTTCGTGGGCGTCCTGTTGTCGGGCTGGATCGCCGATATGTTAGTGCGCAAAGGCTTCTCGATTGGATTCTCGCGCAAGCTGCCGATCATCTTCGGCCTGCTGCTCTCCACCTGCATTATGGGTGCGAACTACACCAATGACCCGGTGTGGATCACCGTGCTGATGGCGGTGGCCTTCTTCGGAAACGGTTTTGCGTCCATCACCTGGTCGCTGGTCTCCTCACTGGCACCGATGCGTCTGATTGGCCTCACCGGAGGCGTGTTTAACTTTGCCGGCGGGTTAGGCGGTATCACCGTTCCGCTGGTCATTGGCTATCTGGCGCAGGCGCACGGCTTTGCGCCTGCTCTGACCTACATCTCCGTTATCACTCTGATTGGCGCGCTCTCCTACATCCTGCTGGTCGGCGATGTTAAACGAGTAGGCTAAATCTTCGCGATGCTTTACCCTGATGCGATAACCGCGCATCAGGGTCTCTCCATGAAACAAATCACCTTCGCTCCCCGTCATCATCAACTCACGAATACCAATACCTGGACGCCTGACAGCCAATGGCTGGCGTTTGACGTGCGACCGTCCGGCGCGTCCTTTACGGGCGAAACGATCGAGCGAGTCAACGTGAAGACGGGCGAAACCGAGGTTATTTACCGCGCTAAAAATGGCGCGCACGTGGGCGTGGTGACCGTTCATCCTCTTGAGGAACAGTACGTCTTTATTCACGGCCCGGAAAACCCGGATGCGGGCTGGCACTACGATTTTCACCATCGTCGCGGTGTGATTGCCCGCAACGGCGAAGTCAGTAATCTCGATGCCATGGACATCACTGCGCCCTATACCCCCGGCGCGCTGCGCGGCGGGAGCCATGTTCACGTCTTTAGCCCCAACGGGCAACGGGTCAGTTTTACCTATAACGACCATGTGATGCACGAACGCGACGTGACGCTGGATCTGCGCAATGTCGGCGTCGCCGTGCCGTTCGGCCCGGTGACGCCGCAGGGCAGTCATCCGCGCGAATATGCCGGAACGTTCTGGAGCGTACTGATCAGCCGCACGACGTCTACGCCACGGCCCGGCAGCGATGAGATCAACCGCGCCTATGAAGAGGGCTGGGTGGGTAACCGCCAGCTGGCCTTTATCGGCGACACGCTCTCTGAACGCGGCGAAAAAGTGCCGGAGCTGTTTATCGTCGATCTTCCAGAGGATGAGGCGGGCTGGAAACAGGCGGGCGACGAACCGCTGGAAGGGACGGAGCAGACCCTGCCCGCACCGCCTGCTGGTGTGGTGCAGCGGCGTTTAACGTTCACCCATGAAAACCGCTATCCGGGGCTGGTCAACGTGCCACGCCACTGGGTGCGCAGCCATCCGCAGGGCGGTGAAATCGCGTTTTTGATGCGCGATGAGCGTGGCATTGTGCAGCTGTGGCTTATCGCACCAGAGGGCGGGGAGCCGCGCCAGCTGACGCATAACACCCGCGATATTCAGTCGGCGTTTAACTGGCATCCGTCGGGCGAAGCGCTGGGATTTGTGCTGGACAACCGCATTGCCTGCTGCGATGCGCGAAGCGGTGAAGTGACGTTTTTGACGTCCGATCACGGCAATCCGCCCTCGGGTGATGCGGTGGTGTTCTCGCCGGATGGTCGTTATGTGGCGTGGATGGAAGAGACTGCCGGTTTCCGTCAGCTTTGGGTCACGGAAACCGGGAAGTAATCAGGGCGCTGTCATCTCAGCGGGTGGGATAACGCTGTTGGTGGCCATATTCTGCTTTTCGCTTTTTTCCACGCGTGAACGCACCGAGCTATCGGTGCGGAACAGATCCCACGGGACTAACAGCGTATCCAGCACCGCTGTAAACGGCAGATCCAGAATCGCCAGGGATTTGGTGCCCCAGTTCGTCTCATCATCCGAAATCATATTCGCGCTAGCGCGCGTGCCCGGATATGTTCCTTCTTTACCGCCGGTGTGAGACATCACGCTCGAACACCCGCAAAGTAATACCACTACGCTGCATGTTGTCAGCTTTATCAGAACATTATTCATCATCTGTTAATCAATGTTAATGGCGAGACATAACCGCAATATCGAGTTATAGCGAGCCATGTGCGAAAAGAATAGCTGGAAAGCGCCGCTCTGTGGCAGCCATCGCAATTTCACTCTTTGTGCTGTAGTCCCAGTCTATGCGAGACCCAGCAAAGTGCAAAAAAATCTCGCATTTAACCTCTTGAAATGATCGGAATCAGACCCACTTTATCTGTGTAGCCGAAGAACGAACACGCCTGATGGGTGTTTGGTGGCACAACGGCCTGTCCATGGTGGAAGGCAAACATTACTCGCTGATTTCAGGAGCGTTGATTTATGCGTAATTTCGATTTTTCCCCGCTGTACCGTTCTGCTATTGGTTTTGATCGCCTGTTCAACCATTTAGAAAATAACCAAAGCCAAGGTAACGGTTACCCTCCATACAACGTTGAGCTGGTTGACGAAAACCACTACCGCATTGCCATTGCTGTCGCCGGTTTCGCTGAGAGCGAACTGGAAATCACCGCGCAGGACAACCTGCTGGTGGTGAAAGGCGCACACACGGCAGAGCAGAAAGAACGTACCTATCTCTACCAGGGCATTGCTGAGCGCAACTTTGAACGCAAATTCCAGCTCGCCGAAAACATCCACGTTTACGGTGCGAACCTGGTGAACGGTCTGCTGTTTATCGATCTGGAACGTGTGATTCCGGAAGAGAAAAAACCGCGCCGTATCGAGATCAACTAATTTAAGCGGGTCGCTCGCGCGGCCCATCCAGAGTGGCTTGCCGAAACGGGAGCCTGTGCGAATCCATGTGGATTTGCAGGAACAACTGCGCACTAAAAACAGTGCTTAACTCGCTTCTCAGAAGGAGATTAACAATGCGTAACTACGATTTATCCCCCCTGCTGCGTCAGTGGATTGGTTTTGACAAACTGGCTAACGCCCTGCAAAGCACGGCTGAACAACAGAGTTTTCCGCCGTACAACATCGAAAAAAGCGATGACAACCACTACCGCATCACGCTGGCGCTGGCCGGATTCCGTCAGGAGGATCTCGATATCCAGCTCGAAGGCGCGCGCCTGACGGTGAAAGGGACGCCGGAAAAACCACAAACTGAGACCCAGTGGCTGCATCAGGGCCTGGTGACTCAGCCGTTTAGCCTGAGCTTTACCCTGGCTGACCATATGGAAGTCTCCGGAGCGACCTTTACCAACGGGCTGTTGCACATTGATTTGACGCGCAATGTGCCGGAAGCACTGGCACCGCAGAAAATCGCCATCAGCGAACGTCCGGCGCTGAACAGCTAATTTGTGTCGGGAGGCGCTGCGCTTTCCCGGCCAACAAAACCCGCAGGCCTGCTCAAGGGCAGTGTCTGCGGGCAAAGCAAACGACTAAGCCCCGCTTTCGCGGGGCTTTTTTGTGCGCCATCGCCCATACAAACCCCATAACCTCTGCGAGAATCCCCTTAATCACTAAGGATATGCGCAGGGAAAAGGTCATGAGTGATATCGCGTTAACGGTTAGCGTGTTGGCCCTGGTTGCAGTGGTTGGGCTGTGGATTGGCAATATCAAAATCCGCGGTGTCGGATTTGGCATTGGCGGAGTGCTTTTCGGCGGTATTTTTGTCGGCCATTTCGCCGATCAGCTTGGGTTAACCCTCAGCGCTGAAATGCTGCACTTCATTCAGGAATTCGGTCTGATCCTCTTCGTCTACACCATCGGCATTCAGGTCGGGCCTGGGTTTTTCGCCTCGCTGCGCGTCTCCGGGCTGCGGCTGAATCTCTTTGCTCTCGGTATTGTCGTCATGGGCGGCCTCGTCACCGCCATTCTGCATAAAATCTTTGATATTCCGCTCCCGGTGGTTCTGGGGATTTTCTCCGGCGCGGTCACCAATACCCCTGCGCTGGGGGCTGGACAGCAAATTCTGCGCGATCTGGGCATTGCGCCCGGCGTAGTGGATCAGATGGGGATGAGCTATGCGATGGCTTACCCGTTTGGCATTTGCGGCATTCTGCTGACCATGTGGCTGGTGCGTGTGCTGTTTCGTATCAACGTGGACGACGAAGCCAAAAAGCATGAATCCACGATCACCAACGGCCACATGCTGATCAAAACCATCAACATTCGCGTCGAAAACCCCAATCTGAACCACATGGCGATTCAGGATGTGCCGATTCTGAACAGCGTCAATATCATCTGCTCGCGCCTGAAGCGGGACGAAATGCTGATGGTCCCATCTCCCGGCACTGTGATTCAGCTCGGGGACTTATTGCACCTGGTCGGCCAGCCCGGCGATCTGCACAGCGCGCAACTGGTCATCGGCCAGGAGGTAGACACCTCCCTCTCGACGCGGGGCACCGACATGCGCGTGGAACGCGTTGTGGTCACCAACGAGCAGGTATTGGGCAAGAAAATCCGCGATTTACAGGTAAAAGAGCGTTACGACGTCGTGATCTCACGCCTGAATCGTGCGGGCGTTGAACTGGTCGCCAGCCCGGATGCCAGCCTGCAGTTTGGCGATATCCTCAATCTGGTTGGCCGCCCGTCGTCCATTGACGCCGTCGCCGATATGGTCGGCAATGCGCAGCAAAAATTGCAGCAGGTGCAGATGCTGCCGGTGTTTATCGGAATCGGGCTGGGGGTGCTGCTCGGCTCAATTCCCCTCTATGTGCCCGGATTCCCGGTAGCGCTCAAGCTCGGTCTGGCGGGCGGGCCGTTGATCATGGCGCTGATTTTGGGGCGTATCGGCTGTATCGGGAAGCTGTACTGGTTCATGCCGCCAAGCGCCAACCTGGCCCTGCGCGAGTTGGGCATTGTGCTGTTCCTCTCGGTAGTGGGGCTGAAATCTGGCGGCGACTTTATCCACACTCTGACGCAGGGCGAGGGGATAAGCTGGATCGGCTATGGGATTATCATCACGGCGGTTCCGCTGCTGACGGTCGGGATTCTGGCGCGGATCTTCGCGAAGATGAACTACCTGACCCTGTGCGGCATGCTGGCCGGCTCCATGACCGATCCTCCGGCGCTGGCCTTCGCCAACAATCTGCACGCCACCAGCGGCGCGGCGGCACTCTCCTACGCCACCGTTTATCCGCTGGTGATGTTCCTGCGCATCATCACGCCGCAGCTACTGGCCGTGCTGTTCTGGGGGATAGGCTAACAACGCGTCCGGGTGGATGCGCCGCAGATGGTAGTCCACCTGGTAATCGCTGGTATTGCGGAACATCACGGAGTAATTCAGGAACTCGCCGCTGTCGCTGTAGGACAAGGACGTAATGCGCAGCAGCGGCGTCTGTTCCGGTAAATTCATCAGATTCGCCAGCTGCCGGTCAGCCAGCACCGGCGTCAGGCTCTCGTAGTTCCCGCTGATAGTGATCCCGCACTCCTTCTCGATGTAATCAAACTTCGACCCTTCAAGATGCGCCAGCGACAGATTGCGGAACAGCTTCACGGGCATAAAGCTGTCTTCCAGCATCAGCGGTTTTCCCTCCACGTAACGCACCCGACGCGAAAAGTAGATCCGCTCGTCAATCTGAATACGCAGCTGGCTGGCGATGGCGGGCGGGGCGGGCATCACTTCAAACTGCAATACCTGGCTCTGCACCTCTTTGCCTTGCTGGCGCAACACCTCCACCAGCCCGGTCAGATTGGTGGTTTCATGGTGAACATCCTTGCGCGCGACAAAGGTGCCGCTGCCGTGACGGCGCACCACCAGCCCCCAGCCGACCAGTAAATCGATGGCCTTGCGAATGGTCATCCGCGCCACGCCAAACTCCTGCGCCAGCGCTTTTTCGCCGGGCAGCGGGCTGCCGACATTGTAATCCGACGAATTGAGCCGCAGACGTAATCTGTCGGCAATGGATTTGTAGATCACCTGTAGACCTCTCTGCGCGTATTCAGTCGTGCATCGCGTCTTAACATGTCCATATTTTGAACTGAAAGTAGACCTGAGTGGGCAAATTAAAACCATGAATGCGATCACGGAACGCAGCGGCGCGCGGTGTGAGCCGCTGAGTAAATTTTTATTCTCATTTCAGGCCAGCACAAAACCAATAAGGCCAAACCCCCTACAGGTTGTTACATGAGGATTTAAAGATGCTCAGTCAAATACAACGTTTTGGCGGCGCCATGTTTACCCCGGTGCTGTTGTTCCCTTTCGCAGGCATGGTGGTTGGAATTGCCATCATGCTGCGCAATCCGCTTTTTGTGGGCGAGGCCTTAACGGCACCCGATCATTTATTTGCCCAAATCGTCCACATCATTGAAGAGGGCGGCTGGGCGGTCTTTCGTAATATGCCGCTGATTTTCGCTGTCGGCTTACCGATCGGCCTCGCCAAACAGGCGCAGGGCCGGGCGTGTCTGGCGGTGCTGATTAGCTTCCTGACCTGGAACTACTTTATCAACGCGATGGGCATGACCTGGGGTCAGTTCTTTGGCGTGAACTTTATGGCCGAGCCTACCGCGGGAAGCGGGCTGGCGATGATTGCCGGGATCAAAACCCTCGATACCAGCATTATCGGCGCGATTGTGATTTCCGGGCTGGTGACCGCCATCCACAACCGCTATTTCGATAAACAGCTGCCGGTATTTTTAGGCATCTTCCAGGGCACCTCGTTTGTGGTGATCATCGCCTTCTTCGTGATGATTCCGTGCGCCTGGCTGACGCTGCTCGGCTGGCCAAAAGTGCAGATGGGCATTGAGTCGTTGCAGGCGTTTTTACGCTCCGCCGGGGCGCTGGGCGTGTGGGTTTATACCTTCCTGGAACGCATTTTGATCCCAACGGGCCTGCACCACTTCGTCTACGGTCCATTTATTTTCGGCCCGGCGGCGGTCGAGGGCGGTATTCAGGTGTACTGGGCGCAGCATTTGCAGGCGTTCAGCCAGAGCACGTTGCCGCTGAAAACCCTGTTCCCGGAAGGCGGCTTTGCGTTGCACGGTAACTCGAAAGTGTTTGGTTCCGTTGGGATTGCGCTGGCGCTCTGGTACACCGCCTCGCCGGAAAATCGCGTCAAAGTGGCGGGGCTGCTGATCCCGGCGACGCTGACCGCGATGCTGGTGGGGATCACCGAACCGCTGGAGTTTACCTTCCTGTTTATCTCGCCACTGCTGTTTGCCGTTCACGCGGTCCTCGCTGCGACCATGGCGACCGTGATGTATATCTTTGGCGTGGTCGGCAACATGGGCGGCGGGCTGCTTGACCAGTTCCTGCCGCAGAACTGGATCCCGATGTTCCACAATCATGCCTCCATGATGTTCACCCAGATTGGCATCGGCTTGTGCTTCACCGCCCTCTATTTCCTGGTCTTTAAGACGCTTATCGAACGCTTCAACCTGAAAACCCCGGGCCGTGAAGAGAGCGAAATCAAACTCTACAGCAAAGCGGATTACCAGGCCGCGCGCGGGCAAACCACCGTTGCGGCGAACACCAGCTCTGGCCAGGCGGCCGCCTATCTGCAGGCGCTGGGCGGCGCAGGCAATATCGAAAGTATCAACAACTGCGCCACCCGGCTGCGTATCGCCCTGTTTGATATGAGCAAAACGCAAAGTGACGACGTTTTCAAAGCCCTTGGCGCCCACGGTGTGGTGCGTCGCGGCAATGGTATTCAGGTGATTGTTGGGCTGCACGTCCCACAGGTGCGCGACCAGCTTGAATCCCTGATGACCCCTTCTACTACAAACCCATCATCCACCATGACAGAGGCTGTATCATGAAAAAATTCTCAGTTGTTATCGCAGGCGGCGGCAGCACGTTCACTCCTGGTATCGTCCTGATGTTGCTGGCGAATCGCGACCGCTTCCCACTGCGTGCGCTCAAGTTCTATGACAACGACGGCGCACGTCAGGAGACCATCGCCGAGGCGTGCAAAATCATCCTGCAGGAGCAGGCGCCGGATATCGAATTCAGCTACACCACCGACCCTAAAGCCGCGTTTACTGACGTGGACTTTGTGATGGCGCATATCCGTGTCGGCAAATACCCGATGCGTGAGAAGGATGAGAAAATCCCGTTACGCCACGGCGTGCTGGGTCAGGAAACCTGCGGTCCGGGTGGGATCTCCTACGGTATGCGCTCCATTGGCGGCGTGCTGGAGCTGGTGGATTATATGGAGCAATACTCCCCGAATGCATGGATGCTCAACTACTCCAACCCGGCGGCGATCGTTGCTGAAGCCACCCGCCGTCTGCGACCTCACGCCAAAATTCTCAACATCTGCGATATGCCGATTGGCATCGAAGGGCGAATGGCGCAGATCGTCGGTCTGAAAGACCGCAAAGAGATGCGCGTGCGCTACTACGGGCTGAACCATTTCGGCTGGTGGACGTCGATTGAAGATCTGAACGGTAACGATCTGATGCCGAAACTGCGCGAGTACGTGGCGAAAAACGGTTATGTGCCACCTTCTGACGATGCCCATACGGAAGCCAGCTGGAATGACACGTTCGCGAAAGCAAAAGACGTGCAGGCGCTCGATCCGGACACCATGCCGAACACCTACCTGAAATATTACCTCTTCCCGGATTACGTGGTGGCGCACTCAAACCCGGAGCGCACCCGCGCGAACGAAGTGATGGATCACCGCGAGAAGCATGTTTTCAGCTCCTGCCGCGCCATCATCGAAGCGGGGAAATCTTCCGCCGGTGAGCTGGAAATCGACGAACATGCGTCGTACATCGTCGATCTGGCAACGGCTATTGCGTTCAACACTCAGGAGCGGATGCTGCTGATTGTGCCGAACAACGGGGCGATTCATAACTTCGACGCCGATGCGATGGTCGAAATCCCTTGCCTGGTCGGCAAAAACGGCCCTGAGCCGCTGACCGTGGGCGATATTCCGCACTTCCAGAAAGGGCTGATGGGCCAGCAGGTGGCAGTGGAAAAACTGGTGGTCGATGCCTGGGAAGAGCGCTCCTACACCAAACTCTGGCAGGCGATTACCCTGTCTAAAACGGTGCCAAGCGCTTCGGTTGCCAAAGCCATCCTCGATGATCTGATTGAGGCCAACAAAGATTACTGGCCAGAATTGCACTAATCCCGCCGACCGGCATCCCAGATGCCGGTCAATTTACGCTATGCTGAAGCCTGCTTGCGGTACGACAAGGAGCCTTCATGAAAATTTCCCAGCTGGGCGAAGCGCCTGACTATCGGTTTTCCCTCGCCAATGAGCGCACATTTCTCGCATGGATCCGCACCGCGCTGGGGTTTCTCGCGGCAGGCGTCGGGCTGGACCAGCTCGCACCGGATTTCGCCACGCCGCTGATTCGTGAAGTGCTGGCGCTGCTGCTGTGTCTGTTCGCCGGTGTGCTGGCGATCTACGGTTATCTGCGCTGGCTGCGCAATGAAAAGGCGATGCGCCTGAAACAGGATATGCCCTACACGCGCGGCCTGCTGGCGATCAGCGTGATATTGCTGGCCGTCGCGGCAGCGGTCATGGTGCTGGTGTTCTATGGCGGATAGCCGCAAAGCGCGACGGGAAGCCGACCCCGGCCTGCAGCCCGAGCGCACATCGCTGGCCTGGCTGCGCACGCTGCTGGGCTACGGCGCGCTGATCGCACTGGCGATTAAACACAACTGGCACCGCACCGGTCTGCCGTTCTGGGTCTCGATTGTGGTGCTGGCGCTGGTAGCGGCTCTTCTCTGGCGCTACACCCGCAGCCGCAACCTGATGGACGTGAATCACAACGATTTCGTACAGCCCAAAGCAGTGCGTGACAAATTCTTGATCTCTCTCGCAGTACTCTCCCTCGCATTACTGTTTGCTGTAACACACTTACAGCAAATACTGATTTTTCTAAGGTCGTGAATGACAGGATGCCACGGAAGTACCCGCGTGGTTGTAGTCGATAACTGCAACGCGCGCGAGCCAGGGAAGGTTTATCAAGCGTTACGCCTCAGCGGTAACAAAAACGTCCATTTTTTGCCACAGACGGCGGGTGAAAAGCCCGTAACGCCGGAAGTGTGGGGCGAGTTCTTAACGCAGATTTTTGCGATGTGGGTCTGGCAGGATATCGGGGAGATCTCGGTACGCCTGTTCGACGACACACTGGACGGCTGGTGCGGCACCGCGCTGTGCCAGAAGAAAGGGCTGCTGAAATGCCAGACGTGCGCAGGACGGCGGTTATGCACGTCGGCAAATGACGACGTGCTGTGTCAGGGCTATCTGGCGTTCTATGACTACAGCGCACCCTTTATGAAAGTGATGCGCGATTTGAAAAAGCACAACCGCTCGACGCAAGAGCTGATGACGCTGTTACGGCAGACGTGACGGACGGCCTTTCGCCAGATATTTTGCCATCTCCGCTTCCGGCACCATCCCGCCGCCCGTTGCCCAGACGAGGTGGGTCGCATTGGCTGAAGAAGGGACACGCACCGGCCCGGCCATACCCGCCAGCGCCGATGGCTCCAGACGAATGCCCTCTTCCTGCGCCAGCCAGCCCAGCATATCGTACATGCTCTGATCGGACAGGGTGTAGAACCCGTCCAGCAGACGCTCCATTGCGCGGCCGACAAACCCGGACGCGCGTCCCACCGCCAGACCATCTGCGGCCGTTAGGTTATCGATCCCCAAATCCTGCACCGCAATTTCATCGTGCAAACCGGTATAAACACCCAGCAACATGCACGGCGAATGGGTTGGCTCGGCGAAGAAGCAGTGAACGTGGTCGCCAAAGGCCAGCTTGAGGCCAAACGCGACGCCGCCAGGGCCACCGCCCACGCCGCACGGCAGATAGACATACAGGGGATGATCCGCATCCACCACGCGCCCCTGTTCAGCAAACTGAGCTTTCAGACGCTCACCCGCCACGGCATAACCCAAAAACAGGGTGCGAGAGTTTTCGTCGTCGATAAAGAAGCAGTTGGGATCGCTCTCGGCAGCCTTGCGCCCCTGCTCCACGGCCACGCCGTAATCTTGTTCGTACTCCACCACTTCAACGCCGTGGCTGCGCAGTTTGGCCTTTTTCCACTCGCGGGCGTCGGCAGACATATGCACCGTTACCTTAAAGCCAACGCGGGCGCTCATGATGCCAATCGACATCCCCAGATTACCCGTTGAGCCAACGGCAATGCTGTACTGGCTGAAAAACGCTTTAAAGCGTGGTTCCAGCAGGATGCTGTAATCGTCTGTCAGCGACAGCAGCCCCGCTTCCAGCGCCAGTTTTTCGGCGTGGGTCAGCACTTCATAAATCCCGCCACGCGCTTTGATAGAGCCGGAAATCGGTAAATGGCTGTCTTTTTTCAGCAGCAAAGTGCCGTTGATCGGCGTGGCAAACTCCTTCGCCAGGCGCTTTTGCATGGCGGGAATGGCCACCACGTCTGATTCGATAATGCCGTTTTTGGCCGCGGTTTCCGGGAACGCTTTCGCCAGATAAGGCGCAAAGCGGGCCAGGCGGGCGTGAGCATCCTTCACATCCGCCTGCGTCAGCCCGACATACGGCAGCCCTTCGGCAAGCGTGGTGGTGCGCGGGTTAAACCAGGTGGTCTCTTTCAGCGCCATCAGATCCTCTACCAGAGGATATTGGGCGATTAAGGTGGTGATGTTTGCGTTTTCCATAGTACGTCTCTTCGCGCTTAGATAATGAAAGAAAGCAGGAACGTGCAGCCAAGTGCAAGTACCGAGGCGATAAATGTCGCCGTTGTATAGTATTTAAAGGTCTCGTTCAGGGTCGCGCCGCAGTATTGCTTCACCAGCCAGAAGAGAGAATCTGTGACGATCGTGCAGCCAATGGCGCCAGAACCGATGGCAATGGCGATGATCTCCGGGCTGACGTTGGGATAGAGAGGCAGCATCGGCGCGACAATCGCCGTGGCCCCCATCATCGCAACCGTGGCAGACCCGACGGCCGCATGCAGAATTAACGCCACCAGCCAGGCCAGCAGAATCGGGTGCATATGCATGTTCGATAAAATCAGCGCCAGCGTATCGGCCAGGCCGCTGGTTTTGAGGATCGCGTTAAATGCCCCGCCCGCCCCGATAATCAACAGGATGTTGGCAATCGAACCAAAGCCCGTTTCCGTGTGCTTGAGCAGCGCGCTCATCCCGATATGCTGACGAATGCCGAGCAGGTAATAGGCCACAAACACGGCGATAAACATGGCGGTGATCGGGTTGCCGATAAATTCCAGCAGCGTGTAGAGCGAGCCGGTTTTTTCCATATTCAGCTCGGCGATGGTTTTTACCAGCATCAGGCCAATCGGTAACAGCACCGTGAACAACGTGGCGCCCAGCGTGGGCAGCGTATGTTCTTCTCGCACTTTGAGGTCAGAAAACTCCGCCGGAACCGGTTTAAACGGCAGGCGATCGCCGAGGATTTTCAGGAACAGCGGGCCGCCCACCAGAGAGGCCATCAGCCCGACCAGCAGACCGTATACAATTACCGTTCCGACATCCGCGCCCAGTTTGTTGGTGACAAACAGCGCCGCCGGATGGGGAGGCACCACGCAGTGAACCGCCATCAGCGCCGTACACAGAGGGATTGCCAGTTTCAGCAGCGAAGTCTGCGTCTTTTTGGCGATTGAGAACGCCAGCGGGATCAGCAATACCACGCCTACTTCAACGAACAGCGTGATACCGCAGATCAGCCCGACCAGAACCATAATCACATCGGCGGAGAGCCAGCGGCAGCGCTGGAGCGTCAGCCCGATGCGTTCCGCCGCGCCAGAAACTTCCATCATCTTGCCGAGAATGGTGCCGAGGCCAATCACCGCCGCCAGGAATCCCAGCGTGCCGCCGATGCCGCTCTCGATGGCATTGACCATATCCAGCGGGCTCATGCCCATCATTGCGCCAACGAAGAAGCTCGCCAGCAGCAGCGCCAGAAACGGGTGAAACTTCAGTTTTACGATGGTTAATACAATCAACACGATGCTTGCCAGCAGCGTCGCCACAACCCACATCTGAGATCCCATACCTCACCTCACCCTTAAGTTATCTGCGGCTATTGGACGAAAAAACGGCACCGGCTGACAAACGATATAAATTGCCGTTCAGGTGAGGCAGATTGGATCAAGTGAGTGACATTGCTCTAAAAAGCGCACTTTATTCGTCGTTGCTTCACATTAATTCATTCATAACGGATATTCTGAGGGCAGAAATACGAGGCTGAGGGGATAAAAAACCGCCATGAACGATGCGAATGAGGTCGGCAATCGCCTGCTGAACGGCTGGCAACTGTCAAAAATGTACACGTTTGAAGTGGCGGCCCGGCATGAGTCCTTCGCGCTGGCGGCGGAAGAGCTGTCGCTCAGCCCGAGCGCCGTCAGCCATCGCATTAACCTGCTGGAAGAGGAGCTGGGGATTCAGCTGTTCGTCCGCTCGCACCGCAAAGTGGAGCTGACGCAGGAGGGAAAACGGGTTTTCTGGACCCTCAAATCGTCGCTGGATACCCTGAACCAGGAGATCCTCGACATCAAGAATCAGGCGCTTTCCGGCACCCTGACCGTCTATTCGCGCCCCAGCATCGCCCAGTGCTGGCTGGTGCCGATGCTCGGGGATTTTTCCCGTCGCTATCCGTCGATCTCCCTGACCATACTGACAGGCAATGATTACCCGAACATGCAGCGAACGGGTATCGATCTGGCGCTCTACTTCGACGATACGCCGCCCACTCAGCTCGCCCATCATTTTCTGATGAACGAGGCGATCCTGCCGGTGTGCACACCGGAATACGCGCGCGAACATGAGTTAATTAAAAACCCTGACAATCTGCGCCATTGCACGCTGCTGCATGACAGACAGGCGTGGAGTAACGACTCGGGAACCGATGAGTGGTTTAGCTGGGCGCAGCACTTTGCAGTGAATTTGCCGCCATCGTCGGGCATTGGTTTCGATCGTTCCGATTTAGCCGTTATCGCCGCGATGAACCACGTGGGTGTCGCCATGGGGCGTCAGCGGCTGGTGCAAAAGCGGCTGGATCGCGGGGAGCTGATTGCGCCCTTCGGCGAGAAAGCCCTGAAATGCCATCAGCACTACTACATATCGACCCTTTCGGGCAGGCA
The DNA here is from genome assembly GCF_026672535.1 of Lelliottia sp. SL45. NCBI lineage: Bacteria > Pseudomonadati > Pseudomonadota > Gammaproteobacteria > Enterobacterales > Enterobacteriaceae > Lelliottia > Lelliottia sp. SL45. Next base: position 759,328 of record NZ_JAPPRH010000001.1, read on the forward strand.
GTGGCCGAAAATTGATGCCTTTATCGACTGGCTGAAAAGTCAGGTGGGTTGAAGAATTATTACGCGTAGCCTCTACACCAAACCGCGAAAAGCGTGCTAAATACAGCATATTGCTTTCGATTTCTCGCAAGGTTAACCGTGTTAAAGCCCCTGATCGCCGCTGCGCTGATTATCTCCTCTGGCTGGGTGTCTGCCGCTGAGCCACCGCTGACGGCTGCGCGCTACGCGCAGCAGCTCGGGGTGGGCATCGACGTGGACTGGGCGCGCACCGAGCGCGGCATTCGCGAATTCGATCCGCTGGAAGTGCGTGATTTTAAGGCCAAGGGTTTTACCCACGTGCGTATCCGCGTGGCCGGCGAGCCGACGGAAGCGCGCCTGATTCATCTGCGCAAGCTGGTGGAAGCCTGTGAGCAATACGGCGTGATCCCGGTGATTGCCTATCAGGCGGATGAATACAAAAACGACCCGAAAGCGGATAACGAAAAAGAGGTGGTGAACTGGTGGATTGCCGTGGCGCACTACTTTGAGAAAAGCTCGCCGCTGCTCGGTTTTGACCTGATCTACGAGCCGGCGGACAAGCTCAATCACAATCTCGCATCCCTTAACCGCGTCTACGAAAAAGCGATCAAAGCCATTCATGCCATCGATGCCGAACGCATGATTTTCGTCGCTCCGCGCCTGCGCGCGGCACCGGAAGATCTCGGCAGCCTTAAGCTGCCTGCCCACAGCCAGAATTACGTGCTGGCCGAATGGCACATCTTCCCGTGGGGACCGCTCAAGAACAACGGAAAATACCCGTGGACATCAGGCACGGCGGCGGAGAAATCGATGATTCGCAGCCGGATCACTACCGCGTTGCGCTGGCAGCAAAAAACCGGGCATGTGAGCTGGGTGGGCGGCTGGGGCGTGGGTGAATCCAGCCGCGTTACCCCAACGGCACCGCAGATGGCTTTCGCCAGCTTTATGGCCTGCGAACTGCAAAAAGCCAAAATCCCTTACGCCATTAACGCGGATTTCCAGTTTTATGACGGCGAGGAGGGGGCGTGGCGACCAGGGCCGGAACCGCTGCTGCAGGCGATGCTTGCACCGGTGTGTGAAAAGCCCGATGAGAAGCCGGGCCATCATGTGATTAAATCGTCTGCTCGTGATGCGGCTCGCGCGACGCCAGCGGCAGCCAGCACAGTAAAATCAGCAGCCCCATCAAGGTCATCAACAGGCCAAGGCTAGACTGACCCGTCTGCGGCATCATGGCGGAGAGCCAGGCCAGCGCGCCGGAGCCGATGTTTTGCAGGCCGCCCACCAGCGCACCTGCGGTTCCTGCCAGGAACGGGAACGGCTCCATCGCGCCGCTGGTCGCGAGCGGGAAGAGCATTCCCGCACCGAAGAAGAACAGGGCGGCCGGGATCAGCAGCGTCCAGACGGTCATCACACCCAGTAAGCCTGGGACCCACATCATCACCCCTGCCAGCAGGCAGCTCATCACCGACTGCCACATCAGCGTGGAAAAACGCTTGTTCGGGCGACCGGCAAACCATGCGCCGAAGAATGCCGCCGGAATCGGCAGAATGAACAGAATGCTCACCACCATGCTGCTTAACCCCAGGCCTGCGCCCAGCAACACGCCTGAACAGGCTTCAAACACCGCAATTCCCGCCAGGCCGCCAATCAGCATCAGCAGGTAACAGGTGAACGCGCCGTTGCCGAAAAGCGTTTTGTAGTTGGCAATAAGCCTGGTGCGCGGTGCGCCCGTCGGGCGTGTTTCCGGCATCCAGCGCGCCATGCTGAAGGTGACGATAATGCACAGGACCAGCAGGAAAGCGTAGCAGGCGCGCCACGACCAGATGCTGTCCAGCACGCCGCCAATCAGCGGTGCCAGCAGCGGGCTTACCAGAATCCCCATATTCAGCAGGCTGTTGGCATGACGCAGCTGTGTCCCTTCGTACAGATCGCGCGGTAGCGTACGCGCCATCACCCCGCCGACGCCGGTCCCCATGCCCTGCAGGGCGCTGGCGGCAATCAGGATCGTCAGGCTGTGAGTGGTTATGGCGATCACCGTGGCGATCATGAAAATGGTCATCCCGACCAGGATCACCGGGCGACGCCCGACGCGGTCAGACAGCGGACCGTAGAACAGCTGTGAGACGCCGTAAGTCAGCAGATAGGCGGCCATCACGCTCTGCACCGCACCTTCGCGTACGCTGAGCGCTTTCGCCATGTCTGCAATCGCCGGAATATAAATGGTCTGCGCCATCTGACCGACGGCCACCAGTAACACCAGCATCAACAGTAAATTAACGTTCCTTTGCTTTTTCATGTCGCTGAATACTTTTGCAAAAAGAGAGAAATAAAGAATAAGTGACTGCGCATTCCCATAAATGCGCGAGGAATCTACCACAATGAGATGACAATTTAAGCATCTCTGGGGTGAATGATTGAGCAGAAGCAGGCAGGATTTGTAAACGATATCGGCAACTTATGTTGCCAGTGTGCAGATGTTAAAGAGGGGCGGTTGCCCGCCCCTCTTTGGTGCGACTTGACCCTGAATCACCGGAGGTATTTCAGGACAGCGTCAAGCAGTTGCAGTACCGCAACAATGAGTCTCAGGATAAGAATAACCATATCCACGACGCCCATACGCGCCTCCTTCTGGCAGAAGGAGCACGATGCTGGCGTACCTCTCCGCCGCCTGTTGCCAGCACCTTTGTTGACGTAACACAGTGTGCTCATTTGGGGGTTAAGGCACTGACGGCACCACCCGTTTCAGCCAGGACTTCTTTGCGCCGGTGTACTGCTTGCGGCCCCCAATACGCACTGCGAACAAACTCAGTATAGATAAACACTGGATGCATGAACAGTATTTTATCGACAAATTCGGTAGGCTGATCCATACTCATATTCGTCAAAAAAGAGAGCTAAAATTGCGCGTTCGTGGCCGATCGCGTATACTTCTTGCGTTGACGTAACACAGTGTGTTCGCGGAAACCAACCGCAAACCCTGAAAAAAACCTCGCTCCGGCGGGGTTTTTTGTTTTTATTTCTCTTACAAACGAAACGTGATCCCTGACGCAAATTTGGGTGGATGAAAATATTTCCATTGTCAGGCACCGAATCCTGTGTTTGTATAAATTCTATCAATGATTCTAAACACAGGTCCTCAATGACAACTTCCATGATGGCGTCGACCCTACTAAAAACTGCGCAACCTGCCGCAGTGGTCGTCGTACGTGTGGTGGTGGTCGTCGGCAATGCGCCGTAGGGACTGGATCAACACACGAATCCAAAACCCCGCCGGCGCAAACCGGCGGGGTTTTTAGTTTAAACCTCCCGGAAAGTCGGCTCAGAACAAAAGGACTGGAGCATGGCAAGTTCGGGCACAACATCAGGCAAGACGCGTTTTACGGGCGCGCAATTAATCGTTCACTTACTGGAACGTCAGGGTATCAGCATCGTTTCGGGGATCCCGGGCGGTACGGTCCTGCCGCTCTATGACGCGTTAAGTCAAAGCACGCAAATCCGCCACGTTCTGGCGCGCCACGAGCAGGGCGCAGGCTTTATCGCCCAGGGCATGGCACGTACGCAGGGCAAACCTGCGGTCTGTATGGCCTGTAGCGGGCCGGGTGCCACCAACCTGGTCACGGCGATTGCCGACGCGCGCCTCGACTCCATTCCGCTGATCTGTATTACCGGCCAGGTCCCTTCGTCGATGATCGGCACCGATGCGTTTCAGGAAGTCGACACCTACGGTATTTCTATCCCCATCACCAAGCATAACTATTTAGTTCGCGACATCGCCGAGTTACCTCAGGTGATCAGCGATGCGTTCCGCATTGCGCAATCCGGCCGCCCAGGCCCGGTGTGGATAGACATTCCTAAGGACGTACAAACCGCTGAAATCGACATCGAAACCTTCCCGGAGCCGGGTGGCCGTGCCCCCGCACCGGAATTCAGCGCTCAGAGCGTGCAGGACGCCGCCGCGATGATCAACGCCGCGAAACGGCCAGTGCTCTATCTGGGCGGCGGGGCGATCAACGCCGCAGAACAGGTGCGTGAATTTGCCGAAAAAGCCAATCTGCCGACCACCATGACCTTAATGGCCCTGGGAATGCTGCCGAAAGCGCACCCGCTGTCGCTGGGCATGCTGGGGATGCACGGCGCGCGCAGCACCAACTTTATTTTGCAAGAGTCTGATTTACTGATCGTTCTTGGCGCACGTTTTGATGACCGGGCGATTGGTAAAACTGAGCAGTTCTGCCCGAACGCGAAAATCATTCACGTGGATATCGACCGCGCAGAGCTTGGCAAAATCAAGCAGCCGCATGTGGCGATTCAGGGTGACGTGGGCGAGGTGTTGGCCCAGTTAATCCCCCAAACCCACGCCACCGACAACGCCGAGTGGTGCGATTTGGTTGCTCAACTGCAGCAGGAGTTCCCGAGCGCCATCCCGAACGAAGGCGACCCGCTGAGCCACTACGGCCTGATTAACGCCGTCGCCTCCTGCGTGGACGACAGCGCTATTATCACCACCGACGTCGGCCAGCATCAGATGTGGACCGCCCAGGCTTACCCGCTGAACCGTCCGCGTCAGTGGTTGACGTCCGGCGGCTTAGGCACTATGGGCTTTGGCCTGCCCGCCGCCGTGGGTGCTGCGCTGGCGAATCCGGATCGGAAGGTGATTTGCTTCTCCGGTGACGGCAGCCTGATGATGAACATTCAGGAGATGGCGACGGCGGCTGAAAACCAGCTGGATGTGAAAATCATTCTGATGAACAACGAAGCGCTGGGGCTGGTGCATCAACAGCAGAGCCTCTTCTACAAGCAGGGCGTGTTTGCGGCGACCTATCCGGGGATGATCAACTTTATGCAGATTGCGGCCGGTTTTGGCCTGCACACCTGCGATCTGAACGCCGCCGAGGACGCGCAAGCCGCCCTGCAGGAGGCGATTTCCCGCCCTGGCCCGGCGCTGATTCACGTGCGCATCGATCCTGAACAAAAAGTGTATCCAATGGTCCCGCCGGGTGCGGCGAATACTGAGATGGTGGGAGAATAAGCCATGCAGAAACAATATGATAACGTCATTCTCGAACTCACCGTCCGCAACCACCCTGGCGTCATGACCCACGTCTGCGGCCTGTTCGCGCGCCGCGCATTTAACGTGGAAGGCATTCTTTGTCTGCCGATTCAGGGCAGCGATCATAGCCGCATCTGGCTCCTCGTGAACGACGATCAGCGCCTTGAGCAGATGATTGCCCAAATCGACAAACTGGAAGATGTCACCCAAGTGGTCCGCAACCAGTCCGATCCGACCATGTTTAATAAAATTGCGGTGTTTTTCGAGTAAATCGCTCAAGGCTTGAACGGCAACGCGCTTATCGTTAAGGTAAGCGCGTTTTTTATCCGCCAGGAATGCCACATGACCACCATTGCCCTTATCGACGATCACCTTATCGTCCGCTCCGGTTTTGCCCAGTTGCTGAGCCTGGAGGCAGATTTTCAGGTCGTGGCTGAATTCGGTTCAGGCCGCGAGGCGCTGGCCGGATTACCGGGGCGTGGCGTGCAGGTCTGCATTTGCGATATCTCGATGCCGGATCTCTCCGGGCTTGAGCTGCTCAGCCAGCTGCCGAAAGGAATGGCGACCATTATGCTCTCTGTTCACGACAGCCCGGCGCTGGTAGAACAGGCGCTCAACGCCGGTGCGCGAGGGTTTCTCTCCAAACGTTGTAGCCCCGACGAACTCATTTCCGCTGTGCGCACCGTCGCGACGGGCGGATGTTACCTCACGCCGGATATCGCCATTAAACTGGCCGCCGGACGCCAGGACCCGCTGACAAAACGCGAGCGTCAGGTGGCGGAAAAGCTCGCCCAGGGGATGGCGGTGAAAGAGATTGCCGTCGAGCTGGGCCTGTCGCCCAAAACCGTTCACGTTCATCGCGCCAATCTGATGGAAAAACTCGGCGTCAGTAACGATGTCGAGCTGGCCCGCCGCATGTTTGACGGCTGGCAATGAGCCCGTACTTCTCGCGGCTGGTCTCCGTCGTCGCCAGCTTTTTTATCTTCTCGGCCGCCTGGTTTTGTCTGTGGAGTATTAGCCTGCATCTGGTCGAGCGCCCGGAGCTGGCGGTGCTGCTCTTCCCGTTTGGCCTGCGTCTGGGGCTGATGCTGCAATGTCCGCGCGGCTACTGGCCGGTTTTGCTGGGGGCCGAGTGGATCATGCTGGTCTGGCTGGCGCAGGAAGTGGCACTGGCGCATCTCCCCTTATTGATGATCGGGGGCGTATTGACGCTGCTGCCGGTGGCGCTGATTTCCCGCTACCGCCATCAGCGCGACTGGCGCACGCTGCTGCGTCAGGGGGCGGCGCTGATTGCCGCTGCGCTGCTGCAATCCCTGCCGTGGATCGGCAAACCCGACACCCTGACGGCGCTCCTGCTGACGCTGACCGGCGGCCTGACGCTTGCGCCCACGTGCCTCGTCATCTGGCATTATCTCACCAGCACTGTCTGGCAGCCGCTCGGCCCGGCGCTGGTCTCCCAGCCGGTGAACTGGCGCGCGCGGCACCTTATCTGGTATCTGCTGCTGTTTGTGGTCAGCCTGTGGCTGCAGCTGGGTCTGCCTGCGGAACTCTCCCGCTTTACGCCGTTTTGTCTGGCGCTGCCGATTATCGCGCTGGCCTGGCATTACGGCTGGCAGGGGGCGCTGATCGCTACCCTGATGAACGCCATCGCCCTGATTGCCAGCCAGACGTGGCACGATCATCCCGTTGATTTACTCCTCTCGCTGCTGGCGCAAAGCCTGACCGGACTGCTGCTGGGCGCGGGTATACAGCGTCTGCGCGAGCTGAACCAGTCGCTGCAAAACGAGCTGGCCCGCAATCGACGCCTGGCGGAGCGGTTACTGGAAACCGAAGAAAATGTGCGGCAGGAAGTGGCGCGCGAACTGCACGATGATATCGGCCAGACCATCACGGCCATCCGCACTCAGGCGGGCATCGTTCAGCGGCTGGCCCCGGAAAATCCCGGCGTCCGGCAGGGCGGCGCGCACATCGAGCAGCTCTCTCTCGGGGTGTACGATTCCGTGCGACGTCTGCTGGGGCGCCTGCGTCCACGCCAGTTAGATGATTTATCCCTTGAGCAGGCGGTGCGTTCCCTGATGCGTGAGATGGAGCTGGAAGATCGCGGGATCGTCAGCCATCTCGACTGGGCTATCGACGAGACACTCCTGAGCGAAAGCCAGCGCGTCACCCTGTTCCGCGTCTGTCAAGAGGGGCTGAACAATATCGTCAAACACGCCAGTGCCAGCGCGGTGACGCTCCAGGGCTGGCAGCAGGACGAGCGCCTGATGCTGGTTCTCGAAGACGACGGCTGCGGTCTGCCGCCTGGCTCCGGGCAGCAGGGGTTTGGCCTGGCCGGAATGCGCGAGCGCGTCACGGCGCTCGGCGGAACGTTGACGATCTCCTGTACCCACGGTACGCGCGTCAGCGTGAATTTGCCGCTGCGTTATACGTAAGGACCGACCATGTTTACCTTTCTGAAAACGCCGGCGAATGCCGCACCCATTGGCGATAAACGCGAAAGAGATGCGCGTTACCGCTACTGGCGACGTCATATTCTGACCACTATCTGGCTGGGCTATGCGCTGTTCTATTTCACCCGCAAAAGTTTTAACGCCGCTGCGCCCGAAATCCTCGCCAGCGGCGTGATGACGCGCACGGACATCGGCCTGCTGGCGACGCTGTTTTACATCACCTACGGTCTGTCGAAATTCTTCTCCGGCATCGTCAGCGACCGCTCGAACGCCCGTTACTTTATGGGGATGGGGCTTATCGCAACCGGAGTGGTCAATATCCTGTTTGGTTTCTCCACCTCCCTGTGGGCCTTCGCCCTGCTGTGGGCGCTGAACGCCTTTTTCCAGGGCTGGGGCGCGCCCGTCTGCGCGCGTCTGCTCACCGCCTGGTTCTCCCGCAACGAGCGCGGCGGCTGGTGGGCAATCTGGAACACTGCCCATAACGTCGGCGGGGCGCTGATCCCCATCGTGGTGGGCGCGGCGGCGCTGCACTACGGCTGGCGCGCCGGGATGATGATCGCCGGAACCCTGGCCATTTTCGCCGGGCTGTTTCTCTGCTGGCGTCTGCGCGACCGCCCGCAAACCGTCGGCCTGCCGCCGGTGGGTGACTGGCGTCACGATGAGATGGAGATCGCCCAGCAGCAGGAAGGGGCGGGGCTGACGCGCAAAGAGATCCTCACCAAATATGTGCTGCTGAACCCGTATATCTGGCTGCTGTCCCTGTGCTATGTGCTGGTGTACGTGGTGCGTGCGGCGATCAACGACTGGGGAAATCTGTATATGTCCGAGACGCTCGGCGTCGATCTGGTGACCGCCAACTCGGCGGTGACCATGTTTGAGTTGGGCGGATTTATCGGCGCGCTGGTGGCGGGCTGGGGCTCGGACAAACTGTTTAACGGCAACCGTGGCCCGATGAACCTGATTTTCGCCGCCGGGATTTTGCTCTCCGTTGGCTCGCTGTGGCTGATGCCTTTTGCCAGCTACGTGATGCAGGCGGCGTGCTTCTTCACTACCGGATTCTTCGTTTTCGGCCCGCAAATGCTGATCGGCATGGCGGCAGCGGAGTGCTCGCACAAAGAGGCGGCGGGGGCGGCGACCGGTTTTGTCGGCCTGTTTGCCTATCTTGGCGCGTCCCTGTCCGGCTGGCCATTGGCGCGGGTCATCGACATCTGGCACTGGAGCGGTTTTTTCGCGGTGATCGCTATCGCGGCGGGGATTTCCGCCCTGCTGCTGTTGCCGTTTTTGAACGCTCAGGCCCCGCGTGAGGTCAACGAAGCGTGATGCGCCTCACCTTTTTGCTCCGAGTGGGGCAAAACTAGGAAATTTTCCCGGTTTCGCCTGGACGCTGTCTCAGGCCAATGCGACTGCTGATTTTTACAATGCCTGCCATTCGCAGGTATTCATATCAGGAGTTTTTGATGCTGGCCTTTCTAAACCAGGTGCGCAAGCCGACCCTGGATCTGCCGCTCGAGATGCGGCGCAAAATGTGGTTCAAGCCGTTCATGCAGTCCTATCTGGTGGTGTTCATCGGCTACCTGACCATGTACCTGATCCGCAAAAACTTCAACATCGCCCAGAACGACATGATCTCCACCTACGGGCTGAGTATGACGCAGCTGGGGATGATCGGCCTCGGTTTCTCCATCACCTACGGGGTGGGGAAAACCCTGGTTTCGTACTACGCCGACGGTAAAAATACCAAGCAGTTCCTGCCGTTTATGCTGATCCTCTCCGCCATCTGTATGCTCGGTTTTAGCGCCAGCATGGGCGCAGGCTCCGTCAGCCTGTTTATGATGATCGCCTTCTACGCCCTGAGCGGTTTCTTCCAGAGCACCGGCGGGTCGTGCAGCTATTCCACCATCACCAAATGGACGCCACGTCGCAAGCGCGGCACTTATCTTGGTATGTGGAACATCTCCCATAACCTCGGCGGGGCAGGTGCGGCAGGCGTGGCATTGTTCGGGGCAAATGTCCTGTTCGACGGCCATGTGATCGGCATGTTCATCTTCCCGTCCATTATCGCGCTGATTGTTGGCTTTATCGGCCTGCGCTACGGCAGCGACTCCCCGGAATCCTACGGTCTGGGCAAAGCGGAAGAGCTGTTTGGCGAAGAGCTGAGTGAAGAAGACAAAGACGCTGAAGACGAGTCGATGACCAAATGGCAGATCTTCGTTGAGTATGTGCTGAAAAACAAAGTCATCTGGCTGCTCTGCTTCTCCAACATCTTCCTGTACGTGGTGCGCATCGGCATCGACCAGTGGTCTACCGTGTACGCCTTCCAGGAGCTGAAACTCTCCAAAGAGGTGGCGATCCAGGGCTTTACCCTGTTTGAAGTGGGCGCGCTGGTGGGAACGCTGCTGTGGGGCTGGCTGTCGGATCTGGCAAACGGTCGTCGGGCGCTGGTGGCCTGCGTTGCGCTGGCATTGATTATCGCTACGCTGGGTGTGTATCAGCACGCCAGCAACCAGTACGTCTATCTCGCCTCCCTGTTTGCGCTCGGTTTCCTGGTGTTTGGCCCGCAGCTGCTGATTGGCGTCGCGGCCGTCGGATTTGTGCCGAAAAAAGCGATCGGCGCTGCCGATGGGATCAAAGGCACCTTCGCCTATCTGATCGGCGACAGCTTTGCCAAGCTGGGTCTCGGGATGATCGCCGACGGCACGCCGATCTTCGGCCTGACCGGCTGGGCGGGCACCTTCGCCGCGCTGGACGCCGCAGCTATCGCCTGTATCTGCCTGATGGCGATGGTTGCCGTGATGGAAGAGCGCAAAATTCGCCGCGAAAAACGCATTCAACGACTGAAAGCGGCCTAATGGCTTGAGTGATTGTGCAGGTAACTTTTTTGCCCGGCTATGTGCCGGGCTTTTTTCATTCCCGCCCCTGTTTTTTCCGATCCCTTTCAGCATGTTTTACGCTGTCGACAACGGCGCGTTTCCCGATATCATGAGCGGCTATTATTAAGGAGAACGCATGGTCTGGATAATGCTGGCCACCCTGGTTGTGGTGTTTGTTGTCGGGTTTCGCATTCTGACGTCTGATTCGCGTCGGGCGATCAAACGACTGAGCGAACGCTTAGGGATTACGCCTGTTCCGCTGGAGTCGATGATTGACCAGTGTGGTAAAGCCGCAGGCAGTGAGTTTATCCGCTACCTGGAGCGCCCGGACGAAGCCCATCTGCAAAATGCCGCGCAGGTGCTGCTGATCTGGCAGGTCTGCATCGTCGACGGCAGCGAAGAGAATCTGCATACCTGGCATCGACTACTGCGTAAAGCGCGTCTTGCCGCGCCGATTACCGACGCGCAGATCCGCCTGGCGCTGGGATTTATGCGCGAAATAGACCCCGATCCGCAGGAGTTCAACGCTTTTCAGCTGCGCTACAACCGCCTGTTCCTGCCTGAAGAGGGCGTTTTTTTCCTGCACTGAGCCCCATGCTGGCTGTCTGTCGGTGAAGGTCAGATTTCAACAAAAGTTGTCAAAACGTTAAATCCGTCACAGTTTTGATGATAAACTGCGCGACTTTCCCGCAGTTTTATCCTCAGGTGACGCCATGACAGAACAGATCCACTCCACGCCCACAGCCCATACCGGTGAGGTCCTGCGACCTAACTGGTCGGCGGTTTTCTCCGTGGCGTTTTGCGTCGCCTGCCTGATTACCGTGGAGTTTCTGCCGGTCAGCCTGCTGACGCCGATGGCGCAGGATCTGGGGATTTCCGAAGGAGTGGCGGGCCAGTCCGTCACCGTCACGGCGTTTGTCGCCATGTTCTCCAGCCTGTTTATCACCCAGATAATCGGCACCATCGACCGCCGCAAAGTGGTGATCCTGTTTGCGGTTCTGCTCACGCTCTCCTGCGTACTGGTCTCCTTTGCCGATAACTTTACCCTGCTGCTGCTGGGCCGCGCCTGTCTGGGGCTGGGGCTGGGTGGATTCTGGGCAATGTCGGCTTCGCTGACCATGCGTCTGGTGCCCGCGCGCAAAGTGCCGAAAGCGCTCTCGGTGATCTTCGGCGCCGTCTCGATTGCACTGGTGATTGCCGCACCGCTGGGCAGTTTTTTGGGCGGCATTATCGGCTGGCGTAACGTCTTTAACGGCGCGGCGATCATGGGCATTCTGTGTATTTTCTGGGTGTGGAAGGCGCTGCCGTCCCTGCCGGGCGAAGCGGCGCATCACAAGCAGAATATGTTCAGCCTGCTGAAACGCCCCGGTGTGCTGGCGGGGATGACCGCCATCTTTATGGCGTTTGCCGGACAGTTTGCCTTTTTCACCTATATCCGCCCGGTGTTTATGACCATGGCCGGTTTTGATGTGGATGGCCTGACGCTGGTGCTGCTGAGTTTTGGTATTGCGAGTTTTGTCGGCACATCCCTGTCGGCGCAGTTCCTGAAGCGCTCTCTTAAATTCGCCCTGGCAGGTGCGCCGCTGGTGCTGGCAGTCAGCGCCGTGGTGCTGATTTTGTGGGGAAGTGACAAGTGGGTGGCGTCGGCCATTGCGATTATCTGGGGCTTTGCTTTTGCGCTGGTGCCGGTGGGCTGGTCAACGTGGATCACCCGTTCCCTTGCCGATCAGGCGGAAAAAGCCGGGTCGATTCAGGTGGCAGTGATTCAGCTGGCAAACACCTGCGGCGCGGCGATTGGCGGCTATGCGCTGGATAATCTGGGGCTGCTGTCGCCGCTGGTATTGTCTGGCACGCTGATGCTGCTGACGGCACTGCTGGTGGCGGGGAAGGTCAAGGCGCAGTAAGTTTGGCATATCCTCACCCTTTCGGGTGAGGATATCGGGTTACACCGAAGCCTGAACGCGTCTGCGTGAATCCATCGAAATCAGTACTACCGACGACACAATCAACAACGTCCCCAGCCAGTCCGGCAGCGTAAACGCCACCCCTAACAGCAGCACCGACAGCAACGCGCTGCTCAGCGGTTCGGCGCAGCTCAGAATGCTCGCTTTCGGTCCGCCAATCATCTGCGCGCCTTTCAGATACAAGCTGAAGGTCAGCGCGGTGCCGATCACCACCAGATAGAAAAAGGCCAACAGCAGGCTGCCGTCAATCACGAAGGTAGTGCCGCGCCCGGCGTAGAACGGCGTCAGCATCAGCCCTGCCAGCAACATACTCCAGCCGACAATCGGCAGCGTGCCGTAGCGGGCGATAAGCGTTGAGGGATAGGTGGTATAAAACGCGGCGGCGAAGGCCGAGGCGATGCCAAAGAACAGCGCCGCAGGGGAGATCGACAGCGATGTCGGATCGCCGTGCGTCACCAGTAAAAACGTGCCGATCAGGGAGGTCAAAATTGCCGAGAGGACAAATATCCCAGGCCGTTTTTTCCGCGCCAGCGCGAACCACGCCACGATAATGGTCGGGGAGAGAAATTGCAGGACAGTCGCGGTAGCGGCGTTGGATTTTTCAATCGTCAGCAGGAACGTGAGCTGGACCGTGAGCGCGCCAACCAGTGAGAAAATCAGCAGGCTGATGGCGTCTTTGCGATGTTTGATGACCGAGAAAATCTTGTCGCCGTGGACGAAAGAGAGCGTCAGTAAAATCACGCCGGTGAACAGCAGACGAATCATGGTCAGATAAGGCGAGGAAATCTGACTCTTCTCCATAATGTACTGCGCGCAAACCCCTGAACTGCCCCATAACACGGCGGCGATCAGGACATTCAGCATCCCTCTTTTTGTGGAACCCATGTTCTCCCCTGCATGCTCGTTTTTTTCTAGCATATCATGGGAGCAATGCCGGGTGGTGCGGTCTGATGCCCTCGCTCCGCCCTCTCCCAGACAGGGAGGATCCAATCTGGTCTGTTGAATTCAACCCAAATCAACAGACCTCTCTCTTTCTTTTCACTATCGCCTTATTATAAGGCGTCATCACCCGTTTACCTTCCCTGAACGTCAACCGGGCTCTACCGGCATCATGCTGCGTTTGGGGGCCATTTCAGGGGCTATTTTCAGGTTATCTTCATGCCACTTACCGTACGACAAATTGAGTCGGCCAGACCTGCCGACAGGGACTACAAGCTTACCGACGGTCAGGGACTCTACCTGCTTGTCAAAACATCCGGGGCCCGTTACTGGAATCTGAAGTATCGCTTTGCGGGCAAGGAAAAGAAACTGACCATTGGCGTCTACCCGGCCGTTACCCTGGCTCAGGCCCGTCAGCAGCGAGATGAGGCCCGCAGACTCCTTGCCGAAGGAAAAGACCCTTCATATGAAAAGCAGGCCCGCAAACTTGCTCTCCGGGAAAGCGTTGCCAGCACCTTCCGCACACTTGCTGAAGAATGGTTCACGCATATGGCACGCCGATGGACGCCACGCTATCTTGAAGACCAGCGGGCAAGAATCGAAAATCACCTTTTTCCCGTTATCGGGGAGCGTCCGGTGACGGACATCCGCCCCCTGGAGATACTCAACGCCCTGCGGGTTATTGAAACGCAGGGCAAGCTGGAAGCCCTGCGCAAAACCCGTCAGGCCTGTGTTCAGGTATTTGATTACGCCATCGCAACAGGCCGGGCCACCGTCAATCCGGCCTCGGCACTCAGTAGCGTGCTGCTTCCGCCGGAACGCCAGCACCACCGGACGCTGACCGGGGAACAGCTGGGAGACTGCATGCGCGAGATGGAAGCCTCAGAAAACCTGATGGCGCTGGCAACGCGGCTTCTGGCGCTGACGGCCGTGCGCACCGGGGAGCTTCGACTTGCCACCTGGGATGAGTTTGATTTCACCCGTGCTCTGTGGGAAATTCCGAAGGAGAGAATGAAAATGCGCCGGCCGCATATGGTGCCCCTTTCACGCCAGGCGCTGGCATTGCTGGCAGAAATAAAATTACGTACCGCCGCACGTCAGTCCCACTTCGTCCTTCCGGGCGCGCGCCGCAGTGACCAGCCGCGCAGCCGGAAGTGCATCAACGAGTTTCTTCAGCAGGCTGGCTGGCATACCTTCACTACCGCCCACGGATTTCGCCATGCATTCAGCACCCTGGCCCACGACCATGATTTCAGTTCCGCATGGATTGAGCTTCAGCTCGCACATGTGGACAAGAACGCGGTGCGGGGTACCTACAACCATGCGCAGTACCTTGAGGGCAGACGGGAAATGATGCAGTGGTACGCGGATTATCTTGACTCGCTGGCTAACAGGAGCACTACTACTGCTGCATTAACTTCTTTAAACTAAAATAACAGCTTCAATAAGTCACGCCAGGGCAATACAGGCGTGGCTGATTGATATCCTTATTTTTTTTATTACTGGATCGGGGGCTTGCCTCGAGGCATCAGAAATGAGGAATTTTTCAAAGAGTTGTATCCATTAACCATGCCCCGTAGAATATCCTTTCTATATATGCTTTGAGCGAGAAGCGGTCCTTTAGCGTATTTTCTAGATTATCTGGGTCAAGCCTTGCCCAGAAGACAATCTTGTATACAAAAATCTAGCGAGCTAGGAAGTAGCACAATGTAATGTTATGGGTTAGTGTAAGGCGTAATAGGCCACGAAAGTGCATATGGCGACGCTTACGAACCTCTAGTAAAAACCCGTGTTACGTTAAAACTTCGTGAACCAGCGAGGGGAAGATGCCTAATTTTTTCAGGGATTCGAATGGTGCTCTGAATCTAGCCGCACAAAAGTTAGTGCCCAACCAAGGCTTTCGTGCGGGTCAACTTGGTGCCCTGCATGCTGCAATGGCGCATTACTCGGTCTATACCGACCCTGCAATAATTTGCCTTCCGACCGGGTACGGTAAAACATCTGTAATGATGGCACTGCCGTTTCTGGTTCAATCAAAAAGAGTGCTCGTTGTTGAGCCGACTAATGCGCTACGCAAGCAGGTATCATCGCACTTTGCGGAGCTTTCTACCCTAAAGCGTATTGGTGCAATTCCGGCAGATCTTGCAAACCCATCGGTGCTCCGACATGAAGGTAGGCCTAAATCGGAGAAAGATTGGCAGGCCTTAGAGAGCCATGATGTTGTGGTTTCGACCCCAGGTAGTTCATCACCAGCTGTTGCACTTGGCGCCTCGCCAGACTTGTTCGATTTGATCGTATTTGATGAAGCCCATCACGCTCCTGCGAATACATGGGCTGCGTACTTAGAGTACTACACGGAAGCCCGGTTCGTATTTCTGACCGCAACGCCCTTTCGCCGCGATGGCCAGGTAATTCCAGGGAAGCTGGTCTACCGCTACCCGGTAATGAAGGCCGTAGATGAAGGGGCGTTTCATCCCGTCGCCTTCCGAGCTGCGCCTATTCAAAACACGGTTGATGATCATCACATTGACCAGGTCATTGCTGAGACTGCTGTAAACCAACTGCAGCAAGACTTAGCAGCTGGGTATGATCATCGTCTCTTCGTGAGAGCAGCAACGATCAATGCAGCCAGGGATTTGGTTCCAATCTATCAAGCGCTTGGGGCCAATGTTGAAGCAGTAGATAGTAAAATTACCAAGCGTACCCAGGATCGCTGCGAGCAGCGTTTGGTCAGTGGAGAGCTGCAGGGGATAGTGTGTGTGGATATGTTTGGGGAGGGGTACGACTTTCCGAAACTGAAGGTGGCCGCATTACACACACCACATCGTTCATTGGTACCGACAATTCAGTTCATTGGGCGTTTCGCCAGGGTGGATAGCGCAACCGGACAGGCAACATTGATTGCGCCGCTCCCGAGAGTTCTGGAGGCGCCTAGCGCTCTTCTGAAGGAGGGGGTAGATCTTGCGAGTATGATAGATGCTGCAGCACAAGCAGAGATGGCGGGCGATGCTGCTGAGTTAGAAATGGTTGAGCGGCTCAGACTGCGGCGAGTTGCCGAGTCAAACTACGATGGAGTGTCCCCTTTAGCAATTGAGCTCTATGCGCACGTTTGCGTGTTCCGTTGCTGCACACCCCCAATCTTCACTCAGATAAAAGAAACCCTGGGGCGTGATCTGCGAGTAGTGAAGCAATGGGCGTCAGATGATGGAGACCTGACACTAATCCTAACCTCCGACGAAAATCCACCAAATTTCGCCACATCCGATGTGCTTGTAAACATTCGGCATGATGCTTTTCTGCTCTTATACTCTGCGGACTCCCAACTTTGCTATATCGGCTCTACCCGAAGAACAGAAAAGATCTACCTGGGACTGATGGACATGGTTTGCCCTCAGAGTTATCGGTCATTGAGCTATGAGGAAACCAGCCGCGCGCGAGCAGGTTTGGAGGGGGTCCGATTCTTCAATGTTGGACTAAAAAATACGACGTTCAATTCACAAAGCGAAACATACAGAACGTTAACAGGGCCAGCAGCGGAACGTGCGGTAACGGCTGGTGATAGCCGGGCATATGCTCAAGGGCACTTTTTTGGAAGCGGATCGAGCGGGGGAGAAAAAGAGACCATCGGAGCTAGCAGTAGATCGCGTATTTGGAGTAATCAGCGTCTCACTATAGCAGAATTTTACCAGTGGGTCGATCGATTAGATGGTCGACTCGCTGGCAATGCCCCCTTCTCCGAAACACGCCTCGACGTTATTCGATCGGCTACGACGTTGCAGAAGTTACCAGACCTAGTTATTGCAGGGACCTGGCCCAGAGCAGGATTCAAGGCGAATCCGAGGATTAGGATTCGTCATCTTGAGGAACAACGCCCGCTTTATAGCCGCCTCACTGAATGGGAGCTGGCAGACTTTGACTGCAGACCTGCGGAAGCCCAATTGCTCTTCAGCATTCACTCAGAGGAAGCGAGTGCCAATATGCGTTTTTCGCCTCAGGGGCGAATGGTGACATTGCTCGATCAGAATGTGGTTTTGGAGATCGAATCGGCTAGCGATCAATGGATGCCATTAGCTGATTGGTTGAGTGAACACCCGCCGATGTTCTATGCCTCCGATAAATCTACCTTTGAAGGGCTGAATTTAATGCTTGCGCCGCAGTTACAGGCAGTTTCGCTCACAAAAGATGATACACAGGTCATTGGTTGGGACGAATGCGAAATCAGGGTCGAGTTTGTCATCGACAACGACACTGAAAAAGCACGGGAACAGCGCGCAGCGCTAAAGGGTAAAAGGACTGTACAGGAACACCTCGAACAGTACCTGCTTGGCCTCCCTAACGTAGTCGCATTGTTTTACGACCACCGTTCTGGAGAGGCAGCCGACTATATTGCCGTGACCGTGGAGGCCAATGGCGACGTGGACATCGCGTTGTACCACTGTAAAGGAGCAGGAGGTGACCCAAGCGGGGGGCGAGTGGATGATGTGTACGAAGTCGCTGGCCAGTTAGTGAAATCCGTTTTCTATTGCGATGTATCGGTGCTTCTTGCGCATATGGCGGATCGAATGGGTCAACGTTTTAAGTCGCCGTCTAGATTTGTAGTGGGTGATCTGCAAACACTCAAGGATAGACTTGACAACACTCGGGCAACTCAACTTGGATTCACTGTCGTGGGCGTGCAACCAGGGATAAGCAACGATTCAATCGATGCCCACCTTGCAGATCTAATGTCATTCGGAATCTCTTACGCCAAGCAGGGTGGTGCAACAAGAGCCTATTGGTTAGTGAGCAAGTAGTAACTTTGTAAGCGATGAGATGGTCTTCCCCCTCCTTCACGGCAGCACCAATATCCGCCATGATGGATAAACTTTAATCAGAAGAGAAAGTAAGAGGGATACCATGTCTGAAATGAAAATCACCGGCATCGATCTTGCTAAAACGAACTTTTATCTTTTCAGTATCAACGCCTACGGGAAACCAGCTGGAAAGATCAAACTTTCGCGCAGTAACTTACTCAACTGGTTGGCTCAGCAACCGCCCATGACCGTCGCTATGGAAGCGTGTGGGGCATCGCATCACTGGGCCCGGGAGATACAAAAACTCGGCCATATAGCGATATTGCTTCCGGCTCAGCACGTCAGAGCTTATCAGCGACGCCAGAAAAATGATTATAACGATGCACAGGCAATTGCTGAGGCCTGTCAGCATGGAACTATCCGGCCTGTACCCATAAAAACGCTTGACCAGCAGGATATTCAGACGTTTTTAAAAATGCGCCAGCTAATTTCAATGGAGCGGACACAACTGATAAATCATGTACGTGGGCTTCTTGCTGAATACGGTATTGTGCTGAATAAAGGTGCGACAGAACTGCGTCGAGCGCTACCAGCATTACTTGAGGATGCAGAAAATGAGCTCACTGGTACAATGAGAGCACTGCTGCATCGACAGTACATCCGGCTAGTTACGCTGGACGATGAACTGGAATGGTATAATGGCGAGCAGAAAAAATACGTTAACCAAGATCCTGTATGTAAACGGCTGCTAGCTATTCCAGGGTTCGGTCCTCTGGTCAGCCAGGCAATAAAAAGCTGGATGGGTGATGGTAAACAATTTAAGCGAGGAAGAGATGCCTCTGCTGCCTTAGGGTTGGTTCCCCGGCAGTTTAGTACCGGTGGAAAGCAGGTGCTGCTGAGCATAACAAAGTGCGGCAACCAGTATGTCAGATCTATGCTGGTACATGGTGCGAGGGCTGTTCTGTTCAGGGCTGCCGAAAAAACTGACCCGCTCAGTGTATGGGTTAATCGCGTCAGGGAAAAACGAGGTTTTAATCGGGCAGTTGTTGCCCTTGCGAATAAGCTGTTACGGATCTCCTGGGTAATCATCACTCGAAATGAATTGTATTTACCAGTAGTAGTGAAAAATCAGTAATTTATTGTTTTTTTTAGTGCAATCAAAGCTAACCTGAAATTGCGAAGAATGCAGAAACGATGACAAACAGGTCAAACCTGCATGCTGAAAACCTGTGAGCTTTACGAGGCTATTAAAGCCGTGTAAGCGTGAAGGACGGTATGTGCGGATGATTCATCAAGGCCAGAAGCGATTCGCTTCAAAAACAGGCCGGATATACGAAAGCAAACCTGTCACTATCATTATGACTGCCGTCTTGCAATACGGGGGAAGACCATATACGTAAAGCCAGCGCCGTATGTAGCCATTAAGCCAGTACTGGTATATGAGACGACAATAACTCAGTCCGGCGATGGGCGATCAGCTCGAACAGCACACCCATTACGTATGTCGGAAGATCTCTAAAAGTGAATGGTTCGTTTTACCGGGATACTTACAAGGGGGCCAGTGGGGCGTTTTCAGCGCCTGATGGATTTGAACCAGCAGAGACCTGTCACCTTTAAAGCCAACCAGAAATGCGGCACCGCTCAAGTAGTAGCGCGGACTGACAACGGTGCGTTTTATGTCAACCTTGCCAGCCGCGTTAATGATTCCAGTGGCAGTCTGATAATCACGCAATACTACCAGTTACGACATTCTGACATTGCCTTCTGGGATAGGTTCTTAGGGGGAACATCTCTCCCTTATTACGTAACCAGTTTACTGAAGGTGCTGCTTCAACCAAATACAAGTGCCTTCAATGTCATACGCTTTTTCCCCAAATCCCTTCGCAAGAAGGGACTCTGGTAAATACTCGTCATATTTATCCAGGTATTTTTCTGGAACATCTGCCGCAAGATCAAATGCAGAGGGTAAGTCTGACAACAGCATTTTTTTAAGCGCGTGCTGAACGGAAGCCACACTTGAATTATCGATTTCTATAACACCAGCAAATGAATTTGCTTTAAAATCACAGCGTATGAGCAAGGCTGTAATCGTATTGACAACTTTATCCCCCATCCAGGGTATTACATAACAGTGTTGTCCACTCGTAATAAAACACTCATTTTGAAGTTTAAAACGCTGAAAGTTACTACAGCCTTCCGCAAATAGGTTTCTGGCGGCAGTATCGGCATAATCTACTTTCTTACTACCTACTGCTATGCGGTAATCACCTTCCCTATAGATAGCGAGCATTTCCTGACGAACGGCATCATGAACAGACATACCTCCCCCACTAAATTGTGGTGGCTGACCGCCTTTGGTTGCCTCTACATAGATAATTTTTTTCTCTATCTCGATCTCTGTCACTTTCCAGCGCCGCCCACCGAAGATGATGTGTTGGTCTGGTAGCAGTGGGGAGTCCACAGGCACTGTTCCAAGGGTTCTGTTTCCGGTGACAATGCGGAACTCTTCTGGTGTATTGAACACGGCATAAAACGTGTAATGGTTAGTCAGTTTCTCTCCCTCTGCCCCAACAACCATTTCCCCACTAGCAAGTTGAGTGAGCAGGCCACATGCCCCCATATGTTTAAGCAGGTTTTTGAAATCGTTTAAATCTACATTTCTGAACGGCCCTGTCTGGCATAGTTGTGACCAGAGCTGGTCGGCACGAACTCCACCCCATTGTGCGGTAATAGCAAGAATCTGGTGTAGCAGCGTGGAGTAATGCATCTGCCGGGAATCGGCAGGCTCAAACCACTGTTTAGAGATCATCAACCTGATCATTGCCATCGACTGCACCAACTGGAGTCGTAGGTGATCAACGATACTGCTACCCACAGTAAGCTCATTTTCTGTAATTAGCATTCTGAGTACTGATGGGGAGTCGCGTCGCCCAGAACGCCCCATACGCTGGCGCAAACTGGAAACAGAATGCGGAGGCGTAACCTGGATAACCGACTTAACCTTACCGATATCAATTCCCAACTCAAGCGTCATTGTACAAACAGCTGTTGTGGGCAAATTTCCTTTCTGAAGACGAGTTTCAAGCGCCTCCCGCAATTCCTTGGCAAGGGAACCATGGTGGGGAAAGAATTCATCGGGAACAATATGTTCCTCACACATGTCGCTCAGCGTTGCCGCAATGCTTTCAGTGCGCTTTCGGCTGTTTGCAAAGACCAAATGAGAATCGCCACGGCAAAGTCTAAAAATGTCAGCGCAAACGTCATGTTCAGCTGAACTCTGAAGTTCTTCCTCTTTTTGGATCACTCGCTCCAGGTATCCTTTGACCTGTACCTGAAGAGTGGCCGTGCTATTACTATCTGTAATAGTTACGCAGGGGAGTCGTTTGTCCGGGCGCAACATTTCGGGCACTTTCTCCAGTTCCCCCAGCGTGGCACTCAACGCAACGCGGGGAATTGGATTTACCTGGCGACCTAGCACATGGTCAATTCTATTGAGCAGAGAAAGCAGCTGTACACCACGCTCTGAGCCAATAAAAGCATGAAACTCATCAATAACGATGTATGCGACTGAAGAAAACGCCTGTTTGAGCCAGCCCATTGAATTTATTAGCAAAGACTCAAGTGACTCAGGTGTAATCAGTAAAATGCCCGCAGGGTTAGTCCGAACCTTCTTCTTTTTGCTTTGTGGTACATCTCCGTGCCAGGGAGTCACTGGCATTTCCAATGCATCTCCAAGGCTCTCAAGACGACGATACTGATCGTTAATCAATGCCTTCAACGGACTGATATAGACGATGCCAAATCCATTCGTGAGATCTGCAACTGCCGAACAGGCAGGAAGAAAGAAAGCCTCTGTTTTACCCGCTGCTGTACCAGCACTGATTAGCACGTCTCGATCACGGGCTAAAATTGCCGGGATAGAACTCTCCTGCAAGGGCCTTAATGTAGACCACCCCTGCTTGTAAACCCACTTACGGATGCGGGGATCGAGGCTATCGTAGGCACTGCTCATAGTTTGAAGTTCGCCAGTCCGTCGTCGTCAACGCTTTCCTCCGTAGTGGCGTCATCCATATCGCTGGGCCTGTCCTCTTCAATCGCCACACCCTCGATGAGTGTTTGCCAGTTCATCGTTCTGTTTTGTTCCAGCACGGCCAGCATGTCCAGGAAACCTTTTATGGTATTACGAGGGGTACGGAAGTAAGCGTCTCCAATGGTTTTACTACAGTGATGCAGGAATCCAGTCAGTGCCTCATCTGGTACCAGATAATTCTCTGGCTCTCCGCCTGCATAAACATGGCGAAGATTTCTCAGCAAAATATACAGTTCCTCAGGGGTGAGGCTGGCAAGATGCAAAGTGGGGGATGAGTAGTCAATCACCCCTGCTTTTTGCGCGAACCGGTTTTCCGCCAGACGCGACTGGAGCGCCTCATAGCTGTAAAGACCTTTACGCGGATCGAAAAGGAACTCTGGCGTCCCCCCAAGGATAAAACCAATGTTCTCGGCTGAGCCTTGCAGGCAGTCATTCAGGATCCGCAAAATCTGTTCGTAGTTCGCTGTTCTTGCTTGCGTATTATTCAGCTTAAAGAGGTTCACCATTTCGTCGAGGCTGACCAAAAGACCGGCATAGCCTGCCAGGCGGACAAAAAGGCTCATCAGCTTCAAAGAATCATAGAATGAAGCGTCTGAGATAATAGTCCGAACGTCGAGATCGTTACGGGCATCAGTTTTGGTGGTGTACTCTCCCCGCAACCAGCGAATAGCATTGGATTTTAGCGTTTCGTTATCCTGTTCATGCCCGCGCCAGAATGCATCAATGACCTTCGCAAAGTCATATCCACCCACCATATCTGACAGAGCTGCCAGGCGTTTATGAATAACTGATGAAACCTCGGAGCCGTCCGTGTCAGCTTCCTTCCTTGCCTCCGTAACGAACCTTTCAACAACGCTAAGTAACGCATTACCATCCGGCTTGTTTCTGGTGGACATGTTTTTCATAAGCTCTGAATAGAGGTTACGAGCCTGACCTCCCGATGAGTGAATACGTCTGTCAGGAGAAAGGTCAGCACTGACTGACACCAGCTTCTTCTCTAACGCAATAGAGCGCACAACACTCAGAAAGAAAGTTTTACCTGAACCGTACTCACCGATGATAAGTCTGAAGCTTGCCCCACCGTCAGCGATCCTCTCAATATCCTGATGGAGAGCGGTGATCTCATTCACACGGCCAACCTGGATATGCTGAATACCTATCCTTGGTGTTACACCTGACTTAAGTGACTGAATAATAGCGTCGCGTTCTTTCACTCTTATACGTGTTACAGACATTCACTATCCCTCTAATTCTTTGGCAATTTCCAGGTCAACCCAGATATCATCATCGGCATCGTCCAGCACCGGAGCATCAACCACCGCATAGGACCAGTCATTGATCACCTCAAGTGCACCGCCGAGCATCAAATTCAAATTTCCGCACAATTCTGTCGCCTCTTTTCGGGACCACTGTTCTTTCTCCAGCAAACTGCGATAAAGCTGACTATGTGCGGAATCAAGGCCCACCGCCTCCGCTAATGAGACTGGAGCGCTTTCCGGCTCTTCCGGTTCTTCGTCGGTGAAAATTGTGTTCAGCAATTTACGAACATCATCCGTGGCAGATTCGTGGCGGGCAAGTACATTAGCATCCAGTGTGAACCCTGCTGCTGGCTGATCAGTTGGTACAGACGAGACGAGATCATGTTCAGTTGCAGAATGCTGATGTATATTGCTCGAGACAGATGAGGGATCCAGCCCCAAACTTGAATAAATCTTCTCAAGCTGTTTGATTTCGGAAGGCGCTATTGTCCCATCCGAACAGGCAACACTAACGATAACCTTACCCACAGCAGCTTTTTCCGCGGCCCCCATCAACTCAATCCTGCTTTTCATACCTGTCATATTGGCTGGGGTATGAAGCTGCCACGTTAAATACGCATGTAGGGAGCGTTTTTCATCATCGGTGAAGCCAGGATTGTTGTTGATGGCATTCTCAAGCACTTTCTGTTCAGCTTGATCAAGAGAATCGTCAATCAAGGCGACCATCGCCCCTAATCTGAGCGTCATTACGGCTGAGATAAATTCAGGAGAAGGTGAGAAGCGTCCACCTTCGGCGGCAGGGAATAGAACAAGTGTCCCATCAACATCCGCCTTCACATGGTGATAATACGGGTCAGGTGCCAGACCGTAACCCATCTTCAGAGCAAAGGCCTGCATCAAATCGGCCTCTTTTTTATTGATCTTATTGGGGCAACTGGTATTCATATGTGCCCAAAAGTCAGCAACTGAGACTAAACCCTCCTTGACGAGGATCGCCTCATCAGCCCAGCGTTTGAATGAGCTTAATATTTTTTCTGCGCTTTCATTAACGATCTCTGAAGGGAGCAACATAATTGCAGCCGTATCATTGACTGACGTACCTTTCCTACCAAGGTAGCGACTATAAGCATCAAGTTCATCCGTACATATGTCGGCAAGAGCCATAATTTTCTGGACAGGGCTCTTCAACGCACTTGGATCAGGCAGGTCGGGAACAGGAAGTCGAACACCTCGCAAACTAGGACTTGCTGGTGTGTAATCTAACCTTAGGCGCGTTTTATTTGCCTTAACGACCTTCCCTTCACCATATTTGAGGGTGTAACGCCGTTTGAAAAGCGCAGCAAACTCTTTAGCACAGCGGCGAGCCGGGGTACGCAGCGAATACTCGGTATGGTTTATTACCCAGTTCAACGCCAGTTCAGCTGATACAGGAACTCCTTCATGTACAGTTTTTGCCAGAGCCAGCTTAAATTGCATGCTGTTGCTGAAACCTGAATTGCTATCGAGCTCAGTGGCGCCCATGTTCGGGCGCAGAATAGACATGGCTTCGAGTAATTGGGTCGAATATCCACGGAAGGAGCGGTTCTCAATGAATACCGATCTTAACCGAGCGACTTCATTGAACAGATTACGGAACTCATCATCAGGGAATTTTGGGTCAGTGGAATCTATGAGCGCTTTTCTTTCCAGGCCATAGAGGTAGATAAAAACATAGCCGATAGGACACGATGGATCAGACCTATCGCTGGCAAGCCAACTGACATAAGCACCGCGTGCTTCTGGGGAAAGAGATGAAAAACTGGGCCAGTATCCTAATGAACTGTCCTCGTAAAGATAAGAAGTAGGTTTTATCTTAAATGTGTCATCAATTAATGATGCCTCACTTCCATCGTCATAATAGCCGCCTGATTCCTGACCGGAGGGCTTCATACGTTGCCCCACGTAAATGTGACCACCGCTAATTGTTACACCAGCTACAGTTATCATCTCACCCGGAAGTACCCATCGAGCTAGTGCACCTGCGGATTTGGAGGTGTTCCGGTAATGATTGGTTGTCACCCGAACTTCAACACCCCGGCCACCGCTCAATGTAAAAGTTGCAAGGTTATCGTCTTCACTATCATCGTTTCGCACAACCGCCTCTTTTTTCTTGATGTCAGCGAGCCATTCTTTTGGCGGTGCTTTCACAGGGCTTGAAGCATAAGACTTTGGAGACTTACATTTTTTCTTTCTAAAAAACAACAAGTAAATGACTAAAACCGCCGCCAAAAACTTCAATAAATCCATGATATATAACCTTAAAATCATTTTCCATGCACATTTGCAATTTAGTAATGAAGGCATGGCAAGTGGATTAATCTCAAAATAATACGTCTAAATCGCAAGGCTTCAAACCAAAATGCAGTCAAAATTAATTTATAGATTTAAATGAAAATAATTATTGTTTAATCATGTTTTTCAAGCAGAATTTTTGAAAGCATGCGAATGCTTGTGGGTCATACTCTGTCAACGGCGTAATGGCGAAGCAGACGATGAAATACTGTCGGCTAAAAGCACAGGCAAATTGCAACTTAGCCTCGTAATTTCTGTCTTCTTTTCCCATCGGGTCAGGATTCGGCAAAAGCGATTATCCAGCTATGAGTTCTCTTGACGACCCTGCGATGGGCTTTAAAGTTCGTGTCTTTACTCGCGTCAGACTCCGCTTTGCGAGACTGAATATGTGGCTCGTAGCAGCGGCTCTGTAGATATGTTTTCAGCCAGCCTACATCGTAACCTTTGTCCAGGCAGAGTCTGTGTTTTTGTCCCGGACGCACGGTCTGAAGGACATCGAGCGTATCCGCAACCAGCTTGTGTCGTGCGTGTTTGCAGCTGCAACGACCAGCGACAGAGGAAGACCGATGGCGTCAGTCAGCAGGCTACGCTTTACGCCTTGTTTCCCCCTGTCTGTGGGATTACGGCCTGTTTTTTTGTTCCTGACAGTGGCGATTTGGCCATACAGCCGTCCATCGACAGCCATGACCAGTCAATGCCGTCCACATGCTCGCAGGCAAGTAAACCGTTCTGCCAGAAACGCTCGAAGACACCTGCATCACGCCATTCCTGGAAACGCCGGTGTGCAGAACTCGATGAGCATATCCCGGTGGCCTTCAGGGGGTTCCACTGGCAACCGGTCCTTAGGACGAAGAATAAGGCGTCCTGGCGGCACGGTTATCAACGCGTTTCCGGTGCGTACCGAGTGGATGGTAGGTTTTGTGCTCAAGGATAAGCGGTGCCATTTTTTCCCAGCGTTCATCGCTGATCCGCCATTTGCGGCCAGTCATCTTTTCATCTTTTCATCTTTTCATCTTTTCATCTTTTCATCTTTAGAAATTATCAGTTACGACATTCTGACAATCCCTTCTGGGATAGGTTCTAATTAAAAAATCAAATCTTAACTCTTCCAAAGTATCCCCCCTAATATTTCATTAAATTAATACCATGACTACACATGCTAATTAGATAATGTGTTAATTATATTCATCAATTGGACTCAATGATCTTTTGCTCTATAACTCGCCCGCCTTGCTTTCCAGACAAAGGTCCAATTATTACTTTAAAGTCGGCATAGTCATCTGCCTCAGGCCTATGCTCTATAATGACAATTGCATTGAATAATTTAACTTTTTGATATATAAAATTCAACACCTTCGAAGCCGTCTCAGAATCAAGTCCGGCGACAGGTTCATCAATAAACAATATTTTGTTTGTTTTTTTGGGCTTAGAGAGCATTTCACATAGTTTTATTCTACGCATTTCACCACCTGATAGGGACTGCGTTTTTCTATTAAGTTTCAGATGAGATATTCCAAGAGAATGGATAGTTTCAATAATGGTATTAATCTTAGCATTATTAAAAAAAGAGCTTAACTCTTTCAACTCAGTATCATATACATCCATTATATTCATACCATTAATCTGAGTCTTTACTTCATCTATATTATGGTCAAACAGTTTCCCCTCGCATTTATGACATGATATGTAGATATCCTTTTCAAAACCCCTTTCATATTTAATCACGCCCTTACCCTCACAAATTTTACACCCCCCAAGTTTGTTTGGAAGGAAATATTCTACATCTAACTTTGTTGTATTGGAGAAAAATTCCGCAATTAATTTATTCAAATCTGTGATAGTTGCGACAGTAGAACGACCTGTATATGATGACAATTTTTGGCTTATATAAATCGAATCGGTAAGACAACAAATAGCTTTAGCTAAAGATGATTTCCCCGATCCGGAGATGCCAGAAAAAACAGTAACACACTCTTTAGGGATACGTACATTTTGATTAATGATGTTATTTTTATTAAGCCCTTCAAAATAATAGTAACCCGATATATTATTTTTGGGGTTGAGGTTCTTTTGTGACTGAATTTTTTCTTTTTCACAAATTTCCCCACCAGAAGAACCAGCGTATTTACCAACATGGATTTGCTGATCAGCAAGATCTATGAAATACTGTGAGTGCTCTACTAAAATCACTGTATTTTTTTCTGATAATTTTTTTAATTTTTTAAATATGTCTTCAAAATCCACAGGATTAATTTGGGATGATATTTCATCTATAACAATCAGAATACCTGTTGTATTAGATGTTAAAAGCCTGCTGAAAATAAGCTTTTGTATTTCCCCCCCAGAAAGACTGGGAATTGAACGAGACAAATTTAAATATCCCAACCCCATATTATTTATTGAGGATAATACTCTAATTAATACTGAGTCACCTATAATTTTTTTCAAGATGTTATATAATTCAGAGATAGGAGATAGTAAAAAATCATAAAACGTAAATCCTAAAACATCAAGTTGGGCTGTTTCTTGATTAATTCTGCTTCCATTACAAAATGAGCAATTTTGTTCCTTTTTATACTTGGCATTGTTTTGGCTTCGTCCTATATTCGAATTAGCAAAAGACATTACGCCTTTATAAAAAGCCCTTCTTTGCTTAGTTTTTCCTTTGTGTTTAAATCTAAAAGATAATTTCTCAGCGCTTTCTCCATATAGTATTAGGTTTTTCTTCTCAAGTGATAGTGAATAAAAAGTATCATCTACTTTTATATTATTCGTATCACAATAGACCATAAGTAACTGGTGATAATAATCAGATAATTCACCAGTCCGCCAACATAAAAATGGTTTTTGATCTAGTCTACATTTTTCATTAATTAATTCAGATTCATCCACACTTACTATCTCGCCAAGCCCTAAGCAGTGAGGACATTCATTTTTATAATTGTTTATTTTTAATTTATCATAATTAGGTACTGCTACGTATCTTTTGACTTTTAAAGATGACAAAGCTTGAGCTATATTAAGATATGAATATATAGTTGAACGTGGGTTGTTATTTGTATTTCTTTGTGGTAAGGCAACGGCGGGAATTAACCCACTGAAATTTGCAACTTTATAATCACTTTCATTCAAATACCCGTTTTCTACAGCATCAAACTCATCTTTGCATAATTGATAAATTGATGAAAATGCTAAAGAACTTTTTCCTGCACCCGAGCGGCCATAAATAGCGGTTATTGTATTAAATGGTATAGTAACATCTAAATTTTTTAAATTATGGGTGGCTATTCCCTCAAAAAGAATTTTATTCATACTTTCCTCTACACCAATCACATTCTGGATCACGTGGAACATCTTGGACGTTAAAAGATAAACTTCTAAGGCTAAATTCGACTCTTTTATTTTCTTGTTGCAAATATTCTACTTTCCCAGCAAGTAATTTTATAGCGTCTAAGCTTGCAAGGCTTGCAGCCAGACCTGATAGCGGTGCAAATGAACCTAATTTTCGTTTTACCCTGTGCAGTTTCTTCACATTAGCAAGATCTTTGCTATTTATTTTTCCTAAAAATAGATTAAAACAATTAAAACATGCAGACTTAAATGGAATTATTGTCTGACCGATAAGGGTTTGATGAAGATTATATCCCCCACCAACTATATGTGGGATGTTATGAGTCATACTAAAGAGAGCGATTATTTTACTGGTGTAATCCACATTAGGTTCATCAGCGCAGTTTATTATCAAACCTATATCAGAGGGTAAAACATTTCTTTTAAAAAAATCATCATCGATAATGTCATTGATGATGTCAATCTTAATATCTGGAGATATCTTTTTCAAAGAGTTGAGTAGTGCCATATTTTTATCAGAGTTAATATCATCTTCAAAATAAAATTGACGATGTAAATTACTTATATCTACATTATCATGATCTACAAATATTATCGAACCAACATTACAATGAGCAAGATATTTTGCCACATTACTACCGACTGCTCCAATGCCTACTATCATTACTTTTGATTTTTTAAGATTAATTATACATTCTAAAACCTCACTGGTGGTATAACAGTAGTCTTCAAACGTATTGATCATTCGATATTGTTCAGTGACTAGCTCTGCAGGGTATTGGCAATCTTGATCGATAATTATATTGTTTACATTTAAAAACAAAGCTAATTTTTCAAGTTGTTGAATATCGATTACTGAGTAACTGTCTACAATTTCCTGTAGCGAAGTTCGCCCATCAAACATTTTTAAGAGTTGAACTATATTTGGAAAGTTGATTTTTATTTTTATACTTTTTCTAATATTTGATTTAAAAAACTCTACAATATCATCATGTACGACGATACCAATACTTTGCCGAAGTCTAAATTTATTCATTACAGATTTTGCATCCACTTTGTTTTACCAATTCAAAATTAGTCATTTTACCTTCGTTTGGAAGGTATTCATACCGATTATTTACATACGAAAATGCTGAATCATTCAACAGGAAGTGAACTATTTTCATGCAAGATAGGTTAGCTGAAAAACCATTCATCATTGCTAATCCTCCGGGGCCACCGGGAATATAATTATCATATATAGATTTTGAGAGTTCTAGCTGAGGATTATTGACTATGCTATATACAGGATTCCATCCTTTTAATGCATTTGAAAACGTATTTTGTGCACAATCTATACAGGGGGTATGTGGAGGGAATATTAATTCCCCTGAACTCATTAAGTGAGCATCAAATCCACCTGATACATACAGTGGAATGGCTCTTGCTTGAGCATATCGACCAAGCTTTAAAGAAGTATGACCTATATAAGGCTCATCACAAGTATTAATAATCAGATCTGTATCATCAGGAATAATAGAGGATAGATTAGTAGTAGGTATAAGTTTGTCAAAATATTTTGTTATTGTTACTCTACTATCGATCGAACTCAAGAATTCTGACAGGACATCTACCTTTGGTTTTCCGAGGTTCTCATAGTTATAATAAAAATGTCTTGCTGCATGTGACTTTGATAGGGATTTATAATCAACCAAAACTATATTTTTAATGCCTGCACGGACAAGTATTTCTATAATCCCCCCCCCTACAGCTCCGCACCCAAATAAAACAACATTTTTGCCCTCTAACATATATTGAGTTTCTATACCTGGTCGTTCAAGAACAAAATCGTCCCAAAAAGTAATTTGTCGTGAAAAACGAGGTTCAATATCACAAATGTTATTTATATCATAAATAAAATTTTGATTGAGCAGAAAAGTAATCAGTTTATCAACATCTTTTGAGCGCAGGGATCCCATTTCAGTAATTATATCATTTATAGTTTTCATACCATCAAGGCTGGCAATAAATCGAGCGACATTTGTATTAGTTTTTATTTCTAATCTATCACGCGTTGTCATCACATGAAATGTGAGTGTGATATTATCAGTGTGTTCTTCGTTCGATATAAAGATATCTACAGTTTCTTTTATTTTATATTTTTTTGATTCCATTGTATATTCCTAATAAAATCGCCCGTTAAGGGCGATTTTGAATTTAGATTAATATTGGAGAACGCCGGCATTAACCTCCAAGTATTTTTCCCAAGCATCTAAATTCGACGCTGAGTTTTGCTCATCGTTACCAGCTCTTGTGCATACACGAGTGCAACAGTCGCTACGCTCTCCAGAGCACCCACCCGTATAGTTGGCGGTAGCATTGGTATTGCTGACGACTTCAAATGTTAAATCTAAACACTGCATATCAGGTCCTTTGTAAATCAATTAATTAGCAATGTAAGCATTTCTTTGATATAGCTCAATTTTAAGAGAAAACTTACCCATCATGATGATTAAATCACAAAACTTATGTTAGTGGAAATGGTGCGTATGATCTTGACCAGCCATCTCCGGACAGCTTTTTTAGCTTAAGTTAACGCTGCCTCCGGTATTACCTTAGGGAGTGATATCCCAGCGCGCTGTGCGGGTGGTTTTCATTTTAATGCGTGAACGCTGCTGCATGCTTTTTGCAGTGCTGTTCTCACATCCGGTTTTGGCATGAACGCGATATAGTCCTCCTTCATCGTCTTCACGAACCGCTCGGCCATGCCATTACTCTGCGGGCTGCTCACCGCTGTTGTGCAGGGCTCCAGATTCAGCTCTCTGGCGAACCTCCGCGTTTCATGCGCGGTATACGCTGAACCGTTATCCGTCAGCACCACACCGGTCGCCACCGCCTGGATGGTTTTGCCGGCAAGTTCAACGGCGTGCTCACCACGCGAGCGGGCCAGACGGAAGGCAAAACGACGAAATCCCTGTGCAACACGTTCCCCGAAGAAATAAAGCAGCAGACAGAGGGCCAGCATCATGATGCTGTTTACCAGCAGCATCCCCATACCCGCGAGCTGGTCTGTAACAAACCTTGCACCGGTTATCAGCCAGGGCTTAAGCGCGCCTGCGATAACGGAGATGTCGCTTTGCACGAACATCATCCATTTGTCATACAGGTAATGACCGGCCACCGGAATACGCAAAAGAACCTCAGGAGCCGGCAGGGCTGAGGGTTCAGGGTGAGTCAGCCAGACAATAAGTCCTTTCACCGCTATCAGACGTCAACTAGTTTTGCCGACTTGCGCCAACTACTCTGGCCGCATCCATTGAGCGGGGTTTTACGCCACGTTGGTTACTGCCTTCGCTGTCTTTTTCCTGTAACTTTCTCCCTTCAGTTCGAACATATATCCGTGATGGATCAGCCGGTCGGCTGCTGCCACCGCCATCGTTTCATCCACGAAGATGCTGCCCCACGTGCTGAACGGATGATTGCTGGTGATGACCAGACTGCCACGCTCATAACGATGTGCGATCAGCTCGAACAGCACACCCGTTTCCGCGTTGTCGCGTTTGACATACCCGAGGTCGTCTATCACTATCACCCGGTAGCGATCCAGTTTCAGCAGAAGCTCGTTCAGTTTCAGTTGTGTCCGCGCTTTACGCAGCTCCTGCAGCAGCTCTCCGGCACTGTAGAACCGGGCCCGGTAGCCCAGCCCTATAACGCCATCCACGATCGCCGCTGCCAGATGGCTTTTTCCCAGACCACTGGCACCGAACAGCAGGACGTTTTCTCCGGCATCAACCCAGTCTGTCGTTTCGCAGAGCTGCCGGAACTGAGCGTTATTCAGTTCCGGCACCTGGCTGAAGTCATACTCACCCAGCGTTTTCGCCACCGGCAACCGGGCTTCCTTTTTATAGCGGCGTAGCTTTTCGCTCTCGCGCCACAGGAGTTCTTCATTGCACAGCGTCAGCAGATAGCGTGACGGGGTCCAGCCCTCCGCCAGCGCACGTTTCTCCAGCGCATGCCATTCCGCACTGACGCGGGTCAGACGCAGTTTGCGCAGACTACGCTCAAGGAGGTGGATATTGCTCACTGCAGACCTCCTTTTCCGCGCAGCAACTGCTCATAACTGCTCAGGTTGTGCTGAACCACACTGACCGCCGGTAGTTCCTTTTCCTTTATCCCCAGGAACCGCATCAGGCGGTGCAGATCCAGCTCACCCGGAGTATTCAGCATCTGCTCCATCCCCCGCGCCACGATAGAGATATCGTCATAGCCCGCAGCCAGTTTCAGGGCGTGCACCATCAGACGACCTGCTATCTCAGGCTTCAGATGATTACACAGACGACGCCACAGTCTTCGCCATTCATCGTCCGGCAGGATGTCATTTCTCAGCGTAGCATGGCAGAAGGCTCCGGGCTTTTTCGCCAGGCTGTCGATCACATGCCGGAAGTCGATCCGTCTGGCTCGTCTTTTCCCCTTTTCTGGTCTGACGCGAGGGCAGCTCATAACCTCGTTACTACCGATGTAACAACTCAGACGATCATCCCACACCCGAACCCGTAACAGCTGGCCAACAAGCCGGGAAGGCACGCTGTAGACGACAAGTTTGACGTTAATGGTACTGCTACTACTGACCCCTTACCGTCAACTCGTCGTAGTCGGCGCTACGACGCAGCGGCAGTGGCTTCAGGTGGAGGCGCTCCTCCTTTACCAGATCCTGATTGTTACGGTTGTGACGCATAACCTGCTGGGTGATGAAGGCCTGGTATTCTTCCACGGTGCTGAAGTCATTACTGCCCCGCAGCATCAGCGCCTGGTGGATGCGTCTTTTCAGATGTCCGTGGGCGCTTTCAACCGAACCATTTTCGTGGCCACGACCGGCATTATTGTGCACGCCCTGCATACCATAGTGCTGGCAGAGGGCAGCATAGCGCTCAGTCAGCTCGCGGCGCCCGTCTTCACCCTGATGTTTCCATGCTGCCCGCAGACTGTCCGTTTTATGCTCTGTTGGTACACCTCCCAGTTGCCCGAGGGCTTCCTGCAGGCCTTCAGCAAGGGCAGAGAAGCTCTCACCACCCAGCACGACCCGCATCCAGCTCCAGTGGCTCCACTCAAGGCGGAAGTGGTACAGCTTATGCGTCAATAACTTGCCATTGATGGTGACAACTATACCTTTGAGCTCGGTAAAGTCCGACAGGCCGCGCAGGCCGGGCTGATGAAGTTGCCGGAACATCACTTCCTGCTCAGCACCATACTGCAGCTTCCACTCGCGGACCCGCCGCTGCATTGTCCTGCGGAGGCTGTTGGGGTACTGACCGGGATATTTATCCTGCAGCATTTCAAGCAGGGTCGTGGGCATCAGGGCGGGCCTTTCCTTCAACAGGGGAACAAGCTCGTTGTCCCAGACGGCCTCAAGCGGATCTTTACGTGTGCGCCAGTGACGATTACCGGTTTTAGACCACTGATCTTTTTCGATCCTGCGACCTGAGCGAACAGAGATACCGGCCTTCATGGCCGAGATATGCTGGGTTACACCTTTTTTACGTTGAGTCATGTAATAACTGACCTGATGAGTATTGAGCGTCACGCCATTTCCTGTGGGATCGTGTACATGATGCTCAGATTACAAAATCGGCCAGAATAATCAGCGCCAACCGGACTGAGTTATTGTCGTCTCATACACCGCGGCGGATAATGCCGTCATCCCATACACCATGGGCAGTAACACCAGACCACAGAGGCACAGCATCATCACCAGAATGGCAGGCAGACGTCGGCTCCCCATTCTGTGACGCAGCCAGAGAAAGAGAGGCCAGGTTGCGGTGACAATCACCCCCGCCCAGACGGCACTCAGTATAAAGGGGCGGATAATCCAGACGCTGCAGACCAGCAGCGTGAGCAGCAGCAGAACCCCAAGAACGGTCTGAGGCAGGTCGCGGTTATGCGTTTGCGTGCTCATCGTGCAGGCTCCTGCCCGGCGTTCCTGATGCTGACATCCATCTGCGGGCGCGGTGCAGGAATACCGTTGTCGTCGAGCCCGCGCTTGATGGCTTCCGTCAGGTCAAACCAGACATCCCAGTAAAGGGCGGTATCCGTCCAGCAGCGCACCACGAAGTTCAGCGCCGGCGGCGCCATCTCGTTCAGTCGTACCGTAATGCCGTTTTCCTGGATAATCCGGACATCGGCCGTAACGACATCACTCACCACGCGCTTCACCTGCTCAATATCGGCAGACCAGGCAACCGACACCGTGATATCCACCCTGCGACGCGGCTCGCGTGAGAAGTTGATGATGTCCCCGGCTATGATTTTGCCGTTCGGCACGATAATGATTTTGTTATCAGGCGTGCGCAGGGTGGTGGAAAAGATACTCACCCGGTCAACCATGCCGGCCACACCGCCCACATCAACAAACTCACCGGTACGAAGTGGTCGCAGCGTCACCAGCAGCACGCCAGCGGCGAAGTTAGACAGCGAGCCCTGCAGGGCAAGTCCCACAGCCAGACCGGCGGCCCCCATGACGGCAATGACCGACGCGGTCTGCACGCCAAGACGACCGAGAACGGCAATGACCGTGAAGGCCACTATGGCATAGCGGACCATGACAGCAAGGAAGCCCGATACCGTCACGTCAATTCCGCGACGGGAGAGCACACGCTCCAGCGCCGCACTGACAAGACGGGCAAGTATCAGTCCGGTAATTAACAGGACGGCGGCCGAAATAATATTGACCGCATATTCGGTTAATAACCCCTGGTTTTTTACAAGCCACTCACCGGCCCTATCAACTTCATCTGTAATGTTCAGCTCTTTCATTTACAACTCCATTTTAAAATTTCACCCAAACGGGTGCTGTTTGAAAATAAGTTCAGGCAATGACGTTCCCGCCATCCTGTATATGCAGGCCATATATATCACCCGTAAAAAGAGGTAAATAACACAAAACCGGCAAGTAATAAGGCACTGAGTATCCACGGCAGTAAATGCTCTGCCCGCCGTCCGGAAAAGGGCTTCCTGACTTTACAATACGCACACTGTGTGGCATCAGTTGAAATAAGCGCCCCACAATGCCGGCATGGTCTTACGATTTCTTGACGCACCAGATCCTCCATAATTAAAATATAAATATGCCTGCAGCGTTTCTTTGCGATTTTTATTTAAGTTCTCGCTTGCGAATTTCGAATATTACGAACCGCACCGGAAATTTATGATGCGGGGTGGATATAATGGAGATATCGCCGTTGCATATAGCGGAATTTAAATTCATGCTGTCTGCAGGCCGTTATTGCGTATTCCGCTCCGGGCGGCCATGGTCTGGCGTCGGCGTTACGGGAAAATGCTCACCACAAAGTTGAAGTGTTGCCCGTGGCGAACAGCACGGTTCACCTGGTGTTATCCGGCACTAAAGACAACTGGCTAACGCATCACGCCTTAAGCTCGCGACAAAGAGCCCGTTTTTTTTTGAGTAATCGCTCGCGCGCCTTCTCCACTGCTCGTTTTGTTCTGTCCGGAAACAGTGTTGCCTGCTGCTCAGCAATGCTGAGATGCATATTTTCCTCCAGCAGCCTCCACTCTGCTTCACTCCACGGACGGAACCCCTCACGGCTGCTGCTGGATTTACGAAGCCCCATTCTTCCCGCAATTATTTTGATAGCCTCAGGGGTTCTGCCTGGCAGCAGATTAAGCACCCCGGAACCGATAGCAGGATAGTGTTCCTTCAGAATTTGACGCTCCTCCTCCCGCCAGTACCTGCCGCTGGTCACTCCCAGCGTATCGGCCCGGGTAAAGACAGCCGAAGACGTTCTGTCCTTAAGAAGCGTCGCAATGAGAGCAGCGCCTGCGCCTGCAGCATAGTGCCGACGAATGATATCGTCTTCTTCTGCGGTCCATCGTGGCGATGCCTTTTCCTGACAGGCCAGTTTATGAGCCATCAGGCGAACGGAACCCGGCGTTCGTCCCAGCGTCCGGGCAAGCTCAGGCAGGGGCATGGTACGGTAGTTGACTTCCAGAAAAGTGAGGTCTGCGGCTGACCATTCGCACCAGTGATTTCTGTGAAGCTCGTTCTCATCCATTGAAACTCCGAAAATACGCGTAAGGACAGTTACTGGCGTTCTGTTACGGCGGAATACCGCGTGATTAGCTGCTTAAGATGCAGTTCTGTCTGCATCTTTTGCGCGGCCGGGATTGTCTGTGAAAGACCCGGAATGCTCATTTGCCGAAGCTGTTCTTCAACCGGTACCGTTTTACCGAATGCCTGTGCAGCAGCAAAAACCTGTGATTTGAGCTCGCTGACCGTCATGTATTTCCCTTTCTGCTCATCCAGCCCGTTCAGCCTGTCGCTCAGTTTTTGCAGGATTGTCATTCCCTGATGCCAGCCGTTCAGCTGTTCCGCTGGCAGTAAGGCGCTACTGAGCTGCTGTTCCCACTGTTGTACCAGAGGCTTAGCCTGCTCCGGCCACAGCGTCCGTGCCTGTTCAGCAAGTTTTCTGCCGTAGGCGATAGTCCAGTCGGGAGGTAATTCATCCAGTCTGGCCAGCTGCTGCTGTGTCTGTGCGATAAGATCCTTCGGTAACGGAGTCTGCTGACGCAACAAATCCAGTTGTTCAGGTGAGAGAGTTGCCGGGAACGGAGCCAGTGAAGCAGCAAGCTGAGTCTGTAGCCGGTCGGAACGGTGAAGATACTGCCAGCCGAATGCTGCAGTTGCGCTTATCACCAGCATGGTACACATCCCGGCGGCGAAGGATTTCCATTTTTTTACCGGCGCGGGCATTGTCGCCAGAACGTCCACGTTCGGCTGCGCGACATATACCCACTTCACTGCACTGTCTGGTCCCCTGAAATCGTCATCCGGACCACCAGCAAGGTCTATCGTGGATGCGGTCGAACCATTCATCACGGTGGAAGGCAACACGATACCGGGCTGAATGTCCGACCCGGCGCTGGTTATGCCATCGCTGTTTTCCAGCCGGACGGCGCTGTTGTGCATCAGCGTGCGCAACGTATCGAACTGGCTCAGATGCTTAAGCTCCAGGCGCTGCAGCACCGCCCCCAGACGGGTAAGGAGCTGCTCCGCCCGGTACAGCTGGCTGAGGTCGCTGTCATTGAGCGGGAGCGAGCGCATCCGCTGCTGCAGACGCTGGCTCAGACTGCTGAGAATTTCCACACGGGCATGGACCGGCTGCGGCCACAGAGCCCTCCACTGATGGCTTATCAGCGCCTCGACTATTGTCAGACCTTCATTGAGCCCGGACAGCCCGGCAAGCTGTGAACGGGCAAGCGTATACCAGGCTGCCGTCTGCAGCTCCACGCCGTTCTGCTCAAACAGTGAGAGGCAGAGTTTTTCGGCATATCGCCAGTTCACATCCGGACGTGCCGGATGCGTGAGTTTGCCCAGCTCATCGCGCAGGGCGGCATAATCCGGCAGCGACCTGGGGTCGCCACCGGTTTTGATTTTACGGGGAGTCATGTTATTCACGGCTGAATATCCATATCAGGATTCCGGGACGTTGTTTTCTGCTTAAGCCGCTTCACGCGGTTTTGCGGGTTCTGCAGGCCCGCTATGGCAGCAGCGATAAAATCAGGCCAAAAAACGCGCCTTCGTCAAAATGCTCTCCGGGGAGGGCCGGTGCCCCTGGCTGAGTCAGTCGCCAGTCGTTAAGCTGACCTGCCTGCATGAATAAACGCCCCACTGAAGTGATGCACCCTTCTGCGTGAAGGGTCACGTCCACATATCCGACCACGCTCTGACCGTACAAAAATACCGGCGTAAACTTTACCGCCCGGTCGTCCACGCGCAGTACGATGCCGTCGATATCAAATGCTCTAACCTCCGCCAGCAGGTCCGTAACGCAGACGCTGAACGTTCCCACCTTTAGCCCGGTACCGTCGAGCCACGCGTCCATCTGCTCCTGAAGCAGCGTCATTCTCAGGTGAAACTCTGCGATATCGGCCTGACACCAGGTGGCTGATGCAACCGGAGCGGGCTGTCCGGCCTGCTCCTCTTTCAGAAACTGTGATTTTAGTGACATGATGTTATCTGACCTCAGAGACGGGTGGCTGAGTCCACATACTGCTGACTCTTCAGGTGTCGCAGCAGCACGCGGCCTTCGGGCATAAATTCAGTGCCGTAGCGTACAGGGCCAATGCCCTTCAGCTCAGCATCAATGGCGTAGCGCAACTCGCCGGGGACGTTCTGCTCCAGCAGGACCACGGCGATTTTTTTCAGACGCGGCTCATATCTGAGCAGCACGGCAGACAATGTGCCCATCAGCTCATGGGCGGTACCCGGCATCCCCTGAAGAACTCTGGTCATATCCGGCAGGCCATAGTCTGGCAGATGCGCCAGCGTGCCCTCCCGGCAGTTGAGGATGCGCTGCATGTTATCGAGCACCGAGAGAATGACCTGATTTTTTTCATCAACCTGGCTAAGGCTCAGGCCGCCGGTAAAATGACCGGTGAGTATTTCATACAGTGAAGCTGTGTTATGTTCCCGGGACATCACTCATTATATGAACACATCCCGTTTGCAGGGCATCCATTGTTTTGACATTGAAGGATCAGTTGCAGAATTATATACGCCTTTTTTGCAGCCAAAACGCTGCCAGCCCTTATGTAATTCACTGACTCACGCCTATTACTTTCACGGGTTTTAAGCCCGGTGGCGGCTCCAGGTTTAATGAGTCCCGGTGTAACCTGTCTTTGTCATCCCGATGGCAGCCAGAGCAACCTTTCAGTATTCACCTTTTGTTAAGAATTAATGTTTATCCACAGCAGCGATTAATACGACCTGGTGCTGATTTGATCCTTATCGTTTTTAAGGTCATAAGCCGCAATAGTCCAAATCTGTTCGGCCACTGTCGGACGCCTTTTCTTCAAACTTATTGCTACATACTGGCTGAAAAAATCGCATAAACAGTATGCGTGTCACACCAAAGAATTACTGACTGGCTCATTTATTACCTGAAAATCATTCAGATTTCTCCACCGTCGACACGCAATACTTGCCCCGGAGATAACGAGCAGCAATCAGTTAAAGAAGGGACTTCTTGCTGTCCTCTCATAAAACCTGATGCGGCGCGGCCGGGGAATGTTTTAAGATGGTCATCTCCAACCAAAACAGCGACTCCAGGCTCATTAGCTGTCGCCGCTTTCTTGTAAACGTCCCCCATATGGAGGTTACGTAGCCTCATTGCCTGACGACGCTCCCCGGCAACGCTCTCCAGGTCCATTGGGTACACATCTATTCCCTCTGCAAGGGCAATGTGAATGATATCGCTCATTTTTACCCGGTTTTGAGCTTCACTCCTGCCGACGACTCTATCAATCAAGTCCTTTGTAGCGGCCCACTCAGAAGAGTTTTCTCGAGGCTTACCTTTCATTTCCACAAAGCGACTGCGAAGATCATGGTCGGGAATTTCCAGCAACAATTTGTTGATTTTCCCGCCTGCAATGAGATCAAGTAGCACCACCCGGCTATCCGATTGCTGATGATTTTCCCCCAGCAGCAAAGTTCCAGTTTTAATAATGTCTTCGGCAGCATTCCTCTTCCTTTTTACAGAATCCAACTGAACCGGATCATCGCTAAAATAGGATTCAACCACACCCACAACATCATTAGGTTTGCAAACAGAGTCTGAAATTTTATCCTGCCCCGGTAAGCCACTGGAAACCTCAGCTCCCTTTATCATCAGCGGTTCAATTGACATTGCTGCTGCAGCCATAGTCCGCTTCACTTTGCGCATGTACGACGCCGTCGTACCATACTCGACCTTCCCGGCCTCAAGCCTCAGATAGCTTCCTCCGCCAATCAGCGTAATACGTTTTTTTCCGGCAAAAGTCATGTCACTCGCCGAGCTCAGCGTCAGCTTCTTCTCAGCGAACAACCGCATACTGGCGTTTTGCGCCTGGACATCCACTGGCCCTTCCCCGGATTTCAGGCTCAGTTGACCGGTGCGGGCAAAGAGCCCCAGCTTCTCCCCGGAAAGCAGGGTCGCATTGCCGATTGTTCCGACGCTGATATCGCCCCCGGCATTGACGGCCACATTTTGGCCAGCGGTCAGCTGCATATCTTCGCCACTGGTCATGGCCATGCCATCCGGCGCCGAGAAAAGCACCGTTTCATTGAGCGGTTTCAGCCGCTGCTCAAACATCTGTATCTGGCTGTCGACATCCCCCTTCAGCGCCTGCGCTTTTTCTGCGGCCATTTCCAGCTGTTGCAGTTGCTGATTAAGTCTGTCGATTTCCTTCAGCGCCGCATCCATGTCCAGTGCCTCCCCCTGGGCTTTCGCCTGGGCATCTGCACTGACGAACAGTCCTTTCGCGGCTCGCAGCGTTCCCCACTCATCGGTACGTAATTCTGAGCCCCTGCCGCGAGACGCTCCCTTGTTGTCCACCAGGTGTCCGCTGTTAAGCTGCGACTTGCCGTATTCCGTGGCGAGTTTGATGTGCTCCTCGCCGCGTTTGTCTTCCATCCGCAGTTTTGAGTTGGCGGGCGTCCTGAGGATATTTCGGGTGTGATTGTCCCGGTTCACGAGGTCGGGATGTTCGGAGTCATGCAGCGCATACGCGATGTACGGCAGGTCAATATCACCGTTGCTGTACGCAATCGCCACTTCGGTGCCGTCGATGAGCGGCGTGGTGCCAGCCCAGCGTTTCACCGGCAACCGGCTTCGCCATCCGCAGCCACAGGTAACCGTAACCGGCTTCCGTCCCCTCCCGGTCGAAGTCCAGCTTCACCCGATAGCGGCCCTGCTCGTCCAGGTGTGCGTAAGTATCATTTTTTTCGCGACTTTCGATCCGTGCCGGAAGCGTCCCCGGGATGACCGGGCGAGGGATCTCTGCCGGACGGAAGCAGTAACGTTCCGTGTAAGGCAGGCCCAAGACCGACACGTGCAGACGGGAGTCGCGGGCACCACGGAAGGTCACCAGCGTGAGGAGCACTCCCTTTTTCAGGGCCGTAATGACGTCAGCCTGCGGCTCCAGCACCTGTCCGGGTGTGAGGTGTGCAGCATTGCTGAACAGGTGAATGCGGGCCGACCTGTTGAGCTCTCGCTCGTGATGAAGTCGGGC
>NZ_JAPPRH010000002.1:0-432690 GCF_026672535.1 Lelliottia sp. SL45
CTACCATCG
Source organism: Lelliottia sp. SL45 (assembly GCF_026672535.1). Lineage (NCBI taxonomy): Bacteria > Pseudomonadati > Pseudomonadota > Gammaproteobacteria > Enterobacterales > Enterobacteriaceae > Lelliottia > Lelliottia sp. SL45. The sequence continues at coordinate 10 of NZ_JAPPRH010000002.1, forward strand.
GCGCTACGGCGTTTCACTTCTGAGTTCGGCATGGGGTCAGGTGGGACCACCGCGCTAAAGCCGCCAGGCAAATTCTGTATCAACACGCATCTCTGCGCATCAAGTAATCTGTATCAGCTGAAAATCGACTGTCTCTGCTTCGCCAAAACATCTTCGGCGTTGTAAGGTTAAGCCTCACGGTTCATTAGTACTGGTTAGCTCAATACATCGCTGCACTTACACACCCAGCCTATCAACGTCGTAGTCTTCAACGTTCCTTCAGGACTCTCAAGGAGTCAGGGAGAACTCATCTCGGGGCAAGTTTCGTGCTTAGATGCTTTCAGCACTTATCTTTTCCGCATTTAGCTACCGGGCAATGCCATTGGCATGACAACCCGAACACCAGTGATGCGTCCACTCCGGTCCTCTCGTACTAGGAGCAGCCCCCCTCAATTCTCCAGCGCCCACGGCAGATAGGGACCGAACTGTCTCACGACGTTCTAAACCCAGCTCGCGTACCACTTTAAACGGCGAACAGCCGTACCCTTGGGACCTACTTCAGCCCCAGGATGTGATGAGCCGACATCGAGGTGCCAAACACCGCCGTCGATATGAACTCTTGGGCGGTATCAGCCTGTTATCCCCGGAGTACCTTTTATCCGTTGAGCGATGGCCCTTCCATTCAGAACCACCGGATCACTATGACCTGCTTTCGCACCTGCTCGAGCCGTCACTCTCGCAGTCAAGCTAGCTTATGCCATTGCACTAACCTCCTGATGTCCGACCAGGATTAGCTAACCTTCGTGCTCCTCCGTTACTCTTTAGGAGGAGACCGCCCCAGTCAAACTACCCACCAGACACTGTCCGCAACCCGGATTACGGGTCTACGTTAGAACACCAGCCATTAAAGGGTGGTATTTCAAGGTTGGCTCCACGCAGACTGGCGTCCACGCTTCAAAGCCTCCCACCTATCCTACACATCAAGGACCAGTGTTCAGTGTCAAGCTATAGTAAAGGTTCACGGGGTCTTTCCGTCTTGCCGCGGGTACACTGCATCTTCACAGCGAGTTCAATTTCACTGAGTCTCGGGTGGAGACAGCCTGGCCATCATTACGCCATTCGTGCAGGTCGGAACTTACCCGACAAGGAATTTCGCTACCTTAGGACCGTTATAGTTACGGCCGCCGTTTACCGGGGCTTCGATCAAGAGCTTCGCGTTGCCGCTAACCCCATCAATTAACCTTCCGGCACCGGGCAGGCGTCACACCGTATACGTCCACTTTCGTGTTTGCACAGTGCTGTGTTTTTAATAAACAGTTGCAGCCAGCTGGTATCTTCGACTGGTTTCAGCTCCGTCCGCAGGGACTTCACCTACACACCAGCGTGCCTTCTCCCGAAGTTACGGCACCATTTTGCCTAGTTCCTTCACCCGAGTTCTCTCAAGCGCCTTGGTATTCTCTACCTGACCACCTGTGTCGGTTTGGGGTACGATTTGATGTTACCTGATGCTTAGAGGCTTTCCTGGAAGCAGGGCATTTGTTACTTCAGCACCGTAGTGCCTCGTCATCACACCTCAGCGTTAAAAAGGTACCGGATTTACCTGGAACCTCCGCCTACATGCTTAAACCGGGACAACCGTCGCCCGGCTAACATAGCCTTCTCCGTCCCCCCTTCGCAGTAACACCAAGTACAGGAATATTAACCTGTTTCCCATCGACTACGCCTTTCGGCCTCGCCTTAGGGGTCGACTCACCCTGCCCCGATTAACGTTGGACAGGAACCCTTGGTCTTCCGGCGAGCGGGCTTTTCACCCGCTTTATCGTTACTTATGTCAGCATTCGCACTTCTGATACCTCCAGCATGCCTCACAGCACACCTTCAACGGCTTACAGAACGCTCCCCTACCCAACAACGCATAAGCGTCGCTGCCGCAGCTTCGGTGCATGGTTTAGCCCCGTTACATCTTCCGCGCAGGCCGACTCGACCAGTGAGCTATTACGCTTTCTTTAAATGATGGCTGCTTCTAAGCCAACATCCTGGCTGTCTGTGCCTTCCCACATCGTTTCCCACTTAACCATGACTTTGGGACCTTAGCTGGCGGTCTGGGTTGTTTCCCTCTTCACGACGGACGTTAGCACCCGCCGTGTGTCTCCCGTGATAACATTCTTCGGTATTCGTAGTTTGCATCGGGTTGGTAAGCCGGGATGGCCCCCTAGCCGAAACAGTGCTCTACCCCCGAAGATGAGTTCACGAGGCGCTACCTAAATAGCTTTCGGGGAGAACCAGCTATCTCCCGGTTTGATTGGCCTTTCACCCCCAGCCACAAGTCATCCGCTAATTTTTCAACATTAGTCGGTTCGGTCCTCCAGTTAGTGTTACCCAACCTTCAACCTGCCCATGGCTAGATCACCGGGTTTCGGGTCTATACCCTGCAACTTAACGCCCAGTTAAGACTCGGTTTCCCTTCGGCTCCCCTATACGGTTAACCTTGCTACAGAATATAAGTCGCTGACCCATTATACAAAAGGTACGCAGTCACCCCATAAAAGAGGCTCCCACTGCTTGTACGTACACGGTTTCAGGTTCTTTTTCACTCCCCTCGCCGGGGTTCTTTTCGCCTTTCCCTCACGGTACTGGTTCACTATCGGTCAGTCAGGAGTATTTAGCCTTGGAGGATGGTCCCCCCATATTCAGACAGGATACCACGTGTCCCGCCCTACTCTTCGAGTTCACAGCGTGTGCATTTTTGTGTACGGGACTTTCACCCTGTATCGTGCGACTTTCCAGACGCTTCCACTAACACACGCGCTGATTCAGACTCTGGGCTCCTCCCCGTTCGCTCGCCGCTACTGGGGGAATCTCGGTTGATTTCTTTTCCTCGGGGTACTTAGATGTTTCAGTTCCCCCGGTTCGCCTCATGCCACTATGTATTCATGACATGATAGTGTGTCGGAACACACTGGGTTTCCCCATTCGGGTATCGCCGGGTCAAAGGTTCATATCACCTCGCCGACGCTTATCGCAGATTAGCACGCCCTTCATCGCCTCTGACTGCCAGGGCATCCACCGTGTACGCTTAGTCGCTTAACCTCACAACCCGAAGATGTTTCGTAAAACATCATCGTGTCGCGAAAATTTGAGAGACTCGAACACACCGTCACTCTGTTCTTATTACGGAGAACAGACGCAGCGTGTCGTTTCAATTTTCAGCTTGATCCAGATTTTTAAAGAGCAAAACTTCTTAATGCACTCGAAAGTACATTCAGAAGTTCATCATTCATCAGACAATCTGTGTGGACACTACAAAGGCAGGTTCTTTCAGGTAAGGAGGTGATCCAACCGCAGGTTCCCCTACGGTTACCTTGTTACGACTTCACCCCAGTCATGAATCACAAAGTGGTAAGCGCCCTCCCGAAGGTTAAGCTACCTACTTCTTTTGCAACCCACTCCCATGGTGTGACGGGCGGTGTGTACAAGGCCCGGGAACGTATTCACCGTAGCATTCTGATCTACGATTACTAGCGATTCCGACTTCATGGAGTCGAGTTGCAGACTCCAATCCGGACTACGACGTACTTTATGAGGTCCGCTTGCTCTCGCGAGGTCGCTTCTCTTTGTATACGCCATTGTAGCACGTGTGTAGCCCTACTCGTAAGGGCCATGATGACTTGACGTCATCCCCACCTTCCTCCAGTTTATCACTGGCAGTCTCCTTTGAGTTCCCGGCCGGACCGCTGGCAACAAAGGATAAGGGTTGCGCTCGTTGCGGGACTTAACCCAACATTTCACAACACGAGCTGACGACAGCCATGCAGCACCTGTCTCAGAGTTCCCGAAGGCACCAAAGCATCTCTGCTAAGTTCTCTGGATGTCAAGAGTAGGTAAGGTTCTTCGCGTTGCATCGAATTAAACCACATGCTCCACCGCTTGTGCGGGCCCCCGTCAATTCATTTGAGTTTTAACCTTGCGGCCGTACTCCCCAGGCGGTCGACTTAACGCGTTAGCTCCGGAAGCCACTCCTCAAGGGAACAACCTCCAAGTCGACATCGTTTACGGCGTGGACTACCAGGGTATCTAATCCTGTTTGCTCCCCACGCTTTCGCACCTGAGCGTCAGTCTTTGTCCAGGGGGCCGCCTTCGCCACCGGTATTCCTCCAGATCTCTACGCATTTCACCGCTACACCTGGAATTCTACCCCCCTCTACAAGACTCTAGCCTGCCAGTTTCGAATGCAGTTCCCAGGTTGAGCCCGGGGATTTCACATCCGACTTGACAGACCGCCTGCGTGCGCTTTACGCCCAGTAATTCCGATTAACGCTTGCACCCTCCGTATTACCGCGGCTGCTGGCACGGAGTTAGCCGGTGCTTCTTCTGCGAGTAACGTCAATCACTGTGGTTATTAACCACAATGCCTTCCTCCTCGCTGAAAGTACTTTACAACCCGAAGGCCTTCTTCATACACGCGGCATGGCTGCATCAGGCTTGCGCCCATTGTGCAATATTCCCCACTGCTGCCTCCCGTAGGAGTCTGGACCGTGTCTCAGTTCCAGTGTGGCTGGTCATCCTCTCAGACCAGCTAGGGATCGTCGCCTAGGTGAGCCGTTACCCCACCTACTAGCTAATCCCATCTGGGCACATCTGATGGCAAGAGGCCCGAAGGTCCCCCTCTTTGGTCTTGCGACGTTATGCGGTATTAGCTACCGTTTCCAGTAGTTATCCCCCTCCATCAGGCAGTTTCCCAGACATTACTCACCCGTCCGCCGCTCGTCACCCGAGAGCAAGCTCTCTGTGCTACCGCTCGACTTGCATGTGTTAGGCCTGCCGCCAGCGTTCAATCTGAGCCATGATCAAACTCTTCAATTTAAGTTTGATGCTCGTGAATTAAACTTCGTAATGAATTACGTATGTTCACTCAGAGACTTTGGTATTCATTTAGCGTCTTTCGACGTTTAGAATCCATGTCACTTTGAGTGCCCACACAGATTGTCTGATAAATTGTTAAAGAGCAGTGCAACGCGGCTTTCGCTCACCGTTGCGAGGTGGCGTATATTACGCTTTCCTCTTTCAGAGTCAACCCTGAATCTCAGGATTTTTTCTCTTCAACCGAACCGGCTGTTTGTGTGAAGTGATTCACATCTGCCGTGTCGATGGAGGCGCATTATAGGGAGTTCTCGTCAGCCCGCAACCGCTAAATGACAGAAAAATGACTGACTGCTGCATTCCACAGCAAAACCCCGCCTTATACCCTTTTGCACACAGACTTATCCACAACCCGGCCAGTATTACCGACACGTTTCTCACTCATCACGCACTAAACGACCCAATAAGCTATATATGTGGAAGGCTATTTCCGGACGTTTTCCTATGATGCGACTAATCCTGATCCTGCTGGGTATCGATTTTCTGCGTTCACACTGGCGCGGGCTTCGCCGCTTTGGCTGGATCACACTGATCGCCGGCACCGTCATCTTCATCGACGCCATGGACGGGTCGCTGTTCTTCCCGATTGAACCTTTCGCCTGCCTGTTATTGTTCGAAGGTGCCCTTACATTAATGGTGGCGCACAGCGGCATGGGCGGGCAGCGCATCTTACGCTATGTCAAAGGTGCCACCTTTTCACTCGCCGCGGTTCTGATCCTGGCGGGGAACCACGATGGCGATATTGTACTGGCGATCATTTTCGGCACGCTGTTCTTGCTCGATGGTGCGCTACAAATTGCCTCCGCCCTGGTCGTTCGCTATCAACGCTGGCACTCCGCCCTGGCAGGCGGGATCGTCGAGATCGCGCTGGCCATCTTCTTCTATCAGCCATGGCCGTCAAATTATGCCGGCACCGTTCCTTACTGTCTCGGTCTGGGCCTTGCCTTCGCGGGATGGAACATGTTCATCCTCGCCAACCGCGTCAAAGTGGCCGCCGCCAACCCGGGTCTTAAAGGCGAAGAGTATATGGAAGAAGCAGATACGCTCCCGCCCGCCACTGTGGAGTGGGATGGCCCACCGGAAGATGACGAAAAAGCGCTGACGGTTCACGTCTGGACTCCCGTGGGTTCTGCACCGGGTGAAACCATCCCTCGCCCGGTCATTAACCGTTATATCGCCGCCGTGGATCAAAACGGCATTATCTCCACCGGCCACGCTGCGCTGGAATCTCCTGGCGGGATCTATATCAGTCTGTACCCTGCGGAACTCATCGACCGCTCGCCGGATGCCTTCGCCCGACTGTTGCGGGCGACGCCGGAGAATAATGTGCAAGGGCTGTTCCAGCCCGACTATGCAACAGAATCAGCGCAATGGTGCCCCTCTACGCGAAAAGTACGCATCCGCAATTACAGTGAAACCCGCCTGAGCGCCTTCTGGGAAAACTACCGTCAGAATGCATCCTACAATTTGACCCACCGTAACTGCTCCAGCAGCGTGGCGCGTGCGCTGGAAGCCGCGCTGGAGGGATCCGTCGGAAGACTCTGGCAAACGCGCGGGTTCTGGCTGGCGATTGGAAAGCTGATGTCCACGCCGGAACTTTGGGTCGCACTCCAGCTGCGTAAACGCGCCGAGACCATGGCCTGGACGCCAGGACTGGTGCTGGACTACGCCCGCGCCCTGAGCATGCTTGCCGATCCACGCCCGACAGGCTGGTTTAATACCCTGGGCCGGGCGTTGAAAAAAATGTTCCATCGCCGGGTCGCATGGGTGAAAGGTAAAAGCGGCGAAGGGATGACGGAAGAGTAAACCTCAGCGCGCCCGCGATCATAAACGCTATACTTGCCAAAAATCCTCTCCCGCAGGCCATACCATGACCACACAACGTCTCGCACGTGACTGGCGCCTCCCCACTGCCGGGCTGATGGCGCTGGGCATTCTGCTGGCAACCTTTACGCTACACGCCCACTGGAACGCCTTTATTCAGTGGTGCCTCGCAACGCAAATCACCCTGCACCGCTATCTGGTGATGTACCTTCTGCAACTCAATAATCACCAGTACGCCGGTGGGCTGTGGCTACTGACGGGCGCGTTCTTTTATGGTGTGCTTCACGCCATTGGGCCAGGCCACGGCAAATTTATCGTCACCACTTATCTCTCTACTAATAAAGAAAGCCAGCTCGCCGCACGCGTGGTGCCCTTCCTCGGCAGCCTGATGCAGGGTGTAAGCGCCATTCTTTTCGTCTTTATTCTGGCCGTGGGGTTTAATCTCGCCTCCGGCGATCTCAGCGCCAGCCGCTGGTATGTGGAAAAAATCAGCGCGGTCATGATTGGTGCGTTTGGCGCGTTTGTCATTTACCAGGCGCTGAAAAGCCTGCGCCCTCGCAGGATGACGGTTCACGCCCTTAAACCTCTTCATCAACATGATGAAAGCTGCGGCTGTGGTCACCACGGTGTGGGTGCCGCGCTGAAGGAGGAAAACTGGAAAATACGTCTGGGGGTAATCCTGGCCATCGGCGCTCGCCCATGCAGTGGGGCGATCATGATTCTGATGTTCTCGAACGCGCTGGGAATTGTGACCTGGGGAATTGCGGCGGTAATGACCATGTCCCTCGGCACGGCGCTGTCGATCATGGGGCTGTCGCTGGCGGTGCGCTATGCGCGCGAACGCACGGTGGCGCTCTTCGGCGGAGGATCACACCTGAGCGGGCTGGTGCCGGTGGCAAAAATTGCCGGTGGGATTGTGCTGATTCTGTTCGCGACGGTGCTGTTCTTAACGGTCATTCCCATCAGCGCTAACGGCGACTACATTGCCGCAGGCTGCTAATAAAAAACCCGCCAATGGCGGGTTTTTCGTTTGTTACTCGTTAATCCGTGGATGCTGATCCACCAGACGAGAACGTTTCTTCTGCAGCTCTTCAATCTCTACGTCAATGTCATCAATTTTCTGTTCAACATTATCGTAGTGCTCGCGAAGGATATCTTTCGCTTCCTGAATATCCGATGCCGCCGGCGTCGCCCCTTTCAGCGGTCGGTTAGCCGTCTCTTTCATCGTCAGACCGGTCGCTAAACCGATAACCGCGATAACCATCAGATAATAAGCCGGCATCATCAGGTCCTGGGTGCTTTCGACCAGCGAGGCCGCCAGTGTCGGCGTCAGACCCGCAATCAGTACCGAGATATTAAATGCAGCCGCCAGCGCACTGTAACGAATGTGCGTTGGGAACATCGCCGGGAGCGTGGACGCCATCACCCCGATGAAGCAGTTCAGGATCACCGCCAGCATCAGCAGACCGGCAAAAATCAGCCCCAGCACATTACTGTTAATAAGGATAAAGGCCGGAATCGCCAGGGCGAATAACGCGACGCTACCCAGAATAATGAACGGACGACGACCAAAGCGGTCACTCATCAGACCCATAATCGGCTGCACAAACAGCATACCAACCATGATGGCGATGATAATCAGCACGCCGTGATCTTCTGAATAGTGCAGGTTATGCGACAGGTAGCTCGGCATATACGTGAGCAACATGTAGTAGGTCACGTTGGTCGAAATCACCAGACCAATACAGGTCAGCAGGCTACGCCAGTGTTTGGTCGCAATTTCGCGGAACGAAACTTTCGGTCCATCCTGCAGGCCTTCGCGATCGCCCTGCTCCAGTTTCTCAACGTGCTGCTGGAACGCCGGGGTCTCTTCTAAAGCATGACGCAAATAGAGGCCGATGATACCCAGCGGCAGCGCCAGGAAGAACGGAATACGCCAGCCCCACTCGAGGAAATTCTCTTCCCCGACGACGGTGGAAATCAATACCACCACGCCCGCACCCAGCACAAACCCGGCAATCGAGCCAAAGTCCAGCCAGCTTCCCATAAAGCCGCGTTTACGGTCCGGGGAGTATTCGGCAACGAAGATCGATGCGCCCGTATACTCACCGCCGACGGAGAAGCCCTGTGCCATTTTACACAGCAGCAGCAATATCGGTGCCCAGATGCCAATGGTGGCGTAAGACGGGATCAGGCCGATACAGAAGGTACTTATCGACATAATCACGATTGTGATGGCGAGAATTTTCTGGCGACCATATTTATCGCCCAGCATCCCGAAGAACAACCCACCGAGCGGGCGAATCAGGAAGGGTACAGAGAAGGTACCTAGCGCTGCAATCATCTGCAGGCTGGGATCGGCGCCGGGGAAGAAGACCTTACCGAGTGCATAGGCAACGAAGCCGTAAACACCGAAGTCAAACCATTCCATCGCGTTACCCAGCGATGCGGCAGTGATGGCCTTGCGCAGCTTGCTGTCATCAATAATGGTGACATCGCCGAGCGTAATGGGTTTTACTTTTTTCCTTTTAAGCATTGCTATCCTCGTAGACTCAGCCCTGTCCATACCACAGAAACTCATGCGGTCTGTAAAGTGAGATTCGCCTCATGCGAATCTTCTTCTTCAAGCGTAGCAGGTTTACTTACATTGACATTTACTGTCGATACAACCGAACCTGTTGACGCCTGCCTGGGCAGTTAGTGACCTCTTTACCCTACCAGCGTTTAAATTAGTGATCAACTTCACAAAAACTTACGTATGGCGTCAGAAGTTGTCAGAAAACGTAAGCACCCCTCTCTCTTTCGTTACGTTTTAATCGCATTCAGACGATTCTTCCGCTGGTTATTATTCCTCTCGCAATTAAATAAAACACTGACTTTCATTTACATCCTTTTCACAGCTTTTTTAATTACAAGCGGTCAATGTCTTCGTTTACGCAAATATGTGATCAAGATAACTAAAACACTGTTTTATTTTCATTGAATCGCAATTCCAATGATCGCATGATAATCCCGAACACGCCGCGATGGCTGCAACTCACCAACCGTTTAACACGTGTAAACGGGCTGCGGTTTGTGCATTACCAGACGGAACTTCAGACAGTTAAATTTTCGTAATCATTTGAATGTAATCATTAATATTACCTGACTTGTCCGCCAGAAACGCGAGATGAGATGTGAGGATTTATCATGAAGATTAAAGCCACAATTGAACGCATCCCTGGCGGGATGATGCTGGTTCCCCTGGTCCTTGGCGCAATATTAAATACCCTTGCGCCAAATACCGGCGCTTATTTTGGCGGATTCACAAAAGGGATGATCACCGGCACCGTTCCCATTCTGGCGGTCTGGTTCTTTTGTATTGGCGCCTCTATTAATTTACGGGCTACAGGTACCGTTCTGCGTAAATCAGGTACGCTGGTCATTACCAAAATTGCGGTCGCCTGGGTCGTCGCAATGGTCTGCGCCATGTTTATTCCCGAGAACGGAATTCAGACCGGATTCTTCGCCGGATTGTCCATTCTGGCGATTGTTTCGGCAATGGATATGACCAACGGCGGTCTCTACGCCAGCCTGATGAACCAGTACGGCACCAAAGAAGAGTCTGGCGCCTTCGTTTTAATGTCGCTGGAATCCGGTCCGCTGATGACCATGCTGATCCTGGGCTCCGCCGGTCTGGCCTCGTTTGAACCGCACCACTTCGTCGGCGCAATTCTGCCGTTCCTGATCGGTTTCGCACTGGGTAACATGGACACCGATCTGCGCGATTTCTTCAGCAAAGCCACGCCGGTGTTGATTCCGTTCTTCGGCTTCGCACTAGGTAACACCATCAACCTGGGCGTGATTATGGATACCGGTCTGCTGGGCATCGCCCTGGGCGTCGCGGTTATCATCATCACCGGTATTCCACTGATTATCGCAGACCGCGTGATTGGAGGAGGGAATGGGACCGCAGGTGTCGCTGCGTCATCTGCTGCAGGTGCAGCCGTGGCGAACCCGGTGATTATCGCGCAGATTAACCCGGCCTTCGAACCTGTGGCCGCCTCGGCAACCGCGCTGGTTGCAGCGGCTGTGATTGTGACCGCGATTCTGGTACCGATTATTACGGCGCTGTACGCCAAACGCTACGGCAATATCCCGCAGGCCGAGTCAGAGCCGCAGCCGGTTGAATCCTTACATCACTAAGATTTCTACGCCCTCTCTTCGGAGAGGGTTTTGGTTATCCCTCGCCAAACACCTCACTCACCATCGCATCCGCCAGCCTTTTCGCTGAGCAGAGTCTCGGCATTCCCAGTGCCACCGTCTGCCAGCTCTGCGTCACAGACCAGCTCACCGGATGACGGTCAGGATGACACCAGTCCCCCAGCCAGCCCAGCATATCCTTATGGTCCATTAAGCCCGTTGAAATCGGTGTGGCAAGCCACTGGTGATAGAAATGGCGAGTGGCGGGAGAAGCGTTGATACCCTGCGCCAGATAATTTGCCGCCAGGCTGCGTAAATTATCTTTCAGCATCGCGCCAACGTCTTCGTTTGCCAGGCGACAGGCATCGCCAAACGCCCCCCAGCGCAACTCTTCCAGCGCGAGGTAACAACGCCCGGCCAGCGACCAGCCATCGTATTGCCCGGCCCGCCAGTGGGTAAAAATTTGTTCACTATGTTCGCCCGCCTGCACCGTCAGGCCACGCTGGGAAAGCGCTTTCTCTTTATAGGCGGCACGCTGGGAAAAATGGGCAGAGAGATCGTCGTACTGCTGCATCAGGCCCGGAGACTGTTGCCCCTGGCGGCTGGTCTGCTGGCGCAGCGTGGTGAGTTTTTCCGTCATGCGCGTCAGCGCCAGATGGCCGGGATCGAACATCCCCGCCAGTTTTTCCGCAAGTCCCAGCCGCAGGGCAGCATTTTCGCTGAACATTCCCGTCATCGCCCAGGGCCGAAGCTTCGTCTGGGTCATGATCTCCTGAGTTAAACGCTCACGAAATTGCTGCTGCTGAGGGGCGAGAGGGGGAAGACGCACCGCGTCCACCCCTTGTACCAGATCGACCATAAACTTCGGATGAATACACTCCAGCGTCCGCCCGGGACCGTCCAGTAGTTGTGTTGTCATAGTTGCTCAGCCGCGAATAAGGTTTGAATATCATCGCGTAACAGTCGGGTATCTTCCTGAATCCACGTCGCAGTGGTAATACTTTGCTGCAACAGCTGGCTAAGCGCTCGGGTGGAGTGCTCGTTTTGCTGGCGCACTGCGAGGCTATCACGCAAGCTTTCCTGTAACCCGGTCAGACATAACGAGAATTCTGCGAAAAACGTCGCCATTCCTGCCGTAACAGAGACATCGACCTGCGCCACCAAAGCTTTACAGATTTGTTCACAAAATTGATCAATATGCTGTTTAAATCGCTCATGAAGCTGCGCGATGTCAATAACATATCGGGTGCGTGTCATCACGTAATCTTCAAAGCCCCAGCCCGGATTGTTCAGCCAGCGCGACACCGTCTCACGCACGCTGCCTGAGGCCGACACATCACCCGCCGGACGATTTTCCGACGCAATGGCGTCAGTAAACAGCCCACGCGTGTTGAAATTAAGCTGACTCGCCTGGAATGCCGGGAAGCTGATCCGCGCCCGGAAACCGGCATGGCTCAGCTCTTCTTTAATGCGTTTCTCAATGGGGCGCATCGCTTCGTTAAGGGAACGCGCCAGCGTGGACTCAAGCTGGTCAAAGCGCAGCGCCAGCTCGCGGCTGATTTTTCCCTGCGCATCGAGCATGATCAGCTCGCAGGAGGAGCGGATTTTGCTCAACACAATCTGCGCCTGCCCTTCATCATCCAGCACCAGTTGCCCCATCTCTTCAGGGGAGCTATTTCTCAGGCTCATGGGCTGGATGCCCGCTAAATCGAGAATATTATCTCTGTTAAAGATGTGGCCAATAGCCTGCTGAATCTGGCTTTTCTGCTGCGAAATAAACGCGTTCGCCGCATCCAGCGCCTGCTCCACTTCATGCCCCACTTCGTCGCTGACGACCTCCTGGCGCATCTGCAACAGCGCCATATCCTCTTCCAGGCGCGAGATGTTTACCTGCAGCTCCTCGAAGGCCACCGTCAGCCCCTGATAGCGAAAATCCAGGTACTCGCGGGCATTCTGTGCGTAATTCAGCAGCTTATGGGAAGCCGATCGCAGGGCATAGAGCGACGCGTTGGCGTAAGCGGCGTAAATCAGTTTACGGATCGGCTGTTCGAATAACGAATCTTCCCACAGCAGATCGGCGGCGTGGCGAATATGCTCCACATCATCCAGATCCGCCGTCCGCCAGCGACGTCCAAGCGCCGCTTCGGCAAAATCCTGCACCCAGCGCTGCTCCTGAGGGTTCGGCAAGCGGCCATGGCTGGCAATTTCATAGCGCGCGCGGTTGGCGAGATAGGCCCACATCGACGACACAGGATAAATCTGCCCCGGCGAAATATTGCCTTTCATCAGCGTGCCGGAGATCATCGCCCGCACCTGCTCTTCGTCATCGCTGTTGCGATCTTTCTGATCAAACTTATTCACCAGCGCATACAGCGGCACCGATTTTCCTACCGCCGAAATAGCCTGTCGCACCTCTTCATCGGAGATCGATTTCAACTGGGTGTAGTCCATCACCGCCAGCACCGCCGACGATCGTGCCAGTTGTTCACTGAGCATTTTCTGCAGATGCGGCTGTCCGGCTTCGTTCGGCCCTGGGGTGTCGAGCAGTGTCAGCTGGCCCAGATGGGAATCCAGCCCGGCCAGATGGACAAATTCCACCTCAATAACCGGAATATGTTCAATCGCCGCATATTCCGAGAACGGAAAATCGACGCCGAGCGCTTTCGACAGACGCACCAGATCGTTGAGGTTTTTCAGACACTGGAAAATCGGCTGCGCGCCCAGATAGTGTTTTTCGAACGCTTCGCCCTGCTCAATACGCCCGAGCAGCGCGTTCATGTCTTTATCGATCTCAAGGCGCTGAGTCAGTTTTCCGCGATCGTGATTGCAGAGTTTCTCCTGCAACTGCTTGATCAGCGTATCAATTGGCGACACATGGGCGAAATGCAGCACCGGCTCGGTCTGGCCCGGCGTGTGGCGGATCAGGGTCGGCAGCGCGGTCATCGGGCGGTTGCGGTTTGGCAACACCTCGGTCCCGACGATGGCATTTATAGTGGTCGATTTCCCAGCTTTCATGGTCCCGACAATCGCCAGCACCATCTCCAGACGGGTAATTTTGCGTAATTCGTTATTAAGCATAGAAAGCTGCGTTTCAACGCCACGGGTGCTGAAATGCAGAGGCAGAACATTATTCGTCTCCCCGGTCATCGCAGCGGTGGTGCTATCCAGCACCGCAATCGGCATTGATTTCAGGGCGTCAAGATTCTGCAAAGCAAGTTGCAGAAGCCTTTCCGCTTCCTGGCTTAATTCAAAAATTGTTTGTGTATGCATGATAAAAGCCTTTCCTTAACGCAAATTTATTACTTTTATTTAGCCGGATAGTTTTAATAATGAAATTTCGGCTTTTTAGATTACGCGTGGAAAATATGTTCAATGAATATAAGCGCCTGATGACAAACCGGAATATATTCGGCCTGAAGCGTAGAGCGCTCGTACGCTCCTCTCGACAAAGAAAGCCGAAAGATAATGAGCGTAGACCATTTCTTATGAAGCTATAGGATATATCAAAGTAATTTACCCACCCAAAATGAGAGGTAATTCCCGCACGCCTAAGGAGGAATGGCAATCGCGGGTGCCGTTGATAAATAACAACTGCTCACCTCACCTTATCCGAAATGACAGTACCTGGCAATTTACGCAATAAAATATTCGATATATTTCGTCGCGCCGTTTAAATCTTAAGTACGCTGTTAGCATCGCTTAAGTGACTGACAGAAAGTGTCACTCCAGACACGGTGATTTCACTCTTCGCAAAAAAAATAATATCACCGACAACGGTGTGGACTTACGCTATACTTGACGCCTTTTTCGGCAAACTGCCATCTTTTGGCTGGCGCTTTCCAGCCCCGTTAGCACTTTTGAGGAACTCAATATGTCACTTCCACACTGCCCAAAATGTAATTCCGAATACACCTACGAAGATAACGGGATGTTCATTTGTCCTGAATGCGCCCATGAATGGAATGATGCAGAGCCAGCGCAAGACAGCGATACACTGATTGTAAAAGATGCCAACGGTAATCTGCTGGCCGATGGCGATAGCGTCACCGTGGTAAAAGACCTTAAAGTCAAAGGCGCCTCTTCGATGCTGAAAATCGGCACCAAAGTGAAGAATATTCGTCTGGTTGAAGGCGATCATAATATTGACTGCAAAATTGACGGCTTTGGCCCAATGAAGCTCAAATCTGAGTTCGTGAAAAAGAACTGATATATAAGCTTTTATTGTTTTGTAGGCCGGATAAGCGCAACGCATCCGGCCAGTTGCCCGGTGGCGCTGCGCTGACCGGGCCGACAGAATATTGTACAAAATTCGTACTACACTTAACGAGCTTCTCTTACCTGAGGTAATGATTATGTCGTTAAGTCCCTACATCTCATTCGCCGGAAACTGTGCAGAAGCCATCGCCTTCTACCAGCAAGCCGTCGGCGCAGAACTCACCTATAAAATCACCTACGGCGAAATGCCCAAAGACGAAAACAGCGAAGAAGGCTGCCCGTCTGGCATGACATTCCCGGACACCGCGATTGCTCACTCCAACGTTCGTATCGCTGGCAGCGAAATCATGATGAGCGACGGCGTGCCCGGCGGTAACGCCCAGTACGAGGGTTTCACGCTGGTGCTCGACACCCAGGACGTCGCCGAAGGCAAAGGCTGGTTCGACAAGCTCGCCGCGGGCGGTAACGTTGAAATGGCCTGGCAGGAGACCTTCTGGGCACACGGTTTCGGCAAAGTGACCGATAAATATGGCGTGCCATGGATGATCAACGTCGTTAAACAGCAGTGATCGTCTGGCGGAGGCGCCCCCTCCGCCTGTCATCCCATTCACTTCAACTCTTCAAAATCCCGCAACCAATACTTAACCTAAATGTCACATTAATCCGCCAGCATGAGGCCACATTTATCGTGAGGCCTGAACATGCAAACTGTCATCCGCGTCGAGAAACTGAGCAAGACCTTTCATCACAACAAGGCTCTGCATGCCGTTGATCTGACTGTCCAGCAGGGCGACATGGTAGCGCTGCTCGGGCCTTCCGGCTCCGGAAAATCCACCCTCCTGCGCCATCTCAGCGGCCTCATCACCGGCGATAAAACGCCGGAAAGTCACGTCGAGCTGCTGGGGAATACCGTGCAGCGCGCGGGCCGTCTGGCGGGCGATATTCGTAAAAGCCGCACGCAAACGGGCTGCATCTTCCAGCAATTTAACCTGGTGAATCGTCTGACGGTGCTGGAGAACGTGCTGATCGGCGCCCTCGGCAGTACCCCCTTCTGGCGCACCTGCCTGCGCTGGTTCTCCCCGGCACAAAAACAGCAGGCACTCCAGGCCCTGACCCGCGTCGGGATGGCCCATTTCGCCCATCAGCGCGTCTCCACCCTTTCCGGCGGCCAGCAGCAGCGCGTAGCCATCGCCAGAGCGCTAATGCAAAAAGCCAAAGTGATCCTCGCCGATGAACCCATCGCCTCGCTGGACCCGGAATCAGCCCGCATCGTGATGGAAACCCTGCGCGACATTAACCAGAACGACGGCATCACCGTCGTGGTCACGCTGCATCAGGTGGATTACGCCCTGCGCTACTGCGAGCGCATCGTCGCCCTGCGTCAGGGCCATGTGTTCTACGACGGCGCAAGCCAACACTTTGATAACGAACGTTTTGACCACCTGTACCGCAGCATTAACCGCGTCGAAGAGAACGCGCAGGCTGCGTAATTTCACGAAGCGTTCAGGCTGGCAAATGAACTGGCCTGGAACAATGCCAAAAGAGGATGATAGATGAGCTATAAAGCCGTTGCCGCGCTGGCCTTCACCAGCATGTTCAGCATCAGCACCCTGTTAAGCCCCGCCTATGCGCAGGAGCAGGAACAGGAAAAAGCCCTGAACTTCGGCATTATTTCGACAGAATCACAGCAAAACCTGAAACCCCAGTGGGAACCTTTCCTGAAAGATATGGAAACCAAACTGGGCATCAAAGTGAACGCCTTCTTCGCCCCGGATTACGCGGGCATCATCCAGGGGATGCGCTTTAACAAAGTCGATATCGCCTGGTACGGCAACCTCTCCGCCATGGAAGCGGTGGACCGCGCCAACGGTCAGGTCTTCGCCCAGACCGTCGCCGCAGACGGCTCCCCGGGCTACTGGAGCGTGCTGATCGTCAACAAAGACAGTCCGATCAACAACCTCAACGATATGCTCGCCAAACGCAAAGATCTCACCTTCGGCAACGGCGATCCAAACTCCACCTCCGGCTTCCTGGTCCCAGGCTATTACGTCTTCGCCAAAAACAACGTCTCCACCAGCGAGTTCAAACGCACGGTTAACGCCGGACACGAAACCAACGCGCTGGCCGTTGCCAACAAGCAGGTCGACGTCGCCACCAACAACACCGAAAACCTCGACAAACTGAAAACCTCCGCGCCGGAAAAACTGAAACAGCTGAAGGTGATCTGGAAATCACCGCTCATTCCGGGCGACCCGATTGTCTGGCGCAAAAACCTCTCTGAGAGCACCAAAGACAAGATCTACGACTTCTTTATGAATTACGGCAAAACGGCGGAAGAGAAAACGGTTCTCGAACGTCTGGGCTGGGCGCCGTTCCGCGCCTCAAGCGATCTGCAGCTGGTGCCTATCCGTCAGCTGGCCCTGTTTAAAGAGATGCAGGGCGTGAAGGACAACAAAGGGCTGAACGCCGACGAGAAGACCAGCAAAGTCTCTGTGATTCAGGCGCAGCTGGAAGATCTGGACCGCCTGACCGCCGCGCTAAGTGCGATGACGTCGGTGAATAAAGCGGTGCAGTAACCGTCCCTCTCCCTCTTCCACACGAAGAGGGAGAGAACATTAGGAGAACTCATGCAAACCATCACCGTCCCACCCCCGAAACGCAGCTGGTTCTCGTTGATAAGCTGGGCCATTCTGCTGGCGGTGCTCGTCATCTCCTGGAAAGGTGCGGAAATGGACCCGCTGATGCTGGCCAAAGACTCCGGCAACATGGCGACCTTCGCGGCAGACTTCTTCCCGCCAGACTTCAGCCAGTGGCAGGACTACCTCGGCGAAATGGCCGTCACCATGCAAATCGCCGTCTGGGGCACCGCACTGGCGGTCATCCTCTCCATTCCGTTTGGCCTGATGAGCGCCGAAAACATCGTCCCCTGGTGGATTTACCAGCCGATGCGCCGCCTGATGGACGCCTGTCGCGCCATCAACGAAATGGTCTTCGCGATGCTGTTCGTGGTCGCCGTCGGTCTCGGCCCGTTTGCTGGCGTCATGGCGCTGTTCATCCACACCACCGGCGTGCTCTCCAAACTGCTGTCTGAGGCGGTTGAAGCCATCGAACCCGGCCCGGTGGAAGGCATCCGCGCCACGGGGGCCAACAAAATCGAAGAAATTCTCTACGGCGTCCTGCCGCAGGTCATGCCGCTGCTGATCTCCTACTCCCTCTACCGTTTCGAATCCAACGTTCGCTCGGCAACGGTGGTCGGCATGGTCGGCGCGGGCGGGATTGGCGTCACCCTGTGGGAAGCGATTCGCGGCTTCCAGTTTCAGCAAACCTGCGCCCTGATGGTGCTCATCATCATCACCGTCAGCCTGCTGGATTTCCTCTCTCAACGTTTGCGTAAGCACTTCATCTGAGAAGCGAGGCTTTGATTTCCATGCACTTATCCAGACATCCGACCAGTTACCCCACGCGCTGGCAAGAGATCGCCGCCAGGCTCGAAATCGAGCTGCGCACCCACTACCGCTGCGGCGACTATTTGCCCGCCGAACAGCAGCTCGCCGACCGCTACGAAGTCAACCGCCACACCCTGCGCCGCGCCATTGACCAGCTGGTGGAACGCGGCTGGGTCCAGCGCCGCCAGGGCGTTGGCGTACTGGTGCTGATGCGCCCCTTCGACTATCCGCTGAACTCCCAGGCGCGTTTCAGCCAGAACCTGCTCGATCAGGGCAGCCACCCGACCAGCGAAAAACTGCTCTCGGTGCTGCGCCCGGCCTCCAGCCACATCGCTGATGCGCTGGGGATTCAGGAGGGCGACAACGTCGTGCATCTGCGCACCTTAAGACGCGTCAACGGCGTGGCGGTCTGCCAGATCGACCACTACTTCGCCGACCTCACCTTCTGGCCGACGCTGCAACATTTTTCCAGCGGCTCGCTGCATGACTTTCTCTTCGACGCCACCGGCATCGCCCTCAGGCGCACCCAGACGCGGATCAGCGCCCGTCGCGCGCAGGCCAAAGAGAGCAAGGTGCTGGAGATCCCGAACATGGCACCGCTGCTCTGCGTGCGCACCCTCAACCACCGTGACGGCGAGGTCAACGCGACGGAATACTCCGTCAGCCTGACCCGCGCCGACATGATTGAATTCACCATGGAGCACTGAATGCACTTCGATACTCCCACTCGCCAGCGCTGGATGAGCGCCCTGGCCCACAGCCAGCCCGCCGCCCTGCGCGAGCGTCTGCGCCTGCTGAACCTCGCTCCGGAATACGACACCCTGCGCGCCCCCGAGATCGGCCTGGTGCAGATACAGGCGCGGATGGGCGGCACCGGCGACCGTTTTTTTGCCGGAGACGCCACCCTGACCCGTGCGGTGATTCGCCTTAAGAGCGGCACCACAGGCTACAGCTACCTGCTGGGGCGCGATAAACAGCACGCCGAGCAGTGCGCCGTGGTCGACGCGCTGTTGCAGGAACCGACCCATTTTCAGTCATTAATGGAAACCTTAATTGCCCCACTGGAAGCCGACCGTGCCGCGCGCATCGCCGCCCGTCAGGCCGAAATCAACACCAGCCGGGTCGACTTCTTTACGCTCGTTCGCGGAGATAACGCATGACGCTTCAACCCGCTTTTACCCACGCCGTGCAGGATGCCCAGCACAGTTTTCGTCGCCTCCTGAAAGCCATGAGCGAGCCGGGCGTAATTGTCTCGCTGCATCAGCTCACCCACGGCTGGCAGCCGCTGAATCTCGCCACCACCAGCGTACTGCTGACATTGGCGGATAACGACACGCCGGTCTGGCTGTCGGCCAGCATGGCCAACGACATTGCCAGCCAGAACCTGCGCTTTCACACCAGCGCCCCACGGGTGGATCAGCCGCAGCAGGCGGTGTTTGCCGTGGCCGACGAGCTGATCAGCCACGAGCAGCTGAATGCGCTCTCGTCCGGCAGCGCCGTCGCCCCGGAGACCAGCGCCACGCTGATTCTGCAGGTCGCAAGCCTCAGCGGTGGGCGCATGTTGCGCCTGACCGGAGCCGGGATCGCCGACGAGCGCATGGTCGCGCCACAGCTGCCCGAATGCATCATTCACGAGCTCACTGAACGTCCGCATCCGTTCCCACTGGGGATCGACCTGATCCTCACCTGCGGCGAACGCCTGCTGGCAATCCCACGGACCACACATGTCGAGGTGTGCTGATGTACGTTGCCGTTAAAGGGGGCGAGAAGGCGATAGCTGCCGCCCATGCGCTGCAAGAGCACAGAAGACGCGGCGATGAAACGCTTAGCGAGCTGAGCGTCGCGCAAATCGAACAGCAGCTAAACCTGGCCGTTGACCGGGTGATGACCGAAGGCGGAATTGCCGACCGCGAGCTGGCGGCACTGGCGCTGAAACAGGCCAGCGGCGATAACGTCGAAGCCATCTTCCTGCTGCGCGCCTACCGCACCACGCTGGCCAAACTGGCCGTCAGCGAGCCGCTGGACAGCGCGAAGATGCGACTGGAGCGCCGCATTTCCGCCGTCTACAAAGACATTCCCGGCGGCCAGTTGCTCGGCCCCACCTACGACTACACCCATCGCCTGCTCGATTTCACCCTGCTGGCGAACGGTGAGGCCCCGAGGCTGAACACCTTAGACGCAGAGCAGGAATCCGCTCCCCACGTCTTTAGCCTGCTGGCGAACCAGGGGCTGGCGAAAGCCGAAGAGGACTCAGGCCGCGTGCCGGACGACGTCACCCGTACACCGCCGGTCTATCCGTGCTCGCGCGCCTCGCGCCTGCAACAGCTAATGCGCGGGGACGAAGGCTATCTGTTAGCGCTGGCCTACTCCACCCAACGCGGTTACGGGCGCAACCACCCGTTTGCTGCCGAAATCCGCAGCGGGTTCGTTGAGATCGATATCGTGCCCGAAGAGCTAGGATTTGCGGTCAACGTCGGCGAACTGCTGATGACGGAGTGTGAAATGGTAAACGGCTTCGTGGCCCCTGAAAACGACGCGCCGCACTTTACGCGCGGCTACGGCTTAGTGTTCGGCATGAGCGAGCGCAAGGCGATGGCGATGGCGCTGGTCGATCGCGCGCTCCAGGCCCCGGACTACGACGAGACGATCTCCGGCCCGGCGCAGGACGAAGAGTTCGTGCTGGCCCACGCGGATAACGTTGAAGCAGCGGGCTTCGTCTCGCACCTCAAACTGCCGCATTACGTCGATTTCCAGGCGGAACTGGAACTGCTGAAACGTCTGCAACGGGAGCGCAATCATGGCTAATCTCAGCGGCTATAACTTTGCCTATCTGGACGAACAAACCAAGCGCATGATCCGCCGCGCGATTTTAAAAGCCGTGGCGATTCCCGGCTATCAGGTCCCGTTTGGTGGCCGCGAAATGCCGATGCCCTACGGCTGGGGCACCGGCGGCATTCAGCTGACTGCCAGCGTGATTGGCGAAGCGGACGTGCTGAAAGTCATCGACCAGGGGGCGGATGACACCACCAATGCAGTGTCGATTCGCAACTTCTTCAAGCGCGTCACCGGCGTGAACACCACCGAGCGCACGGAAGATGCCACCCTGATTCAGACCCGCCACCGCATCCCGGAAACGCCGCTGACGGAAGATCAGATTCTGATTTTCCAGGTGCCCATCCCTGAGCCGCTGCGCTTTATCGAGCCGCGCGAAACGGAAACCCGCACCATGCACGCCCTCGAAGAGTACGGCGTGATGCAGGTGAAACTGTACGAAGATATCGCCCGCTTCGGTCATATCGCCACCACCTACGCCTACCCGGTGAAGGTGAACGGGCGCTACGTGATGGACCCGTCGCCAATCCCGAAATTCGATAACCCGAAAATGGACATGATGCCCGCACTGCAACTGTTCGGCGCCGGACGCGAAAAACGCATTTATGCCGTGCCGCCCTACACCAGCGTCGAAAGTCTCGATTTCGACGATCACCCGTTCCGGGTGCAGGAGTGGGACGAGCCGTGTGCCATCTGTGGTTCAAAACACAGCTATCTCGACGAAGTGGTGCTCGACGACACGGGCAAACGCATGTTTGTCTGCTCCGACACCGATTTCTGCCGCCAACAGAGTGAGGCGAACGGCCAATGAAACCGCTGCTTTCGGTGAACAACCTGACCCATTTGTATGCGCCCGGCAAAGGCTTTAGCGACGTGTCGTTTGAGCTGTGGCCTGGTGAAGTGCTGGGGATTGTCGGCGAGTCCGGCTCCGGCAAAACCACCCTGCTCAAGTCCATCTCCGCACGCCTGACGCCGCAAACCGGCGAGATCCGTTATCAGGATCAGTCCCTGTACGACATGAGCGAAGCCGAGCGCCGTCGCCTGCTGCGCACCGAGTGGGGCGTGGTGCATCAGCATCCCATGGACGGCCTGCGCCGCCAGGTCTCGGCGGGCGGAAACATCGGCGAACGGCTGATGGCAACGGGCGCGCGCCACTACGGCAATATCCGCGCGACCGCCCAGCAGTGGCTGACCGATGTCGAAATCCCGGCGTCGCGTATCGACGATCTGCCAACCACCTTTTCCGGCGGAATGCAGCAGCGCCTGCAAATCGCCCGCAACCTCGTCACCCATCCGAAACTGGTGTTCATGGATGAGCCGACGGGCGGGCTGGATGTCTCCGTGCAGGCGCGTTTGCTCGACCTGCTGCGCGGCCTGGTGGTAGAGCTGGATCTGGCGGTGGTGATTGTTACCCACGATCTGGGCGTGGCCCGCCTGCTGGCAGACCGTCTGATGGTGATGAAGGAGGGTCAGGTGGTGGAAAGTGGATTAACCGACCGCGTGCTCGACGATCCGCACCACCCGTACACTCAGTTGCTGGTTTCATCGGTATTGCAGAACTAAGAGGCCAACATGATCCGCGTAGAAAATGTGAGTAAGACGTTTGTGCTCCACCAGCAAAACGGCGTGCGACTGCCGGTGCTGCAAAATGCCTCTCTTGAGGTCAAAAAGGGGGAATGCGTGGTGCTGCATGGCCATTCGGGCAGCGGAAAATCGACGCTGCTGCGCTCCCTTTACGCCAACTATCTGCCCGACCAGGGCCACATTCATATCTGTCATGGCGACGAGTGGGTGGATCTGGTGCAGGCCCCGGCGCGCAAAGTGCTGGAAGTCCGCCGGGCGACGATCGGCTGGGTGAGCCAGTTTCTGCGGGTGATCCCGAGGATCTCCGCGCTGGACGTGGTCATGCAGCCCCTGCTGGATCTGGGCGTCTCCCGCGACGAATGCGCGGCGAAAGCTGCCCGGCTGCTGACGCGCCTCAACGTCCCGGAACACCTGTGGCACCTGGCACCGTCGACGTTCTCTGGCGGCGAGCAGCAGCGCGTGAATATCGCCCGCGGCTTTATCGTCGATTACCCGATTTTACTGCTCGATGAACCGACCGCCTCGCTGGATGCCAAAAACAGCGCCGCCGTCGTCGAGCTGATCGAACAGGCCAAGGCGCGCGGGGCGGCGATCGTGGGGATCTTCCACGACGCCGCAGTCCGCGATCGCGTGGCGGATCGTCTTCATCCGATGGGAGCCGCAGCATGATCATCAATAACGTCAAACTGGTACTGGAAAACGACGTGATCGCGGGATCGATCGACATTCAGGACGGCGTGATTCGCACATACGCCGAAACCCAGAGCCGCTTGCCGGAGGCGATGGATGGCGACGGCGGCTGGCTGCTGCCGGGGCTTATCGAACTGCATACGGATAATCTGGATAAATTCTTCACCCCGCGCCCAAAGGTGGACTGGCCAGCCCACTCGGCGATGAGCAGCCACGACGCGCTGATGGTTGCCAGCGGCATCACCACGGTGCTCGATGCCGTGGCGATTGGGGATGTGCGCGACGGCGGCGACCGTCTGGAGAATCTCGAAAAGATGATCAACGCGGTGGAAGAGACGCAAAAGCGCGGCCTGAACCGTGCCGAGCATCGCCTGCATCTGCGCTGCGAACTGCCGCACCACACCACCCTGCCGCTGTTTGAAAAGCTGGTTGACCGCGAGCCGGTCTCTCTGGTGTCGCTGATGGACCACTCACCGGGCCAGCGTCAGTTCGCCAATATCGAGAAGTACCGTGAATATTATCAGGGCAAATACGCCCTGAATGACGAGGAAATGGCGCGCTACGAAGAGGAGCAGCTGGCGCTGGCGGCCCAGTGGTCGCAGCCGAACCGCCTGTCGATTGCGGCGATGTGCCGGGAGCGTAACATTGCGCTGGCAAGTCACGACGACGCCACGCACGACCATGTGCGGGAATCCCATCAGCTTGGCAGCGTGATCGCCGAATTTCCTACCACGTTTGCCGCAGCAGAAGCCTCCCGCCTGCACGGAATGAACGTCCTGATGGGCGCGCCCAATATCGTGCGCGGCGGCTCCCACTCCGGCAACGTGGCGGCCAGCCAGCTGGCAGCGCTCGGCCTGCTGGATATTCTCTCCTCTGATTACTATCCGGCGAGCCTGCTGGATGCGGCCTTCCGCGTCGCCGATGACACGGGCAACCCTTTCACCCTGCCGCAGGCCATTCGTCTGGTGACCAAAAACCCGGCTGACGCGCTGAACCTGAGCGATCGCGGGGTGATTGGCGAAGGCAAACGGGCGGATCTGGTGCTGGCACATCGCAAGGGTGAGCACATCCATATCGACCACGTCTGGCGTCAGGGAAAACGGGTGTTCTGATGGGAAAACTGATCTGGCTCATGGGGCCGTCCGGCTCCGGAAAAGACAGCCTGCTGTCGGCGCTGCGCCAGCAGGAGCATACGCAATTGCTGGTGGCGCATCGCTACATCACGCGCGCGGCGAATGCGGGCAGCGAGAATCATATCGCCCTGAGCGAGCAGGAGTTTTTTACCCGTGCCGGGCAGAACTTACTGGCACTGAGCTGGCACGCGAACGGCTTGTACTACGGTGTGGGCATTGAGATCGACCTGTGGCTGCACGCCGGTTTCGACGTGCTGGTGAACGGCTCGCGCGCTCATCTGCAACAGGCCCGCGCGCGCTACGCCCAAGCGCTGATGCCGGTCTGTTTGCAGGTTTCACCGGAAGTGCTGCGCCAGCGTTTGCAGCAGCGTGGGCGCGAAAGCGCGCGGGAGATCGACCTGCGCCTGGCGCGTGCAGCGCGCTACACGCCGTCGGACTGCCATCTGCTCAATAACGACGGAAGTTTGCTACAGTCAGTCGAGAATTTGTTATCGCTTATCCGTCAAAAGGAGAAACAACATGCCTGACTGCCAGCTGCGCCCCGCCACTGCGGACGATGCGCAGGCCGTTTACGGTCTGATCTGTGAGTTAAAACAGGCGGAATTCGACCAGAAAGCCTTTCACGCCGGGTATCTCGCGAATCTTCAGGATCGCAACATGCACTACCACCTTGCGGAGCTGGACGGGCACGTCGTCGGGATGATTGGCCTGCATTTGCAGTTTCATCTGCATCACGCCAACTGGATCGGTGAGATTCAGGAGCTGGTGGTATTGCCGCAGGCCCGTGGTCTGAAAGTCGGCAGTCAGCTGCTGGCCTGGGCCGAAGCGCAGGCGCGACATGCAGGTGCTGAGATGACCGAGCTGTCGACCAGCGTAAAGCGCGTGGATGCGCACCGGTTTTATCTTCGCGAAGGGTATGCCCAGAGCCATTTTCGTTTTACCAAAGCGCTATAAAACCTAAGCACAGCGCCGCCTGGCAATGTCGTTAAAGGGGGAAACCATGGCCCTAACTCTCCAACTGACCGGCACCGGCGGTGCCCAGCTGGTACCTGTCTTCGGCTGCGACTGCGCGGCCTGCCGCCGGGCACGTTTGCAGGAGGCGTATCGCCGTCGGCCGTGCAGCGCGGTCGTGACCTTCAACGACGCGGTGACGCTGCTGGACGCGGGCATTCCGCACCTGATGGACGACTGGCCCGCGGGCAGTTTCCAGCAATTTTTACTGACCCACTATCATATGGATCATGTCCAGGGGCTGTTCCCGCTGCGCTGGGGCGTGGGGGCGACGATTCCGGTGTACGGCCCGCCGGACGAGACGGGCTGCGACGATCTGTTCAAACACCCCGGTCTTCTCGATTTCAGCCATACCGTCCAGCCCTTTGTGGTGTTTGAGCTGCAGGGGCTGCGC
Source organism: Lelliottia sp. SL45 (assembly GCF_026672535.1). Taxonomy (NCBI): domain Bacteria; kingdom Pseudomonadati; phylum Pseudomonadota; class Gammaproteobacteria; order Enterobacterales; family Enterobacteriaceae; genus Lelliottia; species Lelliottia sp. SL45. The sequence continues at coordinate 26,220 of NZ_JAPPRH010000002.1, forward strand.
GTGACGCCGCTGCCGCTCAATCACTCAAAACTGACCTTCGGCTATCTGCTAGAGAGCGCCCACAGCCGCGTGGCGTGGCTGTCGGACACTGCCGGGCTACCGGACAAAACGCTGAAATTTTTACTCAATAATCATCCGCAGGTGATGGTGATCGATTGCAGCCACGAACCGCGCGAGCAGACGCCGCGCAACCATTGTGATTTAAACACCGTCATCGCGCTCAACAAAGTCATTGGCTGTCCGCAGGTCATTTTGACGCACATCAGCCATCAGTTCGACGTATGGATGATGGATAACCCGCTGCCAGAAGGGTTTGAGGCGGGGTATGACGGGATGAGAATGGTGCTGGACTGAGCGGTACGCCGGGCGTCAGGCAGCACGCATCTTACGGATTTCCTCACCGGTCGTAATCATCTTCCAGCCTGCGTTCATCATCCTCCAGCTGACGCCGGTCCTGATCGAGCTGGCGCTGCCTGTCGTCTAACTGACGGCGACGATCCTCAAGCTGTCGACGACGATCATCGTACTGGCGACTGTCGGTACGACGGCTCTCTTCATAGCGGTCATCGTCGTCATTCTGACGGCTGCTGGTGGGGTTGTACGCTTCGCCGATCGCCTGCTGGATGTTCCCAATGGCGTCGTCAATGATATCAGCGTGGGCAAGCTGGCTGGTTAATGACAGCAGGCCAAATAACAGAGCGGTGGTAGAGCGTTTCATAGAGCCAGTCTCGCAGCAGGTGAGCTGGCTTTACGTTAATCATCGGCGCTCAGACGGAGTAGCGGAGGAATCTCAAAACGCGCCTTTCGTGCAGGCGGTACGCGTTATGCCGACGCCTTACGGAGCGCCTGCGCCAGCTGCGCTCGGGTGAAGGGTTTTCGTAGCAGCTCCACGTCCGGCAGCTGCGGATTGTGGGCGGGGCGTAAATCCTGCCCGCTCACCAGCAGCACCGGCAGATGCGGGAAATGGGTGCAGACATGGTGGATCACCTCTGCGCCACTTAACGCCCCCGGCAGCATCAGGTCGCTGATAAAGAGTTCGATATCGGCCGAGGCCTCCAGCATCTTCAACGCCTGCTCGCCCGTTTCCGCTTCGAGCGTCAGGTAGCCGAGCTGATGCAGCTGTTCGCATAACGTCTGACGCACGTCGCTTTCATCTTCAAGCACCAGCACCAGCCGGTCGCTCTGCTCTGACTCCGTCGCCGCCAGCCCTTCATCATGCTCCACCACCGCCTGCGCGGAGCGCGGAAGCTGCAGGCGCACGGTGGTTCCTTGCCCCGGTGCGCTTTCGATTTCAACGCGCCCACCGGACTGGCGCACAAAACCGTAGACCATCGACAAACCCAGCCCGCTACCGCTGCCGGTCTGTTTCGTGGTGAAGAACGGCTCGAAGACCTGAGATTTCACCTCCTGCGACATCCCGCAGCCATGGTCGATCACCTCCAGCGCCACCATATCCTGCCTGCGCCTGTCGCTGCGGGTGACACGCTGATTCCAGGTACGAATGCGGATCACACCGCTCTGCCCCTCCATCGCGTCGCGGGCGTTCATGACCAGATTGATAATTGCGTTTTCCAGCTGGCTGACGTCAATCCATGCGGGCCACGCCGGGTGCTGCGCTTCGATATCCAGCGTCAGGGTGGCCGGGAGCGAGTGGCACATCAGCTCGCCGAGGTTTTCCAGCAGCGGTTTCATCTCCACCGCGTGCGGATGCAGAGACTGTTTGCGCGAGAAAGCCAGCAGTCGCTGGGTCAGGAGCGCGCCCCGCTCGGCGGCTTTCAGCGCGCGGGTGATGCGCGGCGCATCCGGCGACTCGGGATCAACCAGCTCCAGGCTGCCGATAATGACCGCCAGCAGATTGTTAAAATCGTGCGCCAGCCCGCCCGTCAACTGCCCGACCGCCTTCATTTTCTGGCTGTGCAGCAGCGCCTCTTCCAGCCCCACGCGTTCGAGCCGGTCGATCTCCATCTGCGTCGTTTTCTCTTTCAGCAGGCGGGTGGTGTGCTCAAGCGACGCGGTGTTACGCGTAAACACGTTGAACGCACGCGCCAGCTCGCCAAGCTCGTCGCGGCGCTGGAGGGCCGGCACCGACACGTCCGGCTCGCCGTGGGCCAGGCGCGACATCGCTCTGGAGATGGCCGTCAGGTTGGAGCCTAAATTGCGGTAGATATACCAGCAGGCGCAGCCGGTGATCATCAGCGCCAGTACAGCAAACACGCTGATAAAGACGCTAATAGAGCGTAGCTCCTGATGACTCTGGGCGGTGCGCAGCTCCGACGCCTGGGCCACCTGCGCCACGTACTGGTTGATATCGCTGTTTAAAATCGCCACCAGCGCTTTGATGTGAAACATGTACCAGTTGATCGTCAGATCGCTCTCTTCAAGCTGCTTCGAAAGCGGCGCGAGCTTTTGCAGCTCGGCGTTGAAATCGGGCAGCACAAAATCGATCACCGGCTGGCGGGCGGTCTCTGGCAGTGTGGTGGTTACGGTATTCAGCTGCTGAATGGTGGCGCGCGGCGACGGCGTTTCGATAGCCGCCATAATCAGGCGGTCCATTTCAGCCAGCTGGCGCGCGTCCGGCACGTTGTCGCCGAAGCGACGGTTGATATCCTGCAAATGGCGTAAAAAACTTTGGCTTTGATAAAGCGAACTGAGCAGCGCGTTGCGCTCCAGATGACGTCGCTGACCGCGCTCCAGCATCCCGGTGACGCTTTGCTGTAACTCATTACTGCGGCGAATGATTCGCGCCACCAGCGCCGGTTCCTGCTGCGCCAGCGGCGCATCGGCGAGTTGCTCAAGGGAGTGACGCAGCGCCGTCTGTGTCTGCTTCAGGCGATCCGCTTCGCTTTTGTACTCCAGCGCCCCCACCACCTGCGAAAGACGCACCGCCGCCGTGGCCACATTGGCGGTGTCGCGCGCCAGATTCATGCTGCCGGTCATGTCGTTTAAGGTCTGCTGCTGCACCTGCTCCTGAATCTGGCTGGCATGCCGAAAGCCCAGCACCGCCACGCCGCTGACCATCAATGTCACCGCCACCACCAGCAGATTGAAGATCAGCAGGCGGCCACGGGCGCTGGCAAAAAAGGGAGGGCGGCGTGATGGCATGGTGGCTCCGGTGAGAGGAAAAAGGCTCAGAATTGTGACGCCCGTTAACTATTCATAACTATGACAAATATGAACGGCTTCTGACATTTTGCATTTACCGGGATGTGATGCACTGCTGATATCGACCTTCACAGGAGATCCGCCATGAGCAGGACCCCGGTATTAGAGATGCGCAACATTGCCAAAACCTTTGGCAACTTTCACGCGCTCAAGGGTGTGGATCTGACGGTCTGGCCCGGCGAGATCCACGCGTTAATGGGCGAAAACGGCGCAGGCAAAAGCACCCTGATGAAAATCCTCGCCGGGGCGTATACCGCCACCAGCGGCGAGATATTGATTGACGGCCAGCCGTACCACATCAAAGGGCCGAAAGACGCGCTGGCCGCAGGTATTACCCTGATTTATCAGGAGATGCAGCTCGCGCCAAACCTCACGGTGGCGGAAAACATCTTCCTCGGCAGCGAGCTGTCGCGTGGCGGGCTGGTGAAGCGGAAAGAGATGGCCGCGCAAGCCCAGACGGTGATTGACCGCCTCGGCGCCCATTTCAGCGCCACCGATCTGGTGATGAAACTGACCATTGCCGAACAACAGCAGGTAGAAATCGCCCGCGCGCTGCACCGCAACAGCCGCGTGCTGGTGATGGATGAACCCACCGCCGCCCTCTCCTCGCGCGAAACCCATCGCCTGTTTGAACTGATTTTGCGTCTGCGCGATGAGGGGATGGCGATTATCTATATCAGCCACCGCATGGCGGAGGTGTACGAGCTTTCCGACCGCGTCAGCGTGCTGCGCGACGGGCAGTATGTCGGCAGTTTGACCCGCGACAAACTCAACGCTTCGGAGCTGGTCAGGATGATGGTGGGCCGCCCCTTAAGCGACCTGTTTAACAAAGAGCGCGATATCCCTCTTGGCAGCGCGCGGCTCAACGTCCATCACCTCACCGACGGCAAAAAAGTGCAGCCGTGCAGCCTGCAGGTGCGTTCCGGGGAGATCGTCGGTCTCGCCGGGCTGGTAGGGGCCGGACGTTCGGAGCTGGCGCAGCTGATCTTCGGCGTGCGCAAAGCGACGGGCGGAATGATTGAAGTCGACGGCGAGCCGGTGGTGATCCACTCCCCGCGCGCCGCCATCGACCACGGCATCGGTTTTTTAACCGAGAACCGCAAAGAACAGGGGCTGTTTTTGGAGCTGGCGGCGCAAGAGAACATCACCATGGCGACGCTGGAACGCGACGCCACCTGGGGCATGCTGGACCGCAAAAAAGCGCAGTCGATCTCCGATGACGCCATCGCCCTGCTCAATATTCGCGTGCCGCATTCGCAGGTGCGCGCGGGTGGGCTGTCAGGCGGTAATCAGCAAAAGCTGCTGATCTCCCGCTGGGTAGCGATCGGCCCGCGCATTCTGATCCTCGATGAACCGACGCGCGGCGTGGACGTCGGGGCGAAAAGCGAGATCTATCGCATCATGAACCAGATGGCGCGCAAAGGCGTGGCGATCCTGATGATCTCCAGCGAGCTGCCGGAAGTGGTGGGCATGAGCGACCGGGTCTACGTGATGCGTGAAGGGAGCATTGCCGGGGAGTTACACGGCCCAACCATCACTCAGGAAAATATTATGACGCTGGCAACTGGCGTGAACGACACTCATCAGGCGGTGCAATCATGACACATTCAACTAACCCGCAGCAGGTGGCGAAATCCGCCTCCGCCAAAAAAATGCTGATGAGCGATCTGATGCAAACGGTCGGGATTTTGCCGATTCTGATCCTGATCGTGGCGGTCTTTGGCTTTATCGCGCCGAACTTCTTCACCGAGAGCAATCTGCTCAATATTACCCGTCAGGCGTCGATCAATATCGTGCTGGCCGCCGGGATGACCTTCATCATTTTGACCGGCGGGATCGACCTGTCGGTGGGGTCGATTCTCGGCACCACGGCAGTGGCGGCGATGGTGGTCTCCCTGATGCCTGAGCTGGCGATGCTGTCGATTCCGGCGGCGCTGATGCTCGGCATGGTGCTGGGTCTCTTCAATGGCGCACTGGTGGCCTTTGCCGGACTCCCGCCGTTTATTGTCACCCTCGGCACCTATACCGCCCTGCGCGGCGCGGCCTATCTGCTGGCCGACGGCACCACGGTGATTAACTCGAACATTAATTTTGAATGGATCGGCAATAACTATCTCGGCCCGGTGCCGTGGCTGGTGGTGATCGCCCTGGCGGTGATCGTGGTGTGCTGGTTCATTTTGCGCCGCACCACGCTCGGCGTTCATATCTACGCGGTGGGCGGTAACATGCAGGCTGCGCGTCTCACGGGGATCAAAGTCTGGCTGGTGCTGCTGTTTGTCTACGGCATGAGCGGCCTGCTGTCCGGTCTTGGCGGGGTGATGAGCGCCTCGCGGCTTTACAGCGCCAACGGCAACTTAGGCACCGGCTACGAGCTGGACGCCATCGCGGCGGTGATCCTCGGCGGGACCAGTTTTGTCGGCGGGATCGGCACGATCACCGGCACGCTGGTGGGCGCGCTGATTATCGCCACCCTGAATAACGGCATGACGTTAATGGGCGTTTCTTACTTCTGGCAACTGGTGATCAAAGGGGCGGTGATCATCATTGCGGTACTGATCGACAAATACCGTACCCGACACCATCAAAGTGCATAACAACAACACCCTACGATAATGAGGAAAACAGCATGAGATTGAAGCCATTGGTCACCGCGCTCTGTGCTGGCGCACTGCTTGCCGCAGCCCCGTTTGCGCAGGCGAAAGATCTGAAATCCATCGGCGTGACGGTGGGCGATCTCGCCAACCCGTTCTTCGTGCAGATCACCAAAGGTGCGGAGCTTGAAGCCCGCAAACTGGCGGGGGATAACGTAAAAGTGACGCTGGTCTCCAGCGGCTACGATCTGGGCCAGCAGGTTTCCCAGATTGATAATTTTATCGCCGCGAAGGTCGATATGATCATTCTCAACGCCGCTGATTCGAAAGGGATTGGCCCGGCGGTGAAGCGCGCAAAAGAAGCGGGGATTGTGGTGGTCGCCGTTGACGTGGCGGCCGAAGGGGCCGACGCCACTATTACCTCGGATAACACCCAGGCGGGCGAAATGGCCTGTAAATACATCACCGATCGCCTGAAAGGCAAAGGCAACGTGGTGATCATCAACGGACCGCCGGTCTCCGCAGTACAGAACCGTGTGGAAGGCTGTCAGACCGAGTTCAAGCGCCACCCGGATATCAAAGTGCTGTCGGATAACCAGAACGCCAAAGGCAGTCGCGAAGGTGGCCTGGAAGTGATGACGGCGTTGCTGGCCGCGAATCCGAAGATCGACGGTGTCTTCGCGATTAACGATCCGACAGCGATCGGTGCCGATCTGGCGGCGAAACAGGCGCAGCGCAGCGAGTTCTTTATCGTTGGCGTGGACGGCAGCCCGGACGGTGAAGAGGCGCTGAAGCGCGAAAACTCTCTGTTTGTGGCAACCCCTGCGCAGGATCCGCAGGTCATGGCGGCCAAAGCGGTAGAGATCGGCTATGACATTCTGCAGGGCAAACCGGCACCCAAAGAGCCGGTGCTGATCCCGGTGACGATGATCGATAAGAAGAGCGTCGGGACGTACAAGGGGTGGACGGTTAAATAAGGTTTGTGTGCGTTGATGCCCTCACCTCTCCCGCAAAGAGGGTGAGGGGTCAGCGCAGCGCACCACTAAAGGAGTTCCCATGAAACGCTCCGAAATCAACGAAATCCTCGGCCATACGCGGCAGTTCTTTTCGATGCATGACGTACACCTGCCGCCGTTTGCCAGTTTCCCGCCGACCCAGTGGCGGCAGCTCGATCGCCACGCCTGGCGCGAAGTCTTCGATCTCAAACTCGGCTGGGACGTCACCGCCTTCGGCGGGAACCATTTTGCCGCACAGGGACTCACCCTTTTCACCCTGCGCAACGGCTCGCCGAACGGCGTACCTTACGAAAAATGCTACGCGGAGAAAATCATGCATGTCCGCGACGGGCAGGTCACGCCGATGCATTTCCACTGGCGTAAACGCGAGGACATCATTAATCGCGGCGGAGGAAATCTGATTATTGAGCTGTGGAACGCGGGCGGGCATGAAGAGACGGAAAACACCGACGTTACGGTGGTGGTTGACGGCTGCATTCAGACTCACGCTCCCGGCAGCCAGCTGCGCCTCACACCAGGGGAAAGCATCTGTCTCACGCCCGGCCTGTACCACAGTTTCTGGGGGGAGCGAGGTTTTGGCGATGTGCTGGTCGGCGAAGTGTCATCCGTGAATGACGATGAGCACGACAACCACTTTTTACAGCCGCTCGCGCGCTATAACAATATTGAAGAAGACGAAACGGCGGTGCTGGTGCTCTGTAACGAGTACAGCCTGTTTCGAACCTAAGGAGTGAATGATGCCGCTAATTTCTCTCGCCGCCGGGCTGGAACACGCCCGTGAACATCGCTACGCCCTCGGCGCATTTAACGTTCTCGACTCCCACTTTTTGCGCGCCCTGTTCGCCGCGGCAAAACAGGAGCGCTCACCCTTTATCATCAACATCGCCGAAGTGCATTTTAAGTATTTATCGCTCGATTCATTAGTTGAAGCGGTCCGGTTCGAGGCCGCGCGACACGATATTCCGGTGGTCCTCAATCTCGATCACGGCCTGCATTTTGAGGCGGTGGTACGGGCGCTGCGCTTAGGCTTCAGCTCCGTGATGTTTGATGGCTCCACCCTGAGTTACGAAGAGAATATTCGCCAGACCAGGGAAATCGTGAAAATGTGTCACGCAGTGGGGGTGTCGGTGGAGGCCGAACTGGGCGCCGTGGGCGGTGACGAGGGCGGTGCGCTGTACGGCCATGCCGATGAAGCCTTTTTCACCGATCCGGCCCTGGCGCGCGATTTTGTCGATCAGACCGGCATTGACGCGCTCGCCGTCGCCATCGGCAATGCGCACGGCAAATACACAGGCGAGCCGAAGCTCGATTTCGCGCGGCTTGATGCGATCCGCCTGCAAACCGGCCTGCCGCTGGTGCTGCACGGGGGTTCCGGGATCAGCGACGCCGATTTCCGCCGCGCGATTGAGCTGGGCATTCACAAAATCAATTTCTACACCGGGATGTCGCAGGCGGCGCTGGCCTCCGTCGAGCAGCGGATCACCCATCGTCAGCCGATTTACGACGAATTTGCCGAACTGCTGCTGGGCATTGAAGAGGCGATTACCGACACCGTATCGGAACAAATGCGCATCTTCGGTAGCGCGGGGAGAGCCTGATGGTACGCCGGGGCGTTATCGCCGCAGGGAATATGCTCGTCGACCACGTGCATCAGATTGTGCAGTGGCCGGAGCGCGGCTGGCTGGCGGAAATTATTCATAGCGAACGGGCCACCGGCGGCGCGCCGCTGAACGTCCTGCTGACGCTCGCCAAAATGCACGTCGGTCTGCCGCTGCAGGCGGTGGGGCTGATTGGCGACGACAGCGACGGGGACTACATTCTGGCCATGCTCGATCAGTACCACGTCAACCGCCAGCGGGTGCAGCGCACCACTTTTGCGCCGACCTCCATGTCGCAAGTGATGACCGATCCCAGCGGGCAACGTACCTTTTTCCACTCTCCGGCGGCCAACCGGCTGCTGGATCTTCCGGCCTTCGACCGCCTCGACCCGACGATGAAAATTTTCCATCTGGGCTATTTGCTGCTTCTCGACAGCCTGGATATGCCGGACGACGAGTTTGGCACCCGCAGCGCACGCCTGCTGTCTCAGATGCGCGATCTGGGGTATGAAACCTCACTGGATTTGGTGTCGCGCAAAGGCGATCCGCGCTATCAGCCGCTGGTGCTCCCTGCCCTGCGCTATGTGGATTATCTGGTGATTAATGAGCTGGAGGCCGGTGAGTTTAGCGGGCTGGAGATGCGCGACGAGTTTGATGCGCCGAACATTTTGCATATCGCCGAAGCCGCGTCGCAACTGCTGGCGGCCGGAGTGCGTCAGCGCGTGGTCATTCATTGTCCGGAAGGCGCCTGGGGCGAAGCGCCGGGTGAGCCAGGCCAGTGGGTGCCGTCACGGCAGCTTGAAAAGGATGAGATTATCGGCAGCGTCGGCGCGGGCGATGCGTTTTGCGCGGGCTTTTTGTACGGCTGCCACGAGGCGTGGCCGCTGCCCGAGAGCATTGCCCTGGCGCACGCCTGCGCGCGGGCCAGCCTGCTGGCGGCCAATGCTATCGACGGGGCGAAAACGCTGGACGAACTGAAGTTGAATCTTTAAGCGGCTTTGTCGTGGTGAGACACGTCCGCGGCAAATACGTAGCCGAGGCCGCGAATGGTTTTGATCAGCAGCGGCTGATGAGGGTTAATTTCGATTTTTCGCCGCAGGCGCATGATCAGCACGTCGATGGTGCGGTCAAAGACTTCGGCGCTTTCGCTGTGGGTCAGCTCCAGCAGCTGTTCACGGCTCAATACCCGCCGGGCATTCTGCGCGAGGGCCAGCAGTAAACCGTACTCCCCCTGAGTTAACGGCACCGTCACCTGCTTCGGATCGCTTAATTCGCAGCGGGTGGTGTCGAGGGTCCAGCCGTTGAAGCCCATGCCCGACGTGCGCGGTGCGGTGGGTTCCGCCGCCAGCACGCCCGTGCGGCGCAGTACCGCTTTTACGCGGGCGACTACCACGCGCGGATTAAACGGCTTGCCGATGTAATCATCCGCGCCCATCTCCAGCCCCACCACAACGTCCGATTCGCTGCCAAGGCCGGTGAGCATAATCACCGGCAGCTCGGCGCGCTGCTTTTGTAGCTGCTGTAAAACCTGTAACCCATTGATATCCGGCAGCATCATATCCAGCAATACCAGCGCAATGCCCGGTTCTCGCTGAGCCAGCGCCAGCGCGTCCAGCCCGTTGTGACAGACGTGCACCGTAAAGACGTGCTCGTTAAGCACATCCTGCAGCAGTTCGCAGACCGCCGTATCGTCATCAACCACCAGAATCGCCGGTTTCATCGTATGCTTCCGTCAGGGGATTATGTTAAGTCTGACCTATTCTGCAAACGGCTCCAGCCAAATCCATCGTTGCGTGATGGAATTTCAACCCATGTCACATCCATTGCCCTTTCGACACGTCAATTTTGACGATTGCCTGCTTCTCGTCAGGGTTTTGACCAAACTTTGGCCGTAAAGTCAGGGGATACCCACAATAAAAACATGGCATAGAAGCTGCATAATAGGGTGGGAAAGCATTGATTAACTGGAGCGAGACCGATGAAAAAAGTCGTCACGGTTTGCCCCTATTGTGCCTCAGGTTGCAAGATAAACCTGGTGGTCGATAACGGCAAAATCGTCCGGGCGGAGGCTGCACAGGGTAAGACCAATCAGGGTACGCTGTGCCTGAAAGGCTACTATGGCTGGGATTTTATTAACGATACCCAGATCCTCACCCCCCGTCTGAAAACCCCTATGATTCGCCGTGAGCGCGGCGGCAAGCTGGAGTCCGTCTCCTGGACGGAAGCGCTGGACTATGTCGCCCGCCGTCTGAGCGAGATCAAAGCCAAATACGGCCCGGACGCGATCCAGACCACCGGCTCTTCACGCGGGACGGGGAATGAAACCAACTATGTAATGCAAAAATTCGCGCGCGCCGTTATTGGTACCAATAACGTCGACTGCTGCGCTCGCGTCTGACACGGCCCATCGGTTGCAGGTCTGCACCAGTCGGTCGGTAACGGCGCAATGAGTAACGCTATCAACGAAATCGATAACACCGATCTGGTGTTTGTTTTCGGCTATAACCCGGCGGATTCCCACCCTATCGTGGCAAATCACGTCATTAATGCGAAACGCAACGGGGCGAAAATCATCGTCTGCGATCCGCGTAAAATCGAAACCGCGCGCATTGCGGATATGCATATCGCCTTACGCAACGGCTCGAATATCGCGCTGCTTAACGCCATCGGGCACGTGATTATTGAAGAAAATCTCTATGACCAGGCGTTTGTGGCTACACGTACGGAAGGTTTCGAGGAGTATCGCAAGATTGTCGAAGGCTATACGCCGGAGTCGGTCGAAGAGATTACAGGCGTCAGCGCACAAGAGATTCGCCAGGCTGCGCGCATGTACGCCGCCGCGAAAACCGCGTCGATTCTGTGGGGTATGGGTGTAACCCAGTTCTATCAGGGCGTCGAAACCGTGCGGTCACTGACCAGCCTCGCAATGCTGACGGGCAACCTCGGCAAACCGCATGTGGGCGTAAACCCGGTGCGCGGGCAGAACAACGTTCAGGGTGCCTGCGACATGGGCGCGCTGCCGGATACCTATCCGGGCTATCAGTACGTCAAGTACCCGGAAAACCGGGCGAAATTCGCCAGGGCCTGGGGCGTTGAAAGCCTGCCGGAGCACACGGGCTATCGCATCAGCGAGCTGCCGCACCGCGCAGCACACGGTGAAGTGCGTGCCGCTTACATCATGGGCGAAGATCCGCTGCAAACCGACGCTGAACTGTCGGCGGTGCGCAAAGGCTTTGAGGATCTCGAACTGGTGATTGTGCAGGACATCTTCATGACCAAAACCGCGGCGGCGGCGGATGTGATTTTACCGTCAACGTCGTGGGGTGAGCACGAAGGCGTCTATACGGCAGCGGATCGCGGTTTCCAGCGCTTCTTTAAAGCGGTCGAGCCGAAGTGGGATCTGAAAACGGACTGGCAGATTATCAGCGAAATTGCCACCCGCATGGGCTATCCGATGCACTACAACAATACCCAGGAGATCTGGGATGAGTTGCGCAATCTGTGTCCGGATTTCACCGGGGCGACCTACGAGAAGATGGGCGAGCTGGGGTATATCCAGTGGCCCTGCCGGGACGAATCCGAGGCGGATCAGGGGACGTCATACCTCTTCGCCGAGAAGTTCGATACCCCGAACGGGCTGGCGCAGTTCTTCACCTGCGACTGGGTGGCGCCTATCGACAAACTCACCGACGAGTACCCCATGGTGCTCTCGACGGTGCGTGAAGTGGGTCACTACTCCTGTCGCTCGATGACCGGGAACTGTGCCGCGCTGGCTGCACTGGCAGACGAGCCAGGCTATGCGCAGCTCAACACCGCCGATGCCGCCCGTCTGGGCATTGAGGATGAAGCGCTGGTGTGGGTGAATTCGCGCAAAGGTCGCATCATCACCCGCGCACAGGTCAGCGATCGTCCGAACAAAGGGGCGGTTTATATGACCTACCAGTGGTGGATTGGTGCCTGTAACGAGCTGGTGACGGAAAACCTCAGCCCAATAACCAAAACGCCTGAGTATAAGTATTGCGCCGTGCGCGTGGAGCCGATTGCCGATCAGCAAAGCGCCGAGCAATATGTGATTGATGAATACACGAAATTGAAAGCCCGCCTACGCGAAAGCGCAATGGGTTAAATAAGTAGATGTTCAATGAATAAATGGGGTGAGATATTCACCCCATTTTTATTTGTATATTTAGCATTAATTTTATCAATATTATTCTGGAATGTAGCTCGCAGAAATCAATGCAACTTTTAAATGCGGGAATTACATCTTTGCATTTTAATTCAGAAGGATAAGATGGCGGCGGGTGCTTAAGACTTTCTGTTTTGAGCATGTGTGAGGAGCAGAAAGTTGAAAGCCCCGGGAAAGTTAAACTCACCCGAGGCTACAAAACAACATCAACTCCCACAAGTTGAAGTTAGCCTCTTATTCTTATAAATGCAAGGAGTAAAAGGCATGACGCCATTAAAAACTGTGTTAGGCATTGTTTTTATTATTTGCCTGACCATCGTGATTTTTACCTTTATTAATCGCGGCAAACTTTGTGAGCTGACAATAAAGAGTGAACATCAGGAAGTGGCGGCAAAATTAGCCTGTATATCAGGATGATTTTGTGCGCGGGGAAACCCGCCCGGCTTGTCTGGACGTTGAGGTCTTAACGCACCCTTTTTATTCTTCATTGACCGCGCTTATACTGCGCGCTATGTACCCGGATGATAAGAACTCATGAAAACCCTTTTGATGTTGCTCTTCCTTTTTACCGCGTTTGCTCACGCTGACGAACCCGGTAGCCAATATAAAGAACAGGCCGAAGCGGGCGACGCGCGCGCTCAGTACTATCTGGCCGATACCTACTTCAGCGCAGGTGACGATAAGCAGGCTGCGCTGTGGGCGGAGAAAGCGGCAAAAGGCGGCGATGTCGATGCCGTGGCGCTGCTGTCGCAAATCCACTTTAAGCATGCCGATTACGCCCAGTCCAAAACCCTGGCGCAACAGGCGACCATTGCTGGCAGCAAACGCGGGGCGATCATGCTGGCGCGCCTGCTGGTAAATACTCAGGCCGGTAAAACGGACTATCCGCAGGCAATCAAACTGCTGCAAACCGCCACGGATGATATCGACAACGACTCTGCAGTCGATGCCCAGATGCTGTTGGGGCTGATCTACGCCAACGGCGTATCAATGGCTCAGGACGATGCTCAGGCGCAAATGTGGTTCAAACGCAGCTCAGCGCTTTCGCGTACCGGTTACGCGGAATATTGGGCAGGAATGGTTTTTCAGCAGGGCGAAAAAGGGTTTATTACCCCGAACAAACAGAAGGCGCTGTACTGGTTCAATCTGAGCTGTAGCGAAGGGTTTGATACCGGATGCGAAGAGTTTGATGCCTTGAGCGGGGAGTAACTCCCCACACTTAAAAAGTTCAGCCGGGTCAGGCGAAACCGCCCCCCGGCTTTTTATATTACTGATCGGCAGTCTTATCAAAACGACCCAGCACGTCGCGTTCGTACGCCAGCGCCTTTTTGCGGTCGAACTGATGTTCCCACTTGGCGATCACCAGCACCGCCAGCGCATTCCCCACCACATTCAGCGCGGTACGCGCCATATCGAGGATACGGTCAACACCGGCGATAAACGCCAGGCCTTCCAGCGGAATACCGACGCTACCAAGCGTTGCCAGCAGCACCACGAAGGAGACACCCGGTACGCCTGCGATCCCTTTCGAGGTCACCATCAGGGTCAGCACCAGGACGATCTCCTGCCACAGGGAGAGATCGATACCGTACAGCTGTGCGATGAAAATTGCCGCGATACTTTGATACAGGGTTGAGCCATCGAGGTTAAAGGAGTAGCCCGTCGGCACCACGAAACTGGTGATCGACGCCGGTGCGCCGTAGGCTTCCATCTTCTCAATAATACGCGGCAGCACGCTTTCGGAGCTGGCGGTAGAGTACGCCAGAATCAGCTCGTCTTTCAGGATGCGAATCAGGATCCAGATGCTCAGGCCGCACAGACGCGCAACCAGCCCCAATACGACCAGCGCAAAGAACAGAATCGCGAAGTGAACCAGAATCACCAGCTTCGCCAGCGGCCACAGAGAGGCAAAGCCGAAGTTGGCAACGGTCACGGCAATCAGCGCGAACACACCCACAGGGGCGTAGCGCATCACCATGTGTGTCACTTTAAACATGGTTTCGGAGATAGAACGGAACACGGTCACCAGCGGTTCGCGGTGCGTGGCAGGCAGGGAAGAGAGGCCCAGACCAAACAGCACCGAGAAGAAGATAATCGGCAGCATTTCGCCCTTCGCCATCGACGCCACGATATTGGTCGGCACCAGCGACAGGATGGTTCCCATCAGGCCATGCGCATGGCTTTGCACGTCTGCGGTTGTGCTTTGGTATTTCGAAATATCCACCGTTGCCAGCTGCGACATATCAATCCCGGCACCCGGCTGGAACACATTCGCCAGCGTAATACCCAGAATGATAGCAACCGTAGTGATCACTTCGAAATAGATGATGGTTTTCGCACCGATACGCCCGAGCTGCTTCGCATCACCGACACCGGCAATACCGACGATAAGCGTTGAGATCACAATCGGGACGACAATCATTTTGATCAGGTGAATAAAGATATCGCCCGCCGGTGACAGCATATTCGCCACCAGCCACTCGCGGTCGTCACTGTGATAATGCAGATAACTGCCCAGCAAGATGCCCAGCACCATGGCCAGCAAAATTTGCCAGGCGAGGCTGATTTTCAAGTTTTTCATAAAAACAGACTTCCTCAATGAAGCGCCCTTCCCCCCATCACTGGCAGGAATGACACATACTGAAAGGGTATGAATTGTGTTGCGTTGGTTTATGGGGTTTTTTAACGCGCCGTATCAGTATCATTTGCATGGCCTGCTGCGCAAGCCTTAAAGAACAAGGCTTTCCACTGCAAAAAGGTCATAGGACGCTAATTTGTAATAATTCTTATAAATAACCTTTTGTTATAAAAACGGTTTTTTTCAACTAATTGTGAATAATCGACTGTGTAAATTATTTTCCTTCAAAGTTTCATTTGCTGCTTTTTTCACCTGTTCATTTATTGCGTGATCTGTCGCCCAAATAACAAACAAAGCTACCAAAGCCCCTACAATTAACGTTTTTGCGACATATTATTAACATCCTAAAAGGAGAACAAAAGCCATGAGCGAAATTCACAAACATGACATTCCCGCAAATATTGCGGACCGTTGCCTGATAAATCCGGAGCAGTACCAGCAAAAGTATCAACAATCTCTCACCGACCCTGATGCCTTCTGGGGCGAGCAGGGCAAAATCCTTGACTGGATCACCCCCTACCAGAAGGTGAAGAACACCTCCTTCGCGCCAGGCAATATCTCGATTAAATGGTACGAAGACGGCACCCTGAACCTGGCCGCGAACTGCCTGGACCGACATCTGGCCGAGCGCGGCGATCAGACCGCCATTATCTGGGAAGGCGACGACGCCTCGCAGAGCAAACACATCACCTATAAAGAACTTCACCGCGACGTCTGCCGCTTTGCCAACGTGCTGTTAGCGCAGGGCATCAAAAAAGGCGATGTGATTGCCATCTATATGCCCATGGTGCCGGAAGCGGCCGTGGCGATGCTCGCCTGTGCGCGCATCGGTGCCGTGCATTCGGTGATTTTCGGCGGTTTCTCGCCGGAAGCCGTCGCCGGGCGCATCATTGATTCCAGTTCAAAACTGGTGATCACCGCCGACGAAGGCGTGCGCGCCGGTCGCGGCATTCCATTGAAGAAAAACGTCGACGAAGCGCTGAAAAACCCGAACGTCAAAACCATCAGCAACGTCATCGTCCTTAAGCGCACCGGCGGCAACGTCGAGTGGAAAGAGGGGCGTGACCTGTGGTGGAGCGACCTGATTGAAAAAGCCAGCGATCAACATCAGCCCGAAGCGATGAACGCGGAAGATCCGCTGTTTATCCTCTATACCTCCGGCTCGACCGGCAAGCCGAAAGGTGTGCTGCACACCACCGGCGGCTATCTGGTTTACGCGGCCACGACCTTTAAATATGTCTTCGACTATCACCAGGGCGATGTTTACTGGTGTACCGCCGACGTGGGCTGGGTCACCGGCCACAGTTACCTGCTGTACGGCCCGCTGGCCTGCGGCGCGACTACGCTGATGTTCGAAGGCGTTCCTAACTGGCCGACACCTGCCCGTATGTGTCAGGTGGTTGATAAGCATAAGGTCAACATTCTCTACACCGCGCCGACCGCGATCCGCGCGCTGATGGCCGAAGGCGACAAAGCCATCGAAGGCACCGACCGCTCCTCCCTGCGCATTCTTGGCTCCGTCGGCGAGCCGATTAACCCGGAAGCCTGGGAGTGGTACTGGAAGAAAATCGGTAACGAAAAATGCCCGGTGATGGATACCTGGTGGCAGACCGAAACCGGCGGCTTCATGATTACTCCGCTGCCGGGCGCAATCCCGCTGAAAGCCGGTTCCGCCACCCGTCCGTTCTTCGGCGTGCAGCCTGCGCTGGTGGATAACGAAGGTAACCCGCTCGACGGCGCGACCGAAGGCAACCTGGTGATCACCGACTCCTGGCCGGGCCAGGCGCGTACCCTGTTTGGCGATCACGATCGCTTCGAGCAGACCTACTTCTCGACCTTTAAAAACATGTATTTCAGCGGCGACGGCGCGCGCCGTGACGAAGACGGCTACTACTGGATCACCGGGCGCGTGGACGATGTCCTGAACGTCTCCGGCCACCGTCTGGGCACCGCTGAGATTGAGTCGGCGCTGGTTTCCCATCCGAAAATCGCCGAAGCGGCAGTGGTTGGGATCCCACACAACATCAAAGGCCAGGCGATTTACGCCTACGTCACCTTGAACCATGGCGAAGAGCCGACGCCTGAGCTGTACACCGAAGTGCGTAACTGGGTGCGCAAAGAGATCGGCCCACTCGCCACGCCGGATGTGCTGCACTGGACCGACTCGCTGCCGAAAACCCGCTCCGGCAAGATCATGCGCCGCATTCTGCGCAAAATCGCTGCGGGCGACACCAGTAACCTCGGTGATACCTCAACGCTCGCCGATCCTGGCGTGGTGGACAAACTGCTCGAAGAGAAGCAGGCCATCGCAATGCCTTCGTAACTGAGTTCCCCTCAACCTAACCCTCTCCCTGTTTAAGAGGAAACTTAAAACTTCAAATATTTGAATTAAAATGGATTTTGTTTTCAACTCTAAATTTATAGCCCCCAATAAGGCCCCCGTACTGAAGTTGTTAACCATGGAGTATAGTTGACCCCGGTTGAGCTGTTACCTGTGATGATAGAGAGACTGGAACGCCCCTGCAACTCAGGTTTCAACCGGGAGATCATTGCTGAGGAGATACACTTATACGGAAGAAGGCAGTATGCCCGGATAGTGTCTGGCAATGATGTCGTTCAGTTTCTCAGTCAGATCCGCTCGTCTGAATACGATATGCGCCGTCCCCTTCTGAAAATACGTAATCACAAACATCTCATCTTCATAGCGGTTGCGGTGCCTGTTCTCATGGATATGATCGCCCAACCGACGGGTCACGTCGGCCCGGTTGTCGGGAACCGGCTTTCCATCCAGCAACATCAGCATACGCTCCAGATCTGCTAACCGATCGCGCTGCCAGCCCCAGTTAAGCCCGAATCCCCATCGGTCGTGTTTCACCAGTCCGTTCACGATGATCTTTTTGCCGAACTTGCACGGGCTATTACTTTTGTAATCCCAGCTCAGACCTTTGAAAACGTTAATCACCCCGCGCTCAAACACCTCGCCTTTGCTCTGGTGCAATTGTTTAAATGTGCTGAGGATATTTTCTTCACAGATAGCAGGAATATCGTCTTTCTCCAGGCTGTTGTACCACTGTTCACGGGCCTGTGCGTCCATCAGCGAAAGCATACCCGAACGTTGCATCAGGTCGCGCCAGAGGCTGCGATCGAGATTGCGGGTGATGGCTTTCATCGCGGTTGCGGGCTTCTCCATCAGCCAGCAGTCGTAACGGTACTGGCGCACTGCCCACTCATTCGCTCTGCCGCCGCCGATACTGGCTGTCAGTGCTGAGATATCGTCGAGTTGCTGAATGAGCGCTTCAATCTGCGCCAGTGCAGCGTGACGTCCGGTGACAATGCGTTCGATGCTGGTGGAGCAAATTACACCGGTGTGCCCGGTTAATACTTCAGGTTCAGTGTGGATAATGTCTGACATTGTGTCTTCCTTATATATAAACAAAAACGCCAGCCGGTAAGGGCTGGCGTTTATGGCGTCTGTCACGTTCAGGAGCGGGCGCTCTGCAGAAGCCGGAGATGGCGCAGATCCAGTACGTCGTTTCGCGCCTGTTCGATCCAGGGTAAAAGCCTGGCGGAATCGGTATTGTCTTCATCGTTGTCGAAGATGATCACGCTGCCGCAATCGATGTTGTCCTTCAGCCACTCAATCAGAATGTTGAGAGCGGCTTCGGTGGTTAATTCTGGCATCAGAACTCCCTGTTGTGACTGATGTCGGGTTACCATTCAAAGGTGGTAAAGCCTGGCAGCACTTCGCCGCAGGCATCAAGATGGACAATGCCAACGGCGTAACGACGGATAAGCGTCACTATCAGGCGACGGCAGGCTTTTGAAAGACCGAGACGTTTGAGGCGCAACACGGGAAACGACCATGCTTCCAGGCGGAGCAGGTAGCCGGCCCCTGAGTAGTGGATCCATTCCGACTCGCCAAAATCAATATCCTGATGCGACAGGGCATACAGCAGCGAATTGTCTTCCGCAGTGATGTGGGCTGTACTGCAGCAGATCCCCGGTAATGACGTAAAGGGGGGAAGTGATGATTCAACGATTGCTGAACCCGGCTTATCTGCGATCCGCAGCGTGCAGCCATTCTGGTTTACTGCGGCGATCAGTTCAGAGAGTTCAATGCCGTCGATATCAAGGACGATCCGGCCCATGTTGAGGGCCAGAACGTTGATGGCGTCGGCTTCCACGTTAACGGACAGCTTCACTGGACCTCCCCGCTGTATTTGCCACCGGTGATATTGGTCACCACTTTGTAACCGCTGCGGGTCATCAGTCCGGTAGCCTTACGGGCACGAAGAATATCGATGCTGCTGATAAGCGGTGACTGTGTTTCCGCACTGAAACCGCGACGATCGGTGCGCACCAGATCGTATTTCTCCACGATAAAATTTACGGCATCGCACAGTGAGAGCCCGGCGTCGATATGCTGCTGAATGACACCGTCGTTGCCAAACTGTGTGTCGTTAAGCGAAAGGCCGTAATGTCTTTCCAGCAGATACGTAAGAAGTTGCTGCCAGATTTCTACAGGTGACAGGCGTGACGATGCCTCCCGGTTTCGGGATACAGGTAAAATCTTCATTAAAGTTATCTCTGTTAAATAAATGAAAGGAATGAATGGCGGAGGGATTTAACGCGGTATGTTACTGCCGGATGGCTTCCAGCGCGGCTTCCAGTGTGAACCAGTTAATGCCCTGTTCTGCGTCGTGATGGCTGGCAGCATGGCGTAATGCCGCTCTGGCCTCTTCTGTGGTAACAGCGTCATCCACATTACGTACATCGTCTTCGTACCAGAGTGAACATAAGACGACCTCGTCGTGCTGATGCTGTTGCAGCCGTTCAATAACCTCGCTGATTTTACAGGCATGCGTCATGGCGATTAGCCTCCGGATTGTGCTACAGGTGGTGTTGGGTAAATCGCTATATAGATGTACCCGTGCGAACCGAGGGAGTCGGCCTCACAGGTCAGTCCTTTTGCATAAAGCGTAACGCTGTGCGAGTGGCGGGGACTGAGTTCACCGCTGGTGAGCATCAGTTCCAGTTGCTTCAACAGCAGTGGAAATGCCTGGTCCAGATGGCGTAAGTCGGCGTCGCTGAACGTCCCGGTAATACTGGCGCGGTCGGCCAGGTAATGCAGGCGATTGCCCTCCTGCACCAGCCGTGCGCCCAGGCACGGGGTCACGCTGCGTTGCAGACCCCACCAGGGTTCACTGATATCATGGGGTGCTGCCGGTGTTTGATTCGACAAAGTGGGTTATCCTTAAAGTTAAGTTAATTCAGGGTAACGCTGCGCAATACGACATACGGCCCGTTGCGGTCCTGGCGGCGCTCCGCGAAGACCGCGAGCACGCCGCTGATATCCTGTACCTCCCGGCCGGCATAGTGGCAGACGCTGCCGCTCCATTTGTACTTTCCGCTACAGAAGCGAAACAGGCGGGACTGCGGGTGCTGGCGGTATATCGCCATCGCCTGGCGTTTGCTGATAATCTTCATCGCTGTTTATCTCATTAAAGCCAGCCGCGCTCAGAAAACGAGACGATATCCATACCCCCCACCACCAGGTGGTCCGGTAGGCGAATACCGACCAGCTCCAGGGCCTGTTTCAGGCGTTCTGTTATTCGTCTGTCGGCCTGACTGGGCTCAGCCTCTCCGGACGGATGATTGTGCGCGAGTATCGCTGCGGCAGCGTTGTGGTGAAGCCCGGCCTTCACGACCTCCCGTGGATGGACGGTGATGCTGTTGATGGTGCCGATAAACAGCGTATCGCAGGCGATGAGGCGGTGCTGGTTGTCCAGCCACAGCACCATCAGCGACTCCCTCTCCTGCGCGGCGAGATGCAGGCGCAGCCAGTCGCGCACGGCATTGCTGGACGTAAATGACGCGCCGGGTTCACGGAGCTGCCCTTCCAGCAGGGTTAAGGCTTCCCTGACCGTCAGCTGGCCGGCAGGGGGTAATTCACGGGCAAACAGCGGTAACTGTTGTTCCATGGCGGCATACCTCAGTCGATGATGTGCATAATGGCGCTGCGTTCAGGGTGGGTCAGGGCGTAGTCCCGCAGTCGGTAATAGTGCGCGGTCATGGCCTCGCTGCCGGTGCGGCAGGCATGGTGGCTGTAGGCCATGAGGCAGACGGCAATGCCTGCGGCAACGGCGCTCATCTCTGCGTCGTTGCCGTTCATCGCGTTGAAGAGCGACCAGGGTTCACTGCTGTCACCGTCAGCTTCCGGGGCCATAAATGCCCCGCCGTTGCTCAGCGTGTAAAACTGCCAGATACCCCCGCTGTAGTCTGCACAGAAGCGGTCCATCCAGGCGAAGACAGCTGGCTCAAGGATTATCCACTGCGGGATGCTGCCGAAGTGCTGCGGCCAGAAGCCGATGCGCTGTTCGTCCTGTACGAGAGTGGCGGTCAGCTCTGGTTCAGGACCGGCACCGGCAGGTTGTGACTGTAACGGGAGGGTATCGTTAAGGTTAATAATGTCGGACATGTGACTTTTTCCTTGTTTATTTATCGGGTTGGGGATGCTGGTTAAGCCGGAGTGACGGGCAGGACTGCGCATAGCCGTCCTCATCACAGCGTGACGGCCAGTGACCCTCCGGGAGGCTTAAGCGGCAGAGACTGAGTTCACCGGGACGATAAAGCAGGTGTGAGCACCAGGCGCACAGGTCGTCATCGGAGATGGAGCGGCTGCAGGGATTGTTTTCCAGAGCGGTCGGATTAAGGGGGGCCTGGCGGGCGTTATCAGGCAGCGGTGGCATCAGCTCAGCGCCTGCTGCAGTTCTTCTGCCATTACCCAGAGCGCCCGGTTGAGCTTAACGTCGCCGTCTATGCCTCTGACCGCGCGGGTATGGCTGCGTTTGCCTTTGGCAGTACGTCCTGGCAGACCACCTTTCAGCAGGTTCTCCTGGCAACGATTGAAAACTGACCACAGGTCGTCCTGACGGTCTTCATACCTGCGGGGCGTCAGTATCTGCGCGGCGGTCACCGGCTGATGTTCTTCGCCAAAACGGTACGTCAGTGCGGCGTTCGCCAGCGCGTGTTGTGCAGGTGGGGGTAACAGCAGCGACTGCATAGCCTCTCGTTTCTCCTCCACCCGGTCGAAAATGCCGAGTACTTCGTAAGCGCCTTCAATCACTTTCCCGACGATATTGCCGCGGTGCGGAACTCTGATGTCGCCAAACGACTGGCCGCAGACCAGGCTGTTGGTGCACACGCTTCTGAAGATGCCCGGAAGTAACTGAAAACTGGACTCACCGCCGTGCGAATTAAGAATAATGATTTCAGGCACATGCTGACCGTTTATCTGACCGGCCCGACGCAGGCGGAGCAGGTGTTTTGTATGCTCCCGACGACTGGGGTCACGAACCCGTGACTGACAGGCAAAGAACGGCTGAAACCCTTCGCGCTGCAGGTTCTCCAGCAGGGTAATCGTCGGTATATAGCTGTAACGCTCAGAGCGCGACGCGTGCTTGTCTTCGCTGAAAACGCTGGGAACATGCTGCATCAGCTCTTCACGGGTTAACGGACGGTCACGGCGTATCTGGTTAATGTGACCAAAACGGCTGGCTAAGCGCATCTGTGGACTCCTTATTACTGGCATGAGAGAGCGGGCCGTCCCCCGCAGAGGACGGTCCCGGTTTTAAAGCGTGAGGATTTGACGGCCGGGCTTACGGCTGCCCGGGGGCCGGCGTGTGCAGGAAGGTGTCAAAGGCCAGGTGGCCGATGGTGCGGGTGGAGACCGCATCCACGGTGCCGCTGACCACCCCGCCCGCCAGCGGGAGCAGGCGCACCAGCTGGCCGCCGGTGCTCATCCCGGTGCGGGCGAGCATGAGCACCAGGGTTTTCTCCGCAACCCGGCAGGTCAGGACGGGTGTCCACTGCTCCGCCATCTTCATCACCATGTCCTGGAGCAGGGCTTTTGCGGCGTTGCCGCACAGGCAGAGCCCGCAGAGGGCGCGGATACGCTCGTCGGAGAGGCGGTGTCCGCCGAGGCAGGCGAGGGCGGCAACCAGCCGGGTCTGGATAAAGAGCACGCTGGTTATATTGAGAGGCAGGGTGAGCGGAAGGGCGGCCAGGCCGCCTGCGCCGGAGAGAAAGCCGCTGCTGCCGGCCTTGATGCTCTCCCAGCGAATCATGTTGCGGGCGGCAAGGGCTGCATCGCCGCCGGCGTCGTCAAGGTAGCGCTCAGCGAGGGTGGCGGCAGACTCAATGCCGGCGATGCCGCTGACGGCGCGGTCATAGAGCCAGCCCATAACGGCCTGCAGGCCTCGTGGCGTGTCGGGGGACGGTTCGCTGAGTGCATCGTCGTGGCGGGGATCGTATTCGTCGGGTGGGGCGTCATGGTACATAAAACCTCCGGGGGTAGGATAAAAGAAAGCCGGCTCCGCTGTGACGCGGAACCGGCCGGTGGTGCGCTTCAGGGGGCATAAGACGACGTGCCATGCTCCCCGGGGGAAGCATGGACGTTGCTGATGTGAAGCGGTGAAACGCGGCGCAGTACGCTGACAGTCAGCGCAAAGCTGGGCAGGGAAGAAATAAAGTCGTCGTCTGTCGTCAGACGGATAATTTCTTCCCGGTGCGTGTAACCCTCTCCGCTCAGCGAGACCGCATTGATGGTTGTCAGGTCAAACACGCAAAGGCTGCCCGAATGGCAGGCCACCAGATACCAGGCTTCTCCTGAGTGGATAAGTCGGTAAGGCTCAAGTCCGCTGTACTCTCTCCCGTCAGCCTGAAGGGAAATACAACGCTGACCGCTGATGGCTTGTGCCAGTGAGCAGAAAAACGTGGATAAGGCATCGTGTGATTTAAGCGGTGCATGCCCGATGATGCAGGGCGGGATGCCCGATTCTGCCGTCAGAAGCTGCAACAGGTGCCGGTTATGACCGGGAAGGAGCTTCGCTATACCGGTGTTACGGATAAAGGAAAATACCCTGTGTAAATTATCCCTGAGCGGATTTGTCCGCAAACGGTAGCAGCGGCCATCGTGCTGAATATCAAGATGGAGCAGACGCTGCTGAATGTCGCGCTGGAGGGTGCGGAGTGAGACGCCAAACTCTTCACTCAGAGGTCTGAGGGCGAGCGATTCGCCCGCCATCAGGCGACTGATGATAACGGAAAGCCTGAGCGCCAGGCGGTCATGACGGGTTTCCTGTTCTTTCATAAAGGCTGTCCCGGTACGGTCACTAAAGAAGGGGATTTCATTTTTCGTGTCGCCTCAGGGGCGGGGGGGAGCCTGGGTATGAGTGCCTCCTGTGATAGCGATGCAGGAAGCGGTTCTTCCTGCTCTTCACATGAGTAATATGGGCGTGAGATTTTCTGGAATGGTGTTACGACCAGACGAATGCGTACCGTACCGGTCGCGACATATCAATACTGGCGCGCGGAGCGGAAGAAAAAGAGAGGGATTTTGCAGGCAACGTGCTGAAACGCAGACGTGTTCAGAGCGTTGTCGTTGAAGAGAACAACGTGACCCGCGTGCTTATTGTCAACATTGTTGTTTTTGAGCCGGGGGCGAGTTATGAGCATTCGTCGGCGGAGCCAGGACGGGTTCGCAGTCAGAAACGGCCTGAAGGTGTGCCCCCGTCCTGACTTTATACCCTTCTCAATTTTGTTAACAAAAAGTCTCTTTTGGTTACCGCAGGTTATACATCCTCGTTGCATTAAATGCGTGTTAAATTCAAACATCACTTAAGGCTAAAGCCGCTTACTGTCTGCTTTTTCCGGCCATTTCTTCCCCTGTGTGCTCTGTAAGCCTTTCATTTATTTGAAAGGATTTGGCGATCAATTGCCTGTTATTGATTTGCTATATCGATAGATAAAAACGATCAATAATTGCTAATTGATCGTTAAAATAGATCAGTATATGCTGCACAGTACTGGCAATAGCGATGTAGTGCGAAGCAAAAATCATCACTGACAGAGTTATCTGTCAGGTCAATGACGTTGATAGTGTGTTCTTTCTTGACTCACGCGTAAGGTGCGCAGCAGAAAAGCTAATGCACTTGATGAAAGACGCGATGGGTTCGTTTAATGAGTGATTGAAAATCAATTCTGATAAGGGCTTAAATATGGTTATGCCGATCCCACCACGAACCGTTTCGTGTAAACAATGCGGCTGGAAGAAAAACATTCCGCAAACTTCCGATTGCTTGCAAGAAGGACTTACCGCTTTTGAAGCATGCCTGAAATGTGGTAATTCAGATTTAGACGTCAAATACAACACAAAAGAGAGTGCTGTGCTGAATGTGTTATTACGTTTGTTACCATGGAAATAATTTTAAAAATTAATTATGTAAATAAGTACAGGAATGAATAAACTTTTTAAGACGGAAGATAATTATGGATGCTGGTGTTTTTACCCCTGAAAAGGTATATCAAAAAATATCACTGGAGGTTGATCGCATTCTGAAAAGACTGACATCGACTACAGATGATACAAAGCTCCAGAAAGCCTGTGAGCTTTTACGTAGCAAGGTTGATGAGTTGCGTCAGCAACTGAATTTCGATATTGAAAGCCTTCAGAAGAACACGGAGTGGGATACATTCACGATTGCCTTTTATGGCGAAACCAATGCCGGAAAATCAACTATTATCGAAACCCTGCGTATTTTGCTCAGGGAGCCCGGTAAGCTCTCCCGCCAGCAGGCGTTTCGTGAATTTCAGTCGCAGCATCGGCTTACTGAAAACGATATCAACAAGCTGCAAAACGCCATTAGCGAAAAAGAAAAACGTTGCTGTGAACTCGTTCATGCAATTGATGCCATAAATATTGAATATCTGAATCGTGAAAA
This sequence comes from Lelliottia sp. SL45, assembly GCF_026672535.1. NCBI lineage: Bacteria > Pseudomonadati > Pseudomonadota > Gammaproteobacteria > Enterobacterales > Enterobacteriaceae > Lelliottia > Lelliottia sp. SL45. The sequence goes on from NZ_JAPPRH010000002.1 coordinate 52,192, forward strand.
GGCCTTTCAGACACAGATAGAATCTATCACCGCACTTATTTTCACACAGCGCCAGAAATTTTCACTGTGGCGTAAATTCATCAATTTGTGGATAAAAACTGCCGGGCAAAAAGAGAAAGAGCGACTTCATAGCCTGAAAGAAGCGCTGGCATACGAAAAGAGCGAAACGCTTAAACCCATGCTAAGGGAAAAAGCAGACTGCAATTCTGACATCGATGCACTGCGACAAATGCAGGCTAAACAGAAGAGTAAACTGGACGAACTGTCATTGATGGCTGATGGAGAAATCATCGGCTCAGGCATGTCCGATTTTACTATGAATACGACCCTGTACTCTTTCAAAGCAGATGGCCAGCGTTTTGCACTTCTTGATGTGCCTGGAATTGAAGGAAAGGAGAGTAAAGTTCTGGAGCAAATAGAAAGTGCGGTCGAAAAAGCTCATGCTGTTTTCTACGTTACCAGCAAGCCGACAGCACCACAAAAAGGTGATGACACAACACCAGGAACGCTTGATAAAATAAAAAAACATCTGAATGCGCAAACAGAAGTCTGGACGCTGTTTAACAAGCGCCTTACTAATCCGCAGCAGCTAACCCGTCCTGCTCTTATCAGCGAAGATGAGCAGCTCAGTCTGGATGATCTTAATAAAAAGATGAGCGAGCAACTGGGGGATAATTATTGCAGTACCTGGTCAGTGAGCGCGATGCCAGCATTTTTGAGCGTGGCTGAACATTTGCTTCCTGGTTCAGAAAACGCCAAAAAGCGTGACAAGTTATTAGAAAAACTAGATCGCGATACGATTCTGGAAAAAACAGGCTTGAAGGGATTTCTGTCTTTATTGACCAGGCAGCTGGTGTCAGACAGCAAAGCCAAAATCACGCGATCAAATTTTAATAAAGCACGTACAACGCTTGACAATGTTACGTCCGGTCTGAGTGAGGCACAACATAATTTTGACAGAGTTGTTAATGAATTACAAAAAAATACCTGCAATGTTAACAAAACGCTTGATAATGCCCTTGCTTCCTTAAAAATACGCCTTCACAACCAGAGTGAAGATGTGATTAATTTTTTTAGCAAGAGTGTTCGTGAGGGAGTTTACGAAAAAATAAATGGCGACATTAGCAATGAAGGTTTTAAAAATGAGTTGGAAATACTCATTAAAGATTGCCTCTGTAAGACAGAGAATAACCTCCGTGATACCTTTAAAACGGAGTTTGAAAAATTCAATGACGAGATGGGAGATATTGTAGAACGCTTCCAGAAATATTCGCTTGATATTGTTCAGAGTTACTCAAAACTGCAGGGGTATAAGATAAACAGGCAGTTTGATTTGAATGTAGATATCGATAATGGTGTTAGAGTAACCAGCCTGATCGCTACCCTGACTGGTGGCGCGCTGCTATTCTGGAATCCTGCAGGCTGGATTGTGCTTGCACCTGCTTTAGCAGGTATGGTGTTTTCTTTTTATAAAGCTGTACGCGGCTTTTTCAGCTCTGATTACAAAAAATCGCAGCAAAGAAAATCCGCAGATGACAATATTAAAAAGGTTGCAAATAATATTAAAGAAATGATTGAAGGCATTATCCATAAGGTTTTCCCGGAGTTCGAAGAAAAAATTAATGAAATCAAGAAAAATCTTGAAGAGCCATTCCATCAGGCCTCCGATGATAATCACATTCTGATTAATGCAATCGCCAGTTTACAACATCTTTCACTCGTCATTGATGCTTCAGGAGATAAATAATGGAACATACACTGGATATATTTAAATCTCAGAAATCAAAAAACATTGAAACTCTTAATAATCTTAAGGTTTTTTTACAGCAGGGTAAAGAATTGGGTATCGAAATAGAACCCTATTTGCTTCACAAATTAGAAATTGCGCAAGAAAGTGCAGCCAATGGAAAACTGCATATCGCATTAATTGGCGGTTTTTCGGAGGGTAAAACGTCTATTGCGGCTGCCTGGATGGAGAAACTCGACAAGACGACCATGAACATCAGCCATCAGGAGTCGTCCAGTGAGGTGAAAATTTACAATGTGGGCTCGGACTTTGTCCTGATTGATACACCAGGGCTTTTCGGTTTTAAAGAACAGTTTGATGAGGAAACCCGTTCTGTTGAAAAATATAAAGACATGACGAAGAAGTACGTCAGCGAAGCGCACCTTATTCTGTATGTCATGAACTCAACCAATCCCATCAAAGAGAGCCATAAACAAGATCTTGAATGGATGTTTCGTACCCTGAATTTGCTCGATCGAACTGTATTTGTACTGAGTCGTTTTGATGAAGTCGCAGATGTGGAAGATGAGGAGGATTACCAGTCCAGTTACCGGGTAAAGCGCCATAATGTAGTCTCGCGTCTGCATGACTTGATCGACCTTACTCCACAGGAGCGTGACGCTCTCAGCATTGTTGCTGTCGCAGCCAATCCATTCGATATGGGAACGGAATACTGGCTGCAAAATCCGGAGAAATTCCGCACCCTGTCTCACATCCACACTCTGCAGGCGGCGACCAGCCAAAAGATTGCAGCCGGTGGCGGGCTGCATGCATTGTGCGAAGAGACGAAAAAGAGTGTTATTCTCGATATTCTGACATGTAAATTGCCTGTTGCTATCGAGCTGGATGAGCGCATTCAGGAAGAAGTGAAAGGGCTGTTGTTCATAAAGGAGCGGACGAGCGATGAGATGAGCACGATGATGGTTAAAATTGATGAGATCCGCAGGTCATTGAAAACATTCGTCAGCGATTATTTCAGTGAACTGATCCTTCAGGCGAAAGGGCTGAGTATGGAAACTTTTTTGGCGTTTTTTGAACGCGAAGTCGGAGATGAAGGGATCGTCTTATCGACTCGTCTTCAAAACGAATTCGATCGCCGCCTGCAGGCTGTTTCTCTGTCTCTTGAGAAGATTCAAATAGGCTACAATGCTGACATCAATCATCATAACAGCATTCTCACAACTTTGGGCAAACGCGGCCTTGACTATGTAGTCAAAAGTAACGTAATCAATAATTCAACTGTTATTGCCACTCGTGATGGCGCGGTGTCTCTGGCGAAAATGGTCGGGCTGGATTTGGGAAAACTCTTAAAATTTAAACCCTGGGGAGCTATTAATTTAGCCAAGGGCCTTAACGGTGTGCTGTCATTTGCAGGTGTCGCTCTGGAGGTGTGGGATTCGTTCGAACAAGCGCAACGAGAGAAAAAATTCAGGGAATATATCGGGGATATGGTGGAACACTTCAATAAGCAACGTAAAGAGTTAATTGCTTTACTCGACTCAGATGACTACGAGGAGAGGTTCTTTCCGGGGTATGCAGTCATGAAGGAAGAGCTTGAAGTGCTCAATGATACTTTGCGGCGTAGCCATGAGCAAAAAAAGCAATTTGCAGACTGGCGTGCGCAGGCACAAGCGATTGATGGAGAATTCATTCGGGTTAACGACTGATATTTTAGTTAATCACCTTTTTTTATTAAGGTGGCAGCCTTCTGTAATCCTGTAGTTTGATATCCGGTATCACGCACTTTGACAAGATAAAAATATGGTGTTGCTGTGCATCAAGTCGTGGATAAGCTCATGCGATGATAAATCGCAAAAAAACAGAACACCCGGCCCTGTGGGGCTGAGTGTCCTCTTTATGCCGTTTTGCAACGGTGTTCAACTACCCCGGCAGCATCCCGGCAAGGTTTGTGGCCGACTTGCTTACCGGTGACGGCTGCTCAAGCTGTACCCCAGGGGCCGGGATCGCCGCAGGCACGTTCAGAAACGACGTGAGCATCCTCAGCAGTGTGTCTGCACCGGTATCGTCCGCCAGCAGTGCGGCCAGTAACGGGGGCAGCCTGGCGTCGATCTGCCCCAGCGCAATGCCTGCCAGCAACGCCGTTCTGGCCTGTTCGCTGCGATCGCCACGCGGGCAGGCATCAAGGTAGCTGTCAGCAATGCGTTCACCGGCATGCGTCTCCGGGCGCAGGTAAATCAGCACTTTTCTGCGGTTCATCGGCAATACTCCCTTACCCCAGCGCCAGCAGACCATGCACCAGCGCGAGCTGCGGATCGTCAGCGACATAAAAACGATCGTTGCGCAGGTTTACATGATCGCGGATGGCGTCGGCCACCAGGAATGCGCCTCCACCCGCTACCGTCACATGCGTGTATCCTTTAAACCTGTCGATGATCTCAATGCCCCGGTCGCAGAGACGTTCGATACCCTGCCGGATAGCCTGTCTGACCTCCTCAACTGCCCCGGGATCGTTGATGTTGTTTTTCATAAAAACGTCGTCGTGACGGTTGATGATGAGCTGATCCATATTGTAACGTGAGGTCTCCATATGGGTTCTTCGTAGCGCCTGCCCAACCGCATCGGTGACCAGCGATATCCCGAGATCAGGGTAGCCCTGGATACGCGAGATGGATGACATCTGGCCTGCAACCATCGCGATATCGAGCGTGGTTCCGCCCAGGTCAATAATCAGCACGGAATGCGTGGGTAAGAGCTTATCGCACAGCCCGATGCCGGCGGGAATGGACTCAGGCCGAACGATGACGCGGGAAATCGTAAATACCTTGCCCTTATCAAGTTCAACGGCCTGGCGCAGGCTTTTCTTCTTGCGGTCGATGTTCTCAGTGCGAACCTGGGCGTATTCATCGTAAAACTCACTGAGCGGCAGGGTGACCACAATTTCGGCCTCCTGAGGCATCAGGCCGCTCGTCAGCAGGGCGTGATGCACCGCCACGGCGTTAAGCGGACTGTACTGCCATTCGATGTGATTCGTCGGCAGCGTATCCGGTGAGATCCGGTCAAATGAATACCGCTCACCACCCGCGATGTAGTTGAATGCCTTCCCTGTGCCGAGCGTTGCGCACCATTCGCGCCTGAAGCTGTTGGGGCTGACGTGGGTGTGCGTCCGGCCCTGGTGTTCCCAGAGTACCTTGATATTGGTTGAACCATCGTCGATAAAAATACGCATTATTTGAGTCGTTACTGAGCTGATGCTGAGCCACGCGCAGGCTGTGCGCCATTGCTGAGACAAAAATGAGACGCAGGTAAACGGCTCACAGGAAAAAGTGCGTGGCGCGTAAAAGCCCGCGGTGAGTCAATCCGGTTATGGGGACAGGGTTCCCGTATGTCATTTTGCCCCTCGTCATGGCGACGTCGTCAGCTGGGGCGCAATGGAGCCTAAAGAAGGTTTAAGCCAGCAACTCACCGGCAGAGGTTGAAAACTGTGATAATGGCGTGATAAAAGGTGCATGCTGCGAGGGTGATGATTTTTATGGGTTCGGGGAGGCTGGTTAATGCATAGCCATGACATCATGCGAAGGTATGAAGCTATAAATAATGCAGGGGTTAAAGGCCGTGTTAAAGCCCTTAAGGGAAGTAAGGCATGGCTTCATGTTCAGCAGGTCCTCAGAAGAAGTGGTCGCACCTGCGCCCCCATGAATAACGTTTTGAATCCCATCGTTTTATCTCATACTGACAGTGGCTCCTTATTTTTTGTTCACCAGGTAAAATACTTGTGCGGGCTTTATGCACTTATGCAGGCGTTAAAAGAAATGGCAGGCATCAGCACAGAAATGCAGTTGTTCATACCAAAATACAAATTTCCTGCCGGTGCCATGATCGTCCCGGAAACCATAAGACGCAAAGCTGAAGGGTTCAGGCAATATCGCCTTGCAAACATGAGCGAAAGAGAGTGTGTCCTTAACGAAAATCCTCCCACGGGATTTCAGGGAAGTCTGTACCAGGCGTTACTGCATTCCTGCGGTAGTAAGGAGAATCTGGATAAGTGTCTTGCAACGTTAGTTGATAACAAGAAGCAGCTCATTCCTGAAGATAAACCATTCTTTCTCGACGCCGCTGTACCGACATTATCTTTTCTTTGGTATGAGTTAAGGCGACTTTATCATCGGGATGCGGCAGAAAGTGTAATGGGTATATATCGGAAGCATACATCAAAAGCAGCAATGCTGGAAAATTTTGCAAATGCGATTTATTTCACTTTTATTTACAGTGAAGATGGTAACGAACTGTACAATGATTACTTCAGTGGTTTATATGGTAAGAAAGCCCGTGAAAACGCACAAGAAAAGGGGGAAGTCTGTGATTATGATTATTTTAGCATCACGAGTGTAAGGCTCATCATGATGTTTACTGAGGAGGTCTACAGAAGATATCTTTCCCCCTCGCAAAAGCGGCATGTACAAAAAAAGCAGTCCAAATTAAGAACCTATCCCATAAGGGATTGTCAGATGTCGTAACTGATAATTTCTGAAGGTGAAAAGATGACAGGCAGCAAATGGCGGATCAGCGATGAACTTTGGGAAAAAATGGCACCGCTTATCCCTGAGCACAAAACCTGCCATCCACTCGGTACGCACCGGAAACGCGTTGATAACCGCGCTGCCATGGACGCCATATTCTTCGTCCTCAGGACCGGTTGCCAGTGGAACGCCCTGAACGCCACCGGGATATGTTCATCGAGTTCTGCACACCGGCGCTTTCAGGAATGGCGCGATGCCGGAGTCTTCGAGCGCTTCTGGCAGAACGGTTTGCTTGCCTGCGGGCATCTGGACAGCATTGACTGGTCCTGGCTGTCAATGGACGGCTGTATGACCAAATCGCCGCTGTCAGGAACAAAAAAACAGGCCGTAACCCCACTGACAGAGGGAAACAAGGCGTAAAGCGCAGCCTTTTGACGGACGCCAGCGGGCTTCCTCTGTCGCTGGTTGTCTCAGCAGCGAACACGCACGACATCAAACTGGTTGCGGATACGCTCGATGCCCTTCAGACGGGTCGTCCGGGGCAAAAACTCAGACTCTGCCTGGACAAAGGTTACGATGCAGGCTGGCTGAAAACATATCTGCAGAGCCGCCGCTACGAGCCGCATATCCAGTCCCGTAAAGAAGAGTCAGATGCCAGTAAAAACACGGACTTCAAAGCCCATCGCTGGGTTGTCGAAAGAACTCATAGCTGGATGAATCGCTTTCGCCGGGTTCTGACACGATGGGAAAAGAAGACTGAAAATTACGAGGCCATGTTGCATTTTGCCTGTGGTCTTATTGTCTGGAATAAAGTCCTATTGAGATAGGCTCTTAATACTGCCTGCTACAGCCAGCTTAATAAGTATTACTGTCATGAAGAAATCCGTCAGGTAAGTATTTATCATCAGGTGGTTCTCATCAGGAGCCTTGTTATTATCGTCAGGATTGATCATCACCCCGATGGGTATTTTATCAGTGTTACTTCAGGTTGCATTACGAATGGCTATTACGCTAATTCCATTACAACTAACACAAATACTACACGCGCTGTTATGAGTGCTTTAAGTAAAATCACTTCACTTAAATCTTATTTTGATTAGTACTTCCGTCAGGGGTAGCTCAGCCAGATTAGTCTTTTCTTCAGGTGGTTCTCATCCTGCTTATTGCTATTGCCGTCAGGTGTAAGCGTCATTTCAACGGGTATTGTTACGCGTGGAAGGGTACGGCTTTCAGTGAACCCTGTCCGGGGTAAAACGCATCCGAATTTATTAACGCTCAGACAGGCTTCTCTCCGCGGTGATTATTATCAGGTACCTCTTCCCGGGAGGGGGATCAGAGCGATTTCGTCTGGTGCAATTACGCCAGGAGCGAACCGATCGCTGTTCATCCGAAGACGTTTAACCACCAGGAGGGAGGTCATCAGGCTTCAGATGACCCGCTGCAGATGTTATTAACCTCAGGGGTATCCATTCAGGGATCGCCGTCGAAATGGCTGTCGGTGAGCGTAAAGATTCACCCGGTTGTCCTGCCACCACGAGGGTATTCCTGCTCCGTTAAGTCCCGCAGGCGTATTCGTTTCCTCCGTTCGGCCCTGATCCTGCACGAGGCGTTTGATTATCCGGCATAAGGCGGTTCATCGCGACGCCGGACATGTTCCTGGCAGCGGTAAAACCCTTATCGGTTCCTGGTGTCAGCGCCGGGCATCGCTTGTGTTCGCCATCGTATCTGCGGGGTCAGGGAAGCGCTGATGGCCGTTAACGGGGTTCTGTTGCAGCAGGTGCGTCAACGCCATGTCGATCCCTTCCGCGGGAGGCCTGGGCAGCATGGGGCCTGTCAGACGCGGTGACGATCCGGGGGCACCTTTCCCGCGTAACGCCGTCGTACTGGCGGCTCGCGTTTTTAACCTTTTGCTACTCCATCCCGTTCATTTTCCCCCTGCGCGGCGTGCTCCCGACGTGCGTCTGCGCATCCGTATTGCCACAAAGGAGCTTCACCATGTTTGAACCGGATTTATACGATCGCACTCAGGGACCGCTGAATGCCGATTACCTTGACATACTGCACAGGGTGACCCGCCTCGCGCTGGATGATCACCCCCGGACATTAGCCGTGCGGGTGGATTTACACTTCTCGCCGCAATGGTTCAGCGACGACGCGCTCACATGCTTACCAAATTTATCCGGTTGTCCGCTAAGCCGGTTTACCGCGTCCCTGAAAAGCAAAATCAGTCATTACCGGCACCGGCTTAACAAACAGGGCAGGCAGGCCCACCGCTGTACGCCGCGTTATGTCTGGATCAAAGAAATCGACAGCGCCGTCCACTCCCATTACCACCTTGTGCTGTTCTTCAACAAAGATCTCTTCTGGCAGCTGGGGGCATTCGATCCGGCAAAATCGAGCCTGCGCACCCTCATTCAGGATGCCTGGTTAAGCGCGCTGAACCTGAAGGGACACGATGAACACCGGGCTCTGGTGCATTTTCCTGACAGGGCGAGCACCGTGCTCGACACCGGGTGTTCCGGTTTTCCCGCGAATTACAGGAGGTTCATGTTCCGTGCCAGCTACCTTGCCAAAGAGCGAAGCAAGGCGTACAGCCCGGCGGCCCGGTCGATAGGGGCAAGCCAGCGGTAAGTTTTTACCGCGGTGCACCATATTCTGGACAGCGGCTCTGCTGTCCGGACTGCGTTAACCCTCAGGAGTCATATGAAACAAAAACCGGTGCACCATGCAGTTATCGAATTCGGATACCTGGTATCAGCGCAAGGCATGAGAGCGCCCTGGAAATTCTGGTGCGTCCACTGCGACTGCCCGATGGAAATCGTGCCCGCCACCGACGAGGTGCAGGCGCATTTTCTGCATATCGTCCCTGAGCTGACGGAACGGGGCCTCACCACCTGCCCTTACATCCCGCGCCCGCCGAAAGGAGAACCCACAAAACGCAACACCTGACGTGATGCGCCACGCCAGCGAACCGCCGCGACCGTGACCCTGCTCATCAGAACGTCACCCGACGCCCCTTAAACCTGCACGCGCCCTGCCGCATGCGACGTTCGCTGAACCTGTCGCAGGGCTTCCTGTGCCATTGATACAGTAAGGCTATCCCATGAACCACCCCATTTATGCTTCAGCAACCCGCTGGGTTTGCACGCAGTGTCACCGCCAGTACAGCGGGGCTAAATCCTGTTCTTTCTGCCGCAGCGCGCTGTTCAGCGTGCCGCTCCTGACCCGGGGCATGCGCGATGGACGGTAAGAACCCCGTGGCTGACGCGCGTCTGCGCCTGCTTCGCGCGGCGACTGACCCGTATCCGGCATTGCTCGCGCTGCGCGCAACGTGCCCGTTACCGGCTCCGCCGACGTACATCCGAATGCTATGGGGCAGATCTTCCGTTGCCGCCATGCCGATCCTGGTGCTGCTCAGTCAGCACAGCCTTTACCGCCCCCGGCACGATCGCTCGCGGCAATGCCAGACCGGCGCGCTCCTTGCCCTGGCCGGCGAGGCCTGGTCAGCGGTTCATCCCGCTGGCATCCGGTGCCTGTTATCCGCCCCCGTCTGGCTGCAGGTTAGCCGGGAAGATACCGGACCTTATCCCCTGCAATACGCGGCCCTGGTGCGTGAGGTCATGCCGCTGTCACCGGTTTTTCAGGGAGGGTGAGCGTGTACTTTACCACCACCATCAGCTACGCCATCGGTGCCGGTGGCAGACGCGTGCGGGCTTCAGCGCCGGGCCTCAGCGACCGGGTTCTGTATGTCGGTGAAGGCTGCGGTGGCGGGCTGCTGCTGACGACCCTCGATGGCGTTCGCCAGTTTGTGCACAGCCTCCACAACAACGTGGCGATCGTAAAAGCGGCGACGTGTCCGCGCATGCCCCGCGAGCGCAGGCGCACGCCCCGCCAGGCCACCGTGACGCAGCGCTGGTACTGCATCCCGTGCCGTAGCCGCTGGTACGGGCCCCGGATGTGCCCGTACTGTGAGGACGATCAGTGCGCCATACCGGCACTCTGACCTTCAGCCGGTCACGGTGATTATTGACCATCCCCGGAACATTTTTGAGGCGGGGTCACGGAGCCTCCCTATCCATTTTCAGCAAAGGTAAAACATGAACATGATGAACATTCACGCCGCGGGTGCGGCCAGTGAACAGCCCGTTACGCCGGAGGGAACCTGATGGAGCCGGTAAAGATTATGTATGCCCTGGACGAACACGGTGATCTGGTTTATGCGCAGGATGCGTGGTTTATCTGGCGTCATTACTGCGTGCTTTGCGGTGCGCTGATGGTGCCGGTGGCCGAAGCCGTGTTCGATTTCGACCATTTTATTCACGATCCGGATGCAGCCTCACCTGAACAGAAGATCGTATGCCCGCTGCTGGAGAAGGCTGACCACGCCGACGACAGCGACAGCCCACTCCCGTAGTGCCCGGGCAGGATACAGGGGACGATCGGCCGATCCTCCCCGCTTCCTGCGATATCACAACCCCGCCATGCATGCTTCACCGGGCTGCCCGTACCGGGACGCCAGGCGCCTGCGTGTCGTGTGGCGGTAAGGAAAAAAGATGACGTACGTCAGTGCCCTGATGCGGGCTATCCCTCACAAATGCAAACGCGCCGGGGGGACACCATGCGGCTCCTGAAATCTTATCTTGCTCTCGATCATAAGGGGCATTTTGTGACGGCGAGTGAGGTGTTGTCGCCCCCTGAAAAGCCGCTGAGCTGCACGTCCTGCGGCTGCACCCTGATACACCATCCGGCAATACCGCCGCTGCAGGCGTGGTTTGAGCACGATCTGCAGGATGCCGCTCTGGAGGTGCTGATGAGGTGTGTACACCAGGATCCGGCGATCAAAGCCGAAGCCAGGGCGAGGGCGATGCGCAGAATAATCAACGGGCTGGAGGATATCGTGCCGGTACTGTCCTGGCACTGCGTAATGTGCCGCGGAGATTACTGCGGTGAAAAATGCTGTACGACCTGCGGGACGGGCATTTTCAGCATCGAAAAGCCGCACGACAGGCCAGGATAATGTACCGTGGGGGGAGGACAGCACCACACTACGCTCCCCCGGCATTGCACCAGACAGGAATATTCCTGTGCAGCACAGGGAGGGCGCGTAAAGGATTGTGCCAGACGCGGCTCAATTACCGCCATTCAGCACCAGTAAATGTAAAGAGCGTAATACCTGACCAGCAGCGTGCTTACCATTTAAACACGTGGCGCAGTACGCGCAGATTGCCACGCACGGGACATCCACCCAGATCTCTAGCCATACGCTGCAGCACTCCGGAGAAGCCGTGGCTGGGGATCGAGGCCTCCACCTGCAGAATCTGTTCCCGTGTGAGTCCCATGCGGCGTTTGCCCTGGGTTGCGTCAATCCAGTCGGCCTTGCGTACGGCCTCGATGACATCGGCCTCCACGCCCGGACCGGCATAAGGCGTGATCTTGTGATGCCAGTGGATAATTGCACGCAGTACATCTTCATCCAGACCCAGGCCCAGTTCGCGATTATCACGCACGGCCAGGTCCTCCGAGGGGCCGAGGTAGGCGAGTTCATGGTGTGTCCACAGTGCGATGTCGTGATAGACCAGCGCAGTCTCTACCAGAGCACGCTTCTCCTGCGCATCGCCCAGGAAGAACATGGCATAACTGAGGACGCGGAGAATGTGGCCACGATAGGCCCGGAGATCGGGGCCCAGTGCTTGTTCATAGCGTTTCAATAGCTGATCCACGCGCTCGCTGTGGTCAATGACGGGGATCGGATTTTTGTTGTATGAAACCATGTGCATGCTTCCTGTCTCAGAAATTAATAAATGAAAAATGACGTATGAACTTTTTAATGCAAATCCTGACGTTAAAAAGCAGGTGGGCACTTCCGTTACAGGGGGGATGAGTAAAATTACCCGGTCAGAAAAAATAAAAAAAAGCCGCACAGTGCGGCTACTGGTAAATGAAACACCCCAGATAAACAGGAAGCCTGATGGATATACCAGACGCATAACAAACATTACATACAAATAAAAATATTCATAGCGCTCCTGGTTGTTAATTTTGCATATCAAAAAAAACATAATTTTTTTAAACCGTGGTGGCGGGCTGATTATATTTCCGCATTTTTTGCACAGTGGAATTATGCTGAATATTGTAACTTAGCGGTCCTCAACCGAAATGGCGTTACGGCGAGTGAAAATCAGGGCATCGTTGAGTCAGGCGGTGGACGCCGTAGCGCCATCCCGGTTGCGGTGAATCCCCTTCTGCGGCGGGGCTGTTTAGCTGGTATTACCCAAAAAGCACACCTGAGAGCGGATCTGTAGTGGCTAAATACAGGTTCACCTGGAGGCACCAGGCGCCGCAATTTATTCGATTTATGTATCTGTCGTTAACAGCGAGTAGAGTGCAGTGATGTTTGATGAGCGTTTTCGCACATTTGCATTTATATCACTCAGTCCCTGGTTTCCGGGGATCTGGCTTCTGAGGGTATTTTAATTCACCGGTACCTTTTTCACTGACGGGGTTAACACGCGTCAAGTCGGTCGCCTTATTCAGTACTCGTGCGGTAATTTCAGAAAAACACACTTTCATCTTGTATCCCTCCGTTTATACTCCGGCACCATGAAACAGAACAACACATTTACTGCAGAAGAAACCCTGGCCGCGCTGGGGCATCTGGCCTGGTGTGCGCTTGTGGCGCTCAGGCTTGCGCAGCGCGACGGTCAGGCGCTGTCCCCGCTGATGGCGCACGCCTTCCTGATGCGCTGGCTTGGAGCTGCGCAGCGGCAGAAACGCTTTTCCCGCGCCATCGCCGATGAAATTGAAGACCTGCTGCGGTGCGGGCGACAGAAGGGGGCGGGCGCGCAGCTTCAGCAGCGTCTGGAGGGCGTGCTTGCCGCCAGCAGTGGTCCGGTGCAGGCGCAGTCTGAACTGCACCGCCTGACGTTTGCCATTGACCGGCTAAAATCGCAGGGCTGGATAAATGCGGTGGTGACGGATAAGGAATGGCGGCGGGAGAGTCTTCGTGATGAGTATGCCGGGGAGCGGGCCCTGCTGGTCCGCAAATCAGAGCTGGTGCGCCAGTTCTCGGACGCAGGCAGGCTGCTGGGGCCGGTCACGTTCATGACCACCGGTGAGCCGGATACGGTACGCGATACCCTGTCGGCATTTGCCCTGCAGTCTGAGGTCGCAGAGCCGGACCTCATTATCGTTAAACCCTCTTCAGACGGCGCCTGAAGCGCTTCGTTGACCGTACCCGTGAGCGACCGGTAAACAGCAGGGCGTGCCTGGCCCGCAGCTGAGTGAACGCTGTGAAGAAGCGCCAAACGGTCTGAACTCTGATGGTTTTTTCGGAACAGGAGGTGTGGGCTGGCGGGGAGCTTAACAGCACGGATGTCGGACCCCACGCCGGCGGCCCAGTTTTTCAGTCGTCCCGGTGTCCACTGCTGATGATGGCGGTGGCGTTCCGGCATGTGCTCCGCCGTCGTAGTGTTCCCCGGATGGAGGCGACGTGGGTGTGTCGCTATCATCTGGTCCCCCACCCAGACCTCAAGCAGGTTATCGAAGGCATGCAGCTCCACCTTATGGCCAACGTACTGATGAGGAACCGAGTAGTGGTGCTGCTCATACTCAACGTGGTAATCGATAACCACGCAGTGGCGAATCAGCATCTGAGCGGCAGCAACGATGTCTGGAAAAAGAAAGTGGGCTATCACCGACGTTTAGTGGCAGAAACTGCGATGTTCCGTATCAAAACGTTGCTGGGTGGACATCTGAGCCTGAGGGACTACGACGCGCAGGTGGGGGAAGCGATTGCGAAAGCGCTGAACCGGATGACGATGCCGGGTATGCCGGATAGCGTACGGATCGCATAACAGACGGTACCAGCGGGAACCATCTTCTCACTAACTCTGATTAATTCAACAAAGCCAACTTTTTGTCATATGTTGCAATAAAGTTACGTTAATTTCCACTTCCCTTTTTTTAAGTCCCTGCGATGATTAAGGTTTGAGAGATTTACCTTAAGGAAAAAAGGATGAACATGCGTTATCCGGTACGGAAAGCCGACGGACGGGATTATAAGAACTATGATGAACTGCTGACCGATATCAGCAAAAACGCACACGGTTGGTGGTTACTTGGCATCAGTCGTTTCTGGCACGGTGGGATCCACATCGGGACGTCATCGTCCCCTGCCTCGGTGCTGGATCCGGAAACGCCTGAAAAATCGGTGCCGCTCCAGTTCATGATGGACGGCGAGGTGGTGGCATGGCGGGTTAACCGCGATTACGCGGCTATCGAGTGTTATCAGGAACGCCCCCTTCGCCAGTCCGGCACCTTCGTGCTGGTCAGATCAGTGTACAAGCCCGACGAGCAGGATGAATCCTCCTGGCTGACGCTGTACCAGCTTTACATGCACATTGCGCCACTGTCAGAATTCCCGAAACGTCCGCTTTACCGGGTCACGCAGAAAGGCCACGGGGTGAGAATGCGCAAACATTCCCGCTACGATGACAGCCGTGAAATCGTGCCGGACGTGCTGATAAATAACCTCGGCCATGCCAGAACGCTGATGCAGAGTGAAACGATTGTTGTGCTGCAACAAAAATCGTTTCTGCTGGAACAACGGCCTGAGCCGTTTGCTCTGGTGCAGCGTCTTCAGGACGGTAAGCCCGCCGGAGAACTGTTCTGGATCTCGATGCGCCCGGAATATCTGGAGCCTGACGGCGAATGTTACGTGTGTCTGCCTGACTGGATGCACAGCGCACTGAATCACGGCGTGTTTGATGATGTGGTGGTGCCGACTGCGCCGCTGAAAGTGGCGGTGAAAGCGGGGGATCCGGTCGGGTTCCTCGGCGCTCAGGATCTGGCAGACGAAGATAACTATCCGCAGATTATTAGCACGGACTATAAAGCCCATATCGAGCTGCTGAGCGTCGACGAGCATGTGCCGGATGTGGTGGCCAACGTGAAGGGTATCAAAACGGGCAAACAGTTCATTAAGTTGAAGCTCAAACGGCCGATGTACCTGCGAAACGGGGAGGGGGAGGAAAGTACCTTTGAGCAGATGAGCGCCATTACCCGTGCCGATGCAGGGAAAATTATTCCGCGTGATGCCACGTACCCGTTTACGGATAAAACCGGGGTCACATACTTTCAGATCCGCCCGCATACGTGGGTGCACCAGGACGACGTGGAGCAGCTCAGCCAGCACGATTTAGCCGGGCTAAACTTTGACTGTATTAAAGCTGAACATACAACCGATTTTACCCGCACGCTGGATGAACGGTGGGTTATTGATGCCCTGAAAAGCATCAGCTCGCACTTTGACAGCGAAAAAGGACCTGCATCTGCACAGGCAAAAATGTTTTATGACAGCCTGATCCACAACGCTGAAAACAGAAGACCGCCTGACCCGTATCCCGATAAATCTCAGGACGAACTGCTGTTCGGCGCACTGCATACGAACCAGATGAACATCCCGGAATATGCGCGGCGGCTGATAGTGAAACACGACAGCGACTGGCACAGTACCCGCGAAGATACGCGCTGGTCATCGGTATTTAAGGACAGGGATGAAAGTCCGGTTGTGCAGCTGGCTAACGGGGGATTTCTGGACGCCACGCGCTGGATGGATAAGGTTCCTCCGTTCGCCAGTCAGCGGTCAGTATGGCATTTTCATCCGCTTGAGTTTCTGGAGATGCTTAAGCCCGCAGGTGGCAAAATCACGCTGCCAATGTTGCGTAAGATATGGACGAATAGTCGCAATGTCAGCGACGAGGTTCTCCAGCAAGTGGCGGATGAGCTAAACGATAATCTGGAACGTTGTCATCTCAATACTGAGGTTAGGCTGTATCACTTTATGGCTCAGGTTTATCAGGAAACGGGGGCTACGTTCATGATTGATGAGGATTTAAATTACGCAGCAACTGCGCTTCCTGGGCTATTTAAATATTACCGATTGCATCCCGATGAACAGCAAGTTGACGGTCGAACAGCTGCACACAGAGCAGATCAGGAAGCGATTGCCAATAAAGCTTATGGTGGACGTAATGGTAATACAGAACCTGGGGATGGATGGCGCTATAAGGGCAGGGGAATGAAACAGCTTACTGGAAGGAAAAATTATAAAGCCTTCACTGGATACTCTAAAAAGACATGGGGTGATTCTATAAATTATGAGGAAAAACCAGAGCTTATCGCAACAGATATAAAGCTTGCTGTACGTTCTGCGTTATTCTTTTGGGATGACAACAATCTTTACACTATAGCTGACGGTGGATACAGCCGAACACAAGCTGATGGGATCACCATGATTGTAAATAAACACACAAATAGCTATGACAAAAGATATAATAATTTGGTTTCATTTGTGAATGAAAAGATATTTTCTGATGTATTTTAGTTGAGCGAACTAAACTGCCTCTGAGATAGAGGCAGTTATTTACTATTGAAGCTCGGTATCAATATCAAGGAGGTTACCTTTAATTGAATCGTTCTTACATTTCAAATTAGCCAAAAAAACATTGTTTTTTGAAACAATAACACCTGATTGTGATGGGTGTTCTTCTGTTAACCTATCTGTACTGGTGAATACATCATAAATGAATGATCCGTTTTTGAATGGAACACTGGTAGTTATTTCTGAACCGTCAGGCTCACTGAAAACAATATTCATTGATGCAATTACGTTCTTCAGGGATATCTCTAACTTGTTTTTTTTATTGTGCAATTCATAAATAGCTTGATCTCCATCCTTTACAACTTTAACTAGTTTTCCATTATCCGTAACGCACGAAAAAATAGTTTCTCTGGCTGTGGCGTGGCCGATAGATAAAACAAGAGCTGTAAATAAAATGAGTGAATTCTTCACATGCTTCTCCTTAGGGTTTCACCCGCACAATGCGGACAATTCTTCGTATCCTTTTTTTTGGTGCGCATAATGTAACACGCGTTATGTTGAATAGGCAGCTGCGAGAATCCAGCACCGCAGCTGCCTATTTACACATAACGTCATTGTGCGAACCAACATTAATAGGGGTCATTTCCGGTTGTTTCTCGGTACAATTGCTTAAGCCCTTGTATTTCCTGATGAAAGTGATAACTTAAGAATTGGAATCCTAGTGTTTCCTCATTGTAATATAAAGCATAGTCTTGAAAATTAGCTTCAAAATAGTAACTTGTATCATTCTCTAAGGTAATGCTAACGCTTTGCCATCCTAAAAATTCTGTATCTAGTACATTACACATAGAATTTTTTATTGTATTTTCCGCATCTAAATGAGATAAGGCAGGTACAATTACTGAACCATTTTCGAACGCTGTACGGTAATTTACTTTAAAGAATTGCGCTTTATCAGCCATCTTATTCACTCCTGCAATGTTAATGGTGATTTTGTGGCGGGGACGGAGCGTTCTTTGTCCCCCTCAAAAAATCAATCAGCGTACTCAGCTGTCGCTAACGTCCCGTAATACGTGATGTACAGGAATGTGCCGTTGTTGAACGACCTGATTGCTGTGGAGATTTTTACCCCGCAGATAAGATCTTACTGATTTCCAGCTGCCTTAACAAACACAACGTAGCTTCGCCATGCTTATTACGGTTCTTCTCGAAGACGTTATCGTACTGTCGGGGGATGCTGAGGCCATTTTGCATTGTTTAATTTCAGTGCAGAAAAGCTATCATCGTTTTTGTTCACGAGTTTGTTGGCGTATGCAGCAAGCGTGTAGACCGGAACCAGCCTTGTGGTTCCGGTCAGATTATCCTGCACCAGCACTGTTTCAGAGATAATGCGCATTCCCTTTTTTCTCAGCACACAGATCTCCGCTGCCATTCGCTGGATCCCAAACCAGAACAACCCGTCCAGCGCGGTGATCTGCAGACCCGATTCGAGCGCCTGCTTCAGTCGTTCACGAGGCGCTTTTACTGTTCTGGCTATCTGACGCCAGGGCTCAGCAGAGATGCCCTGCTTATCAATGCGGTTGATCCGGGTCGTCATACGGTAGCTGAACGTGTCGGGTATGCTGCTCATATCCTCTTTCAGGCTGTAAACACAACCAAAACGCTTTCCGTTGAATGTAGCGCTTTTCTGGCTAAGCTGAAAATCGTCACGCAGTCCTGCAATCAGTTGAGGGGTTCTGAGCAGAAGCAGACGAAAGGGCAGTTCAAAGCTGGTCACGTAATCCACATTCATCAGAGCGATCCGCAGTCGTTCACCTGGCCCTGCCTGACGCTCACGGCATTCTTCCAGGACATCCGGCCACTGACGCGCCAGCACGGGCGTTTCGTCTGTTTCTTCAAAAGCGTATTTTCCAATCCGGTAATCCACATCCGCCTTGGTCACCTGTCTCCCTGCTGGTGATGAATGCGCTGTCGCTGAATTCCTGCGGTCGCATGATTAAATATTCCCGCCGACGCCTTTAAATTTCTCAATGAATGCGCCAATCTTCTGAAAAACGGTCTGTTTTTTCGCTTTGTACTGCGGATTTAAAGGACTGATTTTGGGCAATGTCTCGTTCAGCTCCGTCCCGTTTTCGCTCGCATACTCCCGTTTCAGCGATGTGCGGATATAACGTCGCGCAGCCTCTTCATTGAGGTTTTCTTCGATAATCAGAGCGTCCGCTTCCCGCTGCTGTTCACGTTGTGCGAAGATGAAGAACGCATCGATGATACTGGCTTTGTCCGGCAGTTCGCTCAGGTCAGTCTGCTGAATAAAATCAACAACCAGGCCTTCTTTGGCACGGTTGCCCGGACTGGCGCGGATCAGGCGTCTGACCTCTTCAGTCAGGGCTTCCTTACCTTTCTTCTCCCTGTTATGGTCGAAAATCAGGCCAAGAATATAGTCGAGGTTAATTTCCTGAGATTTCAGCAGTTCAATCTCAAAAACCACGTCATCCCAGTCAGTGGCTGATTTGTCCCTGTCATTTGCTGCCTTCTCGCGCCGCTGCCAGTCGCGGATATCATTGTAGGCTGAACGATAGTCCTGAATTCTGCGTTCGGCAGGAATGCGAAGGGTCTGCAGTTCAGCAAATTTTTCATCATCAATATAGTGCTCAGCCCTGAAGACCTCCACTGCCTGCGGGTCACTGATGTCGACACTCTGCAGCGATTTCAGGGCAGCAAACTCATCGTAGTTTTGCAGGATGTTTTCTGCCCGCAGATATTCACCAAAGAGCCTGACGAAAGCCTTTTTCTCTTTTTCGCTTTCGATACTGGCCGGATCGGGGAAACGCTGCTCAAGCTCCGAAACCACGGCCATAAAACCTCGCCTGGCTTCGCCGGTTGCCGCATCGGTAAAGCCCTGCATGTACTCGTCATAGCTTTTTTCAAGTACCACATTTTTGGTATTCCTGTCGCCAAACAGCGTGATGGCGTCAATGGTCGCCCGCTCAAGGTCACGGAACGTGACGATATTGCCAAAGGTCTTGGTGGCATCAAAGATGCGGTTGGTACGCGAGAACGCCTGCATCAGGCCGTGATACCGGAGGTTTTTGTCAACGAACAGAGTGTTCAGCGTCGGAGCATCAAAGCCGGTTAAGAACATTCCCACCACGATGAGAAGGTCAACATCCTGATTTTTGACCCGCTGAGCTAAATCGCGGTAGTAGTTCTGGAAACCGTTACTGTCGGTGCTGAAATTGGTTTTAAAATGGTTGTTATAGTCATTAATGGCCGCATCCAGAAACTCTCTCGCGCTGCTGTTCATCGCGCCGGTGTCCAGGCTTTCGTCGGTAATATCACCAATAGCGCCTTGCTCTTCATTGGCTGCAAAGGAGAAGATGGTTGCCACACGAAGCTGCTTATAGCCTTCTGTTTTCTTTGCCGCTTCTTCCTGCAGATACCCGAGCATTGTGTAATAGGCTTTTGCAGCGTCCACGCTGCTCACTGCTAACATGGCGTTAAAGCCCTTAGCGCCCGGGAAGGTTCGGTGCGTTTTCTGGCGGAAGTTATTGAGGATGTACTGCGTGATTTCCCTGATGCGCAGGGGGTGAAGGAAGGCCTGCTGGTTTTCAGCGGCGCTGAGTTTTTTCTCGTCAGTTTCCGTTTCAAGTGCCTTAAACTGTGGGCGGACATCGTTATAATCCACCTTAAACTTCAGCACCTTTTCATCCCGTATCGCATCCGTAATCACGTAGGAATGTAACTCACGCCCGAAGACGCTGGCGGTGGTTTCTGCGCCCGAAGCATTTTCCGGAAAAATAGGGGTACCGGTGAACCCGAACTGATAAAAGCGTCTGAATTTCTTTTTGAGGTTTTTCTGAGCCTCGCCAAACTGGCTGCGGTGACATTCATCAAAGATAAACACCACCTGCTGCTGATAGACGGGCAGGTCAGTTTCGGCTTTCATCAGGTTATTAAGCTTCTGAATGGTTGTGACGATAATTTTGTTATCATCCTTTTCCAGATTTCTTCTGAGGCCGGCGGTATTGTCCGAACCGTTGACGCTGTCCGGCGAGAAACGCTGGTATTCCTTCATGGTCTGGTAATCGAGGTCTTTCCTGTCGACCACGAAGAAAACCTTATCAATAAAGTCCAGCTCCGTAGCCAGTCGTGCAGCCTTAAAGCTGGTCAGTGTTTTGCCTGAACCGGTGGTATGCCAGATAAACCCGCCGCTTTCGGGTTTTGACCAGTTCTTCGCTTTAAAAGAGCTGTTGATTTTCCACAGAATACGCTCGGTGGCGGCAATCTGGTAGGGACGCATTACCAGCAGCGTCTGGCTGCAGTCAAACACGCTGTAATTAAAGAGCACGTTGAGCAGGGTGTGCTTCTGGAAGAAGGTGGCGGTAAAGTCCTTAAGGTCCTTAATCAGGGTGTTATCCGATTGTGCCCAGTTCATGGTGAAATCAAAACTGTTTTTGTCACGCTGAGTGGTGCTGGCAAAGTAACGGGTATCAGTGCCGTTGGAAATAACAAACAACTGCAGGTATTTAAACAGGGAGCTGTCACCGTTAAAACTTTCTTTAGTGTAGCGGTGTATCTGGTTAAAGGCTTCGCGAATGGCCACGCCGCGTTTTTTGAGTTCGATTTGCACCAGCGGCAGGCCATTGACCAGAATCGTAACGTCGTACCGGTTAGCGTGTGAGCCGGTCTGCTCGAACTGCTGAATGACCTGCACCTTATTGCGCAGCAGGTTTTTTTTATCAATCAGACTGATATTTTCCAGGCGCCCGTCGTCGAAAATGAAATCGCAGATATAGTCGATGTGGATTTTACGGGTTTTGTCCAGGCTGCTGTCACCGGGGCTGTCCAGAAACTGCTCAGCGAAACGCCGCCATTCACTTTCGTTAAACACCACACCATTAAGACGCTGAAGCTGGTCCCGCACATTCGCCAGCATCGCCGCCGGCGACTTTACGGAGATATACTCGTAACCCTGATTAAGCAGATCCTGAATCAGCTCCCGCTCCAGGTCAGCCTCGCTCTGGTAGCTGTCTGCGGTTTCGTGAACATTGCTGTATTTATCAAGGACGATAAAGTTATTGGATTCAGCAATGGTGTGTGTCTGTTGTGTCATGGTGCATCCTGTGCGTCATCTGGCAAAGCCCGGAAGGGTATCAGAAGCATCTTCCGGCATTTTTAGGCCTGATACTGGGCGGGTGAAAACATACCCTACTGGTATCAATGCCTGTCAGTTGCTGGTGGCTTCTGGTTTCGGGAAGCTGAACAGCAAATCGCGATAGTACTCGTACTGCTTCTGACGTAGCTCGATTTCACGGGGGATACCCTCGCTGATGGAGCTTGTAAGTGTGTCGAATTTATCGAGCAACGTAGCAATCCACTTTTGCTTTTGTATATCAGGTAAAGGTAAAGGTAATGTTTTTATAATATCTGCATTCAAATTGCTGACAGAGCCACTATTGATTTTACTTCCCCAATAGTTTTTAACTCTTTGCGATGAAAGATAATGGTACAGATAATCAGAGTCCAGCCTTTCGCTAAAATCGCTGATTGATGCCCATCCATCATGGATGGCTCCTGTTATACTTAGGATATATGGCCTGCCAAAACTCATTGAGTTTGATATAACAAAATCGCCAGGGTTTAGAATTCGGGATTTTTTCGCCCCATCCGGAGTTACCTTTTGCGCTGTACCATTGATATATTTTGAGCCTGGGGATGTATCACCGATTTTTATCCATGGGATACCATCATCCGCCTCGGTCATATATTGTGCTATTGGTCTGGGGGACGCGCCTCGCTGTATTTTCGCTATCTCACCCAATGTCTTCCACTCAACCTCACCCTCTTCAAAACTCAGCAACAGGTCGCGATAGTGGTTGTACTGTTTTTTTCGCATGGTAAGCTCAGTGGTAAGCTCAGTGGTAAGCTCAGTGGTAAGCGCGGTAAATGTGTCCAGAATCCTGACGATTTCCGACTGGATGGCGAGAGACTTTGCAGGATTGTCCGGGCAGGGTATGGGGATTATAATTTTAGCTAAATCTCTACTGGAAACTCGGCGAACTTTAGCCCCGGTAATATATTTGATTTTTTGCGTTTGAAATATTTCGGATTGGAAAAAATGGGCGAGATATTTAACATTTTGCCCATGGCGAAATAACATCATATCTCCGGAAATAGCTGTTTTATCACCAAGCCAGGCTAAAGGTTTTACGACGTCCTCATCGTTTTCGGATGTTGTTGCTAGCAATAAGTCATTTTTTTGAGCCTTTCTTAGCTTATTTGCCAGTTCTGGTGACACGTAACTAAATGTTTTTTCAGCTTGTAACCCATACATTGTATAAATCTGACCATAGTGTATTGCTGGAAACCCACTTTCAGCGAAGTCTTTTTTTTGTAGTCCGTTGCCACGTATGAAATTGCCAATATCTCCCAGCGACATCCACTCAACCTCAGCCCCATCCAGCAGTTTTTCCAGATAACTCAGTCCGTTCATGCCTGCGCCTCGCTACCTTCAATTTCAGCCACAATCGCATCAATGTCGTTGCGTAACTGGTCGATTCTGATGACGGTGGTTCTCAGTTCGGCATTCAGCTCCGTGATATTAACGATTTCACGTGTATCCCTGGCTTCGACGTAGCTGCTGACTGACAGGTTATAGCCATTTGAAGATACCGTTTCATAAGGGACGGTTTTAGCGAGGTGGTCAATATCAGCTTTACTGCCAAACACCTGCATAATCTGTTCGATATGGTCATCGGTGAGAATGTTATTATTGGTCTCTTTCTTAAACAATCCGCTTGCATCAATAAACTGAACGCTGGTATCTGTCTTATGCTTTGACAGCACCAGGATATTAACGGCAATAGTGGTGCCAAAGAACAGGTTTGGTGCGAGTGAAATTACCGTCTCAACATAGTTGTTATCGACCAGGTACTGACGAATTTTTTGCTCAGCGCCCCCGCGGTAGAAAATACCCGGGAAGCAGACAATCGCGGCGCGGCCTTTTGCTGACAGATAGTTCAGCGCATGAAGCACAAACGCAAAGTCGGCTTTTGATTTCGGGGCGAGCACGCCGGCAGGTGCAAAGCGTTCGTCATTAATCAGCGTCGGGTCATCGCTTCCGGCCCACTTTACCGAGTATGGCGGGTTGGAGACAATCGCATCAAACGGTTTCTCGTCACTAAAATGCGGTTCTGTCAGGGTGTTGCCCAGCCTGATGTCGAATTTGTCGTAATTGATGTTGTGCAGAAACATGTTCATGCGGGCGAGGTTATAGGTGGTGTGATTGATTTCCTGCCCGAAGAAACCCTCTTCAATGATGTGGTCATCAAACTGCTTTTTGGCCTGCAGCAGAAGCGAGCCAGAACCTGCAGCAGGGTCATAGATTTTGTTCACATACGCCTGACCGTGCATCGCCAGCCGTGCAATCAGTTTTGAAACGTGCTGCGGCGTGAAGAACTCCCCGCCGGATTTGCCGGCATTTGCGGCATAGTTAGAAATCAGGAATTCATACGCATCCCCGAAGAGGTCAATCTCATGCTCATCAAAATTACCAAGCTTTAACCCTTCCACACCTTTAAGTACCGCGGCCAGACGCGCATTTTTCTCTTTAACGGTGCTTCCCAGGCGGCTGCTGGTGGTATCAAAATCAGCAAACAGGCCTTTGATATCCGCCTCTGAAGGGTAACCGGTAGCCGAGCTTTCAATGGCGACAAAGATGCTGTTTAAATCAGCGTTCAGCCGCTCGTTGGTATTAGCCCGGGCTGCGACGTTGCAGAAAAGCTGGCCGGGATAAATAAAGTAGCCTTTGGTTTTAATGGCATCATCCCTGATGTCGTCGGTGATGACCTCATCCTTCAGCTCGGCGTAACGGATACCCGGGTCGCCGCCTTCAATATAGCGGGCAAAGTTTTCGCTGATGAAGCGATAGAAGAGGGTGCCCAGCACGTAGTGCTTGAAATCCCATCCATCAACTGAGCCCCTGACGTCACTGGCGATTTGCCATATCTGGCGCTGGAGCTCTGCGCGTTGCTGAAGACTTGTCATGGTCATATTTCCTGTTGTTCTTATCTCATCACGAGGCGGTGATGTTTTTGGCCGGAAATAATACCATCAGAGAACCAGAAAAACAGTTCCTCCTGCTTTTGTTATGCCGTGCAATGCGTCTCATATGACCGTGGCTGGTTATGCTCACCCATCCAGTAACAGGCTCATTTTACCCGCTCTGGTCCGCGTATAAGCGTTTTATATAACAGCATGCCGTCTTGTGAATAAATTTACGGCACTTCAGTACGGGTGTCACATTGAAAAATCATCCCCCAAAAGTTTGCTTATCAGCTCCGTGACAACGCTTATGCGATAGGGTAGGTAAGCTTTTGGCCTGTAAACCATATATACAGAACCGCAAGCTTCTGTATTGGTAGGTAGAGTTGGTTTTAGGTCCGGCGCGTTCATTTCATTTATGAGTATTTTGGGCGCAAGGAAAAAATGATTGCTGGTTCTGGCAAGCTCCAGACCGGTCATATAGTTATCAACCACATAGTTTCCGTTTACGCTGAGTTTTATTTCCTTACTTTCATTTTTATCATACAGGCACCAGTTACAGGACTGCTCAGCCTTTTCGGCCACCCTGATGCAGGGATAGCGTTCATAATCCCTTATATCCGAGACCGGATATCTCAGCAGCGTGTCTTCCGTGCTGTAAACATCCAGAGCTGTTGCGGCAATTCGCTTTGCCACGAGAGGCTCATTCGTGGGGGCTGAATAAGTGAACGTGATGTCCGCATCCTCCCTCACTGTTATGCCGGTCGTTGCTGTTGTGTTATGCGTAGTCAAACGAAAGCCGATTTCTGGCCTGGCCTCCCTGACCTTTGGTAAAATATGCCTCGCCAGATAGATGAGGATACCGATGGGGGCGCAAATGTTCACCCGGTCATTTAATGACTGCTTGTAGTTTTCTGCGAAAGACGACAGCTCATCCATTACGTCGAGCGTTTTTTTAATGTGATGAATAAACTCGCTGCCAAACCGCGTCGTTCTGATTGGTCTCGTGTCCCTTTCGAATATCTTCAGCCCGATTCGTTCCTCAACAGTTGTTATTGTTCTGCTCAGGTTGGCCTGGGCAATATTGAGAGTCTTTGCTGCCAGGCCATAGTTTTTGTACTTATCAACTTCAGAGACAGCGACAAGCTCACTTCTTTTGAAGCTATTTTTCATAAGGGCTTCCCTTTTTAAACCATATCAACATACCAGTATTGAAATATGATGCGCTTCACATTCGTTTGCATACACAGCACCTGCGGACCTGAGAAGGTTTACAGGGGCGTTGTTAATAAAATGTCTTCTTCACGCCTGTCAAAAAAGAAAGTATGATAAATTATCTGTACTCACCTCCGCCCTGTGGTACCTTTCCCGGAATAAAAGAATCATAACCGCCTATCCTTGCGCGGAGTTGCTCGCACTTAAAATGTGCGTAACCGTCGTAAAGATATTCACCAGCGGGTTGTCCATTCACATTTTCATTAATTAAATAGCGGCCTGAAAAAAATAAAATAGTGCCGGACTTCAGGGCAAAGCTGAGCTGGTATTCCTGCCCGGGGTACACGTCGTATGCATTTCCGGACAGAGAATAATGTTTAAGCGAATAATCTTATTACCTGGTGTCATACTGCCTGCTACCATGAATGGCATCAGCGACTTCCGGTATCGACCTGAAGGTATCTCATCAGCCCCTCCTGAGCGCTTTGCCGCGCATGTTCATTCAGGGCAATAAGGTAAAAGCTTCTGGATACCCTGCCGGGAGCCGTTTCTGCCGCAAGTACCTGGTATTCAAACTGCAGTCCTTTATCTCCGGTGGTGCAAAGCATCACCCATTTCCCTTCAGGTGCGCGGGAAGTCATGCATTGC
The DNA here is from genome assembly GCF_026672535.1 of Lelliottia sp. SL45. Lineage (NCBI taxonomy): Bacteria > Pseudomonadati > Pseudomonadota > Gammaproteobacteria > Enterobacterales > Enterobacteriaceae > Lelliottia > Lelliottia sp. SL45. The sequence goes on from NZ_JAPPRH010000002.1 coordinate 78,743, forward strand.
ACCGGACCGAAACTGCTCGTCAGGTATGATGCCGTCCGCGCTTCGGCATCCGACACATAAACAGGTTTACCTTCAGCCGTGAAGCCTGCGACGGTGACTGTAACGACGGCCGTGAATATAAGCGCCAGAGTGGCTTTTGTTTTCTTATGCAAAGGAAAGTCTCTCCCTGTGACTCACATTAATATTTCAGCAAAACAGCGGGTATGAGACGACAATAACTCAGTCCGGTTGGCGCTGATTATTCTGGCCGATTTTGTAATCTGAGCATCATGTACACGATCCCACAGGAAATGGCGTGACGCTCAATACTCATCAGGTCAGTTATTACATGACTCAACGTAAAAAAGGTGTAACCCAGCATATCTCGGCCATGAAGGCCGGTATCTCTGTTCGCTCAGGTCGCAGGATCGAAAAAGATCAGTGGTCTAAAACCGGTAATCGTCACTGGCGCACACGTAAAGATCCGCTTGAGGCCGTCTGGGACAACGAGCTTGTTCCCCTGTTGAAGGAAAGGCCCGCCCTGATGCCCACGACCCTGCTTGAAATGCTGCAGGATAAATATCCCGGTCAGTACCCCAACAGCCTCCGCAGGACAATGCAGCGGCGGGTCCGCGAGTGGAAGCTGCAGTATGGTGCTGAGCAGGAAGTGATGTTCCGGCAACTTCATCAGCCCGGCCTGCGCGGCCTGTCGGACTTTACCGAGCTCAAAGGTATAGTTGTCACCATCAATGGCAAGTTATTGACGCATAAGCTGTACCACTTCCGCCTTGAGTGGAGCCACTGGAGCTGGATGCGGGTCGTGCTGGGTGGTGAGAGCTTCTCTGCCCTTGCTGAAGGCCTGCAGGAAGCCCTCGGGCAACTGGGAGGTGTACCAACAGAGCATAAAACGGACAGTCTGCGGGCAGCATGGAAACATCAGGGTGAAGACGGGCGCCGCGAGCTGACTGAGCGCTATGCTGCCCTCTGCCAGCACTATGGTATGCAGGGCGTGCACAATAATGCCGGTCGTGGCCACGAAAATGGTTCGGTTGAAAGCGCCCACGGACATCTGAAAAGACGCATCCACCAGGCGCTGATGCTGCGGGGCAGTAATGACTTCAGCACCGTGGAAGAATACCAGGCCTTCATCACCCAGCAGGTTATGCGTCACAACCGTAACAATCAGGATCTGGTAAAGGAGGAGCGCCTCCACCTGAAGCCACTGCCGCTGCGTCGTAGCGCCGACTACGACGAGTTGACGGTAAGGGTCAGTAGTAGCAGTACCATTAACGTCAAACTTGTCGTCTACAGCGTGCCTTCCCGGCTTGTTGGCCAGCTGTTACGGGTTCGGGTGTGGGATGATCGTCTGAGTTGTTACATCGGTAGTAACGAGGTTATGAGCTGCCCTCGCGTCAGACCAGAAAAGGGGAAAAGACGAGCCAGACGGATCGACTTCCGGCATGTGATCGACAGCCTGGCGAAAAAGCCCGGAGCCTTCTGCCATGCTACGCTGAGAAATGACATCCTGCCGGACGATGAATGGCGAAGACTGTGGCGTCGTCTGTGTAATCATCTGAAGCCTGAGATAGCAGGTCGTCTGATGGTGCACGCCCTGAAACTGGCTGCGGGCTATGACGATATCTCTATCGTGGCGCGGGGGATGGAGCAGATGCTGAATACTCCGGGTGAGCTGGATCTGCACCGCCTGATGCGGTTCCTGGGGATAAAGGAAAAGGAACTACCGGCGGTCAGTGTGGTTCAGCACAACCTGAGCAGTTATGAGCAGTTGCTGCGCGGAAAAGGAGGTCTGCAGTGAGCAATATCCACCTCCTTGAGCGTAGTCTGCGCAAACTGCGTCTGACCCGCGTCAGTGCGGAATGGCATGCGCTGGAGAAACGTGCGCTGGCGGAGGGCTGGACCCCGTCACGCTATCTGCTGACGCTGTGCAATGAAGAACTCCTGTGGCGCGAGAGCGAAAAGCTACGCCGCTATAAAAAGGAAGCCCGGTTGCCGGTGGCGAAAACGCTGGGTGAGTATGACTTCAGCCAGGTGCCGGAACTGAATAACGCTCAGTTCCGGCAGCTCTGCGAAACGACAGACTGGGTTGATGCCGGAGAAAACGTCCTGCTGTTCGGTGCCAGTGGTCTGGGAAAAAGCCATCTGGCAGCGGCGATCGTGGATGGCGTTATAGGGCTGGGCTACCGGGCCCGGTTCTACAGTGCCGGAGAGCTGCTGCAGGAGCTGCGTAAAGCGCGGACACAACTGAAACTGAACGAGCTTCTGCTGAAACTGGATCGCTACCGGGTGATAGTGATAGACGACCTCGGGTATGTCAAACGCGACAACGCGGAAACGGGTGTGCTGTTCGAGCTGATCGCACATCGTTATGAGCGTGGCAGTCTGGTCATCACCAGCAATCATCCGTTCAGCACGTGGGGCAGCATCTTCGTGGATGAAACGATGGCGGTGGCAGCAGCCGACCGGCTGATCCATCACGGATATATGTTCGAACTGAAGGGAGAAAGTTACAGGAAAAAGACAGCGAAGGCAGTAACCAACGTGGCGTAAAACCCCGCTCAATGGATGCGGCCAGAGTAGTTGGCGCAAGTCGGCAAAACTAGTTGACGTCTGATAAGCGTGAAATCATCATTCTGCTTTTACAGTTTTTTCAAAAAGCATTCACAGCCCCGGCCACTGGCGCGGCTGTTTCTGTGCTGACGCTTTCTGTGTTTCATTCAGTCCGGCGCAGCAGCAAATCAAAATCATTACCCTGAAGGGATAGCACCTTTCTTTGTGTGGTTAATGCACACAGGAAGTTAATATAGGTGAATTCTGATTTTATTTTTTATCAGCAGATGCTGAATGTTGAATTTGTGAAAGGTATCATAAAAATCATGCGCTAAGCGTACATTTGCATTCCTTTCATGCGCCATCTGTCACCCCTGAGGCTAACCACACGCGTAGTCCGGGTAAAAAAAAAGAAAAAATCACGTCCCCGCCGTTTCCGGGCAGGGACATGTGATGATATTGCTGATATGAGGGTTAACGTTCTGGCGTGGTAAGAACCTGTCTTTGCTGCTTCAGGTTGTCGATGTAATCTGCATACCACTGCATCATTTCCCGTCTGCCATCAAGGTACTGCGCATGGTTGTAGGTACCCCGCACCGCGTTCTTGTCCACATGTGCGAGCTGAAGCTCAATCCATGCCGAACTGAAATCATGGTCGTGGGTGAGGGTGCTGAACGCATGGCGAAATCCGTGGGCGGTAGTGAAGGTATGCCAGCCAGCCTGCTGAAGAAACTCGTTGATGCACTTCCGGCTGCGCGGCTGGTCACTGCGGCGCGCGCCCGGAAGAACGAAGTGGGACTGGCGTGTAGCGGTTCGTAATTTTATCTCTGCCAGCAATGCCAGCGCCTGGCGTGAAAGGGGCACGATATGCGGCCGGCGCATTTTCATTTTCTCCTTCGGAATTTCCCACAGGGCACGGGTGAAATCAAATTCATCCCAGGTGGCCAGGCGAAGCTCCCCGGTGCGCACGGCCGTCAGTGCCAGAAGCCGCGTTGCCAGCGCCATCAGGTTTTCTGAGGCTTCCATCTCGCGCATGCATTCTCCCAGCTGTTCCCCGGTCAGCGTCCGGTGGTGCTGGCGTTCAGGCGGAAGCAGCACGCTGCTGAGTGCCGAGGCCGGATTGACGGTGGCCCGGCCTGTTGCGATGGCGTAATCAAATACCTGAACACAGGTCTGACGGGTTTTGCGCAGTGCTTCCAGCTTGCCCTGCGTTTCAATAACCCGCAGGGCATTCAGTATCTCCAGGGGACGGATGTCCGTCACCGGGCGCTCACCTATTGCAGGAAAAAGGTGATTTTCGACTCTTGCCCGCTGGTCTTCCAGATAGCGTGGCGTCCATCGGCGTGCCATATGCGTGAACCATTCTTCAGCAAGCGTGCGAAAGGTGCTGGCGATGCTTTCCCGGAACGCCTGCTTACGGGCCTGTTTTTCATATGAAGGGTCTTTCCCTCCGGCCAGGAGTCTGCGGGCCTCATCTCGCTGCTGACGGGCCTGAGCCAGGGTAACGGTCGGGTAGACGCCAATCGTCAGTTTCTTTTCCTTGCCCGCAAAGCGATACTTCAGATTCCAGTAACGGGCCCCGGATGTTTTGACAAGCAGGTAGAGTCCCTGACCGTCGGTAAGCTTGTAGTCCCTGTCGGCAGGTCTGGCCGACTCAATTTGTCGTACGGTAAGTGGCATGAAGATAACCTGAAAATAGCCCCTGAAATGGCCCCCAAACGCAGCATGATGCCGGTAGAGCCCGGTTGACGTTCAGGGAAGGTAAACGGGTGATGAGGCCTTATAATAAGGCGATACTGAAAAGAAAGAGAGAGGTCTGTTGATTTGTGTTGAATTCAACAGACCGGATTGGATCCTCCCTGGCAGGGAGAGGGAATAATAAAAACGCCCTTCCCTACACCAATACTCTGGAGAGTTCTGTGATGAATACTGATATTTATCAGCAGATAGAAAATAGTGCGCATTTCAGGGAGCTCGTCGAAAAACGGCAACGGTTTGCCTTCATCCTTTCCATCATCATGCTGATTATCTACGTCGGCTTTATTCTGCTGATCGCCTTTGCCCCGCACTGGCTGGGCACGCCGCTGCACGCCGGAACCAGCGTCACGCGCGGGATCCCCATCGGCATCGGTGTGATTGTCATCTCCTTCGTGCTGACCGGCGTCTACGTCTGGCGCGCGAACGGTGAATTTGATCGTCTCAATAAAGCAGTACTGCGTGAGGTAAAAGCATCATGAAGCGAGTTCTGACGGCGCTAGCCGCCACACTGCCTTTTGCGGCGCATGCGGCCGATGCCCTGACCGGCGACGTCCAACGCCAGCCGACCAACTGGCAGGCGATTATCATGTTCCTGATTTTCGTGCTGCTGACCCTGTACATCACCTACTGGGCGTCGAAACGCGTGCGCTCGCGTAATGACTACTACACGGCGGGTGGCAACATTACCGGCTTCCAGAACGGGCTGGCGATTGCGGGCGATTTTATGTCAGCCGCATCGTTCCTCGGGATCTCCGCGCTGGTTTACACCTCCGGCTATGACGGTCTGATTTACTCTCTCGGCTTCCTCGTCGGCTGGCCGATTATTCTGTTCCTGATCGCTGAGCGTCTGCGTAACCTCGGGCGTTATACCTTTGCTGACGTGGCCTCGTATCGCCTGAAGCAAGGCCCGATCCGTACCCTCTCCGCCTGCGGTTCGCTGGTGGTGGTGGCGCTGTACCTGATTGCCCAGATGGTGGGCGCGGGTAAATTGATCGAACTGCTGTTTGGCCTGAACTACCACGTCGCCGTGGTGCTGGTCGGCGTGCTGATGGTGATGTACGTTCTGTTCGGCGGGATGCTCGCCACCACCTGGGTGCAGATCATCAAAGCCGTGCTGCTGCTGTTCGGCGCAAGTTTCATGGCCTTTATGGTGATGAAACACGTCGGCTTTAGCTTCAACAACCTGTTCACCGAAGCAATGGCGGTTCACCCGAAAGGGGAAGCGATCATGAGCCCAGGGGGGCTGGTGAAAGACCCAATATCCGCGCTGTCGCTCGGTCTCGGTCTGATGTTTGGTACGGCCGGTCTGCCGCACATCCTGATGCGCTTCTTTACCGTCAGCGACGCTCGCGAAGCGCGTAAAAGCGTCTTCTATGCCACCGGTTTTATGGGCTACTTCTACATTCTGACCTTTATCATCGGCTTTGGCGCGATCATGCTGGTTGGGGCGAATCCGGCGTTTAAAGATGCGGCGGGGCAGCTTATTGGCGGCAATAACATGGCGGCGGTACATCTGGCCGATGCCGTGGGCGGCAACCTGTTCCTCGGCTTTATCTCCGCCGTGGCGTTCGCCACGATTCTGGCGGTGGTTGCTGGCCTGACACTGGCAGGCGCATCGGCGGTCTCTCATGATCTCTATGCGAACGTGTGGCGTAAAGGGGCAACGGAGCGTCAGGAGCTGAAAGTCTCTAAAATCACCGTGCTGATCCTGGGCGTGGTGGCGATTCTGCTGGGCATTCTGTTCGAGAAACAGAACATCGCCTTCATGGTCGGCCTGGCGTTCTCGATTGCCGCAAGCTGCAACTTCCCGATCATTCTGCTCTCCATGTACTGGTCAAAACTGACCACCCGTGGCGCGATGATTGGCGGCTGGCTGGGCCTGCTGACGGCGGTGATTCTGATGATCCTCGGCCCGACTATTTGGGTGCAGATCCTCGGTCACGAAAAAGCCATCTTCCCGTACGAATACCCGGCGCTGTTCTCCATTGCCGTGGCGTTTATCGGAATTTGGTTCTTCTCGGCCACCGATAATTCACCGGAAGGAAATCTGGAACGCGACAAATTCCGCGCCCAGTTTATTCGTTCACAAACGGGTCTTGGGATCGATCAGGGCCGCGCGCATTAAGTGCTAACTCTCCCCGGTCACGCTGGCCGGGGAGTCTTCAGAACATCACCCACGCCACCAGCGGGGCAACCAGCACCATCACCACACCGGACAGCATCATCACCAGGCTGGCGACCACGCCCTCCTGCTGACCCATCTCATAAGAACGCGCCGTCCCCGCACCGTGCGACGCCGCGCCAAACCCGGCACCTTTAGCCATCCCTTCGCGGATCGACAGACGTAAAAACAGCATATCGCCCACCGCCATCCCAAACACACCGGTTACGACCACAAACAGCGCCACCAGATCCGGCTGGCCGCCGAGAGGTTTCGCCGCCGCAAGCGCAAAGGGCGTGGTGACGGAACGCACCGCCAGACTGCGCTGGATCTCATCCGACAGCGTGAACAAGCGTGCCAGCCACACAGAGCTGGTTACTGCGACGACCGTTGCCGTCACAACACCTGCCGTCAGGGACATCCAGTGGCGTCGGATCACCGCCAGATTGTCATAAACCGGCACGGCAAAGGCGATAGTCGCCGGGCCGAGCAGCCACAGTAGCCAGTGGGATTCACCGATGTAGTTTTGCCAGGAGATGTGGCCGAAGATCAGCATCAGCACCAGTAACAACGGGGTAAAGACCAGCGGCATCAGCGGCAGGGCGTGGAAGCGGCGATAGAGGCGTTTGTTGGCAAAATAGATCACCAGCGTGACCACCAGGCACAGCACGCTGATGTGAAAATTAGTCATGCTTCTGCCTGCTGATCTCATAGCGATAGACTTTATCCACCACCCATCCCGTCGCGCCGAGTACCATCAACGTGCTCAGGGCGATGACGGCGAAAATCCGCCAGCCGTCGACCATCAGCAGCTGCGCATAGTTCACCACCGCCACCACCGCCGGAACAAAGAACAGCAGCATTTCCGCCAGCAGCCAGCGAGAGCCCGCGCGGATCCAGTTCAGGGGGATGATGCGGCACAGAATGAGCGTCAGCATCAGTACCATTCCCACCAGATTGGCGGGCAGCGGCAGATGCAGCCAGGTAACGAGATATTCAGCGAAAACAAACAGCGCGGCATAAAGCAGTACCTGAACCGGTACCTGGAGCCGTTGCACAACAGCAGGCGTAACACGACCTAACGCCACGGCCATGGGGGAATTCCTCAGAAATGAGACGAGGCGCCAGTATAGTGACCACACGGAGTGGACAGAAATGAATTAAAATCATCAAAGGTATAGTTTCGAGGAATAATCATGGACATAAGAACGCTGCGCTATTTTGTCGAAGTGGTTCGCCAGCAGAGTTTTACCCGCGCAGCGGAGAAGTTATTTGTCACCCAGCCCACCATCAGCAAAATGCTGAAAAATCTCGAAGATGAACTGAACTGTACCCTGCTGATTCGCGATGGCCGCAAGCTGTTGCTGACAGATACCGGGCGCGTCGTGTTTGAGCGCGGTCTGGCGATTCTGGCCGAGTTCCGCCAGCTGGAAGCCGAGCTTGGCGATATTAACCACCTGAACAAGGGCCTGCTGCGCTTAGGCATTCCGCCGATGGTTGGCATGATGATGGCCGGACCGATCAGCCTCTATCGCCAGCGCTATCCCGGCGTCGAGCTGAAGATTTCCGAGTTCGGCGGGCTGACCGTCCAGCAGGCGGTAATGAACGGCGAACTGGATCTGGCGATGACGGCCCTGCCCGTCGAAGAGGACAGCGGCCTGGCGACGCTGCCGCTGTTCAGTCATCCCCTGTGCGTGTTGGTCCCGCGCTCCGGCGACTGGCTGCAGATCGATACGGTAAAACCCGAGCTGCTGGCAGAGCATCCTCTGCTGATTTACAACGAGGATTTCGCCCTGAGCCGCCAGCTGATGCAGCTTTTCCATCAGCATGACGTCAAACCGCGTATCGCCGTGCGCAGCGGTCAGTGGGATTTTCTTGCCGCCATGGTGCAGGCGGGCGTCGGGATTGCGATTTTGCCGCAGCCGATTTGCGAGCGTCTGGATAAGAACACGCTGCGCTGGATACCGCTTGAGAGCGATCTGCACTGGCAGCTGGGGATGATTTGGCGCGAAGGGGTGTATTTGTCGCACAGCGCCCAGGCGTGGCTGACGTGCTGCGAAGGGTTTTGGGTCGCAGCGGAGTAACCTGCGGCGGGTGTTCCCCCTCCCCCGAAAGGGAGAGGGAAAGGATGCCGCCATCAGGCCGCGCGTCCTACTGCTCTATCAACAAGGCTTCCAGCAAATCCAGATCGTGCAGCAGTTTTTGCAGCGTCTCATTGCTGATCTGGCGCGTAGCACGCAGGTGGTAAAGTTCGGCTCGCTCTGAACGCAGCGCGGCCAGACGGAAGCGGCGCTCCAGATTCTCTTCCTGCATCGAACTTTCTACGTCGTTACGCCCATCGGCGCGGCGGCGCAGGTTACCAATCACCCGCGAACTCACCTCTTTCAGCAGCTGATTATCTATGTTCTCTTCCGCATCGGACGCCAGACGCTCTTCCATCTTCTCAATCGCCACAATCGCCACTTCGGCGGTCGCCGCGCGCGCGATACGCTCCTCTTTATGCTGCTGGGAGTGGTCGGCCACCTCCAGGTGTTGCAGCAGAATCGGCAGCATCACCACGCCGATAAACAGCGAGAACAGGATCACGCCAGCCGCCAGGAACACCAGTTCGTAGCGCGCCGGGAAGACGTTGCCATCCGGCAGCAGCAGGGGAATCGAGAGCACACCGGCGAGGGTAATCGCCCCGCGAACGCCCGCAAACGAGGCAATCAGCAGCTCGCGCGTGGTCCAGGAGCCAAACTCCATCGGCTTCTTGTGCAGAAAACGCAGGCTGAATTTTTTCATCGTCCACAGCCAGCCGAAACGCACCAGCATCAGCGCCAGGTAAATCAGCACGATATCGGTAAACAACATCCAGGTTTCCACGTTCGGATCGGCTTCTGCCGCCACCAGCGAGGACTCCAGAATGCCCGGCAGCTGCAGGCCCAACAACAGGAACACCATGCCGTTAAAGACAAACTCCAGCATCGCCCAGGTGCTGTTGGCGCGCAGACGCATCGCCAGCGGTGCGCGGCGCATCACGCCCGCACGGGTGATGGTCATCCCCGCCGCGACGGCTGCCAGGATGCCCGATACGCCGATATGTTCGGCAATCAGGTAAGAGGCAAACGGCAGCAGGAACAGCAGGACGATCTGCGTGGCGGGTTCGTCACCGCCCCAGCGGCTGAGGAACCCGAGCGAGCGACCGTACAGCCAGCTCACCACAAACCCGGCCAGGATGCCGCCAATCGCCACCTTAAAGAATTCAACGGTCGCGCCACCGATGGTAAAAATCATGGTTCCCATCGCCACTGCGACGGCAAATTTCAGTGCTACCAGACCGGAGGCGTCGTTCATCAGCGCTTCGCCCTGCAGGATGCCCATGATTTTCTTCGGTATCCGGCCTTCGCCGACGATACCGGAAAGGGCCACGGCATCCGTTGGCGACAGGACGGCGGCGAGTGCAAAGGCCGGTATCAGCGGAATGCCCGGAACGATCCAGTAAATCAGGAACCCTATCCCGACAACCGTGACGACGACCAGCGCCAGCGCCAGACCAAATATCTCTCTCCCGTGTTCAAGAAATTCACGCGTCGGCGTTTTCCAGCCGTCGGCAAACAGCAGCGGCGGAATGAACAGCACGAGGAACAGCTCGGGGTCGAACTCAACGTGCAGGCCAAACGTCGGCCACGCCAGCAGCGCACCAATGGCGATTTGCATCAGCGGGAGGGGTAACTGGAAGGGTAGTACGCGGGTAACTACCCCGGAAAGTGAGACCACAAGGGTCATGATGAGTATTGTGAAGAAGATTTCCATGCGTTCCCTGTTTGCGTGTTTCTTATTGTGTATGCCCTAAATAAGTCGAGTTGAAAGAAGGTGGCAGTAAGTGCATCTCCATGAGCTTACTCAAGTAAGTGATGAGGGAGAATGACCGCAGCCAACGCACGTGCAACCAGACGTATGACAGGCATAAGCATGAAGCGTCGTGCTTCTATTCTACCGCTTCCAGAGTAACGCAAAAGACAACGAAATGGGTCTGAAAATCAAAACGGGCGGCCTAAGCCACCCGTTTTAAGGCGTCGGACAGGCTTAAATCGCCCAGCCGCCCGCATAGAATGCCACCAGCGCAATGGCAATCACCACGGTGCCGATGTTCAGCTTGCGCCACTCACCGGAGACCAGACGACCAATCACCAGCGAGGCGAAACCGATCATGATGCCGGTCACGATGTTACAGGTCAGTACGATAAACACGGCGGTAATCAGGCCGGACATCGCGTCGACGAAATCCGCGAAATCAATTTTCGCCACGTTGCTCAGCATCAGCAGACCCACGTACATCAGCGCAGGCGCGGTCGCGTAGGCCGGAACCAGATAAGAGAGCGGAGAGAGGAACAGGATCAGCAGGAACAGCACGCCCACGGTGATCGCCGTCAGACCGGTTTTACCACCTGCCGCCGTGCCCGCTGCGGACTCGATGTACACCGCCGCCGGTGCCGCACCGACCAGGCCGGAGAAGACACTGCTCAGGGAGTCGGTGGTCAGCGCTTTGCCGCCATCGATAATCTGCCCGTCTTTATCCAGCAGGTTCGCTTGCCCCGCGACAGCGCGGATGGTGCCTGTGGCATCAAACACCGCGGTCATCACCAGCGCCAGCACGCTTGGCAGAACAATCGGGTTCAGGGCGCCGACGATATCCAGGCTACCAATCAGGGAGTTACCCTGGTCGTCGCTCAGAGAAGGCATGGCGAAAACGCCGGAGAAGTGAACGGTCGGATCAAAAATCAAACCGACAATCGAAACACCGATGATGGTCAGCAGAATACCGCCCGGCACCTTCAGTTTTTCCAGGCCGATAATCACCGCCAGACCAATCAGAGACATAATCACCGGGAAGCTGGCGAAATGGCCCATGGTCACTGGCAGGCCGTCCAGTGGGTTTTTGATTACCAGACCAACGCCGTTCGCTGCAATCAGCAGCAGGAACAGGCCGATACCGATACCGGTGCCGTGCGCCACGCCCTGCGGCAGGTTGCGCAAGATCCAGCTACGAATCCCGGTGGCGGAGATGATGGTGAACAACACACCCATCAGGAATACCGCACCCAGCGCGACCGGCACGCTGATGTGCTGACCCAGCACCAGGCTAAACGCGGTAAAGGCGGTCAGCGAGATCGCACAGCCAATCGCCAGCGGCAGGTTTGCCCACAGGCCCATGACGATGGAGCCGACGCCCGCAACCAGACAGGTGGCAACGAAAACGGCCGCCGGCGGGAAGCCGGCTTTACCCAGCATGCCAGGCACCACGATGACGGAGTAAACCATCGCCAGAAACGTCGTCAGACCTGCAACAACTTCCTGACGCACGGTGCTGCCGCGAGCAGAAATTTTAAACAAGGCGTCGAGTGAACCGCCGGTACGCGCTGATGGCGTAGACATAGAAAACATCCCCTGAGAAATTTTTATCATTCGCCTGTCAGCGTGGTGGACAACTCCACTGCCAGCGAAACGTCAAATCCTTGTGCTGCGTTTGCGACGAAAAGGGGCCGTCACAAAAAAAGCAAACGTTTAGCTCCGCGCTGACAAAACGGGTGGTGAATTGAAGGCAAACGATTATCTAGCGTAATCCACGCCCTTTTCAACTGAACTTTATCGTTTTTCGCTAAAATTCCCTTATGACGCTGAAGAAATAACCAGAGGATGCGCAAACGTTATCGTGAATGCGCAATTTGATAACAATCTGTCACCCGCCAGGGATCTCAAAAGGCCCGCCCTGCTGAATCGCGCGTTGCCAGGCAGGACGCATTTCCACTCTTTTTTTCCACGCCTGGGTGTACGGAAGATTGTCGATCCCACCGCGTGCCAGCAGTGCGAAGATCGGATAGGTCATCTGGATATCGGCCATGCTCAGCTGCTCACCGGCAAACCAGGTGTTTTCACTGAGATGGGATTCGATATAGCGCGCGTGGGTTTCGAGCTGCGGATTGAGCCAGGCTTTTTGCACGCCCCCACCCAGCACTTTGCCAAGCGAGCGCATACCAAACGGAATCGGCGGCTTACCGAGGCTGGCAAACACCAGCTTCATCAGCAGGAGCGGCATCAGGGAACCTTCCGCATAGTGCAGCCAGAAGCGGTACTGATTTTTGTCCACCGCGCCCTCAGGCTTGAGCTGAGACTGGGTGTCATAGGTCTCCTGCAGATATTCCAGAATGGCGCCGGACTCTGCGAGGATCAGGCCGTTATCCTCGATCACCGGCGATTTGCCCAGGGGATGCACTTTTTTGAGCGACGCGGGCGCCATCATCGTTTTTTCACGCTGGTAGCGGACAATCTGATACGGCACAGATAGCTCTTCAAGCGCCCAGATGACGCGCTGGGAGCGGGACTGGTTCAGGTGGTGGAGCGTCAGCATGGTTTTCTCCTGTGATTCATACAAACTAACTATAGAAAATTGCACAACATGGCGAAAAAGTTTTGGCGAGATTCTGACCAAACCCACTGGCGAACAACCGGGTTTTGCATACAATTAAAGTGTCAACACAAACCGGAACCTCCCCAACGTGCTCGACATGAGGGGTGTTGATGTCGGGGGAAACCCTCCCGTGTACCAACGGGATAGAGAGAAAGACAAAGACCGGGAATAAACTAAAGCGCCTTAGTCTGGCGCTTTAGTTTTTTCTGCGTTGGGTGGCTACTACATTTTAGTCAGTCCACAGGATTATGCTTTTTATGGTGGCCGGATATGCATTGCGCCATCCGGCACATAAACCCTGCGAGCTTAATCTTCTTCCAGCAGGCGCGCGCCGGTCCCCTGCGCCCCCAGCGTATCCCCCGGATTTCGCAGCGGGCAGTCGCTGCGCGACAGGCACCCGCAGCCGATGCACCCGTCCAGTTCATCGCGCAACGCCACCAGCGTATGAATGCGCCGATCCAGCTCCTCACGCCACTGGGAGGATAGTTGCTTCCACTCTTTCGTACTCAGGGAGTGCCCCTCCGGCAGCACGCCAAACGCATCGCCGATGGTCGCCAGCGGAATGCCGATCCGTTGCGCAATTTTGATAATCGCCACGTAGCGCAACACATCGCGGGTGTAGCGGCGCTGATTGCCCCCGTTGCGGATACTTTTAATTAAGCCTTTGCTTTCATAGAAATGCAGCGCTGAGACCGCCACCCCACTACGCTTTGCGACTTCCCCCGGCGTCAGCAGCGCCTTAATTCTGGGTAATCTCTTTTCCATAAAACCTCTTTACCTCAAGTTAACTTGAGGAATTATACTCCCCCGCAGAGAAAACGACGAATCAACAGAGAAAGTTGTATCTAAAGAGGGGCAACCTTATGTCGCATCAGCAAATTATTCAGACATTGATTGAATGGATTGATGAACATATCGACCAACCGTTAAATATTGACGCTGTCGCTAAAAAGTCGGGCTATTCGAAGTGGTATCTGCAGCGGATGTTCCGCACCGTCATGCATCAGACGCTGGGGGATTACATCCGTCAGCGTCGGTTACTGCTGGCGGCACAGGCTCTGCGCACGACCAAGCGTCCGATTTTTGATATTGCGATGGATTTGGGATATGTGTCGCAGCAGACGTTCTCCAGGGTGTTTCGTCGCGAATTCGACCGCACACCGAGCGACTACCGCCACCAGCTGAATTAACTCGTGCGCGGGATCAGCACGCCGACAGGCTGTTGCTGCCAGGTCATAAATTCCTGCGGCGGCATCGCCTTCGCAAAGTGCCAGCCCTGACAATATTGCACGCCGCGCTTGAGCAGCCAGGTCACCTGCTCCGCCGTTTCCACCCCTTCCGCAATGGTTTTCAGCCGCAGACTTTGGGCCATCTCAATGATATGTTCCGCAATCAGGTGGCTGGTGCTATTGGTGGTCAGGGTATCGATAAACGACTTATCGATTTTCAGGATATCGACGTTGAGCGAATAGAGGTTATGCAGGTTCGAATACCCGGTGCCAAAATCATCGATCGCCACCTCATAACCCGCCTGGCGAAACGCCTGAATCACCGGCGTGGTTTTCGGCACATCAATAAACCCGCGCTCCGTTACCTCAATTTTAATCTGCTGCGCCCGCACGGAGTAATGCCGTGCTTTATCCGAGATCAGGGCAATCAGGCGCGACGAGTGGAAATCCGACGCCGACAGGTTAATCGAAATATAGAGGTGCGGATTGTTGCCGAGGAAATCACCGAGATCGTTAAACACCTCTTCGACGACATAATCGGTAATGCGCTCAATCATCCCCTCTTTTTCCGCCAGCGGAATAAACTCTGCCGGGCTCATCACCGGGCCATTAAACCCCGGCCAGCGCAGCAGCGCTTCGGCACCGACGCAGCGGTTATTTTTAATATCAATGATCGGCTGATAATGAACGCACAGCTGGCGCTTATTGAGCGCGCGGTGCAATAACCGACCTGGCGAATTAAATTCACGGTGCGTGCGCGACCAGACCAGCAAAATAATAATGCTGCAAATCATCCCCAGCGGCAGGGTCAATGTGGCCTGGTGGTAAAGAATTTCATAAAAACGGGTATTGGATGTTGAAACGATCGCGGCAATAGGCCGCTTCGCTGAGCTGACGATGGTGTAAAAACGATCGTCTTTTTGAAATGGCGCGCTCACATTTCCGACGAGCGTGTGTAATAAAGAAATATTGGCCCGTGGGCTGACGGAAAAGAAGGCATTGGTCACCGTATCAAATACGCCCCACGCCAGAGAGTGATCTGTCGACATCACTTCACTGTATGAGAGCGGATTGACCACGACGACATAATTCCCGCGCTGCATATACGTCATTTTATAACCAGCAAAAAAGGGCGTATCGCGGAAATAATAGATAGAGACGTCAGGTTTTCGTTTGTAATTTGCGTCAGGTATCAGATACGGCTTATCGGGAGTCATTACCGTGGAGCAGAGAAACTGCTGGCCTTCGGCATAAATTAAATCGGACACATACAGACGGCCACGCACAACGTTCAACATATATTGCCGATGGGTGGGGGAACAAATCTCGCCCTGATATTTTTCGGCGGCGTCGCGGGCTAAATCAACCTGTTCAATTACCAGTTCAGTTTTATCTAAAGCGAGTTGCGCAAAGGAGCGTAGCTGACTGCTTGTTTCGGTGACGGCTCTTAGCTGGGCAAACCATAGCGCCAGCATCACCGGTAGCAAAACTACCATGATGATCCCGACTACCCTCAGCACCTTGCGCCGTGCGCTACGATTCATTTCCGCCCTATATCCCTGCAATATGTGTGCCTGTAGTAATGAAGGCCGGATGCTTTGATAAACAGGTGATTACGTTGCATGAATCATGCGAAGTTAGCAACTGACTTTTATCATCAGAAACCCAATATTTGGTTATGACGATATTATTTGTCCGTAAGCCAAACTTAAAGAATGCGTGCCGTTTTTATTAAGGAAAATAAATATCAAGACTTAACGGTGAGTTTTAAGATAACACAACAGAGGATCATTGATTAAGCCAAACTCACGACAGCATGAAAAAAGCTCAGCGTGATCATGAATTTTCAGACTTATTGGATACGGCTTATCCCGATATTGATTTATAAATAATCAATGGCAATCACCGTTTTCCCTCTGCCGCTTCGTTTTGCATCATATAAAGCTTTGTCGGCGCGGGTAAGCAGCGACGAGGTATCGCGTTGTCCATGCCCAACCTCCACCACTCCGGCGCTGAAGGTGAGCAGCAGTGATTTATCGCCCACCCACATCGGCCGCTCCAGCAGCGCCGCGCGCAGCTTTGTCGAGAGGGCTATAGCCACTTCACAATCCGCCTCTGAGAGTAGAAGTAAAAACTCTTCTCCGCCAACCCGCCCCAGCGCGGAATGTGCAGGGCTTAACTCGCGCAGGCGATCGCAGAAGTGGATCAGTGCGGCATCACCCACCTGATGGCCCCACTCGTCGTTGATCTGCTTGAAATAATCCAGGTCAAACATCAGCACGCAGAATGGGCTATCGTGCATTTGATTGCGCTCAAGAGCGCTCTGCAGCGCCTGTAAAATCGCCGAACGATTCAAGCAGCCGGTCAGGTCGTCGGTGGTGGCTTTCAGCGCCAACTGCTGCTCGGCTTTTTTACGCTCGGTGATATCCAGACCAATATTCAGAATAGAGCCGTCCGGCAGCAGAATGTTCGACCACAGAATGGTGAGTTCCTCCCCGTCTTTACGGATCGGATGCCACTCGTACATATCTTTCAGAGGCGACACATGGACCGATTCGCGGACCCGCTGCCGCACTTCCGGATCGGGATAAAAGAGCGCCAGCGGATCGGGATACATATTGATCTCCGCCATCGTCCAGCCAAATATCTTTTCACACTCCATATTCCACAGTACGCAGCGATTACGCCGATCAAAAGAGTTCATTAATACCGGCGCGCGTTCAAATAACGTTTTATATTGCGTCACCACCAGCTGCATCTCTTTTGCCGTTCGCTCGCGGGAAATCATATCGGCAAAATAATCTTTTAATTTTTCGACCAGCACGACCACCACATTTTTCAGCGTCGGTAATGCACACAATCGTTGCGAAAACCCCAGGAAGAAATAGCCGTTGCAGCTGCCATCCCGGGAAGAGAGTTTGCATAACACGCCGCTTTGTAATTGCACATATCCCGGATGCTGGGCGTTAAAAAGCGAGCGGCCAATATTTTCTTTCCAGTAAATGGCGCGCCACGAGCGGTGATGACGCTTCATCAGCGTGCTGGCAAGAAAATCGGTCACTTCAAAAGAGTGGCAGGTGACATCACCCGCGCAAACCACGCGCGGCAAGCCGCTGTCATCATCCACACTCACCCACGCCAGCGCCGAACCCAGCGAGCGGTTGATCGTTTCCAGCATCTCAGTCAGCGAACACTGGGACGTTAACAGCGGCATCAATTTTGCTAAAGCATGCAAAGCCTGCATGCTGTCGTTAACAATTTCGCGGCATGTCTCTTTCATCATGTTTATTCGCAGGTCGTTGAAACTTAGAAAACAGGCGCAACGAATAACTCAGGATTCGAATAATCTCATTGAGAGCTTTTATTCCAGGCAACGCATAAATATGTGAAAAATTGCATGTGTGTGTGAATAATAAGTGACACCAGAGAATAAAAAGCAATGAATTCAGTAACCTGAATTATTAATTGTGTATATTTTATTGTCCGTTCAAGCATAAGCCATAGGTCTAATACTGTAAATATTGTACAGACCCCTCCTGGCTGTAGAGACTTTTGTATCTCAATGAATTCGTTATAAAGACGTACATGAAATCACGATTAGTCTGCAAAGATATATTTTGCTTACCCCTTCTTTTACTGAGAAGGGTTAAAAAGCGCACATTTTTGCCGCAACGAGACTGGCGAATAAAAGAACAAATGTGATATAGTTCACACATATTCTGTAACGCGAAACACTGTTTCATTGTTGTTCACACGCTTTCCGAGGATTTGGTTTTATGGCGACCATTACCACCAGCATGGTTTTACTGCGCTGGCCGTTGTTGAGTGCGGTTTTGATGTTTTTAGCCAGCACGCTGAACATTCAATTTCGTAAATCTGACCTTGCGGGGCTGGCGGTGATTAGCACCTTACTGGGCGTGGGCGCTGCATGCTGGTTCGCGACGGGATTACTGGGTATCACCATGGTGGACGTGGCGACGATCTGGGGCAACATGAAAGAGGTGATGATCGAAGCGATGAGCCATACCCCGCCTGACTGGCCGATGGTCATTACCTGATCGCTGCGTGTTTAGTCCTCTCATCCCGGCCCTCTCACACAGAGAGAGGGTCAGGATAGCTGGCACCAGCCGCTAGAAAATGCCCTTCTGCCGTACCTTCTTCATCTTCTCCGTAGGCGCATCCACCTGACTCAAATCCAGCTCTTCTTTGCCACTCGCCGCACGCTCAGGTTCCGCCGCCGTTTTCCCGGCCATTCTTAACTGCTGTAACGCCAGCTTCTGCTGCTCCAGCAGCGGCTTCAGGGCTGCAACTTCGTCACGAATCATCTGTAACTGCGCCAGCTGCTCTGCGGAACTATCCACCGCTTTTTCCGGCACAGACTCCTGCGGCGTCAATTCCCCCAGCAGCTGCGCGAGCGTTAGCGTTTCGCGCCCCAGCGATTCCGCCACATGGTGGCACAGGGACGGGTCCATCAGGTGCAGCTGCAGGCCCGCCAGGTAGACGTCACGGTGGAACGCGCGGATCTCCATATTCGTGTCGTCAATGCTGGCAGACTTGTCCATGGACTGATGCCACTTTTGCAGCTGCTGCATCGCGCGCAGATCCGCGCGCGACTGGTCTGGCGTCAGGTGCAGGGACAGATTGACGCGCCGAATCTGTCCCTTACGCATCGTCACCCACCTCGGCCATTAACGGCTCCTCGACCGTCTGCGCACCGGCGTCAGAGTGGTACAGGCAGATTTCGCGCGACAGCGCGCTCTGCGGATTTTCAATGCTCACCACGCGATCGCCGAGGGTCGCGTAGACGTCGCGAATCGCCCCTTCGATCAGGTGCGCACCGCCGCCGACCAGGTAAACGCGGTTCGGGTTTTTGGCGAATTTTTTCGCTTCGTAAGCGACCTGATCGCCCAGCTCCTGAATTTTAATCTCAATCTTTTCGAGGATGTCGTCGATGCGCGATTCGTCGTTAATCACGCTTTTTACAAAGTTAAGATCGTGGCGGCGCTTGATCAGCTCATTCGCCACCAGATAGCTGGAGTCGCTGTCGGCAGCGGCCAGCAGTTTGCGCGTCGCGTCCGTCACCATCGCCACGCCGATTTCGTTGTTGCCGTAGATGGCCGACACATCGTCGAATTCGCCAATCACCACGCCCATATCCAGGGTGGTGCCGCCGCAGTCGATCACCAGCGATTTGGTAAATTCATTAACGTTCGAGTTGAGCAGATGGGACAGCGCCGCAGGCAGGCTCTCCGGCATCACCTGCACATCCACGATGCGGAACAGCTCGCCTTTGTTCAGGGTGATATCGCGCATCAGATTCTGGCGCTTCGCTTCGATGCGCTCTTCGTTACGCTGACAGTCGTCCGGCTTGTAGAACTGGGTGATCGGTAAGGTCACAATCACCTCTACGTCGCACGGCGTTACCCCGGTCTGAAGCAGGGCGTGATGCACCGCCAGCAGATTTAAATCGTCGTACTGATAGTCGATATGGGTAGTAGAGAGCGCCTTATCGGACGTGGCATCGTAGGTGTATTTGGTGGTGCCGATGGTGTAGTTGTGCACCGCCTGGCCGCGCAGCAGCGCCGCGCTCTTCCAGTCTTTGCGGAAGGAGTTCGGCGAGACCACGGTCTTCAGGGTGCCGTTTTCAATCCAGCTGATTTTGACGTTAGTGGAACCGTCGTCGATGGCGAATTTTTTGCAAGTCTGGGTCATGGAAAATGTCTCAATCGTTCTGAAAAAGGGGGCCGCGTCAGAGCACAGCCTCGTCAGTTAAAATGCGGCGGGCACCGAGATAGTGGTCCTGCCAGAAGTTATCGGAAAGCTGGCTGATACGAATATTCAGGCCGGTGCGCGGGGCTTCGATAAATTTGCCGTCCCCGAGATAGACGCCGACGTGATCCGCGACGGGGCGCTGGTTGATGTTGAAGAACACCAGATCGCCGCGTCGCAATTTGTCCTGTTTTATCTGTCTCAGCGTGCGGTCCTGATACATACCGTTGGCGGTGCGCGGCAGATTGCGGCTCAGCACCGGCGTGAACGCGTAGAACACCAGGCCGCTGCAATCAAAGCCCTGCTCCGGCGTCTGGCCGCCCCAGACGTAGGGTTTGCCAATCTGCTCTTGCAGCAAATGAATCACTTTTTTCAGCGACGCCTGCAGGCGCGGGCTCATCTTCTCGCCGGGGAGCGGCTCCCAGATCATGTCCGTAGAGAGTTTTCCGGGCTGCCAGCGTTTATGCATCGCCAGCTGTTCGCGGTTTTGTACCCGCTCAAGGCGTTTTGCTTCGCTCAGCTTGCGCTTTTGCTCCGGCGTCACCGGCACCACGGCGATGCGGGTGCGGGCTTTTTTCAGCAGCGCCGCGCGATTGCGCATCCGCGCGTTGGCGGCGGCCTCTTCTTCGGAGACCGTCTCACGACGCGGCGCGGCGTCGGCATGAACAGTCCCGGCCACCATCAGCGCGGCAGCCAGCGCCATACAGCGCAGGATCGGGAAAGGGATAAAGGTCAACATCACTCAATCGTCTATTGTTTCTGCGAGAGTTTATCAATGATCGGCTTGATCACTTTCTCGCCGTGCTGACCAAAGAACTGGTATAGCGACTCGCTCGCCGAGTGGGTCAGCACCATGATTTCAATGCGGCGGTTCGAGGAGCTGAGCGGATTTTCCGGGTCGAGCAGCATCTGATCGGCCATTCCACTCACCTGCAAAATTTTCCCTGGCGCTAACCCGGCTCTGGTCAGGACTTTACGCGCCTGCATGGCTCGCTCACCGGACAGGTTCCAGTTGTTGTAGAGATCCTGATCGCGGAAACGGGTAGCGTCCGTGTGGCCGGTGATAATGATTTTGTTGTCGATCTTGTTGAGCGCCGGGGAGAACTCCGTCAGCAGACGGGTGAAGAACGGCGTCAGGATCGCGCTGCTGCGCTGGAACATCTCGCGCTTCTGATCGTCGGTGATCAGGATCCGCAGCCCCTGCGGGACGATCTCCATTTTCAGGTTCGACTGGGCATCGTAGGCCGAGGTGATCTTCATGATGATCCGCGCCAGATCTTCGATCTCCCTTTGGGAACGCTTATTTACGTCCTCCAGGCTTTCGCCTTTCAGCCCCGCCTGAATAGTCATCGGTTTTTCTGCGGATGATTTTTTCGCTTCGCGATCGCGTTTTTCCGTGACCGCAATTTTACCGCCGCTGCCGTGCGGCTGGGTGATTGGCGTCAGGGAGTTGCCCTCAAAAATCGACTCGCCGTTGAGTTGAGAGACGATCTCTTTGCGCTCCTCTTCCGTCACCGAGCCCATGATCCACAGCACCATAAACAGCGCCATCATCGCGAGGGTAAAGTCAGCGAAGGCCACCTTCCACGCCCCGCCATGAAAGGTGTCATGGCTTTTGCGCGAGGAGCGTTTGATGATGGTGGTATGTTCTTTTCCGCGTGTGCCGCGCATCAGGATTCACCCGTCATCTGGTTCACCCAGCCGTCGAGCGTGGCGAAGGTCGGTTTCGAATCGAGCGGCAGCATTTTACGTCCGGCATCCACCGCCAGCAGCGTGGGCTTGCCCGCCACGTGATTCACCAGCACGGTACGCACGCACTCGATCACCGCGAGCTGTTTTTTGGTGTTCTGCTCCATGGCGTTCGCCACCGGGTCCATCAGGCAGTAGCAGAAGAAGACGCCGAGGAAGGTCCCGACCAGCGCCGCCGCCACTTTCACGCCGATCACCGCAATGGAGCCGTCGATGGATTGCATGGTGATGATGATCCCCAGCACCGCCGCACAGATACCGAAGCCCGGCATCGCTTCTGCGGTACGTTGCAGCGAGCGGGACGGCTGCAGCAGGTTCTCTTCCATCGCCACCAGCTCCTGCTCCAGAATCCCTTCCAGCTCGTGCTCGTTGATCTTGCCCATCGCCATCAGGCGGAAGTTGTCAGAGATAAAGGTGATCAGCGCTTTGTTCTGCAGGATCAGCGGATATTTCTGGAACAGCGGGCTGCTTTCCGGCACTTCGATGTGTGCATCCAGTACCTTCAGACCACCGTCCTGCACCAGCTCCAGCAGTTCAAACAGCAGCATCAGCAGCTGGCGTTGATACTCATCCGTGTACTCGTTTTTGCGCATAATGCCGCGAAACTGACGATACATTTCCGCCAGAACCGGACGCGGATTTGCGAGCACCATCGCCCCCAGACCGGCCCCTAAAATGATGATGATTTCACCGGGCTGCCAGAACGAGGCGAGACGGCCGCCGGACATCAGAAACCCGCCGACAACGCAGGCAAAAATAATGAAAATACCGAGAAACTTTTGCATATACCTTTCACTTCTGGAAAAAACACTGGATCTTTTGAGCGATCTTTTTATTAAGCTGGCAGACGCGCGCCTCGGTCAGATCGAGAACCAGCGCGATTTCTTTCAGACTCATTTCCTGCTGGTAATAGAGCGTCAGAATCAGTTGTTCACGCTCATCAAGGCTCGCCAGCGCAGCCTTTAACGTGCCGCTGGTGACCATTTCGTCCTCCAGCGAGCGGGTGTTGAGGGTGCCGTGCAGCGCATCCTCACCTAATAATTCATCGAGACTTTCCAGCGTCCTGGCGCAATCCAGCAGTAAATACTCGTGGTATTCGTCAGCGGTGATGGAGAGATGCTCGCTGAGATCCTCAAACGTCGGCGTGCGCCCCAGCTTGCGCGTGATGTCGCGGATCGCATCGTTGATCTTGTGGCTCTTCTGTCGAAGCCGACGCGGACGCCAGTCCAGCTCGCGCAGCTCATCCAGCACCGCACCACGCACGCGCGCAGCCGCGTAAGCGCCAAACTGCTCATCGGGGTGGCCGTAGCGGCGCAGGGAGGTCAGCAGACCCATCAGAGCGATCTGCTCCATGTCCTCTTTGTCCATTACGCTGCTGGTTTGCCAGGAGAGCTGCTTCACCACCCGGTGCACAAGCGGTAAGTACGCATTGATGTACTTCGCTTCATCAGCCGGGGTAAGCGCGTCATCCGCAATAAAATCCATCATGTCAGTCGACTACCGTTTCTTACTGGAAAACCATTTTGCTGATGATGACGTCTTTAAACGGCATACGCGTATTGAGGCTCTCAAAGCGGGCCGTGTAGGCATTCATCAGCTTATCGCGCAGGGCTTCCACGCTCATTTCACGCACCGCGTCGTAGTCCATCGCAGAGAGGGCATTGACCGTCGCGCCGCGAATGGCCGGGGACATCTCCTCCGCGCGGCTGGTGTCGGCGGCGGAATCAGTGGTCAGGGCCAGCTCCAGCAGCAGATAGCGCTCGGAATCGCCGGGGCTTTTTAAGGTCACGACCACGTTTTTGATTTCGACAAACTCCACCACGCTCTCTTTCGACGAGCTGAAGAAATCAGAAATGATGGAGCGTTTATGCTCGTCCTGGCTGAGCAAATGCGTGCCCATGACGGTCAGTACGGCGGCAAAAGTGGCTGCTATCAGGGCAATCACCAGCCCTAAAGAAAAAGTCTTCAAAGTCATAAGTTAAACCGTAAGTAATACTGAATCGTCTGTACCGTCAGTGGAGTGTGCGTCCTCTGCGGCTATCTCTGCCCCTGCTTCAGGCCTGTCTGCCTGGGAGGGCAGTTGCTGTCCGCGTCCTTGCTGCTGTCCGGACTGGGTAGATACCTGCACGTTCACCTGGACAACGTTTTGTTCTGTCAGGCTCTGGCGCAGTTCATTGCTGATCTGCTGGAGCGCGCGCGCCGTCTCGCTGTTGCTGGCGCTGATGTGCACCTGCATCCGACCATTTTCGATCTGCAGCGAGATATCCACTTTGCCCATCTCTGGGGGATCGAGACGGATGGTGGCGTGCTGCACCTGGTTTTTGACCTGAATCTGCAGCCGATCGTTAAGCGCGCTGTGCAACTGCTGCGCCCATTTGGTTTCGTCTGCGTCCAGTTTGACCGGCGGCAAATGCACGGTTTGCTTCTCCATCGCCGTCGAGAATGTCTGCCCGCTGGCGACCGGCTGCCCTGCAACAGGCAGCACGTCAGCCAGGGTTTTCACCACCTCGGCGGCGAGCGGTTTGGTATGCTCGACTGCCTGTGCCTGCGCCACAGATAATGGTGCGGGCACAGGCGTCGGTTGTGACGCGTGGGCCTGCGGCATAAGCCCCGCCGACAGCGTCTGCATTTTTAGCGCTTCGCCACTTTGCGGTGCGGCCGGGGCGGCATTCAGCGTTTTGACCGGCATCTGGCTTGCCATCAGCAAGGTGTCCAGCAGCGCCTGCGGTGGCGTGAGCGTATCCGGCGCCGGTTGTGCGCGGTCGGCGGTGTCCGTCGTCGCGTCGTCGTCTTCGTCATCCGTCTTAAGCCCCGCCAGCACCATGGTGGTGTCGCGCGTTTTCTCACCGCCCAGCAGGTTATTGATGATATTGAGCAGCGCGTCGTTGAATGCCGCAGGCGCGGGCTCGCCGACAGGCGTACCCGGCAGCGTTGCCGATGCTGTGTCCGTCGCGGGCAGCGCCGGGGCAATGGCTCCCGGCTCCGGGGTGGCAGGCGTTAACGTCAGTGGCGTGAGCAGCAGATTCATCAGCCTCTCTCTCCCACATCGGCAAACTGCGCGTAGGCGCTTGCGCCTTCACGGTTGCGACGCGCGCGGGCCATCTGCTGCGCCAGTTCATCGCTTTGCTGCTGGCTGTACTGGCTCACCTGCTGATGCACCGTGCGCAGTGCCGTCAGCGCCTCACGTTTTTCCGCTGTCAGCGTCTGCCCTTGCAGGGAGATCAACAGCCCGGCGATCTGCGCGTCGACCTCCTGCATTTTCGGCCAGTCGTGCTGACTGGCCGCCTGCTCCAGGGAACGCGCCAGAAAACGCATAACCTGTAGATCATCCATTCTGCTGCCCCATTTTTTCCCAGCCGTCCTGCAGGTTGCGGAGGATCACTTCCACCTCTTCAACGTGCTCAACGGAGAGCTTATGGCTGGCGTCATACAGACGATAAACGCAGTAGTCGTAGAGGTTCGCCAGGCTCAGCGCCAGCTCGCCCCCTTTGTCGAAATCCAGCGAGCTGGTCAGCGCATTCAGAATGTCGATGCATTTGTTAATGCTCTGGACCTTACGGTCATAGCGACGCGCCGCGATGTGGCTTTTTGCCCGCACCAGTTCATCCATCAGGCCGTTAAACAGCATCAAAACCAGTTGATGCGGATTCGCTGCCGCCGCCTGAATTGCTAAGTCGGACTGCTGGTAATGGCCGAAGCCCTGCTGTTCGTTCCCGTACATAAAAGCTCTGTTTTCCTTACTCTAAACCAAACATACTCTTGGTGTTTTCCATCTGGGCCATGGCCTGCTGCAACTGAGTAAATTGCTTCAGATAGCGGTTATACGAGGAGTCATAACGCGAATTCATGGCTTCGGTTTTGGTGTCGATATCGCTCTGCTGGCGGTCGAGCACTTCCTGGCGACCTTTCAGCAGGCCGGTGGTCGAATTGAGGTAACGGTCGAGGGATTTATCCACCGCCGCGATCAGCCCGTCTTTGCCGTTGAACAGGCCCGTCAGCGCCTGCGGATCGGCGGTCAGCGCGGCGTCGAGCTTTTTGCTGTCGATCTCCAGCTTGCCGTCTTTATCCGCTGTGATGCCGAAATCGGACATCCGCT
Organism: Lelliottia sp. SL45; assembly: GCF_026672535.1. Taxonomy (NCBI): domain Bacteria; kingdom Pseudomonadati; phylum Pseudomonadota; class Gammaproteobacteria; order Enterobacterales; family Enterobacteriaceae; genus Lelliottia; species Lelliottia sp. SL45. Next base: position 104,503 of record NZ_JAPPRH010000002.1, read on the forward strand.
TGCCGCCAAACTGGGTGCGCAGCACGTCGTTCAGCTCGCGATCGAGGGAGGCCATGGTGGCATCGCCCGCAAACGCACCGCGCTCTTCACCGTCGCCGCTGCCGCTTTTGGTCAGCTTTTGCAGCGTGTCCTGCAGGGTGTTGTATGAGGTAATGAAGGTCTGCAGCTGCTCTTTGGTGCCCGCTGTATCTGTGCCGATGGTGATGGTCAGCGGCTTGTCGGCTTCGGTCTTCGACGTCAGTTCGATGGTCACGCCGTCGATGAGCTTATCCAGCGTGTTGCTGCTGTTGGAAAATTCCATTTCGCCCATACGGAATTTGGCGTCTTGCGCTTTCGAGATCTCTTTGGCGTTCGCCGAGTCAAAACCTGCCGTCCCGCCGACGGTTACCTTATTGGCTGCGCCGCTTTCGTCGCTGCTCAGCATCAGCGTCACTTTGCCGTCGGTGCGGATCAGCGAAGCGGTGACGCCGGGGTTATTTTCATCGCCATTAATGGCTTTGGTGAGATCGCTCAGGCTGTTGATACTGTCCATATCAACGTTGATGGTTTTCGCAGCCGCCCCTTCTCCGAGGGTGATCTCCATCATGCCGGTGGCATCTTTGATGGCATCATCCGTCAGATCGCCGAAACCGATCTGATGGGCAGACGCCAGCTGATCGACTTCGATGTTGTATGTGCCCTTCTGCGCCGAGGAGTTGGCCGTGACGGTCGCAATCCCTTCGCGGTTGACGGTGGCGCTGTTTTGCAACATCCCGTCATTGGTGCTGTTCAGCCCTTTAATGGCGCTGCGAAAATCGGTTAATGCGGTGCGAAGCGCGTCCAGCGCTTTTTTCTGCGACGTCATCGTGGCTGTTTTGGTCTTCAGCTGATTCTGGATCGACATAATGTCGTAGGACGCCAGCGACTGCGCCAGCGTCGTCGGATCTATGCTGCTGAAATCTGCCATAGTAGTTGTCTCCATTCGCACCTGTTGCTAAACCACGCTCAGTTAATGCAACCATCGTGCCAGTTTTTAAATTTAGTTAATTCAGTTAGTTACGATTTACCGGGAAGGCAACTTTCCCCGAATGGGAAAAGACAGGAAGGGGAAAGGCCGCAAACAAAAACACCGCCTTACAGCGGTGTTTTCATCGAACGGATTGGGATTAGCCCAGCAGGGACATCACCATTCCGGACATGCTGTTGGACTGCTTCAGCATGGACATGCTGGTTTGGGCCAGCATCTGGTTACGGGTCATGCTGGAGGCTTCAGACGCGAAGTCAGCATCACGGATGTTACCCAGCGCCAGGTCGGTGTTGTCTTTCATGTTCGCCAGGTTAGCCGCGGTGTGGCCCAGACGGTTGATGTTTGCACCCAGTTTAGAACGCAGGGTACCCACTTCAGAGATAGCGCCTTCTACGCTTGTGATCATCGCCTGTGCGCCAGAAACAGTGGTCAGCGCGCCAGAAGCAGTCAGTCCACCCATACCGCCGGAACCGGTCACGGTGGTCAGTTCTGCGCTCACGTCTACAGTCAGTTTCTCGCCTTCAGATGCACCGATCTGGAAGTTCATTGCAGAAGCGAATTTACCGCTCGCACCGAACAGGTTTTCGCCTGCGTATTTTGTGTTGTCCATAATGTTGGTCAGTTCAGCGTTCAGTTCGTCCATTTCAGACTGCAGCGCAGCGCGATCTTCAGTACCGTTCGTGTCGTTCGCTGCCTGTGTTGCGAGGTCTTTCATGCGGTACATGATGTTGCTCACTTCATCAAAAGCACCTTCTGCGGTCTGCAGCAGCGCAGTCGCGTCAGAGATGTTGCGCTGTGCAACAGCCATACCATTGCTCTGACCCTGCAGGCGGGTTGCGATTTGCAGGCCAGCTGCATCGTCCGCTGCGGAGTTGATACGTTTACCGGTACCCAGACGTTCCATTGCAGTAGACAGCATGCTGTTGGATTTATTCAGTGCGTTAGTAGAAGCCATGGAAGACGCGTTAGTGAAAATAGAAAGTGCCATGTTAGTAATCTCCTTGTGAACCTGTCTGTCAGGCTCTTCTCTCTGGTACTCAAGTAAAACGACACACTGAAAGGAAGAATTAAATCGGCGATGAAAAAAAATTAAAAATTACGTCTATAAGAAAAAGCCTGGTCTGAGTAATAACCGCATAAATTGCGAAAGGTAAATTAAAAACCAATGCGACACACTCTCTCCTTAACTTAAACGCAACTTAAAAATATTTAATGTATTCATTTATCCAAATGTAACAATATTTTATCGGCGGAAAAAAATAAAACACCAAATTCACATAAAAGAACAATCCATTAATATAAAAAACATCCACAGATCACTATTAACGTTTAACGATTCTCATTAATGGTTGTTTAGAGAATTAACTTAATAATTTGTTGCACATCACAGTTTTATCGCGTAAAAATGTGTCAAGGAAGAGAAACTTCCTAATCTCATACTGGAAAAGGCGGAAAATGACCGGCAAGCACATGCCGTTCCGCAGAGCGAAATCCCTGTTTACGTCGTAAAACCGCTCGTTTTTGCATAATCTCCGCAGGCACGCGGCAATTCTCAAATGAATTTTAAACGGAATTAATGATTAATTTACATTAAGCATTGCGCGACTTTTTCGCTCGGTGCGGAGATGAATAATTGATTCAGGAGTGGCTTTTTGTCACCTGTCGCCATGAGAAAAAAATATTCCACCGTTAATAACTGGTTAGTTGATCTACCCTCCGGCTCCCTCATAAGCATGGTCACGGGCGAAAGAAAACGCCTGGGGGAATATCAATTAAAACTATTAGATGTACTTCTTGAAAATGCAGGAAAAATTCTCACTCGCGAAGAATTGACGACGCTGGTCTGGGAACGTCGGGTTATTGGTAATAATAGTCTTCCCAATGCCATCCATGCTTTACGCTCCGCTTTAGAAGACGACGGCAAACAACAAAAAATTATCAAAACAATCCCCAAAAAGGGGTATTTGCTTGAGCAGGCGTGGTGCCGTTTCGTTGAGAAAGAGAGTGAAGAGATTGATCTGCCGGACACGGAGATCGATGGCTTTGTGTTGCCCACGCTCAGCCCAACCGTTGAGCACAACGCTGCCGACGAGCCGGACATCGTTTCTGAACCCGTTAAGGTGATTGAAACGCCCTCCATTGAGATCGCGGTTCCCGCTGAACGCCCCGTTATTGTACCGGCCAAACCCCGGTTTCAGCATCCGCTCATCACCCTGGCGGCCCTGCTGGTCACCGTCATGATTGGCGCGATCTTTGGCTGGCACTATGCGGGTAATCAGGGCCCAAAAATCGTCGCGGCAGAGCAGGAAGTCGCGGTTTACAGCAACATTCATATTTACGAGCTGTCCGAGTCCAACCGCCTGGAGATGAGCAAAGAAGATTTTTACAGCAAAATCAAAGACACGCTGTATACCATTAATCAGCAGATCAAAACCCAGTCCATGACCATGACGGTCTATTACCAGAGTATCGATCAAACGCTGAACTACACCTTTGCGTTGAATAGCCGCTGCGACAAAAAACAGCTGGTGATGGCCATCTATCACTGGCGCATCGACCCGACCCAACTGAACAACCTGATACTGCGTGAGACGAGGAGAAAAATCAGTGAGATGGAAACCTGCGCTTAACTGGAAACTGGCCCTGTCCTGCTTTCTGCTTGTGGCGCTCGCTTTTGCGGGGCTGCGAGTTATGCAAACCGCAAACGTCCCGCAGTCTAACGTCGAGGGGTTTTTACAGCTGGGGTTTTACGATTTGATGTCGATGCGAAAAGAGATTTACGATTCGCACATGCAGACGGTGAATGGTTCGATTTTAACGACCATCACCAGCCCGAACGACAACCGCTTCGTGCTGAAAGGAAAGTTCACCGGCATCAACGAACAGAACGGCAGACAGTTTTTCGCCTACACCCCCATCTACTACAGCACCGCGCAAAAAGGGCTGATGATTGATGGTCTGGTGGATATGCTGCTGCACATTGATATCTGGATGCAGCCGCTGTTTGTCGGCAATCAGCAGCTGGTGGTGGGGCAAAGTGGGGCGATATTTTTGTATCCGTTGAAGAAGTAAGCAGGGTGGCAGCCGCCACCCGCTTCACCATTCGCCGTACGGATAGGTTTTGCCTTTGATGAAGTCTTTTATATTTTGGTCGTAGCCATCAGGGATGCTGTAGTCGAAATTGGCGAGGGTAATGCCTTTACACCCCTCCAGCTTATCGCCGGAAAGTGTGGTGATTTTTTTTGGTTCTACGGGCAAGTTCCCATTCCCCCCAACGGTATCCTGTAACCAAATCCTCACCTTACCTCCAGGAGCCAGACCAAACACCAACGTGTTGTACCAGGCTTTTTCACCATGATGATCTAACCCAAATGAAACACTCATCTTTTCCCTGATACGTTGAGGAAACGTGACTTGCGTTTCGTAGGTTTTTTTATCGATGATTGAATCCCAACAAAAAAGCATTGTGACCGGAGGGTGCCGAGCTTTATTGAACTGGGCATGCCGTCTTACTTTGTTATTCCAGGTACCCACGGTTGCCCAACTATCCTCAGTACTGTCGAGCGTTCTGAAGGAATACAGGATCTTTTTATCATCAATGATACCGACATAGGTCACTCGAGCGGGAAGTGCTTTAGGAGTAAAAAAAGCAAACTCCCACATCCCATATGGCATTGCGCCAGTTTCTTCTGGCAATGCGGGTTCGCCAGTATGACAGCCTGATAAAATAAGAAGCATTATGAGTAAAGACCGTTTTCCATAATTCATTTCTAATTCCTTCCATGTTGAATGCGTTACTCATCTAAACCTCACCATTCGCCGTACGGATAGGTTTTGCCTTTGATAAAGTCTTTTATATTTTGGTCGTAGCCATCAGGAATGCTGTAATCGAAATTGGCGAGGGTAATGCCTTTACACCCCTCCAGCTTATCGCCGGAAAGCGTGGTGATTTTTTTTGGCTCTACGGGCAAATTGTCACCGCCGCCACTATTTTGTAGCCAGACTCTGACCTTCCCTTCTGGCGCCAGGCCAAATAACATCGTGCTGTACCACGCCTTATCGCCGAACATATCCACTCCCGTCGATACGCTCATTTTTTCCCGTACTGTCTCTGGAAAGATGATCCGTGTTTCATAGGTTTTTTTATCGATAATTGAATCCCAACAAAATAAGATGGCCGCAGGCGGATGGCGGGCTTTATTAAACTGTGCAAAGCGCATATATCGCTTATCCCAGCGATTTATACTTGAGTCATCATCCTCGGTGTTATCAAGATTTCTGAACGAATAGAGCACCTTTTTATCATCAATGATTCCAACATAAGTCACTCGAGCAGGCAGATCCTTGGGGGTAAAAAAAGCAAAGCCCCATAATCCATAAGGCATTTCACCCGTTGCTTCAGGTGTTGTTGCATCGCTGTAATGGCACCCAGATAGTGTCAGTAATAGGGTGAAAAATAATTGTTTAATACCTTTCATTTCTGGTTACCATCCATGTTGTAGATTGTCCTCTGCCAGTTTTGATCTGGCCGGTTTACGAAACTAAGGATCTCCGACACGGAGGTGCCACCGTAGGGCTTTCTGGTACTATCAAAAACAATGCTGTTCCAGTTTGCCGAACAATGGATATAGTCCTGGGCAATGATATCGATCTCAGCACGAGTAAAAGGATTTGCAGTTATCCCTGAGCGTATAGCGGCTGCTGATACAATTGCTTTCTCACTCAGAGGTGAAAGAACTGAAGGCAAAATTAATTCACTGTATTCATGCGTTATCGGCTCAAACTCCACACCCGCATCCTGCCCAGCATCGATCATCACCCGCAGCACCACCTTCGACCAGTCGTTCTTCACGATCCGTTTTTTCATTGTCAGAGCAGCAAATGCGCGCTTCTGCATCCCGTCTCTTGGATGGACGGGCATTCTCGTGTCCTCCCAGGCGTCAGCTGTAATGTCATTAGTGCGAATGAGCGGTGCCGCGACCGCAGAGGATTCGAGTATCGATAGCTGTTCCATGGCATGTCTGTAAGTTCGCGTATCCGCCAGCGGGGTATCCAGCGGCACGGTGACTGCTTCCGGTCGGGTCAGGTAGATGTTTTCCCGTGTCGCAGGCAGGTAGCCGCCGCCAATATCGGAATGTGCGCCGGGCAGAGCCAGCTCCGGCCACGCGGGTTGCACGCTGTTCAGGGCGAAGTTAAAGCGGCACTCGTGCTGCGCCGTGATATGGAAGACTTTCTCCGCCACGCCAGGGCGCAACACGATATTCACGTCACCGGTATTCGCTGTGTGCGGGTTGAGACCATTTTGCGGTGTCCCAATGGCGGCGACGGTATCGAAAATACCGATAAATCGCGTTTTCCCGGCCGGTGCGCCAGCGTATTCGACATCATTCATCCCGTAGCGAAGCGCATTGATAATGTCCCGATCTTCCGTCTGAATGCGATTGGCAAAGTGGCGTGCCGCTGCTGCGCCGCGACTAAATCCGAAGATATCGAACTGGAATTCAGTCACTTTCAAAGAGGGGACGGATGCAAACTCCCTCATATCATCAAAAAACTTTTTGAGTGTCCCGGCAATCTGCTTCACCGCAAGGTCCGTCTTCGCGATCACCCCCGTATCGGCCACGCCTAAACTCAGGCCAATCATGCTGTCCGGTCTGCCGGCTTCGGTGCCGATCCCCTCCACATAAATGGCCGCCTGCGCCTGTCCTGATTCAATCGGGAGATCCGTTTTGTACAACGTATTTAACCAGTGAATATTGGTATACCCGCCGGTATAGCTGGTGGCCCCTGTTCCGGAGACGCCCATCTGCTCCTGCGCCATGCGGGCAAGAATGCTTTCTGCATCCGGATCAGAAATGTCAAAGTGCGCGGCGGTGCAGGCCGCGAGCATATTTTGCGTGTTCACGGCGTTATTACCGGTTCCATCAAAAAACACACCGAGCGTCAGGGTAATATTGCGCTTTTCAGGGTGTTTTATTTCATCGGCTGGAAACAGTTGGTTATAGGCGTCGGGCAGGAGCAGATTGCTGAACTCCGTATTCGCAATAAGATGTTTACTGCGAATATATTCATAACTCACAGTGATACTTTCCGTATCCAGACTGTCTTTATTATGCGAGCTGGATATCCCCTGAATCGACGCCCCGCGCAGTTCGATATGATAATATTTTTCCTGACGGCCAAAGCGGTCAGTACGGTAATAATCAAAACTGAGCCGCAGTTTTTCATTCTCATTAATGGCGGTGGTCAGGAGTGGCGAGCTTTTATCGGTGGGTTTGGTGAACCGCAGGCCCTGATGATACACGCCGCCAGAGGTGCTGATAGTGCTGGAGGAGAGCTGCTAAACCAGAATTTCGTTTTCATGGCGATACTGAAAGCGATTACCAATAGATTTTTCTGTTCCACAGCCTGCGGATATTTCCCCCTGGCGCTCACCCGTCAGCGTTAAATAGATAACGTTGCTCACATCAATGATGTCCTTATCATTATTTAACAAAAAAATATTGCAATCATTAATTATGCTGGGCAGCAGTGTAGTCTTTTTTATTTTTACAATATCGCAGCTGAGATCATGAAAATGGAAAGTAAAACGAAAATGAAGGAATGCTATGTGGCAGGAATAAATAAAATAAAGAGAGAGTATAAAACCTGAGTCGCGGGTTTCCCCTCCCCGTAAGGAGAGGAGAAACCCGCGCGGGGCTAGCCTAACAAATTCTTCACCGTCACCTGATGAACGTTCCCTTGCGCCGCCAGCGCTTGCGTTAGCAGGCCAAACTGCTTACCGCTCCCCGCCAGGGCATCTCCAAGCGCGCGCGCCGTTTCGAGCGCCTCGCCTGGGGTGTACACCGTCGACATATCCTGAATCCGCGTCGAAACGCGATCCTGGTGAAAATGCAATTTACTGCGCTCGCGGGTGATTTGGTCCAGCGTCTGCTGCAGCTTTTTGCTGTCGCCGCGCTCCCAGCGGAGGGCCAGCTGGCTGATTTCGTCTTCGCGGCTGGTTTCTGCCTGCGGAGCCAGCAGGGTAAAGGCATCCGCCGGGAAGTGTTGCCCTTCGCCGCGCACGCTGAGATGCTGGCTGACGCGCGACCAGCGCGCTTCGTCGACCTGGAAAGCGACTTTCCCCTCAGGGGCGAGCGTCGCGTTGATTCCCAGGCGCCCCAATCCCACATTGAGATGGGCCAGGATCTGACGCGGAGACGCCTGCTCGGGCAGCGCCACGGCGGTGAGTTCACGCTGGCCGCCGCCGAGCTGAAATACCAGCGTCTCGCCCTGCGGCTGCTCCAGCAGTTTTTCCACGCCCGGCAGGGTGAACGTGACCTGGCTTTTTTGCTGGAGCGTGATGTTGAAGTTCCGATCGATCGTACCGCCCGACAGCTTTCCGCGCTGATTCAGCAGCGTGTTCAGCCCTGATGGCGCAGAGCCGTTCTGATGGCGCAGCACCAGCAGCTGGGTTTCAGTTTCTGACAGATAATTATCCGCCTGCTGAACCGCCGTCAGCTGCTGATTAAGCTGCACGTTATAGCGCAGCGGACGGCGCGACAGCAGCGCCGCTTCAGGAAAGGGCGGCGTCGCACGATTCGGGGTGGCGACGCGTTCTGTTCGGGCAATCTGGGCCGGTGCCCCCGGCAGCGTCCGGACGGCGGACGCGGTGCTGGAGGCGGTGGTGGTTTTTAATCCTACCTGCATAACCATTACAACATGCTGAAGAGCGAAAGCTGACTGATCATGCTGTACGCTTTGTTAGTGACCTGCACGGAGTTGGTGTACAGCTGAAGGTTGATACTGGTGGTCGCCCAGTCGGTGTCCGACAGGTCGCGCACCACCTGATCGTTGGCGGTGCTGACGTCCGTGTGGGCATCGCCGAGCATCGTCAGGCGATTCTGACGCCCACCCAGATCGGTAAACATCGCCGCCACTTTGTCGCGCGTGTCGGAGGAGAGCGTCAGCATCTCCTGCATCTCATCCTGATAATCGCTGACCGGAATGTCGGGGTCCTGCATCTTCTCACTCAGGGCTTTCAGCTTGTTCAGCATCTCCAGATCGCTGCCGTTACCAAACGCCTGCACCACGTTGGTGTTTTCCGTCACGCTCACCCCGTTTGCCACCGTGGTTTCTCGCGAGCCGTCGTTGCCCTGATAAACGTATTTCCCCTGCGCCTCGTCCCAGACCACCGGTTTGGCGTCGGTTTTGGTGCCGGAGAAGAGATAGCTGCCGCTCTCATTCTGGGCGTTAATCGACGCCACCAGCGAGTCCAGCATCGACGACAGTTCGGTGCCAAAACCGTTCATATCTTCGCTGCTGTGGGTGCCGTTGGCCGCCGCCAGCAGTTTATCGTTGAGGGACAACAGCTGATTGCTCATCGCGCTGACGTGCGCTTCCTGGCTCGCAAGCGATCCGCTGAGGCGCGAAATGTTGCTCTGATACTGCTTAATGGCCGACTGCTCGCGGTTCAGCTGCACCAGACGCGTGGCGGCAACCGGATCGTCCGACGGGACGTTGATTCGTTTCTGGGTTGCCATCTGTTCCATCAGCTTGCTCATGCGCGTGCCGTTAACGCCAAGCTGCGCCAGCATGGCGTCGGAATTATAAAGACTACTGATTCGCATAAATTCGTTCCTTAACGCCGGTTAAAACATGCCTAACAGGTCAGTAAAAATCTGGTTGCCGGTGGCGATCACTTTGACGTTGGACTGATACGCCTGCATGTAAACCTGCAGGTTTATCGCCTCTTCGTCCTGGTTGACGGCACTCAGGTTGTTGCGCTGCAGCTGTGCCTGGTCAAACACCGCCTGCGCCGCTTCCAGCTCGCTTTGCGACTGTTTACTGGCAATACCGATGTTGGAGATGATCGCCGCCGCCCCTTCGTTCAGGCTCATGTTGCCCATCCCGCCGATATCGACCTTTTTATTTTTCAGATCGATCAGTGCCTCAAGGTTGTCGCCATTCCCCTGCTCGTCAGGCTTGCCGGAGAGCGCCAGTTCGTCGGGTTTCAAATCGTTGACCTGCAAAATGCCCGCCGGATTGGTGAGATCGAAACTGAACAGCGGTTTGCCCGGATTACCGTTTTTGTCAAAACCCTGCGCCAGCTGATCGTTAAACAGCGTGGCGACGGTTTCGGCCATCCCCTGGACCGAGGCCTGCATGTTCGCCAGTTCGCCGGTTTCGTAATCGTACAGCGCGCCAAGCTGGCCGCCCGTCGACGGGTTTAACGAGAAATCGCTGCCGGAAAACGTCAGCGTTAAGACAGAGTTACCGTTGGCATCGGTGCTGGCGCTGAGCTGTCCGGCCACTTTGCCGCTCACCAGCGGCTGGCCGTTTTTCATCGATACGGAGTAGCTGCCGTTGCTGTCTTCCACCACTTTCACGTCGCTGTAGGTGCTGAGCTGTTTCACCAGCTCGTCACGCTGATCGCGCAGCACGTTGCTGTTGCCGCCCGTCGAGTCCATCTCCATGATTTTTTTGTTGTAGTCAGCGATCCCGGTGGTCAGGGTGTTCATCTGCTCGACAATGGCGTTGCGCTGATTACCGACCGAGGTTTTCTGGCTATTGATGAAGTCGTTCATGTTGTTGAAACGGGTCGCCAGGGACTGCGCCTGGTTCAGCAACTGCTGGCGGTTGGCTTCACTTTCTGGCCCGGCGGTTAAGGCGCCGAGGGCCGAGAAGAAATCGTCCAGCCCGGTGCCGAGACTGGTGGAATCCGTGCCAATCACCTTCTCCAGCGAGCTGAGATACTGGTTGTTAATGCCGTAGTAGTTAGCTTTGCTGTTGCTCTGCCACACCTGGCCCGTCAGGTATTGATCGGAAATCCGGCGGATGCTATCCACCTGCACACCCGCCCCGGCGGACATACCGCCCGGCCCCATCGTCGTCACGGAGCTTTGGATAATGCCCTGACGGCTGTAGCCCGGCGTCAGCACGTTGGAGATGTTCATCGAGGTCACGCTCATCCCAAACTGCGCGGCCTGCAAGCCGCTAAAGGCAATGTTAATCATGTTCATGGATTACTCCTGCCCGCGACGTATTACCGGGACGACGGGGGGCGTTAATGTCTTCGGATGTTCCTGTAAAGCGACCATTCCCTGCGAATTCTTAAGCGGCGCGCTCTCCTGCGGGCCGAGCTGGGTGATGATCATCTGGGCGATGCCCGTGCTGCGCTGGGAAGCCAGCTGTGACGCCAGCTTGTCATCGTAAAAATCGCGCATCATGCGCTGCTGCTTGCTGTCGAACGGGTTGTTGTCCACCAGCGCTTCGGAGGCTTTTCGCATTTGCTGGAGCATCGAACGCAGGAAAATACCTTCGAACTGCTCCGCTGCCTGTTCCAGATTCTGCGGTTTCACCTGGCCGGTAAAATCGCCGGGCAAAACGCTGGTCTGGGGTTTGATCGCCTGTAGCATTGTCTCTCCTTAAATCACAACCAGTTCGGCATCCAGCGCGCCTGCTTCATGCAGAGCCTGCAGGATCGCCATGGTGTCGTCCGGCGACGCGCCGAGGCTGTTAATGGTATTCACGATGCTGCGCAGGCTGGTGCCTGCTGCAATAGTCACCATCTGGCCGCTACCGCGATTCACATCGACGTCGCTTTGCGGTGTGACCACCGTCTGACCCTGGCTGAATGCGCCCGGCTGGCTAACGTTCGACGATTCACGAATGGTGACGGTCAGGTTGCCGTGCGACACCGCCGCCGCGCGAACCACCACGCCATCGCCAATCACTACGGTGCCGGTGCGGGCGTTAAACACCACGCGCGGCGGCTGTTTACCGGCGTTGATCTGCACATCTTCCAGCATCGACATGAACGCCACGCGCTCGCCCGCCGGCAGCGGAGCGTTGACCACCACGTTAGTGGCGCTTTGCGCCGTCGCCGTGCCGGAGCCAAAGGCGCTGTTCAGCGCCACCGCCACGCTGTTGGCAGTTTTAAAACTTGGGCGCTTAAGGTTGAGAATCACCTGATTGTTCTGCTGAAAATCGGACGGCACTTCGCGCTCGACGGACCCTCCGTTCGGCACGCGGCCCACGGTCGGGGTGTTGATGGTGACGCTCGACCCGCTGTTGCCTTCGGCTTTCACACCGCCGACCACCACGTTCCCTTGTGCCAGGGCGTAGACTTCACCGTCCGCTCCGCGCAGCTGCGTCAGCAGCAAGGTGCCACCACGCAGGCTTTTCGCGTCACCGATGGACGAGACGGTAATGTCGATACTCTGCCCGCGCGCGTAGCCCGGTGGCAGCGTGGCGCTGATCGCCACGGCAGCAACGTTTTTCACTTTTGGATCGATTTTGGTCGGCAGCTGAACGCCAAACTGGCGCAGCATATTGGTCACCGACTGGCTGGTGAACTTCACCTGATTTTTATCGCCCGTGCCGTCGAGGCCGACCACCAGGCTGTATCCCACCAGTTGGTTACCGCGCACGCCCTGAATATCGACCACATTTCCCAGTCGTTCTGCGGTTGCCGCCGTCGTCCACAGCAGCATCAGAAATAGCATCGCTTTACGCATGGCAGACTCCATTAAATCGGGAACAGCGGATGGTTAAAGAAGCGCGTCAGCCAGCCTGCGGAGTTGGAGTCGCTGAGCGCTCCGCGTCCGGCGTAGGAGATACGCGCGTTGGCGATCCGCTGGGAGGAGACTGAGTTGTCGCGCTCAACGTCTTCCGCGCGTACCAGCCCGGTCACACGCATGTATTCATCGCCCTGATTAAGGGTCAGCCATTTTTCACCGCGCACGGCGAGCACGCCGTTGGGCAGCACTTTGTAGACCGCCACGGTGATGGCTCCGCGCAGGCTGTTTTGCTGCTGGGAAGTGGCGTTGCCGTTGAAGTTGCGGCTGCCGTCGATGGAGCCGGAAAGCTTATCGACGGAGTGACCAAAGGCTTCCGGCACGCCAATCGAGACGTCATTTTTCTTGCCGAAGTTGGTCCGTGCCTGTTTGCTGGCCTGGGTGGATTCGTCCAGTTTGACGGTCAGGATGTCACCCACGCGGTAAGCGCGGCGATCCTGCGTCAGGGACCAGTTGTAGTTGCCGTTATACAGCCCGCCGCCCTGCACTTTGGTGGTCGGCATGGAGAAATCTTCTGGCGGCGCGTAGGCCGCGTCATCTTTTTGCACTAACAGCGCCGGGCTTTCACACCCGGCCAGCAGCAGTGCAATACATCCAATAACTAACTGCTTTTTCATTTCTTTTTCACTTCACGCGTTACATCGACTGCGTGACAAATTTGAGCATGTCATCCGCCGCCGAGACCATTTTGGCGTTCATCTCATAGGCGCGCTGAACGGTGATCATATCGACCATCTCCTCCACGACCTGCACATTGGAGCCTTCCAGCGAGCCTTGTTCGAGCTGCCCGAAAGCCTCTTCGCCCGCCACGCCTTCTACCGCTTCGCCGCTGGCCGCCGTTTCGCGATACAGGTTGCCGCCGAGGGCTTCCAGTCCGGCCGGATTGACGAAGTTCACCAGCGTGATCTGCCCAAGCTCGACCGGATCAGCTTCGCCCGCGACCGTGGCCGTGACGGTGCCGTCTTTGCCGATTTGCAGATCTTTAACGTTATCCGGCAGTTCAATCTGCGGCACCAGCGGCAGCCCCTGAGCGTTAGTCAGCAGGCCGTCCGGGTTTTTCTGGAAGTTACCGGAGCGGGTATAGGCGATATCGCCGTCGCTGGTTTCTACCTGGAAAAAGCCCTGTCCGGTGATGGCAACGTCCAGCGACTGTCCGGTGTTCTGGATATTGCCGGTGGTGAACTCTTTTTGGGTGCCGACAATTTTGACGCCGGTACCAAACTGAATGCCCGTCGGCGAGATGTTGTTCTGGTCTAGCTGACCGCCCGGCGTGCGCTGATTCTGATAGAACAGATCGGCGAACATCACGCGATCGCGCTTAAACCCGGTGGTGTTAACGTTCGCCAGGTTGTTGGAGATGGCGCTCATCTTCGCGTCTTGCGCGGCAAGACCGGTTTTACTGATCCATAAAGCGGGATTCATCGTTATTCCTTTTGGCTAAACGGGCAAAAATCAGGCGTTACGCAGCAGGCGATTGCCCGCCGTCGCCAGATCTTCTGCCGCCTTCATCATTTTGATTTGGGCTTCGAACTGACGGTTAAGCGCGATGCTGGAGACCATTTCGTTAATCGCCGAGACGTTAGAGGTTTCCAGATGCCCGGCAACGACCTCGACCTCTTCGGTACGCGGATTGACGTTGGCGTTGGTCACCAGAAAACCGGCGCTGTTTTTGCTCAGCTCGCTGGCGGCGATATCCACCAGCTTGATACGGTCGACGTCCATCGGCGCGGCGATGTCGCCGTCATCCGCCACGATGGTGATGACCCCGTCGTCGGCGATGCTGACGGACGAAAACGGCGGCAGCACGATCGGGCCGTTGTCGCCGGAGACCGGCAGGCCGTCGATGGTCAGATCGCCCTCCGGGCCGACTTCAATCTGGCCGTTGCGGGTGTAGACCTCGCGGTTGCCGCTGACCAGCGCAATCAGGCCGCTGCCTTTGACGGCGACATCGAGATCGCGCCCCGTCTCACGCGTTGCCCCTGGCGTCAGATCGACGCCGCCCTGCTGCTGTTGCACCAAGAAACGGGAGGCGTAACCCTCCCCCTGAATTTGCTGCGACATCGCGCTGTCCAGATCGTGACGAAACCCCTGGGTGTTGACGTTCGCCAGGTTGTTCGCGTGGATCTGCTGCTGCGCGAGGCTGCGGGACGCTCCGCTCACGGCGGTATAAATTAAGTGGTCCATTACAGTGCCTGGAAGAGCGCCGACATCATGTTGTCGTTGGTGCTGATCACTTTGGTGTTGGCCTGGTAGTTACGCTGCGCCGTCATCAGCCCGACCAGTTCGGCGGTGAGATCGACGTTGGAGCCTTCCAGAGTGTTGGAGCTGATCGACCCCAGCAGCCCGGTGCCCGGCGCGCCCGTCAGCGGCGTACCGGAGCTGGCGGTTTGCGACCAGGTGGTGCCATCCTGCGAAGAGAGACCGTTCGGATTGGAGAAGCTCGCCAGCACCAGCTGGCCCTGCAGCAGGCGCTCACCGTTGGAGAAGGTGGCGTAAACGCTACCGTCTTTGTCGATCATTTGTCCGGTACGTTCCCCGGAGGCGTAGCCGTTGCCGGAGTTTTTGCTGACCGAGAAATCGGAGCCAAACTGAGTGGTGCCGCTGTAGCTCAGGGTCAGTTCGATACCGTCTGCGCCCGGAATACTGGCGTTGATGGTGACCGGGCCGGTCGGCGTCTGCAGCACGCCCTGCTCGGTGAAGGTCATTTTCTCGGTAGTGCCAAGATCCTGATCGTCCATGTAGTAGTGCACTTCCCACTCGTTGTCGGTGGTTTTAACGAAGTACTGCTTCATGGTGTGTTCACGGCCCAGAGAGTCATACACCTGGGTGGCGTAAGTGTGGTTGTAGGATTTCTCGTCGGTCGGATCGAAATCGGGATTTTCCGGCAACTTTTCGTTGGCATTCAGGTTGGCGGTGAAGTCGAGAGTGCTGGTTGCTTTCGCCGGGATAGAGCCGCTGCTGATGGTCAGATTGCCGATGGTCCCGGTCTGCACCACGCCGTTGGCATCCACCGGATAGCCCTGCAGGTACATGCCGAGGTTGTTAACCAGGTTACCGTTGTTGTCGGTGGCCATATAGCCGGCGCGGGTGTAGGCGGTGGTGCCGGTGCTGTCGCGCATCATAAAGAAGCCGTCGCCATTAATGGCCAAATCGAGGCTGTTGGCAGAGGCAAAAATGGCTCCGCTTTTGGAAATACTCTGCGCAACGGCGGTCACGCCCACGCCCAGCGGCTGACCTTCGGCATACAGGGATGCGAACTCCGCGCGCCCGGATTTAAAGCCCACGGTGCCGGAGTTAGCGATGTTGTTGGAGATCGCGCCGAGCTGTTGGTTGATGGCATTCAGGCCAGAAACTGCAATATCAAAACTCATAATAATTCCTGATTAACTCGTTAATCCCTTCGGGTTTTTGTCGTTCGACTGGCCGAACTGAGTGATGTTGTGGTACGCCACTTCACCGATGCCGCTGATGTTGAGCATGGTCGCAGTGCCATCGAGCGGGATCCGCACGTTGTTCACCACGCCGCCGACTTCAATCGGCACTTTGGCTGGCTCGTTGTCCGTCATGACGGTCATGGTGTATTTGCCCTCTTTCAGCCCCAGCTCTTGCGGGTTGAGGGTGAAGTCCACGGAACCGGCTTCCTGTTTGCCCAGCTCGATTTTGGTCTCGTTGCCGCTTTCGTCTTTGACGATCACCGTGACGGTGTTGGCGGCGTGATCCAGCGTCAGGCGGCCTTCGATGTTGGTGCTGCCATCACTCTGGAGGGTATCGGTCTGAACCATCACCTTCTGCCCGACCAGATTGCCCGTCGACAGGGTTTGCAGGTTGTCCATCAGCACCGCGTTGTTGGCCATTAATTGCGACATGGTCTCCATCGACTGCACCTGGGTCAGCTGCGCCAGTTGGCCGACGTATTCCGTGCCATCGGTCGGGTTCAGCGGGTCCTGATTCTGGATTTGTGCCACCAGCAGCTGCATAAACAGGTTGTTCATCCCTGCCGCGCTGTTGTCATTGGCGGATACACCGCTGTCGTAAGGGGTAGTACCGGATTGAGTGGAAACGCCATTCACGCTCATCTATTACGCCTCGCCCAGACGCAGCAAGCTCTGCTGCATGCTTTTTACATTGTTAAGAACATCGACGTTGGTTTCGAAATTGCGCGACGCAGACATCATGTCGGCCATCTCTTCCACCACGTTGATGTCCGGATACCAGACGTAGCCGTCCGGGTTCGCCATCGGGTGATGCGGTTCGTACCGCTGCACCGCGTTGCCGGATTCCACGACGTCCATCACCTGCACGCGGGCACCGGACAAGCCGTTGTTGTTCATCAGCTCGTCGTTCTGATACACCGCCGCGAACACCGGGCGGCGCGCTTTGTACACGCCCGCTTCTGCCGTCGCCGCGGTGTCGGCGTTGGCGAGGTTACTGGCGACGGTATTCAGGCGGACGGTCTGTGCCGTCATGGCCGAGCCTGACACTCGGTAGATATCGGTAAAAGCCATTTATCGTTACCTGATTCAATTACTTACCTTCAATGGCCTTCTTCAGACCAGTGAATTTCATATTCAAAAACGCCAGGCTCATCTGGTAGTCCTGAACGTTTTTGGCAAACTCTGTTTGTTCCACATCCAGCGCAACGGTGTTGCCGTCCGAGGAGGGCTGATAGGGCACGCGATACATCTGTTGCGCCGTCGAGCCGGGAAAGAAATCCCGCTGCGAACGTTGCATCTCCGCGGCAAAATCAATATCTTTAGCCTGGAAATTGGGTGTATCGACGTTAGCCAGGTTTGCTGAAAGCAGTTCCGCCCTGGAAAGTCGAAGTGCTACAGCTTGCGGATGAACGCCCAATGCCTTATCAAAACTAATACTCACAACTCACTCCTTCGTGATGGTGGACAGTGCCGATAGTCCGTGTTGCTGCAATCTTTAAAGCAACTATCGTGCCAGGTTCATAACATCATGATTAATAGCGTTTTATCACTGTTTTCACCGCGCAATGGGAAGGGCTTTTTCCGCTCCTCTTTGACCACAGCCATACTCTGCTTTTCCGCGGCTTCCGCCGCCGCGCCGCCCCAGCCCACCAGCGCCCGTAAGCAGGTGCATTCCCGCGTCCAGCAGGCGGCCTCCGAGGCGATTCGTCAGGAAGCCCAGCGCAGCCGCTGGGAGGATTACCAGGCAAAGCTCAATCTGTTTATTCCCTCTGAAATCTCGCAGTACGCCCCCTGCGCCGCCCCGCTCACCGTCAGCATGCCGACGGGCGAACGCCTCGATCTGCGCAGGCTGCGTTTTGACGTACGTTGCGAAAGCGCGGGCGGCTGGGAAGTGGCGGTGACGGTCAAACCGGACATCTATCTCGCCGTATTGATGGCCAAAAACACCCTGGAGCGCGGGCACGTGCTCAGCCCGTCCGATATCACCCTGAAGAAGTTCAATATCAGCAACCTGCGCAGCGGTTACGTCACCCATCCGGATGATGTGGTTGGCCTGACGCTCAAGCGCCGCGTGCGGGAACTCCAGCCTTTAAGCATGAGCCAACTCGATTCGCCGGTGATGGTTGAGCGCGGTCAGCGGGTGCTGATGATTGCCGATCAGGACGGCGTCGAGGCCCGCACCATGGGGATCGCCAGCAAAAAAGGGCGCAAAGGCGAGATGATCAAAGTGAAGAATGAGAGCAGCGAGCGGGAAGTGACCGCCATCGTCAGCGAGATGGGCGTGGTCAGAACCAGCCTGAGCGCGAAAAATTAAAAAACTTTACGCAGGGCTTAAGTTTCGCCCTGAGTGCGTCGCTTTACAGGGGTATGGAGATCGGAAACGTTTTTTCCGCCCGATGAACAGCTGACGCAACCTGCACAAACAAGAAGATGGAGTAAGCGATGAAAGTGACATCCCCCCAGTACGCCATGACGAGCGCGATTAATCAGTCCAGTGCGACGGCACAGACTCGCACCGCAGGTGCTGAGGAGATGAAAGTCGCACGCACCACCGCGATTGATCCGGTTCTCGGTGATGCGCAGACACAGCTGGCAAGCCTGCCAGAAGTGGATATGGCGCGCGTCGCCAGTATGAAAGAGGCTATCGCCAGCGGGAAAATCAGCGTCGATCTCGATGCCTTGACCAGCGCGATAGAGCAATACTATCAGAGGTAAAAATGAGTAACGCCGCACAGAGCGTCAGAACGCTGATTCAGGGCATGGTCGACGATCGCAACCATTACAACCAGCTAAAGACCCTGCTGACGGATCAGCGTCAGTTCCTGATCGCGCGTAACGCGCAGGCACTGGAGACGCTGAACGCCAGCATTTTCACGGTGTATGAACAGCTTCTGGAAAACAGTAAACAGCGCTATCAGCTCCTGACTCGGCTCGGTATCCCCGCCGGTGCGCACGGCCTGCGCACGCTCTTCACCCGCCTGCCCGCCGCCAATCAGTCGCAACTCAACACGCTCTGGGATTCGCTGGAGCAGGCAGCCGCAGAATGTAAAACGCTGAACGACAGCAACGGCATGGTGCTGGCGATGCAGCAGGAGGTTCTGCAAAACCTGTTTAACGTAGGCGAGCCGGAGAACTGGCTTTATCGGCAGGTGTGACCTCCCCCGCTGAATCTCTTTTTCCCCCGAAGGACCGCAGCATGACAACTCAAAAAATCCTGGCGGCCGACCTGCCTCAGGAATATTTGCTGGCCGCTATTCAGGAAGCAGCAACAGCCCATTCACCCGTCTCGCTGGAAGGTGCAACCCCTGACAAATTCGCAGAAGTCAGCGGGTATCTGCGTCGCTGCGGCTATCAGTGCATCGGGCAAATAGACCAACCGCTTTCGTATCAATTTGTTCCGCTCGAGGCTGGAAAACAGCGGATTGTGGTGACAGCGACCAACGATAATTTCCATTTTTTGCTTCCCGTCATGGGGCTGATGCAAGAGCAAGGCCATCATGTACAGAAGCTTAGCGGCAAATCACTCACCCAGCAGTCCCTGCTCAATGCCCTTCGCCATTGCGATGTCGCCTGGTTTGAGTGGGGCGACGGCGCGATTATTGCGGCGAGTCAGTTGCCGAAGTTTTGCCGCATGGTCTGCCGTATCCATCGTTACGAACTCTATGGGGAGGCATTTTTACAGGCCAACTGGGACAATATTGACGAAGTTGTTCTTGTCAGTCAGGCGATGAAAAAACGCTTTATTTCCCTGATGGGCAAAAAATTACCCGTCCATTTGAAGGTCACTGTTCTCGCCAATTTGACCGAACATGTTCCTGTCACGCAGAGTGCCATTCGTCGAAATCCGTTTCATATTGCCTGCGTGGCCCGCTTTGCGCCGCAAAAAAATCTGATCATGCTTCTGCCCATCCTGCAGGCGTTAGTGAAACAGAATTCGCGCTATAAGCTGTTTATTGCCGGACGCGTAGAGGATCAATGTCTCTTCGACAGTTTTACTCAGCTTGTCACCATCTATGGTTTATCCCGCAATGTGGTCATATGCGGAACAATTGCCGCCGAGGAAATGGCGAGCTGGTACGCGGATAAATCCTTTTTGCTCTCCACCAGCTATAACGAATCTCAGGGCATGGGCGTATTTGAGGCGATGCTTGCCGGATTAAAACCTGTTGCATTTCATGCTGCTGGAGGATTGAGTGAATATCTACCCAAGCGCTATTTATTCACTTCGCTTGAAGACGCCGTGGCCCGCGTGCTTGAAGGTAATCCCTCTCCTGAACACTATACACAGGAAGCACAAACCCTTTTGCGCCAGCAGGAATTGCCGGAGGGTTATCAGGCTCTCTGGCAACCGGTCGGCAGTACCACGCCGCTTTTTTCGATTCTCATCCCCTGCTATAACCGTGAGCGCTATTTACTTCCAGCAGTTTATTCTGCGCTGAATCAAAGGGATTCGCATTTTGAGGTGGTGGTGGTTGACGATGGCTCTACAGACGGGAGCCTTGCGACAATCGAAGACCTGAACGATCCGCGCTTGCGCATCGTTCGCAAAGCACACAGCAATGCCCCGGATACCCGAAATCACTGTATTGAAGAGGCGAAGGGAGAATATCTGGTCTGGCTGGATAGTGATGACCACCTCCATGCCAATGCGTTAACCCATTACCGCACCCTGCTACAGCGCAACCCGCAGACCGACGTGATCTCCTGTGCAATGGAAACCTTAGCAGGTGAAAAGAAGTTTTTTTCCCTGTTCAACCATGCACCTGCCAACTGGTTACATCAGATAGTCCATGGCAGTTTCATTACTAATCCTGGTTGCTGCGTTCGTCGTTCGCTCTACACCCGAGTCGGGGACTATAACCCGGCATACCTGCGTGCTCATGACTACGAATTCTGGTCCCGCGCTGTCGGCGTAGCCCGTATTGCTTTTACCGCACAGTGCAATGTCGCTTATCGCCTGCATGACGACAATTTGACCGGAATGGGCAAACCAATTGATGCGACCTATGAGTATCGTATCTTTGAAGCCATTCTTAAACGTTACCGGTCGACGGAGTTGTTTCCTGGCAAAAGCCGCCAGGAGATCGACGCGTTTGTGCAGACACGGCGCGAGGCTTTAATCGCCGCCTGCGATCTTGAATACATAATCATTGTGCTGGACGCCACGACGGTCTCCGTTGACACGTTAATTGAGCAAATCCAGCTCCTGGGCGCTCAACAGGATAAGCAATTCCATTTGTTAGTTGTTTCAGATAAAGCATTGCCATTTGCCAGCCTGCCCGTGCTGATTGCCGATTCGCCCGAGCCTACTATTCTGCGCCAGTACGTTAGTGAAACCTTCCCGCAGCGCTATTGCCGACTCTTTACGACCGACCCCGGCATGCAAATACATCCACTAACGATAGCCGATCTCAAGCACGCACTTTTGCACGACAGCCCTGTAGCAACAGGCCTGCATCGTTTACCTCTTTAAAGCATCAGGATTAGACATGTCACAGCCAAACAATACGTTAGCGTTTCAACACTCAGCACAATACTGGGACGACCGTTACCGCCTTGAAGGTAATTCAGGCGCAGGATCTTACGGTTGCCTGGCTGATTTTAAAGCCGAGGTACTGAATCGGTTTGTTGAAAAGGAAAACATATCGTCAGTCATGGAGTTCGGCTGTGGCGATGGAAATCAGCTCTCACTTGCGCGCTACCCGCGCTATACCGGTTTTGATGTTTCTGCGCATGCCCTTGAGCGCTGCCAGAGCCGATTCGCCAACGATCCAACAAAGCACTTTTATCCGGTCAACGCATGGAACGGTCAGACAGCTGAACTCGCGCTCTCGCTGGATGTGATTTATCACTTAATTGAAGATCAAGTTTTCACACACTATATGACCACGTTGTTCAGCGCAGCCGAGCGGTTTGTCATTATCTATGCGTCGAATAACGAGGAGCTGAATGCGCTACTAGGCGGGCATGTTAAACACGTTCGCCATCGCAAATTCACTGACTGGATTGTTAAAAATATGACCGCGGAATGGGTGCTAGAGGATTGGGTTCCGAATAGATATCCGTTTGATGTTCGCAATCAAGACAATACGTCCTTTGCAGATTTCTATATTTTCCGTCGTATTGAAGAACAGTAAGTTCCGCAGACCCGGTGCCAGACAGGTTCCAATGCAGACTCACTGCGACGGTAACTCTCTGTAGAGAAATAGAAAAAATAGACATCAAAACGTTATCTTCATGGTTTTGATGTCTATTTAAATTAAAAGGCTGAACGGCTAACGTTAATAGTGACGGCCTGGAACATCAAATCAACGACAGCCCACACAGCAACGTGTAATCCGCAGAATTCGCGCCCTTCCACACATTTCCGCTCTGCCAGTTAAACCACGCGCTAAACAGCGCCACCACATCGTTGTGGGTGAGCTGAGCGTTGTCCTCGAGCCACATGGCGCACAGCATTTTCAGCTGGAACATCATGCGGGTCAGGGACATCAGCACATCGCCGTAGTTGTCGGCGTCGGGACCGGGCAGACATTCGCCATACAGTTTATAGATCAGGGCGTTGCGTAGGATATGCGGCTGTTCGTTCAGCAGGGCGTTGCGCGCGGCACCGGCTTCCAGCTCGCGTAAGCGATCCTGCAGACGGGCAGGCTGCATCACCGCCAGCTCGCTGAGCTTCAGCATCATGCTCATTTTCTGCATTGCGGGCAGATTGAGGGTCAGGCGCATCGCGCCCATCTGCTCCAGCGCTTCCACGCGATTCACCTCAATCGGCGGCAGAAGGCGCAGCTGTTCGTCGAGGATCCCGCGCTCCGCCAGCGCCGAAAGCTGCTCGCCCATCTCCAGCAGCTGGTGCGGCTCGCACTGATCGCTGTCGAGATAACGCTGCGCTTTACTGAGCAACACGCCGATGGCGTACAGGCTGCTCTCCAGCGTCAGTGCCGGATGGACCGCCAGGTTGATGCACTGCTGGTTCAGGGTTTCGTCCCAGGCGCTCAGCCCCTGCTCGCTCTGCGGCCGGGTCGTTGAGGTATGCAGAACAAAGGCCTGCGGGTTGAGCAGGATCTCGCGGGCCGCAGTCTCGCAGCCCGCGTCGAGGCTGTCGCGCTGCTGGTTTTTCAGCTTCACGTGAGTGACGGGCCAGTCGTCCGTACGCCCCTGACAGGCAGGGCATTCGCAGGGCCGTACCCGCTCGGCAAAGCGGACGACATATTCGGGTTGGTAGTGCTCAATCAGTTCCATAGGGTACTCCGGCCGCTGGAGTGGCGGCCCTTCTTCATTGAAAGTTTTTGCGAAAAAACCAGTGGGTGCAATCGATACGCTTCCCGCTTTCGCGGTCGGATATCTCGGGTAAAAAAGCAAAGCTCGGCTGCAGACCAAGCCAGCAGCGGGCCTGCATGAGCGCAGGCCAGCATTCATCAAGGGTGAGCTGTTGCGCGATAGCCTGGCGGTAGCACGCCAGCAGCTCGGGGATGTATTCGCCGTTGACGGCATACGCGCAGCCGCAGTCACCGCGCGCGATGCGGGCCACGCCCGGCAACGCCTTGAGAGGTGAAATACGCTGATAGCGCGCTCCCAGCACCACCACCTGCCAGTCGATATGAGCCAGGCGGGAAAGGAGCTGGTTTACCGTTTTTATCGACATCTCTTTGCGCACGTATTTCACCGACGCATCCACCAGCACCACGCTTTGCCACTGCTCGCGCATCGCCGTGTCCAGCACCTGGCAGTGGGACGTCAGCTCGTCCTGCCCGTCGCGGGCAAAAGGCACCAGCTGTTGCGCATCGAGTCCAAGCGCGACCAGCGCCTGACGCTGATGTTCAAGCTCATCGGGCTGGTCATACAGCACCGCCACCTTAGCGAAGACCGACCACTGCACGGAGGTGCTGAGCGGCGCGTGGCTCAGGCGGCGATAGTGGTTCAGCAGATTGCGATCGGAGACGAAATCTTCCAGCGTCAGCGCCGTCGGCTGGCTGGAGCCGAGCACGAAATCTTTGTCGTAGGTGTTAGCACTGTGCGAAATGCACAAAATCGCCTCGCGGGGATCGATTTGCAGCACCGGTGCGGTGAAGTTATTCAGAAACGCCTGCTCTTCCGCCAGCCTCGCGGAGTCTTCATAGCGATGGTTTTTCAGGAAGTGGCGATGATAGGCAAAGGTGCCGTTCAGGGCATGGTGGGCGCCAAAAGAATGGGTGCGATAGATTTTATCGAGATGGCTGTACCAGATATAAATGGTATCGCTGCCGGAAAAGAGGGCATTGTTGCGCTGCATTTCGCCCACTTGCGCGCTGATTTTGTTCGGCGGGTAGTAGTCGTCATCGTCAAAGCAGACGATGTACTCCCCTTTGGCCAGCTCGTTGAGTTTGTTGCGTTTTTCACCGAGATCCAGCCGCTCCGGGCTGTGGATATAACGCACATTGTCCACGCGCGCATCGACCATCATGGCGATCAGATCTTCGTTGCCTTGCGCGGAATCGTCGAGGATCACCAGCTCGCGTTTATCGGCCGGATAGTCTTGATACTGAAAGAGATAGAGCAAATAGGGCAGGAACGCCCGGCGCTCCCACGTCGGACAGATCACGCTGACAAACGGGAATTCGGTGATTTTTTTCTGCTGCTGGCGTTTGAGCAGCGACTGCATCAAATTAGTAGCCATCTTATCGCTGCCGCTGGGCCTGTTGTTGTCTTAACCAACACTGCGCGGAGACGGCGTCAGTGACTTTTTGCTCGCGGCGCTCCTGCGCCTGGCGCAGGTCCTGTCGACGGCCATCGAGCACCAGTTCGAGACTCTTTTCCCGACGCGATTCCGCCAGCAAATTCCCCTGCAATTTTTGCGCTTCGACTGTCGCGAGCGCCTGCTCCTGCCGCTGCCAGTCGATCACTCGCTGGATATTGCGTTTGTAGAACGACTGATTGTGAAGCATGGTCGCGCTGCCCTGCATCTCCGGCGTGCTGTGGTTGACGAGGTTCGACAGGGCGTGAATGTTCTTCTCCAGGCGCTGGCACAGCTGCTGCTGAGTGGCGAGTTTACTGCTGAGATCTTTTACCGCGCGGTTGCGCAGCACATGGAGTTGTTCGAGGG
This sequence comes from Lelliottia sp. SL45, assembly GCF_026672535.1. NCBI lineage: Bacteria > Pseudomonadati > Pseudomonadota > Gammaproteobacteria > Enterobacterales > Enterobacteriaceae > Lelliottia > Lelliottia sp. SL45. The sequence continues at coordinate 129,583 of NZ_JAPPRH010000002.1, forward strand.
TCTGAATCAGTTTACTCATCGTCGATTATCCTGCTTTCGCCAGTACGTTGAGATCGGAGATGGTTTTGTCGAGCAGCGCCGCATCCTGCACTTCCTGCTGCAGGAACCGGGTGATTGCCGGGGCGAGATTGACCGCTTTATCGGCCATCGGATCGGCACCCGCCACGTATCCGCCCAGCGGGATGAGCGGCTTGATGCTCTGGTATTCGGCGTACAGCTGCTTGAGGGTGCGCGCCGAAAGCTGGTGTTCGCGCTCCGTCACCTGGCTCATACAGCGGCTGATGGATTGCCCGATGTCGATGGCCGGGTAGTGGCCCGCTTCCGCCAGATGTCGCGACAAGACGATGTGCCCGTCCAGCACCGCACGGGCGCAGTCGACTATCGGGTCCTGCTGGTCATCACCTTCTGCCAGCACCGTGTAGATTGCGGTCATTGAGCCGTGGCTTTCGCTGTTGCCCGCGCTTTCAACCAGTCTCGGGATCATGCCGAATGCCGATGGCGGATAGCCTTTCGTGGCGGGCGGTTCGCCCAACGAAAGGGCGATTTCACGCTGCGCCATGGCGTAGCGGGTTAAAGAATCCACCAGCAACAGAACGTCTTTACCCTTGTCGCGGTAGTAGCTGGCGATGGTGTGGCACAGCTCCGTGGCTTTGATACGCATCAGCGGCGATTCGTCGGCCGGCGCGGCGACGATCACCGATTTACGCCGCCCCTCTTCCCCCAGCGAATGTTCGATAAACTCTTTCACTTCGCGCCCGCGCTCGCCGATCAGCCCCACCACCACCACGTCGGCCTGGGTATAGCGGGTGATCATGCCGAGGAGCACGCTTTTGCCAACGCCGCTCCCCGCCATTAACCCCACTCGCTGGCCTTTGCCGATGGTCAACAGGCCGTTAATCGCCCGCACGCCCACGTCGAGCGGTGCGGCCACCGGCTGACGTCGCAGAGGATGCACCTGCGGGAGTTGCTGCGGCAGTACCGTGTCGCCGGAGAGTTTGCCTTTGTCGTCAATCGGCTCGCCAAGGCCGTTCACCACCCGTCCGAGCCACTGATCGCCAATCAGCACCCCCTGCTGTTTATCGGCGGGGTAAACGCGCGCGCCCGCCATCAGGCCGGAAGGCTGTTTGAAGGGCATTAAAAAGGTTACGTCGCGATCGAACCCGACCACCTGCGCCTCGATAAACTCCCCTTCGGCGCTTTCGACCTGGCACAACTGGCCGACGGCGAGACGGCACCCGACGCACTCCAGCAAAATGCCCGCCACGCGCACCAGGCGCCCGGCCACGCGGGCGAGGTTGATGTTATCGATGGAGCGCAAAACCTGCGCGAAATCGGTGTTACTCATCGCGGGATTCCGGCAGCAGCGTCTCTTTCAGCACGTCCATACACTGGTCCAGTCGGTGCTGGCAGCCCACGTCCATTTCAGTGGTGTTGGTCACCACGCGGCATTCACCGGGGGCCAGATCGGGGTCCGCCATTAGCCCCCACTGGGCCACTTTTTCCGGCTCGGCTTCGCTGATGCGGCGATGTTCTTCGCTGTTGAGCATGACGTTGATCTGCTCGGGTTGCTGGGGCAATGCGCTCAGCGCTTCCTCCACCAGCGTCAAAATCTGCGTGGGATGGAGGGTCAGTTCACAGCGGATCACCTGCCGGGTCACTTTCTCCACCAGCTGTAATAACTCCTCGCGGCGACGCTGCTCGTAGTTCGCCATGAAGGTTTCCATCGACTGAATGATCTCATCCAGCGGATGGGCCGCGTCGAGAAACTGCTGGCGCGCCTGGGTTTTCCCTTCGGATCGCCCTTTCCGCACGCCTTCGTCAAAACCGAGGCGCAGCCCCTCCTGATATCCCTCTTCTTTGCCCTCTTCCATGCCCTGGGCAAATCCACGGTTCAGGCCGTCCTGAAATCCCTGCTGAAGCTGTTCCTGTATCGCCGCGCCGTCAGCCGCAGCGGGAATATCCTCCGCCACGCTGTGTGCCGGGCGGCGTTTACGCAGCGGCGGGAATTTGTACAGGCGCGGTTTGATCACCGCCTGTCGGGTCGGGGTCAGGGCGCTTAAGGGTAAGCTGTGCTTTTTAAACATGGTTACTCCATGGTCTGTTCGGCAAACAGCTGCACCTGAATCTCACCCTCTTCCGCCAGCTGACGGACGGTGGCCATGATCTCTTTACGCACATGATCGACGCGGCTCACAGGAACCGGACCCAGACGCGTAGTGGTGGATTGCAGCAGGGTAACCTGGCGTTTCGGCATGACGTTGAAAATGGTCTGGCGCAGTACCGGCTCGGTGCCTTTCAGGGCAACCGCCCACTCTTCGATGGAGATCTCCTCCATCAGACGTTGCAGCGTGGCTGGCGTCTGGCGACTCAGGATGAAGAACTCGTACATCTCCTCTTCCAGCTCCTCCACCACGCCCGCATCCCGTTCACGCAGCTGATCGAGCAGTTGCTGCTGGTTGGACGGAATACGGTTGACGATATTGGCGGCATGTTTGATGCCGACCACTTTCGAGCCGTGCTCGGACAGCACCGCCACGCCGCGTTCGATCAGGCGATCCAGTTCGTCAATCACGTCGCGGTTAACGTCATCGAGGCGCGCGATACGCCAGACGATTTCGTCCTGACGCTCCTGCGACAGGGCGCTGAGCACGCTGGCGGCCACGTCCGGCGGCAGGAAAGCGAGGAATACCGCCTGTAACTGGAGGTGCTCCTGCTCAATCAGCGCCGCCAGTTGCGGCACGTCGACCCACTGCAGACGCGCCATGCGGTGGCGGATCTCGTCCCCGTAGATGCCGTTGATCACGCTGCTGGCGATTTCGCCGCCCAGCGCTTTCTCCAGAATGCTGCGCAGATAGCTGCGCGAGGCGCCGTTGATACCGCTCTGCTCGCGGTAATCATCAAAAAAGTTGTTCATCGCATAGCGCGCGTGGTCCACCTTCACGCCGTGCAGCCGCGCCATGGTGTCGCTGAGTAAAATCACTTCATCACGGTTCATCTTCTGCATCAGCTTTGCGGCGGCTTCTTCGCCCACGCTGAGCAACAGAATGGCGGCCTGCTCCAGGCGGCTGCGTCCACTTTTGACGCTACCTTTACTGCTCTTGTTTATTAGGTGTTCGCTCATTGCTGTTGATCCATTGTTTCAGTACTTCAGCCATACGTTCGGTTTCGTTTTCCGCCAGCATTTGCAGGTATTCCACCTTGGTTTCAAGGCCAGAACTGAGTGGCGGCAAGTCGGTATCCTGATTGAATGCCGGTCCTGGCAATCCGGTCAGGCCGTTTTCGGTGGTGACCAGCTCATTTTCCGGTGCGTCGTCCAGCCCTTTCGCTTCAATCGCATCGATGGCAGGCGCATCGCGGCGCGCCAGGCGCTGAGCCAGAGGACGCACGCCAAACAGCAGGGTTAATAGCGCCAGCAGGCCGATACCGCCCATTTGTCCCCAGTATTGAATGGACGGGTCTTGCCACCACTTCAGCACCGGCAGGCCGTCGCCCGTGATATCAACAAAGGTCAGACGGTCGAGGGTCAGGGAGTCACCGCGATCTTTTTCGATGCCAGCGGCGTCCTCGACCAGCCGCGTCAGCGTGGCGAGCTGTTCCGGCGTCATCGAGGCGAGAGATGGCGCGGCCTGATTCAGGGCCACCGCCACGCGCAGTTTCTCCAGCTTGTAGCCGGGATGACGGATGTGGCGGATATCGCGATCGAAGGCAAACTTACGCTGCTCCTGGGTGCGGTTGGTGAGGGAGCGCGGATCGCTGGTCTGGGTTTGCGTGGTTTGCTGCTGCGTGTCAGGTGCCGTGGCAGCTGCCGGTGGCGTCACGGGACGGTTACTGAGCGAGCCAGGAATGCCCATCGCCAGCTCGTTGGTGGTGTTTTCGCGGGAGATATTCTCGTCGCTGACCAGCGGCTCTTTGCCCAGGCGCTCCTGGGTCTCTTCGACGCTGCTCATGTCCACGGACGGCGTCACGCTGATGCGGTAGTTTTCGCTACCAAACAGCGGTGTCAGCAGCCCGGCGATATTACTGGTGGTTTCGTGTTTGATACGCTCAATCACATCGCGCCCCTGGCGGATGCTGGCCATATTGGTGGTGCCCTGCTGGCCGTTCTCCGACAGCAGATTGCCCGCCTGATCCACCACGCGTACGCTGTTTGCCTGCATGCCCGGCACGCTGCCGGCGACCAGTTGGACAATCGCGGCGACCTGCTGCTCATCCAGATGTTTGCCGTAGCGTAGTTGCAACATCACCGAGGCGCTGCTCTGCGGTTTGTTGGTCATCACAAAGGAGCTGGATTCGCTCAGACCGAGATGCACGCGGGCGCTTTCCACCGGGTCGAGCGCCATAATGCTGCGCGCCAGTTCCCCTTCGAGGCTGCGTTTGTAGCGAACGTTCTGCACAAACTGGCTACTGCCGAGCATCTCCTCTTTGTCCATCAGCTCGTAGCCTTCCGGCATCACCGCCGTAATCCCTTTCGCCGCCAGCGCCATGCGCGCACGCGGGAGTTTGTTTTCCGGGATCAGGATCTGGCCGTTGTCGGGGTTTATGCGGTAGGCAATCGCCTCTGCGCCCAGAACTTCCACCACCTGCGCCACGGGAATATTTTCCTGGCTGCCGTACAGGGCCACATAGCCCTGATTGCTGCGCCACAGAGAGAAGACGATCGCCGCCACCAGCAGCAAGCCGCCTGCGGTAATCAGCCACTGGGGTTTCAGCCGCCCGGCAGGCAAGGGTAAAGCGGAGAGTTTTTCTTTTAACTTATTCAGCACGGAGGAGACCTTAGAGCGGAGTATTCATCACTTCGTCGAGCGCAGTGGTGAGTTTGTTGCGAACCTGCATCATGGCGGAGAAGGCCACGCTCGCCTTCTGCGATTCGATCATCGCACCAGCCAGATCGTCGCTCTGTCCCATTTCAATCGCTTTTTGCTTTGCTCCGGCAGAGTGCTGGACCGCATCGACGTTATCGATCGCGTTATTCAGCACCTGGGAAAAGGAGAGATTGCCTGCGCCCGCCACGTCGGGAAACGACGCACCGGGGGCGATCATCTGCCCCTGATTCACTGCGCCAGACGCTGCCATCGCGGCCGTATTGTGCATTTTGTCCAGCATCGCCTGTTGGCTGGCGTGAAGACCGATAGCGGTAATTTTGTCCATTGGTTAAGTCCCTTATGCCGTTACGAGTAGCAACCGGCATCAATGCCTTCTTCACGCATTGACGCCAGTCGATAGCGCAGCGCGCGCGGGGTGATACCCAAAAAAGCCGCCGTTTTAGATTTGTTGCCGTTGTGACGTTTGAGCAGTTCGAGGATGTACTGGAACTCCGCCATCCGGCCATGAAGCTTCACGTTGCTCATCGCGCTGGCCGCGCTCTGCTGCTCGCGGTAGGCAGGCATGACGTCGAGGTCGGGCATTTCGACGGTAGGAATCATCACCGGCAGGCCAAAATCCACCGCCGTGATCTCTTCACCGTTGCTCAGAATCATGCCGCGCTGAATAACGTTCTCAAGCTCACGCACGTTGCCCGGCCATTCGTAAGCCAGCAGCGCGTGACGCGCTTCGTCGCTCAGACGAATATTGCCTTTATGGAAGGCTTTATATTTGGCAATAAAACGCAGCGCTAAAGGAATAATGTCCTGACGGCGTTCACGCAGCGGGGTGATATGAATGGGTACGACGGAAATACGGTAAAAGAGATCCTGACGAAAACGCCCTTCGGCAATTTCCTGCTGTAAATCTTTATTGGTGGAGGCGACCAGGCGAATATCCAGAGGAATACGTTTATGGCTGCCGAGACGCTCGACTTCCTGCTCCTGCAAAACGCGCAATAATTTCGCCTGCAGCGCTAACGGCATATCACCGATTTCATCGAGCAATAAGGTTCCGCCATTCGCCTGTTCGAATTTACCGGCAACGCCTGTGACCGCTCCGGTAAAAGCACCTTTTTCGTAGCCGAATAAAATTGCCTCAAGCATGCTTTCCGGAATGGCCGCACAGTTCACGCCAACATAAGGCGCATCGGCACCTAATGCATTCTCATGAATATAGCGGGAGATACACTCTTTTCCTGTTCCGGTCTCGCCAGTAATAAGTACCGATACATTATATTTAGCCACGCGACGCGCTAATGAAAATACATTGACGCTTTCTGGTGCGCTGGCAACAAATCCATTTTCATTTTGGGCTTCATGTTCAATAACAATACTCATAACAACTCACCAACAATTTAATCAATTCATTAACCTGAAACTGCTGCACAGATATTCCGCCGCCTGGCGCGGATATTTATAAATGCATAAGTTCGATATGGGTTACGAAAGTCACCGGATACAGTGAAGCATCGGAATTCATGACTGAAGCGCAGTATATCGGTGCGGGGTGAGATGTCTTGTTTTTAATGGGTATTAAAATATTAATCTATAAATATCATAGAGTTACAAAAGTTATTAATCTTAATAAGCGCCTGTAAAATAAGGAATTAATAACCCGGACAATCTTGTGCCGATCGTCTAAAAAGAGTCTAATTCTTGTCCTTAATAAACTGTGTGCGTCTGGATTTCTCTCTGGCAGGTAATTCCTCCTGAATAGATAAAGCGGCACCGTTTTAAGAAACTTAAATTATTTTAGAACCGATTAGCGTTTTTTGTTTTATCTCTGACGCTTTACGCTTATCACTCTTTTTATGCGGAAGAACTATGCAAGCAGCTCCTCAGCGAATCAGAATCTACCCACGTCAGGCGATTCCCGACATGGTGAAGCTCGATGTGAGCAAGCTCGGTCGCCCATGGCATAAATTACCCAAGTTAATGAATGACAGCTTCGATATCTTTGATTCGCGCCTGAGCATTTATTTTCTTAAAAAATTGCGGGTAAATGTCGCACTGGAATCGATGACGTTTGCGATTGACCAGACGCATAAAAACACCCAACTTTTTTCTACGCCGCTCGGTTCCATTGCCTTTAGCATCGAGCGTTCATTACTCCTGCACATTCTTCATGACTATTATGGCCTGGGGAAAGAGAGCGGAAATATTTCACCGGACACCAGCCAACCGGTAACCAAAACAGAAGATCGTCTGAAAACAAAAATCGGGCTGGATCTCACCCGTTTGCTGATTGATAAAGAGACTTTTGGCCAGGACCTCGAAATTAAAAGCGACAACACCACCATTATTAATCAGTGGGCGTGGTGCGTCACTTTTAGTCTCGAAGGGTATGAGCACGGCAGTTTTACGCTGTTATTTGATAATCAGCACGTCGATCACATGTTGATGAATTTACGCGACCCGCTGACGGACAGCCACGCTGGCCCTAAACCCACGCCGGACCGTTCGCAGATCGAACGTCTGTTTTACAGCCTGCCGCTAAAACTGAGCGGCAAAGTCGCCAGCCTGAATTTAACCGTCGCCCAACTGGCCAAAATCAAGCCGGGCGACATCATCCCTATGAGCATCAACGATCCCGTTCCTGTGTTTATCGGGAAAGAGCAGATTTTTGACGCCAACATCGCCGAAGACCACAGCAAGTTATTCCTCTGTGGATTTAACGACAGAACCATCGAGAAGCCTTATGAGTGATCTGCAACAAGAATTGAGCCAGTCCCTGGATTTCAGCGATCTCAACCTCGGCGATATGCCGCGCGAAGAGACGGTTGAAGGCAATATCCGCCTGGATATTCAGGAACAACCTGAGACGGCGAGCGGCATCGACGACCTGCGCAAAATGGCGCTGTTCAGCCGCATTCCGGTCACCCTGACCCTGGAAGTGGCGTCGGTCGAGATTTCGCTGGCCGACCTGATGACCGTCAACCATGACTCGGTGATTGAGCTGGATAAAATGGCCGGTGAAGCGCTGGACATCAAAGTGAACGGCATTCTGTTCGGTAAAGCCGAAGCGGTGGTGTTGAACGATAAATACGGCCTGCGCATTCTGGAGTTCAACAGCAAAGAACTGGGTGAACTGACGCGATGAAACCGCTGCTTCGCGCCGTGGCGCCCGCGCTGCTGTTTGCCGGGCTGCTCTTTTCACCGCAGCTGTTTGCGGCGAACGGCGATATTACGCTCTTTAGCTCGGCCACCACCGACGGCGGGCAGGATTACAACGTCAAAATTGAAATCCTGATCCTGATGACCCTGCTGGGGTTACTGCCGGTGATGGTGCTGATGATGACCTGCTTTACGCGGTTTATCATCGTGCTGGCGATTTTGCGTCAGGCGCTCGGGCTGCAGCAAAGCCCGCCGAACAAAATCCTCACCGGCATCGCGCTGGCCCTGACGCTGCTGGTGATGCGCCCGGTCTGGACGACGATTTACGATGAGGCCATCGTGCCGTTTCAGAATGATGAAATCACCATGAAACAGGCGTTTGGCAAAGCGGAGACGCCGCTGAAGAACTACATGCTGGCGCAAACCAGCAATAAAGCGATGGCGCAGATGATGGATATCGCCAAAGTGACGGGCGATCCGCGCGAGCAGGATCTGACGGTGGTTACCCCCGCGTACCTGCTGAGCGAGCTGAAAACCGCCTTCCAGATTGGCTTCATGATCTACATTCCGTTCCTGGTTATCGACCTGATTGTCGCCAGTATTCTGATGGCGATGGGGATGATGATGCTGTCGCCGCTGATTGTGTCGCTGCCGTTCAAGCTGATGCTGTTTGTGCTCTGTGACGGCTGGACGCTGATTGTCGGCACCCTCACCTCCAGCGTGCAAGGGGTATAGCCATGGTCACGATGGATATTGCCGGTGACATCATGGCGAGCGGCATCAAGCTGGTGCTGATTATCTCGGCGGTGGCGATTGTGCCGAGCCTGATCGTCGGCCTGTGCGTCAGTATTTTTCAGGCGACCACGCAAATTAACGAACAGACCCTGAGCTTTCTGCCGCGTCTGCTGGTGACGCTGGCGGTGTTGATCATTGGCGGCAAATGGATGCTGACCCAGTTAGTCGACTTTACCGTCAATCTCTTTCACCAGGCGGCGGCGCTGGTGGGCTGACGGCCATGGGCATTGATATTCTCACTCTGATAAACCCGCTGATGGCGCTCGTTCTGCCGTTTGTGCGCATTCTGGCGTTTATCCACTTTTGCCCGGTGCTGGATAACCGCGCCTTTAGCAAACGCATCAAAGCGGCGCTCGCGCTGGCGCTGTCGGTGATTATCACCCCGATGCTGCCGGAAAAAGTGCTGCTCACCGGGCTGCTGTCGGTGCGTACCCTTCTGCTCATCGGAGAGCAGATGCTGTGGGGCATGCTGTTTGGCATGGCGATGCATTTGGTGTTTGTCGCCCTGCAAACCGCCGGACATATTCTTTCGATGAATATGGGCCTTGGGATGGCGATGATGAACGACCCAGTCAACGGCAGCTCGACCACCGTGATTTCGCAGATTATTTACACCTTTTGCGCCCTGCTGTTTTTCATTATGGACGGGCATCTGCTGGTGGTGACGATTCTGTTTAAAGGTTTTGTCTGGTGGCCCATCGGTCAGGCGATTAATAAACCGACATTATTATTAATCGTACAAAGCCTGGGCTGGATAATGTCTGCGGCGACATTAATCGCCCTTCCCACCACCTTTGTGATGCTGATTGTGCAAGGGGGGTTTGGCCTGCTGAACCGCATCTCTCCGACCCTGAACCTGTTCTCGCTCGGCTTTCCCATCAGCATGCTGTTCGGCCTGCTCTGTATTTCGATGATGATGACCAATATTCCCGACCACTATCTCAACCTGACCAATGAAATTCTGGCCAGGCTCGAAGCCGTAAGGAGCCACTGATGGCCCAGGGCGGAGATAAGAGCGAAAAACCCACCCCCCAGAAACTGCGCAAAGCGCGGGAAAAGGGCGATCTGCCGCGCTCGAAAGACCTGACCATGGCGGTGGGGCTGCTGACCTCGTTTATCACCCTGAGCAGCTTTTTTCCCTATTACCAGCAGCTGATTATGGAATCTTTTACCTCGGTGGGAATGATGGCCGGGCGGCTGGACGATAGCGGCGCGCTGAGCCAGTTTCTAATGCTCAACGTCTCGGTGATCTTGCGCTTTATCGCCACCCTCGCGCCGATTCCACTGGCCTGTATTGTGGCGAGCCTGATCCCCGGCGGCTGGATTTTTACACTGTCGAAGCTAAAGCCCGATTTCAAAAAAATCAGCCCGATCAGCGGCGTAAAGCGCATGTTCGCCGCCAGCCATTATGTGGAAGTGGGCAAGATGATGCTCAAGTGCGGGGTGATTCTGGCGGTGCTGTATTCGATGGTTCACAGCTCCCTGAATCCGCTGCTGCATCTGCAGCGCCTGAACCTCAACCAGGCGATCCACGCCGGTTTTGGCATTTTTCACCATGTACTGATCTACTTCATTTCAGTGATTGTGATTTTTGCTCTGCTCGACGTGCCGCTGACCAAATTCATGTTCACCAAAAAGATGCGCATGACCAAGCAAGAGGTGAAGGAAGAGTACAAAAATAACGACGGGAATCCGCAGATCAAGGGGCGTATCCGCCAGCTCCAGCGCCAGATGGCGATGGGGCAGATTAACCGCACCGTACCAGAAGCAGACGTGATCATCACCAACCCGACCCATTTCGCGGTGGCGCTGAAATACGATCCGAACAAAGCAGAAGCCCCGTACATCGTGGCGAAAGGGGTCGATGATATCGCCCTCTACATCCGTGAAGTGGCAAGCCAGCACCAGATTGAAGTGGTGGAGTTTCCGCCTCTGGCGCGAGCGGTTTACCACTCCACGCGCGTTAACCAGCAAATTCCGGCCCAGCTTTTTCGCGCCATTGCGCATGTGCTGACCTACGTCATGCAGCTCAAATCCTGGCGCACCGGCCAGCTTGAGGCCAAACCGAGCCTGAACAAACAGATCAACATTCCTAAAGAGGTATTAAAAACCCATGGCGAACAGTAAGTCACAGCAAATGCTTGCCATTCTCCGTCAGGGCCGCATCGGCGTACCGATATTACTGCTCAGCGTGCTGGCGATGGTGATGTTGCCGTTGTCTCCGCTGATGCTGGATATTTTGTTTACCTTCAACATCGTTCTGGCCGTGACGGTCCTGCTGGTGGCGGTAAACATGCAGCACCCGCTCGATTTTGCCGTGTTCCCGACGCTTCTGCTGATCACCACCCTGATGCGACTGACCCTGAACGTCGCTTCCACGCGCGTGGTGTTACTCCACGGCCACGAAGGGGAAGGTGCAGCCGGTAAGGTGATCGAGGCCTTCGGACAGGTGGTGATCGGCGGCGATTTCGTCGTCGGTTTTGTCGTATTCATCATCCTGATGATCATCAACTTTGTGGTGGTCACCAAAGGGGCAGAGCGTATTTCCGAAGTGTCGGCGCGTTTCACCCTTGATGCCCTGCCCGGTAAACAGATGGCGATCGACGCCGACCTGAATGCGGGGCTGATTAATCAGAAACAGGCGCGCGATCGGCGTAAAGAGGTGTCGAAAGAGGCTGACTTCTACGGCGCGATGGACGGGGCCTCGAAGTTTGTCCGTGGTGACGCCATCGCCGGGATCATGGTGCTGGTGATTAACGTCATCGGCGGGATCTGTATCGGTATCTTCAAATACGATCTTGATGCCAGCCACGCGTTCCAGCAGTACGTTCTGCTGACCATCGGTGACGGCCTGGCGGCGCAGATCCCTTCCCTGCTGCTGGCGACCGCCGCAGCGATTATCGTGACGCGCGTCAGCGACGGCGATGACGTCAGCGATGAGATCAAAACCCAGCTGCTGGCCAAACCGCATGTGCTCTACACCGCCGCCTTCGTCATGTTTATTCTGGCGATTGTCCCCGGAATGCCACACATCGCGTTTCTGTGCTTCACCGGTTTACTGCTGTTTGCCGCCTGGCGGCAGAGCAAAGTGGTTAAACCCGCCGAAGAAGAGACGGATTACGAGGCGATTACTGACGCACTGGGCCAGGATGTCGCGCCTGCCATCAACTGGGAAAGCATTCCGCTGGTGGAGCCGATTGGCCTGAATCTGGGGTACAAACTGGTGACGCTGATTGACTCGGCAAAGGGCAGCCCGCTGTCGCAGCGTATTCGCGGGGTGCGCCAGGTGGTGTCTGAGCAGTGTGGCGTGCTGCTGCCGGAGATTCGCATCCGGGAGAATTTCCGCCTCAAGCCTGCGCAATATGCAATTCATATCAACGGCATCCGCACTGCGCTGGCGGAGGTGTACGCTGAAAAACTGATGGCGATTCCAGGGGCGGAGCTGTACGGCGAAATCGACGGCGTGCTGGATACGGATCCGGCGTACGGCATGGCGATCGTCTGGATCGACCCGGAACAGAAAGCCAATGCATTAAATCTGGGTTATCAGGTGGTGGACTGCGCCAGCGTGGTCGCGACGCACGTCAATAAAGTCGCCCGCGAGCATCTGCCGGAGCTGTTTAATTACGACGATATTACCCATCTGCACGCCCGTCTGGCGCAACAGGCGCCGAAGCTGGCGGAGGATCTGTCGAACGCCCTCAACTTTAGTCTGCTGCTGCGGATTTACCGCCAGCTGCTGCTGGAGCAAGTGTCGCTGAAAGATATCGTCACCATCGCCTCGACGCTGCTGGAAAGCTCGGCAGTGACTAAAGATCCGATCCTGCTGACCTCCGACGTGCGTTACGCCCTGCGTCGCGCCATTATTCATAATATCAACGGTGACCGGCAGAAGCTGGCGGCCTATACCATTGATAACGCGCTGGAGAATATGCTGCTGGGCGCGCTAAATCAGTCTCAACAGAGTGGAAAAGTGGCGCTGGATAGCTTCCCGGTCGACCCGAACATTCTGACGCAGCTGCAGAACACGATGCCGATTATTCAGGAGCAGATGAAAGCGAAAGGGATGCCACCGCTGCTGCTGGTGACGCCGCAGCTGCGACCATTGATTTCACGCTATGGGCGTCTATTTGCCAGCAATTTGAATGTACTGTCGTATAACGAGGTACCGGATGACAGTGATTTGACGATTGTGGGGACGTTGTCGTAGTCAGTGATGAATGCCCGGCGGCACTGCGTGAGTGGTGTTGTCAGCCGGGCAAGCGCTGCGTTACCCGGCATTTCCTGCCAGTTAATCATCCAAAAAACGCAGTTTCCATCCGGCGAGGGTGCGCGGCATATGACGCTGATCGCTACCGTCGGTGCTGTAATAGCTGAACATCAGGCCACCCCCCTTCGCTGGCGAAATCAGCCCGGCCCAGATTTCCCCTTTCGGCGTGTACATCACGATAGCCGTGTGTTTATTTGCCGCGCCTTGCACCCACATGGAGATCACGCGGGCACCGATGTTGTCGATATCATTCTGATAAATATAGACGTTCGCGCTGTTGACGAAGTTCTGGTAATCGTCGCCGACCAGCGCGCGGAATTTGTCGTCGAGGGCGGCATCCTGGAAGATCCCGAGGGTGAGCAGCGTCGCTTTGGGGCGCGGATCGTGTTCCGCCATCTGATAAGCGCCATCGAGAAATACCCCGGCTGGCATCGACATGCGGCAGCCCCAGTCGGAGTTACTGTAAACCTGGAGGGAGCCGTCGTGTTTGGGGATCAGCAGCAGTTTGCAGTTATTGGTGTCCACCACCTTTTCGACCACCAGCATCCCGTAGAGTTTGCGCGCCTCGGCGGTGAATTCATCTTTGTTTAACCCCGCCCAGGCACGAATATCCAGCGTCTCGCTCCACTGGGCACTGCGACTGAACTGGATCACCCCGCCGCTCATATTGGGTGCCAGCATGTTCCACCATTTGCCTTCCCACTTAAAATCGCGGTTAACGTTGGAAATGCCACTGATCCCGGCGTAGTACGCACGTTCAATGCAGACGGCAGTTGTGCATTTTTCCAGCAGTTTTTCCCAGTGGAGATACTCTTTATCGTTCGCCGCCAGACCATCCTGATGAATCGCCTGCTGATAAACCACCGACAGGGTGCTGTCGAGCCAGTGCAAGTTGTCGTTATTACAGATGGTGTTTTCCAGCGGGGTGACGGCGCGCTGGCAGTTCACGGCCATCGCACTGCCACTTAACATTAACGTGAGGCAAAACAGAAAACGGCAAAAGCGAGGGATCATATTTGTTCAACTTTCATCCAATAATAGAGCTATTGTGGCGAATGGATCAGCGCTTTGCAATATAAACCCATTCACGATAACTATATGAATAGAAAATGAAAATGAAGTGTTAAGTTCTGTTTGTATTTTGTCGCATTAAAAGAGGGGATGTATAATTTATGGATGCTTAATGATGAAAATTGATAGTAGCAATCTAACCATGGCGACGGTGGCAGCTTACGGTTCACAGATGGAATCCTCGCGAAGCCCATTAGGGACCAGACGTTCTAGCGGCAATGCCTGCCCACAAAGTGGTTACTGGCAAATAGATAATCCTGCAGTCACTAACGTGGTTAATGTGAAAAAGGGCGACACGATGCCCTGGCAAAATGGTTATCCGGTTAACTGGAAATTGATTGAGTATGATTTGAAAAACGAATAATTCATTTCTTTTGCTATGGCTGGGAAATTGCTTTTCCGCTTATCCAGGAAATAAAATTTCCCTCCCCCCCCTCACAATAATCATTGAATCAACATCACAGCAACATTTACCCCTTTTCCTAATACTTCGTAAAATAAATATTCCCGCGTAGAAAGTGTTAATTCTATAAGTATTGTCAACGCATGAAAAGAAGTTGAGTTAATTTCATTATAAACAACAAGTTAACATGTATATATGTAAACAAAAGATCGTTTTAATCTATCAATACCTCGATTTCGATCGATATTAACAAATAGATCTCCTTACGTTCCATTCATTGACCGCATCGATCGATAACCATTATTCGATCGGCTTTGACAATTAAAAAATGAGCATGTACCCTTCCCACAAATCGAATTTCTCTCGTCGTTGTTAATTAATTGTTAGGATTATTCATCCTCTTATTTAGCGACAATTCACCCCTGTTACCAGGCATGTTTTGCGCTTTTTTTCTATTTCTATCTCTTATTGTTTATAGCCTGTACGATCCGGAGTACACAGTGATCAAAAGTTTGAATTTCAGAAGGCCGTTGAATATTTGTTTTTCCGCGATGGCTTTTACCCTCATTTTAGTTTGTCTTATGATCACCCTGGCACAGTGGACAGATATTAAAGATTCGTATAAAAGGCTGAACAATTATTACGTCAACAATATGGCGTCCTTTTTTGATAAATATCTGAGTGGATATGAAGATATCCTCAGAGAGATGGCGCGCGTCGCCGCCGATCAGCATAAGTTTAGCCATATCGAAGAGACGGATTTACCCCTGCGAAACTGGTTAATTGAGCGCCTGCGCATCATGCCGGATGCGGTGTCTATTATTCATGCCGATGATGACGGGCATTTCATTCGCCTGCCCTACACGGGCGCGCTCAGCAAGAAAAACATCAACTGGGACCCACGTCAGGCCGCCTGGTTTACGATTGCTGTGGAAGATACCGAGGTCGCCCACTACACCATTAACACCGATCCTTTTACCGGAAAAGAACAGGTCCTGACGATATCACTTCCCATTATCAACGGCGAGGATGGTTCGAACGACGGCGTGCTGGCCCTCAATCTGGATGTGGAAAAAAGCGAAGAAATTCTCATTAATTCTCTGCCGCCGATGAAGAGCAAAACCTTCCTGATGAGCCGACGCGGTAAAGTCATCATTAACCCGGGTCACGCTATCGAGCCAGACACCTTAAAGGCGATCGCCGATCACGCCCGAGAGTATCGCGGGGATTTTTACTTCAACAGGCATTACTATTTCTATCGTGCCATCTCACCACAAGGATGGTTTGTCGTTCAGCAGGTGGCTGAACATGAGATGAACCAATTGGTGCTGCACGAAAGTATCAAAGTGACTTATGGAATGGCCTTTGCGCTGGTGGTGCTGCTTTTCTGCTGGTGGGCATCCCGGGCGGCGCTGAATACGATTTATATGCGTATCGCCAATGGGATCAGAAACGGTGCAATTAAGCCTACCGCTGTAGAAGAACTGCTATTTGATGAGATCCATAGTGCGAGGCTGCGTCAGGAACAGATTGAGCATGATGCGCTGACCGATGGCCTGACCGGTCTCGGAAATCGCCGCGCCTTTGACCATGACATCGAAGAGTACAATGGGCAAAACAATACCCATATCGCGATGATCGACATCGATAATTTCAAAACCGTCAATGACACCTGGGGCCACATGACCGGCGATATGGTGCTTAAAACCACTGCCGAAATCGGGCTACGCCTGCGCGGGCTGGAAACTATCACACTCTATCGCTACGGCGGTGAAGAAATTGCCGTGTTGTTCAAGGATGTTTCCATCGAAAAGGCGCAAAGCTATCTCGAAAAATGGCGAATTACGTTGAATACCAGAAGTTTCCGCGAAAAAGATCTGCGAGTTTCGTTCAGTGCCGGACTGTGCAAAATGGGGGATAGCTCGGTCTCTGAGGTCATCGCTCAGGCCGATAAGCTGCTCTATCAGGCGAAAAAAACCGGGAAAAATAAGGTCCTGACCGGTTAACTTGCCAACGCCGCAATATGTCCCCGCCGGTTTAAGTCTGACATGCGTTGTGTCGTTTTAAACGGGTAACCTTTTGGCTATGAGGCTGGTATGGAAAAAAGTACACATTTTGTCGTTCAGAGTGTCGAAAAAAACAGGCTCGATGCTGGCATCGATTTTGTCATTCAACCTATTTTCGATCTCTCGCGCTTCGTCTGCATTGGCGGCGAGGTGCTGGTGCGCGGCACCCATCGGCGCAATATTGTTCCGCCAAACCTCTTTATTCGTCAACTGGAAGAGACGGGTGGGATCGTGCCAATGGGCGATTACGTTATGGCTCAGGCGTTTGCATTTATCGCCAGGAAGCAGCAGGCATTGCGAGAAAACCAGCTCTTCACACTGAATATTTCTCAGATTCAGTTGAACGACAGCGCTTTTGCCGCGCGCGCCATTAACCTGCTGCAACAAAACCATCTGCCTCCACGAAACTTCGTTTTTGAAATTACGGACAGCGTCGATTGCCCGGAACCCGCCATTCGCCAAAACCTCGAACAGCTGAGCCACGCGGGCATTCAGCTCGCCTGGGACGGAATTAACGGCCTGGAGAGGCTGCACGCCAGGCTCGCCGTCTGGACAACCGACTACATTAAACTGGACAAAAGCTGTCTTGCCGCAGCGAATCTCGACAACACCTGTTTGATGCTGGACGATATCAATAAAAGAGATATCGACGTAATTATCGAAGGCGTTGAAAACTATACCCATGTCTCCACCATGCTGCGTCACGGAGTGAAATATGGACAAGGTTTTCTCTTCTCTCGGCCTCTCAGCAAAGAGCATTTTCACCAGGAATATATGCAGCCCGAACGCTAACAGACTGCCTGCCCGACCATGCGTATAAGAAAATAATCCTCATGTATCAGCAATATCTTCTTCGAACAAAAAAGAACAGAGTCATCATTTCATGTATGGCCTTTGTGCTGACATTCGTTGTGACCGCGATGATTGCGCTGGCCAGCATGTATAACCATCAGAAAAAAAATAGTGAGAATGAGGCACCCGTTTATATCCAGGCAGACCATGAGCCCCGGTTGAATCACACGTTAAAGGCCATGGCGACATCCTGGATTTCTGTCAGTTTTATCCTTGCGATGTCCTGTATTATGGCGGGCGTCGTCTGGCGACTGGCGGTGCGTCGCCACTCTCTTTATCACCAGCTGGCCAATGCGATTCGGCAGCGTAAGATCCACCCGCATTATCAGCCGCTGATTTGCGCCCATACCAATGTCGTCTCAGGCGCGGAGATCCTCGCTCGCTGGCGTCATCATGAGTTGGGGTTTATTCCACCGGACCTGTTTATCCCGGTGGCGGAGCGCACGGCGTTGATTATCGATTTAACGGAAAGCCTGCTGGAGCAAGTGGTGAAGGATATTCAGCAAGGCACAATGACGCTCCAGCCTGGGTTTAACCTTAATCTCAATATCAGCTACAGCCATTTGACGGATGACGCCTTCGATGCCTTTGTAGACCGCTGGGCACCGGTTTTGGCGGCACAGGGCCTGACGCTGGTCTTTGAAATTACCGAGCGCGAAAACATTGATATTGGCGAGGCGATGGCGAGGAAGGTAACCCGCATAAAAAGTAGTGGCATCAAGATTGCGCTGGATGATTTCGGCACCGGCTTTTCGAATCTGGCGTTTATTGCCAACCTTAGCCCCGACTACATCAAAATCGACCGCATGTTTGTCCGTCAGATCACGCGCGATAACGCCACGCCGCTGATTGACTGCGTGATTGATATGGCGAAAAGAATGAACATTCTCACCACCGCAGAAGGCGTGGAGTATGACTATCAGGTGGAGTATCTGAAGGCGAATCAGATCGACTGTTTACAGGGTTATTTCTATGCAAAACCGCTCGCATTTGGTGATTTTGTGACATTTTTAAGAAATTACGCCGCCAGGTAAAAACAAAAAGCCCCGAAAGGGGCTTTTTTAATACTGATGTCTGCAAACCTTAGAACGGGATATCGTCGTCGAAATCCATTGGTGGTTCATTAGACGGTGCTGGAGCAGACTGCTGCTGCGGACGAGACTGCGCGCCGCCGCTGAACTGATTGCCGCCCTGTGGCTGCTGAGGCTGACCCCAGCTACCCTGCTGCTGCTGGCCGCCGCCTGCAGGTGCGCCACCGCCCTGACGGCCACCCAGCATCTGCATGGTGCCGCCGACGTTTACCACAACTTCAGTGGTGTACTTTTCTGCACCGGACTGATCGGTCCATTTACGGGTACGAAGCTGACCTTCGATATACACCTGAGAACCTTTACGCAGATATTCACCAGCCACTTCTGCCAGTTTGCCGAACAACACAACGCGGTGCCATTCAGTCTGCTCTTTCATCTCACCGGTCGCTTTATCACGCCAGGATTCGGAAGTAGCCAGCGTAATGTTGGCAACTGCGCCACCACTCGGCATGTAGCGTACTTCCGGGTCCTGGCCCAGATTACCGACGAGAATCACCTTGTTTACGCCTCTGCTGGCCATGATCGTGTCTCCTGAATACGTTTCTTAATAGTGTAAGCGCGCGAGTGTACCATTTCCACGGCACATTTTGATAGCTGCGACGGTGATTCCAGACAACTCACGCTCACTAAACATTGTTGCACATTAAATCAGAAGCTGCATTCCAATACTGTATATTCAAACAGGTCAGATTGTGTCATAATTAGCCGTTTCTGCCGTTTGTCCTTCAAACAAACCAGGCATCCGAGTCTCTACCGGGAAAGGTGAATGGATAAGATCGAAGTACGGGGCGCCCGCACCCATAATCTCAAGAATATCAACCTCATAATCCCTCGCGACAAGCTGATTGTCGTGACCGGGCTATCGGGTTCTGGCAAGTCATCTCTGGCTTTCGACACCTTGTATGCCGAAGGACAGCGTCGTTACGTTGAATCGCTCTCCGCCTATGCGCGTCAGTTCCTGTCACTGATGGAAAAGCCGGACGTCGACCATATCGAAGGGTTGTCGCCTGCCATTTCCATTGAGCAGAAATCAACGTCCCACAACCCGCGTTCTACGGTTGGTACGATTACTGAAATTCATGACTATCTGCGTCTGCTGTTTGCCCGCGTGGGCGAGCCGCGCTGCCCGGATCATGACGTGCCGCTGGCCGCGCAAACCGTCAGTCAGATGGTGGATAACGTGCTGGCGCAGCCTGAAGGCAAACGCCTGATGCTGCTGGCGCCAATCATTAAAGACAGGAAAGGCGAGCACACCAAAACGCTGGAAAACCTGGCAAGCCAGGGCTACATCCGCGCGCGTATCGACGGGGAAGTGTGTGACCTTTCCGATCCGCCGAAGCTGGAACTGCAAAAGAAACACACCATTGAAGTGGTGATTGACCGCTTTAAAGTGCGCGACGATCTCACGCAGCGTCTGGCCGAATCGTTCGAAACGGCGCTGGAGCTGTCGGGTGGTTCCGCTATCGTCGCGGATATGGACGATGCGAAAGCCGAAGAGCTGCTCTTCTCCGCGAACTTTGCCTGTCCGATTTGCGGCTACAGCATGCGCGAACTGGAACCGCGTCTGTTCTCGTTTAACAACCCGGCTGGCGCGTGCCCTACCTGTGATGGTCTGGGCGTGCAGCAATATTTCGATCCGGATCGCATCATTCAGAATCCGGAGCTTTCGCTGGCGGGTGGCGCGATTCGCGGCTGGGATCGCCGTAATTTCTACTACTTCCAGATGCTGAAATCCCTGGCCGAACACTATAAGTTCGACATCGAAGCGCCGTGGGCGAGCTTAAGCCCGAATGTTCATAAAGTGGTGCTGTCAGGTTCCGGCAAAGAGAACATCGAGTTCAAGTACATGAACGATCGCGGCGATACTTCCGTGCGCCGCCATCCGTTCGAAGGCGTGTTGCATAACATGGAACGCCGCTACAAAGAGACCGAGTCCAGCGCAGTGCGCGAGGAGCTGGCGAAGTTTATCAGCAACCGCTCCTGCACCACCTGTGAAGGGACGCGTCTGCGCCGCGAGGCTCGCCATGTCTTTGTCGAGAACACGGCGCTGCCGACCATCTCAGACATGAGCATCGGCCACGCGATGGACTTCTTCACCAATCTTAAGCTCTCCGGCCAGCGCGCGCAGATTGCGGAGAAAGTGCTGAAAGAGATTGGCGATCGCCTGAAGTTCCTCGTGAACGTCGGCCTGAACTATCTGTCACTTTCTCGCTCAGCGGAGACCCTCTCCGGCGGCGAAGCGCAGCGTATCCGTCTGGCAAGCCAGATTGGCGCGGGTTTAGTCGGGGTGATGTACGTGCTGGATGAGCCGTCCATCGGCCTGCACCAGCGCGATAACGAACGCCTGCTCGGCACGCTGATCCACCTGCGTAATTTGGGTAATACGGTGATTGTGGTCGAGCACGACGAAGACGCAATCCGCGCCGCAGACCACGTCATCGATATCGGCCCTGGTGCGGGTGTGCATGGCGGCCAGGTGGTCGCCGAAGGGACACTGGCCGACATCATGGCCGTTCCGGAGTCGTTGACCGGGCAGTTCATGAGCGGCAAACGCAAAATCGACGTGCCGAAGCAGCGCGTTGCGGCCAACCCAGAGAAAGTGCTGAAGCTGACTGGCGCGCGCGGCAACAACCTGAAAGACGTCACGCTGACGCTGCCGGTTGGGCTGTTCACCTGTGTCACCGGGGTGTCGGGTTCCGGTAAATCGACGCTGATTAACGATACCTTGTTCCCGATTGCACAGACTCAGCTGAACGGTGCAACGCTCGCCGAGCCAGCGCCATATCGCGACATTCAGGGCCTGGAACATTTCGATAAAGTGATCGATATCGATCAAAGCCCGATTGGCCGTACGCCGCGTTCAAACCCGGCTACGTATACGGGCGTCTTTACACCTGTACGTGAACTGTTTGCCGGTGTTCCTGAATCACGCTCGCGCGGGTATACGCCAGGACGTTTCAGCTTTAACGTGCGCGGTGGCCGCTGTGAAGCCTGTCAGGGCGACGGTGTGATCAAAGTTGAAATGCACTTCCTGCCGGATATCTACGTGCCGTGCGATCAGTGCAAAGGCAAGCGCTATAACCGCGAAACGCTGGAGATTAAGTACAAAGGCAAAACGATCCACGAAGTGCTGGATATGACCATTGAAGAGGCGCGTGAATTCTTCGATGCGGTGCCTGCGCTGGCGCGTAAGCTGCAAACGCTGATGGACGTGGGGCTGACCTACATTCGTCTCGGGCAGTCAGCGACAACGCTCTCCGGCGGTGAAGCCCAGCGCGTGAAGCTGGCGCGTGAACTGTCGAAACGCGGTACAGGCCAGACGCTGTATATCCTGGATGAGCCAACCACCGGCCTGCACTTTGCCGATATCCAGCAGTTGCTTGAAGTGCTGCATCAGCTGCGCGATCAGGGCAACACCATTGTGGTCATTGAGCACAATCTGGATGTCATCAAAACCGCAGACTGGATTGTGGATCTCGGTCCGGAAGGCGGCAGCGGCGGCGGTGAAATCCTCGTCTCCGGTACGCCAGAGACAGTTGCCGAGTGCGAAGCCTCGCACACCGCGCGCTTCCTTAAACCTCTGCTGTAATCCTCAGTCTGAAAGCTGCTGTCGGGTATTTTCCGGCAGCAGCTCAAAGGCCTGCTTGTAAGAGGCATCCACCAAATAGTAAATCTGCGAATCGGGCAGCGAGCCGTCGAGATAAACGGTGCTCCAGTGCGCTTTATTCAGATGCTTGCTTGGGCGCACATCGCTGTGCTGCTGACGCAACAAGTCCGCCAGTTCCGGGCTGGTTTTTAACGATGCCGCCGGACGCCCTTCTACCTCTTTTACCATCGCAAACAGCACGTCAGCCACTTTGATCTGCGTAGCTTTCCAGTCGCTGTGGACACTTTGCCCGGCGCCCGGTTTATTCATGCAATATTGCAGTATCTCCGAAATTGTCATCTTTGCTCCCCTGTGAGTGGGTTGAGTGCGACCTGAGGACTTGCCTCTTTAAGTGTGCAGCAAGACGACAAAAGGTAAACCCGGGCAGGCCCAATTTGTACAAATAATCATCGATTATCAGTATTCAGAATTAACAATCACCTCTTCGCCAAAAGAGCCGGCCATAGGCAGCGGGCGGTACGTCGAGTTGGAGGCGCGCAGAACGCGGATGCCACGGGCACCGACATCACGGGCGGCAGAGATATCGTTATCCGAATCGCCGTAGAACACTTTGATATTTTTCTGTTCCAGCCACTGGGTCTTGGTGTTTTGCCCGTGCTTATCCCCGGCAAAAATCACCGGATTCATATTCGCTGGCGGAATAGAAAAATCGCCCTGCAGGGTTTTGCTGACGGTTTCCGTTTTGGTCTGGCTGCGACCGGTGATGAAATAGATGCTGTCGCCGCGTTTTACGTGCATCGCAATCAGTGCGCGACCCACCTCTTTCGGGATACTGAATTCATCCCAGCCGTTGTTCATTTTTTCCCAGAATTCCGGGTTCTTCAGATACTCCTCGCTCTCAGGCGAGTAAGTTTTTTTGCCTCGCCAGAAGCCAGGGCTTGAAAAGAGGACGGTATCGTCGATGTCAAAACCGACAGCCATTGGCGCGCGGCCCATCAGGCTATTTTCAATTTGTGCCACGGAGACCCAGTGAATGGGGGCTTGTTCAGCCAGAATGGCGGCGGTGGTTCCGGTGTAAAGCGGCGTTGGTGCGGAGGCTCGGGCACCGACTGCACTATTAAGCGAGAACAATAAGCAGGCGGCGCTGAGCGCCAGTGTGATCTTGCGCATGTATTCCCCTGAATATTCAGTTTGTTATCGTTTTAAATTGAGCGAATGGTCAAAAATCTATCAGACCTTAACCCCTGAGCCAGGCGAAGGAAAGGAAATTTTTCAGATTGTCCCTGGTAAAGGGAGGGATATCACAAAGCGGGAAAAACAAAAAAGCCGGGTGGCCATTGCGCCTTACCCGGCCTGCGATTCAGGTCGTGGTCACCGTTATTGGCCCGGTACGCACAGCGCCACCGGGCGTTAATGGGTACGAACCCAAAAGAGTAAGTGAGTGCTTACATCACAGCCGCAAACGCCTGTGCGACGCGCTGAACGTTATGCGCATTCAGCCCTGCGACACACATGCGGCCGCTGGCAATCAGATAGACGCCAAACTCTTCACGCAGACGATCGACCTGCTGCGCGCTCAGCCCGGTGTAGCTGAACATCCCACGCTGCTTGAGCAGATAATCGAAGTTATGCTCCGGTAACGCGCTTTTCAGGGCGTTAACCAGCGCCTGACGTATCGCCAGAATACGCGTACGCATCGCTTCCACTTCAGCAAGCCAGGTCGCTTTCAGGCCCTCATCGCCCAGAACCGTCGCCACGACCTGCGCACCGAAAGCTGGCGGGCTGGAGTAGATACGACGCACGGTGGCTTTGAGCTGGCCAAGCACGCGACCTGCTGCCTGTTCGTCTTCGCAGACCACCGACAACCCGCCGACACGCTCGCCGTACAGGGAGAAAATTTTCGAGAAGGAGTTGCTCACCAGTGCTGGCAGCCCGGCGCTGGCAATCGCGCGGATCGCGTAGGCATCCTCTTCCATGCCTGCGCCAAAGCCCTGATAGGCGATGTCGAGGAACGGGATCAGATTCCGCGCTTTCAACACCTCAATGACCGCATCCCACTGGCTGTTGGTCAGATCCGAACCGGTTGGGTTGTGGCAGCATGGGTGCAGCAGGACGATGCTGCGCTCCGGCAAGGTGTGCAGTTTTTCCAGCAGCGCTTCAACGCGTACACCTTTGGTGTCGTTGTCGAACCACGGATAGGTGCTGACGGCAAAGCCCGCGCCTTCAAAAATCGCAACGTGGTTTTCCCAGGTCGGATCGCTGACCCATACGCCTGAATCGGGGAAGTATTTTTTCAAAAAATCGGCGCCCACTTTCAGCGCACCGGAACCACCCAGCGTCTGAATAGTTGCGACGCGTTTTTGCGTTAATACCGGGTGATCGGCACCAAACAGCAGCGGCGCAATGGTGTCGCGGTAGGTGTTCAGCCCTTCCATCGGCAGATAGAGCGAGGCGCCGTGCGGCACCGCGTTGAGACGCGCTTCGGCTTCGGCCACCGACTGCAGTTGAGGAATAATGCCGTCTTCGTTGTAGTAAAGACCGATGCTGAGGTTCACTTTGTCGCTGCGTGAATCTTCTTTGAAACGCTCCATTAAGGAGAGAATGGGGTCGCCGGCGTAGGCGTCAACTTTCTGGAACACGCGATGTATCTCCGGATATCTGTCAGGCAGGGATTTCAACAATAAACCGGAAGCGCGAGAAGATCGAGGGGATGTTCATCACAAGGTGCATGCCGGGTGAGGCGAAGCCGCCACCCGGCACTCAATGGGCGTTAATCGACGTACTTCATCGCCACCCGCGACGTCAGGCGCGTGATAAGTTCGTAAGCACTCACTTTCGTAATTTCAGCAATGCGCTCAACGGGTAAACCTTCGCCCCACATCACGACCGGATCGCCCGCTTTGTCGGCGGCATCAGGCCCGAGATCGACGCAAATCATGTCCATCGCGACACGCCCGACAAGTTTCACCTGACGGCCATTCACCAGCACGGGCGTACCGGACGGTGCCGCGCGCGGATAACCGTCGCCGTAGCCCATCGCCACCACGCCCAGACGCGTATCGCGCTCGCTCACCCAGGTGCCGCCGTAGCCAACCGGTTCACCCGCCTGATGCTCACGCACGGCAATCAGGCTGGAGACCAGCGACATCACCGGCTGGAAGCCAAAATCAGGCCCCCAGGGTTTACTT
Organism: Lelliottia sp. SL45; assembly: GCF_026672535.1. NCBI lineage: Bacteria > Pseudomonadati > Pseudomonadota > Gammaproteobacteria > Enterobacterales > Enterobacteriaceae > Lelliottia > Lelliottia sp. SL45. The sequence goes on from NZ_JAPPRH010000002.1 coordinate 154,902, forward strand.
TCCAGCGGCGAAACGCCGTAGAGAATAATGCCCGGACGCGCCCAGTCGAAGTGCGACTGCGGCCAGAGCAAAATACCGCCGGACGCCGCGATAGAGCGCATTCCCGCCTTGCCTTCGCAGAAGGTGTTAAAGATGTCGAGCTGCTGCTCCGTGGCGCCGCACTCAGGCTCATCGGCACGGGCAAAGTGGCTGACGATATTCACCGGCTGACGCACGTTTTTGCACTGGCTCAGGCGCTGATAAAACGCCTCTGCCTGCTCCGGGCGCACGCCCAGGCGATGCATGCCAGTGTCGAGTTTCATCCACACGGTGACCGGCTCGCTGAGGGTCGCAGCTTCTAGTGCGGCCAGCTGCTCTTCGTTATGCACGGCGGTATGGAGATGCTGATCGGCAATCGTCGTCAGATCGTCGGCTTCGAAAAAGCCTTCGAGTAACAGAATCGGTTGGGTGATGCCGCCCGCGCGCAGGTGCAGGGCTTCTTCGAGACGGGCGACGCCAAAGGCATCGGCATCAGGGAGCGTTCGCGCGGTCTCAAGAAGACCGTGTCCGTAAGCGTTCGCTTTCACGACTGCAACGAGCTTACTGGCGGGCGCCAGTTCACGCAGACGTTGCAGGTTGTGTCGCAGAGCGCGGCGGTTAATGACTACAGTTGCCGCTTGCATTCGAATTCCTTGCCTTAATGAAATAAATCCAATCCTCTGAATCATTTGCGTTCCAGCGGCGGTGGCTGTAACGCGAAGGATGACGAGGATTTATTCGTCGTCGTACTGCGGCCCCGCATAATTATCAAAACGCGACCACTGACCGTTAAACGTCAGACGCACCGTCCCGATCGGGCCGTTACGCTGCTTACCAATAATGATTTCCGCGATGCCTTTCATGTCGCTGTTCTCGTGATAGACCTCGTCACGGTAGATGAACATGATCAAGTCGGCATCCTGCTCGATGGAGCCTGATTCACGCAGGTCGGAGTTGACCGGGCGCTTATCGGCACGTTGTTCCAGGGAGCGGTTAAGCTGTGACAGCGCCACGACGGGCACCTGCAACTCTTTGGCTAACGCCTTGAGTGAGCGAGAAATTTCTGCAATTTCCAGAGTACGGTTATCGGAGAGCGACGGCACGCGCATCAGCTGCAGGTAGTCAATCATGATAAGGCCGATGCCGCCGTGTTCGCGGGCGATACGGCGCGCACGGGAGCGCACTTCCGTCGGCGTCAGGCCGGAGGAGTCATCGATATAGATGTTCCGTTTTTCCAGCAGAATGCCCATGGTGCCTGAAATGCGCGCCCAGTCTTCGTCGTCAAGCTGACCGGTACGAATACGGGTCTGATCCACGCGCGACAGGGACGCCAGGGAACGCATCATAATCTGGTCCGATGGCATCTCAAGACTGAAGATAAGCACCGGTTTATCCTGCAACATCGCCGCGTTTTCGACGAGGTTCATCGCAAATGTCGTTTTACCCATCGACGGACGCGCCGCGACGATAATCAGATCCGACGGCTGCAAACCGGCGGTTTTTTTGTTGAGATCGTCGTAACCGGTATTTACGCCGGTCACGCCGTCATGCGGCTGCTGGAAAAGCTGTTCGATACGCGCGACGGTGGAGTCGAGCACGTCGGCGATATTTCGCGGACCTTCGTCTTTATTGGCGCGGCTTTCGGCGATCTTGAAGACGCGGGATTCGGCGAGGTCCAGCAAATCTTCGCTGGTACGGCCCTGTGGATCAAAGCCCGCTTCGGCGATCTCGTTCGCAACGGCGATCATCTCGCGCACAACGGCGCGTTCGCGCACGATATCTGCATAAGCGCTGATGTTCGCCGCACTTGGCGTGTTTTTCGATAACTCTGCCAGATAGGCAAATCCACCGACCGAATCCAGCTGCCCCTGACGCTCCAGCGATTCTGCCAGTGTAATCAGGTCAATCGGGCTACCGGCTTCCTGCAGGCGCGCCATTTCGGTAAAGATATGGCGGTGTGGACGAGTATAAAAATCGTCGGATACCACGCGCTCGGCGACATCGTCCCAGCGCTCGTTGTCCAGCATTAAACCGCCCAACACCGACTGTTCCGCTTCAATCGAGTGCGGCGGGACTTTGAGTCCGGCGACCTGCAAATCGCGCTCGCGAGGCTCAGTCTGTTTGTTGAAGGGTTTATTTCCTGCCATAGTGAATGGATTACCATAAATTGAGAGACGGGGAAGTATAACCGTCTGCAAATGAATCGACAAAGGAGTTCAACGTGGCAACTCGTATCGAATTTCACAAGCATGGTGGTCCAGAAGTCCTCAAGGCCGTGGAGTTTACCCCCACGCCGCCTGGGGAAAATGAAATCCAGGTCGAAAACAAGGCCATCGGTATCAACTATATCGACACCTACATTCGCGGCGGGCTTTATCCACCGCCAGCCCTGCCGAGCGGTCTGGGGACCGAGGCTGCGGGTGTCGTGGTTAAAATCGGCAGCGGCGTGAAGCATATTAAAGAGGGCGATCGCGTGGTGTACGCCCAGTCGCCGTTGGGCGCGTACAGTTCGATTCACAACGTGCCCGCCGATAAGGCCGCCATTCTGCCGAACGCGATCTCATTCGAACAGGCCGCCGCCTCCTTCCTGAAAGGGCTGACGGTCTATTATCTGCTGCGCAAAACCTACGAAATCAAACCTGACGAGCAGTTCCTGTTCCACGCCGCAGCGGGTGGCGTTGGGCTTATCGCCTGCCAGTGGGCAAAAGCGCTGGGCGCAAAACTGATCGGTACCGTCGGCAGCGCCCAAAAAGCGCAGCGGGCGTTACAGGCTGGCGCGTGGCAGGTGATCAACTATCGCGAAGAGAGCATCGCCGAGCGGGTGAAAGAGATCACCGGCGGCAAGAAACTGCGCGTGGTGTATGACTCGGTAGGGAAAGACACCTGGGAAGCGTCGCTGGACTGCCTGCAGCGTCGGGGTTTGATGGTGAGCTTTGGCAACGCCTCGGGCGCGGTCACCGGGGTGAATCTGGGTATTCTGAATCAGAAAGGCTCGCTGTACGTGACGCGCCCTTCCCTGCAAGGTTACATCACCACCCGTGACGAACTGACAGAAGCCAGCAATGAGCTATTTTCGCTGATCGCCAGCGGCGTGATTAAAGTGGACGTGGCTGAGGCGCAGAAATATCCGCTGAGCGATGCACAGCGCGCGCATGAGGTGCTGGAGAGTCGTGTGACGCAGGGATCGAGTTTGCTGATCCCTTAAAAAGAATTAGGGCTTCCCGTAGGAAGCCCTTTCTTTTTTTAGTTCGGCTGTATGTAGGGTACAGCTCGATGAATTCTTTAACGGCGGCAATAGTGACAGATTCGATAAGTAAATCCTATTCTGTTCTAAGCATCGCTGCCGGAAAAGTTGCAGGTATGTGACGAAGACCTCAATACCTTAGTAACGAAAGCGGTTATTGCGCTGATACTGTGGGACTTTTGGCGCTTTTATCGCCCGAATTACCCACACCACGGCCACCGCCAACAGCAACCACGGCAACAGTTTTAGCATCAGTGCAAACAGCCCACCGATAAACATCACCACCGTCGCCACAACCAGTGCCGCCAGAATGCCAAGCAGCGAAATTCCGGTCGCCATCAGCATGACAAAAAATCCAATCACAAACAGCAATTCCAGCATGGCTCTCTCCCACGTCAATACCATAAAGATGTAGTGAGTATTACAAGAAACGTGCCAAATTTAACTTATTGAATTCAAAACAAAACGCCCCGCGAACATTCGCAGGGCGTGGTGAATTTGACGAACTTTTAGTGAAAATTATCGCTTGTCAGCGACCAGACGCAGGGCCTGCTCCAGCACTTCGATATCCGCCCCGGCTTTATGCGCGTTTTCACTCAGGTAGCGACGCCACTGACGCGCCCCTGGAATGCCCTGGAACAACCCGAGCATATGACGCGTCACGTGGCCCAGATAGGTACCATTGCTCAGCTCACGTTCGATGTACGGGTACATGGCACGCACCACGGCCACCGGATCGTTATCGGCGCGCTCAACGCCAAAGATCTCCCGATCCACCGAGGCCAGAATGCCCGGATTTTGATACGCCTCGCGGCCTACCATGACGCCATCCATATGTTCTAAATGGGCTTTGGCTTCGTCGAGAGACTTGATACCGCCGTTAATCGACATTGTCAGATGCGGGAAATCACGCTTTAGCTGATACACGCGCGGGTAGTCCAGCGGCGGAATTTCACGGTTCTCTTTTGGACTGAGACCGGACAACCAGGCTTTACGCGCGTGGATAATAAACATCTCGCACTCGCCCTTCCCGGATACAGTGTCGATGAAATCGCACAGGAATTCGTAGCTGTCCTGATCGTCGATGCCGATACGGGTTTTGACCGTCACCGGAATCGACACCACATCGCGCATCGCTTTGACGCAATCCGCCACCAGTTGGGCATTCCCCATCAGGCACGCGCCGAACATGCCGTTCTGCACGCGATCGGACGGGCAGCCGACGTTGAGGTTAATTTCGTCGTACCCACGCTCTTGCGCCAGTTTCGCACAATGCGCCAGCGCCGCCGGATCGCTGCCACCAAGCTGCAACGCAACCGGATGCTCTTCTTCGCTGTAGGCCAGATAGTCGCCCTTTCCGTGAATGATCGCCCCGGTGGTGACCATTTCGGTGTACAGCAGCGTGTGGCGAGAGAGCTGACGCAAGAAATAGCGGCAGTGTCTGTCGGTCCAGTCGAGCATCGGCGCGATGGAAAAACGGTGTGCAGGGAAATCGGACTGTAGTTCTGACGGCATGGCGAAGTTTTAAGCATGTGGTGGAAAAGGGGCGCTACTATAGCACAAAGAAAAGCCGGAGGCGCATGGCCTCCGGTCGTCTTAGAAGGTGACGCTCAGCTGCGCGCCTGCCCCCCAGGTTTTGTCCTCGCCGTACAGACCCATCAGATCCACATGGACCGCGTTGAACGGCGCAAAGCCAACACCGCCGGTGAAGACGTTGCTGTCATTGTCCTTCACGTCCGCGCGATAACCGGCGCGCACCGCCAGCCAGCTGAGCGGAGTGACCTCGGCGCCGACGCCGACGTACTGAGAGTTATCTTCGCTCTTGAAGCCTTTGGTTTCAGTCAGATCGCCATCGGCAGTCAGGGTCACCAGATCGTTATGCCAGGCCACGCCCGCAGTCACCAGCGGACGGATCTGGTAGGTATCTTTGTAGCTCACCACGTCACCCGTGCGGCCATTGCGGATACGGATATCTTTGGTATCGATATCGCGCGACATCAGGTTCTGCCCGCTCAAGCCCACCGTCCAGTTCTCGCCAAAATCGGCGGCCACACCGGCATCCACGTTAAAGCCAGTATCGTCCGTGCGATAGCGGCTGCTGTTCCAGTCGCTGCTGTCATAGGTGTAAATGGAGGTGGTGTAGTTGTAGAGCCAGGTTTTTTGCAGTTTTGGCGTGATACCGACCGAGACCGGCACATCGCCAATATCAAACTGACGGGCCACCGCGACGCCATAGTCAGAGACAATCGCTGCCCGGCCTGAGGCCGTGGAGTTGAGGTTTTTGGTGATCTCATCCGAACCGTTAAGAGCGGCATCAAGCGCGACGCTGCCCGCCACCAGTTTGCTGTTCTGGATGCTGCGCAGATAATCGATATCCTGCTGGTCAATAGAGGAACTTACCCGTGCGTGAGCGTTGCCTTTCGCCACAAAGGCGACCGCCAGCACGTTATTTGGAATGCTGACCGCAATCCCGGCACCGGCGGTGGCGCGAGCGGTTTTACCTTTCAGATCGTCCAGCTCGTCAGCAAGATCTTTCGCGGCACTCTGAAACTGGTTAACGGATCCCAAAGGATTGGCGATGATCTCAGCCGCTGTCAGGCTGTTAATCACATCGTCGTAGTAATCGACTTTATCGCTGATATCGTCGATCTGATCCTGCAGATTATCTTTGTCAGTAATCTGTGCGCCGACCGAAGGCAAAATAACGGTAATGTCGTCATCCGGTTTTGCTTTTGCCAGCAGTGCCGGGTTAATAAACGCTCCGCTACCGTAATTGCCTGATGCAACGCCAGTACCGCCCATCGCGTCGCTACGCGCTTCTGTCCAGGTATTGGCTGCTCCCGCCTCGTTTGCCATAAACAGGGAGACAGCGATGCTAACCACCGAAAATTTAAAATGTTTTTTCACAGTATGCTCGTTTTATAGTCTGTTATTAAACAACCCCTGTCAGTTATCACCCATACAGGGACGAACTATTGCTGTGAATAACATCAAAAAGACACGCCTGTTCCCTAAGTTAAATCTTCCGCGAGGCCTGTTGTAATTTGTGACGGCCCTCAATATTTATAGAAGAGGATATTATTTTCGCCCAGGTTTTCCGTCGTGAGGGCCAAAAAATTGCGGCGGATGGTCCACCCAGCGGTCCTCGCGGGTGGCGGCGTAGACCGGGTTGAGCGGGTAATAGATGCGGTTGTGTTTTTTGTTCGCCTCGCCCACCACCAGCAGCCGCACCTCTTCATCGGTGTTATTGATAAAGGTGTGGCACACGCCAGTTCCGGCCGGAAAACCGACGCTGTCGCCCGGCTCTAGCTTCCATAAATATCCGTTAATCCACGCCTGGGGATACCCTTCAATAACAAAGATAAACTCCTCTTCGTCGCTTTCAGCGTGCGGATACGAAGTGCGACGGCCCGGCGGCAGGCGCTCATGGTGGATACCTATCCGCCCAAGCCCCAGTTTGCGGGCCAGCGGTGCGCCGATAGCAAAAAGTTCGTCACTGTCTGGATAAGTGGAGTCGTCGGCACCTTCGACGTCGCGCCAGTGCCGGATGCAATCAGGTCTTTTCATTGTATTTTTCCCGTGTGGCGATGGGTCAGGTATAGCACAACTGTGGCGGATCTCGGCGTTTTCAGCAGAACATGGTAAAGTGAGGGTTTTCCAGACTCCATAATTCGAGGTGCGATATGGATAAGACCACGATGCAAGATCTGTTAGCGCAAGCTGAAAAGCTCTGTGCGCAACGCAATGTGCGCCTGACCCCGCAGCGCCTTGAAGTGTTACGTCTGATGAGCCTGCAACGCGGTGCCATCAGCGCCTACGATCTGCTCGATCTGCTGCGTGAAAGCGAGCCGCAGGCGAAACCGCCCACCGTTTATCGCGCGCTGGATTTCCTGCTGGAGCAAGGCTTTGTGCATAAGGTTGAGTCGACTAACAGCTATGTGCTGTGCCATCTTTTCGATCAGCCAACACATACCTCGGCCATGTTTATCTGCGATCGCTGCGGCGCGGTCAAAGAAGAGGGGGCGGAAGGTGTGGAAGATATTATGCATTCGCTGGCGGCTAAAATGGGCTTTGCCCTGCGCCATAACGTGATTGAAGCACACGGGTTGTGTTCAGCCTGTGTCGAAGTGGAAGCCTGTCGTCATCAGGGTGAATGTCAGCACGATCACTCCATTCTGGTGAAGAAAAAACCGCGCTAAAAACGAAGCGGGCGGCCATTAGGCCGCCCTCAGGGATTGTACTTCCGTGTACAACGGGTAGAACTCTGTTACCAGCGGTAGTCGTTGCGTTTTTCCCAGTCAACAACCTCTTTTTCCGCCTGATCTTTCGCGTAGCCGTAGCGTTCCTGAATCTTACCTACCAGCTGTTCGCGTTTACCTTCAATGACGGTCACATCATCGTCGGTCAGTTTACCCCATTGTTCTTTCGCTTTACCTTTGAACTGTTTCCAGTTACCGCCGATTTCGTCTTTATTCATAATCAATTCCTCATCGTTCGGTTATCACGTAAATTCGAGTCGTCCGTTACGTTCATTTCTGCTGGACGTGATAATAATTGTAGATAAGGATTCGGCATGCGTGTTGAGATTCAGAATCTTTAACCGTTTCGTCAAATCACGCTATCCGCTAAACCAGCTGTTATTGCGCCAGTGGCGCCGCCAAATCAGCGCTAATGACAGGCCGCGCAAGGCGAGGAACACCGCCAGCGCCAGCCACAAACCGTGGTTGCCGAGCCAGGGCAGCGTGAAGAGCGTCAGGGCGAAACCGGCCGCCGCGACTGCCATGCTGTTGCGCATTTCCGCCCCGCGCGTTGCGCCGATAAACATACCGTCCAGCAGATAGCACCACACCCCCACCACCGGTAACACGACCTGCCAGATGATGTAGTGATTAGCCAGTTCTCTCAGTTCAGGCAGCGAGGTCAATAGCGCTACAATCTGCCCGCCAAATAAGGCATAGATCAGTGCGAAGACCAGCGCCACCAGCCCAGACTGACGACAGGCCGCGCGCCAGACCTCCTGCAACTGCCCCGCCTCACGGGCACCATAGGCCTGGCCCGAATGGGCTTCCACCGCATAGGCAAAACCGTCCAGCGCATAGGCGGTGAACGTCAGCAACGTCATCAGCACTGCGTTTACGGCCACGATCTCCGGCCCCAGGCGCGCGCCGAACACCGTCAGGGCGCCAAAGCAAAGTTGCAGCAGCAGCGAGCGAAACATGATGTCGCGGTTAAGCGCCAGCAGTTTACGGATGTTGCCGTGCCACGCTGTTTTGAGCATCGCGAATGAGATTCCCCGCATGGCCAGCACGCGTTTCACCATCCATAGGCCAATGAAGAAAGTGCCGTACTCTGCGACCACCGTTGCCAGCGCCGCCCCCTGCACGTTCATGTGCAGACCCATCACCAGCCACAGATCGAGCACGATATTGAGTAAATTTCCCACCACCAGCAGGATCACCGGCGCACGCGCGTACTGCACACCCAGCAACCAGCCGAGCAGAACCAGATTTGCCAGCGATGCCGGTGCGCTGAGCCAGCGGATTTCGAGGAAGCGCCGCGCCTGTTCCAGCACCGCTTCACTACCGCCCACAACATGCAGAGCCAAATCGATGAGCGGCGTGCGCAGCAATACAATTAGCAGCCCTGCGCCAAGGGCGAGGATCAGCGGCTGCACCAGCGCACGGGCAAGTCGAACGGGATCTTTGGCACCAAACGCCTGGGCAGTCAGCCCGGTGGTGCTCATGCGTAAAAAGAGCAGCAGCATGAAGAGGAAACTGGTCGCCGTCGCGCCAATGGCCACGCCGCCGAGGTAAACAGGGGAATCCAGATGACCAATCACCGCCGTATCCACCAGTCCTAACAGGGGAACGGTGATATTGGAGAAAATCATCGGCAGCGCAAGACGCCACAATGCCTTGTCTGAGGTTGTCAGCAGAGACATGAGAAAGTACCGGGAATTGAGAGTAGACAGTCAGGCTGCGGTGCGACCACAGCCTGTCAGTAAGAGATTACAGCCATTCGCCGTTGCGGATAACACCAACAGCCAGACCTTCAATAGAGAAAGCCTGTTCGCGGAGATCCACCACAATCGGGGAAAACTCGCTGTTTTCTGGCAACAGCTGAACCGTGTTGCCCTGTTTTTTCAGGCGCTTAACGGTCACTTCGTCGTCGATACGCGCAACCACAACCTGCCCATTGCGCACATCCTGCGTTTTATGAACCGCCAGCAGATCGCCATCCAGAATACCGATGTCTTTCATGGACATCCCACTGACGCGCAGCAGGAAATCGGCACTTGGCTTGAACATGGCCGGATCGACCTGATAGTGACCTTCAATATGTTGCTGTGCCAGCAAAGGCTCACCCGCCGCGACGCGACCCACAAGTGGCAGACCTTCTTCTTCTTCCACCAGCAGGCGAATTCCGCGTGACGCACCAGAGACAATCTCAAGAACGCCTTTACGCGCCAGCGCTTTGAGATGCTCTTCAGCGGCATTTGGAGAACGGAAGCCCAGGCGCTGCGCGATTTCCGCACGCGTCGGTGGCATTCCCGTCTGGCTGATATGATCTCGAATGAGATCAAACACCTCTTGCTGTCTGGCCGTTAACGCTTTCATTCCGCCCCCTGGGTGTATATACAGTTATGCTGTGAGTATATACAGTTAAAGGTGATTTTGGAATCAAAAACTGCACAAAAAACCAGAGACTTATTGGATTCCTGAAGCCTTATCGAAAATGTGACCAAAGAAGCGTGCCCCAGGTGATGGCTGCGATGATAATCGCCAGCAGCACAGCGGCAGAACCCATGTCCTTCGCACGGCCCGACAGCTCATGGAAATCAGAACCGATGCGATCCACCACCGCTTCAATAGCGCTGTTGAGAATTTCCACTATCATCACCAGAAGGACTGAACCAATGAGCAACACGCGGGTTATCGGGTCGACATCCAGAAAACAGGCGATGATCACCGCAACAACCGCAGCAACCCCTTCCTGGCGGAAAGCGGCCTCATTGATCCATGCGGCGCGGAAACCTTTCCATGAATATCCGGCAGCTTTGATGATTCGGGTTAACCCAGTGGTATTATTGGCCATTAAAAGAACCTTTTCTTAGATTTAGCGTCAGTAACTATAGCTGTAGCGCGTAGCAATACAGCCTGAAGTATGACCGGTAACAACAGAAATTTTGCGCGCTTTCTGTTATCCTTGCGCCGCAATTGCATTATTAACCAGAGGCTTTACATCGTTTATGTCCGGCTGGCCACGAATTTACTACAAATTACTTAATTTACCATTAAGCGTCCTGGTAAAAAGTAAGTCTATCCCGGCGGAACCTGCGCTGGAATTAGGGCTCGATACCTCGCGCCCTATTATGTACGTTTTGCCTTACAACTCGAAGGCAGACTTACTGACGCTCCGCGCCCAATGTCTGGCGCATGACTTGCCCGATCCGCTCGAACCCCTTGAGGTCGACGGGACTCTGCTGCCGCGCTACGTGTTTATTCACGGCGGGCCGCGCGTGTTCACCTATTACACGCCAAAAGAAGAGTCCATCAAGCTGTTCCACGACTACCTCGATCTGCACCGCAGCAACCCCAGTCTGGATGTCCAGATGGTGCCGGTGTCGGTGATGTTCGGTCGTCGTCCTGGCCGTCAGAAAGGCGAGGAAAACCCACCACTGCGTATGCTGAACGGTATCCAGAAGTTCTTTGCCGTCTCATGGTTAGGCCGCGACAGCTTTGTGCGTTTCTCCCCTTCCGTCTCCCTGCGCCGCATGGCGGATGAGCACGGGACGGATAAAATCATCGCCCAGAAACTGGCTCGCGTCGCGCGTATGCACTTTGCCCGTCAGCGTCTGGCTGCCGTTGGCCCGCGCCTGCCTGCACGCCAGGACCTGTTCAACAAATTGCTGGCATCTAAAGCCATTGCCCGCGCGGTTGAAGACGAAGCGCGCAGCAAGAAAATCTCTCACGAGAAAGCCCAGCAAAATGCCATCGCCCTGATGGAAGAGATTGCGGCCAACTTCTCCTACGAGATGATCCGCCTCTCCGACCGTATCCTGAGCTTCACCTGGAACCGTCTGTATCAGGGGATTAACGTCCATAATGCCGAGCGCGTGCGCCAGCTTGCCCACGACGGCCACGAAATCGTCTATGTGCCTTGCCACCGCAGCCACATGGACTACCTGCTGCTGTCATACGTGCTGTATCATCAAGGGCTGGTACCACCGCACATCGCGGCCGGTATCAACCTGAATTTCTGGCCAGCCGGCCCGATTTTCCGCCGTCTGGGTGCGTTCTTTATTCGTCGTACCTTCAAAGGCAACAAGCTCTACTCCACGGTGTTCCGCGAATATCTGGGCGAGCTGTTTAGCCGTGGCTATTCCGTTGAGTATTTCGTCGAAGGGGGGCGTTCCCGTACGGGCCGTCTTCTGGATCCGAAAACCGGTACTCTGTCGATGACCATTCAGGCGATGCTGCGCGGCGGTACGCGTCCGATTACGCTGGTGCCGATCTACATTGGTTACGAGCACGTCATGGAAGTGGGCACTTACGCCAAAGAGCTGCGCGGTGCGACTAAAGAGAAAGAGAGCCTGCCTCAGATGCTGAAAGGCCTGAGCAAGCTGCGCAATCTCGGCCAGGGTTACGTGAACTTTGGCGAACCGCTGCCGCTGATGACCTATCTGAACCAGCACGTGCCGGAGTGGCGCGAATCTATCGACCCAATCGAAGCGATTCGCCCTGCATGGCTGACGCCTACGGTGAATAATATCGCGGCCGATCTGATGGTGCGTATTAACAACGCCGGGGCGGCGAACGCCATGAACCTGTGCGTCACGGCACTGTTAGCCTCACGCCAGCGCTCGCTGACGCGTGAACAGCTGACCGAACAGCTCGATTGCTATCTGGATATTATGCGTAATGTCCCGTACTCAGCGGATTCCACCGTTCCGTCTGCCACCGCCAGTCAGCTGATCGACCACGCGCTGCAGATGAACAAGTTCGAAGTTGAGAAGGACACCATCGGGGACATCATCATTCTGCCGCGCGAGCAGGCGGTGCTGATGACCTACTATCGTAACAACATCACGCATATGCTGATGTTGCCGTCGCTGATGGCAGCCATCATCACTCAGCATCGCCGCATTTCCCGTCAGGAACTGCTGCGCCATGTTGAGACGCTCTATCCGATGCTGAAAGAAGAGCTGTTCCTGAGCTGGAGCAAAGATGAAGTGGCCGTTGAGCTGGAAAAACTGACTGCTGAGCTGTTGCGTCAGGGTCTGTTGACCGTCAAAGATGACGAGCTGCATATCAACCCGTCACGTTCCCGCACGCTGCAGCTGCTGGCGGCCGGTGCGCGTGAAACGTTGCAGCGCTACGCGATCACCTTCTGGCTGTTGAGCGCGAACCCGTCTATCAACCGTGGTACCCTGGAAAAAGAGAGCCGCACGCTGGCTCAGCGTTTATCCGTGCTGCACGGCATTAACGCCCCAGAGTTCTTCGATAAAGCGGTGTTTAGCTCACTGGTACTGACGCTGCGCGATGAAGGCTATATCAGCGATACCGGCGATGCGGAACCTGAAGAGACGATGAAGGTTTATCAGATGCTGGCCGAGCTGATAACGTCGGACGTGCGTTTGACCATTGAAAGCGCAACGCAGGACGAGTGACATAAAAAAGCCGGGAGGCGATTTCGCCTTTCCCGGCTTACACATATGCATCAGATATATGCCCGGTGAGCGTTAGCGCTGCCGGGCATTTTTTTCAGGAAAAATAGCTCATCGCCAGCCCTAAAAACAGCACCAGCCCAACATAGTTGTTATTCAAAAACGCTTTGAAACAGGCTTCACGCTCGCGATTCGCAATCAGCTTTTGCTGATATGCAAACAGCATCCCCGCCACCAGCACGGACCAGTAAAATTCCCAGTTCAGGGCGTTCAGATAACCAATCAGTACCATCAGCCCTAACACCGCGACCTGCAATATCCCGATGATCAGCTTGTCGTGGCGGCCAAACAGAATCGCCGTCGATTTGATGCCAATTTTCAGATCGTCATCGCGGTCGACCATCGCATACTGGGTGTCGTACGCCACCGCCCACAGAATGTTAGCGAGGAACATCAGCCAGCAGCTCAGGGGCACTGATTCACTAACAGCGGCAAACGCCATCGGAATCGACCAGCCAAAGGCCGCGCCCAGCACCACCTGCGGCAGATGGGTATAGCGCTTCATAAACGGATACACCCACGCCAGCGCCAGTGCCGCAACCGAGAGTAAAATCGTCATGGTGTTGAGCGTTAAAACCAGCAGAAACGCGAGGAGCACCAGCACCACAAACAGGGTGCGGGCCTCTTTTTCTGACACCTGACCGCTCGGCATCGGACGGTTGGCGGTGCGTTTCACGTGGCCGTCAAATTTGCGGTCGGCATAATCGTTAACCACGCAGCCCGCGGCACGCATCAGCCAGACGCCTGCGACAAACACTGCCAGGATCCACAGCGGCGGTAAACCAGGGGTGGCAACCCACAGCGCCCATAGCGTCGGCCACAGCAACAAAAAGGTGCCGATGGGTTTATCGGTACGCATCAAGCGGTGAAAAGCCAGCAGCTTATCCTGCGTCAGACTCCACTCCATTTTCATATCCTCTTAGTACAACGGCGATGCAGGCAAAAAGAGTTCTGTCAGCATGAGCGGCTTGCCGCTTAAGCGCAGGCGGGAACGGCGTCCCCACAGGTCTGCATTGCGACCAATTTCAATAAAATCACGGGTAAGCTCAGACGACGTAAAAAGATAGCGTCCCAGCGGGGTTTTACCCAGCTGTTGCAGCGCCAGCTCCGGGCCGCACAGGGTAGATTCAGGGACCACGGTCCGCCCGGCAAGCCAGGGTTCACCATCGGCGCAGAGTAAAATTTCACGCAGCCAGTAACGATCTTCTTTTGGCAGCAGCGGCAGTTCACTGGCGACGTCATCAGGCGAGACGAACCCTTCCTGAATCAGCGTTACCGTGACTTTTTTCCCCTGCTGCTCAAAGCGTTTCGTCATGGAATCTTCCAGCAGCAACCAGTCCAGTTGCTCCGGGTCAAGCGCGGGAATGTTTTCAAAATAGCGCAGCGCACGCAGTTGCGTTAGCGCAGGGTGTGACATGCCAGACTCTCCGATACATAACGTCTGGCTATTGTATCGCAGAAAAGCAGATTGGGGGCGGCCAAACGCGGTTTAACGATCATTATCGCAACAGGAGTGCAACAGCCTGCGCCGCCCAAAAAAAAGTGCGCCCACTCAGGCGCACTAAACTACTGACAACATCAGCACTGTGGGGAGACGGTCACCCCTTGCCTTTTACACTGCTGATAAAGGTGGAACGGGCAGTGGTCGAACCTAAACGCTCAGCTTCATCCAGCAGCTTCAGCGCTTTGTCTACATCGCCGCGATCAACTGCTTCTTTGATGGCGCGATTGAAGTAACTTTCAGTGTCATTCAGCATCGGCTCGGCTTTCTTCGCCGGAGCTGGTGCTGGTGTCGGCGCAGCGGCAGGGGCAGCGGCGACAGGCGCGGCATAAGCCGGTGCGGCGGTGTTACCCACGGTCACAGGGCCAGGGCCGGCGGAGCCAAACAGTGGGCCAACCAGCACGCTGGAGGCGGAAGAGGTGCTGACCTTCAGTTTCAGCGTGCCGTCGGTGGTGTGGCGCGCTTTTGGATCCGGAATATCCGGGACCGCATTGCCCGTGCCTTTGGCGTAGGCTTTGGCCGGGTCAACCAGGGTAGTTGTCTGGGCGAGATCCTGCGGCGTCGTGAAGACCAGCACATAAATTTTCTGCTGACCCAGCGCAGGCGTCAGGCGCATCACCCCTTCCAGGCGATCGGCGCTCATCACGCCCGGCTCCTGATAGGTAAAATAGCTGCTCGGGAAGAACGCCGATGGCGTCATGTTCTGATCCAGAATCAGCACGTTCGGCGCAAAGACGTGGGTTTGCTTGTCGACAATACTGGTCAGCGTCAGGTTCAGCTCACCAATGTTTGCCGGGACGCTCCAGGCCGCGACCGGGCCGGAAATACCAGGCACATTTAGCTGCTGGCCGCCGCTCGCAAGATCGGTGCTTTGGGTTTTAGACTGGTCGACAGGCGTCCAGACCAGTTGTTGCAGCGCAGAAGCCGGGATGGCGGGAGCCGCCGTGGTGTTCTGCGGAACGAAATTAACCTCGGCAAAACTGACTGCCGGAACGCTTGCCAGCAGGCCAGCGGAAAGGCAGAGGGCGACGAGACTTTTGTTCATTTTCATTGTTATCACCTCAGATATTCAGCGCAGCGGTGGCCAGGCAATAGCGCGCGACGCTTAAATCAGAGGGGCTTGCGCCCCTCCTTTGTTTAGCCATTACGTGAGATTAACTGCGGATTACCACCAGATTTCCATCTGGGCACCGAAGCTCCACTCGTCGTTATCGCCGCGGCCAAGGCCAGCAGTCTGCATACCGAAGTTGGAGTTGTAGTTACCGCTGGTAGTGATCGGGCTACCCGACGTGTCGTAACCCCATTTCTCATCCCACTTCGCATAGGTTGCGAAGACGCGGATTGCCGGACGGGACCAGATGCTGTCGCCAGCCTGCCATTGTTGCGCCAGGGTGACTTTGTACTGGTTGTTTTTGTCGCCGGTGTTCTGGGATTTGACGTTGTCGTAGCCCACTTCCAGCAAGGTACTCATAATTGGCGTCCATTTGTACATTGGGCGCACACCCACGGTGTACCATTTGGTGCCGTTGCCGTTATCCCAGTCGATGTCCTGGTACATACCGACGTACATCAGGTCCCAGCTGTCGCCCAGGGAGATTGCACCGTGGTCGAGAACGCGCAGCAGGTGGCCGTTGTTGTTGATGCCGTAGGCATACAGTTTGCCATCGGAATCGTCATTACCCAGACCGATGCCAGCACCCTGGTTCAGGCCTTTACCCTGAGAGGTCATGGAGTCTGTTGCGTACTGAACGACGAACTTGTTAAAGCCTTTCAGCATGCTTTGGGTATGTTCTGCGGTGAACATCCAGCCATCTTTGGAGGCGTTCGGCTGCAGATAGTAATCGTCATTTACGTTGGTGTGACCGTAGTCAACGCCCAGTTCCAGGGTACCGCCTGGGTTGATTTCCATCTGCGCTAAACGCACGTCGAAGACGTCGTTAGCGGTATCAGTGGTGTAATCACGAATGTTGTTGCTGGCGAAGGTAGAGGAGCCGCCCGCTTCAGTCGAACGGGTCACTGCCATGGAGAGTTTACCAAAGCCGAGATCCACGTTTTCCAGACCTGCACCCGGGCCGGAGATATCCCAGTAGTAGAAGTCGATCATGTGAACGTCATGACGCTGATAGAAGCGCTTACCCGCCCACATGGTGGAACCTGGCAGCCATTCAATCAGGTTTTTACCCTGCACGTTGGCTTCACGGAACGCGGGATCAGTAGCTTCCCAGTCGTTCTGCTGTGCAACGGAGTACGCGACGTTGGTGTCGAAGTAGAAGCTCTTATCGCCTTCTTTCCACACTTCCTGGCCCAGTTTCAGCTCAGCGTAAGTTTCACATTCGTTACCAAGACGATATTTACTTTGTGCACCCGTTGCCTGGAAGCACTGTTGCGCGCCGCCGCTACCGGTCCAGCCGATACCCGAACGGGCGTAACCTTTAAAATCGACGGCGCCCGCGTGAGCAGACAAAATGCCTGCAGTCACGGCGATTGCCAGTGGAAGTTTGCGCAGAGTAATCATTATTCTATCTCCTGAGATCATTGCTTTTCTTATTACACTTCACTCTTCGGGCTGCCTCTTCGTTGGCTGCAGCGTGAAGGATGACGTGTAGTTTTGTTGGAATGCTTAAACGCCTGGCTCTTTATGCAGCCGACGACATGCAGTGCCATCCTCTCGGAACAGATGGCAACGCTCTGGCGGCAAACCGATAGCGAATGTGGCACCCTCTTCTACCAACACCACGTCGTTCTGGCGGTAAACCAGGTTTTGACGGATGGCGGGGATCTGGATATGAATCTGTGTTTCGTGACCAAGTTGTTCGACGACCTGAACGTCTCCTTCCAGCGTCACATCGGCGATCTGACTTGGCAGTAAATGTTCAGGACGAATACCCAGGGACATGTTTGCCCCGACCTGTACGTTAGCGCTGTCCACTGGCAGCCAAATCTGCTGACGGTTCGGCAGTTCCACCTGTACCTGTTCGATCGCCGTTGCGGTCACTTTGACCGGCAGGAAGTTCATCTTCGGCGAGCCAATGAAGCCCGCAACGAAGCGATCTGCCGGGTAGTGATACAGCTCCAGCGGTTTCCCTACTTGCGCGACGCGACCGGCGTCCAGCACCACGATTTTGTCGGCGAGCGTCATCGCTTCAACCTGATCGTGGGTGACGTACACCATCGTGCGGCCAAGGCGTTTGTGCAGGCGGGAAATTTCAATACGCATCTGAACGCGCAGGGCGGCGTCCAGGTTAGAAAGGGGTTCATCAAGCAGGAACACGCGCGGTTCCGCCACCAGCGTACGGCCAATCGCCACGCGCTGACGTTGTCCGCCGGAGAGCGCTTTCGGTTTACGCTCCAGCAGGTGTGCCAGCTGCAGCACTTCCGCCACCTGGGTGACGCGCTGATTGATGACATCTTTTTTCGCCCCGGCCAGCTTCAGACCAAAGGACATGTTTTCAGCAACGGAGAGATGGGGGTAAAGCGCATAAGACTGGAAAACCATGCCGACACCGCGTTCGGCGGGTGGGATATCGTTCATGCGGGTTTCACCGATAAACAGATCGCCACTGGTGATCGTTTCAAGTCCAGCAATCATACGCAGCAGTGTTGACTTACCGCAGCCTGATGGGCCAACAAACACCACGAATTCACCTTCGTGGATGTCGAGATTGATGTCTTTTGACACCACTACGTCGCCCCAGGCTTTCGTTACATTCCGCAGCTGTACGCTCGCCATGCCCTTCTCCCTTCGTTACAACCTGTCACCGACAGAAACATTCAACATAAGTTCACTATGGGGTATCCATAAGTTCTGCAAATCCTCCACCCCCTGCCTTTTTCATGGGGGAGGAGGCGGGAGGATGAGAGAACCGGTTCTGCCACCGCGCCGGGCGTGGTCTGGGTAAATTCGTGATGCAGGCGGCAAAATTCAGTGGGTTTTTATGTGCGCCATGACTCATAACTTAAATTTATGCAACGCAGATCACACAAAGCGGGGGTGGGGCGTAGACCTAAGGAGGATGGAAAGAGGATGTCATATAAGGAAACTGGCTCACGTTGAACCACCTCAGTGTATCCACGAGCACATCACCAAAAAGGATGGCAGATATGAAGATCAAGACTGGCGCACGCGTTTTCGCATTGTCCGCCCTGGCAGCAATGATGATTTCCGCACCGGCTCTCGCCAAAATTGAAGAAGGTAAGCTGGTTATCTGGATTAACGGCGACAAAGGCTATAACGGCCTGGCCGAAGTGGGTAAGAAATTCGAAAAAGACACCGGCATCAAAGTCACCGTTGAACACCCTGACAAACTGGAAGAGAAATTCCCGCAGGTCGCGGCAACGGGCGATGGCCCGGACATCATCTTCTGGGCGCATGACCGTTTCGGTGGCTACGCACAGTCTGGCCTGCTGGCTGAAGTCTCTCCTGATAAAGCGTTCCAGGACAAACTGTTCCCGTTCACCTGGGACGCCGTGCGTTACAACGGCAAGCTGATCGCCTATCCGGTGGCGGTTGAAGCCCTCTCTCTGATTTACAACAAAGACCTCGTACCGAATCCGCCGAAATCCTGGGAAGAGATCCCGGCTCTGGATAAAGAGCTGAAGGCGAAGGGTAAGAGCGCGCTGATGTTCAACCTGCAAGAACCGTACTTCACCTGGCCGCTGATCGCAGCCGACGGCGGGTATGCCTTCAAGTTTGAAAACGGCAAATACGACGTGAAAGACGTGGGTGTGGACAGCGCTGGCGCGAAAGCCGGTCTGACTTTCCTGGTTGATCTGATCAAGAACAAACACATGAATGCGGATACCGATTACTCCATCGCGGAAGCTGCGTTCAACAAAGGCGAAACCGCGATGACCATCAACGGTCCGTGGGCCTGGTCTAACATCGACAAGAGCAAAATCAACTACGGCGTCACGCTGCTGCCAACCTTCAAAGGCAAACCGTCTAAACCGTTCGTTGGCGTGCTGAGCGCAGGCATCAACGCCGCCAGCCCGAACAAAGAGCTGGCGAAAGAGTTCCTCGAAAACTATCTGCTGACCGATCAGGGTCTGGACGAAGTGAACAAGGACAAACCGCTGGGTGCCGTCGCGCTGAAGTCCTTCCAGGATACCCTCGCGAAAGACCCACGCATTGCGGCCACGATGGATAACGCCCAGAAAGGTGAAATCATGCCGAACATCCCGCAAATGGCGGCGTTCTGGTATGCCACTCGTACGGCGGTGATCAACGCAGCAAGCGGTCGTCAGACTGTCGATGCCGCGCTGAAAGACGCGCAAGGTCGTATCACCAAGTAAGCACTATGGCGGGTGAGCGTAGCGATCCCGCCCTACTACTACGGCTCAAACCGTAGGTCAGGTCAGCGACGCGCCGCCTGACAATAAGTTTTCATCGCTGTAGAGGAAGATTCCCCATGGATATCATTAAAAAGAAACACTGGTGGCAAAGCGACACGCTGAAATGGTCAGTGATAGGTCTGCTGGGCTTACTGGTGGGTTACCTTGTTGTTTTAATGTATGTGCAGGGGGAGTACCTGTTCGCCATCATGACGCTGATTTTAAGCTCTGTTGGCCTGTATATTTTCGCCAATCGTAAAGCCTATGCCTGGCGTTATGTCTATCCGGGTGTGGCCGGGATGGGGCTGTTCGTCCTGTTCCCGCTGATCTGTACTATCGCTATTGCATTCACTAACTACAGCAGCACCAACCAGCTCGCGCAGGAACGCGCCCAGCAGGTGCTGATGGACCGTTCTTATCAGGCCGGAAAGACCTTTAACTTTGGTTTATACCCGGCGGGTGACGAATGGAAGCTGGCCCTGACCGACGAAGGGACCGGTAAAAACTATGTCTCCGACGCCTTTAAATTTGGCGGCGAACAGAAACTCACCCTGAAAGAAGCCGACGCCCTACCGGAAGGCGAGCGCGCGAATCTGCGTGTCATCACCCAGAACCGCCAGGCGCTGACCCAGCTGACGGCCATCCTGCCAGACGAAAGCAAAGTGATCATGAGCTCGCTGCGCCAGTTCTCCGGCACGCGGCCGCTCTATACCAAAGCCGATGACGGTACGCTGACCAACAACCAGAGCGGCGTGAAATACCGTCCGAACAACGAGATCGGTTTCTATCAGTCGGTGAATGCCGACGGCAACTGGGGCGACGAAAAACTCAGCCCGGGCTATACCGTTACCATCGGCTGGGACAACTTTACCCGCGTCTTCACCGACGAAGGCATCCAGAAGCCGTTCTTCGCCATCTTCGTCTGGACAGTCGTCTTCTCGGTCCTGACGGTGATCCTGACCGTGGCGGTCGGTATGGTGCTGGCGTGCGTGGTGCAGTGGGAATCCCTCAAGGGCAAAGCCATCTATCGCGTGCTGCTGATTCTGCCGTATGCGGTTCCGTCGTTTATCTCGATTCTGATTTTCAAAGGGCTGTTCAACCAGAGCTTCGGTGAAATCAACATGATGCTGGGCGCGCTCTTTGGCATCAAACCGGCCTGGTTCAGCGACCCGACCACCGCCCGCAGCATGATTATCATCGTCAACACCTGGCTCGGTTATCCGTACATGATGATCCTGTGCATGGGGCTGCTGAAAGCGATTCCGGACGATCTGTACGAAGCCTCGGCGATGGACGGCGCAGGCCCGTTCCAGAACTTCTTTAAGATTACGTTCCCGCTGCTGATCAAGCCGCTGACGCCGCTGATGATTGCCAGCTTCGCCTTTAACTTTAACAACTTCGTACTGATTCAACTTCTGACCAACGGCAGCCCGGACAGGCTCGGAACCACCACGCCAGCAGGCTACACGGACCTGTTAGTGAGCTACACCTACCGCATCGCCTTCGAAGGCGGCGGCGGTCAGGACTTCGGGCTGGCAGCCGCCATTGCCACCCTGATCTTCCTGCTGGTAGGCGCACTGGCGATTGTGAATCTGAAAGCCACACGCATGAAATTCGACTAAGGAGGGCACACATTATGGCTATGGTACAACCCAAATCTCAGAAACTGCGCCTCCTGGCGACGCACTTAGGGCTACTGATTTTTATCGCAGCAATCATGTTCCCGCTGCTGATGGTTATCGCCATCTCCCTGCGTGAAGGGAACTTCGCCACCGGCAGCCTGATCCCGGATCAGATCTCCTGGGAGCACTGGAAGCTGGCGCTGGGCTTCAGCGTCGAACACGCCGATGGCCGCGTGACGCCGCCGCCGTTCCCGGTGCTGCTGTGGCTGTGGAACTCCATCAAAGTGGCCGGTATTACCGCCATCGGGATTGTGGCGCTCTCCACCACCTGCGCTTACGCCTTTGCCCGTATGCGTTTCCCGGGCAAAGCGACGCTGCTGAAAAGCATGCTGATTTTCCAGATGTTCCCGGCAGTGCTGTCGCTGGTGGCATTGTACGCGTTGTTTGACCGTCTCGGTCAGTACGTGCCCTTCATCGGTCTGAACACCCACGGCGGCGTGATTTTCGCCTACATGGGCGGTATCGCGCTGCACGTCTGGACGATTAAGGGCTATTTCGAAACCATCGACGGATCGCTTGAAGAAGCGGCGGCGCTGGATGGGGCAACACCGTGGCAGGCTTTCCGCCTCGTGCTGCTGCCGCTGTCGGTGCCGATTCTGGCGGTGGTCTTTATTCTGTCGTTCATCGCGGCCATTACCGAAGTCCCGGTCGCGTCGCTGCTGCTGCGTGATGTGAATAGCTACACGCTGGCCGTAGGTATGCAGCAATACCTCAACCCGCAAAACTACCTGTGGGGCGACTTTGCCGCAGCCGCTGTGCTCTCCGCCATCCCGATTACCGTGGTGTTCCTGCTGGCTCAGCGCTGGCTGGTCAACGGCCTCACGGCGGGCGGTGTGAAAGGTTAAGCTTCATTGTGTTATGCCACTGCAACCCTCAACTTTAGACGTATTGTATTGACCCAATACTCAAAATATTTTGCGGTGCTGGAAGGCGGCAAGTGAGTGAATCCCAGGAGCTTACTAAAGTAAGTGACTGGGGTGAGCGAACGCAGCCAACGCATCAGCAGCGTAAAATATGAAGAGTAAACTTGTGACTGTTGTTTGGCGGCCTTCAGGCCGCCATTTTTTTATTCGCGTTTCAGCCGCTTAGAGTTACACAGCCAGAGGGTAATCACTAACAGCAGGATCGCCGCCGAGTAGATCAGCACATCAAGGGGGGATTTATGATCGACGATGATCAGCCGCACAATCGCGGTGATCCCGATATAGACAAAGTAACGCAGCGGGAAGTGAAAGCCAGACTGAAAGTATTTCACAATCAGGGCGATAAATTCGAAGTAGAGAAAGTAGACCACCAGTCCTTCAACCAGCTCATATTTGCTGGTTTGTTCAGGGGCGAACAGCACATCCGCCAGATGCACCGTCTCTTTGCCGAGAAAGACGACCAGTATCAGGCCAAGGCTCAACAGACCGAGGCTCAGCACGGTCTGGAGGACCATTGAGATAAACTCAACGCGCGGACGAGTCAGGGATGTCATACAGCACCTCATTCTCTGGAGCGAAGATCCTGTATAACTCAAAAATGTGACAGAGATCTATATTTTTTGTTTATGTTTGGAGCAAACCAGAGGAATCGCCCGGTGGCGCGACGCTTACCGGGCCGACAACATCGTTGGCCGGAAACGCGCAGCGCCATCAGGCAAAACAGCATTAACGGAAGTTAACGGAACGGTCGCTGGTCATGTCGTACAGCTGGAACTTACGTCCAAGCTGCTGTCCGCCGTCACGCGTCAGCGGCGTCCAGCCAATGGCTGCGCGGCTGCGGGTTGGGCCTGACGAGAAGAGATCCAGCGGGATGGAAACATATACCCCTTTGGTGAAGTCCCCTTCCCCGTACTCGTCCGGCGACACGTTGGTGATCGTCGCGTAACCGCCCACGACCACGCCGCTGTCGAAGCGCTTCGCAATCTCCAGCGTACCGCCCTTATCCCCCGCCAGATATTGTCCGACGCTGGCTTTCACCAGCACGTCCTGGGCAAACGACGGCGTCCAGTAGGCGGTCAAATGACCGGTTTTGACGCTGTAGTCGGTGAATTTCATCATGTCCTGCGCACTGCGCCAGTCACGCTGTTTCACGTAGTTGGCATCCAGGCCGAACGCCCAGTTGCTGTCTACCGGACGGTAGAGCACTTCTGCCCCCGCGCCGCCGTACATGGTTTCCAGATAACCGCCATACACCTGGCCGTAGAAGCCATTTCCAAGATACTGGAAATAGTTGGCCTGCAGGTTATTCACATACACATCGTTCTGCACATATTCACGCACGCGGGTACGCACGCGCGGCAGCTTCGAGTCGCTCGGCGGGTTGGTGTAGTTAAATTTGTCGTAGTTGTTGGCGATGTTGCCAAACACGCTGCCGGTGGTCAGCAGGTGATCCGTCATCCACAGATCCGCCGTGGCCATCACGCCCAGCTGATACATGTAGAAGTTTTCCGGGCCGCCGACGGACTGGTTGAGGATCGGGTCGATATGGAAATCGAAGCGCGATTTGTCGATATACCAGCCCTGCTCGGTGGTTTCTGGCACGACCGGTTCGATACGTTTTTGCACCAGCTCCGTTTCATGGCCCAGCGGTTCGCCTTCGAGATGACGCTTCAGGCTGGCGACATCCGTTTCCGTGGTCACCTGCGGCATGTTGAGTCGGTTTTCCGTCACGCGGATCGTGCGGATCCCATCCGGCAGATCGTTCATCACGATCCGGTTCGCCCGTTCGATCCCTTCGTGGGAGTCGCGATACTTCACCTGCTCGCCCGTGACATACAGCGTGTCACCTTTGGTCTGGATTTTCGGATCGGCCAGACCCGCGTTGTATTTCAGCAGGGTCAGCTGATTCGCCACCACCGAGTGCTGCATGATCGCATCCTGCGGCTGCGGTCGATAGGCCGGGCGGGAGTTGTCGTTGTAGGACGGACGCATATCGTTAAAGTTGGTTCGAAGCGTGACACCAAACATGAAGGTGTTGCCGCGCTCGTAGCTGAGGTTAACGTCGGCCCAATCGGTAACACGGTAAATGGCGCCGACGTTAAACTTGCTCTTCTGCTCGATCTTGCCTGCAAAATCTTCCGTGTAGTTGTTGCCTTCGTACTCCAGCTTCAGGCGCAGCGGCTGCCATGGCGTCTGATACTCCACGCCGCCAAACAGTGACGCCGGGCCGTGGAACATCTGATCGCCGTTGACCGAACCGGCTTTCTGATAGCTGTTGTCGCGATAGCAATATTTGTCGCTGTAGGAGCAGAACGGGTTTTTCACGTTGCCGCTGGTGCCAAGATATCCCCAGCCCATCCCGAGGGAGAAATCGAACGGTCCCCAGGCTTTGTTGGCGACGATGTACTCCGCATCAAACAGACCCGTACCGCCGATGTCGCGCGCGCCGACGGAGACCTGCGGCATCCAGTAGCTCTCTTCCCACAGGCGCAGTTTGACGTCGAAGGCTTTGTCTTTGTAAGTCTGGTTGCCCGAGAACGCCTCGACGCTGCTGTACTGTTTAGTACGCACATCGGTGTAGCGCAGGGTGGTTTCCAGCCACGGGAAGAGCTGTACCGATGCGGAATAGTAGCGGTACTGATCGTTATCGCGGTAGTTAAGGCTGATTTCGCCCTCGCGCGCCATGCGTGCCGTTGGCGTTTGCAGCAAGCCGACGCCGCCGAAATCTGACTGCGACGGCCCGACGGGCGCGGGAAAGGTTTCAGCGTGGCAGGCGGCGCTGACGCAAAGCGCCAGCATGCTGTAGAGATAAGTTCTTTTCATTAATCCGGTATCCGATGCGTCAGGGAGTGAAGGATGTCGGTGTTCAGCCCGTCATACGCCTTCGTCCAGAAGTGATCGGCAAAGCCGACAAAAATCACGCTGCCCGGCATCGGCTCGATATGGCGTTTGTTCCAGTACGCTACCGGGGCTTTTTGCGTGCGACCATCGGGATAAACCACCCACGCATAGCTGCGATCCGCGCCTTCCAGCAGGCTCTGGTCATCCAGGTAACTCGCGAGATCGCGCCCCGGCGTAAACGGCTTTTTCCCAGGAGCGTTGACCAGCCCCATCACCGTCACGGTGGTCGGCTGCGGTGTGATCCACAGGGTGTATTCTCCTTCCAGGGTCGGATTGCCTTTCTCCGCCACGCGCACTTCGTCGGGATCGAGATTAATCAGCTGGCGCCCCGTTACGCTTATCGCCTGCAGCTGCTGACGCACGGCGTTAATCGCGGCAGCCGTGTCGCCCGTTTCTTGCCCTGCCAGACCCGTCAGCCGGGCCAGCAGCGCCTTGTGTTGTTGATCGGCAACCGCGCTGGCCTGACGCTCGCTGATCACCGCCCCCGACCACCAGCTATTCGCCAGACGCGGCTGGCCGACGAGATCTATCAGATGCTCAGCGTTAGAAAGTGTTTTCGGCTCTTTACTGCCGGGGGTATAGACCTTGACGGTGCCCGCCGACCACGCCAGCGGTGCGGCCAGTGTCAGGAGCAGCGCAGCAGATGTGATGATTTTCATTGTTTCGCCGCCTTGATCAGGGTGGCTTTCACCGGGAAGAAGTTCGCGCCAAGGTATTGCAGTGACTGGCGAATCTGCCCTTCGTCATCCACCCAGAAGCGGTTGTGCCAGCGAGCCTGGTCGGTCGTGACCTCTTCATCAAGGATGCGCACCTGAGTTTGGTCGCTGCCCACGGTCACGGTATCAGTGCCATCCCAGCGGAACAGGGATCGCGCCGTGGCGTAGCGCACCTGTTTGTGCTCCGTCCAGCCCATGGTGCGCGTCCAGCTTGCGCCATCGACGATCTGATTCGGTTTGATAAGCGGGTCTTCTGCGAGGTTGTTCACCTCAAGCAGGTTATCGCCGCCGAGCAGGGTTTTCACCAGACGCCCATGTTGCGTCACGAGTGTGGCCTGGTCCTGCGTCACCCATTTCTGCTGCCCGTTTTCGGCGAAAGCGAGCACCACAAACAGCTGTGGCCCGTCGTTTAACTGCATGTACTGGCTGGCGTAAGGCATATTCTGGATATCGTCATCCGTCAGATGCACGCCTGGCGTGCCGAACAGGCTGTCCCACAGTGAGTTTCCCAGCCCTTTGGTGGTGGCTGAGCACGCCTGCAACAGCAGGCAAATCAGAATGATTGCAGGTCGCTTCACGACTCTTCTCCGAAGGGGTGAAATAACCACACCGAAGTGTGGTTATGGTAATACACCCGTTATTACTGAGTGCTTGTTGTCGTGGTGGTCGTGGTTCCGGTATTGGAGCCATCACCGCCACCGGTTGCCGCCAGAGCGACACCCACGGCCGAGCCTACGGTGCTGGTCGCGGTTGCGGTAGAACTCCCCGCAGACGCAGACGTTGCCGCCGAACCTGCTGCTTCCCCGACCTGAACCGGAGCCGCATAGGCTGACGTCGCCGCAAGCGCAGATATGGCAAAAATGCCATACAGTACTTTCTTCATAACAATTTCCCTTCAATGAATGAATGGAGATTTGCCCAAAAAGAAATTCAGGCGGATTCGAGTATACACAACTAAAGCAGAGGGATTGCCGAACGGGGAAATAGGGGGATGGTTTTAGGATAAATGGATGAAAGGAAATAGCATCGGCTATTTACTATTTATAAAACCATATTAAATCAACAATTTATAATATACACGAAAACACAAAGGCTCCGTATATTCCTAAAATAACGCCCAGTAATTAGCGGGGTAATCAGCCTTTTCGGATTAAACTCAGAATAGAAATTTGCGCCAGGTAACGGACAACCGGAATTATCCGATAAAAAAATGCCGGCATTCCGCCGGCATTGATATGGGAATATTAATTATCCGCGCCAGGATTTATAGCGATTAATCAGACCATTCGTTGAACTATCATGGCTGTTAATATCTTTGTCATCACCCAGCTCTGGCAGAATGCGGTTAGCCAGCTGTTTGCCCAGCTCAACGCCCCACTGATCGAAGGTGAAGATATTCAGGATCGCGCCCTGCGTGAAGATTTTGTGCTCATACAGCGCAATCAACGCACCCAGGCTGAACGGAGTGATTTCGCGCAGCAGGATGGAGTTGGTTGGGCGGTTGCCTTCGAAGACTTTGAACGGCACCACGTGGTCCAGCGTCGCCGGATCTTTACCCTGATCGCGGTATTCCTGCTCAACCACGTCGCGCGCTTTACCAAACGCCAGCGCTTCGGTTTGTGCGAAGAAGTTAGACAGCAGCTTCTGATGATGGTCGGACAGCGCGTTGTGGGTCACCGCTGGCGCGATGAAATCACATGGGACCATTTTGGTGCCCTGGTGAATCAGCTGGTAGAACGCATGCTGACCGTTAGTACCCGGCTCACCCCAGATGATTGGGCCAGTCTGGTAATCCACGGCGTTGCCGTTACGGTCAACGTATTTGCCGTTGGATTCCATGTTGCCCTGCTGGAAGTAGGCCGCGAAGCGGTGCATGTACTGGTCGTACGGCAGGATCGCTTCGGTTTCAGCACCGAAGAAGTTGTTGTACCAGATGCCGATCAGTGCCAGCAACACCGGCAGGTTTTTCTCAGCCGGGGTGGTGGAGAAGTGCTTGTCCATCGCGTGCGCGCCGGAGAGCAGCTCAACAAAGTTGTCGTAGCCCACGGACAGGATGATCGACAGACCAATCGCTGACCACAGGGAGTAACGGCCGCCGACCCAGTCCCAGAATTCAAACATGTTCGCAGTATCGATGCCGAACTCGCCCACGGCTTTGCCGTTGGTAGAGAGTGCCGCGAAGTGTTTCGCCACGTGTTTGTTATCGCCAGCCGTTGCCAGGAACCAGTCGCGCGCGCTGTGGGCGTTGGTCATGGTTTCTTGCGTGGTGAAGGTTTTAGACGCAACCAGGAACAGGGTGGTTTCTGGATTCACTTTTTTCAGCACTTCGGCGATGTGGGTACCATCGACGTTAGAGACGAAGTGCATGTTCAGATGGTTTTTGTACGGGCGCAGCGCTTCGGTCACCATGAAGGGGCCGAGGTCAGAGCCGCCGATACCGATGTTGACCACGTCGGTGATCGCTTTGCCGGTGTAGCCTTTCCAGCTGCCGGAGATAATGGCTTCAGAGAAGGTTTTCATCTTCTCAAGCACGGCGTTCACTTCCGGCATCACATCTTTGCCGTCAACGATAATCGGAGTATTGCTACGGTTGCGCAGGGCAACATGCAGAACAGCACGGTCTTCGGTGCGGTTAATCTTCTCGCCGGAGAACATGGACTTGATCGCCCCTGCCAGATCGGTCTCTTTCGCCAAATCCTGCAGTTTTGCCAGCGTCTCTTCGGTGATGCGGTTTTTGGAGAAGTCCACCAGCATCAGATCGTCGAAGGTTGCGGAGAATTTGCTGAAACGGTCGCCGTCTTTCGCGAACAGGTCCGCGATGGTGACGTCTTTCATTTCGTCGAAGTGTTTTTGTAGTGCCTGCCAGGCAGTTGTCTGCGTTGGATTGATATTTTTCATTAGCAATACTCTTGTGATTTGAGAATTGTGACTGCGGTCGATTGTAGCGCCTGCGCGCGGAAATTGTGATGGTTTTTATGCCATTGCCCTGGTCTGCATCAAACGGGCGTGAAAAGTCCCAAAAGTATAGTCGCTATAGCCAGCCCTATCGCGGTGGAATGTCCTCCGGATCGCCGTAAAACGAGGGATAAAATAATGGCTTGTTATTAGTCCTGTTACTGAGGGGTACCCCCCCATGAAAAATCCGCATAATCCCAGCGTTGACAGGACTCTCCCCACATTTTATTTATAGGGCGGTATTTGCGCCTGCACCTGTCATCGTTTCGTTCTTGTGCCATGGTCGCTTTATTCTTTCCCTGACACGAGGATGTTATGACGAGTTTTGTTGTCGCCAAATTTGGCGGTACCAGTGTGGCCGATTACGACGCCATGAACCGCAGCGCCGACGTGGTGCTGGCCGATCCGACGACCCGCCTGGTGGTGCTTTCTGCATCGGCTGGCGTGACGAATCTGCTGGTGGCCCTGTCAGAAGGACTGGAAGCGACCGAGCGCTTTGTGAAGCTCGATGCGCTGCGCAAAATTCAGTTCGATATTCTCGAACGTATGAAGAACCCTCAGGTGATTCGCGAGGAAGTCGAACGCCTGCTCGAAAATATCACCACTCTGGCGGAAGCCGCTTCCCTGGCAACATCGACCGCGCTGACCGACGAACTGGTGAGCCACGGCGAGCTGATGTCCACCCTGCTGTTCGTTGAAATCCTGCGTGAGCGCGACGTGCTGGCGCAGTGGTTTGACGTGCGCAAAGTGATGCGTACCAGTGACCGCTTTGGCCGTGCCGAACCGGACGTCGCGACCCTTTCCGAGCTGTCTAAACAGCAACTGGCGCCGCGACTGGCCGAAGGAATTGTCATTACCCAGGGCTTTATCGGAAGCGAAGCCAAAGGCCGCACCACCACTCTGGGCCGTGGCGGCAGCGACTACACGGCTGCGCTGCTCGGCGAAGCGCTGTACGCTTCCCGCGTGGATATCTGGACCGACGTCCCAGGCATCTATACCACCGACCCGCGCGTGGTGCCTGCCGCAAAACGTATTGATGTTATCGCCTTTGAAGAGGCTGCCGAAATGGCGACCTTCGGCGCGAAAGTGCTGCATCCGGCCACCCTGCTGCCTGCCGTACGCAGCGATATTCCGGTGTTTGTCGGGTCGAGCAAAGATCCTAAAGCAGGCGGGACGCTGGTGTGTAAAAGCACTGAGAATCCACCGCTGTTCCGCGCCCTGGCGCTGCGCCGCAAGCAAACGCTGGTAACGCTGCATAGTCTGAATATGCTGCATTCTCGCGGTTTCCTGGCGGAAGTGTTCGGGATTCTGGCGCGCCACAATATCTCGGTGGATCTGATCACCACTTCCGAAGTGAGCATTGCGCTGACGCTGGACACCACCGGCTCGACGTCGACGGGCGATACTCTGCTGACGCAATCGCTGCTGATGGAGCTTTCCGCCCTGTGCCGCGTTGAAGTTGAAGAGGATCTGGCGTTGGTCGCGATTATCGGCAACCAGCTGTCACGCGCCTGCGGCGTGGGCAAAGAGGTCTTTGGCGTGCTGGATCCGTTCAATATCCGCATGATTTGCTACGGCGCATCGAGCTATAACCTCTGCTTCCTGGTACCAGGTCATGAAGCCGAGCAGGTCGTGCAGAAACTTCATCATAATTTGTTTGAATAATATTCCTTAGCACGATAAACATTACCTATAGCCGGGCTCGAACCCGGCTTTTTTATAACTAAATAACACAACGTCATCGCAAGGAATTCACTATGTTATCCGCTATCACGCGGCTGTTCCCGTTATGGGCACTGCTGCTCTCTGTTATCGCCTATTACACGCCATCGACTTTTACCCCTGTCGGCCCGTGGGTCACCACGCTGCTGATGCTGATCATGCTCGGCATGGGTGTGCATCTGAAAATCGACGACTTTAAGCGCGTGCTGTCGCGCCCGGCACCGGTCGCGGCGGGGATTTTCCTGCATTATCTGGTGATGCCGCTGGCCGCCTGGCTGCTGGCGCTGGCTTTCAAGATGCCACCGGATTTGTCCGCCGGTATGGTGCTGGTGGGAAGCGTCGCCAGCGGTACGGCCTCGAATGTGATGATCTACCTGGCCAAAGGCGACGTGGCGCTGTCGGTGACCATCTCATCCGTCTCAACGCTGGTGGGCGTTATCGCCACACCGCTGCTGACGCGTTTGTATGTGGATGCGCATATTCAGGTGGATGTGATGGGGATGCTGCTCTCCATCCTGCAAATCGTGGTGATTCCGATTGCGCTCGGTCTTGTCATTCACCACCTGCTCCCACGCGTCGTCAAAGCCGTGGAACCTTACCTGCCTGCTTTTTCGATGGTCTGCATCCTGGCGATCATCAGCGCTGTGGTCGCCGGTTCTGCCTCGCATATTGCCTCGGTCGGTTTTGTGGTGATTATCGCGGTGATCCTGCATAACACCATTGGTCTGCTGGGCGGATACTGGGGAGGGAAACTGTTTGGCTTTGATGAATCGACCTGCCGCACGCTGGCGATTGAAGTGGGGATGCAGAACTCAGGCCTCGCGGCAGCGCTCGGTAAGATCTACTTCTCTCCGCTCGCGGCCCTGCCTGGCGCACTGTTCTCCGTATGGCATAACCTGTCCGGCTCGCTGCTGGCGGGCTACTGGTCAGGAAAACCGATTGCAGAGCCAGCGAAAAAAGAAGTGGTGAAAGAAAACTAATTCACTTCGCGCAAACCCCGGCTTGCTTTACACTGAAGCCTCTACTCTCAAGAGGCTTCAGGTATGTCCACACCGAGATTGACCCAGAAAGACATGACGGAAAGCGAGCAGCGCGAGCTGAAAACCCTGCTCGATCGCGCACGGATTGCACATGGTCGTACTCTGACAAACGCTGAAACCAATCAGGTGAAAAAAGAGTACATCGATAAACTGATGGCCCAGCGTGAAGTTGAAGCAAAAAAAGCCCGCAAACTTAAAAAAGCGCAGGCTTATAAACCGGATACGGAATCCACGTTCTCGTGGTCTGCGAACACCTCACCCCGTGGAAGGCGCTAATTTAGCGCCCTTTCTTTTTACGGCCCGGCTGCACGAAACGCTTCCCGGCAGGCTTGTTGCGCTCTTTTTCTGCGGATTTTGGCGCACTGACGACAGGCCGTTTAATCCCCTGCGTTTTCGGTTTTGCTTTGGCTTTCGGCTTCGCCTCGGAAGACGAACCTTCTATCAGCTTAAACAGCTCAATCAGCTCATCGCCTGTCAGATCGCGCCATTCGCCCTGCGGAATTCCGGAGAGGCTGACGTTCATGATGCGCGTTCGCTCCAGTTTCGTGACCTCAAAACCAAAGTGCTCACACATACGACGGATTTGACGGTTTAGCCCCTGCACCAGGGTAATGCGGAAGGTGAACGGTGCCTCTTTTTTGACTTTGCACTTCTTCGTGACGGTACCGAGAATCGGCACGCCCGCGCCCATACCGCGAATAAAATCATCCGTAACCGGCTTGTTGACCGTGACCAGATACTCTTTCTCATGGTCGTTACCGGCGCGCAGGATTTTGTTCACCAGATCGCCATGGTTGGTGAGAAAAATCAGCCCCTGCGAGTCTTTGTCCAGACGCCCAATCGGGAAGATGCGGCTGCTGTGGTTGACGAAATCAACGATGTTATCCCGCTCGCCGTCTTCCGTGGTGCTGACAATACCCACCGGTTTGTTCAACGCGATAAAGACCAGATCTTCTTCGTCTCTTGGTTCGATCAGCTGACCATTCACTTTTACCACGTCGCCAGGCACCACCTGATCGCCAATGGTGGCGCGTTTACCGTTCAGGAAAACGTTACCTTGCTCGATGTAACGATCAGCCTCGCGACGCGAGCAGATTCCGCTCTCGCTAATGTATTTGTTTAATCGGGTTGATTGGGTGGGCAGCATAATTTCTCCTTAATGGGCGAAATATACCTTAGGTTTGGGCTGGTAAAAAGATTAGCCGGTAAAAACTGACTTTCCCTTTTCCGCCTTGCGAGGCGGCTTCAGGATCTGCGTTTCGCCCATTTATCGGATGACGATTTTCTTCTAATTTCACGCCATGAGTTCATTCGGGATGTAGTTTAAAAAATACATGGAGTAGTATGAAGGAAATCGTTCAGACACCCTCTTTCCGCTGCTGGGAGCAAAACCTAAAAGATAAAAGGCTCAAGACGCTCATTGCCGCCCGCCTTTTTCGTTTAGCCAACGGTTTGCCAGGGGATGTGAAGCCTGTCGGGGAAGGGGTCAGCGAGTTGCGAATTCACTATGGTCCTGGTTACCGCATCTATTTCAAACACTATGACGAGATTTTGCTCGTATTGCTGAGCGGCGGAAACAAAAGCAGCCAGGACAGAGACATACAACTGGCTAAGACGTTTGCCAGATCGCTTGAACCCAATGAGTTTATAAGCCATGAATAAATTTACGCTGTACGATCCCGCCAGTGCGCTTGTCGATGATGATGAAATCGCTGTGTTTATGGCTGATGCATTTGAAACCGGAGACGCCGCTTATATAGCAAAAGCGTTGGGTGTCATTGCCCGGGCAAAGGGGATGAGCCAAATAGCCGCTCAGACGGGTTTATCTCGTGAACAACTCTATCGTTCATTCAGCGAGAAAGGCAACCCAACGCTCAAAACCACGTTAACGGTCATGCAAGCGCTGGGTCTCTCTTTAACGATTAAAAGTGCGCACGATTAATACTCATCCCTTTCATCATCTTCATCCGGCTGTTCCATCACGCTGTAGGCCACCGAGCAGAACAGGGAGTTGAGACGTTTCATGTCGCCAAGCAGCCCCAGGTGCAGGGAGCTGGTTTCGATACTTTGCACGTTTTGCTGATGCAGACGGTCAACGTGTGCGTGGGAGTATCGGCGGTTGAGGATGCGGAAGCGATGCTTGTTGCGGCGCAAACGGCGGGCGCTGGGCACGTCGCCGGAGAAGAAGACCGACATGGCTAGCTGCAGGTTACTGAGTAATTGATCGTGCAGCGCATCCAGTTCAGCAACCCCTTCCAGCGAAAACGCCCGACGGGCGGCCAGCGATTTGTCGGCGATCTCACTGCCCATACGCTCGACGATATCGGATGCCTGCTCAAGGTTGAGGGACATCTCGATGATCTCGGCCCAGCGGCGGGATTCTTCTTCCGCCAGCTCGTCTTGCGGCATACGCGCGAGATAGAGTTTGATCGCGGTGTAAAGCACGTTGATATCATCGGCCAGTTTGCGCAGCTCTTTCTCCTCGCGAGGCTCGCCGTGCATCACTTTCTTCAGTCCATCCAGCATGGTTTCCATCGCGTCGCCCATACGCAGGGTTTCGCGGGCGGCATTGGCCAGCGCCAGCGCCGGGGTATCCAGCGCCGAGGTGTCGAGGTGCTTCGGCTTCAGGCGGGCATCCAGCTCGGGCTCATCGCGGATCATGCGTTTGCAGAACCGCGCCATTGGCCCGGCGAACGGCACCATCGCCAGACAGCGCACCAGGTTGTAGAAGACGTGGAAGTAGATCACCAGCTCAGCTTTCGGCAGCGGCAGGTTATCCATCAGATTCGCCAGCGGATGAACAAACGGCAGGATTATCAGGCTGCCCACCAGCTTAAAGAGCAAACTCCCCAGCGCCACGCGACGGGCCGCAGCATTTGCGCCGCTATTGTTGAGCATCGCCAGCAGACCCGAGCCGAGGTTCGCGCCGATCACCAGGCACAGCGCCACCGGGAAGGAGATCGCCCCTGCGGTGGTCAGCGTGGCGGTCAACAGCACGGCCGCCAGACTGGAGTAACTGATGATGGCAAACACCGCGCCAATCAGCGCGTCGAGCATGATGTCGCCCGTCAGCGAGGCGAAAATCACCTGCACACCGTTAGCCTGGGTGATCGGCGTAACCGCCTGCACAATCAGCTCCAGCGCCAGTAGAATCAGCCCGAGACCAATCCCCACGCGCCCCAGCTGTCCTTCGCGGGTCTGTTTACGGCCAAGGAAGAAGATGACGCCGATGAAGATCAGCAGCGGTGACAGCCAGGAGAGATCGAAGGTCAGGATACGCGCCATCAGCGCGGTCCCGACGTCGGCACCCAGTACAATCACCAGCGCCGGCGTCAGCGCCACCAGATCTTGCGCCACAAACGATGTGACGAGCATGGTGGTGGCGTTACTGCTTTGCACGAGGGCGGTGACGCCGATCCCCGCGCAGAAGGCGAGCGGCTTCTTCTCAACGCTGCGGCTGAGGACGGTGCGTAAGCGCGCGCCAAAGACGCGCATCACGCCGGTACGAACAATGTGCGTGCCCCAGACCAGCAGGGCGACGGCCGATAGCAGGTGTAACAACGTCAGCACGGAAGTGGGTTCTCCTTATTGTTATCGATTCCTGAAGCCCATGCCTGAAACGCCGGATAGCGCGTAGCTTATCCAGCCTACGATGGGCCTGAGCTTGCTTAAGTATAAGGGTTTAAACGCAATAAAGAGACAGGGCGCCCGATGAGCGCCCTGTTAGTTGTAAGGAAAAGTGACGTTAATCAGCGTCGTAGCCCAGATTCGGGGCCAGCCAGCGTTCTACTTCTGAGACACTCATCCCTTTACGCAGGGCATAGTCTTCCACCTGATCGCGCTGGATTTGCGCCACCGCGTAGTATTTGCTGTCAGGATGGCTGAAATACCAGCCCGAGACGGACGCGCCCGGCCACATGGCGTAGGATTCGGTAAGCTTCATGCCCGTATGGGTTTCCACATCCAGCAACTGCCAGATGGTGCCCTTTTCCGTGTGCTCCGGACAGGCCGGATAGCCTGGCGCCGGACGAATCCCCTGGTAGTTCTCGCGAATCAGCTCCTCGTTGCTGAGGTTTTCATTTGCCGCGTAACCCCAATGGACTTTACGCACCCGCTCATGCAGGTATTCAGCGAAGGCTTCTGCCAGGCGGTCAGCAATCGCTTTCACCATGATTTTGTTGTAGTCATCGTGCTGCGCTTCGTAGACCTCGGCGAGAGCATCCTCTTCCAGCCCGCCGGTAACGGCGAACGCGCCGATGTAGTCCGCTTTGCCGCTGAGTTTTGGCGCAACGAAATCGGCCAGGCAGTAGTTGGCAAACCCGACTTTCTCGGTTTGCTGGCGCAGATGACGGCTCACCGCCAGCACGTTAGTACGGGTTTCATCGCGATAAATTTCGATGTCATCCCCGACGCGGTTCGCCGGGAACAGCCCCACGACGCCGCGCGGATTGAGGCTCTTTTCAGCGCTGAGCTGGTCGAGAAGATCGTTGGCGTCTTTAAACAGGCGCTGCGCCTCTTCACCGACCACCTCATCTTCAAGAATGCGCGGGTATTTTCCCGCCAGCGACCAGGTCATGAAGAACGGCGTCCAGTCGATGTAATTACGCAGGGTTTCGATGTTCGCCGTGACTGCCTGTACGCCCAGGCGATGCGCCACCGGCGGCGTGTAACTTGCCCAGTCGAAGGCCAGATCGTTTTCCCGCGCGGCGGCCAGCGTCACTGGCGGAGTGCGCGGTTTTTTGCGGCCATGCTGGATACGAACGGTGTCGTACTCTTTGCGGGTTTTCGCGACAAAATCATCACGCTGAGTCGCAGAGAGCAAGGCCGACACCACCCCCACGGTGCGTGAGGCGTTCTGTACGTAGACCGTCGGCCCGCTGTAGTTCTGCTCGATTTTCACCGCAGTGTGCGCTTTTGAAGTCGTCGCACCGCCAATCAGCAGCGGAATGGTAAAGCCCTGGCGCTCCATCTCCTTCGCCACGTTGACCATTTCGTCCAGCGACGGCGTGATTAGCCCGGAAAGGCCGATCAAATCCGCATTCACTTCGCGCGCGGTTTTGAGAATTTTGTCTGCCGGAACCATCACGCCGAGGTCGATGATTTCGTAGTTATTGCACTGCAGCACCACGCCGACGATATTTTTACCGATATCGTGGACGTCGCCTTTGACGGTGGCGATCACCATCTTGCCGTTGGTCTGCCCTTTTTCTTTGCTGGCCTCAATGTAGGGTTCGAGATAGGCCACCGCCTGTTTCATGACGCGCGCGGATTTGACCACCTGCGGCAGGAACATTTTGCCCTCGCCAAACAGGTCGCCGACCACGTTCATCCCGTCCATCAGCGGCCCTTCGATCACCTCAATCGGGCGAGCGGAGAGCTGGCGGGCCTCTTCGGTATCCAGCTCGATAAATTCGGTAATGCCTTTGACCAGCGAGTATTCCAGACGCTTTTTCACGTCCCACGAGCGCCACTCGGCCTGCTGAACCTGGGCGCTTTCGTCGCTTTTACTGCCGCGATATTTCTCCGCCAGCTCCAGCATCCGTTCAGTGGAGTCGTCGCGGCGGTTGAGGATTACGTCTTCCACGGCGTCGCGCAGCTCGGCGGGCAGGTCGTCATAAATCGCCAGCTGTCCGGCGTTGACGATCCCCATGTCCATGCCGTTACGAATGGCGTAGTAGAGGAACACGGCGTGAATGGCTTCACGAACCGGATCGTTACCGCGGAACGAGAATGAAACGTTGGAGACACCGCCGGAGATCAGCGCATGCGGCAGCTCGCGTTTGATATCCTCGCAGGCGCCGATAAAGTCCTGCGCGTAGTTGTTGTGCTCTTCGATACCCGTCGCGACGGCAAAGATATTGGGGTCGAAAATGATATCTTCTGGCGGGAAACCGACCTCTTCCGTCAGGATTTTGTACGCACGGCGGCAAATCTCAATCTTGCGTTCGCGGGTATCGGCCTGGCCGACTTCGTCAAACGCCATCACCACCACGGCCGCGCCATAGCGGCGCACCCGTTTTGCGTGATGAATAAACGGCTCCACCCCCTCTTTCATCGAGATAGAGTTGACGATGCCTTTGCCCTGAATGCACTTCAGCCCTTTTTCGATGACGTCCCACTTTGAGGAGTCAATCATGATCGGCACGCGGGCAATGTCCGGCTCACCGGCAATCAGATTCAGGAAACGCACCATCGCCGCTTCGGCGTCGAGCATCCCTTCGTCCATGTTGATATCGATGATCTGCGCGCCGCTTTCCACCTGCTGGCGGGCAACGTCCAGCGCTTCGCTGTATTTTTCTTCTTTGATTAACCGCTTGAACTTAGCGGAACCGGTGACGTTAGTACGTTCACCGACGTTCACAAACAGGCTGTCATCAGCGATGGTCAGCGGTTCAAGGCCCGCCAGACGACAGGCCACCGGCAGCGTCGGCAACGGGCGCGGCGGCAAGCCTGCGACGGCATTGCTCATGGCAGCGATGTGTTCCGGCGTGGTGCCGCAGCAGCCGCCGACGATGTTCAGGAAACCTGACTCTGCCCACTCCCGAATTTGCGCGGCCATCGTCGTTGCATCGAGATCGTATTCGCCAAAGGCATTTGGCAGGCCGGCGTTCGGGTGCGCCGTGACGTAGCACTCGGCGATGCGGGAGAGTTCCTGCACGTACTGGCGCAGTTCATCCGGGCCGAGGGCACAGTTGAGGCCAAACGTGAGGGCATCCGCGTGGCGCAGGGAGTTGTAAAACGCTTCCGTCGTCTGACCGGAAAGGGTGCGCCCGGAGGCATCCGTAATGGTGCCCGAGACCATAATCGGCAGATCGACGCCCAGCGCTTCCATCTCTTCCTTCACCGCAAAGATCGCAGCTTTCGCGTTGAGGGTGTCGAACACCGTTTCGATCATGATCAGATCGCAGCCCCCTTCCACCAGCGCTTTGGTGGATTCACGATAGGCTTCGACCAGCTGATCAAAAGTCACGTTACGGAAGGCCGGATCGTTCACATCCGGTGAAATCGAGGCGGTACGGTTGGTGGGGCCAAGCACCCCGGCGACGTAGCGCGGTTTGTCCGGCGTGCGGGCCGTCCATGCATCGGCGCAGGCGCGCGCCAGCCTGGCGGCCTCAAAATTGATTTCTGCCGACAGGGATTCCATCTGGTAATCCGCCATGGCGATGGTTGTCGAGTTGAAGGTATTGGTTTCGACGATGTCCGCGCCCGCCTCAAAATAGGCGTTATGGATGGCCGCGATGACATCCGGTTTACTCAGCACCAGCAGGTCATTGTTCCCTTTCAGGTCGCAAGGCCAGTCGGCGAAACGCTCGCCGCGAAAATCGTCTTCACTCAGACGATAGCTCTGGATCATGGTGCCCATGCCGCCGTCCAGCATCAGAATTCGTTCATTTAACTGCGCACGCAGTTGATCTACTTTGCTGCTCACACTCGCTCCCGACAACGCTCAACAAGGCCAAAAGGCCAGCAGTCCATACTGGCATAATCTCGCAGGGTGGAGAAGTCACGCAGCGTTAACATGAGACATGTTCACTATCACTCCTCCGATCAGTCAGGATAACGGTTGCAAATTTACCAAATAAAACGAAAATGATTTCCACGATACAGAAAAAGGATTCCGTCATGGTCGCTACCGTTCCCGCAAAACGCGGCAGAAAACCTGCTGCCACCACCGCGCCGCCAGGCGGACAAGTTCAGTCGCTCACACGCGGATTAAAGCTGCTGGAATGGATCGCGGAATCCCACAGCAGCGTGGCTCTGACCGAGCTGGCGCAGCAGGCAGGTCTGCCGAACTCCACCACGCACCGTCTGTTAAGCACTATGCAGCAGTTGGGCTTTGTCCGTCAGGTGGGTGAACTGGGCCACTGGTCCGTCGGTGCCCATGCGTTTATCGTCGGCAGCAGCTTTTTGCAGAGCCGTAATCTGCTGGCGATTGTGCATCCGATCCTGCGCAAACTGATGGAAGACTCTGGCGAGACGGTCAACCTGGCGGTGCTCGATCAGAGCGACCATCAGGCGATTATCATTGACCAGGTGCAGTGTACGCAGCTGATGCGGATGTCCGCACCCATTGGCGGTAAGCTGCCGATGCATGCGTCGGGGGCGGGGAAAGCGTTTCTGTCGCAGCTCAGCGAGGAGCAAGTCACTGGCCTGCTGCACCGCAAAGGGCTGCATGCCTATACGCATGCCACGCTGGTTTCCCCGCTGCATCTGAAAGATGATTTGGCCCAGACGCGCAAACGCGGCTATTCGTTCGATGATGAAGAACATGCGCTGGGTCTGCGCTGTATCGCGGCGTGTATTTTTGATGAGCACCGCGAACCCTTCGCCGCAATCTCCATTTCTGGGCCGATCTCGCGCGTGACCGATGACCGCGTCACCGAGCTGGGGGCGCTGGTCATCAAAGCGGCGAAGGAAGTGACGCTGGCGTATGGTGGGATTCGCTAACCTTGAATGCGGCCTGCTCCCCTCTCCTCCCGTAAGAGAGGGGAAACACTACATTGACCACCGCACGCTAAAACGCTGCCGCCTGCGGTAGGCGTACACATCTTCAACGTAACCATTTTTGATGCGCGTTTGCAGACCGCGCCAGTAGTCGGCGTGGAACAGATCCTCGTGCATCTCTGCAAATAACGGCCCGATGCGCGGGTCGGCACAGAGCCAGTGGCGAAACTCCTCCGGGAAGACATCGCCCGGCGAGACGCTGTACCACGGCTCGCTGGCCAGTTCATCTTCCGGATAGCGCGCAGCCGGGATATCGCGGAAATTTACCTCGGTCATGTAGCAGATTTCATCGTAATCGTAGAACACCACCCGCCCGTGGCGCGTCACGCCAAAGTTTTTAAACAGCATATCGCCGGGAAAAATATTGGCCGCTGCCAGCTGGCGGATCGCGTTGCCGTACTCTTCAATCGCATCACGCAGCGCCTGGCCGTCCACCTGCTCCAGCCAGATATTAAGCGGAACCATTCGGCGTTCGATGTAAAGATGGCTGATGGCAATCTTATCGCCCAGATCGGTGATTTTGCCCGGCGCTTCCTGCATCAGCAGGGTCATTAGCGCAGGCGCGATCTGCCGTTTATCCAGCACAAAGTTTTCGAACTCCTGAGTGTCGGCCATGCGCCCCACGCGGTCGTGCTCTTTGACCAGCTGATAGCAGGCGCGAACGTGCGCCGCCGTCATCTCTTTCTGCGGCGCGAATTTATCTTTGATGACCTTAAACACACGATCAAAACCCGGCAGCGTGAAGACCAGCATCACCATCCCGCGGATTCCGGGCGCTTCGATGAACTGCTCGTCGCTACTGCTGATGTAGTGCAGGTATTCGCGATAGCTCTCAGTTTTCGCGTGCTTCTGGCAGCCAATCGCCATATACAGCTCAGCGGTGGTTTTGACCGGCAGCAGCTCGCGCAGCCACTCCACCAACGCGGCGGGGTGTGGCGCATAAACCATGAAATAGGAGCGGGCGAAACCGAAGACAATGCTCGCCTCGGCGCTGGTTGTCAGGCAGGCGTCGACAAAAAGCTCGCCGTCATCCGTACGATGGATCGGCAACAGAAAGGGAATGGTGGCCGTGGGGGTGAGTAACTTCCCGACCAGCCAGGCGGCTTTATTGCGGAAAAACAGTTCGTTAGCCACCTGTAAATGGCTGCGTTGTAAAACGTCGGTGCCGAAAGCGTCCGTCAGATGGGCGATGATATAGCCCACGTCGCGCGTCTTGTTTTGCCATGGCAAACGCAGCGGTAAATCCGAGAGCATTTTGCTTAACAGACTTTCCCAGCCATGTTCGGGGAAGAAATCCTTCGCCAGCGGGCGCGGGATGGTGCGAAAGCGACGCTCAGGCTGAGAGCTGAAAATAAATAACCGCTCAGGAGATAACGAGCGGTGGTCAAATAACCGGCAATAGACGGAGTTGAAAAAGCTCTCCGCAATCTCGAAGCGCGGGTAATCCGGCAACAGATGGGTGTAGTGCTCTTTTACGCGGAGCAGAAAATCGGCGTCGGGGCTTTTGCCATCGGTGATGCAACGCAACTGCTCGACCACCAGACCCACGTGGTGATCGTAAAGATGGATACGCTGTTTCATCGCCTGCTGTACGGCGTGCCAGTCGGCGTGTTCGAAGCGCTGCTGCGCGCCTGAAGTCACTTCCAGAAAACGGCCATACTGCGCGTCGAAGCCCTGCAGGATGGTTTGTGCAATCAGTAATTCCAGGCCACGCGACATAGGCTCCCCTCATCCCGGCCCTCTCCCCAGCGGGGAGAGGGGGAAAACATCAGAACTGTGATTCTTCAGTCGAACCGGTCAACGCCGTAACCGATGAGGCGCCGCCCTGAATGATCGTCGTGACGTTGTCGAAATAGCCCGTGCCCACTTCCTGCTGGTGAGAGGCGAAGGTGTAGCCCTCTTTGCTGGCTGCAAACTCTGGCTGCTGCACTTTTTCCACGTAGTGCTTCATGCCCTCGCCCTGCGCGTAGGCGTGGGCCAGATCGAACATGTTGAACCACATGCTGTGGATACCCGCGAGGGTGATGAACTGGTATTTGTAGCCCATCTCAGAGAGCTGCTGCTGGAAGCTGGCGATGGTTTTATCATCCAGATTCTTCTGCCAGTTGAACGACGGCGAGCAGTTGTACGCCAGCAGTTTGCCTGGATATTTAGCATGGATTGCATCGGCAAAGCGTTTTGCCAGCGCCAGGTCCGGCGTGGAAGTTTCGCACCACACCAGGTCGGCATACGGGGCGTAGGCCAGACCGCGGCTGATAGCCTGCTCGATACCCGCATGCGTACGGTAGAACCCTTCGCTGGTGCGCTCACCGGTAATGAATTCGCTGTCGTAAGGGTCGCAGTCAGAGGTAATCAAATCCGCCGCATCCGCATCGGTACGGGCGATAACCAGGGTCGGCACGCCCAGAACATCCGCCGCCAGACGCGCGGCGACCAGTTTCTGAATCGCTTCTTGCGTCGGCACCAGCACTTTGCCGCCCATATGGCCGCACTTCTTCACGGACGCCAGCTGATCTTCAAAGTGAACCGCCGCTGCACCGGCTTCAATCATTGATTTCATCAGCTCAAACGCATTAAGTACGCCGCCAAAACCTGCTTCGGCATCTGCCACGATAGGCAGGAAGTAATCCACGAAGCGCGGATCGTTTGGCTCAATGCCGGACGCCCACTGGATCTGATCCGCGCGACGGAAAGTGTTGTTGATCCGATCGACCACCGAGGGTACGGAGTTGGCCGGATAGAGCGACTGATCCGGATACATGCTGGAGGCCAGGTTAGCGTCGGCCGCCACCTGCCAGCCGGAGAGATAGACCGCTTCAATCCCCGCTTTCGCCTGTTGCAATGCCTGGCCACCGGTCAACGCACCGAGGCTGTTGATATACCCTTTTTTCGATTCGCCGTGCAGCAGACGCCACATTTTTGCGGCACCGAGCTGCGCCAGCGTGCATTCCGGGTTGACCGAACCGCGCAGTTTCACCACTTCCTCTGCGCTGTACGGGCGGTTGATGCCTTCCCAGCGCGGTTGAGTCCACTCTTTTTGTAATTCTTCGATTTGTTGGGTACGGATTTTCATGTGCAGATGCTCCATATTATCGTCCTGGCTTCCCAGGCGTTATTGGTGAAGGCAGTTTGGTCACGGCCAGCGCTAGAACCAAAGGGATTCAGAGCACTGCCTGGGCCAAAATGGCGAACAAAATAGCCTGGGTAGTTAGGCCAGCAGGCGATAGCCGGGCAAAGTAAGGAAGTCGATTAATTCTTCAGACGTCGTGATTTGCTCCATCAAGCGCGCGGCATCGTCAAAACGGCCACTGCTGAAGCGGTGTTCGCCCAGCTCGTCCTGAATCACCCGCATCTCTTCCGCAAGCATCTGGCGGAACAGGGATTTAGTGACCGGTTTGCCGTTACTGAGCGCTTTCTGGTGGTGGATCCACTGCCAGATGGAGGTTCGGGAGATCTCCGCCGTGGCGGCATCTTCCATCAGGCCGTAAATCGGGACGCAGCCATTGCCCGAGATCCATGCTTCGATGTACTGGACAGCAACGCGAATATTGGCGCGCATGCCTGCTTCAGTTCGCTCGCCCTCGCACGGCATCAGCAGCTCTTCAGCTGAGACAGGTGCGTCGTCTTCGCGGGTAACGAAAAGCTGATTTTTGTTCTCACCCAGCACACTGTTGAAGACCTCCATCGCCGTGTCCGCCAGGCCCGGGTGAGCAACCCAGGTGCCATCGTGGCCGTTGCGGGCTTCAAGCTCTTTATCCGCCTTCACTTTGGTCAGCACCTGATTATTGCGCTCGGCGTCTTTGCTCGGAATAAAGGCCGCCATCCCCCCCATCGCGAACGCACCGCGTTTATGGCAGGTCTTGATCAGCAGGCGTGAGTAGGCACTCAGGAAAGGCTTGTCCATAGTGACCGCCTGGCGATCGGGCAGCAAGCGGTCTGGATGGTTTTTCAGAGTTTTGATGTAGCTGAAGATGTAATCCCAGCGTCCACAATTCAGGCCGACGATGTGGTCGCGCAGGGCGTGCAGGATTTCATCCATCTGGAACACCGCCGGCAGCGTTTCGATCAGCAGGGTGGCTTTGATGGTGCCGCGCGGCAGATTGAAGCGATCTTCCGCGTAGCTGAATACCTCGCTCCACCAGGCCGCTTCCTGCCATGACTGCGTTTTTGGCAGGTAGAAATAAGGGCCACTCCCTTTTGCCAGCAGGCTTTTATGGTTGTGGAAGAAGTAGAGCGCAAAATCAAACAGGCTGCCGGGAATGGCTTCGTTGCGCCATGTAACGTGTTTTTCAGGCAGATGCAGGCCGCGCACACGGCAAATCAGCACGGCCGGATTGGGTTTCAGCTGATAGATTTTTCCGGCTTCATTGGTGTAGCTGATAGTGCCATTGACCGCATCGCGCAGGTTAATTTGCCCCTCGATCACTTTACGCCAGTCTGGCGCCAGTGAATCTTCGAAGTCTGCCATGAACACTTTTACATTGGCATTCATAGCGTTAATCACCATTTTACGCTCAACCGGGCCGGTGATTTCGACCCGACGATCCTTTAAATCCTGCGGAATACCACGGATTTTCCAGGCTGAGTTACGAATGGAAGCAGTTTCCGAAATGAAGTCTGGAAGCTTATCGTTATCGATGTCCTGCTGTTGCTGAATACG
This sequence comes from Lelliottia sp. SL45, assembly GCF_026672535.1. Taxonomy (NCBI): domain Bacteria; kingdom Pseudomonadati; phylum Pseudomonadota; class Gammaproteobacteria; order Enterobacterales; family Enterobacteriaceae; genus Lelliottia; species Lelliottia sp. SL45. The sequence goes on from NZ_JAPPRH010000002.1 coordinate 199,827, forward strand.
AGCCGCCAGCAGTTTATTGCGCTTCGGTGCAAAGCGCGTCACCAGCTCAGCCAAAAACTCGACGGCGTCTGGCGTCAGAACCTGCTGTTCCAGCTCACCATAGGGCTGGTTAAACGTCAGTTCTTCGGTAGTCGTTGCCTGTTGATTCATTTCTCTGCTCCTCATCAAAGATCCAAAAAAACGTCCCCCACTGCGAGCGAAAGATCGTTGTGTGGTTTTCGCTCAGCAGATTTAAGACTATCCATTATTTTTCTAAAATCAAAAACAATTTCCATTTTAATTAAATATTGTTCTTATCTTATTGATTAGGAAGAGATTAAAAATCATTTAACGGATGAGGGGTGTTTCGGAAATAAAAAAGGCACCCGAAGGTGCCTGATCTGGAATGCTGAAACGCTTTAGGATCGTTCTGCGCAGAGGATTAATCTAACGTCGGATTCATGTGGCGCAGATCGTATGGCGTGATCTGATAGACGTAATAGTTGAGCCAGTTAGTAAACAGCAAATTGCCATGGCTGCGCCAGGTTGCTCGTGGCGTGTTTTGCGGATCGTTTTTCGGGAAATAGTTGTACGGCACTTCCGGGGTTAACCCCGCTTCCACATCGCGGAAAAACTCGCTGGCCAGGGTATGCGCATCGTATTCCGGATGTCCCGTCACAAAGGCGATACGTTTGTCTTTGCTGGCGAACAGATAGGCGTCGCCATCTTCCGTTTCGGCCAGGATCTCGAGATCCGTGTAATCACGAATCAGCGCGGCCGGGAAATCTGCGTAGCGCGAGTGAGGTGCGAGGAAAGAGTCGTCAAAACCACGCGTCAGCAACGCATGAGGATGGAGAATGTGGTGTTCGTAAACGCCAGACAGCTTTTCCGTGCGGGTTTGCTTCGGGATGCCATAGAGAATATTCAGTGCCGCTTGTACCGCCCAACAGACAAAGAGCGTTGAAGTGACGTGATCTTTGGCCCACTCGAGTACCTGCTTGATCTGCGGCCAGTAGGCCACGTCGTTGAACTCAACCAGGCCCAGCGGTGCACCCGTGACGATCAAACCATCGAAGTTATCGTTGCGGATATCTTCGAAGTTGCAGTAGAAGTTATTCAGATGCTCGGACGGTGTGTTGCGCGATTCACGGGCATCGACGCGCAGCAGCTGGATGTCCACCTGTAGCGGGGAGTTGGAGAGCAAGCGCAGGAACTGGTTTTCCGTCTCAATCTTTTTGGGCATCAGGTTGAGGATGAGAACCTTAAGTGGACGAATTTCCTGACCTGTCGCGCGCGAGGCCTTCATCACAAAGACATTCTCTTCACGCAAGAAATTAACGGCTGGCAACTCGTCCTGCACCCTAATCGGCATAACCTTATATCCTCACAGCATACGTATAAACGTTTAGACATCCAGATAGCTGACAATACCCAGGAATCGTGCGAATGTCGAGTCTGTAAGAGGAAGGTGAGAAATTTTCACGGAGGGAAACAGAGGCATAAACAAGAAAGGACAAAAACGCAAAGAGGCCATCCTTGCGGATGGCCTCTTCACTTGTTTGATGCCTGGCAGTTCCCTACTCTCACATGGGGAGACCCCACACTACCATCGGCGCTACGGCGTTTCACTTCTGAGTTCGGCATGGGGTCAGGTGGGACCACCGCGCTAAAGCCGCCAGGCAAATTCTGTTATCAACACGCATTCCTGCGCATTAATTAATCTGTATCAGCTGAAAATCGGTCTCTGCTTCGCCAAAACATCTTCGGCGTTGTAAGGTTAAGCCTCACGGTTCATTAGTACTGGTTAGCTCAATACATCGCTGCACTTACACACCCAGCCTATCAACGTCGTAGTCTTCAACGTTCCTTCAGGACTCTCAAGGAGTCAGGGAGAACTCATCTCGGGGCAAGTTTCGTGCTTAGATGCTTTCAGCACTTATCTTTTCCGCATTTAGCTACCGGGCAATGCCATTGGCATGACAACCCGAACACCAGTGATGCGTCCACTCCGGTCCTCTCGTACTAGGAGCAGCCCCCCTCAATTCTCCAGCGCCCACGGCAGATAGGGACCGAACTGTCTCACGACGTTCTAAACCCAGCTCGCGTACCACTTTAAACGGCGAACAGCCGTACCCTTGGGACCTACTTCAGCCCCAGGATGTGATGAGCCGACATCGAGGTGCCAAACACCGCCGTCGATATGAACTCTTGGGCGGTATCAGCCTGTTATCCCCGGAGTACCTTTTATCCGTTGAGCGATGGCCCTTCCATTCAGAACCACCGGATCACTATGACCTGCTTTCGCACCTGCTCGAGCCGTCACTCTCGCAGTCAAGCTAGCTTATGCCATTGCACTAACCTCCTGATGTCCGACCAGGATTAGCTAACCTTCGTGCTCCTCCGTTACTCTTTAGGAGGAGACCGCCCCAGTCAAACTACCCACCAGACACTGTCCGCAACCCGGATTACGGGTCTACGTTAGAACACCAGCCATTAAAGGGTGGTATTTCAAGGTTGGCTCCACGCAGACTGGCGTCCACGCTTCAAAGCCTCCCACCTATCCTACACATCAAGGACCAGTGTTCAGTGTCAAGCTATAGTAAAGGTTCACGGGGTCTTTCCGTCTTGCCGCGGGTACACTGCATCTTCACAGCGAGTTCAATTTCACTGAGTCTCGGGTGGAGACAGCCTGGCCATCATTACGCCATTCGTGCAGGTCGGAACTTACCCGACAAGGAATTTCGCTACCTTAGGACCGTTATAGTTACGGCCGCCGTTTACCGGGGCTTCGATCAAGAGCTTCGCGTTGCCGCTAACCCCATCAATTAACCTTCCGGCACCGGGCAGGCGTCACACCGTATACGTCCACTTTCGTGTTTGCACAGTGCTGTGTTTTTAATAAACAGTTGCAGCCAGCTGGTATCTTCGACTGGTTTCAGCTCCGTCCGCAGGGACTTCACCTACACACCAGCGTGCCTTCTCCCGAAGTTACGGCACCATTTTGCCTAGTTCCTTCACCCGAGTTCTCTCAAGCGCCTTGGTATTCTCTACCTGACCACCTGTGTCGGTTTGGGGTACGATTTGATGTTACCTGATGCTTAGAGGCTTTTCCTGGAAGCAGGGCATTTGTTACTTCAGCACCGTAGTGCCTCGTCATCACACCTCAGCGTTAAAAAGGTACCGGATTTACCTGGAACCTCCGCCTACATGCTTAAACCGGGACAACCGTCGCCCGGCTAACATAGCCTTCTCCGTCCCCCCTTCGCAGTAACACCAAGTACAGGAATATTAACCTGTTTCCCATCGACTACGCCTTTCGGCCTCGCCTTAGGGGTCGACTCACCCTGCCCCGATTAACGTTGGACAGGAACCCTTGGTCTTCCGGCGAGCGGGCTTTTCACCCGCTTTATCGTTACTTATGTCAGCATTCGCACTTCTGATACCTCCAGCATGCCTCACAGCACACCTTCAACGGCTTACAGAACGCTCCCCTACCCAACAACGCATAAGCGTCGCTGCCGCAGCTTCGGTGCATGGTTTAGCCCCGTTACATCTTCCGCGCAGGCCGACTCGACCAGTGAGCTATTACGCTTTCTTTAAATGATGGCTGCTTCTAAGCCAACATCCTGGCTGTCTGTGCCTTCCCACATCGTTTCCCACTTAACCATGACTTTGGGACCTTAGCTGGCGGTCTGGGTTGTTTCCCTCTTCACGACGGACGTTAGCACCCGCCGTGTGTCTCCCGTGATAACATTCTTCGGTATTCGTAGTTTGCATCGGGTTGGTAAGCCGGGATGGCCCCCTAGCCGAAACAGTGCTCTACCCCCGAAGATGAGTTCACGAGGCGCTACCTAAATAGCTTTCGGGGAGAACCAGCTATCTCCCGGTTTGATTGGCCTTTCACCCCCAGCCACAAGTCATCCGCTAATTTTTCAACATTAGTCGGTTCGGTCCTCCAGTTAGTGTTACCCAACCTTCAACCTGCCCATGGCTAGATCACCGGGTTTCGGGTCTATACCCTGCAACTTAACGCCCAGTTAAGACTCGGTTTCCCTTCGGCTCCCCTATACGGTTAACCTTGCTACAGAATATAAGTCGCTGACCCATTATACAAAAGGTACGCAGTCACCCCATAAAAGAGGCTCCCACTGCTTGTACGTACACGGTTTCAGGTTCTTTTTCACTCCCCTCGCCGGGGTTCTTTTCGCCTTTCCCTCACGGTACTGGTTCACTATCGGTCAGTCAGGAGTATTTAGCCTTGGAGGATGGTCCCCCCATATTCAGACAGGATACCACGTGTCCCGCCCTACTCTTCGAGTTCACAGCGTGTGCATTTTTGTGTACGGGACTTTCACCCTGTATCGTGCGACTTTCCAGACGCTTCCACTAACACACGCGCTGATTCAGACTCTGGGCTCCTCCCCGTTCGCTCGCCGCTACTGGGGGAATCTCGGTTGATTTCTTTTCCTCGGGGTACTTAGATGTTTCAGTTCCCCCGGTTCGCCTCATGCCACTATGTATTCATGACATGATAGTGTGTCGGAACACACTGGGTTTCCCCATTCGGGTATCGCCGGGTCAAAGGTTCATATCACCTCGCCGACGCTTATCGCAGATTAGCACGCCCTTCATCGCCTCTGACTGCCAGGGCATCCACCGTGTACGCTTAGTCGCTTAACCTCACAACCCGAAGATGTTTCGTAAAACATCATCGTGTCGCGAAAATTTGAGAGACTCGAACACACCGTCATTCTGTTCTTATTACGGAGAACAGACGCAGCGTGTCGTTTCAATTTTCAGCTTGATCCAGATTTTTAAAGAGCAAATATCTCAAACATGATTCCTGAGAATCAGTTTTGAGATATTAAGGCAGGTGACTTTCACTCACAAACCAGCAAGTGGCGTCCCCTAGGGGATTCGAACCCCTGTTACCGCCGTGAAAGGGCGGTGTCCTGGGCCTCTAGACGAAGGGGACACTGAAGTCTCAATCGCAAGACGCCTTGCTATTTACTTTTCATCAGACAATCTGTGTGAGCACTACAAAGGCAGGTTCTTTCAGGTAAGGAGGTGATCCAACCGCAGGTTCCCCTACGGTTACCTTGTTACGACTTCACCCCAGTCATGAATCACAAAGTGGTAAGCGCCCTCCCGAAGGTTAAGCTACCTACTTCTTTTGCAACCCACTCCCATGGTGTGACGGGCGGTGTGTACAAGGCCCGGGAACGTATTCACCGTAGCATTCTGATCTACGATTACTAGCGATTCCGACTTCATGGAGTCGAGTTGCAGACTCCAATCCGGACTACGACGTACTTTATGAGGTCCGCTTGCTCTCGCGAGGTCGCTTCTCTTTGTATACGCCATTGTAGCACGTGTGTAGCCCTACTCGTAAGGGCCATGATGACTTGACGTCATCCCCACCTTCCTCCAGTTTATCACTGGCAGTCTCCTTTGAGTTCCCGGCCGAACCGCTGGCAACAAAGGATAAGGGTTGCGCTCGTTGCGGGACTTAACCCAACATTTCACAACACGAGCTGACGACAGCCATGCAGCACCTGTCTCAGAGTTCCCGAAGGCACCAAAGCATCTCTGCTAAGTTCTCTGGATGTCAAGAGTAGGTAAGGTTCTTCGCGTTGCATCGAATTAAACCACATGCTCCACCGCTTGTGCGGGCCCCCGTCAATTCATTTGAGTTTTAACCTTGCGGCCGTACTCCCCAGGCGGTCGACTTAACGCGTTAGCTCCGGAAGCCACTCCTCAAGGGAACAACCTCCAAGTCGACATCGTTTACGGCGTGGACTACCAGGGTATCTAATCCTGTTTGCTCCCCACGCTTTCGCACCTGAGCGTCAGTCTTTGTCCAGGGGGCCGCCTTCGCCACCGGTATTCCTCCAGATCTCTACGCATTTCACCGCTACACCTGGAATTCTACCCCCCTCTACAAGACTCTAGCCTGCCAGTTTCGAATGCAGTTCCCAGGTTGAGCCCGGGGATTTCACATCCGACTTGACAGACCGCCTGCGTGCGCTTTACGCCCAGTAATTCCGATTAACGCTTGCACCCTCCGTATTACCGCGGCTGCTGGCACGGAGTTAGCCGGTGCTTCTTCTGCGAGTAACGTCAATCACTGTGGTTATTAACCACAATGCCTTCCTCCTCGCTGAAAGTACTTTACAACCCGAAGGCCTTCTTCATACACGCGGCATGGCTGCATCAGGCTTGCGCCCATTGTGCAATATTCCCCACTGCTGCCTCCCGTAGGAGTCTGGACCGTGTCTCAGTTCCAGTGTGGCTGGTCATCCTCTCAGACCAGCTAGGGATCGTCGCCTAGGTGAGCCGTTACCCCACCTACTAGCTAATCCCATCTGGGCACATCTGATGGCAAGAGGCCCGAAGGTCCCCCTCTTTGGTCTTGCGACGTTATGCGGTATTAGCTACCGTTTCCAGTAGTTATCCCCCTCCATCAGGCAGTTTCCCAGACATTACTCACCCGTCCGCCGCTCGTCACCCGAGAGCAAGCTCTCTGTGCTACCGCTCGACTTGCATGTGTTAGGCCTGCCGCCAGCGTTCAATCTGAGCCATGATCAAACTCTTCAATTTAAGTTTGATGCTCGTGAATTAAACTTCGTAATGAATTACGTATGTTCACTCAGAGACTTTGGTATTCATTTAGCGTCTTGCGACGTTAGAATCCATGTCACTTTGAGTGCCCACACAGATTGTCTGATAAATTGTTAAAGAGCAGTGCAACGCGGCTTTCGCTCACCGTTGCGAGGTGGCGTATATTACGCTTTCCTCTTTCAGAGTCAACCCTGAATCTCAGGATTTTTTCTCTTCAACCGAACCGGCTGTTTGTGTGAAGTGATTCACATCTGCCGTGTCGATGGAGGCGCATTATAGGGAGTTCTCGTCAGCCCGCAACCGCTAAATGACAGAAAAATGACTGACTGCTGCATTCCACAGCAAAACCCCGCCTTATACCCTTTTGCACACAGACTTATCCACAACCCGACGAAAATTTGAAAATTCGCGAGCGTTGCGCAAACGTTTTCGTTAAAATGCACGCGCCATGCAAGGATGCCCTGTCAGGTGTGTTAGATGAGTTTTTTAAAGGAAAATTCATCTAACGCTCTCTGTAATCGTGAAATCCAGGGGATTTACCATGCAACAACGTCGTCCAGTCCGCCGCGCTCTGCTCAGTGTTTCTGATAAAGCCGGTATCGTCGAATTCGCTCAGGCACTTTCTGCACGCGGTGTAGAGCTGCTGTCCACTGGCGGAACCGCTCGCCTGTTAGCAGATAAAGGTCTGCCGGTAACCGAAGTGTCCGATTACACCGGTTTCCCGGAAATGATGGATGGACGCGTAAAGACCCTGCATCCAAAAGTGCACGGCGGCATTCTCGGTCGTCGCGGTCAGGATGACGGCATCATGGATCAACACGGGATTGCGCCGATCGATATGGTGGTTGTTAACCTCTATCCTTTCGCCCAGACCGTCGCCCGCGAAAACTGCTCTCTGGAAGATGCGGTCGAGAATATCGACATCGGCGGCCCAACCATGGTGCGCTCCGCCGCGAAGAACCATAAAGATGTGGCTATCGTGGTAAAGAGCAGCGACTACAACACCATCATTAACGAGATGGATGCCAATGAAGGCTCCCTGACGCTGGAAACCCGTTTCGACCTCGCCATCAAAGCGTTCGAACACACCGCTGCTTACGACAGCATGATCGCCAACTACTTCGGTAGTCTTGTTCCGGCCTATCACGGTGAGAGCAAAGAGCCTGCTGGCCGCTTCCCGCGCACCCTGAATCTGAACTTCATTAAGAAGCAAGATATGCGTTACGGCGAGAACAGCCATCAGAACGCAGCCTTCTATATAGAAGAAGAGATCAAAGAAGCTTCCGTTGCCACTGCTCAGCAGGTTCAGGGCAAAGCGCTTTCCTATAACAACATCGCCGATACCGACGCGGCGCTGGAGTGCGTGAAAGAGTTCAACGAACCGGCCTGTGTGATCGTCAAACACGCGAACCCATGCGGCGTCGCCGTAAGCACTTCCATTCTGGAAGCTTACAATCGCGCATACAAAACCGACCCAACCTCCGCTTTCGGCGGCATCATTGCTTTCAACCGCGAACTGGATGCCGAAACAGCGAAGGCGATCATCTCCCGCCAGTTCGTTGAAGTGATCATCGCTCCTTCCGCGACTGAAGAAGCCCTGAAGATCACCGCCGCTAAGCAGAACGTCCGCGTGCTGGTCTGTGGCCAGTGGGCTGAACGTGTCCCGGCTCTGGATTTTAAACGTGTTAACGGCGGTCTGCTGGTTCAGGATCGCGATCTGGGTATGGTTACCGCTGGCGATCTGCGTGTGGTCAGCAAACGTCAACCGACCGAGCAGGAACTGCGTGATGCGCTCTTCTGCTGGAAAGTGGCGAAATTCGTTAAATCCAACGCCATTGTCTATTCCAAAGAGAATATGACCATCGGCATTGGCGCAGGCCAGATGAGCCGTGTTTACTCCGCGAAAATCGCCGGTATTAAAGCCAGCGATGAAGGGCTTGAAGTGAAAGGCTCCGCCATGGCCTCTGATGCCTTCTTCCCGTTCCGCGACGGTATTGATGCCGCAGCGGCGGCTGGCGTTACCTGTGTCATTCAGCCGGGCGGCTCAATCCGCGATGACGAAGTGATTGCTGCTGCCGACGAACACGGCATCGCAATGATCTTCACCGACATGCGTCACTTCCGCCATTAATCCCCGGAGCAGACAATGAAAGTATTAGTGATTGGTAACGGCGGGCGCGAACACGCCCTGGCGTGGAAAGCGGCACAGTCGCCTCTGGTTCAAACCGTCTTCGTGGCACCGGGGAATGCCGGTACCGCGCTGGAACCTGCCCTGCAGAACGTCGCAATCGGCGTGACCGATATTCCGGCGCTGCTGAACTTCGCCCTGAATGAGAAAATCGATCTGACCATCGTCGGCCCGGAAGCGCCGCTGGTGATTGGCGTGGTAGATGCGTTCCGCGCGGCGGGCCTGAAAATCTTCGGCCCAACGGAAGGCGCAGCGCAGCTCGAAGGCTCTAAAGCCTTCACCAAAGATTTCCTTGCGCGTCACAAAATCCCGACCGGTGAGTATCAGAATTTCACCGAAGTGGAGCCTGCGCTGGCGTATCTGCGCGAAAAAGGCGCTCCGATTGTCATCAAGGCCGACGGTCTGGCTGCCGGTAAAGGCGTAATCGTGGCGATGACCCTCGAAGAAGCCGAAGCGGCCGTTCAGGATATGCTGGCAGGTAACGCTTTCGGCGACGCTGGGCACCGCATCGTGATCGAAGAGTTCCTCGACGGCGAAGAGGCGAGCTTTATCGTGATGGTCGATGGCGAACATGTCCTTCCGATGGCCACCAGCCAGGATCACAAACGTGTGGGTGATGGCGATACTGGTCCGAACACCGGCGGCATGGGCGCTTACTCTCCGGCGCCGGTGGTGACTGACGAAGTCCACCAGCGCACTATGGATCGCATCATCTGGCCTACCGTGAAAGGCATGGCCGCCGAAGGCAACACGTACACCGGTTTCCTGTATGCCGGGCTGATGATCGACAAGCAGGGCAACCCAAAAGTTATCGAGTTCAACTGCCGCTTTGGCGACCCGGAAACGCAGCCGATCATGCTGCGCATGAAATCCGATCTGGTGGAACTGTGCCTGGCCGCCTGCGAAGGTAAGCTGGATGAGAAAACGTCCGAGTGGGATACGCGTGCCTCTTTGGGCGTTGTGATCGCTGCCGGGGGGTATCCCGGCAACTACAACAATGGCGATGAGATCCACGGTTTACCGCTGGAAGAGGTCGACGGCGGTAAAGTGTTCCATGCTGGCACCAAACTGGCAGAAGACGATCGCGTGTTAACTAACGGGGGCCGTGTATTGTGCGCCACCGCGCTGGGTAACACCGTAGCCGACGCGCAGAAACACGCTTACGCGCTGATGAAGGATATCCACTGGAACGGCAGCTTTAGCCGCGGTGATATTGGTTATCGTGCGATTGCCCGCGAGCAAGAACAGTAACAACTATTCGCCCTCTCCGTCCGGAGGGGGCACTGATATCAGAAATTCTTTTCCGTCGGCTGCCACGTGCAGAAATCTTCGTTTGCCACCAGCAGCAGCTGTGACCCTTCAGGCGCTTCAAGCCAGGCAATGCTCACTTCCATCGAAGAGTGTCGCTGACGCCGTTCGATATGTTCTTTCGCCCAGGCTTCGAGATCGGGCTTAACGGTCTGCCCTTCACAGGTGGTGACTGTACCATCAGGATGCCAGCGCCCCTGACGTAGCACCACGCGTCCCTGACGCAGCGCATCGCTGGTCTGGCGCACCTGGGTTGCCCGGTAGCGGTACAGGGCGATTTGATCGCTGGAGAGCTGTTGTTTTTGGCCGTTGACCTCGCGCTGCATAAAGCTCAGCTCACCGTGGTCATCAAAGCGCACGCGCACGTGTTCAGGCGTTTTACTGTAGATATTGAGTTCAATCAGCGACAGCGCATCGCCTTGCCAGCGGTATTCCGCCGTAGAGGTATTGCCGTTGTGCCATGGGCTGAATGCGGAGAGCAGGTGAACGTCGTCACCAGAGTCTTTGCGCCAGACTCGTACCGCGCCCTGATCGTCAGCGTATCCGCTGGCGGTAAACGGCGGCAGAGAGGAGTCATGGCTGCAGGCAGTGAGCAACAGCATGCCCGCCAGCGCGAGCGGACGGCGCCATGAAAACAAAAGGGGCGAAACCGCCCCCTTGTTAAAACTGTTCACGGCCACGCCGTCTTACTTAACAGCGTCTTTCAGTGCTTTACCAGAAACAAATGCCGGTACGTTTGCAGCGGCGATTTTGATTTCTTTACCGGTCTGCGGGTTGCGGCCAGTACGCTCAGCGCGGTGGTTCACTTTGAAGGTACCGAAACCAACCAGTTGTACAGCATCGCCTTCTTTCAGAGACTCAGTAATAGCAGCCAGGGTGGATTCCAGAGCAGCTTTAGCCTGCACTTTAGACAGATCAGCCTTGTCCGCAATTACATCAATCAGTTGAGTCTTGTTCATAAGTTATCCTTTCAATGTGTTTATCGCTTGCTAAGCATCGAGTGCGACGAAAATGCCAAAAAAGCACTCTCCTGCATACACGCACCGATAGCCACTTTTTTTCGCCCCCCAAATGTAGACCAGACGGGGGGCAGAAGGGAAGAGTCGAGGTGCGACAAAACAGGCGTTAAATCACGTTTTATTGTCTCATTGGTTAAAAATTATACCAATATTACTCTCACCCGCCTCGCGTAAGTCCGCGCGCAGCCCTTTTATCAGCTCAATATCGCGTTCTTCGCAGTCGGCCAAAAGTCGGAATATTTCCCACTGAATATCCCACTCCTGCTCAACCGCAGGGTTAGCTCGCAGCTCTTCGTCGGTCATTTCGCGACCTTCCTGGGTCATTTCCAGCATCGCCACGGTGGTAATGGACGCCTTACTGACTTCGATGGCATGGTCGAGGGTTTCACCGCTCAGACGCGAGTGAAGCAATTCACTCAGTGCCACGCAAGCGTCGATAGCCGGGTAGACGCCATACATATCGTAGTCATCCGCCGACGGGATCGCCTCTTCCAGTTTTTCGAGCTGAGAATCGAAATTCACCTTAGCGTCTTTGACCGTGAGCGTTTCCCAAATCAGGTCGAGAATACGACGATAAATCTGGCCTTCACCAAATCCAGTCTGCTTGCAGAACGTGGCATAGTTGGGATACATGCGCTCGCACAGACAGGCCATAAAGGTGACGTGCTGCCAGCTTTCCAGCTTCTCAAGGCGCAGATGAATCGGGTTTTGTAACATGATGATGTCTCGAATCGGAAATTAGCCGCAGTTTACCTGAATCAACGCTGAATTTCCTGCCAACGAACAAATGCCGGACGCGCCGACGCCACTGCGTCAGCCCAGCGCGTCGGCTCCGGTAAACGGTAGCCTTTCATGCAGCGTTGCACCCACGCCAGTGCGCTGTCGGTGCTCACGCGATGACCCGTCGCCACAAACAGCGGATTACAGCGCGCTTTACTGCGCCAGACCCACGCCAGCTGCTCGCCCTTGTCCATCAGCGGTGCGAGAGCACCTGGTTCGGCGGAAAGCAGTTCGAACTTGCCGCACAGACGCTTTTTCGCCACGCCAATCGTCGGCACATCCACCAGCAGACCAAAATGGCTGGCCACGCCGAGGCGTCGCGGGTGGGAAATCCCATGACCATCGACGAACAAAAGATCGGGTTTTTGCGAGAGTTGCTCCCACGCTGCCAGCAGCGCGGGATATTCACGAAAGGAGAGAAAACCAGGAATGTAGGGCATGGTGGTGGCGATGCGCGCCACTTTGTACTCCACCAGCTCCAGCGCGGGATAGGTTAACAGCACCATCGCGGCTCGCGTCACTTCCCCGCCCTGTTCAAACCCGACATCGGCACCGGCGATCAACGCCGGGGGATTCACATCCAGACGATCCTCTCGGATCACCGAGGAGGCCAGTTCGATTTGCTGAGCGCGTAATGACGCGAGATCCATAATCACTCCCTACTGGTGGTACTGGGCAGAAAGGCGGTGCACCGCCTCGACAAATACGCCTGCGTGCTCTGGCGGTACATCCTGATGAATACCGTGGCCGAGGTTAAAGACGTGCCCTTCGCCATGACCGAATCCGGCCAGAATGGTCGCCACTTCTTCTTCGATACGTGCCGGCTTCGCATAGAGCATGGAGGGGTCCATATTGCCCTGCAGCGCCACTATGTCACCCACGCGACGGCGCGCATCGGCAATATCCGTCGTCCAGTCGAGACCCAGCGCATCGCAGCCGGTCGCGGCCAGTGCTTCCAGCCACTGCCCGCCGCCTTTGGTGAACAGCGTCACCGGCACGCGACGGCCTTCGTTTTCACGCAGCAGACCATCGACAATTTTATGCATGTAGTACAGGGAGAACTGCTGATAATCGCGCCCGGTCAGCACTCCGCCCCAGGTATCGAAAATCATGACCGACTGCGCACCCGCTTTAATCTGCGCATTGAGATACAGAGTGACGCTTTTCGCCAGTTTGTCCAGCAGCGCATGCAGCGCCAGCGGCTCGGCGTACATCATCTTTTTGATCATCGTGAAGGCTTTGCTGCTACCACCTTCAACCATATACGTCGCCAGGGTCCACGGGCTTCCGGAGAAACCAATCAGCGGCACCTCACCTTTTAGTTCGCGGCGGATAGTGCGCACCGCGTTCATGACGTAGCCCAGCTCCTGTTCAGGGTCTGGAATCGGCAGTTTATCGACGTCAGCTTTGCTCTTAATCGGTGAGGTAAAACGCGGGCCTTCGCCGGTTTCGAAATAGAGACCCAGCCCCATCGCGTCCGGAATGGTCAGGATATCTGAAAAAAGGATCGCCGCATCGAGCGGGAAACGGCGCAGCGGCTGCAGCGTGACTTCGCAGGCCAGCTCGGCGTTTTTGCACAGGGACATAAAATCGCCCGCCTCGGCGCGCGTAGCTTTGTACTCCGGCAAATAGCGGCCCGCCTGGCGCATCATCCACACCGGGGTGATATCAACGGGTTGGCGCAGCAGCGCACGCAGATAACGATCGTTCTTCAGTTCGGTCATTTTTGCAGTTCCTTAAGCGTCATGCCGCCAGTGTAACATGTGATTCATTCATAGTCGGCCCGACACATCGCGACGGTATCTTCTATCAGACGACGCGCCACGGTGCCCGGTGGCGGGAGAAGGGGTAAGTCGTCGTAGCGATACCAGTTGGCTTCCAGCAGCTCTTTTTGGTCGATCACGATATCGCCGCTGTCATAATCCGCCATAAACGCGGTCATTAGCGACATGGGGAAGGGCCACGGCTGGGAGGTCACGTAACGCAGGTTTTTAACCTTGATGCTGCTCTCTTCCATCACTTCGCGAGCAACAGCCTGTTCGAGCGTCTCACCCACTTCGACAAAGCCAGCCAGCACCGTATGCACGCCGTTACGATGGCGAGTGTGTTGCGCCAGCAGAATAGTGTCATCCCGACGAATGGCGACGATGATGCACGGGGCGATTTGCGGGTAGTAGCGCTCCCGGCAGTGGCTGCACAGCATGGCCCACTCGGATTTGCTCTGGTGCATGGTGTGTCCGCAGTAGCCGCAGAACTTATGGGATCGGAAAAATTCTGCCAGTTGCACGCCACGCCCGGCCAGCTGGAACAGACCGACGTCCAGATCGATCACCTGGCGAACCGATCCCATTTCATGATGGCGATGCTGCTGGATCAACCACACGGGATCGCCCTGCCATTCGCCGAGCCAAAGTGCCCTCTGCCCCGCAAGATCGAAACGTCCTGCCTCGCCGTAAGGTAATTCTCCACCGGGCAACCATAATTTTTGTTCGGAGCTGACGATCCACCAGCCGCGATCTAATTTTTCAATTATACGATCCATATCTATTGCACTACCTTTGCTTCACAGGCATGTTGATAACAATATTCTTACATTTCCGGGTGGCCAGCTTTTTCATCTTAACCTTGTGGAGTCAAACATGCTAAACCAGCTACAAAGCCTGACAGAGCGCGTCGGAGGAAGTCATGACCTGGTCGATCGCTGGCTGCACGTGCGTAAACATTTGCTTGTTGCTTACTACAATCTGGTTGGCATTAAGCCTGGCAAAGAATCGTATATGCGATTGAATGAAAAAGCGCTGGATGATTTTTGTCAAAGCCTGGTCGACTACCTTTCCGACGGTCATTTTAATCTATATGAACGTATTATTCGCGAAATGGAAGGGACCAGCCCGTATTTAGCGGCCACGAAACTCTACCCACTGCTGGAAGCCAATACTCAGCAGATCATGGACTATTACGACTCCACGCTCGAAAACGCCATCGATCAGGACAATTATCTGGATTTCCAGCAGGCCCTTTCCGATCTCGGCGAAGCGATGGAAGCGCGGTTCACGCTGGAAGACAAGCTCATCGCCCTGGTGCTGGACAGCAATCCAAAAGCCAGCAATGAAGACAACATCGCGCGGCCAGCTTGAGTTATTAAGCGTTAACGAGTAATTTACAAATACCGCACCTGCACTGCAGGCGCGTTTTCTTGTCGGAGTGCCCAGTGCGAAAGCCGGGCTGAGACCGTTAATTCGGGATCCGCGGAACCTGATCAGGCTAATACCTGCGAAGGGAACAAGAGTCAAAATGCTGTTGTATCACCCTCTCTGGGTGATCACACCTCTTGCTTCATCCGTCGTCTGACAAGCCACTCCTTACTTTTTTTGGAATGAGCTATGTCTGCAACTAAACTGACCCGCCGCGAACAGCGCGCACAAGCACAACACTTCATCGATACCCTGGAAGGCACTGCTTTCCCGAACTCCAGACGTATTTACATCACCGGTTCGCAGGACGATATCCGCGTCCCGATGCGTGAAATCCAGCTCAGCCCGACACTCATCGGTGGTAGCAAAGAAAATCCCCAGTTTGAAGATAACGAAGCAGTGCCGGTCTACGACACCTCTGGCCCTTATGGCGATGCGGACGTGGCCATCAACGTCCAGCAGGGGCTGGCAAAACTGCGTCAGCCGTGGATTGAGGCACGCCAGGACAGCGAATCACTGACCGACCGCAGCTCCGCGTACACCAAAGAGCGTCTGGCGGACGACGGTCTGGACGGGCTGCGTTTCACCGGTCTGTTGACGCCGAAACGGGCGAAAGCGGGAAAATGTGTGACCCAGCTGCACTATGCACGCCAGGGGATCGTAACGCCGGAGATGGAATTCATCGCCATCCGCGAAAACATGGGGCGCGAGCGCATTCGCAGCGAAGTTCTGCGCCACCAGCATCCGGGCGAAGGTTTTGGCGCTCGCCTGCCGGAGAACATCACGCCGGAATTCGTGCGTGACGAAGTGGCCGCTGGCCGAGCGATTATCCCTGCCAACATAAACCACCCGGAATCGGAACCGATGATTATTGGCCGCAACTTCCTGGTGAAAGTGAACGCCAATATTGGCAACTCTGCGGTCACCTCTTCCATCGAAGAAGAGGTCGAAAAACTGGTGTGGTCCACCCGCTGGGGCGCGGACACGGTGATGGATCTCTCCACCGGGCGCTATATCCACGAAACCCGCGAGTGGATCCTGCGTAACAGCCCGGTGCCGATCGGCACGGTCCCGATCTATCAGGCGCTGGAGAAGGTAAACGGGATCGCCGAAGATCTCACCTGGGAAGCGTTCCGCGATACGCTGCTGGAACAGGCTGAACAAGGGGTAGATTACTTCACCATCCACGCCGGTGTACTGCTGCGCTACGTGCCAATGACCGCCAAACGCCTGACCGGGATAGTCTCGCGCGGCGGCTCAATCATGGCGAAATGGTGCTTATCGCATCATCAGGAAAACTTCCTCTACGAACACTTCCGCGAGATTTGTGAAATCTGCGCCGCGTACGACGTCTCCCTGTCGCTGGGCGACGGCCTGCGTCCTGGCTCTATTCGCGATGCCAACGACGAAGCACAGTTTGCTGAGCTGCACACCCTGGGCGAGCTGACCAAAATCGCCTGGGAATATGACGTGCAGGTGATGATTGAAGGCCCTGGCCACGTACCAATGCAGATGATTCGCCGCAATATGACTGAAGAGCTGGAACACTGCCACGAAGCACCGTTCTACACCCTCGGGCCGCTGACCACCGATATTGCACCGGGCTACGACCACTTCACCTCCGGTATCGGCGCGGCGATGATCGGCTGGTTTGGCTGCGCTATGCTCTGCTATGTCACCCCGAAAGAGCATCTCGGCCTGCCGAACAAAGAGGACGTGAAGCAGGGGCTGATCACCTACAAAATCGCCGCCCACGCGGCGGATTTAGCCAAAGGCCACCCGGGCGCGCAGATCCGCGATAACGCCATGTCGAAAGCCCGCTTTGAATTCCGCTGGGAAGACCAGTTCAATCTGGCGCTCGACCCGTTCACCGCGCGCGCCTACCACGATGAAACCCTGCCGCAGGAGTCCGGCAAAGTGGCGCACTTCTGCTCCATGTGCGGGCCAAAATTCTGCTCAATGAAAATCAGCCAGGAAGTGCGCGACTACGCCGCCAGGCAGGTGATCGAAGTGGGCATGGCTGACATGTCAGAAAACTTCCGCGCTAAAGGCGGCGAAATCTACCTCAAAAAAGAGGAGGCGTAATGTACCAGCCCGATTTCCCCCCGGTGCCCCTGCGCTTAGGGCTTTACCCGGTCGTCGACAGCGTGGAATGGATTGAGCGCCTGCTTAAGGCAGGCGTCAAAACGCTCCAGCTGCGCATCAAAGACAAGCGTGATGAAGAGGTGGGAAGCGACGTGATAGCTGCCATCGAACTGGGGCGCCGCTTTGACGCCCGGTTATTTATCAACGATTACTGGCAGCTGGCGATTAAGCATCAGGCCTACGGTGTGCATCTGGGTCAGGAAGATCTCGAGACCACCGATCTGAGCGCCATTCGTGAGGCAGGCCTGCGCCTGGGCGTGTCGACTCATGATGATATGGAGATCGACGTGGCGCTCGCCGCTCGCCCCTCCTATATCGCGCTCGGCCACGTCTTCCCGACGCAAACTAAACAGATGCCGTCAGCCCCGCAAGGGCTGGCGCAGCTGGCGCGCCATATCGCTCGTCTGGGTGATTACCCGACCGTCGCTATCGGCGGTATCAGCCTGGCGCGTGCCCCGGCAGTGCTGGAAACCGGCGTCGGCAGTATCGCGGTGGTCAGTGCCATTACGCAGGCAGCAGACTGGCGGGCGGCCACTGAACAGCTGTTGCAGCTGGCGGGAGCGGGCGATGAATGACAGCGATTTCATGCGCTACAGCCGCCAGATCCTGCTCGACGACATCGCCGTCGAGGGTCAGCAAAAGTTGCTCGACAGCCGGGTGTTAATCATCGGCCTCGGAGGACTGGGCGCGCCTGCTGCGCTCTATCTGGCCGGCGCAGGCGTCGGTACGCTGGTGTTAGCCGACGACGACGATGTCCATCTGAGCAATTTGCAGCGGCAAATCCTGTTCACCACCGAGGACATTAACCAGCCAAAAGCGCAGATCACCACCCAGCGGCTGAATGCGCTTAACCCTGACATTATGCTCATTGCCGTGCAGAAGCGGCTTGAGGGAGACGCGCTCCATCAGGAGGTCGCCCGCGCCGATGTGGTGCTGGATTGCACCGACAATATGGCGACACGTCAGGCGATCAACGCCGCCTGCGTGGCCCTCGATACGCCGCTCATTACCGCCAGCGCCGTTGGGTTTGGCGGGCAGATGATGGTGCTCACGCCGCCGTGGACGCAGGGCTGCTACCGCTGCCTGTGGCCGGACGATGAAGAGCCGCAGCGCAACTGCCGTACAGCGGGGATTCTCGGACCGGTCGTCGGGGTGATGGGCACCTTGCAGGCGCTGGAGGCGATCAAGCTCATCAGCAAAATGGCGACCCCGCGCAATACGCTGCGGATGTTCGATGCCCGTTCAGGAAACTGGCGGCATCTGGCATTGCAGCGCGCCAGCGGGTGCCCGGTATGCGGAGGACAGCATGCACATTCTGTTTAACGATGAGCCGATGCAGTGCGTTTCGGGGCTTAGCGTCGCAGCCCTTCTCGACCAGCTACGCCAGCTGAAGCCGGGTATGGCGCTGGCCCTTAATCAACAGATCCTGCCGCGTGAGCAGTGGGAACATCAGCAGGTGCGCGATGGCGATCAGATCCTGCTTTTTCAGGTCATCGCAGGAGGCTGATATGTTACGTATTGCGGATAAACTCTTTGAATCACACCTTTTCACCGGTACCGGAAAATTCGCTTCGCCACAGCTGATGGTCGATGCCATTCGCGAGAGTGGCAGCGAGCTGGTGACGCTGGCGATGAAACGCGTGGATTTACGTCATCACAGCGATGCGATCCTGGCCCCGCTTCTGGCGGCGGGCGTGACACTTCTGCCCAACACGTCTGGGGCGAAAACGGCAGAAGAGGCGGTGTTTGCCGCCCAACTGGCACGCGAAGCGCTGGGCACCAGCTGGCTGAAACTGGAAATCCATCCCGACGCGCGCTGGCTGCTGCCCGATCCCATCGAAACCCTGAAAGCAGCCGATATTCTCGTCAAGCAAGGGTTCACGGTTTTGCCCTACTGCGGCGCGGACCCGGTGCTCTGTAAACGGCTTGAGGAAGTCGGTTGCGCGGCGGTGATGCCGCTGGGTGCGCCCATTGGCTCCAATCAGGGGCTGGAAACCCGCGCGATGCTTGAAATTATCATTGAACAGGCCACCGTTCCGGTGGTGGTAGATGCGGGTATCGGCGTGCCGAGCCATGCGGCGCAGGCGCTTGAGATGGGCGCCGACGCCGTGTTGGTCAACACCGCAATTGCAGTGGCTGATGATCCGGTGATGATGGCGCGCGCATTTCGTCTGGCTGTAGAGGCAGGCCTGCTGGCGCGTCAGTCCGGGCCTGGCTCGCGCAGTTTTCAGGCGCAGGCCACCAGCCCGCTAACGGGCTTTCTGGAGGCGTACTCATGAGCACCTTCGTCGACCGCTGGCGGGAACTGGACTGGGACGATATTCGTCTGCGGATCAACAGCAAAACCGCCGCAGACGTCGAGCGCGCCCTGAACGCGCGCCATGTCTCCCGCGAAGATCTGATGGCCCTGCTCTCCCCCGCCGCCAGCGCCTATCTGGAGCCAATGGCCCAGCGCGCGCAACGGCTCACTCGCCAGCGTTTTGGCAACACGGTGAGCTTTTACGTGCCGCTCTACCTTTCCAACCTGTGCGCCAATGATTGTACTTACTGCGGCTTTTCCATGAGCAATCGCATTAAGCGCAAAACCCTCGACGAGCATGAAATTGCTCGTGAGTGTGACGCCATCCGGGAGATGGGCTTTGAACATCTGTTGCTGGTCACCGGTGAACATCAGGGAAAAGTGGGCATGGACTATTTCCGTCAGCACGTTCCGGCCATACGTCGCCGGTTTTCGTCCCTGCAGATGGAGGTGCAGCCACTCTCTGAAGAGGAGTACGTGGAGCTGAAATCCCTTGGGCTGGACGGCGTGATGGTCTATCAAGAGACCTATCACGAAGCGATGTACGCCCGGCACCACCTGAAAGGAAAAAAGCAGGATTTCTTCTTCCGCCTGGAAACACCGGACCGACTCGGTCGCGCGGGAATCGACAAAATCGGTCTCGGCGCGTTGATTGGGCTGTCAGACAGCTGGCGGGTCGACTGTTTTATGGTGGCGGAGCATTTGTTGTGGCTCCAGCAGCAATACTGGCAGAGCCGCTACTCCATCTCTTTCCCGCGGCTGCGCCCTTGCGCTGGCGGTATCGAACCGGCGTCAATCATGGATGAACGCCAGCTGGTGCAAACGATCTGCGCGTTTCGCCTGCTGGCACCGGAAGTGGAGCTGTCGCTATCAACACGGGAATCGCCAGAGTTTCGCGATCGGGTTATTCCGTTAGCCATTAACAACGTCAGCGCCTTTTCCAAAACCCAGCCGGGCGGTTATGCCGATAATCATCCAGAACTGGAGCAGTTCGCCCCACACGATGGCCGTCGTCCTGAAGAGGTTGCCCACGCGCTCAGCACCCAGGGGTTACAGCCCGTCTGGAAAGACTGGGATAGCTGGCTGGGGCGCGTCTCGCAGTTACGTTGAAACGCGATGCAACGAGGCGAAATGTTCTCGAGGAGCCTCGGAGTGTCACCATTGAGCAGTTGTCGAATCATCTGCGTTTTTTTAATCTGCAAACGTCAGCAGCGGACGCTGACCAGGGCGAAAAGCTTCTTCCTCGTTTCGCCCTGCCTTCACAAAAATAAGCAGTTTCTGGTCAGTTATTAAGATAAATCATCCTGCCTTAAAATCTGGGAAGTATAATTAACCAGCATACATTTGGACTATCACCTCTTCTGGATCTCTGACAACCCATGCCTGTCCACAGTAAAAAACTCTCTTTTACGACACCTATCCTGGTGAGCTTTGCGGGGATATTGCTCAGTTTTGTGCTGATCGCCGTGTTTATCACGCTGACGCAGCGAAAAGATTTTGTAGAGGATTATCATAATATTAACCTCAATTTCACGCATAACCTGGCGGTGAACTATACGGAATCGATCCTGCGTGAAAACGACCATATTCTTGGCCGGGCTGTCACATTCTTCTCTCGCAATAACCAGCTTGAGAACACGGTGAAGGTCGATCGCGAGAACGGATTGCAGGCCCTGATGCAGTTGCAAAACATGATGCCTAACGTTTCGGCTATCTCTCTGGCTGACGCCCAGGGACACTACCTGCGTGCCCCCGAAGTCCTGGCGGATGACAGCAGCAAAAAGTTTGATCCCCGCGTCCGCCCGTGGTTTGTCGGTCAGGCGCAGGCGAGTACCTTAAGCCGCTATACCAGCCCTTACATGGATTACTTTACTCATCAGCTTACCGTTACCCTCTACCGGCCCGTCATTTCGCCGGAAGGTCGCGTTAAAGGAACTCTCGGATTTCATCTCGACCTGGCTTCCATGGGATATACCCTGCGCCAGATGGTCGCCCCCATGCATGGGGAATTCTTCGTGGTGGAGCGCGATGGAAAGGTGGTGCTGCATCCGGATACCCGAGCCTTGTTTAAAACCTATGTCAGTGAAGAGCTGATGGACCAGATGACCAGCGGCGAGGGGCACACCTACGATCGTAAAACCGGCTTCTGGTACTACTACTACGCCTTTACGAACCCGGACTGGCTCGTCATTTACCGCGTTTCTAATACCACGCTCACCGACATCACACGCCACGAGACGAACATTGTCAGTTGGGGATTTGCGCTGGCCGCCATCGTGATTGTCTTGTTTGGCCTGTATCTGCGCCACGCATCGCGTACGGTACTGATGAACATCATTAATGCCATTAAAACTGGCGAGGTGAATCAAGCGCCGCGACTGGAAGCGATGCTCAGTAAAACCATTCTGACGAACAAAGAGCGCGAGCGGGATTATGTGCGTCAGGCGACCGTGGACGCGCTCACCGGCTGTAAGAATCGCCGCGCCTTCGACAGCGATGTTGCGGCATTGATGAAGGAGCATCAGCCCTTTGCCCTCGCGCTGGTTGATATTGATAACTTTAAATCCATCAACGATACCTGGGGCCATCTGAGCGGCGACATTGTGCTTCGTAATGTCGCCCGGGAGGGCATCCAGGTCATGCAACCCGAGCATATTTCCGTGTATCGCTACGGCGGTGAGGAGTTTGCCGTTGTCTTCCCGGCAGAACATAGTGATTCAGCTTTTAGCCTGCTGGAAAAATGGCGTCTTCAGGTTGCAGATCGCACCTGGCGGGAAGAGGGTTTGCACGTCACCTTTAGCGCCGGCCTGGGAGAGTGGCACTTCGAGCCGCTGGAGCAGTTAGTGGGCAGCGTGGACGCAGCTCTCTACGAAGCCAAACAGCAGGGTAAAAACCGCACTCTGCTCACTTCCACTCACGCATAACACCGCTTTCTCTGTGCCCGCTTTGGCGGGCGCACCGCGTAATCCGTTAAAATTGTAACCGGTTTCAGAAAAAGCAGATTTCTTTGTGATGCCTCACACACAATCGCCTTAAAGCGGTTGTTGAAGCCGCCTGCACGGGATAATTATCAATAAACACATGTACATCGAGGCTGACTATGAAGAACATCGTTTTATGCTGTGCGGCGGGTATGTCTACTAGCATGCTGGTTCAACGGATGAAAGACGCCGCAGATAAAAAAGGCGTTGAAGTAACCATTAAAGCCGTGCCGGTTGCTGAATTTAAAGACAATATTGCCACCGCCGACATCGTATTACTGGGGCCACAGGTTAAATACGAACTGGCAAAACTTCAGGCTCAGGCGGAACCGTTGGGCAAAAAGGTCGCGGTGATCGACATGATGGATTACGGCATGATGAAAGGCGATGCCGTGCTCGAAAAAGCACTCAAACTGTTGGAGTAAAACATGGAAGATTTAGAAACAACCATCATGGAGTTGCTGGTAAACGCCGGGGCGGCGCGCAGTGCGGCGTTGACCGCGCTACAACTGGCACGTAAAGGTGACTTCGAGGGCGCCGAACAAGCGATGGAAGAGTCGCGTGAATATGTGAAGCACGCGCATACCATCCAGACCCAGCTGATTGGCCTTGATGAAGGCACCGGCAAACTCCCGGTGAATCTCATTACCGTTCATTCTCAGGACCACCTGATGAACGCGATGGTGATTCAGGATCTGGCGGGAGACATGATCGAGCTTTATCGCCGCCTGCCGCTGCTGAACTGAAAAAATAGAGATATAAAAAAACCCGCCGAGGCGGGTTTTTTATTGTCGATTGGCGCTAGCGCTTTTCCGACCTGGGTTTCGTTACCCGGCGATTTTCACCGCCGGGCATCAACGATTAATCGTTGTCAGAGCCGCCCAGACCTGCGTTCAGCAGTTCTGCCAGACTTGCAGAAGCATCTTCCGCAGTTACCTGAGGTGCAGCTGGCAGTTCGCCCGCAGCACGACGACGCATACGATCCTGGTGGTAAGCATAACCGGTACCAGCCGGGATCAGACGACCCACGATAACGTTCTCTTTCAGACCGCGCAGTTCATCACGTTTACCCGCAACAGCCGCTTCGGTCAGGACACGCGTGGTCTCCTGGAAGGATGCTGCAGAGATGAAGGACTCGGTTGCCAGAGACGCTTTGGTGATACCCAGCAGGTCGCGGGAGTAGAGCGCCGCCACTTTGCCGTTCGCTTCCAGATCGCGGTTTGCAATCTTGACGCGGGAGTATTCCACCTGCTCGCCTTCCAGGAAGTCCGAGCTGCCAGCGCTATCAATGGTTGCTTTACGCAGCATCTGACGAACGATAACTTCGATGTGTTTATCGTTAATCTTAACGCCCTGCAGACGGTAAACGTCCTGTACTTCGTTGGTGATATAACGCGTTACCGCGTGAACACCACGAAGACGCAGAATGTCGTGCGGCGCTTCTGGACCATCGGAAACCACGTCACCACGTTCTACACGTTCGCCTTCGAACACGTTGAGCTGACGCCACTTAGGAATCATCTCTTCGTATGGCTCGCTACCGTCTAACGGAGTGATAACCAGACGACGTTTCCCTTTGGTCTCTTTACCGAAGGAAATGATGCCGCTGATTTCCGCAAGGATAGCTGGCTCTTTCGGACGACGTGCTTCGAACAGGTCAGCAACGCGTGGCAGACCACCGGTGATGTCCTTGGTACCGCCAGATTCCTGTGGAATACGCGCCAGGGTGTCACCACCGCTGATCTGTACGCCATCTTCCAGCTGTACAATCGCTTTGCCTGGCAGGAAGTACTGAGCAGGCATATCGGTGCCTGGGATCAGAACGTCGTTACCGTTAGCATCAACGATTTTTAGTGCTGGACGCAGATCTTTACCACCCGCGGTACGTTCTGCAGAATCCAGAACCACCAGAGAGGAGAGACCGGTCAGTTCGTCGGTCTGACGAGTAATCGTCTGGCCATCGATCATATCGGTGAAGCGAATGAAGCCCGCCACTTCGGTGATTACCGGCATGGTGTGCGGATCCCAGTTTGCTACGGTCTCGCCGCCAGCAACCTGTTCGCCATCGCCTTTCGCCATCACAGCACCGTAAGGTACTTTGTAGCTCTCTTTGGTACGACCGAATTCGTCGATCAGCTTCAGCTCGGTGTTACGAGAGGTCACAACCAGCTTGCCAGCGGAGTTAACAACCGACTTGGCGTTAGACAGCTTGATGCTACCCTTGTTTTTCACCTGGATGCTGGATTCAGCAGCCGCACGAGATGCCGCACCACCGATGTGGAACGTACGCATCGTCAGCTGTGTACCCGGCTCACCGATTGACTGTGCCGCGATAACGCCGATTGCTTCACCTTTGTTGATGATGTGGCCACGCGCCAGGTCACGACCATAGCAGTGCGCACATACACCAAAGTCGGTGTCACAGGATACGACGGAACGCACTTTCACGGAGTCGACAGAGTTCTCTTCCAGCAGGTCACACCACTGTTCGTGCAGCAGAGTGTTGCGTGGAACCAAAATGTCTGCGGTACCTGGTTTCAGTACGTCTTCAGCAGTCACACGACCCAGAACGCGATCGCGCAGTGGCTCTTTAACATCACCACCCTCGATAACCGGGGTCATGGTGATACCTTCGAGGGTGCCACAATCGTCTTCAGTCACCACCAGATCCTGCGCAACGTCAACCAGACGACGCGTCAGATAACCGGAGTTTGCTGTTTTCAGTGCGGTATCCGCCAGACCTTTACGCGCACCGTGCGTGGAGATGAAGTACTGGAGTACGTTCAGACCTTCACGGAAGTTCGCGGTGATTGGCGTCTCGATGATGGAACCATCTGGTTTCGCCATCAGACCACGCATACCTGCCAGCTGACGAATCTGTGCTGCGGAACCACGCGCACCGGAGTCGGCCATCATGTAGATGCTGTTGAAGGAAACCTGCTGCTCTTCTTTACCTTCACGGTTAATGACGGTTTCAGTTTGCAGGTTGTCCATCATCGCTTTGGAAACGCGATCGTTCGCCGCAGCCCAAATATCGATAACTTTGTTGTAGCGTTCGCCCGCGGTAACCAGACCAGACTGGAACTGCTCCTGGATTTCGGCCACTTCAGCTTCGGCTTCGCTGATGATCTCGTATTTCTTCTGTGGGATCACCATGTCATCGATACCAACAGATGCACCTGAACGCGCTGCATAAGCAAAGCCGGTGTACATCGTCTGGTCAGCGAAGATAACGGTCGGTTTCAGACCCAAAATGCGGTAACAGGTGTTCAGCATTTTGGAGATCGCTTTCTTGCCCAGCGCCTGGTTGACGATGGAGAAAGGCAGACCTTTCGGCACGATCATCCACAGAATCGCACGACCAACAGTCGTATCGATCAGGCTGGTTTTCGCAACGAATTCGCCGCTCGCATCTTTTTCGTATTCAGTGATACGCACTTTAACGCGCGCATGCAGAGAGGCCAGGCCAGCGCGGTAAATACGCTCAGCTTCTTTAGGGCCAGTCAGCACCATGCCTTCGCCTTTGGCGTTAACACAGTCACGGGTCATGTAGTACAGACCCAGTACAACGTCCTGAGAAGGAACGATGATTGGCTCGCCGTTCGCAGGTGACAGGATGTTGTTGGTAGACATCATCAGCGCACGCGCTTCGAGCTGGGCTTCCAGCGTCAGCGGTACGTGAACAGCCATCTGGTCACCATCGAAGTCGGCGTTATATGCCGCACAAACCAGCGGGTGCAGCTGAATTGCTTTACCTTCGATCAGAACCGGTTCAAACGCCTGGATACCCAAACGGTGCAGAGTTGGTGCACGGTTCAGCAGTACCGGGTGTTCGCGGATAACTTCGTCCAGGATATCCCAAACGACAGCTTCTTCGCGCTCAACCATTTTCTTAGCGGCTTTGATGGTGGTGGCCAGGCCACGCAGTTCCAGCTTGCCGTAGATGAACGGTTTGAACAGTTCCAGTGCCATTTTCTTCGGCAGACCGCACTGATGCAGACGCAGGTATGGACCTACGGTGATTACAGAACGACCGGAGTAGTCAACACGCTTACCGAGCAGGTTCTGACGGAAACGACCCTGTTTACCTTTGATCATATCGGCCAAAGATTTCAGAGGACGTTTGTTAGAACCGGTGATCGCACGACCGCGACGACCGTTATCCAGCAGGGCGTCGACCGCTTCCTGCAGCATACGTTTTTCGTTGCGTACGATGATGTCAGGCGCAGCCAGATCCAACAGTCGTTTCAGACGGTTGTTACGGTTGATCACGCGACGATACAGATCGTTCAGGTCGGAAGTCGCGAAACGACCACCATCCAACGGAACCAGCGGACGCAGATCTGGCGGCAGAACCGGCAGAACGGTCAGAATCATCCACTCTGGTTTGTTACCAGACTGAACGAACGCTTCCAGCAGCTTGATACGCTTGGTCAGCTTTTTACGCTTGGTTTCGGAGTTAGTTTCGTTCAGCTCTTCACGCAGCTGCTCGCACTCTTGCTCCAGATCCATGCTTTTCAGCAGGGCCTGAATAGCTTCCGCACCCATTTTCGCGTCGAATTCGTCACCGAACTCTTCCAGCGCGTCCAGATACTGTTCTTCGGTCAGAATCTGGTTACGTTCCAGATTCGTCATCCCGCCTTCGATAACAACATAAGATTCGAAGTACAGAACACGTTCGATATCGCGCAGCGGCATATCCAGCAGCAGACCGATACGGGACGGCAGAGATTTCAGGAACCAGATGTGAGCAGTCGGAGACGCAAGCTCGATGTGGCCCATGCGCTCACGGCGCACTTTAGTTTGGGTCACTTCAACGCCGCACTTCTCACAGATCACACCACGGTGTTTCAGGCGCTTGTACTTACCGCACAGGCACTCGTAATCTTTTACTGGCCCGAAAATACGCGCACAGAAAAGGCCGTCACGCTCAGGTTTGAACGTACGGTAGTTGATGGTTTCCGGCTTCTTAACTTCACCGAAAGACCATGAACGGATCATGTCTGGCGATGCCAGAGCAATTTTGATCGCATCAAACTCTTCGGTTTTAGTTTGCGCTTTCAGAAACTTTAATAAGTCTTTCACGGATTTGCTCCCGTCGGAGTTAGCACAATCTGGTGCCGGGTTATTAATCCGGCACCAGTGACCTGTTTGAGCGAGAGTTACTCGTCTTCCAGCTCGATGTTGATACCCAGGGAACGGATCTCTTTCAACAGTACGTTGAAGGATTCCGGCATGCCCGGTTCCATCTGATGGTTACCGTCGACGATGTTTTTATACATCTTCGTACGGCCGTTCACGTCATCAGACTTAACGGTAAGCATTTCCTGCAGGGTGTATGCCGCGCCATATGCTTCAAGCGCCCACACTTCCATCTCACCGAAGCGCTGACCACCGAACTGTGCCTTACCACCCAGCGGCTGCTGAGTAACCAGGCTGTAAGAACCGGTAGAACGCGCATGCATCTTGTCATCAACCAGGTGGTTCAGTTTCAGCATGTACATGTAGCCAACGGTAACCTGGCGCTCGAATTGCTCACCGGTACGACCGTCGAACAGTGTGATCTGACCGGAAGTCGGCAGGCCACCCAGCTGTAACAGTTCCTTGATTTCAGACTCTTTCGCACCATCGAAGACCGGTGTTGCGATCGGCATGCCTTTTTTCAGGTTCTCAGCCAGACGCAGAACTTCGTCATCGCTGAAGGTGTTCAGGTCAACTTTCTGACGAACATCAGTGCCCAGATCGTACGCACGCTGGATGAATTCGCGCAGTTTCGCGACTTCTTCCTGCTGCTTCAGCATAGCGTTGATTTTCTCGCCGATACCTTTCGCAGCCATACCCAGGTGAGTTTCGAGGATCTGACCAATGTTCATACGAGACGGTACACCCAGTGGGTTCAGCACGATATCTACCGGCGTACCGTTAGCATCGTGAGGCATATCTTCGATCGGGTTGATCTTGGAGATAACACCTTTGTTACCGTGACGACCTGCCATTTTATCACCAGGCTGAATCTGACGTTTAACGGCCAGATAAACCTTAACAATCTTCAGCACGCCTGGTGCCAGATCGTCGCCCTGAGTGATTTTGCGGCGTTTCGCTTCGAGTTTCTTCTCGAACTCGTGTTTCAGTTCGTCATACTGCTCAGCCAGTTGTTCCAGCTGACTTTGTTTCTCTTCGTCGGCCAGGCCCAGTTCCAGCCAGCGGTCGCGAGGCAGTTTGTCGAGCTTCTCAGCTTCGATGCCACCGGAGACCAGCGCAGCATAGATACGACTAAACAGGCCAGCTTCGAGGATCTGCAGTTCTTCAGACAGGTCTTTTTTCGCCTGCTTCAGCTGCATCTCTTCGATTTCCAGCGCACGTTTGTCTTTTTCTACGCCATCGCGAGTAAAGACCTGAACGTCGATAACCGTACCGGAAACACCGTTTGGTACACGCAGAGAAGAGTCTTTAACGTCAGACGCTTTCTCACCGAAGATGGCACGCAGCAGTTTCTCTTCTGGCGTCAGCTGGGTTTCACCTTTCGGCGTTACCTTACCAACCAGAATGTCGCCGCCGGTCACTTCTGCACCGATGTAAACGATACCGGATTCATCAAGTTTAGAGAGCGCAGCTTCACCCACGTTCGGGATATCAGCAGTGATCTCTTCTGGCCCCAGCTTGGTGTCACGGGACACACATGCCAGTTCCTGAATGTGAATCGTGGTGAAACGATCTTCCTGAACCACACGCTCGGACACGAGGATGGAGTCTTCGAAGTTGTAACCGTTCCACGGCATGAACGCTACGCGCATGTTCTGACCGAGCGCCAGTTCACCGAGATCGGTAGACGGACCATCTGCCAGCACGTCGCCGCGCTCAACCGGCTCACCCAGAGAGACACACGGCATCTGGTTGATGCAGGTGTTCTGGTTAGAACGGGTGTACTTCGTCAGGTTATAGATGTCGATGCCTGCTTCGCCCGGATACATCTCGTCTTCGTTAACTTTGATAACGATACGGGAAGCATCAACGTACTGAACAGTACCGCCACGTTTAGCAACTGCGGTTACACCGGAGTCAACGGCAACAGCACGTTCCATACCGGTACCAACCAGCGGCTTATCAGCGCGCAGAGTCGGAACCGCCTGACGTTGCATGTTTGCACCCATCAATGCACGGTTGGCGTCATCGTGTTCCAGGAATGGAATCAGGGACGCACCAACAGAAACGATCTGCTGCGTGGAAACGTCCATGTAGTCCACCTGATCATTGCTGAACAGGCTGGATTCGCCTTTGCTACGGCAGGTAACGAGATCGTCAACGAAACGACCTTCTTCGTCCAGGTTGGTGTTCGCCTGAGCGATGACGTAGTTACCTTCTTCGATAGCAGACAGGTAATGAATTTCGTCGGTTACAACACCGTCAGTCACTTTACGGTACGGAGTCTCGAGGAAACCGTATTCGTTAGTCTGTGCGTACACGGACAGGGAGTTGATCAGACCGATGTTTGGACCTTCAGGCGTTTCGATTGGACATACGCGACCGTAGTGAGTCGGGTGTACGTCTCGAACTTCAAAGCCTGCACGTTCACGGGTCAGACCGCCTGGGCCGAGTGCAGAGATACGACGTTTGTGCGTAATCTCAGACAGTGGGTTGTTCTGGTCCATGAACTGAGACAGCTGGCTGGAACCAAAGAACTCTTTCACTGCGGCAGAAATTGGCTTGGCGTTGATCATATCCTGAGGCATCAGGGTATCCAGATCGCCCAGAGACAGACGCTCTTTCACCGCACGCTCAACACGTACCAGGCCAACACGGAATTGGTTTTCCGCCATTTCGCCTACGGAACGGATACGACGGTTGCCGAGGTGGTCGATATCATCCACTTCGCCTTTGCCGTTACGGATATCAATGAGCTTTTTCATCACTTCGATGATGTCTTCTTTGCTCAGGATACCGGAACCTTCGATCGCGTCACGCAGCAAAGAACGGTTGAACTTCATACGACCAACCGCGGACAGATCGTAGCGGTCTTCGGAGAAGAACAGGTTCTCAAACAGGCTTTCAGCCGCTTCACGCGTTGGTGGCTCACCAGGGCGCATCATACGGTAGATTTCTACCAGCGCGCTCAGACGATCGTTAGTTGGGTCGACGCGTACAGTCTCAGAGATGTACGGACCGTGATCCAGATCGTTGGTGAACAGCGTTTCGATACGTTTGTGACCAGACTGGCTCAGCTTAGCCAACAGATCCAGGCTCAGCTCCATGTTAGCCGGGCAGATCAGTTCGCCAGTTGAAGCATCAACGTAATCTTTTGCTGCCACTTTGCCCGCGATGTATTCAACCGGAACTTCGATGTGTTTGATTTCATCTTTTTCCAGCTGGCGGATATGGCGCGCAGTGATACGGCGACCTTTTTCCACGTACACTTTGCCGTCGGATTCGATGTCGAACGACGCGGTTTCGCCACGCAGACGTTCCGGCAGCAGCTCCATTTGCAGCTTGTTGTCGCGGATCTCAAAGATCACTTTCTCGAAGAACAGGTCAAGGATCTGCTCAGTGGTATAGCTCAACGCACGCAGAATGATGGTCGCTGGCAGTTTACGACGACGGTCGATACGGACAAACAGGTTGTCTTTCGGATCGAACTCGAAGTCCAGCCATGAACCACGGTAAGGAATGATGCGCGCGTTATACAGTACTTTACCGGAAGAGTGTGTTTTACCTTTATCGCTGTCGAAGAAGACACCCGGGCTACGATGCAGCTGGGAAACGATAACACGCTCTGTGCCGTTGATGACAAAAGTACCGTTGTCCGTCATGAGTGGAATTTCACCCATGTAGACTTCTTGTTCTTTAATGTCTTTAACGGTGCCTTCTGGCGCTTCGCGCTCATAGACAACCAGACGCAGTTTGACGCGCAGCGGTGCGGAATAGGTCACACCACGGATCTGACATTCCTGAACGTCAAATACCGGTTCGCCAAGGCGGTAGCTGACGTATTGCAGCTCAGAATTACCGCTATAGCTTTTGATTGGGAATACGGAACGGAAGGCTGCTTCCAGACCATACTGCCCTTCAGGATCTTGCTCGATAAACTTCTGGAACGAGTCAAGCTGGATAGAAAGGAGATAAGGTATATCCAGAACTTGTGGACGTTTACCAAAATCCTTACGAATACGTTTTTTCTCGGTATAGGAGTAAACCATTAGGGTTCCTCAGCTCGCTGACAAGTCGACCCATCTGTCCGACGAAGGGACAGTTTGTGCAACACCGTTTTGTTGATCGGAAAATTGAATACTTTCCGCAATACCTGTTGCTATCACGCTTAAACCATTTCGTTGCGATTTACACAGAGCGAGCACCCTGTCGCAGTATATTAAGGCGTCGATAGAAACAAGCATTGTCAGGACAACCAGCAGTCAAACAGTGTGAAATGCTGCTGGCGCCTTACAGCGCAAAAAGGCTGGTGACTAAAAAGTCACCAGCCATCAGCCTAATTTCTCAGGCTGCAACCGGAAGGGTTGGCTTATTTAACTTCAACTTCAGCGCCAGCTTCTTCCAGAGATTTTTTCAGTGCTTCTGCGTCATCTTTGCTCACGCCTTCTTTCAGAGCGGCTGGAGCAGATTCTACCAGGTCTTTAGCTTCTTTCAGACCCAGGCCAGTTGCGCTACGTACTGCTTTGATTACAGCAACTTTGTTAGCGCCAGCAGCTTTCAGAATTACGTCGAATTCAGTTTTTTCTTCAGCAGCTTCAGCCGGGCCAGCAGCTACAGCTACAGCAGCAGCAGCGGAAACACCGAATTTTTCTTCCATTGCAGAAATCAGTTCTACAACGTCCATTACGGACATAGCTGCAACTGCTTCAATGATTTGATCTTTAGTGATAGACATTTAAATTGTTCCTGAAAATCAGAATAAGTTTATACGTAAGCGAATGCTTGATAAAGAAAACGGCTATTAAGCAGCTTCTTTTGCATCGCGAACAGCAGCCAGAGTGCGAACCAGTTTGCCAGCCGAAGCTTCTTTCATGGTTGCCATCAGGCGTGCAATTGCTTCTTCGTAGGTCGGCAGGGTTGCCAGGCGATCGATTTGCGATGCCGGGATCAACTCACCTTCAAAGGCTGCGGCTTTGACCTCAAATTTTGCATTCGCTTTCGCGAAATCTTTGAACAGACGAGCAGCTGCGCCCGGGTGTTCCATAGAATATGCAATCAGGGTCGGACCAACGAACGCGTCTTTCAGGCACTCAAACTGAGTACCTTCAACAACACGGCGCAGCAGGGTGTTACGAACAACACGCATGTATACGCCGGCTTCGCGACCTGCTTTACGCAGTTCAGTCATTTTGTCTACAGTTACGCCGCGGGAATCCGCAACTACTGCAGACAGCGCGCCTTTGGCTACTTCGCTGACTTCAGCAACAATCGCTTGTTTGTCTTGAAGATTTAAAGCCATTAGCTTTGCTCCTGGATGTTTGCCGGAACTCATGTTCCGGAACTCACTTCACTCTTCCCAACGGAAAGAGCGTCTTAATACGGTGAGCAGAAACAAGCCAGAGTATCAGAAATAATCTTAGCGTTCTGTCACCGTCTACGCAGGGCATTAAGCCTCTTTCGAGACACCTGCGGTCTTCGACGGAGGCCTGGATTAGGCCAGGCTCCAACGAACAAATCTTTTTACCTGCTAACTTTCGTTAGCAAACGTGGGGGTAAGATTGTAGACAAATCCACCGCCCACGTAAAGGTATTAGTTTGCAGCAGCGCTCAGGCCAGCCTGGTCAACTGCAACACCTGCACCCATAGTGGTGGAGATGCTAATTTTCTTGATGTACACGCCTTTCGCCTGAGTTGGTTTTGCTTTTTTCAGCGCAACCAGCAGAGATTCCAGGTTTTCTTTCAATTTGTCAGCGTCGAAGTCCACTTTACCGATGGTAGTGTGGATGATGCCGTTTTTGTCGTTACGATAACGAACCTGACCCGCTTTAGCGTTCTTAACCGCTTCAGCAACGTTAGGAGTTACAGTACCAACTTTAGGGTTTGGCATCAGGCCGCGTGGACCCAGAACCTGGCCCAGCTGGCCAACAACGCGCATTGCATCCGGGGAAGCAATAACAACGTCAAAGTTCATTTCGCCTTTTTTGATCTGATCAGCCAGATCTTCCATACCTACCAGTTCAGCGCCAGCAGCTTTAGCAGCTTCAGCGTTTGCACCCTGAGCAAATACAGCTACGCGTACGGAACGGCCAGTACCGTGTGGCAGTACAGTTGCGCCACGAACGTTCTGATCAGATTTACGAGCGTCGATACCGAGGTTTACAGCAACGTCAACGCTTTCAACGAACTTAGCGGTAGCCAGTTCTTTCAGCAGAGCGATAGCTTCGGTGATGTCGTATTGTTTGGTCGCATCAACTTTGTCACGGATCACGGACATGCGCTTGGTCAGTTTAGCCATTTCTTAGTCCTCCACTACCAGGCCCATGGAACGTGCAGTACCTTCAATGGAGCGAGTCATCGCTTCAATGTCGGAACCAGTCATGTCGGCAGCTTTGGTCTGCGCGATTTCCTGCAGCTGAGCGCGGGAAATTTTACCAACTTTATCTTTGTTCGGCTTACCGGAACCAGACTTGATACCAGCCGCTTTTTTCAGCAGTACTGCCGCCGGCGGGGTCTTGGTAACGAAAGTGAAAGAACGGTCAGCGTATACGGTGATAACAACCGGAATTGGCAAACCTTTTTCAAGGGATTCAGTTTTTGCGTTGAACGCTTTACAGAATTCCATGATGTTAACACCCTGCTGGCCCAGAGCTGGACCAACTGGTGGACTTGGGTTAGCCATACCAGCTGCAACCTGCAGCTTGACATAGGCTTGTACTTTCTTAGCCATTCTAAAATCCTCTAAATGGGTTATAGCGCCTCAAGGAGGCTCCCCGTGATAAATATCGTTTTACGGGTCGGAACCCATAAAAACAAAAGGCGCGAAATTGTATTCCAATCTCGCGCCCTGTGCAACGATTAAATCGCCGCTTTTTTGATCGGCTGCTTAGGCTTTTTCTACCTGGGCAAAGTCCAGTTCTACCGGGGTCGCACGACCGAAGATAGAAACAGAAACTTTCAGGCGGGACTTCTCGTAGTCCACTTCTTCAACCACGCCGTTAAAGTCAGCAAACGGACCGTCGCTAACACGAACCATTTCACCCGGTTCAAACAGCGTTTTCGGACGCGGCTTATCACCAACCTGCTGCAGGCGGTTCATAATCGCATCAACTTCTTTGTCGCTGATTGGCGCCGGACGATCGGACGTGCCGCCGATAAAGCCCATTACGCGCGGGACGCTGCGCACCAGGTGCCAGCTTGCATCGTTCATCACCATCTGAACCAGCACGTAACCCGGGAAGAATTTGCGCTCGCTTTTGCGACGCTGGCCACCACGGATCTCGACCACTTCTTCGGTCGGAACCATGACTTCACCAAACAACTCTTCCATATTGTGTAATTTGATATGCTCACGCAGCGAAGTGGCTACGCGGCCTTCAAAACCGGAGAACGCCTGAACGACGTACCAGCGCTTTTTAGGGGCTTCAGACATCTTAGAACCTCAGGCCAGTGATAAAGGAAACCAGGCGAACCAGAATACCATCCAGTCCCCACAGAATCAGTGACATGACTGCTGTCACTGCTGCCACAATCAGCGTGGTGTGCAATGTTTCCTGGCGAGTCGGCCAAATGACCTTGCGAACTTCGGTTCGCGCTTCGCGGGCAAAAGCAACGGTCGCTTTACCTTTTGTCGTCAACAGCGCGACACCACCCGCTGCAGCAATAAGAATTACTACGGCCAGCGCACGCAACGGCAGCATCATGTCACGATAGAGGTAGTTGCCAACAATAGCCACAATCAGCAGCACGGCCACAACTACCCACTTCATCGCTTCCAGGCCGCGACCGCTCCCTTGAGCTTCGGTATTCGCACTCATAAACCAACCTGTCAGAAGTATTCTACAAACAATTTCACCCCGCGAGAGCGAGGCGATCCAACCCGAAAAAACCAATCGCTTTTCGGACTAAACGCCCTCTACAGAGCCTGTCTCAGCAATGATTATGACAAAAAAAATCACTGATGAGCCAGGTTCTGGTTCGAAAGCGTGCAAAAAGGGCATCAAATGATGCCCTTTTATTGCGCATTGCGTCAAATGTTATCAGCGATTAGCCGAGAACTTTAGCAACAACGCCTGCACCAACAGTACGGCCGCCTTCACGGATTGCGAAACGCAGACCGTCATCCATCGCGATTGGGTGGATCAGGGTAACAACCATTTTGATGTTGTCGCCTGGCATTACCATCTCTACGCCTTCTGGCAGTTCGATGGTACCGGTCACGTCAGTTGTACGGAAGTAGAACTGTGGACGGTAGCCTTTGAAGAACGGAGTATGACGGCCGCCTTCATCTTTGGACAGGATGTAAACTTCAGATTCGAATTTGGTGTGCGGCTTGATAGAGCCTGGCTTAGCCAGTACCTGACCACGTTCGATTTCTTCACGTTTGATACCACGCAGCAGAACACCAACGTTCTCACCAGCACGGCCTTCGTCCAGCAGTTTGCGGAACATTTCAACGCCAGTACAGGTAGACTTAGCAGTCTCTTTGATACCAACGATTTCAACTTCTTCGCCAACTTTAACGATACCGCGCTCTACACGACCGGTAACAACAGTACCACGGCCGGAGATGGAGAATACGTCTTCGATAGGCAGCAGGAACGGCTTGTCAATCGCACGCTCTGGTTCTGGGATGTAAGAATCCAGGAAGCCAGCCAGCTCAACGATTTTAGCTTCCCACTCTGCTTCGCCTTCCAGCGCTTTCAGAGCAGAACCACGGATGATTGGAGTATCATCACCTGGGAAGTCGTACTGGGACAGAAGTTCACGAACTTCCATTTCAACCAGTTCCAGCAGCTCTTCGTCATCAACCATGTCGCATTTGTTCAGGAACACGATGATGTAAGGAACGCCAACCTGACGACCCAGCAGGATGTGCTCACGAGTCTGAGGCATAGGGCCGTCAGTCGCAGCAACAACCAGGATTGCGCCATCCATCTGAGCAGCACCGGTGATCATGTTTTTAACATAGTCGGCGTGGCCCGGGCAGTCTACGTGTGCGTAGTGGCGAGTCGGGGTGTCATATTCAACGTGGGAAGTGTTGATGGTGATACCACGAGCTTTTTCTTCTGGTGCGTTATCGATCTGATCGAATGCACGAGCAGAACCACCGTAGGTTTTAGCCAGAACGGTAGTGATTGCAGCGGTCAGCGTTGTTTTACCATGGTCAACGTGGCCGATAGTACCGACGTTAACGTGCGGTTTTGTACGTTCAAACTTTTCTTTAGACATCGATTGTCCCTCTAAGACACGGATAAATCGGTGATATCACCACATCAACCAGGCAATATGCCTGAACTGTTGAATGCTTTTTAAAGGTTAACAGAGAGAAACAGGGAGGAGAAGTGAAGTGGTGCTGATACCCAGAGTCGAACTGGGGACCTCACCCTTACCAAGGGTGCGCTCTACCAACTGAGCCATATCAGCACGTCTTGGAGCGGGCAGCGGGAATCGAACCCGCATCATCAGCTTGGAAGGCTGAGGTAATAGCCATTATACGATGCCCGCATCCTGAAACTCGGCTACCCAGTTCTTTCTGTAACAAAAAAGAGATTTCTCTCTTTTTATGTTTTGAGCTGATTAATGTTTTAGCCAGCTCAGGCGGCGATAACGCTGCCAGAAAGTGGTGGTGGGGGAAGGATTCGAACCTTCGAAGTCTGTGACGGCAGATTTACAGTCTGCTCCCTTTGGCCGCTCGGGAACCCCACCGGACTTGATGGTGCCGACTACCGGAATCGAACTGGTGACCTACTGATTACAAGTCAGTTGCTCTACCTACTGAGCTAAGTCGGCATCAAGTAGCGCGCATTCTATGGGGGCATGAGCAGTCATGCAACTAAAAAATTGCATAAAATGTTCTTTCGCTCAGATTTTGTGCGCCAGAAGGGAAAAACGCTGATATTTCGTTCATTGCCGTTCAAATATTCAGCATAAGCACCGCAAATAACCCACCTATAGCGTATCGTGATGCCCTCCGCGTAAAGCATCACTTGTCTATATTTTTTCTTATTATTCCCGCCATCTGGTGTTAACCTCCTGCCCATTGTCCAAATTTAACTACTAAGTGATGAACCGCTGCCGCCACGAACGCGTTGCCGCGCAGATAAAGGGTTCACTGAACACGCTTATGAGCAAAAAAGAGCAATCGTTAATGACACCCTATCTTCAGTTTAACCGCAGCCAGTGGGCCGCTCTGCGTGACTCCGTCCCCATGACCTTAACGGAAGGGGAAATTGCGCGGTTAAAGGGGATCAACGAAGACCTGTCGCTGGAGGAGGTTGCAGAGATCTATCTGCCACTGTCCCGCTTGCTTAACTTCTATATAAGCTCCAACCTGCGTCGCCAGGCGGTACTGGAGCAGTTCCTTGGCACTAACGGCCAGCGTATTCCTTATATCATCAGCATCGCGGGCAGCGTGGCGGTCGGTAAAAGTACCACTGCACGTGTTCTGCAAGCGCTGTTGAGCCGCTGGCCTGAACACCGTAGCGTTGAGCTGATCACCACAGACGGCTTCCTGCATCCGAACGAGGTGCTGAAAGAGCGCGGCCTGATGAAGAAGAAAGGCTTTCCTCTTTCATACGATATGCACCGCCTGGTGAAATTCGTTTCAGATCTGAAATCTGGCGCACCAAACGTCACGGCGCCGGTCTATTCCCATCTGATATACGACCGCATCCCCGATGGCGATAAAACGGTGGCACAACCGGATATTCTGATCCTCGAAGGGCTGAACGTGCTGCAAAGCGGCATGGATTACCCGCACGACCCGCATCATGTGTTTGTCTCCGACTTCGTCGACTTCTCTATATATGTCGATGCGCCGGAAGATTTGCTGCAAAACTGGTATATCAACCGTTTCCTGAAGTTCCGTGAAGGGGCGTTTACCGACCCTGACTCTTACTTCCATAATTACGCCCAGCTTTCTGAAGAGGAAGCGGTCAACGTAGCGACATCGCTCTGGAATGAGATTAACTACGTGAACCTGAAAGAGAACATCCTGCCGACGCGCGAGCGTGCGAGCCTGATCCTCACGAAAAGTGAAAACCACGCCGTAGACCAGATTCGCCTGCGCAAATAGTGGATTAGCAGACATAAAAAAACCGGCGATAATCGCCGGTTTTTTGGTTTACGTATTATGCGTGCGGTTTCTCACCGTTTTCATCCTGATCGACCGCAAAGCAGGCCACCAGTTGACCACCGTAATCTTTCAACTGCGGCTGCAACTGAGTACAAGGACCAAAGCGGCGACGGCAGCGGGCGTTGAACGCACAACCCGGCGGTGGATTCAGCGGGCTTGGCAGCTCGCCTGTCAGCTTAATACGCTCACGGCGATCGTCCGGATTCAGACGCGGTGTGGCCG
Organism: Lelliottia sp. SL45; assembly: GCF_026672535.1. Classification (NCBI taxonomy): domain Bacteria; kingdom Pseudomonadati; phylum Pseudomonadota; class Gammaproteobacteria; order Enterobacterales; family Enterobacteriaceae; genus Lelliottia; species Lelliottia sp. SL45. Next base: position 238,839 of record NZ_JAPPRH010000002.1, read on the forward strand.
ACAGCAGCGCTTGCGTATACGGATGACGAGGATTATTAAAGATCTGGTCTTTGGTCCCCTTCTCCACGCAGCGCCCCAGATACATCACCATCACTTCATCAGCAATGTGCTCTACTACGGACAGGTCGTGGGAGATAAACACATACGACAGCCCCAGATCCTGCTGCAAATCCATCATCAGGTTCAGCACCTGCGCACGCACGGACACGTCGAGCGCAGAGACCGGTTCATCGGCAATCACCACGTCCGGGTCCAGCATCAGACCACGCGCGATAGCGATACGCTGACGCTGACCGCCAGAGAACATGTGCGGATAGCGATCGTAGTGCTCGGTTTTAAGACCCACTTTCGCCATCATCGCCAGCGCTTTTTCACGGCGCTGCTCTTTGTTGAGATCGCTGTTAATCTGCAGCGGCTCTTCCAGAATCTGTCCCACTTTTTTACGCGGGTTCAGAGAACCGTACGGGTTCTGGAACACAATCTGGATTTTCTGACGGCGCAGCTTCTGTGCCTGCGGATCGTGCTTTAGCAGATCCTGGCCCTGATAGTACAGCTCGCCGCCAGTCGGGGTTTCAATCATCGTCAGCAGACGACCTAGCGTGGATTTACCACAGCCCGATTCACCGACCACAGCCAGCGTTTTGCCGCGTTCCAGGGTGAACGACACCCCATCCAGCGCTTTCACCAGGCGTTCGGGGGCGAAAATCCCCTTCTTCACCGGATAGTGTTTTTTCAGATCGATGGCCTGCAACAGCGGCTGTTGTTTGGCGGCCTCTTGCGTACTCATAGTGTTGGCCTCCCGGCATCATCAAGTGGGTAGTGACATTTAGACTGACGACCACCTGGGAGGGTGTTCAGTTCTGGCTCTTCAGCACGACACTTATCTGTCGCATACGGGCAGCGCGGATTCAACAGACAGCCCGTCGGGCGGTCATATTTACCCGGGACGACGCCCGGCAACGACGCCAGACGCGCTTTATCCTGAGCAAACTCCGGCAGCGCACGCAGCAGCGCCTGGGTATACGGATGACGCGGCGCGCGGAAAATATCGTGCGAGCTTCCGGCCTCCACGACTTGTCCGGCATACATCACGATAATTTTGTGGGCGGCTTCGGCCACCAGCGCCAGATCGTGGGTAATCAGCACCAGCGCCATGTTCTCTTTCTGCTGCAGTTCCAGCAGCAGCTCGATGATCTGCGCCTGAATAGTCACGTCCAGCGCCGTGGTCGGTTCATCTGCAATCAGCAGCTTCGGTCGACAGGCAATCGCCATAGCGATCATCACGCGCTGGCTCATCCCACCAGACAGCTGGTGCGGATAAACATCCAGACGTGATGCCGGATCGGGAATCCCCACCTGCGTAAGCAGGTCGATCGCGCGCTGGCGACGGGTTTTCTTATTCCCACCCTGATGCACTTTGATCGCTTCCATAATCTGGAAACCGACGGTATAGCACGGGTTCAGACTGGTCATTGGGTCCTGGAAGATCATCGCCACTTCAGCGCCCACCAGCTGGCGGCGCTGCTTCTCGGAGATGCGCTTCAGATCCTGGCCGTTGAACTCCAGGCTTTCCGCCATCACGCGGCCCGGGTAATCAATCAGCCCCATGATCGCCAGTGAGCTGACAGATTTACCCGAGCCAGACTCACCCACAATGCCAACCACTTCACCCTGATTCACGCTGTAGCTGATACGGTCTACGGCACGAAACTCGGAGCCCACGTCACCGAAGTGCACCGATAATTTATCTACATTTAATAACGCCATCTCGTGCCTCTTACTGCTTCAGTTTGGGATCAAGTGCATCACGCAGACCATCACCCATCAGGTTAAATGCCAGCACCGTCAGCAGAATCGCCAGACCCGGGAAGGTCACGACCCACCATGCGCTTTGCGCGAACTGCAACACATCGGCGAGCATCGTGCCCCACTCCGGTGTTGGCGGTTGCGCACCCATGCCAAGGAAGCCAAGAGCAGCCATATCGAGAATGGCGTTAGAGAAACCGAGCGACGCCTGAACGATCAGCGGCGCAAGGCAGTTCGGGAGAATATTGACGAACATCTGGCGCAGCGCGCCCGCGCCCGCCACACGTGAAGCGGTGACATAATCGCGATTCACTTCCACCAGCACCGCCGCACGTGTTAATCGCACGTAGTGAGGGAGTGCCACGAACGTCAGGGCCAGCGCCGCGTTACCTATCGACGGCCCAAACACCGCCACAAGGACCAGCGCCAACAGCAGGCTTGGCAGGGCCAGCATGATGTCGACCACACGCATAATGATGTTGTCGATCAGACCACCGAAATAGCCGGCAACCAGTCCGAGGATAACCCCGAGGATCAGCGACAGTACCACCACCAGGCACCCTACCAGCAGCGACAGACGCGCACCGTACATCAGACGCGATAACACATCGCGGCCCACGTCATCCGTGCCGAGCAGATGGGCGAAGGTCCCGCCATCCTGCCAGGCTGGCGGAGCCAGCAGCACGTCGCGGAACTGATCCGCCGGGTTATACGGCGCCAGCACGTTCGCAAACACGGCGATAATGATCATGATGGTGACATACACCAGCCCGACCACGGCGCCTTTGTTGCGTTTGAAGTAATGCCAGAACTCCTGCATCGGCGTCATTGGCACCGGGGCAGCAACAGCTTTATTTTGAGTAACTTGTGACATGATGGCCCCTTACTTCTTATGACGAATACGCGGGTTCACCACGCCGTACAGCAAATCGACCAGCAGGTTGACGAGGATAATCATCGTCGCCACCAGCAGTACACCGCCCTGCACAACCGGATAGTCACGGCGTTGCAGCGCATCGATCAGCCAACGTCCCAGGCCCGGCCAGGAGAAGATGGTTTCGGTCAGAATCGCCCCGGCCAGCAATGTCCCCACCTGCAAGCCGATCACCGTCACGACAGGCAGCATCGCGTTACGCAACGCATGGACGATGATGACGCGCATACGGGTCAGACCTTTGGCGCGGGCGGTACGGATGTAATCCTCCCCCAGCACTTCCAGCATCGACGAGCGCGTCATACGTACAATTACCGCCAGAGGAATGGTCCCGAGCACCATCGCAGGCAGGATCATATGCGCCAGCGCATCAATGAAGTTGCCCTCTTCGCCCCAAATGGCCGTATCGATCAGCATAAAGCCGGTAAGCGGGTTGGAATCATCAAGGAACACCATGTCGCTCACCCTTCCGGAGACCGGCGTCAGGTTGAGTTGCACGGAGACCAGCATGATCAGCATCATGCCCCACCAGAAGATAGGCATGGAGTAACCGGTCAGCGCCAGGCCAACCGCGGTGTGATCGAAGATTGAACCGCGTTTAACGGCAGCCAGGACACCGACGGGGATACCAACAGCAACGGCAAAAATCATGGCGCAGATACCGAGTTCCAGCGTCGCTTTAAAACGCGGCACAAACTCGTCCCACACCGGAAGACGGCTTTTCAGCGAAATCCCTAAATCACCGTGCAGTACGCCCCAGATGTAATGGAGATACTGCTGCCACATCGGCTTATCGAGGCCGAGTTCGGCCAGCAGCTGCGCATGGCGTTCAGGGGAGATACCACGCTCACCCGCCATAATCATTACCGGGTCGCCGGGGATCATATGGACGAAGGCAAAAGTGAGAAGGGTGATACCGATAAACGTGGGGATGACAAGTCCCAGACGTCGGAGGATGAACTGCAACATATCCCGGATTCTCTCTAATGACGTACTGCCCGCAGGCGGTGACGTCTGTATTGCTCACAAATCTTATTCCCTCCGCGAAGAGGGAATAAAGCACTGCTGCCGGATGGCGCTGCGCTGACCCGGCCTACCGCTGTAGGTCCGCGCTCGCACAGCGCCGCCGGCACGGGGTGCTCATGCACCCCTGACGCTTTTAATTATTCAACAGAGACGTTTTCGAAGTGGTGTTTGCCCAGCGGATCAACCACATAGCCTTTAACTTCTTTACGCACTGGCTCGTAAACGGTGGAGTGAGCCACGATCAGCGCCGGAGCCTGGTCATGCATCACTACCTGAGCCTGTTTGTAGAGTTCAATACGCTTGTTGTGGTCGTCCGTTGCGCGCGCCGGCTGAATCAGATCTTCAAACGGCTTGTAGCACCAGCGAGAGTAGTTAGAACCATCTTTCGCAGCCGCACAGCTGAACAGGGTAGCGAAGAAGTTATCCGGATCCCCATTGTCCCCGGTCCAGCCCATCATCACAGCCTGGTGTTCGCCAGCTTTAGCACGCTTCAGATACTCGCCCCACTCGTAAGTGACGATCTTGGCCTGAACGCCTACCTTAGCCCAGTCAGCCTGAACCATCTCAGCCATACGGCGAGCGTTCGGGTTGTACGGACGCTGAACAGGCATTGCCCACAGCTCAACGGTAAAGCCTTTATCCTGGCCCGCTTCTTTCAGCAGCGCTTTCGCTTTCTCAGGATCGTAGGTGTAGTCTTTAACGTCGTCGTTGTAGCCCCACATGGTTGGTGGGATCAGGTTCTTGGCAGCAATACCTGCACCCTGGTAAACCGCTTTAATGATCGCTTCTTTGTTAACCGCGTAAGTCAGCGCCTGACGCACTTTCACGTCATCAAACGGTTTCTTCTCGGTGTTGAAGGAGAGGTAACCCACGTTCAGGCCTGCCTGCTCCAGCAGGTTGATATTTTTTGTCCTGCTTCATGCGAGCAATATCAGCCGGGTTTGGGTACGGCATCACCTGGCACTCGTTTTTCTGCAGTTTCGCGTAACGCACGGACGCGTCAGGCGTGATGGAGAAGACCAGACGGTCGATCTGCGGCTTGGTACCCCAGTAACCTTCGAATGCTTTGTACAGAATACGGGAGTCTTTCTGGTACTGCTGCAGCTGGAATGGACCGGTACCGATTGGGTTCAGATCCACTTTTTCCGGGGTGCCTGCTTTCAGCATGTTGTCCGCATACTCTTTTGACAGAATAGAGGCGAAGTCCATAGCCAGGTCAGCCAGGAATGGCGCTTCAGGACGGCTCAGAACGAACTGAACGGTTTTGTCGTCCACTTTTTTCACTTCGGTGATCAGGTCCGGCAGACCCATCCCTTCGAAGTATTCGTAGCTGCCGCCAGAAACTTTATGGTACGGGTTCTGTGCGTTTTTCTGACGGTCGAAGGAGAACACAACGTCATCCGCAGTCAGTTCACGCGTTGGTTTGAAATCTTTATTGTCCTGCCACTTCACGCCCTGGCGTAAATGGAAGGTATAGGTTTTGCCGTCTTCGCTGATTTCCCACTTCTCAGCCAGACCCGGAATAACTTCCGTGGTACCGATTTTGAATTCAACCAGACGGTTATAGATTGGTACAGAGCTAGCGTCGTAGGTTGTACCAGAGGTGAACAGCTGTGGGTTAAAGCCTTCCGGCGAGCCTTCAGAACAGTAAACCAGGGTTTTTGCCTGCACGCTTGCCGCGACGGTGAGAGCGACCAGGCTCAGACCAAGCTTCAGCATCCCTGACTTCTTCAAGGAAATACTCATTATTCTGCTCCAATGTGATGTTTTGCTTTGTTGTGTTACGCCGCCTGACCTTTATTTATTTTTTACCCGGTCCGGTCGGTGATGCCCGAAGGCGTGATAAGGGATGGAGATTCCTTTCAGAAGAGCGTCGGAGTTGCAGCGCAGATCCTCCCTGAAATGCCCCTCGTGCCCTACAATCTGTCAACAGAATGTGAAAACGTCAATACAGGTGACGGGGATTTACGTTGAGGGTGAGAAACGGCAAACAAAGATTAAAAAAACTTTAGTCACCTATTTTCAGCAGGGAAATTTATGCTACTCGCCATCTTGCAGCACAAATCTCTTCATATTTCGCAACAATCAGTGATTAACATTTATTCAGATCGCGTAAATTTTCTTACAGAATGGTGATTATCTGAGCAGTAAATGCCGCGAACGTTAAAACGCACAGCGGAAAATGCTGAGGTTATCCATAAGCAACGCGAAAAAAGATCAATCCATATATAAAAAAATACAATGGATTATGTCACAAAATCGTTAACAGGCAGGGTAATGCGGGGATAAGGAGCGTTTTAGGGAGTCGGCGTGGATAAGTCTATAATGCAAAAAGGGCCAACCTTGCGGTTAGCCCTTTTTTAAATGTGGTCGGCGAGAGAGGATTCGAACCTCCGACCCACTGGTCCCAAACCAGTTGCGCTACCAAGCTGCGCTACTCGCCGAATGCGGAGCGCATCTTACTGCTGGGGTGCGCCCTCGTCAATCCCTTATCTTCAAAAAGCCATTCGACTGGCGAGAAACTCGCCAGCTCGGTTACTTAGTGGCTTTCGCCGGGCCATCAGGGACATGGCACCAGTTGTTGTTCTCATTAATCCCGCCGTCTGGCGAGGTATAGCCGAGACAACCCATGATGGTGTCATACAGCTCAACGTGACGGCGAGGCACCTTCATTTCAGCCTGCTGTTTCAGGTGCTGGAACATCTTCTCTTTATCCGGGTTTTCCAGATATTTATCCGACATCCACACCATCATCGGCACGCGGAACTGCTCCGGTGGCGCCATCTTGCGCGGCGTACCGTGCAGGTGCTCATACTCGTTGATCGACTCACCGTGGTCGGCGGCATAGAAAACAATCGCTTTCTTGTCGCGTACTTGGTCAATCACGCTTTCGATAAAGTGATCCACGTACATCACCGAGTTATCGTAAGAGTTAATCAGCTGCTCTTTGGTGCAGTCTTTGTCTACGCCCACACACTCCGGCGTCCATTTGGCAAAGCTGCGCGGGTAACGCTGGGTGTAGTTAAAGTGCGAGCCTTTGGTATGCAGGATGATCATATGCTTCCCATCCTGATTGTTGCTCAGCGAGCCTTTCATCTCATCGATGAGCAGCATATCGTCAACGCTCTTCCCGCGGTTACGCGGCTCAGCGCCGATCTGCTCACGATAGGCAATGTTCTGCGCCATCGTGTTGCTGTAGAACCACATCTCGCTCTGCATCGCGTAGAGATCAGAACTGAATCCAAGCTGATGCAGCACCGAGAAGACGTTCTGCTCTTTCAGGGTACGCTGCGGGTTGTCATCCGCCCCGCCCTCGCGAACAAACATGCAGCGCAGCGACAGCTTGGTCGCCGTATCACATGAGTAGCCCCGATAAGCGATCAGGTTCTTCTCCTGCGCCAGTTTCGGCGTGGTATCGCGGTCGTAGCCTAAAATCCCCATATGATCCCAGCGCGTCGTTTCACCGATGATAAAGACCACATAGGTATCGTCGATATCTTTAGGCGCTTCGTAGGTGAACTGCTTCGCCGGATTGAGCAGAGATTTATTATCGGAAGACTCATCCACCTGCGCCCAGGCGTACAGGCCCAGCGCGGAAATCCAGTTAGAAGGCAGATAGGAGTTCGCCACCACGCCGCCATAGCTCGGCAAATCCACGCCAGAAGTACGTTCGTCACTCTTCTGCTTCACTTCAAGCAGACGAATCGGGCCCCAGACCATCAGCCCCGCCAGCAGCACCACCGCGACGCTTCGGACGCGTTGCCCTGGCGTGCGCATCTGACGCAGCAGGGTATAGCGGCAGCGGTTACTCCAGATGAGCAGCAGCGGCAGCGCACTGACGCCCACCAGCCACAGGATAAAGTGCAGGCCGACCACCTCTTTCGAGAGATCGATATCCGTCGTCATGACTGAGGCAATAATGCCGTAGCCAATAACCACGTTCATAAAAGTCATGTAATAGCTGGCACCTGCCGAGCAGAGCACCACCAGAGATGCCAGAACGCGCCAGATGCGGCGTCCAAACAGTGAGAGGAGACGTAATAAGAAAAAGGTAACCAGAACGGTACCAACCAACTCAACAACCGCTGCGATTCCTTTCCAGGCGGTAAAGTCTTGCGCGAACCCGTCAAACCGACGGAAAAAAACAGCGCCATTCATAAACAGGCCGATGTACAACGCCAGCAAAAAGCTCAGCTTTTGTTGCGTCATCGATTTAATGTATTTCATGCAGGCTACCCGAAAAAAGGGACAGTCACGCCATCCACTTTTAGCTGTAAAAGTGAACAGAGTAGATATTCGCTCAGGGGATCGTTATCAGAAACGTCTAAAGCGTGGTAAGTAGACCACAGTGACAGGAAAAAGTGGCAGCAGAGAGTGTGATTGCAGTAGATATTTACAAAAAATCAAGTTCGAAAGCAGATTGGGTCAAAGAACGCTCAGCGTGTTGATAAAAGAAAAGGCCGGAAAATCCAGCCTTTTCAGTCAGTCATCACGCATGCGCTTCGTTAAATACCTGCCGCTGTGGCTGGCGAATCGTGGTGGAGAGCGCGAGTGAGATAATCAGCAGGGCGAAGATGACACAGAAGGTGACATAGAAGCCGCCGAACAGCGAGGCGATGAGGGACCCGCAGATGCTGCCGATACCGAAACCTAAGTAAATCACCCCGTAATTCTTCGCCAGATTATTCAGGCCAAAGAACTCGCTCACCAGTGACGGGAACACGGTAATGGTGCCACCAAAATTGAAGGCCACGCAGGCAATCGCCGCGAAGAAGGTCATCTCATTCAGTGGCGCAAACAGCAGGGCCGCCATACCGACCAGGGAGATCACCTGCCCCAGCGTAATCACACGGATACGGGCGATTTTGTCGGAGAGAATACCCAGTACCAGACGACCAGACAGGTTGGCAATGGAAATCACGGTTACCGCATTCGCCGCAGTCATCGCATCCAGTTTCACCATCCCCTGGGCGATATCTTTCGCCACGCCAATTACATACAGACCGCTCATGCAGGCTGTCAGGAACATAACCGCCAGCATCCAGTACTGTGGTTTGCGCATGGACTGCGCCAGCGTGAAGTCATTTTCCACAACGCCGTTAACGGTTTTCACTTCCTGCATCGGGGCATCTTTCATCAGCGTCGCGCCGAACAGAATCATCACCAGCACAATAGCGCCCCAGATCATAAAGGTCTTTTCCAGGCCCACGGAGGCAAGCAGGTGCGAATCGATAAATTTAAACCCGAGACTACCCAGACCATAAGAGCCAATGGAGAAAGCTGAGATTAAGCCTTTACGCTCCGGGAACCACTTCACGCAGTTCGACAGGGTCAGCAGGTAGCCCGCGCCATCTGCCAGCCCCACCAGCACCCCGGCGCTCAGCCAGAGCATCATCAGGTTACTGGAGTGCGCCGTCAGAAAGAAGCCGACGCCCAGCAGGATGCCCGAGGCCATGGTCACGCGTTTCACGCCAAAACGTTCCTGCAATTTCCCGGCAATAGACGAGGACAACGCCAGCCCCAGGCTCAGCAAGCCGAACGAGAACGCCACCTGGCTCACCGGCGCGCCGAGTTTGTCAGAGAGCGCGCTGTTAAACAGGCTCCAGGTATAAACCGATCCCAACGCAAATTGCGTCACGATGGTGCCAAATAGGGTCAGCCAACGAGTGCGGTTGTATGTTGATGTGTTCATGGCAGTTGTCCTGCAAGAGAAATTAAAGGAATTCGCTGCAGACAACGATAAACAAAACCTCAAAAGGCCTGGGGGAAAACGGCATGAAATGCAGTGGAGACGGAATGAAATGCCTGGAATCAGGAATGAATGACCTTGCCGGGCGAAAGATAACGAGTTTGTTAGTGCTCGCTATCGCCACAAGCACGGCCATTCTTGTATTTAAGATGTTACAGCAAGGTTGAATTAAATAACAATATTAAAATCTGGCGCTCACACCCAGGGTATATAAATAATCCGCGCCGGTCATGGTGTTATCCGCCTGAGACAAAGAGGCGTACGCGGCCATATGCGGGTAAAGCAGCACGTCGGCACCCACGGTCACATCCATCCAGTTATCGTACTGCATGGAGGCCGGCAGGCGGCTCATCCCCGACTGCGGCTTCCACTGATTATCGCCAAACTGCTGGTTGTAGCTAATTTGCGCCCACGGTCGTAGACCGCCCACGCGTGTATCGACGCGCCAGCCGAGCGTACTCACGCTGGCATGCCACAGCGGGTCGGTAAGCGACTGGCTGCCATTGTCACCGTATTCGTTGTACGCCATGGGCGACGAACCGTCGTAATGCCACGCGGCAACCGGCCCCGTGGTCACCTTCTGCGTCACCGGAATCGTCAGGCTCAGCGAAAGGGTACTGTCAGATTCCGCAGGATAATTTTCCGGCATGTTCAACGCCAGCCCCGGAACGTTCTGGGAAGAACGAATACGCTCCGCGAGAATATCGTCATAACGCGGTTGGTGATCGGCGTCCCATGTATAGCGTTCGGTCGTATTATTTTGCGCATCCGAAACGATATATTCCTGTTGCCAGGCGTAAGCTGTGCTACAAAAAAACAAACAGACAGAGACTCCCGCCAGGCCAGTAACAGCATGGCGACCACTGATTATTTTTATCATCATCAAAGCGACTCCAGAAAGAGCCGAATTCGGCGATATTTGTCATTGTTAGAAAGAGGTATGAGGGCAAAGCCCTTAATTAAATATTGTCTTTTTGAGGCACACGTCAAGCCAGGTGGGTTGATTTTTTTACGGGTTAAATCATTAAGGATGAAAACCAATGCAACGTTGCGGATGGGTAAGCCAGGATCAGCTCTATATCGACTATCACGATAAAGAATGGGGCGTGCCGGAGACCGACGGTAAAAAGCTCTTTGAGATGATCTGCCTGGAAGGCCAGCAGGCGGGTTTATCGTGGATTACGGTGCTAAAAAAACGGGAAAACTATCGCAACGCCTTCCATCAGTTCGATCCCGTTGCGGTGGCCGCCATGACTGAGGAAGACGTCGAACGGCTGGTGCTGGATGCCAGTATTATCCGGCATCGCGGGAAAATTCAGGCCATTATTGGCAACGCAAAAGCGTACCTGGCGATGGCCGAAAGTGGCGAGCCTTTCTCCGATTTTGTCTGGTCGTTTGTCGACAACACGCCGCAGGTGACACAGGCCGCGACAATGGGTGAAATCCCCACCTCCACGTCCGCCTCCGATGCCCTGTCTAAGGCACTGAAAAAGCGTGGTTTCAAATTTGTTGGCACCACGATTTGCTACTCATTTATGCAGGCCTGCGGTCTGGTGAACGATCATATCACGGGCTGTTTTTGCCACCCAGGAGGCCAACATGATTCGCAAATGGCAAAGTGAAAACACTGCGCCGCTGCTCAGTTTATGGCTTGAAAGCACCACCGAGGCGCACCCGTTTATCGACGCGCAATACTGGATTGAGAGTGAACCGCTGGTACGCGACACCTATCTCCCCGGTGCAGAAACCTGGGTATGGGAAGAGGAAGGCGAGGTGCGTGGTTTTATCAGCGTGATGGAGTCGCAGTTTATCGGCGCACTCTTTGTCGCCACCGCTCATGCGGGGAGAGGGATCGGCCACACGCTGATCCACCACGTGCAGCAGCAGTTCCCCTATCTCAGTCTTGAGGTTTACCAGAAAAACAGTCGGGCGGTGAATTTCTACCATGCTCAGGGTTTTCGCATTGAAGACAGCGCCTGGCAAGAAGAGACTCAACACCCGACGTGGATTATGAGCTGGCAGGCGGATCAAACGCCGTAAGCGTCAGCTCAGGGCCCTGATATTTCTCTACCCACGCCAGCGCCGTGTTCCCCGCGCACCCGTTCCCCAGCTTCGAGCTGGGGAGATCCTTGGTGAGCACGTTTACTGCGCCGTTTTTGCAAATCCCGCCAGCCGTGAGTTCCAGATCCGGCCACGCCCCCTGGTGGATACAGATCACGCCCGGTTTAATTCCCTCACTCACCACCGCCCCGGCCAGCACCTGCCCGCGAGCGTTCCAGACGCGCACCACATCGCCATTGGCAATTCCGCGCGCTTTCGCATCAAGGGTATGCAGCGTAATTGGTTCGCGTCCGGCCACGGCGTACTGCTCGCGCAGGGACGAATAGTTCAGCTGGCTGTGCAGACGGTGCGCCGGGTGCGCAGAGAGCACCTGCAACTGTGTTGGCTGCGCATTGCCGTGCCACTCGTCCGGCTCCAGCCACATCGGGTGCGGTGGGCAGTCGGCATAGTTAAAGCTGGCGATACGTTGCGAGTAGATCTCAATTTTGCCGCTTTCGGTTTTCAGCGGATGCGATTGTGGGTCGCGGCGGAAGTCCGCGAAGCGAACAAACTGTGCGTTCTGCTCACTCTCCGGCATTTCGACGATCTCATTCGCTTCCCAGAACTGAGCAAACGGCGGCAATGTTACCCCCTGAGCGGCACCGCGCTGCGCGGCAATCTGGTAAAACGTCTCAAGCCACTCGAGATCGGATTTCCCTTCGGTGAAACGCTCACGACCGCCCTCTTCCCAGCGTTCGCTCAGCTCCGCAAACACCTCAAAGTCATCCCGGGCTTCACCGCGCGGCGCAACGACGCGCTTCATCGGCACCATGTGCTGATTGCTGTAGTCGCCGGTCATGGTGAGATCGTTACGCTCAAAGGAGGTGGTCGCTGGCAGAACGATATCGGCGTGTTTGGCTGCCGCCGTCCAGAAGCATTCGGAAATCACCACCAGCTCCGGCTTTTGCCAGGCGCGGATCAGTCGGTTGGTATCCTGATGATGGGTGAAGTTTGCGCCGCCCGCCCACCAGACAAAACGGATATCCGGGAAGTGGCGGTCCAGGCCGTTATGCTGGTAGAAACCACCAGGATTTTCCAGCGCTTCGACGATGCGCGCCACCGGGATTTTATCTACCGCATCAATCCCGTCCTGCACGGAACCCTGCATCGAGGCCAGAACCGCAGCGCGACGGGTCGGGTTTCCGCCGTTAGCAAAGTGATACGACAAACCAAAGCCGCCGCCCGGCGTACCAATCTGGCCCAGCATCGCCGCCAGGGTCACCAGCATCCAGTGTTTTTGCTCGCCAAACTGCTGGCGCTGCATTCCCCAGCCGGACATCAGCATAGTGGTATTTTCGTGGAACAGTGCCGCCAGTTCGCGGATTTTCGCCGCATCAATGCCGCAAATGTCCGCCGCCCACTCGGCGGTTTTGGCGATCCCGTCGGTTTTGCCCGTCAGGTAGTCAGCGAATTTGTCATACCCGGTTGTGCAGCGGGCGAGAAACGCCTGGTCGTGCCAGCCGTTTTCCACCAGCGTATGGGCGATACCCAGCATCATCGCGACGTCGGTCCCCATGTGCGGGGCCAACCACTCGACGCTATCGCCGAAGAAATCGACGGTTTCGGAGCGCATCGGGTCAATACAGATCAGGCGTTTACCGCTTTTACGCAGCGCATCGAAATAGGGAATCCCCTGCTCATCGCTCGCGTTCCACGCGATTTTGAGCGTGTTGAGCGGATTGGCGCTCCACAGCACCACCACATCCGTATGCTCCAGCACCAGCGGCCAGCTGGTCTGCTGCTGATAAACTTCATTTCCGCCGACAACGTACGGCATGATCGCTTGCGCCGCACCGGTTGAGTAGTCACCGAGATGGCCGGTGTATCCCCCCGCCAGGCTCATATAGCGCTGCAGGAGCGTCGCCGCTTTGTGCAGCACACCGTTCGAACGCCAGCCATAAGAACCCGCAAATATAGACGCCGGGCCATGGGTCTCACGAATACGTTTGTGCTGCGTATGGATCAACGCCAGCGCATCATCCCAGCTCACCCGAACGAACTCATCCTGCCCGCGCGTACCCTGCGGATTATCCGGCGAGGCCAGAAAACCCTTACGCACCATCGGCCAGCGCACGCGGGTTTTGCTGTGCACCTGATCGCGCACCACAGTTTGTAACGAATTAGGGTGCTGCGTTGGCAGCGCCCCGCGCGAGGACAGGACATTCTCGCCATCGGTTTCAACCAGCATCGGGCCCCAGTGGGCGGCGGTCAGAATCGTTTTTATTGAAGTGGTCAAGCGTGCGCTCCTGGGTTTGTCTGTTGCAGGTGTGACGGCCTTCTTTGAGGCTATTTAAGATTTGGACACAAATTTCAGAGTTAGCCCTGGAATTTTCTTCCTCTCAGGGCGTCATAATCAACCGCCACACGCTTCGTGGCAAAGAATAAAAAGGATTAAGGAAATAAGATGAATAAACGCGTACTTGTCATTGCGGCTCTGGTCAGTGGAGCACTGGCGGTTTCTGGCTGCACAACCAACCCTTACACCGGCGAACGTGAAGCGGGCAAATCCGGCATTGGCGCGGGTATTGGCTCATTGGTCGGCGCAGGCGTTGGCGCACTCTCTTCCTCGAAGAAAGATCGCGGCAAAGGCGCGCTGATCGGGGCTGCAGCGGGTGCCGCATTGGGCGGCGGCGTAGGATATTACATGGATGTGCAAGAAGCTAAACTGCGCGACAAAATGCAGGGAACGGGCGTGAGCGTGACGCGAAGTGGCGACAACATCATTCTGAACATGCCGAACAACGTGACCTTCGACAGCAGCAGCGCAACGCTGAAACCGGCGGGTGCCAACACGCTGACCGGCGTGGCAACGGTGCTCAAAGAGTACAGCAAAACAGCCGTGAACGTCATTGGCTACACCGACAGCACCGGGAGCCAGGATCTGAATATGCGTCTGTCTCAGCAGCGCGCGGATTCTGTCGCCAGCTCGCTGATCACTCAGGGCGTTGCCGCAAACCGCATCCGCACCAGCGGCATGGGCCCGGCGAATCCAATTGCCAGCAACAGCACGGCAGAAGGCAAAGCGCAGAACCGCCGCGTTGAGATCACATTAAGCCCCATTCAGTAATTGAAATGCCGGGTGGCGGCTGCGCCATCCGGCATGAAGCGCTTGCCATCGTTGATTTTCCCGCTAAGGTGTTCTCACTAATCTTAAGGGAATCAGCGATGAGCAAATCAGCACGGCCCACCATCAGCGACGTGGCGAAAGCCGCCAAAACCGGAAAAACCAGTATTTCGCGCTATCTTAATGGCGAGAAACATCTGCTTTCCGACGCGCTGCTGGCCCGTATTGAACAAGCCATCGCCGAACTGGATTACCGCCCAAGCCTGATGGCTCGCGGCCTGAAGCATGGTCGCACTCGCCTCATCGGTCTGATCATCGCCGACATCACCAACCCCTACTCCGTCAACGTGCTCAGTGGCATCGAAGCCGCGTGCCGCGAAAAGGGCTTCACCCCGCTGGTGTGTAACACCAACAACGAAGTGGACCAGGAGCTGCACTACCTTGACCTGCTGCGCAGCTACCAGGTCGAAGGCATAGTAGTTAATGCCGTGGGGATGCGCGAAGAGGGGCTTAACCGCCTGCAACAGTCGTCCCTGCCGATGGTGCTGATTGATCGCAAAATCCCGGAATTTGCCTGTGACGTGGTAGGACTGGACAACACTCAGGCCGCCACAACGGCAACAGAACACCTGATCGAGCAAGGTTTTGAAGCGATTTTGTTCATGAGCGAGCCGCTGGGCATGGTAAATACCCGTCGCGACCGTCTCAGCGCATTTCGCGCCACCCTGGCGCGTTATCCTGGCGTGATCGCCGAGAATGCCGAAATTCCGCTGCACGAAGCCGATCAAATGGATAATACCCTGCGCCAGTTCCATACTCGCCATCGCGGGATGCGCAAAGCGGTGATTTCCGCCAACGGCGCGCTCACGCTGCAGGTGGCCCGCTCCCTCAAACGTATTGGCCTGAACTGGGGCAGCGATATTGGCCTGCTCGGATTCGACGAACTCGAATGGGCCGAGCTGGCAGGGGTTGGTATTACTACCCTCAAACAGCCGACCTGGCAGATTGGCTACGCCGCCGTCGAGCAGGTGGTGCGCCGCATCGAAGGCATTACCGACACCGTGCGCGAGCAGGTCTTCTCCGGTGAGCTGATCGTACGCGGCTCGACGTCGCGTTAACCCCCCTTCGTGATGACGATCATAAATTCAACATCCTGACCTTTTCTTTGGAACCGGTTCCATCTAGCGTAATACCTATCAGCTATGAATGGGAGTCAGCCAATGGGCAGGAAAATCATCGTCGTCACCGCCGCGTATGGCGCAGATCACGTCCGTCAGGTGGGCGGCCAGCGGGCCATATTACCGGTCATTGCCGCCGGGGGAGCCGACGGCGTCGAGATCCGCCGGGAGCTGTTTAATGATGAGGAGCTACAGGCGTTGCCGACATTGGCTCAGTCTATCGAACTGCTCGGTTTGTTCGCCTGTTACTCCGCCCCCGCCGCGTTACTGATGCCAGACGGCACACTGAACCCGGATCTGCCGCGCTATCTCGCAGAAGCCAGCACCCTCAATGCCCTGTGGCTGAAAGTCTCACTGGGTCATTTCCGCGATAAACAGCCCCTTGTAGCCTTACGCGAACTGCTGCTGGAAAGCGGGATGACGCTGGTAGTGGAAAATGATCAGACCGACTGCGGGCAGCTTGCGCCAATGCAGCGTTTCAAGGCGGCCTGCCGGGTGATGGAACTGCCTGTCACCCTCACCTTCGATACCGGAAACTGGCTGTGGGTTGGCGAATCGCCGGAAGAAGCCGCGCGCCATCTGGCCCCGGCGGTGAGCTATATCCATGTCAAAGCGGCTGTCCCGCATCACCAACACTTCCGCGCTATTCCACCGGATAACGCCGATGCCCGCTGGATGGATCTGCTGAACCAGCTTCCGGCCGACGCCCCTCGCGGCATTGAATTCCCGCTGGAAGGGCCAGATTTAGCGGCGGTCACCCGCCATTACGTCAATCTGCTGCGTGAGGAGATACGCCATGTCTGATTCTCTGGACGTCATCACCATCGGTGAAGCCATGGCCATGTTTGTGGCCACGGAAACGGGCGAGCTGCGCTCGGTTGAACACTTTATCAAACGCGTTGCCGGCGCAGAGCTGAACGTAGCAACCGGCCTGGCGCGCCTGGGACTCAACGTTGGCTGGGTCAGCCGCGTGGGCGACGACAGTTTTGGCCATTTTGTGTTGGATTCGCTGAAAAAAGAGGGGATCGACGCGGCGGGCGTCACTCTCGACAACCGTTTCGCGACCGGCTTTCAACTCAAATCTAAAGTCGAAAATGGAACCGATCCCATTGTGGAGTATTTCCGCAAAGGCTCCGCCGCCAGCCATCTTTCCACGCAAGATTTTCATCCTGCTTACTTTTCTTCAGCGCGGCATCTGCATTTGAGTGGCGTCGCAGCGGCGTTGTCGGCCAGCTCGTACGATCTGCTCGATCACGCGGCCAGTACCCTGAAAGCCCAGGGTAAGACGATCTCTTTCGATCCGAACCTACGCCCGGTGCTGTGGAAAAGCGAAGCCGAGATGGTTGAAAAGCTCAATCACCTGGCCTTCCAGGCAAACTGGGTTCTGCCCGGTCTGAAAGAGGGCATGATCCTCACCGGGCAGAAAACCCCGGAAGGGATCGCCGATTTTTATCTGGAGCACGGCGTGCAAGCCGTGGTGCTGAAAACCGGCGCTGACGGAGCATGGTTCAAAACCGCCAGCGGCGAGAAAGGTGCTGTCGCTGCGGTGAAAGTCGATAACGTTGTCGACACCGTCGGCGCAGGAGATGGATTCGCAGTCGGGGTGATTAGCGCCCTGCTGGAAGGCAAAACGCTACAACAGGCCGTCGCACGCGGGAATAAGATCGGATCGCTGGCCATTCAGGTGCAAGGCGACAGCGAAGGATTGCCGACCCGCGCACAACTGTCCGAGTAACAATAATCAGCCACCGTGTACCCTACAGACAACGGCGGTATAAACCTCAACAACAGAGGCAAGCCCATGAACACATCGACCAATGCAGTTAAACGCTGGTGGTACATCATGCCTATCGTGTTTATCACGTACAGCCTGGCGTACCTTGATCGCGCGAACTTCAGTTTCGCGTCTGCCGCAGGGATCACCGAAGATTTGGGGATCACCAAAGGCGTCTCGTCCCTGTTAGGCGCCCTGTTCTTCCTTGGCTATTTCTTCTTCCAGATCCCTGGAGCGATTTACGCCGAGCGCCGCAGCGTGCGCAAACTGATCTTTGTCTGCCTGATTTTGTGGGGCGCCTGCGCATCCCTCACCGGGATGGTCAATAATATCCCCGCACTGGCCGCCATTCGCTTTATTCTCGGGGTCGTTGAAGCCGCCGTGATGCCTGCGATGCTGATTTACATCAGCAACTGGTTTACCAAATCCGAACGCTCACGCGCCAATACGTTCTTGATCCTCGGTAACCCGGTGACGGTCCTGTGGATGTCCGTGGTTTCGGGTTATCTGATTCAGTCATTCGGCTGGCGTCACATGTTCATCATCGAAGGATTCCCGGCGATCATCTGGGCATTCTGCTGGTGGGTGCTGGTGAAAGATAAACCGTCGCAGGCGACCTGGCTTTCCACCAGTGAAAAAGCCGCGCTGCAGGCCGAACTGGATAAAGAACAGCAGGGGCTGAAAGCGGTGCGTAACTACGGTGAAGCTTTCCGTTCGCGCAACGTTATCCTGCTGTGTATGCAATATTTCGCGTGGAGCATCGGGGTGTACGGTTTCGTACTGTGGCTGCCGTCGATTATTCGCAGCGGCGGCGAAAACCTCGGCATGGTGGAAGTGGGCTGGCTGTCATCGGTACCGTATCTGGCGGCAACGATCGCGATGATCGTGGTGTCGTGGGCCTCGGATAAGCTGCAAAATCGTAAATTATTCGTCTGGCCGCTGTTGTTGATTGCCGCTTTCGCCTTTATCGGTTCATGGGCGGTAGGCGCAAACCACTTCTGGGTCTCTTACACGCTGCTGGTGATCGCTGGCGCGGCCATGTATGCGCCGTACGGTCCGTTCTTTGCCATCATCCCGGAAATGCTGCCGCGTAATGTCGCCGGTGGTGCGATGGCGCTGATCAACAGCATGGGAGCGTTAGGTTCGTTCTTCGGCTCGTGGTTTGTTGGCTATCTCAACGGCGCCACCGGCAGCCCGGCAGCCTCGTACATATTTATGGGGGTGGCACTTTTCGCGTCTGTGTGGCTTACTTTGATTGTTAAGCCTGCTAATAATCAACAAATTCCTGCTGGCGCACGTCACGCCTGAACCTTTTAAAATCAACGGAGATTAGCATGAAGCCGTCCGTCATTTTGTATAAAGCACTGCCCGACGATCTACACAAACGTCTTGAGGAACATTTCACCGTCACGCAGGTGAAAAACCTGAGCCAGGAGACCGTGGCGCAGCACGCGGAAGCCTTTGCCAGCGCGGAGGGGCTGCTGGGATCAAGCGAAAAAGTGGATAGCGCATTGCTGGAGAAAATGCCGAAGCTTCGTGCGACTTCGACGATCTCTGTCGGCTACGACAACTTTGACGTCGAGGCGCTTAACGCACGCAATGTTCTGCTGATGCACACGCCAACCGCACTCACCGAGACGGTTGCGGATACGCTGATGGCGCTGGTGTTGAGCACCGCTCGTCGCGTTGTGGAAGTGGCTGAGCGCGTGAAAGCAGGCGAATGGACTAAAAGCATCGGTCCCGACTGGTTTGGTGTGGACGTTCACGGCAAAACGCTGGGGATTGTCGGCATGGGCCGTATCGGGCTGGCGCTGGCTCAGCGCGCGCATTTCGGCTTTAACATGCCGATTCTCTACAATGCACGCCGTCAGCATAAAGAAGCTGAAGAGCGTTTCAATGGTCGTTACTGTGAGTTGGATACGCTGCTACAGGAAGCGGATTATGTCTGCCTGATCCTGCCACTGACGGATGAGACGCATCATCTGATCGGTAAAGCTGAGTTTGAGAAAATGAAAAAAACGGCCATTTTCATCAACGCAGGCCGTGGGCCAGTGGTGGATGAGAAGGCGTTGATTGAAGCCTTGCAACAGGGTGAGATCCACGCGGCGGGTCTGGATGTGTTCGAGCAGGAGCCGCTGCCGATCGATTCGCCGCTGCTGGCATTGCCTAACGTGGTTGCGCTGCCGCATATCGGTTCGGCCACTCATGAGACGCGATACAATATGGCGTCCACGGCGGTGGATAACCTGATTGATGCGCTGAACGGGAAAGTTGAGAAGAACTGCGTGAACCCGCAGGTAAAATAATCACAAAGCCTGAAACGAAAAAAACCCGCCAGAGGCGGGTTTTTAAATTCTTGTGCTGCTGAGTTGGAAGCTTACAGGCTTACAACGTTACCAGCTGCTGGGCCTTTAGCGCCGCTTTCGATGGTGAAGGAAACTTTCTGACCTTCGTCCAAAGATTTGTAGCCTTCGTTCTGGATAGCAGAGAAGTGTACGAATACATCTTTAGAGCCATCGTCAGGAGTGATGAAGCCGAAGCCTTTATCAGCGTTGAACCATTTTACCAGACCAGTCATTTTACCAGACATAGAAATTACCTTTTTAAAATACGTTTTGCCTTCCGGCGCGATGATGGAATGTGTTACAGATTTTTAAGCGATGAAGGAAGGGTCACTACGAAGGTATCTTTGGATAACTCATCTGGACTACTTAACTAAACTGCTTTAGGTCTGTGTAACAAACCGACAGGAATAGTTATACCGATGTGGTAGATGAATGACAAGCATTATTTTTATCAGCTTGTAAAAAACCCCGCACCAGGCGGGGTTTTCTTTTATTCCGTCGCGGTGACTGCCGCGCTCCACGCCTGGCTAAAGGCCTGGTGCTGAGAGGCAAGCGGCCCAATCAGCGTGTTGTACTGGCTGGCTTGCTGAGACGTTGGGAACTGAATGCCGTTAGAGACAAAGCTCACCTGCGTCCCCTGCTGGGAGATAAAATCACCCACCTGCACCAGCTGCTGGCTAAAGATCTGCGCGGCTGGGATCAGCGGCTGCATCGCATCTGATGGTTTGGTGACAACTTTCTCGTACACCTGATCAAACACAGGTTTCAGATCTTCACCCTGTTTCAGCGCAGAACGCGCCGCATCAGCCTGCATTTTCGCATTCTGTAGCTGCTGGCTCAGCACGCCGAGCGCACCATTAGACTGGCGCAGCGGTTCACGCTGAGTCATATAGTCCTGTGGAACGCGGATTGCGTTAACGCTGTCCACAACCGGACGCAAACCGGAATCCATCGCCTGATTCACCTGCTGTGAATAACCATAAAGGATGGCGTAATCGGAAACGAAGGGACCAAACTGTTTTTTCTGATCCGCAGTCAGCGTCGGCAGATGCTCGCCACTGCGCATCACGGTATTTTGTAGAAAATCGATAAACGCTTTACGCTGATCGCCTTCTTTATCGAAACACCCACTCAGGCTAACTACCATCAACAACGCCGCAATAGGCGCAAACCAGCGAGAGCAGGACTTTCCTGTCGCCATTTTAATACTCCTTTCACCCAAAAAACGCACACCGGCACACGCGTGCCCGACGCTGATTAGGATAGTCCAGGTCAGGCCGTCAGGATACTCTTTTCATGCAAAACGGCTATTGCCGGTTTATTTCTTACGATTTACAAAAAAATACTGCGCAAAGCCTGTTTCGATTAATCAGGCAATTAGCGTCACGCTCTCTTTTGCTGAAACGAATAAGGCAATCGTTACCGCACGATTAATCACAGACGTGACAATCTTTTGCACTCTTTTGAGGCTATCCTTAATTGGCTCTCTGATGTTCACGATCCCGCTGTGTGATTTAAGAGGAGTTCTTAATGGAATCTAAAGATCCTATGCTTGAGCTGTTAAGCAGCCTGGAACAAATTGTTTTTAAAGATTTATCGCAGACCGTTACCCCGTCCCAAAAGACGAATCCCTTTACTGAATTTGAGCGATTACGCAAAGGGACAGGGTTAAAAATTGATGATTTCGCCCGAGAGATGGGCGTCAGTGTGGCCATGGTCCATGAGTGGGAATCAAAACGTGTAAAACCCTCCATGACCGAGCTGAAACTGATGCGCATGATTCAGGTCGCTCGAACAGTCAGTACGCAGTAAGTTAATACGTTCATCTTATCGCCCCCGCAATTGCGGGGGTTTGTCTTCTAGAGCCGTTCATAACGCCATCCTTTCTCATCCCACACCATCTCATGGGTCAGCTGGAGTCCATTAAGGAAAGCCTGATCGTGGGATACCACCAGCAGCGCACCGGGAAAACCGGCCAGCGCCGCTTCAATCGCCTGTACAGAGGCCAAATCCAGATGGTTCGTCGGTTCATCCAGCAGCAGCAGTTGGGTAGCCTCTTCCCGCCACAGGACGCACGCCAACGCCGCTTTCAGACGCTCGCCGCCGCTCAGCTCCCTCAGCGGCAGGGAGACTTTATCCGCACCCAGTTGAAGCTGCGCCAGACGACTGCGCAGCACGCCCTCTTCCAGCGGCGTGTCATGCAGGTTGAGATGCGTCATGACGGACTGTGTAAGATCCAGCTGCGACAGGTGCTGATCGAGATACGCACTTTGCACCGACACGCGACAGGTTCCTGAAACAGGTTCCAGCTCACCGAGAATAATCTTCAATAATGTCGATTTCCCGCAGCCGTTTGGCCCGCGTAGCGCCACACGCATCGGCCCGTCCATGCGCCAGTTAACAGGGGTCATGTTCACGTACGGAAGAACCAGCTCCTGCAGGACGATCGCCTGTTTGCCCTCGGCAATGCGGCTGCCCGGCAGGGTAAACATCACCGGATTCTCTTCCTCCACCCGCTCACGCGCCTGTTTTACGGCAGTATTCAGGGCGTCAGTTTGTTCATGATGCTGCTTGCGCCACGTACCGGGCCGCTCTTTCGCCGCCATTTTGTATTTAATCCGTTCAAAGGAGGCGATGTTCATGGAATCGACCGTGCGCAGCGTTTGCGCCGACCGCCGCTGACTGGCGTCATGCTCTTTGTGCATACGGGCGCGGGTGCGTTTGCGCTCCGTGGCAGCATGGTCCAGCGCCGCACGCGCCGCCTGCTGTTCGGCATCACGCTGGCGTAGATAGTCGTCGTAATTGCCGCCATAAACGCGCAGCCCGGTACCGCTAAGTTCCAGTATGCGCGGCACCTGCGCCAGTAATTCGCGATCGTGAGTCGCGACCATCACGCCGCAACGACAATGCGCGAGCTGGGCGTAAAACCATTCACGCCCCTGTCTGTCGAGGTGGTTCGTCGGCTCATCAAGCAGCAGATAATCGGCATTAGCGGTAAAAGCGCCGCAAAGCAAAGCCCGCACGCGTTCGCCGCCGCTAAGGGAAGAAGCGAGGTTTTCGGGATCAAAAGGAGGAAGATTGGCCGTGAGAAACGCCACGGTTAACCGTTCAGCTAAGTCCCAGTAACCGTCGAGACGTTCCAGATCGTCTGGCTGATAGTCACCGCTGTCGATGCGTCGGCGGGCCGCGAAAATGTCGTCGTAGCCAAGCAGTTCCGCTAGGGTGGTCTGCGTAGAAATATCATGCTGCTGCGCGACGTAAACATGCGACCCGCGACGCTCGATATGACCACTCGTCGGTGAGTCCAGCCCGGCCAGCAGGCGTAACAGGCGTGTTTTGCCGCTGCCGTTACGCCCGACCAGCGCACAAAGCGACGGTTCCAGCGCTAAATTCAGCGGACCAAAAAGGGTATCGCCCGTCGCAAACTGACAGGTGACCTGATGCAAAATAAAAGAGGGAGATTGCGCACAAAAATGAGCCATAAGCACTCCTGAATGAAATCAAAACATCCCCTGCCGACGCACAAGCGTTTAGCAAGGATCGAAATTCATCAGTCGTGATTGTTCATTTTTCGTTATGTGCTCCAGAAATGACGAGGGGTTCGTCGCGACAAAGGATAGCCGCATTCGGGCCTGCAGTTCAAGGTTAAATATTAAGCAGCGCTTGATAGCAAAGTCATTTTTAAGTGTTGGGATTAATCTCTCCGATGGGGAATTAAAACATGACGTACGGGAGGCGGCCACTCTGGCGATAACTTAAAACCTCGACTGTACGCACTCCGACCCACGCCCAAAAAAACCCGCCGAAAGGCGGGTTGTGTCGATGACTCGCATCAGGCTAACCTGGCAGCGTGATGATATGGCATTAATAACATTCGATTAGAAGGTCACTCTTACGCCAACATTGCCCTGCCACGAACTGATCCCTTCATCGTTGCTGCTTAGCCTCTGCTGATACTGGAAACCCGTATTAATCGAAATGAGCGGTGTTACCTCACTGATAATGCCGACATCAATACTCGCTGAACTGCCCGGTTTTCCCATGTCAAACGTCGATGACACGGCATGATTTCTCGCGCTACCAATCCATACATCTGGTGTATTACTGAAATCTTTGGTCAGATAAGCGTTGGCATACAGCATCATGTTACCTATCGCGCTATTTCGAAGTTTGTAGCGATAACGCGCCCCCGCCTGGCCAGTCGGACGGACAATATGGCCATAGTGAACTTCATTGCCGTCGATATCGGTAAAATCATCCACCTTCAGTACCTGGACACCCGCCCCGAGCACCGGAGCGATTTCATGTTCATCCAAGGTAAACGGATAGCTGGTTTCCAGCGTGCTACTCCAGGAATAAGCATCGATATCGGCTACTTTCCCACGCGCATCAGTCGACACATCGCCATCGTATTTCGTGACGTCTGCACCAAAATCGAATGTCCAGCCACTCTGGTGACGGAAGGTAAGCAGTGATGTCAGGCCATAGGTCGTATAATTGCCTTCGCTGTTACCGTCTTTGGCATCTGGCGTCACGGTTAAATCGGCGTTAGAAATAGCCATATTCCACGTCAGATATTGCTCGTCGTTACCCAGGTGCATCACTTTTCCACCCAGCAACCAGCCTTGCTCTTTATTCGTATAATCATAACCATAGTCAGTAAATCCTAACGATGAATGGTAGCGGTCCTCACCATTGATGTACTCGATCCAGACGGGATAATGCTCGCTCTCTTTCCCTGCCAGGGTCGAGGTTTGCGCCAAATTATGGAAAGTCTGGTTTACCCGGCTGTTATAACTTAATAGCGCTGAGGGCAGCGACAAGTAGGACGGAACTTGCGGTACCACGGCCAGCCTGCCCGGTTTGACTGGGTCAACAGGGTCTGGCGTTACGTTGCCAGGCTCGTCTGGAATGGGATCCGGGATCGGGTCTGTGTCCGGAGCCGGTGTAGGGTCCGGAATCGGATCAGGGTCTGGAATCGGGTCCGTGTCAGGAGCCGGTGTAGGGTCCGGAATCGGATCAGGGTCTGGAATCGGGTCCGTGTCAGGAGCCGGTGTAGGGTCCGGAATCGGATCAGGGTCTGGAATCGGGTCCGTGTCAGGAGCCGGGTCAGGATCTGGAATCGGATCTGTGTCCGGAACCGGGTCAGGGTCCGGAATCGGGTCGGGGTCCGGATCGGGAGTAACGGGCTCATCACCCTCAGTCAAATAGCGACTTTCCAGACGATAATCCCAGTACTGATTACCCGTACCACTCACCAGCCGCCCCTCTTCATCACTTTTTCCTGGTGCAAATGCATAGAGAGAATACTGCCAGGGACCATTTGCAACGTAACCGTGTTCCAGCTCAAAACTACCTTTAGTCGATGTCCCCCCAACCTGCACAAGGGAAATACCTTCGATCGAGCCTGCGATTCCGCTGCCATTAACGTCCGTCATGTAACCATCACCGGACAAATCAACATGTATCGTAACGGCATTCGCCGTATCAACATTTCCTGAAATCAATAAGGTGTCGCTGACTTGTTGCTGCTCATCCATATGGCTACGCAAATACAGGTGGGTATCATTCCCGGCCACAAAATCACCTTTAATGGTTTGAGATGCAGCCGTAAAATTCGTGGCCATTAACACGCCTGAATTTGACTCATTAAAGGGACGTAGAGTGACGAAATCCCCCAGCGTAAGATTATTAACGGCGGCATTTCCCGTCAGCGTAGTACCATCAAACAGCTTCATATCAGAATCGACGCTACCCGCAAAATTCAGCGTCCCTTCATATACACTCACCCCTCCAGTCAGGCTATTTTCACCCGTCCAGAACAAGGTATCGCTGCCGTATTTTTCTAACGAACCGTCCCCTGTAATGCTGCCATTAAGCCAGCTATCCGCTGAACCATCGGTGCTCGACAGTGCTGATGGATCATTGTCGACAACCAGTTTCGCCGACTTAGCAATTTCAATATCACCGACGAAATGTGTTTTGCCGGTCATTAACATATCGGCGCGTTCAGCAAGTGCCACCCGACCATTTAGCGAAGCATGTTCATTGAGAATGAAATGCGCATCGCTTTCCACCTGGAGATGATTGACGAAGTAACTTTCGCTGATCCAATCATCGCTGAACACAGTACCAGCGGCATGGGGCGTTGGGCGTCCACTGAAGATTGCGGTTCCACCCTGCAACGTCATATCGTTAATTTCAGCTCCACCGGCAAAGTTCCAGCTGTTCGCTCCCACCGGAGCAAAGTTAACGTTGAGTGCATCCGGGTGTTCCGCTGAGCCTAAGTGACCAACAAAAGCCTGCGTACTGGTATTGTTCAACGTGAGTGTCGAGGGGTTGGCATCATTAGTGTTAGCGATAATGGCCCCCGAGTCGTTATGATTGATCTCCGCGAAGGACATATCGTAGCCATTGAGATCAAGCATCCCGCCGCGCGTACCAAAAAAGATCTTATCCCCTGTAATTTGGTCCTCATCACCAAGCTGTACAACAGGGCGGCCACTCACTAACGTGATCGAGGAAAACGCCTGACGCTGATTATTCTGATCAGCCTGTTGCGCCAGTACCACGGTGCCGTCACCCACTCTCAATCCACCGCCGTTAACGCCTGTGGCATTAACATACAGCGTACCTTCGCCAATTTTGTGGAGGTTATCGCCCTCAAGTCCATTCACTTCCCAGTCAACGGTTTTCCCGGCGTCCACTTCAATACCACCGCCAACCCAGGTTGCGTTTTTATCTGCCGCTGATATGACACGATAATCATTGGAAAACTGAAGTTTCCCGGCGCCAAGATTCACCGACGAATCCAGCACAATAAGCCCACCTTCTCCATTGAAACGTAGGTCATGTGTCGTGTTCAATTCATCATTGGTCGCCTGGGTAGGCAACGCATACTCCAGACCGTGCCATTGCCATTGCGAATTTCCCTGGGTTAATCCTGTAGCACCCCAATGGATATCGCCATCAGCAGAAATATCAGTGACATCAGGATCCGTGGTTGCAGCTATTACGGATTGCAGAAATGCGGTCTGTAGATCAAGTGCATAGCTGACAAACTGATAGGGTACCGAGCCAGATAAAGAAGTAGCAACACCATATAATTTCCACTGTTTCTCGAGACTGTCATAAACAAACAGTGGGCTTCCGCTGTCACCTGCTTTTACCGCACTACTAAACGGCTGAACGCGTGAATCCGTTGGGCCATAATCGGTCCATCTTAGCCTCCAGTTTTCAAAAACAGGGTCAACGATAGTCCCGACGCTTTTCCATTTATAAGCCGAGGCATATTGATGCTCCTTTTGCGTTGAGGCATCCACCTGGCTTTGAGTCCCTGAACCCACACGGGCAAAATATTTATATCTCTCATGGTCTTTACGCGCATCATTGGGTACGACCATAGGCGCAGGTGCTGCATCAGTAACAACTTTATTTAAGCGCGGAGCATGAAAGTCCTTTCCTGAAGGGTCCTCATTTCTGCTGATAATTTTATAGCTATAAGAGTATTTCGCAGCATTTCCATATTTGACTGACTTATAGCCGCCATTGTGGGCAACACTGACAATATGAGAAGGCGAGACCAGCGTCGCAACAGCCGTGTCATCCGTCGAACTAAAATCGGGTATGGGAAAATTTAGTAATCCAGCAGAGGTTCCATCCGTTTTAAAAACTTCGATGTTTTCAGCTCCCGGGGTATATTCCCCCAAGTTTTCAGCGAAGTCCCGATAGTCCTGTACTGATACATCTTCTCGCATCAAACCTGCATGTGTATTAAAAATTGAGCACGAGATAAGGGTGGTGAGCAAACTTGGTTTCCATGCCATTTTAAATCCTTGACTATCATTCAAAAACCGAAAATTATCATTACAAGGATTAAAACGTACAAATAGCCAGAAGTATATATATCCAATTACAGGATGTAATATTCAGACAATAATAAAAATGGTTCAACCATTTGATATTAAGGTAAAAAAGTAATTGCTTATATTTTCTTAAAGACTCTTTTTTAAAATATAAGCTATTAGAACTATGATATCGCAGATATATATGCATCATCGTATTAAGAGATGACTTATTGACGGCTATTATGTAGTGACTTCCGCGTTCGACTGCATGAATGTTTATTCGCCATAAAAAACGATTAATTGAGCAGCGAAATATCCGCCACGCGCAATAACACAGAGGCCATTGTCAGTGCGATCTCTTCTGGCTCTCTCATGGGAGTGTCGTTGACACGTCCGGTGAGCTGTTCATCGGAGTTCGCCAGAATGCTGGAAACACAGTTGTTGAAGCAACCAACGCAGACATGGCTTCCAGTGTATGGAATGTGAAACCGCTGTCATCCGCATATCTTAATCTACCATCCATGGTGTTAAACATGAGTTTCCAGCCTCACCAGTTACCGTAAGGGTAGGTTTTGCCTTTGATGAAGTCTTTAGTTTCTACAGGATATCCATCAGGGATTTCGTAGTCGAAATTCGCCAGAGTGCTCCCCTTGCATCCATCCAGCTTATCCCCAGAGAGGGTCGTGATTTTTTTTGGTTCGACCGGCAGGTTGTCGCCCCCTCCGCTATTTTGCAACCAGACTTTGACCTTCCCCTCGCGAGCCAGACCAAACAGGATGGTGCTGTACCAGGCCTCTTTACCAAGCCAGTCCAAGCCCGTTGAGGTGTTCATTTGTTCCCTCATAGACGCCGGGAAAATAATATGCGTCTCGTAGGTTTTTTTATCGATAATAGAATCCCAGCAAAAAAGCATGGCCACCGGTGGATGGCGAGCTTTGTTAAATTGCGCGAAACGCATATAGCGATTATCCCAATGGCCTATGCTCGAAAGGTCTTCTTGAACCCAATCAAGCGTTCTGAAAGAGTAGAGAATATTTTTATCATCAATGATGCCAACATAAGTTACGAGGGCCGGGAGCGCTTTCGGCGTAAAAAATGCAAAGCCCCATAGGCCATAAGGCATCTCACCGGTTTCTTCTGGGGTTATAGATCCAGCCGAGTGGCAGCCTGCAACTGCAAGTAAGAGTAAAAGAAAAATTCGTTTGCCAGATTTCATTTATTGCCATCCATGGTGTTAAACGTGAGTTTCCAGCCTCACCAGTTGCCATAAGGGTAGGTTTTGCCTTTGATAAATTCGGGTGTTTCACCAAAATACACATAACCATTTGGATGTTGGGTTATCCCCTTACAACCATCCAACTTATCGTCTGATAATGTGGTGATTTTTTTTGGCTCCACTTCGATGCTTCCATTACCCCCAACGGTGTTTTGCAACCAGACCTTTACCTTTCCCCCGGGCGCAAGCCCAAACAACAGAGTGTCATACCAGGCTTTTTCGCCATAGCGATCAACTCCTGTCGAAACACTCATTCTGCTCCTAAGTGATTCAGGAAATATAATGCGCGTTTCATACGTCTTTTTATCGATTGTTGAGTCCCAGCAAAACAGCATAGCGACAGGTGGATGGCGGGCCTTGTTGAATTGTGCATGCCGTCTTACCCTATTACTCCATGTGCCAACTGTTACCCAGCTATCCTGAGTAATGTCCAGCGTTCTGAATGAGTAGAGAATATTTTTATCATCGATAATGCCGACATATGTCACGAGGGCCGGAAGTGCTTTCGGCGTAAAAAATGCAAACTCCCACAGCCCATAAGGCATCTCACCGGTTTCTTCCGGGGTGATAGATCCGGCTGAGTGGCAGCCTGCAACTACAAGCAAGAGTGAAAGAAAGAACCGTTTGCCCAGTTTCATTTTTTATTGCCATCCATGTCATAGGTTGTCCGTTTCCATCCCTCATCAGGACGATTTACAAAACCAATTATCTGCGAGGGTGACATACCACCATAAATCTTCCTGTGAGAGTCGAGTATTATGCTGTTCCAGTTTGCCGAGCAGTGGACAAACTCTTTTGCCAGAAGATCTATTTCCGATGAGGAGAAAAGTATTCCCTTACCTCCTTTACGAATGGCCTTTCCTGATTCAATCGCTTTTGAAAAAAGCGGGATAAGGGCAGTAGCAATACTCAAATCCTTATCTGATGTTTTAATTGGATTAAACACGACTCCCGCCTCCTGCGCCGCATCGAGCATGACCCTTAGTACCACTTTGGACCAGTCGTTCTTCACCAGTCTTTGCTTCATGGTCAGCGCCGCAAATGCCCGTTTTTGCATCCCCTCGATGTGATGGGCTGGCATTCGCTCGTCTTCCCACACATCCGCGCTAATGTCGTTGGTGCGGATAAGCGGGGCCACCACTGCGGAAGCCTCAAGTACAGACAATTGTGCTACGGCATGACGGTACGCCCGCGACTTTTGAGGAGGTGTGTTGAGCGGCACCGTTTCCCCCTCGGGGCGTGTAAGGAAGATATTTTCGCGCACCACTGGCAAATAACCTCCGCCGATATCGGAGTGAGCGCCGGGCAGCGCCAGTTCAGGCCAGGCGGGCTGGACACTGTTCAGCGCAAAGTTAAAGCGGCATTCGTTCTGTGCCGTGATATGAAACACTTTCTCCGCCACGCCAGGACGCAGCATGATATTGACCTCGCCGGTGTTGGCCGTGTGCGGGTTCAGGCCGTTCTGTGGCGTGCCGATGGCGGCGACAGTATCGAAAATGCCGATGAAACGCGTTTTCCCGGCTGGCGCACCGACATAATTGACCTCCCCCATCCCGTAGCGAATGGCATTGGCGATCACTCTGTCTTTATCCTGAATACGGTTGGCAAAATGGCGTGCGGCGGCGGCTCCACGGCTAAAACCAAAGATATCAAACCTCAGCTCTGTGACCTTAAGTGAAGGAACCGAAATAAATTCGCTCAAATCATTGAAGAATTTTCTTAAGCCCACCGCAATCTGCTTCACCGCAAGGTCCGTCTTCGCAATTACCCCGGTATCCGCCACGCCTAAGGTCAGGCCAAGCATACTGTCCGGTTTGCCCGCTTCGGTACCAATCCCTTCCACATAAATTGCTGCCTGCACTTGCCCTGTATCAATGGGGATATCCGTTTTGTACAACGTATTTAACCAGTGAATATTTGTATAGCCCCCGATATAGCTGGTACCTGAAATGCCCATCTTTTCCTCGGCAGTACGGGCCAGAATAATTTCAGCATCCGGATCGGAGAGTTCGAAATGGGCAGCGGTACAGGCAGCTAACATATTCTGCGTGTTCACGGCGTTATTACCGGTTCCATCAAAAAAGACGCCCAGTGTCAAAATAATATGACGTATTTCTGGCTGCGGCTTTTCATTCGGCGGAAACAGCTGTTTATAGTTTTCCGGTAGGATCAGATCACTGTATTCCGTGTTAGCGCCAAGATGTTTACTGCGAATATATTCATAACTCACAGTGATATTTTCGCTATCGAGAACATCCGGATTTATAGAATGCATAATCCCCTGAACAGATGCCCCACGGAGTTCTATCTGATAGTATTTCTCCTGTCGCCCGTAGCGATTGATGCGATAAAAATCGAAGATCAGCTGCAGCTTTTCATTCTCATTAATCGCTGTCGTCAGTAATGGCGTACTTTTATCTATCGGTTTAGTAAAGCGCAGGCCCGGGTGGTTCATGCCATATGCGGTGCTCGTCATACTGGAAGCAAGCTAGTAAACAAGAATTTCATCCCGATGCTGATACTGGTAGCGATTACCAATGGATTTTTCTGTTCCGCAGCCTGAAGATATTTCACCCTGACGTTCGCCTTTCATCCTTAAATAAACGGTATTACTCATATGTTGATGTCCTTATCTGGCAACATTCCCTGAGCCAATTAAATGAGCATCATTATATTACTCTTTCTCACACTGAATAGTGTCTGACAGATCATATATTCTTTAAAAAAGAACACGTTCAGAAAATAAAAAACCCGCCTTTCAGCGGGTTTTTTTATATCGATAACCGATTACTGCAGCAGCGAAATATCCGCCACGCGCAGGAACAGTTCACGCAGTTTTTCGAGCATCGAGAGGCGGTTAATACGCAGCTCTTTATCCTCTACGTTTACCATCACTTTTTCGAAGAAGGCATCGATCACGTCACGCAGTTCTGCCAGTTCCACCAGCGCTTCCTGGTAGCGGCCTTCCGCGAAGAACGGCTCCAGCTTGTCGCGCAATACCACAACCTGCATCGCCAGTGCGATCTCTTCTGGTTCTTTCAAGGTCGCAGCGTTGACACGTTCGGTGAGCTGTTCATCGGACTTCGCCAGAATATTGGAAACACGCTTGTTAGCCGCAGCCAGCGCAGACGCGGCTTCCAGCGTACGGAAGTGCGAAACCGCCTTCATGCGTGCATCAAAATCTGCCGGACGCGTTGGACGGCGTGCCAGAACGGCCTGAATGGTATCGACGGTGTAGCCTTCGTCCTGATACCAGGCGCGGAAACGGCCCAGCATAAAGTCGATAACGTCATCCACAACTTTGGCGTTGGTCAGCTTGTCGCCATACAGACGTACCGCTTCTTCAGTCAGCGTCTGCAGATCCAGATTCAGGTTCTTCTCAACGATGATACGCAGCACGCCGAGCGCCGCACGACGCAGTGCAAACGGGTCTTTGTCGCCTTTTGGATGCTGACCGATACCAAAGATCCCCGCAAGGGTATCCATTTTATCGGCAATCGCGACGGCACAGGCCACCGGATTAGACGGCAGTTCATCGCCCGCAAAGCGTGGCTGATACTGCTCATTCAGCGCAACCGCGACATCTTCCGCTTCGCCGTCATGACGTGCGTAGTGCATGCCCATAACGCCCTGGGTGTCGGTAAATTCGAACACCATGTTGGTCATCAGGTCGCACTTGGAGAGCAGACCCGCGCGAGTCGCGTGGTTAACATCAGCACCGATTTCACGGGCGATCCAGCCAGACAGCTCCGCGATACGATCGGTTTTGTCGCGCAGCGTGCCGAGCTGTTGCTGGAACAGAACGGTTTGCAGACGCGGCAGGTGATCTTCCAGACGTTTTTTACGGTCGCTATTGAAGAAGAACTCAGCATCCGCAAGACGTGGACGAACCACTTTCTCGTTACCGGAGATAATCTGGCTCGGATCTTTCGACTCAATATTCGCCACAAAGATAAAGTTTGGCAGCAGTTTGCCGTCCGCCGCGTAAACCGGGAAGTACTTCTGGTCACCCTTCATGGTGTAAACCAGCGCTTCAGCCGGAACGGCGAGGAATTTCTCTTCGAACTTCGCCGTCAGGACCACTGGCCATTCCACCAGCGAGGTCACTTCTTCCAGCAGGCTTTCGCTCAGATCGGCATTGCCACCGATTTTGCGTGCCGCTTCTTCCGCGTCTGCTTTGATTTTGGCTTTACGCTGCTCGTAATCGGCAATGACTTTGCCGCGTTCCAGCAGGATCTGCGGATACTGATCGGCGTGCTCGATGGTGAACTCAGGCTCGCCCATAAAGCGATGGCCACGGATCACGCGATCGGACTGAATACCCAGGATTGTCGCAGGGATCAGCTTGTCGCCCAGCAGCAGGGTCACGGTGTGAACCGGACGCACAAAGTGCACGTCGCTCGCGCCCCAGCGCATCAGTTTCGGGATTGGCAGTTTAGCCAGTGATGTAGCAATCATGTTTGGCAGCAGCGCTTCTGCGCTTTCGCCTTTCACATGGGCGCGATACAGCAGCCATTCACCCTTGTCGGTCGCCAGACGCTCAGCCTGGTCAACGGTGATACCGCAACCACGTGCCCAGCCTTCGGCGGCTTTGCTCGGTTTGCCTTCCGCGTCAAACGCCTGGGAAATGGCCGGCCCGCGTTTTTCGACTTCGCGGTCTGGCTGGGAGGCTGCGAGATTTGCAACTTTCAGCGCCAGACGGCGTGGAGCCGCAAACCATTCGATTTTACCGTGCGCCAGGCCAGCGTTATCCAGCTCAGCCGTGACATTGGCAGCGAAGGATTCCGCCAGACTGCGCAGGGCTTTTGGTGGCAGCTCTTCAGTGCCGATTTCCACCAGGAAAGTATTCTCAGACATGGCCGCCTCTTATTTATTTCGATTGCACATCGGGAAGCCAAGGGCTTCACGGGACGCGTAGTAAGCTTCTGCAACGGCTTTGGTCAGCGTGCGAATGCGCAAAATATAGCGCTGACGTTCAGTCACGGAGATGGCTTTACGGGCGTCGAGCAGGTTAAAGCTATGGGCGGCCTTCAGAATACGCTCGTAGGCTGGCAGCGGCAGCGGAGTTTCCAGCGCCAGCAGCTGCTGCGCTTCTTTCTCGTACTGCTCGAAGCAGGTGAACAGGAAGTCCACATCCGCGTATTCGAAGTTATAGGTGGATTGCTCCACTTCGTTCTGATGGAACACGTCGCCGTAGGTGGTTTTACCCAGCGGGCCGTCGCTCCAGACCAGGTCGTAAACGCTGTCTACGCCCTGAATGTACATGGCCAGACGTTCCAGACCGTAGGTGATCTCACCGGTGATTGGCTTACACTCAAGACCGCCAACCTGCTGGAAGTAAGTGAACTGCGTCACTTCCATGCCGTTCAGCCACACTTCCCAGCCCAGACCCCAGGCACCCAGCGTTGGGTTTTCCCAGTTATCTTCCACGAAGCGAATGTCATGAATGGTTGGATCCACGCCCAGCTCTTTCAGGGAACCGAGGTACAGCTCCTGGATATTATCCGGAGAAGGCTTAATCACCACCTGGAACTGGTAATAGTGCTGTAAGCGGTTCGGGTTTTCGCCATAGCGGCCATCGGTCGGACGACGGGATGGTTGCACATACGCGGTTGCCATAGGTTCAGGCCCCAGCGCACGCAGGCTAGTCATCGGGTGTGAAGTGCCGGCGCCAACTTCCATGTCCAAAGGTTGAACAATGGTGCAGCCCTGACGAGCCCAGTAATCCTGTAACGTCAGGATCAGGCCCTGGAAGGTCTTGGTATCAAACTTTTGCATAGTATTTCGTGCTGGATACGTGTGGTTTTAAATGGAAGGGATCAGTATACCCGCTGACTGCAAGATATACAGTACGAAACGGGTTTGTTTAGGGAAAATTGGGGAAATAAGGCGCTTAGCGCATTGAGAGATGCAAAAACTGCCCGTCTGCGTCAAAAGAGCAGACAAAGCCCTCTTTACGTGCCGTAGACCCGCGCATCTCATAGCTGCCCTGAAATTGCTCAAAGCCTGTCACATCAATTTTCTGTGTGCCGGTATTATAGCGATGGGCGGCCTGATCCTTACACAGCTGCTCCATATTTAACGAACGTTCCGGGCTGACTTTGCTTTTCTGCGCCCGCTGTACCGGAGCGTCTTCCTGTAAGCTGCACCCTGCAAGTAAAACCAGCAGAATCAGTGACGCAGCGCGCGTGATCATCATTTTTATTACCGCCCTATTTTCTGGCTGTTATTTTTAGTATTAAAACCTTATAGATTATGGCCCCGCATTCTGCGAATCTCGCGACTTTCGTTCAAGCGCGCCCAGGCAAACTCAGAATTATCCAATGAGAGGCTAGCACACAATGACAGTCAGACCGTATTTACCACCAAAACAGAGGAACTGATGCAGTCAAAAATTAGCTGGATTGATAATTTGAGAGGGATAGCCTGTTTGATGGTCGTGATGATTCATACCACGACCTGGTACATCACCAATGCCCACAGCATCAGCCCAATGAACTGGGATATCGCCAATATCCTAAACTCGGCATCGCGCGTCAGCGTCCCGCTGTTTTTCATGATTTCCGGTTATCTGTTTTTCGGTGAGCGCAGCGCACAACCGCGCCATTTCCTGCGCATTGGCCTGTGCCTGCTGTTTTACAGCGCCGTGGCGTTGCTTTATATCAGCCTGTTTACGTCGATAAACGCCGAACTGTCGCTGAAGAATGTGCTGCAAAAACCCGTTTTCTACCATCTGTGGTTTTTCTTCGCCATCATCATAATTTATCTGGTCTCCCCGCTGATTCAGGTCAAAAACGTCGGTGGGAAGATGTTGCTGGCGTTGATGGTGGTGATTGGCCTGCTCGCCAATCCTAATACCGTCTCGCAGAAAATAGGCGGCTTCGAATGGCTGCCGATCAATCTCTATATTAACGGCGACACGTTTTACTACGTGATTTATGGAATGCTCGGGCGGGCAATCGGTATGCTGGATACGCGCAAGCCCTGGCTGACGTGGCTCTGCGCCGCGCTGTTCATCGGGGCGGTGTTTGTGATCTCACGCGGAACCCTCTATGAGCTGCGCTGGCGCGGGAATTTTGCCGATACCTGGTATGTATATTGCGGCCCGATGGTCTTTATCTGCGCCGTTTCGCTGTTGACGCTGGTCAAAAACACTCTAAACACGCGCCCACTTCCGGTACTGGGGCTGATTTCACGCCACTCCCTCGGGATTTATGGCTTTCACGCACTGGTGATCCACGCCCTGCGCACGCGGGGACTTGAGCTGAAAAGCTGGCCGTTGCTGGATATCGTCTGGATTTTCACCGCGACGTTGCTCATCAGCCTGCTGCTGTCGATGCTACTGCAGCGCGTGGACACGCGCCGGTTTGTCAGCTGATTGCGCGCTGCTTTGCCCGGTGAAACTGGCGTGGAGACGAAAACCCTGCGGCGATGGACGCCTGCTCCACGCCGCGCCCCTGCAATAGCCACTGCTGTGCAATCGCCAGCCGCAGCTGCTCCAGATAATCGCGCACGCTGATCCCCAGATGTTCCTGAAAAAGACGTGTCAAATGCCGGGGGCTGACATGCGCCAGAGCCGCAATATCGGCCAGTTGCCAGCCTTTTTGCGGTTCGGCGGTCAGCGCATCCTGCGCGCGGTGGATGGCCGGGTGCAGATGATTACGATAACGCAGCCACGGCGAGAGCTGCGGATCGTCGCCCGAACGTCGGAACCACACCACCATTTCACGGGCGACGGCCAGCGCCTTTTCCGGCCCACACAGGCGGCTCATCAGGTGCAGAGCGAGATCAATTCCTGAGGTGATCCCGGCACTGGTCCAGATGTTACCGTCCTGCACAAAAATACGATTCTCTTTGATTAGCGCACCCGGTGCCGCGTCGCGAAGACGCCCGATAACATCGTGATGCGTTGTGCACTGCTTGCCATTGAGTAAACCCGACGTCGCCGCCAGCAGTGCTC
This sequence comes from Lelliottia sp. SL45, assembly GCF_026672535.1. NCBI lineage: Bacteria > Pseudomonadati > Pseudomonadota > Gammaproteobacteria > Enterobacterales > Enterobacteriaceae > Lelliottia > Lelliottia sp. SL45. Next base: position 275,898 of record NZ_JAPPRH010000002.1, read on the forward strand.
CGGAGCAAACGCACATAACGGTGATGGCCTGACGGTGAATCTCGGGTTGCAGGCGCATCAGCCAGTGCTGAACGCTCTGTGCCTGAGGCGTCGAAAACTGATGGCGCGAATCGCTCACGCCCGGTAAAACCAGCAAACTGCCTTCGGGCAGCGTCTCGGGAAGAGGCGCAATTCCGCCCATCGTCAGGCCAATCGAGGTGGGGACCTCCGGCTGCGGGCCGATGTAGTGCAGGCGAAACGCATCGCCTGCCAGCACAAAGGTTTCTGCCGGGCCGGACATATCCAGCGCCAGCACTCCCGGCAACATCACAAACCAGACGTCGATACTCATCAGAGCGACTCCAGCGTCTCCGCCACAGTTTTAATTTCTGCAAAACGCCCGGCCAGTACCGTTTCGGTACGATGGCGCAGCTCGTGGGTATCGAGCGTGATGCCCTTCCAGGTCATCGGGAAGGTCAGCGTCGCTTCACTGACGAAGGTCACCGCATAGCCCAAATCCGAGGCCACTCGCGCGGTGGTTTCGCAGCACTGTTCCGTACGCAGACCACAGATGATCAGACGATTAATATCCCGTTCGCGCAACCAGTGGTCAAGGCCCGTATCGGTAAAGGCGTTATGCACATGCTTCTGGAAAACGACCGCAGGCTGATGACGTAAAAAGGACATCGGGGTGACATAGCCGCTTTGCAGTGAGAACGGCCCGGTATCGTCGACATGGAAGATATCCACAACGGAGATACCGCGCGATTCACAGCCTTCAATCAGCCCCAGCATGGCCTGTTGAAATGCCTCAAAACCCTCTTCCTGCCAGTATTCACGATGATGGAACGACTGCTGAGTATCGATATTGATTAATGCGGTGCGCGACATGGTGATTTTCCTCGCCAGTGGGTATAACCCTATACTGACGAGGAGACAGCTCCACGAGAAGACCAAAAAAGGACATCCTCATGTCCCATTGGGACAACGTCGCCTTACGACATTAACGGCAAGAGCTGCTGATAGATTTTGCGGAACACTTCGCGCCGTTCGGCGTAGCGGCTATGACGCGCCGCATCCGGCTTATGTTCCTGCTCAAGCGTGAGCTGCGGAAGTAGCTGCGAAAGCGGTTGGTCCGGGTTCAGCGCAATCTGCGCCAGACGGGCTGCGCCCAGTGCAGGCCCAACGTCGCCACCGGTGCGGTAATCAAGCTGCAAGCCACTGATATCCGCCAGCATCTGCCGCCAGTAGCTGCTTCTCGCGCCTCCGCCGATGAGGGTAATGCTGGTCGGTTTAAGGCCGCAGTCGTGAACCACATCCATCCCGTCTGCCAGCGCATAGCCAACGCCCTCCAGCACCGCACGCGCCAGCTCAGCTGGGCCATGCTGATGTGTCAGACCAAAGAACACACCCTTCGCCTCTGGGTTGTTGTGCGGTGTGCGCTCACCGGAAAGATAGGGTAAAAACCACACGGCACCGGCATCCTCATTGGCCTGCTGGGCCGCCGCGATCAGCGCCGGAACGTCCTTAAGCCCCGTTAGATTTGCCGCCCAGTCAAGGCATGACGCGGCGCTAAGCATCACCGACATCAGATGCCATTTCCCCGGCAACGCATGGCAGAAACTGTGTACGGCGCTTTCCGGATTGCTGCGATACCCGTCGCTAACGGAAAAATAGACGCCCGAGGTGCCTAACGACAGCATTGCCTGTCCGGCATCCACCATTCCCACGCCCACCGCCCCCGCCGCATTATCGCCGCCGCCCGCCACTACCGGCACGGCAGGCATATTCCAGCTTTCCGCAATCGAAGGATTCAGCACGCCGGTGATTTCACTGCCTTCGAAGAGCGCAGGCATGTGATCGCGTGTCAGTTGGCAGGCATCCAGCATCGCCTCGCTCCAGTCGCGTTTGGCGACATCAAGCCACATCGTTCCCGCCGCGTCCGACATGTCGCAGGCGAAATCACCCGTCATGCGAAAACGCAGATAATCTTTTGGCAGCAAGACCTTCGCCACCTGCTTAAAAACGTCCGGCTCATGGCGCTGCACCCACAGCAGCTTCGGTGCCGTAAAGCCTGGCATCATCAGGTTACCGGTGATTTGGCGAGACGTCGGCACCCGTTCTTCGAGAATGGCGCACTCTTCGGCGCAGCGGCCGTCATTCCACAAAATCGCCGGGCGCAGCACTCGGTGCGCGCTATCCAGCAGCGTGGCGCCGTGCATCTGCCCGGCAATCCCCAGCGCTTTTACCTCACGCAGACTGTGCAGTTCGCCCAGCGCTTTGATCACGCGATCCGTCGCCTGCCACCACTGTTCGGGGTCTTGTTCTGACCATAGGGGATGTGGGCGCGAAACGTGCAGCTTCTCAGTGTGTGAGGCCAGCACGTCGCCCTGCTCGTTTAACAGGATGGCTTTCACACCCGATGTGCCAAGATCAATCCCGATATACATTGCGGTGACTCCTTTAACAGAAACGCCCGGTGGCGCGAAGCGTACCGGGCCTACAATACCAATATTTTCCGTAGGCCGGGCAGGCTCAGCGCCGCCCGGCAACACTGGCTATTTATCGAACAAATAGTGATTGACCAGGTTTTCCAGCAATTCCTGGTGGCCGCTCTGATGGCTCGGCGCCAGGCTATGCTGTTCAGCGTACTTCGCGATCTCGGCAAGGGATAACTGCCCTTTCAAAATTTGCTGGCCGAGTTCACTGTTCCAGCCGGAATAGCGCTTCGCAACGCGTTTATCCAGTTCACCGTCTTCAATCATGCGGGCCGCCACTTTCAGCGCCAGCGCCATGGTGTCCATCGCGCCAATATGGCCGTAGAACAGATCGTACTTATCGGTACTCTGACGGCGTACTTTGGCGTCAAAGTTCAGGCCGCCGGTGGTAAAGCCGCCAGCTTTGATGATTTCGTACATCACCAGCGCATTCTCTTCCACGCTAATTGGGAACTGGTCGGTGTCCCAGCCGAGCTGCGGATCGCCACGGTTAGCATCGACAGAGCCAAAGATGCCCAGCGCGATAGCAGAGGCAATTTCATGATGGAACGAGTGCCCCGCCAGCGTGGCGTGGTTGGCTTCGATATTCACTTTGATCTCTTTTTCCAGACCAAATTGTTTGAGGAAGCCGTAGACCGTCGCCACGTCGTAATCGTACTGGTGCTTGGTTGGCTCCTGCGGCTTCGGCTCAATCAGCAAGGTGCCACGGAACCCGATTTTGTGTTTGTGATCGACCACCATCTGCATGAAACGGCCAATCTGCTCGCGCTCCTGACGAAGGTCAGTGTTAAGCAGGGTTTCATAGCCTTCGCGACCGCCCCACAGCACGTAGTTTTCACCGCCCAGCTGATGGGTGGCGTTCATAGCCGTCACCACCTGAGTGGCAGCCCAGCTGAACACTTCAGGATCAGGGTTAGTCGCCGCACCGGCACCATAGCGCGGGTTCGTAAAGCAGTTCGCCGTCCCCCAAAGCAGCTTGACGCCACTTTTCTGCTGTTTCTCGCCCAGATATTCCACCATCTGCGCAAAGTTGTTCAGATATTCTTTCAGCGAGGCCCCTTCAGGAGAGACGTCCACATCGTGGAAGCAGTAGTACGGGACGTTCAGCTTGTGGAAAAACTCGAATGCCACATCGGCTTTGCGCTTCGCCAGTTCCAGCGCTTCGCCAGGCTGCTGCCATGGGCGGTCAAACGAGCCGACACCAAACATATCCGCGCCATTCCAGCAGAAGGTGTGCCAGTAGCAGGCAGCGAAACGCAGGTGATCTTCCATGCGCTTACCGAGTACCAGCTCATCCGGGTTGTAATGACGAAATGCTAAAGGATTCGTGGATTTTGGGCCTTCGTAGCGAACGCGATCGAGTTGGTCGAAATAAGCTTGCATATTGAACTCCATAATCAAGAGGTGCGGCGAGTAATCGATAATGGAGTAATAGTGAATACTCATTGCAGCTTGCTCAATTACGTTATTTCACACTGCTATTGAGAGAATGCACAAACGTGCGCTGGCTCGCAAAAATAATACGCAAGCAAACGATTTTTCGGCGCTTATTCCAGAATCATGTGTAATTAATAAGTTGCGCATTTTAAAATCAGATCGCGGTCATAAATTTGCAAATAAACCAAATATCGTAATGAGAAGATAAAAATCTGTAATTGCCAGTTTGCCTTTCCCCGTTAAGAATTTGCTGCGTATCTGGTAGTGAATGATTCTTTTGTCTCAGCCTTACCACCCTACAGAAAAAGGTAAAATAATTATGACGATAAGAAACCTGTGCCTTACTCTCTGTGCTTCGCTACTGCTAACCAGCTTTGCGGGGCATGCAAAAGAAGTCAAAATCGGAATGGCCATTGACGACCTGCGCCTGGAACGCTGGCAAAAAGACCGCGATATTTTTGTGAATAAAGCGGAATCTCTCGGTGCAAAAGTGTTTGTTCAATCTGCGAATGGCAATGAAGAAACGCAAATGTCGCAAATCGAAAATATGATTAACCGCGGCGTAGATGTGCTGGTGATAATTCCTTACAACGGCCAGGTGTTAAGTAATGTGGTAAAAGAGGCCAAACAAGAAGGAATTAAAGTCTTAGCCTATGACCGAATGATTAATAACGCTGACATTGATTTTTATATTTCCTTCGACAACGAAAAAGTCGGTGAAATTCAGGCGCAAAGTCTGGTCGATAAAGTGCCGCAGGGGAATTATTTCCTGATGGGCGGCTCCCCTGTTGATAACAACGCCAAATTATTCCGTGAAGGGCAAATGAAGATCCTTAAGCCGTATATCGACGACGGTAAAATTAAAGTGGTGGGCGATCAATGGGCCGACGGCTGGCTGCCGGAAAATGCGCTGAAAATTATGGAAAACGCGTTAACCGCGAACAATAACAAAATTGACGCTGTGGTCGCTTCCAACGATGCCACTGCGGGCGGTGCAATTCAGGCGCTGAGTGCGCAAGGTCTGGCCGGTAAAGTCGCGATTTCCGGTCAGGATGCGGATCTCGCGGGCGTAAAACGTATTATTGCCGGCACCCAGACGATGACGGTCTACAAACCCATCACCGAACTGGCCACTACCGCTGCAGAAATCGCCGTTGAGCTGGGCAACGATCAGCAGCCTAAGGCCGATTCCAAACTGAATAACGGCCTCAAAGATGTTCCTGCCCGTCTGCTGACGCCAATCGAAGTCAACAAAGAGAACATTGATTCCACCGTCGTGAAAGACGGTTTCCACAAGAAAAGCGAACTGTAATCCCGCATCGCCCCTGCTTTGCGGGGGCATGTCGACTTGTACGATTTGACTCGGGTCATGTGGAGCAGTTATGCCGTATTTACTTGAAATGAAAAGCATTACCAAAGCCTTTGGCGCGGTGAAAGCCGTCGACAACGTGAGCCTGCGCCTGAACCCTGGCGAGATTGTCTCGCTGTGCGGTGAAAACGGATCTGGCAAATCCACGCTGATGAAAGTGCTGTGCGGCATATACCCGCACGGTAGCTATGACGGTGAAATCGTCTTTGCCGGTGAAACGCTGCAAGCCACGCACATTCGCGACACGGAGCGTAAAGGGATCGCCATCATTCACCAGGAGCTGGCGCTGGTGAAGCATCTCACGGTGCTGGAGAATATTTTCCTCGGTGCCGAGATCTCACGCTTCGGCGTGCTGGACTATGACACCATGACCCTGCGCTGTGAAAAGCTGCTGGCTCAGGTCAGCCTTCAAATTTCGCCCAATACCCGCGTCGGCGATCTGGGGTTAGGGCAGCAGCAGCTGGTCGAAATTGCCAAAGCCCTGAACAAACAGGTGCGCTTGCTGATCCTCGATGAACCTACCGCATCTCTGACTGAGCAAGAAACTGCGGTCCTGCTGGATATCATCCGCGACCTGCAGCATCACGGCATCGCCTGCATTTATATTTCTCACAAACTCAATGAAGTGAAAGCCATCTCGGACACCATCTGCGTTATCCGCGATGGACAACACATCGGCACACGAGAAGCTGCCGGGATGAGTGAAGACGACATCATTACCATGATGGTGGGCCGCGAACTCACCGCGCTCTACCCAAACGAACCGCACACCACCGGGGACGAAATATTAAGAGTCGAAAACCTGACCGCCTGGCATCCGGTTAACCGCCATATCAAACGCGTCAACAATGTCTCCTTCTCGCTGCGGCGCGGGGAGATCCTCGGCATTGCCGGGTTAGTCGGTGCAGGGCGAACCGAAGCGGTCCAGTGCCTGTTTGGCGTCTGGCCGGGCCACTGGGAAGGCAGCGTTTATCTCGACGGCCAGCTCGTACATATCAACAGCTGTCAGCAGGCCATCGCCCAGGGCATCGCGATGGTCCCGGAAGATCGTAAAAAAGACGGCATTGTGCCGGTCATGGCAGTGGGGAAAAACATCACCCTCGCGGCCCTCAACCAGTTTTCGGGTGCGCTAAGCAGCCTGGACGATGCGGCGGAACAGCAGTGCATTCTCCAGTCTTTAGCGCGCCTGAAAGTCAAAACCTCATCACCTGAGCTGGCCATTGGGCGGCTGAGCGGGGGTAACCAGCAGAAAGCGATTCTGGCGCGCTGCCTGCTTTTGAATCCACGCATCCTGATTCTGGATGAGCCGACGCGTGGAATCGACATCGGCGCAAAATATGAAATCTACAAACTCATTAACCTGCTGGTGCAACAGGGCATCGCGGTCATTGTTATCTCGTCCGAACTGCCCGAAGTGCTCGGCCTGAGCGATCGCGTTCTGGTCATGCACGAGGGCAAACTGAAAGCCAATTTGATCAACCAAAACCTGACCCAGGAACAGGTGATGGAAGCCGCCCTGAGGAGCGAACGTCATGTCGAAAAGCAACCCGTCTGATATCAAAGTCCCTTTGTCTGCACCAGGTTTGTTCTCGGGATTTAAAGCGTTGAACCTACAGGTTTTTGTGATGATCGCGGCCATTATCGCCATCATGCTGTTCTTCACCTGGATGACCGACGGTTCGTATTTAAGCGCGCGCAACATCTCCAACCTGCTGCGCCAGACGGCGATTACCGGCATTCTGGCAGTCGGAATGGTATTCGTCATTATCTCTGCCGAAATCGATCTGTCGGTCGGTTCGATGATGGGGTTACTGGGCGGTGTCGCCGCAATCTTTGACGTCTGGCTCGGTTGGCCGCTGCCGTTGACGGTGGCCGTCACGCTGGTGCTCGGCCTGCTGCTCGGCACCTGGAATGGCTGGTGGGTGGCGTATCGTAAGGTGCCTTCATTTATCGTCACCCTGGCGGGGATGCTCGCATTTCGTGGCATCCTGATCGGCATCACCAATGGCACCACGGTTTCACCCACCAGCGCGTCGATGTCGCAAATTGGCCAGAGTTATCTCTCCGATGGCGTTGGTTTTACCTTTGGCGCTATCGGCCTGATGGCATTCATCGCCTGGCAGTGGCGCGCCAGAATGCGCCGTCAGGCGCTGGGGCTCGCCTCGACGCCTTCAACGTCGGTCGTCGGGCGGCAGGCGCTGACCGCCGTCATTGTGCTGGGCGCAATCTGGCTCCTGAATGATTATCGTGGCGTGCCGACGCCCGTGCTGATTCTGACCCTGCTGTTGCTGGCCGGTATGTTTATGGCGACTCGCACCGCTTTTGGCCGACGCATTTACGCCATCGGCGGCAATATAGAGGCCGCACGCCTTTCAGGGATCAATGTGGAGCGCACCAAACTCGCCGTGTTTGCGATTAACGGTCTGATGGTGGCCATCGCTGGGCTGATTTTAAGCTCGCGCCTCGGCGCCGGTTCTCCCTCTGCCGGTAACATTGCCGAGCTGGATGCTATCGCCGCGTGCGTCATTGGTGGAACCAGCCTCGCAGGAGGCATCGGGAGCGTTGCGGGCGCGGTGATGGGGGCATTTATTATGGCGTCGCTGGATAACGGAATGAGTATGATGGACGTTCCGACCTTCTGGCAGTATATCGTTAAAGGCGCCATTTTGTTGCTGGCGGTCTGGATGGACTCCGCGACCAAGCGACGGGCATGAGTCACTGATTTGGGAAAGATAAACCATGTTTGAGAAGCGTCACCGCATTACGTTGTTATTCAACGCTAACAAAGCCTATGACCGTCAGGTAGTTGAAGGCGTGGGTGAATATTTGCAGGCGTCGCAATCGGAGTGGGATATTTTTATTGAAGAAGATTTCCGCACCCGCATTGAAAACATCAAGGACTGGCTGGGCGATGGCGTGATCGCCGATTACGACGATCCCGTGATCGAGCAGTTGCTGACCGACGTTGACGTCCCGATTGTGGGCGTCGGCGGCTCATATCACTCGCCCGAAAAGTACCCTCCGGTCCACTACATCGCAACGGACAATCACGCGCTGGTCGAGAGCGCCTTTTTGCATTTAAAAGAAAAAGGCGTACACCGCTTTGCCTTTTACGGCCTGCCCTCCTCCAGTGGCAAAGGCTGGGCGATGGAGCGCGAATATGCGTTTTGCCAGATCGTCGCGCAGGAGAAATACCGGGGCGTGGTCTATCAGGGGCTGGAGACCGCACCAGAGAACTGGCAGCACGCGCAAAATCGACTGGCCGACTGGCTGCAAACCCTGCCGCCGCAAACGGGCATTATTGCCGTCACGGATGCCCGCGCGCGCCACGTGCTGCAGGTCTGCGATCATCTGCACATTCCGGTTCCTGAGAAACTGTGCGTCATTGGCATCGATAACGAAGAGCTGACGCGCTATCTGTCGCGCGTGGCCCTGTCGTCGGTGGCGCAAGGGACGCGACAGATGGGCTATCAGGCCGCGAAATTACTTCATCGTCTTCTGGATAACGCATCCTTGCCTCTTCAGCGCCTGCTGGTGCCGCCGGTTCGCGTGGTGGAGCGCCGCTCCACGGACTACCGCTCGTTAAACGATCCGGCGGTCATTCAGGCCATGCACTACATCCGTAACCATGCCTGTAAAGGCATCAAAGTGGATCAGGTGCTGGACGCGGTCGGTATTTCTCGCTCAAATCTGGAGAAGCGCTTTAAAGAAGAGGTCGGGGAGACGATCCACGCGGTGATTCACGCCGAAAAACTGGAGAAAGCCCGCAGCCTGCTGATCTCAACTTCGCTGTCGATCAACGAAATTTCGCAGATGTGCGGCTATCCGTCATTGCAGTATTTCTATTCAGTATTTAAGAAAGAGTACGACACCACGCCGAAAGAGTATCGGGAGCGGTATAGCGAAGTGTTGGTATAACGCTGCTGTAGCGCTGATTCAGCAAAGAAAAACGCCTTCCGATGGAAGGCGTTTTTTTGAGATAACTTACATATGAGCGGCAATCAAGCGCTGGTTATCCTGGTACATCGCAAACAGATAGTTGTTGTAGCTCTGTCCCTGCGTTGAATACCCTTTCAGCTTGTGAATCATGGTACTCGCCGTCACTTCCTGGTCCGCTTTACGCAGCTGAGCGCGTGACTTACGGAACGAAGAGTAGGCCGGATGCGTGTTCAAGTTTACCACGTAGGCATTCACAGAGTCCTTAACCGATTCGAACTGCGAATAGCCTTTCACTTTGCCTGGCGCGTTATTACAGCGGCCTTTGGCGCACTTCATGCCGAAGAGATTGTTGTTGTTACGCGCCAGTTTTGACGTGCCCCAACCACTCTCTGCGGCTGCCATGGTCGCGACCATGCTGCCTGGAATAATATCCACGCGCTCAAGCAGTGAGTTCCACGGCACGCGGCGGGTATTACCGTTCCAGCTCACCTTATAGCGCTTCGCGATGTCTTTCAGACGTGCGCGTTCGCTGGGTGACCAACGGCTTTCGTACTGTTTTGAAACCAGCCAGTTACGGTCTGCAGTAATTGCAGAATTTTGGCTTGTAATATAAGGCATTACCGTCCGGAGAAACGCTTTTTTCCTTGGTGTCCCGGAAGGGTATTTTCGCAAATCAGGAAGTGAACTGCTCTTTACACTATTGCGAGAATACTCTTGTTTACTGCTAACCTTAATCTTACTGCTACTGCTGGTCGTCTTTATGACGTGGGCTTTTTTACTCGTTGTATCCGTGTGCGTCTTCGCAAGCACCTCACCTGAAAATGTCACGGTGAGCAACATGAGTATCGTAGCCCCAAATCGTCGTATGGGAGTCGATATCATTAGGTCTCCTGGTCGGATATATGCATTCCAACACCTTATTTTTTTCACAAAATTGAGAGCGGAATCTCAAATCATATCAAAAATAGTCTTCAAGAGCATCCAAAGAAATAGTCTAATTCCGAAACTATGTCACCTGAAACTTGCTCACTTAACCATCATTTCTACAAATTTGTGTGCGATATCGCAGATAAACGCCTAATTTTGCGCGAGATCACTCACCCTTTCGACTCATCCCACCATAAAGCTCAGGGGGAGGAGTCAGCACGATAAACCTGATGGCACACTGGTTAAAATTGCCGCGACAGGAAAATGGAATGAAACGCTCCGCTTTAGCTCTTTTGCTACTGCCCGCGATAGCGAATGCAGACTGGTCATCTCCCGGCTTTTCTACCTTTAACGCCGAAGGCGCTGGGGTGTTCACAAGCCATGCAAAGCTCGCGAAGGGTACTCGTCCTCTGACCCTCAATTTTGACAATGCGTGCTGGCAGCCCACAAATCCCATTAAACTCAATGAGATGATGTCGCTTAAGCCCTGCGAGGGAACGCCACCTCAGTGGCGTCTGTTCCGTGAGGGCGATTATCAGATGCGCATTGATACGCGCTCAGGCACGCCAACGCTGATGTTGACGGTGCAAAGTGACGCAGATAAACCCGTCGCAGAGGTCACTCGCCAGTGCCCGAAATGGGACGGTAAACCGCTCACCATCGAGGTGAAAGACACTTTCCCGGAAGGCTCCGTGGTACGGGATTTCTACAGTCAGCAGACGGCCACCGTACAGCAAGGGAAAATCACCCTGCAACCCGCCGCGAACAGTAACGGTCTGCTCCTGCTTGAACGGGCAGAAACCGACAAAGCCGCGCCATTCAGCTGGCAAAACGCCACCGTCTACTTTGTGCTGACTGACCGCTTCGTGAATGGCGATCCGTCTAATGACAACAGCTATGGCCGCCACAAAGATGGCATGCAGGAAATTGGCACCTTCCACGGCGGCGATCTTAAAGGACTCACCACTAAGCTCGATTATCTCCAGCAGCTTGGCGTCAACGCCCTGTGGATTAGCTCGCCGCTGGAGCAGATTCACGGCTGGGTTGGCGGCGGCACCAAAGGCGATTTCCCGCACTATGCCTATCACGGCTACTACACGCAGGACTGGACAAAACTCGACGCCAACATGGGCAGCGAAAACGATCTCCGCCACCTGGTCGACGAGGCGCACAAGCGCGGTATCCGCATTCTGTTTGACGTCGTAATGAACCACGTCGGCTACGCCACGCTTGCGGATATGCAGGAGTATCAGTTTGGCGCGTTGTACCTGCAGGGCGATGAATTGAAAAAAACGCTGGGCGAACGCTGGACCGACTGGAAGCCCGCGGCCGGGCAAAGCTGGCACAGCTTTAACGACTACATCAATTTCAGCGACAAAGCCGGGTGGGAAAAGTGGTGGGGCAAACACTGGATCCGCACCGATATTGGCGATTATGACAATCCTGGCTTTGACGATCTGACCATGTCGCTGGCCTTTTTACCCGATCTCAAAACCGAATCGACCACCCCTTCCGGTTTACCGAATTTCTACCGCCATAAGCCGGACAGCCACGCCGAAGCAATCTCCGGTTATACCCCGCGCAATTATCTTACCCACTGGCTCAGCCAGTGGGTGCGCGACTACGGCATTGACGGTTTCCGGGTGGATACGGCTAAACACGTTGAACTGCCCGCCTGGCAAGAGCTGAAGGATAAATCCACCCAGGCGCTGAAAGCGTGGAAGCACGCTAATCCGGACAAAAAGCTGGATGATGCCCCTTTCTGGATGACGGGTGAATCCTGGGGGCATGGCGTGATGCAAAGCGACTATTACCGCCATGGTTTCGATGCGATGATCAATTTTGACTATCAGGAGCAGGCCGCCAAAGCCGTCGATTGTCTGGCAGATATCGATCTCACCTGGCAGCAGATGGCGGAAAAATTACAGAGCTTCAATGTCCTGAGCTATCTCTCGTCTCACGACACGCGCCTGTTCCGCGAAGGTGGCCAACGCGCGGCAGAACTGCTGCTGCTCTCTCCGGGGTCGGTGCAGATCTATTACGGTGACGAATCAGCGCGGCCATTTGGCCCAACCGGTTCCGATCCGCTGCAAGGCACACGCTCAGACATGAACTGGCAGGACGTCACCGGTAGCCAGGCTTCGGGCGTCAAACACTGGCAAATTCTCGGGCAGTTCCGGGCGCGCCATCCGGCTATTGGCGAGGGTACGCAAACCACCCTCTCCCTCGCGCAAGGCTACGGTTTTGTGCGCCAGCACCAGGACGATAAAGTGATGGTGGTCTGGGCCGGAAATCACTAACGCCTGCGGCGTCCCCTTCAAGCGGAGGGGACGTTCTTTAATCAGAATAATTCACCACACAAATACAAATCAGCAAAACAAAACAACGATCCGCCCCTCTTCCCTCGATTTGCACCCGCACGATGCTAGCGTTATGGTTACCCACTTTCATTATAAGAATGCCAGATCACCTGTTATGACGTTTTCACTTTTCGGCGATAAATTCACCCGCCATTCAGGCATTACCCGCCTGATGGAGGATCTCAACGACGGGCTGCGCACACCGGGCGCCATCATGCTCGGCGGGGGAAATCCGGCCCAAATCCCGGCCATGAACGACTACTTCCACAACCTGCTGGCGGAGATGCTGCAAAACGGCAAAGCCACTGATGCGCTGTGCAATTACGATGGCCCGCAAGGCAAAACCGAACTGCTGACGCTGCTGGCAGATATGCTGCGCGACGAACTGGGTTGGGATATCGAACCACAGAATATTGCACTGACAAACGGCAGCCAGAGCGCATTTTTCTACTTGTTTAACCTTTTTGCAGGACGTCGCGCCGATGGCAGCACCAAAAAAGTGCTGTTCCCGCTGACGCCGGAGTACATCGGCTATGCCGACTCCGGGCTGGAAGAGGATCTATTCGTCTCCGCTCGTCCTAATATTGAGCTACTGCCCGAAGGCCAGTTCAAGTATCACGTCGATTTTGAACACCTGCACATCGGCGAAGAGACGGGCATGATTTGCGTCTCACGCCCGACCAACCCGACGGGCAACGTCATCACTGACGAAGAGCTGATGAAGTTAGACGTGCTGGCCAATCAGCACGGTATTCCGCTGGTTATCGATAACGCCTACGGTGTGCCGTTCCCCGGCATTATCTTTAGCGAAGCCCGTCCGCTGTGGAATCCGAACATCGTCCTGTGCATGAGCCTCTCGAAACTCGGCCTGCCGGGCAGCCGCTGCGGCATCATCATCGCCAATGAAAAAATCATCAGCGCCATCACCAATATGAACGGCATCATCAGCCTGGCGCCAGGTGGAATGGGCCCGGCCATGATGTGCGAAATGATTAAGCGCAACGATCTGCTGCGCCTGTCGAATGACGTGATAAAGCCGTTTTACTACCAGCGCGTTCAGGAAACCATCGCGACAATTCGCCGCTATTTGCCTGAAGATCGCTGCCTGATTCATAAACCTGAAGGGGCGATTTTCCTCTGGCTGTGGTTTAAGGATCTGCCGATCACCACCGAGCTGCTGTATCAGCGCCTGAAAAAGCGCGGCGTGTTGATGGTGCCGGGGGATTACTTCTTCCCGGGGCTTGATAAGCCGTGGCCGCATACGCATCAGTGTATGCGAATGAACTACGTGCCAGACCCAGAGAAAATCGAAGCCGGGGTGAAAATCCTGGCTGAAGAGATCGAGCTGGCCTGGAGTGAAGGCGGCCACTAACGGCGTACCCGCAGAACAACAAAAAAAAGCCAGATTCTCCATCTGGCCTTTTTTTTAGCACTTATCCGCGCACGGTGAACCCAAGCTCTTGTGAAATCGCTTCAGCGGTTTCGCGCAGCGGTTTAAGCAGATTCTTTTCCCCCACCTGCTTCATGCGTGAGGTCGAAAGGGAAATCGAGATGGCATACGGCACCCGCCCGTGAATATCGAACACCGGGACCGCAATGCAGGACACGCCCAGCTCGTTCTCTTCTTTATCCATCGCCATGCTGCGAGAGCGGATCTCCTCCAGCTCGTCGTACATCGCACTCAGCTCGGTGATGGTATTACGGGTCAGGGGCTGAATCTGCTCCTGATGGCTCTGCCAGTAGCTCGCCACGTAATCCTGATGGCCGAACGCCATGTAGATTTTCCCCATTGCAGAACAGTAGAGCGGCATGTGCTGGCCGATATAAGCGCGCGTGCGCAGCATCCCCGTCGTCGGTTCCAGCTTGTAGATCAGAATCGCATGGTCATCTTCCCGGCTGGAGAAGTTCACCGTTTCGCCCGTCACAATATTCAGATTTTCCAGATGGGGCGCCGCCACGTGAATGATATTGAGCGACGACAGCGCTTTTTGCCCCACGGCGATAAATTTCGTGGTCAGACGATAGCTGCCCGCCGCAGGCGCGGGGGTAACGTAGCCGCACGACTGCAAACCCTGCAGTAACCGATGCACGGTGCTTTTATTCAGGCCGGCAAGTTCAGATAAATGCGCAAGCGGACACCCGTTCGGATAGTTACTGAGAATTTCAATCAGCATCAGGCCGCGAAACAAGCTCTGGCTGCCTGCTGGCCTCTCTTTTTCTTGCGTCATCTCGCTCTCTTTCATGCTCATTACGTCGTTCTCCGTTAATCGCGTCCTGATGGTAGCGCAAAGTGTGGTTCAGTTCACGATCTCAGCATTAAAAACACAATTCGTTGATTTTACTACATTTTGAAAAACATGAATGTCGTTGATCTGACAAAAATTGATCGCTATATTTGAAATCAGATTTCGCAATGTGAAATTTAGAGATAAAAAAGCACTCACACACGCCCCTCATACGAACAGGAGAACAGGGATGAAAGTGACCTTTGACGAGTTGAAAGCAGCATTCAATCAGGTGCTGCTCAACCGTGGCGTCAAGGCAGAAACCGCCGATGCCTGCGCAGAGATGTTTGCGCGCACCACCGAATCAGGCGTCTATTCACATGGCGTTAACCGTTTTCCGCGTTTCATTCAGCAGCTGGACGCCGGGGACATCATTCCTGACGCGCAGCCGAAGCGCATCACCACGCTGGGAGCCATTGAGCAGTGGGACGCCCAGCGCTCCATCGGCAATCTGACGGCCAAAAAAATGATGGATCGCGCAACCGAGCTGGCCTCGGATCACGGAATTGGTCTGGTGGCGCTGCGCAATGCCAACCACTGGATGCGCGGCGGCAGCTACGGCTGGCAGGCCGCTGAAAAGGGCTATATCGGAATTTGCTGGACCAACTCTATCGCCGTCATGCCGCCGTGGGGCGCGAAGGAGTGTCGCATCGGCACCAACCCGCTGATCGTCGCCATTCCATCAAATCCCATCACCATGGTGGATATGTCGATGTCGATGTTCTCCTACGGCATGCTCGAAGTGAACCGTCTGGCAGGGCGCGAGCTGCCGGTAGACGGCGGGTTTGACGACGAAGGCCATCTGACCAAAGAGCCGGGTGTGATTGAGAAAAACCGCCGCATTTTACCGATGGGCTACTGGAAAGGTTCCGGTCTGTCTATCGTGCTGGACATGATCGCCACCCTGCTGTCCAACGGGTCCTCCGTGGCGGAAGTGACGCAGGACAATAGCGATGAATACGGTGTGTCGCAGATCTTTATCGCCATCGAAGTGGACAAGCTGATCGACGGCAAAACTCGTGATGCCAAACTGCAGCGCATTATGGATTTCATCACCACCGCTGAACGCTCTGACGACGACGTCGCCGTGCGCCTGCCGGGGCATGAATTCACCCGTCTGCTGGAAGAGAACCGTCGCAATGGCATCACCATTGATGACAGCGTATGGGCGAAGATCCAGTCGCTGTAAGGAGTGACGTATGATATTCGGACATATTTCACAGCCCAATCCTTGCCGTCTGCCGCAGGCAATAGAACGGGCGCTCGCGTTTCTACGCACCACGGATTTCACCACGCTAGAACCTGGCGTGGTGGAGATCGACGGGCGCGCTATCTTCGCGCAGGTTCTCGATCTCACCACCCGGCCGCATCACGAAAACCGCCCGGAAGTCCATCGCCGCTATCTGGATATTCAATTTCTGGCATGGGGCGAAGAGAAAATAGGTTTTGCGATCGACACCGGTAATAACGAAATAAGCGAATCATTACTGGAACAGCGCGATATTATTTTTTATCACCAGATGGAAAATGAATCACTGATTGAAATGATTCCGGGCAGTTACGCCATATTTTTCCCGCAGGATGTTCATCGCCCGCAATGTCATAAACACAAGGAGTCGGCCATTCGTAAAATTGTCGTCAAAGTGGCTGTCAGCGAATTAATGTAATTTTTCTGAATTAGACAGGAAAGCCAAATGACTCACACCGGTTTTATTATTGGTGCGTACCCCTGCGCACCCTCGTTTCACCAGAAAGGGGAACAGGAAGAGCGCGATTTCTGGCGTCAGTTAGCTGATACGCCCGATATTCGCGGTCTTGAACAACCGTGCCTGGACAACCTCCACCCGCTGGGGGATGAGTGGCTGTTTCGCCACACCCCAGGGGACTGGCAAATTGTGGTCACGGCGGTGATGGAAACCATGCGTCGGCGCGGCGCCAACGGCGGGTTTGGCCTAGCCTCCGCCGATGAAGATCAGCGTCGTGAAAGCGTGACATTTTATCGTCATCTGCTTGAGAAAATTGTCGCCGTTAACGCCCGCTTCCCCGGGAAAGTGATCGCCCTGGAAATGCAGGCCGCACCGCAGTCTGGCAACGCTTGCGTTGCGCAAGCCACCGAGGCGTTCTCTCGTTCGATGAAAGAGATCGCCGCCTGGGACTGGCCATGCGATCTGGTGCTGGAACACTGCGATGCTATGACAGGCCGCGCGCCACGAAAAGGGTTTCTCCCTCTTGAAAACGTTCTTGAGGTGCTGGACGACACGGATATCAGCGTTTGTATTAACTGGGCGCGCTCAGCCATCGAAGGGCGCGACACTGGACTGCCTGTCGCGCATGTTCAGGCCGCGCAGAAGGCAGGAAAGCTCGGCGCAGTGATGTTTTCTGGCACCACGGCGACGGGCGATTACGGCGACTGGCAGGATCTTCACGCGCCATTTTCGTCGTTCTGCCCTGACAGTTTAATGACGCCTGAAAAAGTCACTGAGCTATTTACTGCGGCGAGCGCCGCAACATTGAAATTCTCCGGTATCAAATTACTGGAAATAAATGCTAATGCTGACGTCAGCCATCGCATTGCCATTTTGCGCGACGGTATTAGCGTTATGAAAAAAGCAGCACAATAAAAATAAAAACCTGTATTCCCGAGCCGATTACCTTAATGAGACATTAATTATGACTATTTCTTCTCGTGCTCTACATGCGGATATTCCGCGCCAACGCTGGTTAAGAATAATTCCCCCTATTCTTATCGCCTGTATTATCTCTTATATGGACCGTGTCAATATTGCCTTCGCCATGCCAGGCGGTATGGATGAGGAATTAGGGATCACCGCCACCATGGCGGGGCTGGCAGGCGGAATATTCTTTATCGGGTATCTGTTCCTGCAAGTTCCCGGCGGCAAAATCGCGGTGCACGGCAGCGGTAAAAAATTCATCGGCTGGTCGCTGGTGGCCTGGGCGGTGATCTCCGTGTTGACGGGCATCGTCACCAATCAGTATCAGCTGCTGGCACTGCGCTTTTTACTCGGTGTCGCCGAAGGCGGAATGCTGCCGGTGGTACTGACCATGATCAGCAACTGGTTCCCGGACGCCGAGCGCGGTCGCGCCAACGCAATCGTGATTATGTTCGTACCCATTGCCGGGATCATTACCGCCCCGCTCTCCGGCTGGATCATTACGGCTCTCGACTGGCGCTGGCTGTTCATCATTGAAGGTCTGCTGTCCCTGGTGGTGCTGGTTCTCTGGACGCTGACCATCTATGACCGCCCGCAGGAGGCGAAGTGGATTTCCGCCGCCGAGAAAAACTATCTGGTTGAAACGCTGGCCGCCGAGCAGCGCGCTATCGCAGGCAAAGAGGTGAAAAATGCCTCGCTCAGTGCGGTGCTGTCGGACAAAACCATGTGGCAGCTGATCGCCCTTAACTTCTTCTACCAGACCGGTATTTACGGCTACACCCTCTGGCTGCCAACCATTCTGAAGGAGCTAACCCATTCGACGATGGGCCAGGTGGGGATGCTCGCCATTCTGCCGTATGTCGGCGCGATTGCCGGGATGTTCCTGTTCTCTTCCCTCTCTGACCGCACCGGCAAGCGCAAGCTGTTCGTCTCCCTGCCGCTGATCGGTTTTGCTCTGTGCATGTTCCTCTCCGTGGCGCTGAAAGAAAACATCTGGCTGGCCTACGCCGCGCTGGTGGGTTGCGGTTTCTTCCTGCAGTCGGCAGCGGGCGTCTTCTGGACCATTCCGGCACGTCTGTTCAGCGCAGAAATGGCCGGTGGTGCGCGCGGTGTGATCAACGCGCTTGGCAATCTTGGCGGCTTCTGCGGCCCTTACGCGGTAGGCGTGCTGATCACCCTTTACAGCAAAGATGCGGGAGTTTACTGCCTGGCGATCTCCCTGGCACTGGCCTCGCTGTTAGCGCTGCTGCTGCCGGCGAAATGCGATGCCGGCGCACAGCCCAATCCAACGGTGAATCCGCACAAACGTGTGGCCTGAAAACGCCGGGTGGGCTGCGCTCACCCGGCAACGACAGAGAATCGCAAAGATGAGTGAAAAAGAGCCCTTCTGGCTGGGTATCGATTGTGGCGGTACTTATCTGAAAGCCGGTCTGTACAACAGCCAGGGTAAAGAACAGTGCATCGAACGGTGCGCGGTCGCCACCCTTAGCCCACGTCCGGGCTATGCGGAGCGCGATATGTCCCTGCTCTGGCAGCGCTGCCACGAAACCGTCGCCGCACTGCTCAAACGCACGGGTGTTCGTGGCGATCAAATCAAAGGCGTAGGCATCTCCGCGCAGGGTAAGGGGCTGTTTCTGCTGGATAAACAGGATCGCCCCCTGGGCAACGCCATTCTCTCCTCCGACCGGCGGGCGCTTGCGATCGTGCAACGCTGGCAGCAGGACGAGATCCCCGAAAAGCTCTACCCGCACACGCGGCAAACCCTGTGGACCGGGCACCCGGCCTCGTTGCTGCGCTGGGTTAAAGAGCACGAGCCGAAGCGCTACCAGCAAATCGGCTGCGTAATGATGGCGCATGATTATCTGCGCTGGTGCCTGACGGGCAAAAAGGGCTGCGAAGAGAGCAACATTTCCGAATCCAATCTCTACAACATGAACACGGGTGCCTACGACCCGCAGCTCACCCGCTGGCTTGGGATCGCTGAAATCGACGGCGCCTTGCCGCCTATCGTCGGCTCAGCAGAAATTTGCGGTGAAATCACCTCTCAGGCAGCCTCCCTGACCGGTCTTGCGGCGGGTACGCCCGTCGTGGGGGGCCTGTTTGATGTGGTTTCCACCGCGATCTGCGCCGGGCTGCACGACGAGCACACGCTCAATGCGGTGATGGGCACCTGGGCTGTCACCAGCGGTATTGCGAATGGTATTCGCGATAACGAACCTTTCCCTTACGTCTATGGCCGCTACGTTCATCCGCAGCAGTACATCGTTCACGAAGCCAGCCCGACCTCCTCCGGCAATCTCGAGTGGCTCACGGCACAGTGGGGCGAACTCTCTTTTGATGAGATCAACCAGGCCGTCGCCAGCCTGCCGAAAGCGGCAAGCGACGTGTTTTTCCTGCCGTTTCTCTACGGCAGCAACGCCGGGCTTGAGATGACCAGCGGCTTCTACGGCATGCAGGCGATCCATACCCGCGCCCACCTGCTGCAGGCGGTGTATGAAGGGGTGGTGTTCTGTCACATGACCCACCTCAACCGCATGCTGGAGCGCTTTACCGATGTGTCTGCCCTGCGCGTCACCGGCGGCCCGACCCATTCCGATGTCTGGATGCAGATGCTGGCAGACGTCAGCGGCCTGGCGATTGAACTGCCTCAGGTCGAGGAGACCGGCTGCTCCGGCGCGGCGCTGGCCGCCCTCGTCGGCACCGGGGTTTATCCCGACTTCTTTACCGCGCAGCAAAATCTCAAACACGCCATCCGCGTCGTTGAGCCGGATATGCAGGCTCACGCCGCCTATCAGCATAAATATCACCGCTATCAGCAATTGATTTCAGCATTGCAGGGTTATCACGCCCGAATTAAGGAGCACGACCTATGAGCCGACCATTACTGCAGCTGGCGCTCGACCACACCAGCCTTCAGGCCGCCCAGCGCGATGTCTCGCTGCTGCACGACCATGTCGATATCGTCGAAGCGGGCACCATTTTGTGCCTGACGGAAGGCCTTTCAGCCGTCCGCGCATTGCGCCAGCAGTGCCCGGACAAAATCATCGTCGCCGACTGGAAAGTGGCTGACGCCGGTGAAACGCTGGCGCAGCAGGCCTTTGATGCGGGCGCAAACTGGATGACCATCATCTGCGCTGCACCGCTGGCAACCGTTGAAAAAGGCCACGCGGTGGCTGCCGCACGCGGATGTGAAATCCAGATGGAGCTGTTTGGCAACTGGACGCTGGACGACGCCCGCGCGTGGCACCGCGTTGGAGTTAAACAGGCGATTTATCACCGTGGGCGCGACGCCCAGGCCAGCGGCCAGCAGTGGGGAGAAGAGGATCTCGCGAGGATGAAAGCCCTGTCGGATATCGGCCTGCAGCTTTCTATCACCGGCGGCATCACCCCGGCGGATTTAACGCTGTTCCGGGAGATTAACGTCAAAGCCTTTATCGCCGGACGGGCACTGGCAGGGGCCGCTAACCCACCACAGGTGGCACAGGCGTTCCACACGCAAATCCGCGAAATCTGGGGAGAATAACCATGCGTCAGCATCCTTTAGGGATTTATGAGAAAGCGCTGTCGAAGGATCTCTCCTGGCCGGAGCGTCTGGTGTTAGCCAAAAGCTGCGGCTTTGATTTCGTCGAAATGTCGGTGGATGAAACCGACGAGCGCCTCTCACGGCTGGAGTGGAGCACCACGCAGCGCGCCTCGCTGGTCGAAGCCATGCTGGAAACCGGCGTCGCCATCCCGTCCATGTGCCTGTCGGCGCACCGCCGCTTTCCGTTTGGCAGCCGCGATGAAACCGTGCGCCAACGCGCCCGCGAGATCATGACTAAAGCGATCAAACTAGCGCGGGATCTGGGGATCCGCACCATCCAGCTGGCGGGTTACGACGTCTATTACGAAGAGCACGACGCGGGCACGCAGCAGCGTTTTGCCGAAGGGCTGGCGTGGGCGGTGGAACAAGCCGCCGCCGCGCAGGTGATGCTTGCAGTGGAGATCATGGATACCGCGTTCATGAACTCCATCAGCAAGTGGAAAAAGTGGGATGAGATGCTCGCCTCGCCGTGGTTTAGCGTCTATCCGGATGTGGGCAACCTGAGTGCCTGGGGCAACGATGTCACCGCCGAGCTGACCCTCGGCATCGACCGAATCGCCGCCATCCACCTGAAAGACACGCAGCCCGTTACCGAACAAAGCCCGGGACAGTTTCGCGATGTGCCGTTTGGCGAGGGCTGCGTCGATTTTGTCGGCGTGTTCAACACCCTGAATCAGCTCAACTATCGCGGGGCGTTTTTAATTGAAATGTGGACCGAAAAAGCGAAAGAGCCGGTCCTGGAAATTATCGAAGCGCGGCGCTGGATCGAAGCCCGCATGCAGGAAGGAGGCATGACATGCTAGAGCAACTCAAAGCGGAGGTCCTGGCCGCTAACCTGGCGCTGCCCGCCCACCAGCTGGTGACATTTACCTGGGGCAACGTCAGTGCAGTCGATCGCGAAAGCGGTCTGATGGTCATCAAACCCTCTGGCGTCGAATATGACGTCATGACCGCAGACGACATGGTGGTGGTGGAGATCGCCACCGGCAAAGTGGTGGAAGGCAGCAAAAAGCCATCGTCCGACACGCCGACGCATCTTGCGCTCTATCGCCGCTACCCGGAGATTGGCGGCATCGTCCACACCCACTCGCCTCACGCGACTATCTGGTCCCAGGCCGGGCTGGATCTCCCCGCCTGGGGCACCACCCATGCGGACTATTTCTATGGCGATATTCCCTGCACGCGGCTGATGACGCCCGCAGAAATTGCGGGCGAATATGAGTATCAGACCGGGGAGGTGATCATCAAAACCTTTGAAGAGCGCGATCTAAGCCCGATGCAGATCCCCGCCGTGCTGGTCCACTCTCATGGTCCGTTTGCCTGGGGTAAAGATGCCGCCGATGCGGTTCACAACGCCGTGGTGCTGGAGGAGTGCGCTTATATGGGCCTTTTCTCGCGCCAGCTGACGCCGCAGCTGCCGGTCATGCAACAAGAGCTGCTGGATAAACACTATCTGCGCAAGCACGGGGCGAATGCCTATTACGGCCAGTGATCAGCCGGAATTAATATGCTCCTTACAATACCGCCGTTTCCAGACGGCGGGTGTTAGCCCGGTGTGTTTGCGAAAGATCTGGCGAAAATACCCGACATCATTAAAGCCGCAGCGATTGGCCACCTCCGTGAGTGAGGACGCGTCATCAAGCAGCAGTTTCTCCGCTGAGCGGACGCGCTGGCGATGGATCGCCTCGGTCAACGTTAAATGAAAGGTGCGACGAAACACGCGCCCCAGATAATCCGCATTACAGTGCAGCTCTTTTGCCAGCTGCGAGGTCGAAAGGGGCAGATGAAATTGCGTGCGGATAATTTGTTTGGCTCTCCACGCGATCGACGTGCCTGCTTCGTCCTGAATTTCCTCGTTTCCCACCGAAAACGAAATTTGCTGCAAAATCAGCAGCAGCATTAATTCCAGCGCCACGCTTCGCTGTAATTTCTCCTGCTCCGTCAGGAACTGACGGAAAAGAGACACCACATAAGAAGCCTCACGAACACGGCAATGTTGTTCGATGGCGAGCTGCGTAAAAGCGTCTGGCCTGTGCGGCTCAGCCGCAACGTCAAAATGCAGCCAGTAAAACCGCAAATCGGCCGGGAAATCTTCGGTTCCCACGTGGCGACGGTTGGGCCATAAAACCAAACTCTCACCCGCTTTTACCTCGAAAACCGTATTTTCCTCCTGAATCGTTAACGTCCCTTTTTCGACAAAGATGATTTCCCACGAGGTTAATTTACGGGCGGGATGACGGCCAACGCCCCGGGAAATAAATAACCCGCCGTTTTGAACGTGAATCGGAAGCGCTATGGATAATTCGAGCATCGGTATTCAATTTCCCGCTTTAAATTCTATTGATAATCACCTTTCACATTGATTATTAATGAATAATTGTATTTGCGCCCGATCGAAATCACATTTTCATCATCAGGTCGGAATCGTCATCTTTTTATACTTTTCCCTTCCCTTGTTGGCGCTGACTTTCAGTGCAGAATGAATTGGGTACCTTGCAGAACATAATAAAATCCCCTTCACGAGGAGTTATCGAATGACTTCCACTCCGATTACGCAAACCGATGTCGTACAACAGGCCGCCGACGAGCGCCTGTCAGTGCGCGAGAAGATTGGCTACGGCCTGGGTGATGCTGGCGGGACGGTAATTACCTGCCTGATCATGAACTTCCTTACCTTTTTCTATACCGATGTCTTTGGCCTGACGCCGGCGCTGGTCGGTACGTTGTTTATTGCCCTGCGCGTATTTGATGCCGTTTCTGACCCCATCATGGGGGTGATTGCCGACCGTACCCAGAGCCGCTGGGGACGCTTTCGCCCGTGGCAGCTGTGGATCGCCTTCCCGATCGGGATTATCGGCGTCCTGACGTTCACCGTGCCGGAAGCCAGTATGGGGGTGAAAATCGCCTGGGCGTTCGGCACCTATCTGCTGCTTTCCGTCGGCTATACCGCCATCAACGTGCCCTACTGCGCACTGATCAACACCATGACCACCCGCCACAGCGAGGTGATCTCCTGCCAGTCATGGCGCTTTGTGCTGTGCGGCGTGGCAGGCTTTTTGGTCTCCGTGGGCCTGCCGTGGCTGGTCGCGGCGCTGGGCCAGGGTAACGTTGCGCAGGGCTATCAGCTGGGTGTCGGCGTGCTGTGCGCCATCGCGGTGGTGATGTTCCTGTGCTGTTTCTTCTGGGTACGCGAGCGCGTCCCGCTGGCCCTGATGGGGCGCTTTACCCTGCGCGAACATCTGGCCGGGCTGCGTAACAACGATCAGCTGCTATTGATGCTGGTGATGTCTTTCCTGCTGATTAACGTCTTTAACATTCGCGGCGGCGGATACATGTACTTCATCACCTACGTGCTGGAGGGCAGCACTGCCTATACGTCGCTGTTCTTCACCATGGTGACCTTTGCCGCCATTCTCGGCGCAGTGATCGTCAGCCCGCTCACCCGTCGTATTGATACGGTGAAACTGTACTACACCACCAACCTGGTGCTGGCCGCACTGGCATTCGCCATGTGGTTCCTGCCAACTGGCCCGGCGTATCAAACCCTGTGGCTGGCAGTGATTTTGGGCAACGGCGTGATCCTCGGCTTTACGCTGCCGTTGCACTTCTCGCTGATGGCTTTCGCCGACGACTACGGCGAATGGAAAACCGGCGTGCGCTCGTCAGGGATGAACTTCGCCTTTAACCTCTTTTTCATCAAGCTGGCGTGGGCCTCAAGTGCCGGGATCATCAGCCTGGTGTTTATCTTCGTCGCCTATCAGCCCGGTGCGGGCAACCAGACCCCGGCTTCGCTTTCTGGCATTACAACCATGGAAACGCTGCTGCCCGCCCTTTTCCACCTGCTGCTGGCCGTTTCAATACGCTGGTGCAAACTCACTAATCCGATGATGTCGCGCATCTCTACCGACCTGCGCCAGCGTCACGTTCAGTCCTGAGGAGAACAACATGTCCATCATGGAACCCGACCTGCATAAGCTCAAAATTAACGATCCGTTTCTCGGCCAGTATCAACAGCTGGTACGGGACGTGGTCATTCCCTATCAGTGGGATGCGCTGAACGACCGCATCGCCGAAGCGGAGCCGAGTCACGCCATCACCAATTTCCGGATCGCTGCCGGGCTGGAAGAAGGGGAATTTTACGGCATGGTTTTCCAGGACAGCGATGTCGCCAAATGGCTCGAAGCCGTGGCGTGGTCCCTGTGCCAGAAACCCGATCCTGAACTTGAGAAAACCGCCGACGAGGTCATTGAACTGGTGGCCGCTGCCCAATGCGACGATGGCTATCTGAATACCTATTTCACCGTGAAAGCACCTGGCGAACGCTGGACTAATCTTGCAGAGTGTCACGAACTGTACTGCGCAGGGCATATGATCGAGGCGGGCGTGGCGTACTTCCAGGGCACCGGAAAACGCGCGCTGTTAGACGTGGTCTGCAAACTGGCGGATCATATCGACCGCGTGTTTGGCCCCGGAGAAAACCAGCTGCACGGCTATCCCGGCCATCCGGAAATCGAGCTGGCGTTAATGCGCCTGTATGACGTCACCCAGGAGCCACGCTATCTGGCGCTGGTGAAATATTTCGTCGAAGAGCGCGGCGCGCAGCCGCATTTTTACGATATCGAATACGAAAAGCGCGGCAGAACATCGCACTGGCACAACTACGGCCCGGCGTGGATGGTCAAAGATAAAGCCTATAGTCAGGCGCATCAGCCTCTCGCGGAGCAGCAAACCGCCATCGGGCACGCCGTGCGTTTTGTCTATCTGATGACTGGCGTTGCGCACCTTGCGCGGCTGAGCGATGACGAAAGCAAACGTCAGGACTGCCTGCGTCTTTGGAATAATATGGTGCAACGGCAGCTCTATATTACGGGCGGAATTGGCTCGCAGAGCAGCGGCGAGGCCTTCAGCAGCGACTACGATTTGCCCAATGATACGGTCTATGCCGAAAGTTGCGCCTCGATTGGTCTGATGATGTTTGCCCGCCGGATGCTGGAGATGGAAGCGGATAGCCAGTATGCCGACGTCATGGAGCGCGCGTTATATAACACCGTGCTGGGCGGCATGGCGCTGGACGGTAAACACTTTTTCTACGTGAACCCGCTGGAGGTCCATCCAAAAACGCTGGCTTTCAACCATATCTATGATCACGTCAAACCGATTCGTCAGCGCTGGTTTGGCTGCGCCTGCTGCCCGCCGAATATCGCCCGCGTGCTGACTTCGCTTGGGCACTACATCTATACCGCACACCCCGAGGCGCTGTTTATCAACCTCTACGTCGGCAACAGCGCGGCCATTCCGGTCGGAGACCACGAGCTGCAACTGCGTATTAGCGGCAACTATCCGTGGCAGGAGCAGGTGAAGATCGACATCACCTCGCCGGTTGCGGTTGAGCACACTCTCGCCCTGCGTCTGCCCGACTGGTGCGCCAGCCCGCAGATAGCGCTGAACGGTGAAGCAATAACAGGCGACGTGCGTCGGGGATATTGTTATCTCACCCGTCGCTGGCAGGAGGGGGATTCTGTGACCCTCACGCTGCCGATGCCGGTGCGCCGGTTATACGGCAATCCACAGGTGCGCCAGCAGGCAGGCAAAGTAGCGTTGCAGCGCGGCCCGCTGGTCTATTGTCTGGAAGAGGCGGATAACGGCGCGGGGTTACATAACCTGTCGCTGCCCGCCGACAGCACCTTCCGCGTGTTCGAAGGGAAAGGATTGTTCTCGCATAAGATGCTAATTCAGGCTGACGGCATCTCACAACGCGCCGTTGAGACCGAGCCGCAACCGCTCTGGCAATACGACCGCACGCCCACTGCGCCACACACTCAGACATTAACGTTTATTCCGTGGTTTAGCTGGGCCAACCGCGGCGAGGGCGAGATGCGGATATGGGTGGATGAGGTGTAAATCTCATCGCTCATATATTTTATATTTTGAACCCGGTTACACCGGGTTCTTTTATTTTATCTTTCTGTACAACTGTGATCGCGCCCTCGGATTCGTTTTTTTAGCCTCAACCCACCGCGTACCTTATTGAATAACACTATGTTTAATGATATCCCATAATTACACACAGCTAAAAATAAGGATATCAAATGGATTTCACAGAAAGGCTCAATGCTTTATCAAATAAAATTAAGCAGCAAACGGGCGTTATTATTACAGAGGAAGCAACAAAAACTGCGTTTGTCATGCCCTTTATCCATAATGTTTTAGGTTACGATGTTTTCGATCCTTCAGAGGTCACTCCCGAGTTTATCTGTGATGTTGGAACAAAAAAAGGCGAAAAAATTGATTACGCCATAATGAAAAACAATGAAGTTCAGATACTTATTGAGTGCAAGAAAATTGGTGAACCGTTAAACATTAACCACGCCTCTCAACTTTTTAGATACTTCCACGTTACAAATGCACGTATCTCTATATTAACAAACGGTCAGATTTATCGGTTTTATACTGATCTCGACGCACCCAACAAAATGGACGAGAAACCATTTTTAGAAGTCGACCTTCTGGATATTGATGAAAATATTATCCCAGAACTGAATAAGCTAACCAAATCCTCTTTTGACCTCGAATCAATCATCAATGCTGCTGGCGAACTCAAATATGTTAGCCAAATTAAAAAGATACTTCACAACCAGCTAAATAATCCTGAAGATGATTTTGTGAAGTTCTTCGCATCCAGGGTTTACGATGGAATACTCACACAAAAAGTCAGGGAGTCTTTCCTCAATCTTACGAAGAAGGCAGCCAGCCAATACATTAACGATCAGGTTAACGAAAGACTTAAATCTGCCATCACAGGAGTTACTTCCCCTATCCCAGGTACGCAAAATGAGCAGCAAAGTACCGAGGAAGAAGTTCAAAAGGATGACAAAGATATAGAGACAACCCTTGAAGAACTTGAGGGCTACCATATTGTGAAAGCTATCACTCGGGCGGTACTTGATGCACCACGTATTACCCAGCGGGATACAAAAAGTTACTTCGGGGTGCTGGTTGACGATAACAACAGAAAACCTTTGTGCCGTCTGCATTTCAACCGTTCTCAAAAATACATTGGTCTCTTCGACATCGAGAAAAATGAAACACGCCATCCCATTGCATCTGTTGATGACATCTATTCCTTCGCGGATATCTTAAAAGCGACAGCAAATCTCTACATATGACGATGATCATCCAGGCAGCACACGCTGTGCTGCCTCGGCAAGAAAGGCGCTTCGGGTGCTGAACTGCGGATGCTCGCTAATAAACGCGTCGATTTTCACTAATAAACGGCGGGGGAGCGTGATATTGATGCGCTCTGCTCTGCCGTCAAATTGCTGCATATTGATCTCCACCAGCAAAAACACCCCGGTACAACCGGGAAAAAGCCGCTCGCGCGGCCATCGCGTCGGTATGAATATAAGCCGAGTAAAACATTACCACTCCTGCAAATTGACTGTTGGATATCCCTCGACTGTGACACACCCAGCCAGGCACTTGAGATCACGATAACCTATTGGCTAAGCGACTTCAGTGGAAAAAAATCAAAGCGGGAAAGGAGATCGCAAAGAGAACAGGCAAACGAGAGAGTTACAGCAGATTGTGGAGGCAGGCTCGTAATACCCGACGACGCTAAACCTGCCCGGTCTGGCTACCGCAGGCCGGGCAAGCACAGCACCACCGGGAAAGTAGGTGAAGCAGCCTCATCCTTGAGGCTACTTTTTAAACTTAGAAGCGCCAGCTCATGCCGGTCATCAGCACGAAACTGTCTTCGCGGTCGATCATTGGGCTGTTTTTAACGTCATCCGGCAACACGGTGTAAACCGCGCTGGCATTCAGGAACAGGTTATTGGTCAATTTGTATTTCGCGACCAGGCCCACGTACGGGTTCCAGCTATCGCCCGCGGTGTATTCGTTCATACCGCTGTGGCGAGACTCTTTGCCGGAAACACCGTAGTAGTAGTCGTTGAAGCTTTCGTCATAGTAAAACACACCCACGGACGGAATCAGGGTCAGACGCTCCATGCGGATCGGGTGGAAGTAGGAAATTTCACCCACCACGCCGCCACTTTCGTCCATGGCATCCGCCGCGACGCCAAACTTCAGGCTACCCCAGCGCTCGTGGCGATAGTAGGCGCCCCCCAGAAATGCAGATGCTTTGCGCTCATCGAGCTGCTTCATCGCGTGGTCGTCATTGTCATCGGGATCAAAATGCAGCGGCATCCAGGACGCCGTCAGGCTGAGTTCATTCTTACTGTCTTTCCACAACGCCCAACCGGCGGTGGTCTGGCGCACGTAGAAATTATCGCCTTCATAACTAATGAGTGGAACCGCAGTCGTATTTTCGTTATACCCTTTGTAAGGCGATTCATTGAAAACAGCGCCCGCACCCAATGAAAATTCACCCGCCATTGCTGATGAAGCGAAAAATAAGGTTGTGGTGATGAGCAAATTCTTTTTAGTAATCATTCCCTGTATCCATTAAACGCCTAACAAACGAGGCGAATAATAATGGTTACAAATTTGCCGATGCAATGAATGTGTTTATATAATATTATATATGAAATCATATAGATGAGCGTACGTGATGAATAATTTACAGATTAAGCCGCGTGAATTAAAAATTATTTCCGTTATTGCCGCCACCGGCAGTATCGGAGACGCCGCCGCGTTGTTAGGCATGGCGCAGGCCAATGTCAGTAAATATCTCGCAGATTTTGAAACCCGCGTGGGTTTGAAAGTTTTTGAACGTACCACCCGTCAACTGGCGCTCACGCAGTTCGGCGAGGTGCTGCTCCCTTATATCAACGCATCACTTGATAAAAATAATCAACTCATTAATTTTATTGCCGATTATAAACATGAAAAAAGCGGACGCGTCACGATTTACGCGCCTACAGGTATCAACACCTATCTCGCTCGCCATGTGATCCATCTTCTCGAAGAGATCGGTGATATTCGTATTTGTTTAAAAACCTATAACCCTAATCGTAATGAATTATCTGAAGGCGTCACGTTTCCTGACGACTGCGATATCTTAATTACCTATGCACAACCCAAAGATGAAAGCCTGGTGGCTTATCAGCTAACCAAATATTCCGTTACCGCCTTCGCCACGCCAGAATATATTAAAAAGCGTCCCATTAACGGACCCGATGATTTAATTAAACACTCCTGTATTTTGTTAGATTCCATATTAGTGGATGATGCTAATATCTGGCGTTTTCGCGTTCATGGCAGCGACGAAGTGCGCGATTATAAAGTCACCGGTAATTATATTTGTGATAATACACAAACGGCGCTGGAGCTTGCGCGCAACCACCTTGGTATCGTGTTTGCGCCAAAAGAGAGCCTGAAAAGCGAGATTGAGCAGGGCATCTTAATGCCCTGTTTTTCTCATCAGGAGGAGTGGTGGCTCGATCTGACGGCGATTTTCCGCAAGCGCGAATATCAGCCGTGGCGGGTTCAGTACATTCTGGATGGCGTGCTGAACAGTCTGCGAGAGCGAATTAAGCAGGCCGTCCCAGGGGCGACCCGCTCTGATTAATTAGAACAGTCCCAGCGGCTTGTCGGAATAACTCACCAGCAGGCATTTCGTCTGTTGATAGTGATCCAGCATCATCTTATGGGTTTCACGTCCGATGCCCGATTGTTTATATCCCCCAAATGCCGCGTGGGCCGGATAGGCGTGATAACAGTTAGTCCAGACACGCCCTGCCTGAATACCGCGTCCCATTTTGTACGCCAGATTACCGTTGCGACTCCAGACCCCGGCACCCAGCCCGTATTGCGTATCGTTGGCCAGCTCGAGCGCATCCTCCATGGTTTTAAAGGTCGTCACCGCCAGCACCGGGCCAAAAATCTCTTCCTGGAAAACGCGCATGTTGTTTTGACCAAACAGAATGGTCGGCTCCAGGTAATAGCCGTCCTTCAGATCGCCTTCCAGCACTTTGCGTCGGCCACCCGTCAGGACATCCGCGCCCTCTTTTTTGCCGATATCGATATAGTTCAGAATGGTTTCCAGCTGCCCATGAGAAACCTGCGCGCCCATCTGCGTCACGCTGTCCAGTGGGTTTCCACTGCGGATGGATTCCACACGCCGAATGGCGCGTTCCATAAAGCGTTCATAAATCGATTCCTGAACCAGCGCGCGGCTCGGGCAGGTGCAGACTTCGCCCTGGTTGAAGGCAAACAGCGCAAAGCCTTCCATCGCTTTATCAAAGAAGGCGTCCTCTTCGTCCATCACATCGGCGAAGAAGATGTTCGGCGATTTACCGCCCAGCTCCAGCGTCACTGGAATGATATTCTGCGTGGCGTACTGCATGATCTGCTGGCCGACTTCCGTGGAGCCGGTAAACGCCACTTTCGCGATACGTTTTGAGGTCGCCAGATATTCACCAATTTCGCCACCCGCGCCATTCACCACGTTTATCACCCCTGGCGGCACCAGATCGCCGATGATTTCCATCAGTAGCAAGACCGACAGCGGCGTTAAGCGCGCCGGTTTGAGCACCACGCAGTTACCCGCCGCCAGCGCGGGCGCCATTTTCCAGCTCGCCATCAGCAGCGGGAAGTTCCACGGAATGATTTGCCCGACCACGCCCAGCGGCTCCTGGAAGTGATAGGCCACGGTGTCGCTGTCTACTTCGCTGATCCCGCCCTCCTGGGCGCGAATACAGGAGGCAAAATAGCGGAAATGGTCAATTGCCAGCGGGACATCCGCGGCGGTGGTTTCGCGGATCGGTTTACCGTTATCCCAGGTTTCTGCCGCGGCCAGCAGCTCGAGGTTTTGCTCCATTCGGTCGGCGATTTTGAACAGGATCGCGGCGCGGTCCTGAACGGAGGTGTGTGCCCATTTCTCTTTCGCTTTGTGGGCCGCATCGAGCGCCAGATCGATATCTTTTTTGCCGGAACTGGCAATTTCGCACAGGGGCTGCCCGGTCACCGGGGTCAGGTTGGAGTAGTATTCGCCGTCGACCGGCGCGACCCAGCCTCCGCCAATGAAGTTGTCATACCGGGGTTTTAGCTTGAGAGGATAACCATACTCGCCAGGCTGCATACGCGTTGAGGGAGGATTGTTCGTCATGACCGTCTCCTTGCTGTTGGTGTCTAACAAGGGTAGTCACAGCTGGCGATTTTCTCGCCAGCCGCTTACAGCTTTACGACAGGTATCACGGATTATTTGCGCGGTTATTTTTCGATCTGCGGGAACAGCAGCGAATCGCGTAACAGGTGGTCATTACCCCGACGGCGCGTGAAGCCAATACGATTGAAATACTCCAGAATTTGTATCGCCAGTTTGCGGCCCACGTTCAGGCGATCGCGGAAGTCGGCAGCGCAGGTCGATCCCTTTTCCTGGTGCAGATCGCGGATCAAACTGGCAAAGGTGACGATGCGATCGTTACGGTAATAGCGATCTTTAACGATCGCGGTTATCAGCCCCTGCTGCGCGGCGTGGCGCAATACCTGACGCATCACCACTTCATCCGTCGCGGTTTCGCGGGCCAAATCGCGCACCCACCAGGGTTCATCGCCAAACAGCGGCGCGGCTTTTTGCCAGATGGCGTCCTGTTCCGGGGTAAATCCGGCTTTGTGATCCGGCAGATGTAACCAACCGTGATGGCTGTGGATCATGCCGCTCTCGCGCATTTTTTCTATCAGCAGCAGCACCAGTGCGTCGTCTTCCATCGGCAGCGCCATACGGCGCAGGCGTTCGCGGCCTGGGCCTGGCTCGTCCTGATGCTGTTCGTGGTAGGTCGCAAGCGTAGAGAGCACCTTGCGCTGCCAGTGGGCGGCAACCGGTGCGTTAAGCAGGCTGTAACCGGCCTGAATAAAGCCCGGCTGCTGCGTGAGCTGGCGCAAACCGTCACCGCTCAGCTGGCGCCCCCAGGCGAAATCGGCGAGATTCACTGCACCGCGCTCAAGATGCACCGCCAGCGCAGCCTGGTCGTCTTCTGCCTGTGCCAGTGCCGCCAGCCACTGCAGATATTCAGGCTTACGTTTACCACGACGCGGCGGATTGAGCGTCACCACGCGGGCGCCCGCCAGGGTAACGCGCGCAGAGATATCGCGCAGCACCAGCCGGTCGTTATCCGCCAGCCACAAAGGGGTGTCCAGCACCAGCTCAGCCAGATCGTTCTCCAGCAAAGAGACACGGCCGGTCACGTGGCTGGCGGCGTGGTGAATATGCAGCGGCTGCCACTGGGTGAGCGGCGCGTGGGTGTGCAGAGAAACAATCACCCGCGTGGAAGGCTCCGGCGGCGCGTCGGCCAGCAGCCAGTCACCGCGATTGAGCTGCTCTTTTTCCGCATCACCGGCGATATTCAGGGCGATACGCTGCCCGGCATGGGCCTGTTCCGTGGGCTGGTTCTGTGCGTGCAGCCCGCGCACGCGCATCGGTTTATTCACGCCCGTCAGCCACAGGCTATCGCCCACCTTCACTTCACCGCTGAGCGCCGTCCCGGTCACCACCAGTCCGGCCCCTTTCACGGTGAACGCGCGATCTATTGCCAGACGGAAGCTGTGATCGCTGGCCGGTTCGCGGGAGGAAAGATGCTGTAAATGGTCGCGTAATTCGTCGATTCCGCGACCTTCTGTCGCTACTGTGACAAAAACCGGCGCATCGGCGAAACCATACTCCAGAAGAGTAGAGCGAATCTCTTCGCGCACTTCGTCAATGCGGCTCTCGTCGACGCGATCCGCTTTGGTGAGCGCCACCGTCAGCTGCGGCTGGCCCGTCAGCTGTAAAATCGCCAGATGCTCACGCGTTTGCGCCATCACGCCATCGTCGCAGGCCACCACCAGCAGAGCGTGATCGATACCGCCGACCCCGGCCAGCATATTGGCGAGAAACTTTTCATGGCCTGGCACATCGATAAAGCCAAGTACCCGACCGTCTGGCAGCGGCCAGTAGGCGTAGCCAAGATCGATGGTCATGCCGCGCTTTTTCTCTTCCGGCAGACGATCGGCATTCACGCCGGTAATGGCATGTAACAGCGTCGTTTTTCCGTGGTCAACGTGACCGGCAGTGGCAATAATCATTTCAACAACATCTCCAGAAACCGTTCTTCATCTTCAAGGCAGCGCAGATCCAGCCACAGGCGACCATCGTAAATGCGCCCGATAATCGGCGTAGGCAGCGCACGCCAGTGCGCAGACAAGACGTCGAGCTGGCTTCCGCGCCCGTCGCGCGGCGTCAGTGTCAGCGCGGCGCTGGGCAGGCGGTCAACGGGCAGCGATCCGCTGCCAATCTGCGACTGGCAGGATTCCACGCGCACGTCGAAATCGGGGAAGTGTGCGGCGACTTGCGGCAGTAGCAGTTCCGCCTGAGCGCGAATCGAGGCCGCATCGCGCGACAGCAGACGCAGCGTTGGCAGACGTTCGGCCAGTTTCTCCGGATGGAGATAGAGCCGCAGCGTGGCGTCCAGCGCAGCGAGGGTCATTTTATCAGCGCGCAGGGCGCGTTTCAGCGGGTGCTGCTGGAGCTTCGCAATCAGTTCACGTTTACCAACCACAATTCCGGCCTGTGGGCCACCGAGCAGTTTGTCGCCGGAGAAGCTCACCAGGCTCACGCCTGCGGCGATCATCTCCTGCGGCATCGGCTCTTTCGGCAGACCGTAGAGACTCAAATTCACCAGCGAACCGCTGCCCAGATCGGCAATGACCGGCACGTTCAGTTCGCGGCCAATCTCCGCCAGCTCCGCCTCTTCCACCGTTTTGGTAAAGCCTTCAATGTGATAGTTGCTGGTGTGGACTTTCATCAGCAGCGCGGTGTTTTCGTTAACCGCCGCGCGATAATCTTTCGCATGCGTGCGGTTGGTGGTCCCGATTTCATGCAGCTCGCAGCCCGCCTGACGCATCACGTCAGGAATGCGGAACGCGCCGCCAATCTCCACCAGCTCGCCGCGCGACACCACTACCTCTTTGCCGCTGGCGGTGGCCGCCAGCATCAGCAGAACCGCCGCCGCGTTATTGTTCACAATGCAGGCATCTTCCGCGCCCGTTATCTGGCACAAAAGATCAGCCAGCGCGCGGTCGCGGTGTCCACGCCCGGCACCGTCCAGATCGTACTCCAGCGTCACCGGGGATCGCATCGCCTGCGTGACCGCCGTTATCGCCTCTTCCGCCTGTGGCGCGCGGCCTAAATTGGTGTGCAGCACCGTTCCCGTCAGGTTGATCACCGGGCGCAATGCGCTTTGCGTATGCGCTGTCAGCCGTTTTTCCACCTCGTTCGCCCAGTCCTCGCACCACTGCGGCAGCGTATTTTGCGTCTGAATGTGCAGGCGGGCTTCATCCTGCATCACATTCAGGAGCGCCACCATGTGGGTGTGCCCGGACCGTTCAAGAAGAGGGATGAATCGGGGATCGCGCAGCAGGCGATCGGTCGCAGGGATCTGGCTGTAGAGGGAACGATGAGTAGTCATTAACATGCCTGGCGGTTGGAGTTCTACCCCCCTCCCGACGGGAGAGGGAGTCAACGTGCAGAGGGATTGTACAGCGTACAGAGGTGAAGTGTTATAACCCGCGTCAAGCCTTTGGTGGTTCGGTGCGGGCAAAGCTTTCGCGGCT
This sequence comes from Lelliottia sp. SL45, assembly GCF_026672535.1. Lineage (NCBI taxonomy): Bacteria > Pseudomonadati > Pseudomonadota > Gammaproteobacteria > Enterobacterales > Enterobacteriaceae > Lelliottia > Lelliottia sp. SL45. The sequence continues at coordinate 311,497 of NZ_JAPPRH010000002.1, forward strand.
AAAGAGCGTTTCGGCCAGTTTGACCAGCAGCGGGCGATCCACGCACCAGCCGGGAGAAACGCGGCGGAAATTGAGATAGCCAATCGCGCAGGCGATGGCGATGGTCGCCAGATTCAGCGCGTCGGTTTTGAGTTTTCCGTCCTGAAGCAGCTGTTCGCACATATCAAGACTGCGGCTGATTTTTTCCCGCTGACGTACCAGCTCCGCTTCGGATTGCTGCGCGGCAGGTCGCGCCTGTTCACGCACCGACACCAGCGCCGCGTCCATGATGCCGTCGGCCAGCGCTTCGATCTGTTTAATCGCCAGCGCCGCTTTCGGCTCACGGGGCACCATCGCCGGGGCAATCCCGAGCAGCTCGATGTACTCGGCAATAATTGGAGAATCAAACCAGGTTTCGCCATCATCGGTTACCAGCGCCGGTACTTTCCCGAGCGGATTGTACTGTGCCACGCCGGTTTCCGCGTGATAGGGCTGTTCGTTCACAAACTCGAACGTGATGCCTTTTTCCAGCAGGAGAATCGAAATCTTACGTACGAAGGGGCTGGTGTAGCTGCCGATGAGTTTCATTGCCTGATCCTTTACGCCAACAAAAGTGTAAGTATGGATCAGGCAACAAAAAAAGCAGAACGTTAATGGTCGAGATAGAGGTAATGCATCCAGCTGGTCATGCGCAGCAGCACTTTCCTCATGACGGAGACGTGCGCGAAGTGGTCGGAATAGACCGCCACCTGGGCATAAATACCGTCAGGGAGGGCATCGACGTCCGCACTAGGGTCCAGATCGATAGTGGCAAGCACGCCGTCTGTGCCAGGTACCACCGTCAGGGATTGCAGCGAACCTTGCGCCTGGTATGAACCGCCCGGCACGACCGGCAGAATGCTGCTCAGTTTGCCGTGGAATACTTGCCCCGGTAGCGCGTTAAAGACTACTTCCGCGTCATCGCCCGGTTTCAGGCGCAGCAGAGAATTCTGGCGGAACTGAGCGACAATCTGGCGTTTTTGGTCAGGAATAAAGACCATCACCGGGCGCAGCGGAAGTGCAGCGGCATAGGTGCCGGGGCGAATCAGCACCTGAGTGACATAACCATCGCTCGGCGCACGCACCACCGTTTGTTCGAGGTTGTACTTCGCCTCGGTCAGCTGTGCCCGCAGGCTGGCAATCTGCGACTGCTCGCCGTTGACCATGCTGTCTAACTGGCTTTTGATTTGTGCCTGATCGGCCACCGAGGCTTTCACCATCGCATCCTGCGCCAGATAGTTTTGCTGTGCGTTGTCGATATCGCTTTCAGAAAACGGGTTTACCTTCGCCCGGCTGCCTTTCAGATAGCGCTGGTAATCCTTATACAGGCGGTCACGCTCTGCGGAGACGCGGGTGGTATTGGCCTGCGCTTCCGACAGCTGGCCTTTCAGCACGTCAATATTGTAGGTGGCGGTGACCAGATCAGCCTGCAGTCTGTCGACTCGGGCCTGATAGCGAACCGGATCGATTTTAAATAACACATCGCCTTTTTTAATTAGCTGGTTATTTTTATCCGTGACTTCACTTACCACCCCGGTCACTTGCGGCGTGATCGGAATAGAAATCACCGCTTTTTGCGCCGTAAATGTATAAGGGTGGTTATAGTTCATTAATAAGATCAAACCGGCGACGATAAATACCCCACCTAATGCGGCGGTGGCGAGCGTCCATTGGTTAACCGGAATACGGAAGATTTTAAAGATCGCCCAGGCAAACGCGACATAGGTCAGAATAATTAGCAGATCCATGATTAGCTCTCCGGCGTATTTTTTTCTGCGGGCGTTGGCTCCGCGCCAAGCCGGTGTTCCAGCTCGGTAACGCGTCTGGTGAGGACATCAATATCGGGTTGCTGCGGGGACTGCGCAATGTGATTTTGCATCCCCCATCCGCGCTCGGGCTGGTACAGCGTGGCCCAAATCCACAGGAATGGCCAGATAATATGCAGCGTAAACAGGCTGACCCAGCCCGCTGTATGGATCGCATCGGCATGGGGATGATTACGCTTTTTCGCCATCAAATAGGGGATATCATGAATCGCAATGATCCCATAAAAAATGACCAGAAAAACGAAAATCAATACGCCCAGCGCGAAATAGTTAAGGAACATATTTGCCTCACTAAAATAGCTTCAACTCTTTAAAAATATTAAATGGTAAGCAACCAAATTAATTTCTTACTGTGCAATTTCTTTGCACATATAAATTAGAGCCGTGGAGTATTATTATTAAAATATCTCCGCGCAAGTTTAATAGCGTGACAAAATATATCCTGACTAATAATCTACTTAATCTTACATTAGCAGATTAATCCTCATTACGCTTTTTCTCCATAACACTAAGGGATGAAAGCATGTTGAGGAAAATCAGTGACTGGATTACAGCCTGGCTGAATTGACAAAACAGAAGTGGGCGGCGATCACACCTGGAGAATTCTGCCTTCAAATTTATTGTGAAGATGATCACAAACATCCAACAAACCCGCCAACACAAATTGTGATTACGATCACATTAAAGCGTCAATCCTGGCGGATTTTTCCCCTGTGTATTTTTTTTACACACCACATTTGTGACGAAGATCACTTCAATTTTAGCCCCACCCCCTACATTTACGTGATTGAGATCACACAAAATTTCGCTGTCTGGACAGTTGAACGATTCAGTGCCAGATTTCACAGCATCAGAACAGGGCTCGGCTACCTCTGCCGCCGCACATTAACGATAAACCTCGGGCCGCAAGCCTAAGCGTAAACAGAAGAAGGGGTGTTTTATGTCATCCGATATCAAGATCAAAGTGCAAAGCTTTGGTCGTTTCCTGAGCAACATGGTGATGCCAAATATCGGCGCGTTTATCGCGTGGGGTATCATCACTGCGTTATTTATTCCGACAGGGTGGTTGCCGAACGAAACGCTGGCGAAACTCGTTGGCCCTATGATTACCTATCTGCTGCCACTGCTCATCGGTTATACCGGTGGTCGCCTGGTTGGCGGCGATCGCGGCGGTGTGGTCGGTGCTATCACCACCATGGGCGTTATCGTCGGTGCGGATATGCCGATGTTCCTCGGTGCGATGATTGCAGGTCCTTTAGGCGGCTGGGCAATTAAGAAATTTGACGTCTGGGTTGATGGCAAGATCAAATCCGGCTTCGAAATGCTGGTGAACAACTTCTCCGCTGGCATCATCGGTATGATCCTGGCGATTCTGGCGTTCCTGGGTATCGGCCCTGCGGTTGAAGTGCTGTCGAAAGTGCTGGCTGCGGGCGTTAACTTCATGGTCGTTCACGACATGCTGCCGCTGGCCTCTATCTTTGTAGAACCAGCGAAAATCCTGTTCCTGAACAACGCGATCAACCACGGTATCTTCTCACCGCTGGGTATTCAGCAGTCCCATGAACTGGGCAAATCCATCTTCTTCCTGATTGAAGCTAACCCAGGTCCGGGTATGGGTGTTCTGCTGGCGTACATGTTCTTCGGTCGCGGCAGCGCTAAACAGTCTGCTGGCGGCGCGGCTATCATCCACTTCCTGGGCGGTATCCACGAAATTTACTTCCCATACGTGCTGATGAACCCACGTCTGATCCTGGCCGTTATCCTCGGCGGTATGACTGGCGTGTTCACTCTGAGCGTGCTGGGCGGCGGTCTGGTTTCTCCTGCATCTCCAGGTTCTATCCTGGCGGTTCTGGCGATGACGCCAAAAGGTGCCTACTTCGCTAACATCGCGGCAATCTGCGCGGCAATGGCAGTCTCCTTCGTGGTTTCCGCTATCCTGCTGAAAACCAGCAAAGTGAAAGAAGAAGACGATATCGACGCTGCGACCCGTCGTATGCAGGATATGAAAGCCGAATCTAAAGGCGCTGCAACGCCGCTGACTGCGGGTGACGTCTCTAACGACCTGAGCCACGTGCGTAAAATCATCGTAGCCTGTGATGCCGGTATGGGTTCAAGCGCAATGGGTGCTGGCGTGCTGCGTAAAAAAGTCCAGGATGCGGGCCTGACCAACATCTCCGTGACCAACAGCGCAATCAACAGCCTGCCACCGGATGTCGACCTGGTCATCACGCACCGCGATCTGACAGAACGTGCGATGCGTCAGGTTCCACAGGCACAACACATTTCACTCACGAACTTCCTCGACAGCGGCCTGTACTCTAGCCTGACCGAGCGTCTGGTGGCGGCACAGCGTCACACCGACAACGAAGTGAAAGTCCGTGATAGCCTGAAAGACAGCTTTGATCCAAACGACAGCCACCTGTTCCGTCTGGGCGCTGAAAACATCTTCCTCGGCCGCACCGCGAGCCACAAAGAAGAAGCGATTCGCTTTGCGGGTGAGCAGCTGGTGAAAGGCGGTTACGTCGAGCCAGAATATGTTGATGCGATGCTGGCGCGTGAGAAACTGACGCCAACGTATCTGGGTGAATCCATCGCAGTGCCACACGGTACGGTTGAAGCGAAAGATCGCGTTCTGAAAACCGGCGTGGTGTTCTGTCAGTACCCGGCAGGCGTGCGCTTCGGTGAAGAAGAAGACGACATCGCCCGTCTGGTGATTGGTATCGCCGCTCGCAACAACGAGCACATCCAGGTGATTACCAGCCTGACCAACGCTCTGGATGATGAATCCGTCATCGAGCGCCTGGCACAGACCACCAGCGTTGAAGAAGTGCTGGCGCTGCTGAACAAGTAACAGCGTCCTATCCCCTCTCCCTTTCGGGAGAGGGTTAGGGTGAGGGAAATGCCTCACCCCAGCCCTCTCGGGTAAAAACATTGATGAAGGTTAATACTATGAAAGCATTACATTTTGGCGCAGGTAATATCGGTCGTGGTTTTATCGGCAAACTGCTGGCAGACGCGGGCATTACGCTGACATTCGCCGATGTGAATCAAGTGGTGCTCGACGCCCTGAATGCCCGTCATAGCTACCAGGTTCACGTCGTGGGCGAAAACGAGCTGGTGGAAACCGTCTCGGGTGTGAATGCCGTCAGCAGCATTGGCGACGACGTTATTGACCTGATCGCCAGCGTTGATCTGGTGACCACCGCCGTCGGTCCGGTTGTGCTTGAGCGTATCGCCCCTGCCGTCGCGAAAGGTCTGTCAAAACGTAAAGCCCAGGGCATCACCACGCCGCTGAATATCATCGCCTGTGAAAACATGGTGCGCGGTACCACGCAGCTGAAAGGCCACGTTCTGGCCGCCGTCGCCGACGAAGATAAAGCCTGGGTCGAAGAGCACGTTGGCTTTGTCGATTCCGCCGTGGACCGTATCGTCCCGCCGTCTGAATCCGCCACTCACGATCCGCTGGAAGTAACCGTTGAAACCTTCAGCGAGTGGATTGTTGATAAAACCCAGTTCAAAGGCCCGCTGCCGACGATCCCGGGTATGGAATTAACCGATAACCTGATGGCATTTGTCGAACGCAAACTCTTCACGCTGAACACCGGGCATGCTATAACCGCGTACCTCGGAAAATTGGCCGGTCATCAGACCATTCGTGATGCGATTCTCGATGAGAAAATCCGTGCGGTGGTAAAAGGTGCGATGGAAGAGAGCGGCGCGGTCCTGATCAAACGCTACGGTTTTGATGCCGAGAAGCATGCGGCATACATTCAGAAAATCCTCGGCCGTTTTGAAAACCCGTATCTGAAAGATGACGTTGAGCGCGTCGGTCGTCAGCCGCTGCGTAAACTGAGCGCCGGCGATCGCCTGATCAAACCGCTGCTGGGCACGCTGGAGTACGACCTGCCGCACGCCAACCTGGTAAAAGGGATTGCGGGTGCCATGCACTATCGCAGCGAGCAGGACCCACAGGCGCAGGAGCTGGCTCAATTGATCGATACCAAAGGCCCGCAGGCGGCACTTGCCGAGATTTCAGGGCTTGAGGCCAATAGTAGCGTGGTTGTGGAGGCGGTTAACGCATATAACGCAACCAAATGATTCAGGATCAGGCGCAGGTTCTCCTGCGCCCGAACGACAGATTGTCAGATATGCAGGCAATAATGGAACAAACCCAGGCCTTTGAAAACCGTGTGCTTGAGCGTCTGAATGCTGGCAAAACCGTACGAAGTTTCCTGATTGCCGCCGTCGAGTTACTCACCGAGGCGGTGAATATTCTGGTACTTCAGGTGTTCCGCAAAGACGACTACGCGGTAAAATATGCTGTAGAACCGTTACTGGACGGCGACGGACCGCTGGGCGATCTGTCGGTTCGCCTGAAGCTCATTTATGGTCTCGGCGTCCTCAGCAGGCCCGAGTATGAAGACGCGGAACTGCTGATGGCCCTGCGCGAAGAGCTAAATCACGACGGTAATGAGTACGCTTTTACCGACGATGAAATTCTCGGGCCGTTTGGCGAATTACACTGCGTCACCGCCCTGCCGCCGGCACCGCATTTTGATAACAGCGATCCTGAACTGTATGCGATGCAAAAGCTTCGTTATCAACAGGTTGTGCGTTCTACGATGGTCCTTTCCCTGACTGAGCTGATTTCACGAATCAGCTTAAAAAAAGCGTTTCAGAAGTAACCCTGCGCACATTGGTGTATCCTTCCCTTAATTCCCCCGTTTTTAGAGCTATATGTGATGAAAGAAGTCGAAAAGAACGAAATTAAACGCCTGAGCGATCGCCTGGATCTGATCCGCCACCAGCAGGCTGATATGTCGCTGGTTGAGTCCGCTGAGAAATACGCTGAGCTGGAAAAAGAGAAAGCGACGCTGGAAGCAGAAATCGATCGTCTGCGTGCCGTGAAAGGCCACAAGCTGAGCAAAGAAGCGCAGAAGCTGATGGACATGCCGCATCGCCGTGCGATCACCAAAAAAGAACAGGCCGACATGGGCAAGCTGAAAAAAAGCGTGCGCGGCCTGGTGGTTGTGCACCCGATGACCGAACTGGGCCGTGAAATGGGCCTGAAAGAGATGACCGGCTTTTCGAAGACGGCGTTCTGATTTAGCTGCCGGGTGGCGCCATGCTTACCCGGCCTGCCCCCTCCCCTTAAAATTGGCCCAACCAATCCCCTGACCAATACTTCCCTGGTTCACACTTCCATTATTTCTGCTCACAAAATCATTGCCCATCCATAACATTTGATTAACCATTTGTTGTCATTACCCCTACATCACACTATTGGCAGGACCACTTTTACACAGACTGTGACGCTGAGATGAGCGCAGACTCACCGCGAAGCGGAATGTGTGGTCCTCAGGAGACCTGCAATGAGCCTCTGGCAACAAAACTACGATCCGGCCGGTAACATCTGGCTGTCGAGCCTGATCGCATCGCTACCGATTCTGTTCTTCTTCTTCGCGCTGATTAAGCTCAAGCTGAAGGGCTATCTCGCCGCCACCTACACCGTCGCGATTGCGCTGGTGGTGGCGCTGTTCTTCTACAAAATGCCGGTCGATCACGCCCTGGCGTCGGTGGTGTATGGTTTCTTCTACGGATTGTGGCCAATCGCCTGGATCATCATCGCGGCGGTGTTTGTTTATAAAATCTCGGTGAAGACCGGGCAATTCGACATCATTCGCTCGTCGATTCTCTCCATTACCCCGGATCAGCGCCTGCAAATGCTGATTGTCGGTTTCTGCTTCGGCGCGTTCCTCGAAGGGGCCGCAGGCTTTGGTGCGCCGGTGGCGATCACCGCTGCGCTGCTGGTGGGTCTCGGCTTTAACCCGCTGTATGCTGCGGGCCTGTGTCTGATCGTTAACACCGCCCCGGTAGCCTTCGGCGCGATGGGGATTCCCATTCTGGTCGCCGGGCAGGTCACCGGTTTAGACAGCTTCGAAATCGGCCAGATGGTGGGGCGTCAGCTGCCGTTCCTGACCATTATTGTACTGTTCTGGATTATGGCGATTATGGACGGCTGGCGCGGCGTGAAAGAGACCTGGCCTGCGGTGGTGGTTGCAGGTGGTTCGTTTGCTATCGCCCAGTATCTCAGCTCGAACTTTATCGGCCCGGAACTGCCGGACATCATCTCGTCGCTGGTATCGCTGGTCTGCCTCACCCTGTTCCTGAAGCGCTGGCAGCCGGTGCGCATCTTCCGCTTTGGCGATATGGGCGCGGCGCAGGTCGATCAGACTTTGGCACGCACCCGTTACAGCGTCGGCCAGATTGTGCGTGCCTGGTCGCCGTTCCTGTTCCTGACCGCGACGGTCACCCTCTGGAGCGTCCCGCCGTTCAAAGCGCTGTTCGCCCCTGGCGGCGCGCTGTACGACATGGTGATTAACATCTCCGTGCCGTTCCTCGACAAAATGGTTGCCCGCATGCCGCCGGTCGTTCACGAAGCGACGCCGTATGCTGCGGTCTATAAGTTCGACTGGTTCTCTGCAACCGGCACGGCGATCCTGTTTGCGGCGATTCTTTCTGTGGTGTGGCTGCGCATGAAACCGGCGGCGGCTATTCAGACCTTTGCCAGCACGCTGAAAGAGCTGGCGCTGCCGATTTACTCTATCGGTATGGTGCTGGCGTTCGCGTTTATCTCGAACTACTCCGGTTTGTCATCGACGCTGGCGTTAGCCCTGGCCCATACGGGGCACGCATTCACCTTCTTCTCGCCGTTCCTCGGCTGGCTGGGCGTGTTCTTGACCGGTTCCGATACGTCATCCAACGCCCTCTTTGCCGCGCTTCAGGCGACTGCCGCGCAGCAGATTGGTGTTTCGGACGTGCTGCTCGTCGCGGCGAACACCACTGGCGGCGTGACCGGCAAAATGATCTCCCCGCAGTCCATCGCCATTGCCTGTGCAGCGGTGGGACTGGTGGGTAAAGAGTCGGACCTGTTCCGATTTACCGTCAAACACAGCCTGATTTTCACCTGCATGGTGGGCGTGATTACCACGCTTCAGGCCTACGTCTTAACCTGGATGATTCCATGATAGTGATGCCCAGACGCCTGTCCGACGAGATTGCCTCTCGCGTGCGGGCGCTGATTGAAGAACAACAGCTGGAAGCGGGCATGAAATTGCCCGCAGAACGCCAGCTGGCGGCGCTGCTTGGCGTGTCGCGTAATTCACTGCGCGAAGCGCTGGCGACGCTGGTCAGCGAGGGCGTGCTGCTCAGCCGTCGCGGCGGCGGGACCTTTGTCCGCTGGCAGCATGACGACTGGTCCGAGCAAAACATCGTTCAGCCTCTTAAAACGCTGATGGAGAACGATCCGGATTACAGTTTCGATATCCTCGAAGCCCGCCATGCCATTGAAGCCAGCACCGCCTGGCACGCGGCGATGCGCGCCACGGACGCCGACAAAGAGAAGCTCAAAGCCTGCTTTGAGGCGACGCAGAGCGATAACCCGGATATCGCCTCGCAGGCGGACGTGCGTTTTCATCTCGCCATTGCCGAGGCCTCACACAACGTGGTGCTGCTGCAAACCATGCGCGGCTTTTTCGATCTGCTGCAATCCTCTGTTAAGCAGAGCCGCCAGCGCATGTATCTCGTCCCACCGGTCTTTGCCCAGCTCACGGAGCAGCATCAGGCCGTGCTCGACGCCATTCTGAAAGGCGACGCCGACGCCGCGCGTAAAGCGATGATGGCCCATCTCGGTTTCGTCCATACCACCATCAAACGATTCGATGAAGATCAGGCCCGACAGGCGCGCATTACCCGCCTGCCCGGCGATCATGATATTTCCAGGGAGAACAAAGCATGATTATTTCCGCAGCCAGTGACTATCGCGCAGCGGCGCAGCGCATCCTGCCACCATTCCTGTTCCACTACATCGACGGCGGGGCGTATTCCGAATACACCCTGCGCCGCAACGTGGAGGATCTGTCCGAAGTGGCGCTGCGCCAGCGTGTGCTGAAAAACATGTCCGATCTGAGTCTGGAAACGAAGCTGTTCAACGAGACGCTGTCGATGCCTGTGGCTCTGGCACCCGTTGGCCTGTGCGGCATGTATGCTCGTCGCGGTGAGGTGCAAGCGGCGGCGGCGGCTGATGCAAAAGGTATCCCGTTTACGCTCTCGACAGTCTCCGTGTGTCCGATTGAAGAGGTGGCACCGACCATTAAGCGCCCGATGTGGTTCCAGCTGTACGTCCTGCGCGACCGCGGCTTTATGCGTAACGCCCTGGAGCGTGCCAAAGCGGCAGGCTGTTCAACGCTGGTGTTTACGGTCGATATGCCGACGCCGGGCGCCCGCTATCGCGATGCCCACTCGGGTATGAGCGGCGCGAACGCGGCCATGCGTCGCTACTGGCAGGCGGTCACCCATCCGCAGTGGGCGTGGGATGTGGGCGTCAACGGTCGGCCACACGATCTGGGGAATATTTCGGCGTACCTCGGTAAACCGACCGGGCTGGAGGATTATATCGGCTGGCTGGCGAATAACTTTGATCCGTCGATCTCGTGGAAAGATCTGGAATGGATACGCGAGTTCTGGGACGGCCCGATGGTCATCAAAGGCATTCTCGATCCGGAAGATGCACGCGATGCGGTGCGTTTTGGCGCAGATGGTATTGTGGTGTCGAACCACGGCGGGCGTCAGCTTGACGGCGTGCTCTCCTCCGCGCGCGCGCTGCCGGCCATCGCCGACGCGGTGAAAGGCGATATTGCGATTCTGGCCGACAGCGGCATCCGCAACGGGCTGGACGTGGTGCGCATGATTGCCCTCGGCGCTGACAGCGTGCTGCTGGGCCGGGCATATCTGTATGCGCTGGCGACGCATGGCCAGGCTGGCGTGGCTAATCTGCTGAACCTTATCGAAAAAGAGATGAAAGTGGCGATGACGCTGACCGGGGCTAAAACCATCGGTGAGATCAGCAAGGATTCGCTGGTGCAGGAGCTGAGTAAATTACCGGCGGCTCTGGCACCATTGGCGCGAGGGGACGCGGCGTAGGGAAAGTGGTATCCTGCCCCCGCATTTTAAGGGGGCAGCATGCTTAACATCGTTTTATTCGAACCAGAAATTCCACCGAATACCGGGAATATCATCCGCCTGTGCGCCAACACCGGTTTTCGTTTGCATATTATCGAGCCAATGGGTTTTGCGTGGGATGATAAACGCCTGCGCCGTGCCGGGCTGGATTATCACGAATTTACCGCCGTGGTCCGCCATCACGATTACGCCGCGTTTTTGGAAGCAGAAAAGCCGCAACGTATGTTTGCCCTGACGACGAAAGGCACGCCTGCACACAGTGCGGTGAGCTATCAGGAAGGCGATTATCTGATGTTTGGTCCGGAGACACGCGGGCTGCCTGCCACTATTCTTGACGCCCTGCCTGCTGAGCAAAAAATCCGTATTCCGATGATGCCGGACAGCCGGAGCATGAACCTGTCGAATGCGGTGTCGGTGGTGGTGTACGAAGCCTGGCGCCAGCTGGGGTATGCTGGCGCGGTATTACGAAGCTGATGTTGTCGGGTAGCGATTCGCTTACCCGCGCAAGGTTTTAAATCCCGTCGCCATACTCAAAGGTATGGTGAATACCGTTGAAGTGCTGATCCATATCCATCGCGGGTTTATCGCTCTCTGGCTTGCCAACGATACGCGCTGGCACGCCAGCGGCGGTGGTATGCGGTGGAACAGGTTGCAGCACCACGGAACCGGCGCCGATTTTGGCACCGCGCCCCACTTCGATATTGCCGAGAATTTTCGCGCCCGCGCCAATCATCACCCCTTCACGGATCTTCGGATGGCGATCGCCGCTGGTTTTACCGGTACCCCCGAGGGTGACGGACTGCAGAATCGACACGTCATCTTCGATCACCGCCGTTTCCCCGACGACAATCCCCGTGGCGTGGTCGAGCATGATCCCGCGACCAATTTTCGCCGCCGGGTGGATATCGACCTGGAAAGTGACGGAAACCTGGTTCTGCAAGAAGATCGCCAGCGCGCGGCGGCCCTCATTCCACAGCCAGTGGCCAATACGGTAGGCCTGCAAGGCGTGGAAGCCTTTCAGGTACAGCAGCGGCGTTGAATATTTATCGACGGCAGGGTCACGCGTGCGCACGGCCTGAATATCACAGGCGGCGGAGGCGATCATTTCAGGGTCAGCGGCATACGCCTCTTCCACCACTTCGCGAATAGCGATCGCGGGCATAATGGAGGACGCCAGTTTATTGGCGAGCATATAGCTCAGGGCGCTGCCGAGGTTTTCATGCTTGAGTAGCGTCGCGTGGTAGAAACTGGCCAGCATTGGCTCGCAGTCGGCCAAAGCCCGGGCTTCGGCTTTAATATTGTTCCAGACGATATCCAGTTCTTCACACGGCATTGCATACTCCAGGCGGTATCATAATGACCGGCCAGTTCTGCGCCAGCCGGGTCATTCAGGTGACTAAGGTTCCCTGCGATTAATTACTACTGCGCTCGTCCTTGCGTGAGCGACCTAACAGCGTTAATGCTGCCTCGCGCGCATTTTTTCCGCAATACAATACCTGATAAATTTCCTCGGTTATTGGCATTTCGACACCAAAACGGTGCGCCAATTCCCGAACTTCTTTGGTATTGCGATAGCCTTCAACCACCTGACCAATCTTCTCCTGTGCGCCGATCACGTCCATGCCCTGTCCAAGCATCATGCCGAAACGGCGGTTGCGAGACTGGTTATCAGTGCAGGTCAGCACCAGATCGCCTAAACCGGCCATCCCCATAAAGGTGGCAGGATCGGCGCCCAGCGCGGTCCCGAGACGAGACATTTCAGTCAGCCCACGGGTGATCAGCGCTGTACGCGCGTTGGCGCCAAAGCCGATACCGTCGGACATCCCGGCACCAATCGCGATGACGTTTTTCACCGCGCCGCCCAGCTGAACACCGATAAAATCGGGATTGCTGTAGACGCGGAAGCTCTTACCGCAGTGCAGCAAATGCTGGAGATCGTCGGAGAAGGTCTGATCGGTCGATGCCAGAGAGATGGCCGTTGGCAGGCCTGCGGCCAGCTCTTTGGCAAACGTCGGCCCGGAGATCACCGCGAGCGGAATGTCATCACCCAGAATTTCGCGGGCGACATCCTGCAAGAGACGTCCGGTTTCCGCTTCCAGCCCTTTCGTCGCCCACACAATGCGCGCATCCGGGCGCATCAGCGCCTTGATCTGGTGCAGCACCTGGCCAAAGACATGGCTCGGCACAACCACGAGAATATTGCGGCTGGCGGCAAGCGCGGTGGCAAGATCGCTTTCGAGATGCAGCGAATCAGGGAAAGGCACGTCAGGAAGAAACGCCACGTTGCAGCGGTCGTGTTGCAACGTCGCGATATGTTTGGGATCGTGGCCCCAGAGAACCACTTCGTGACCATTTCTTGCCAGAGTGATGGCAAGAGCGGTGCCGTAAGAGCCGGCACCGATCACAGTCATTGACGCATTAACTGTACTCATCAGGCATCCTGATGTTGGTCAGTACCTTCGCCAGCTTGCTGCTGCAGATAGTTCATGAACAGCGCATCAAAGTTTACTGGCGCAAGGTTCAGTTGCGGGAATGTACCGCGGGATACCAGGCTGGTGATGCATTCGCGAGCATACGGGAACAGGATGTTCGGGCAGTATGCACCCAGGCAATGCGCCAGCTGATTACCTTCGATACCGCCAACGGAGAAGATACCGCCCTGCTGTACTTCGCACAGGAATGCAGTTTCTTCGCCCAGCGCAGCGGTAACGGTCACGCGCAGCACAACTTCATACACGTCTTCTGCCAGTTGGGTAGAAGCAGTATCAAGATCAAGTTTAACCTCTGGCTGCCAATCTTTCTGGAAAACGTGTGGCGCATTTGGAGCTTCGAAAGAGACATCTTTGGTATAGATGCGCTGGATCTGGAAACTCATTTCGTTGTTGTTTTGTTCTGACATGGAAATACCCTTTTTAATTGTCCTAAAACGCTATCACAGCAGGGGATCGAGCCCGCCGCGTGCATCCAGCGCATACAAGTCATCACAGCCACCAATGTGCTGCGCATCAATAAAAATCTGCGGAACCGTCGTGCGGCCACTACGTTTGATCATCTCTTCACGTTTTGCCGCATCGCCATCAATGGGCAGTTCCTGGAAAGTTACCCCTTTGCTGTTTAGCAGCGCTTTTGCACGATGGCAAAACGGGCAGGTCGCTTTGGTGTAGATTTCAATATTGGCCATCACGTCGTTCCTCTTATTTACCGCGAACTAAAGGCAGATTCTCACCGCTCCAGCCAGAGACGCCGTCTTTCAGTACGAAGACTTTATCGAAGCCAGCTTTGGTGAGTGCGCTCGCTGGGTCCTGAGCCTGCATGCCGGTACCGTCAACCACGATAATTGGTTTGTCTTTATGCTTTTCCAGCTCGCCAAGATTGTTGGCTTTGATTTCTGTTGGCAGCAGGTTAATAGACCCTGCAATGTGCCCTTTACGGAAATCATCACGCTGGCGCAGATCCACAACGACCGCGTCTTCTTTGTTGATGAGGCGCGTTGCTTCGCCACGGGTAATAACCTTAACTTTAGACGTAAGGCCTTTAAACGTGGTGAATAGCACAGCGGCCAGTAAACCAATCCACGCGATACTGAGTACTGGGTGGCGGCTAACAAATTGCATAATTTCTTGCATAGGGGGTAACAACTCCCGACGTAGTGATTAAAAAAACCAGGACAGGAGTATACCTGTGCGTTGTGGCAAATACAGCCAGCGAGAATAAGCTAATCCATTTTCTGCGGCATGCCACGAAAAAAAAGCGTCAAAATGAGCACACCCGCCGCCTGTCCCCTCCCTTTCTTTGATCTTCTGAGGCTATTTTATCGATTCAGCTGTAGTAAAATTACGCAAATTTTTTGTCTCTTGAGCATGAGGTTGTCGCAATGTCGGTTTCTAAAAAACCTATGGTACTGGTGATTCTGGATGGTTATGGCTATCGTGAGGACAGCCAGGATAACGCCATTTTCAACGCTAAAACCCCGGTCATGGATGCGCTGTGGGCAAAACGTCCGCATACCCTGATTGACGCTTCTGGCCTGGAAGTTGGCCTGCCAGACCGTCAGATGGGCAACTCCGAAGTGGGACACGTCAACCTGGGCGCCGGTCGTATCGTCTATCAGGACCTGACTCGCCTGGACGTTGAAATTAAAGAACGTACTTTCTTCACCAACCCGGTGTTGACCACCGCCGTTGATAAAGCGGTCAACGCGGGCAAAGCCGTCCACATCATGGGCCTGCTCTCTGCCGGTGGTGTTCACAGCCACGAAGATCACATCCTGGCGATGGTTGAGATGGCTGCCGAACGCGGCGCAGAAAAAATCTATCTGCACGCTTTCCTCGACGGCCGCGACACCCCACCGCGCAGCGCGAAATCCTCCCTGCAAACCTTTGAAGAGAAATTTGCTGAACTGGGCAAAGGCCGCGTGGCGTCTATCATTGGCCGCTACTTCGCAATGGACCGCGACAACCGCTGGGACCGCGTTGAGAAAGCCTACGACCTGATGACCCAGGCAGCAGGCGAATTCCAGTTTGATACCGCTGTTGCCGGTCTGGAAGCCGCTTACGCGCGCGATGAAAACGACGAATTCGTGAAAGCGACCGTGATCCGTGCTGAAGGCCAGGACGATGCCGCAATGGAAGACGGCGATGCGCTGATCTTCATGAACTTCCGCGCTGACCGTGCGCGCGAAATCACCCGCGCTTTCGTGAACGCGGATTTCGACGGTTTTGCCCGTAAAAAAGTCGTGAACCTCGACTTCATCATGCTGACCGAATACGCCGCAGACATTAAAGTCCCTTGCGCGTATCCACCGGCATCGCTGGCAAACACCTTCGGCGAGTGGATGGCGAAGAACGACAAAACGCAGCTGCGTATTTCTGAAACCGAAAAATATGCGCACGTGACCTTCTTCTTCAACGGCGGTGTTGAAGAGCCGTTCAAAGGCGAAGACCGCATTCTGATCAACTCTCCGAAAGTGGCGACCTACGATCTGCAGCCAGAAATGAGCTCTGCTGAACTGACCGAGAAACTGGTTGCGGCAATCAAAAGCGGTAAATACGACACCATCATCTGTAACTACCCGAACGGCGATATGGTCGGGCATACGGGCGTGATGGAAGCCGCGGTGAAAGCGGTTGAAGCGCTGGACCACTGCGTTGACGAAGTGACCAAAGCGGTCGAATCCGTCGGTGGCCAACTGCTGATTACAGCTGACCACGGTAACGCAGAACAGATGCGCGATCCGTCTACCGGACAGGCGCACACAGCACATACCAACCTGCCTGTTCCGCTGATTTACGTGGGTGAGAAATCTCTGAAAGCAGTGGAAGGCGGCAAGCTTTCTGACATCGCGCCAACCATGTTGACGCTGATGGGTATGGAAATCCCGCAAGAGATGACTGGCAAGCCGCTGTTCATCGTGGAATAATCCCTCCCCATGAGGGGAAAGGCGATTTTTTCAATCACATGGGTCGTGAAGCCGTTACGGTTATCAGTCAGGCCTCTGCTTTACGCCAGCGCACTCAGCGCTGGCGTATTGCTGTGCGCCGCATCCGCCCACGCTGACGATCGCGATCAGCTCAAATCTATTCAGGCCGATATCGCCGCCAAAGAGCGCGCGGTACGCCAGCAGCAACAGCAACGCGCCTCTCTGCTTGCCCAGTTAAAGCAGCAGGAGGAAGCGATCTCCGCCGCCGCGCGCAAACTGCGCGAAACGCAGAACACCCTTTCCGTGCTGAACAAGCAAATCGATGAGATGAATGCGTCGATTGCCAAACTGGAACTCCAGCGAGCCACTCAGGAACGTAACCTTGCAGCACAGCTCGACGCTGCGTTTCGTCAGGGCGAGCACACCGGTATTCAGCTGATTCTCAGCGGGGAAGAGAGCCAGCGCGGGCAGCGCCTGCAGGCCTATTTCGGCTATCTGAACCAGGCACGCCAGGAGACCATCGCGCAGTTGAAACAGACGCGCGAAGAGGTCACCTCGCAGAAAGCCGAGCTGGAAGAGAAGCAAAGTCAGCAGCAGACCCTGCTTTACGATCAGCAGGCGCAGCAGGCGAAGCTGGAACAGGCGCGGAACGAACGTAAGAAAACCCTCTCCGGGCTGGAATCTTCCATTCAGGAAGGCCAGGCGCAGCTGGGTGAAATGCGCGCCAACGAATCAAAACTGCGCAACAGTATTGCTCGCGCAGAAGCCGCCGCCCGGGCACGCGCCGAGAAAGAGGCCCGCGAAGCACAAGCCGTAAAAGACCGTCAACAGGAAGCCTCCCGCAAAGGCTCGACCTACAAGCCAACGGAAAGCGAGCGCTCGCTTATCTCACGTACCGGCGGATTAGGCGCCCCACGCGGACAAGCCTACTGGCCCGTGCGCGGCTCTATTTTGCATCGCTATGGCGAACAGCTGCAGGGTGAGCTACGTTGGAAGGGTATCGTGATTGGCGCGTCGGAAGGCAGTGAAGTCAAAGCGATCGCCGATGGCCGCGTGATCCTCGCCGACTGGCTGCAAGGCTACGGCCTGGTGGTGGTGGTTGAGCACGGGAAAGGCGACATGAGTCTTTACGGCTACAACCAAAGCGCGCTGGTCAGCGTCGGCACTCAGGTCCGTGCAGGACAACCCATCGCCCTTGTGGGCAGCAGTGGCGGTCAGGGCCGCCCGTCACTCTATTTCGAAATTCGTCGCCAGGGTCAGGCGGTCAATCCACAGCCGTGGTTGGGAAGATAAGTTTTGCTTCAATTTCGTCGTCTTGTTCTCTCCGTCGTCAGTGCACTGGCGCTGGCTTCACCGGTTTACGCAGGCAAATTAGCCATCGTCATTGATGACTTTGGCTATCGTCCGCACAACGAGAATCAGGTGCTGGCGATGCCGTCGGCCATCTCCGTCGCCGTTTTACCCAATGCACCGCACGCGCGTGAAATGGCGACCAAAGCCCACAACAGCGGGCATGAAGTGCTTATCCACCTGCCGATGGCGCCGCTGAGCAAACAACCGCTGGAAAAAGGCACCCTGCGTCCGGAGATGAGCAGCGACGAGATCGAGCGCATCATTCGCGACGCCTACGGCAAAGTGCCGTTTGCAGTCGGGCTGAATAACCACATGGGCAGCGCCATGACCTCGAGCCTGTTCGGGATGCAGAAAGTGATGCAGGCGCTAGAGCGCTACAACCTCTATTTTCTCGACAGTATGACCATCGGCAATAGCCAGTCTATGCGCGCCGCGCAGGGCACGGGCGTGAAAGTGATTAAGCGCAAAGTGTTCCTTGATGACACCCAGAACGAAGCCGATATTCGCTTCCAGTTTAATCGCGCCGTCCAGTTGGCTCGCCGCACGGGCTCCGCGATCGCCATTGGCCACCCGCACCCGTCCACGGTGCGTGTCTTGCAGCAAATGCTGCCGACGCTGCCCTCAGACATCACGCTGGTCAGCCCAAGCAGCCTGCTGAACGAACCGCAGGTGGATACGTCACGGCCAGACACTTCCACGCCAGGCAGCAAGCCACGCACGGAGCCTAAAAATCCATTCCGTGGCGTACAGATTTGCAAACCGAAACAGCCGCCTGAGCCGGTCTATGCGACCCGATTCTTCACAGTGATTGGTGAGAGCGTCAGCCAAAGCTCGCTGGTGACTTACTTCCAGCACCAGTGGCAGGGCTGGGGTAAGAAAGCGTAATTATTCCGTGAGATGAGAGTCCGCCGGCTTTTTCGCCACGGACTCTTTTTGATCCTGGTGCTGATACCAGGCTTTGAAATATTTCAGGAAGCTGTACGAACTGGCATACAACCCCGTCACGATCCCCACTTTTCCTTGCCGCCATGCGCCGCTCAGCAGATACCATTTAAAGAACGCGCCGATACCGCTGACCACTCCGCGCACGATAGAAGGCCGCACATTCTGATATTTCACCAGCCGGGACGTGTAGCTATTCAGCTTATTGAACACTTCATGAAGAGTGTAAAACGTGTCGTGACGAACCCGTCCTGGCATTTTGATTGCCTTAAGCGCGCCTTCCACTTTATCATCGACCGGACGGTGATTAAACCGGGCATGTGTACGATTGAACAGACGCACCGGGAAGTCTGGTGAAGAGACGGGATAAATGGTCCGAACTTCTTCACCCAGTACGTGCCAGTAGCGCGGAATACGCCAGGCCTGATCTGCGGCAGGTTCATCGCCCGCTTTGAGCGCCAGAATGAAATCAACCAGCTCAGTGTCGAGGATCTCATCGCTGTCCATGCACAGCACCCAGTCGTTTGTCGCCAGATCAATCGCATGATTCATCTGCGCGCCGTGCATTGCATAGGGGTGGTAGTGGGTGGTAAGGCCGTATTCACGGCAGATATCCAGCGTGGCATCCGTACTCCCGGAATCAACCACGACGAATTCATCCGCCACGGTGAGCAGCGGTGGCAGGACTTCACGCAGCAGACGCGCTGAGTTACAGGTCAATAAACAAACGGTAAGCTTGAACATAGGCACTGTAAAAGTAAATGAAACCTAAACAAACTTTATAAGCGTGTGGTTAAAAAAGCGAAGTAAAAATCGAAATAATCTGATTGCGGATACAAGAAGTGTGAATGAGTCGAAAAAAAAGCGCCCGCAGGCGCTTTCATGGTTAATCCCAGCTCAGGATCACTTTCCCGGACTGGCCCGAGCGCATCGCGTCGAAGCCTTTCTGGAAATCATCGATGCCGAAATGGTGCGTAATGATTGGCGTCAGATCCAGACCGGACTGGATCAGCGCGGCCATTTTGTACCAGGTTTCAAACATCTCGCGGCCATAAATGCCTTTGATGAACAGACCTTTAAAGATGACTTTGTTCCAGTCGATAGACATATCTGACGGCGGAATACCCAGCATCGCGATACGGCCACCGTGGTTCATGGTATCGAGCATAGTGCGAAACGCAGGCGGTGCGCCGGACATCTCCAGCCCCACATCGAAGCCTTCGGTCATGCCAAGCTCGGCCATCACGTCGCTCAGGTTCTCTTTCGAGACATCCACTGCGCGAGTCACGCCCATTTTGCGCGCCAGAGACAGGCGGTATTCGTTCACATCGGTGATCACGACGTTACGCGCACCCACATGTTTCGCCACCGCTGCGGCCATAATGCCGATCGGGCCTGCGCCTGAGACCAGCACATCCTCGCCCACTAAATCAAACGACAGCGCTGTGTGAACCGCGTTGCCGAACGGGTCGAAGATCGAAGCCAGGTCGTCAGAGATGTTGTCCGGAATTTTGAAAGCATTAAACGCCGGGATCACCAGATATTCAGCGAAACAGCCCGGACGGTTAACGCCTACGCCCACGGTGTTACGACACAGATGGGTGCGTCCACCGCGACAGTTACGGCAATGACCGCATGTGATATGGCCTTCACCGGAGACGCGATCGCCGATTTTAAACCCCTTCACTTCCTGGCCGATACCCACTACTTCGCCGACGTATTCATGACCAACCACCATCGGAACCGGAATGGTTTTTTGCGACCACTGATCCCAGTTGTAGATGTGAACGTCGGTACCGCAAATGGCGGTTTTACGAATTTTGATCAGCAGATCGTTATGACCGACTTCCGGCTCCGGCACGTCGGTCATCCAAATCCCTTCTTCCGCTTTCAGTTTGGATAACGCTTTCATCACACGTCCTCAGGCAATCACGCCCAGTTGTTTGCCGATGCGGGTAAAGGCTGCTACCGCACGCTCGATTTGCTCAGGTGAGTGCGCCGCAGACATCTGGGTGCGGATACGCGCCTGACCTTTTGGCACCACCGGGAAGAAGAACCCAGTGACGTAAATCCCCTCTTTTTGCAGCTCGCGGGCAAAGTTTTGCGCCACAACCGCGTCGCCTAACATCACCGGGATAATCGCGTGATCGGCACCTGCCAGCGTAAAGCCTGCAGCGGTCATTTTTTCGCGGAACAGACGCGCGTTAGACCACAGGCGATCGCGCAGCTCAGCGCCCGATTCCACCATCTCCAGCACTTTAATGGAGGCAGAGACAATCGCCGGTGCCAGGGAGTTAGAGAACAGATACGGACGGGAGCGCTGGCGCAACCATTCGACCACTTCCTTGCGCGCTGCGGTATAGCCGCCGGACGCGCCGCCGAGCGCTTTGCCCAGCGTACCGGTGATGATGTCCACGCGACCCATCACGTCACAATATTCGTGGGAACCGCGACCGTTTTCACCGACAAAACCGACCGCGTGTGAGTCATCGACCATCACCAGCGCATCGTATTTGTCTGCCAGGTCGCACACGCCTTTCAGGTTGGCGATCACGCCGTCCATGGAGAACACGCCGTCGGTGGCGATCAGCACATGACGCGCACCGGCTTCACGCGCCTCTTTCAGACGCGCTTCCAGCTCCTGCATGTCGTTGTTGGCATAGCGGAAACGCTTCGCTTTACACAGACGCACGCCGTCGATAATCGAAGCATGGTTCAGGGCGTCAGAGATAATCGCGTCTTCCGCACCCAGCAGGGTCTCAAACAGACCGCCGTTGGCGTCGAAGCAGGAAGAGTAGAGAATTGCATCTTCCATCCCGAGGAACGCCGCCAGCTTGCTCTCAAGCTGTTTGTGGCTGTCCTGCGTGCCACAGATAAAGCGCACGGAGGCCATACCAAAACCGTGGGTGTCCATGCCGTTTTTGGCAGCGGCAATCAGCTCAGGGTGATTCGCAAGACCTAAGTAATTGTTCGCGCAAAAGTTGATCACCTTGCTGCCATCAGCGACGGTGATATCCGCCTGCTGCGCAGAAGTGATAATACGTTCTTCTTTGAACAACCCTTCCGCGCGGGCGGTCTCCAGGTCGTTGTTTAACTGTTTGTAAAAATCACCACGCATTGCAATTCTCCAGACTCGGCAAATTTCGGCACATATTACCCAAACCTATACGTCGATACGAGATGACGCATCATCAGTTATCGTTTTTGCAGCATAAATCACGTGTACCCCTGCTGCATATCGGTGAATGGCTGAAGGGGCGCCATACTAATGATATGATATGAATATTAGTGTTCGGGACTGGCCCCGAACTCCACACTACAAAGGTTACCGTTATGATCATCGTTACCGGCGGCGCGGGCTTTATTGGCAGCAATATTATCAAGGCCCTCAATGACAAAGGCATCACCGACATTCTGGTCGTGGACAACCTGAAAGACGGCACCAAGTTCGTGAACCTGGTCGATCTGAACATCGCCGACTACATGGATAAAGAAGATTTCCTGATCCAGATTATGGCAGGTGAAGAGTTCGGCGAGATCGAAGCCATCTTCCACGAGGGTGCCTGCTCCTCCACCACCGAGTGGGACGGCAAGTACATGATGGATAACAACTATCAGTACTCCAAAGAGGTTCTGCACTACTGCCTGGAGCGTGAAATTCCGTTCTTGTACGCCTCTTCTGCGGCGACCTACGGCGGCCGTACCTCCGACTTTATTGAATCACGCGAATACGAACAGCCGCTGAACGTCTACGGCTACTCCAAATTCCTGTTCGACGAATACGTGCGTCAGGTTCTGCCGGAAGCCAACTCCCAGATCGTGGGCTTCCGCTATTTCAACGTCTACGGACCGCGTGAAGGCCATAAAGGCAGCATGGCGAGCGTGGCGTTCCACCTGAACACGCAACTGAACAACGGCGAAAGCCCGAAACTGTTCGAAGGCAGCGACGGCTTCAAACGCGATTTCGTCTATGTGGGTGATGTGGCGGCAGTGAATCTGTGGTTCTGGGAAAACGGCGTCTCCGGCATCTTCAACCTGGGTACCGGCCGTGCGGAATCCTTCCAGGCGGTAGCTGACGCGGCGCTGGCCTACCATAAAAAAGGCAGCCTCGAGTACATTCCGTTCCCGGAAAAACTGAAAGGCCGTTACCAGGCGTTCACTCAGGCCGATCTGACCAATCTGCGTGCTGCGGGCTACGATAAGCCGTTCAAGACCGTTGCCGAAGGCGTAACGGAATATATGGCCTGGTTAAACCGCGATTCACAAACTCATTAAGCGGTAACAAGGCTGCATCTGAGTGCATCCCCAGGAACATAGGATAACTATGTGACTGAGGTGAATGCAGGCAGCCAACGCTGAGACCGTTTGAAGGATGAAGTGAATGAAAATACTGGTGATTGGCCCGTCATGGGTGGGCGACATGATGATGTCGCAAAGTTCTCTATCGCACGCTCAAGGCGCGCTATCCCCAGGCGATAATCGACGTGATGGCACCCGCGTGGTGCCGTCCGTTATTGTCGCGGATGCCGGAAGTGAACGAAGCGATCCCCATGCCGCTCGGCCATGGGGCGCTGGAAATTGGCGAGCGTCGCAAGCTCGGGCATAGCCTGCGCGAGAAACGCTACGACCGCGCGTTTGTTCTGCCGAACTCTTTTAAATCTGCCCTCGTGCCTTTCTTTGCGGGCGTCCCGCACCGCACCGGCTGGCGCGGCGAGATGCGCTACGGTCTGCTCAACGATGCCCGTGTGCTGGATAAAGAGGCCTGGCCGTTAATGGTCGAGCGTTACGTGGCGCTGGCGTATGACAAAGGCGTGATGCGCACAGCGAAAGATCTGCCGCAGCCGCTCCTGTGGCCGCAGTTGCAGGTGCACGACGGCGAAAAATCGCAAACGTGTAATGCGTTTGACCTTTCGGCGGAACGCCCGATGATCGGCTTCTGCCCTGGGGCAGAATTCGGCCCGGCAAAGCGCTGGCCGCACTATCACTACGCCGAGCTGGCAAAACAGCTGATCGACGAAGGCTATCAGATCGTGCTGTTCGGTTCGGCGAAAGACCACGAAGCGGGCAACGAAATTCTCGCCACCCTGAGTAACGAACAGCAGGCCTGGTGCCGCAATCTGGCAGGGGAAACTCAGCTGGAGCAGGCGGTTATCCTGTTGGCGGCCTGTAAAGCGGTTGTCACCAACGATTCGGGGCTGATGCACGTCGCCGCCGCGCTAAACCGCCCGCTGGTCGCGCTGTACGGCCCAAGCAGCCCGGATTTCACGCCGCCTCTGTCCCATAAAGCGCGTGTGATTCGCCTGATCACCGGCTATCACAAGGTCCGCAAAGGCGATGCGGCAGAAGGCTATCACCAGAGTCTGATCGATATTACGCCCCAGCGTGTCCTCGATGAACTCAACGATCTGCTGTTGAACGATGAAGGATAACGAATGCGGGTCTTGATCGTGAAAACCTCTTCTATGGGCGATGTCCTGCACACGCTGCCGTCTCTGACGGACGCGATGCGCGCCATCCCCGGTATTCGTTTTGACTGGGTGGTGGAAGAGGGCTTCGCGCAAATCCCCACCTGGCACGAGGCGGTAGACCGCGTTATCCCGGTGGCGATTCGCCGCTGGCGCAAAGCCTGGTTCTCCGCACCGATTAAAGCTGAACGCAAAGCCTTTCGCGAGGCGGTGCAGGCCCAGCGCTACGATGCAATCATCGACGCCCAGGGCCTGGTTAAAAGCGCCGCACTGGTGACGCGCCTGGCGCATGGCGTCAAACACGGTATGGACTGGCACAGCGCCCGCGAACCGCTGGCGAGCCTGTTCTACAACCGCCGCCACGCCATCGCTAAACAGCAGCACGCCGTTGAGCGCACGCGCGAGCTGTTCGCTAAAAGCCTCGGCTACGCCAAGCCTGAAATCCAGGGCGATTACGCTATCTCGCAGCACTTCTTAACGGGATCGCCGCATGACGCTCAGCCCTACCTGATTTTCCTCCACGCCACAACGCGCGACGACAAGCACTGGCCAGAATCTCACTGGCGGGAACTGATCGGGCTGCTCGGCCACACAGGCTTACGGATAAAACTCCCGTGGGGCGCGCCACACGAAGAGGCGCGGGCCAAACGGCTGGCGGAAGGGTTTGATTACGTCGAGGTTCTGCCACACATGAAACTCGATGGCGTCGCACAACAGCTGGCGGGGGCGATCGCGGTGGTTTCTGTGGATACGGGGCTAAGTCACCTGACGGCGGCACTCGATCGTCCTAATATTACGCTTTACGGCCCAACCGATCCGGGCCTTATCGGCGGCTACGGAAAAAATCAAACTATCTGCCGCCCGGAACATTCATTGCAGCTGAGCGACCTCAGCGCCGCTGCGGTTTTTGCGCAATTAGAGCCTTTGCTGGCAGCAGAGAGAGCCTATGTCTGATTTTTTCTCAGCGGAGCGTCCGCCAAAACGCGTGCTGATCATTAAGCTGCGTCACCACGGTGACGTCCTGCTGACCTCACCGGTCTTTACCGTATTGAAAAAAAACTGGCCGGACGTGGAAGTCGATGCCCTGGTGTATGACGATACCCAGGCGATGCTCACCAGCCATCCGTATATTGACCAGGTGCATACCATTGGCCGCAACTGGCGCAAGCAGGGGTGGTTTGCCCAGCTCCGCCTGTACCGTGCGCTGCTCAAAACGCTGAAGGCGCGCCACTACGACGTGCTGATTAACCTCACCGAACACTGGCACGGCGCGCGTCTGGCGCGTCGTCTGAAACCGCGCGTCTCCGTGGGCTTTAAGCCGGAGAAACGCAGCGGGCTGGCGCGTCGTCGCTGGGTGAAATCCTTCACCACGCTGTATCCGGCGATTCAGGACAACAGCCGTCACATGGTGGAGGTGAACCTCGACGCCCTGCGTCGGATCGGGATTCACCCGCAAAACGATGACGATAAACATACGCTGTTTGTGCCAGGCGACGCGGCGGAAGCCTCAATCGCGGAAAAACTGGCCGGTTTTGGCCTTGCCAGCAAATCCTATATTCTGGTGCACCCGACCTCCCGCTGGATGTTCAAAGCCTGGGATATCAAAAAGCTGGCGGCCACCATCGACAACCTCGCCTCGCGCGGGCTGCCGATTATCCTCTCGGCTGCACCGTCGAAAGAGGAGTCGGCCTATATGGATGAGCTGCGGGCTGCGCTCAGACAACCGGTGTTTGATTTAAGCGGGCAGCTGAATCTGAAAGAGTTGGGCGCCCTGATGAAACACGCGCGGATCTACTTCGGCGTCGACTCAATGCCGATGCACCTCGCGAGCGCCGTCGGCACGCCAACCGTGGCGATTTTCGGCCCGACGGGGGCGATCAAATGGGCGCCGTGGGGCGTGAACTATCGCGTCATCACCGCCGGAATGACCTGCCAGCCGTGTGGCAAAGCAGGTTGTGGCGATGGCGGCGTGTCGGACTGCATTACGGCGATTACGCCTCAGCAGGTCCTGAGCGCCATCGATACGCTGCTGCTGGACTCTCCGGCATGAAACTGGCGATCGTCCGACAAACCTATAACCCCAACGGCGGCGCGGAGCGTTTTGTCTCCCGCGCGCTGAACGTACTGGCGCAGAATACGGCGCTGGATGTGACGCTGATTGCCCGCCAGTGGGAAGACGCTGCCGGCTGGAACACGCTGACGGTAAACCCGCCGTTTCGTAACCGTCTGACCCGCGAATCCGGCTTTGCTGACGCTGCCGCCGCCCAGTTTGCGCAATTCGATATCGTGCAGAGCCATGAGCGCATTCCGGGCGCGACGATTTTCCGCGCGGGCGATGGTGTTCACGCCACCTGGCTTGAGCAATACAGTCGCATTTTGTCGCCGCTGGCGCGCTGGGCGCAGTCCCTGAGCCGCTATCATCGCTATATTTTGCAGGCAGAAACGCAGATGTTTACCCATCCGCAGCTGCACAAAGTAATTTGCAACTCGAAGATGGTGCGCGACGATATTGCCCACCGCTTTGCGTTGCCGGACGATAAATTGACGGTGATTTATAACGGCGTCGATACCCAACATTTCTCGCCCGACGTGCGCGCGCTGTCCCAGCGTGATGCGTGGGGCATTCCACGTCATGCGCCTGTGCTGGCGTATGTCGGGTCCGGCTTCAGTCGCAAAGGAGTGGCTACCGCCTTGCGGGCCATTGCGCCGCATCCTGACGTCTGGCTGGTGATCGCCGGGCGCGATAAACATGCCCGTAAATTCGAAAAGCTGGCTCAGACCCTCGGTGTGGTATCCCGCGTACGTTTTCTGGGACCGGTGGCCGATGTTCGCCAGGTATACGGCACCGCCGATGCGCTGATCCTGCCGACCCTTTACGATCCGTTCCCGAATGTCTGCGTCGAAGCGCTGGCCTGCGGTCTGCCGCTAATGACCAGCCACGGCTGCGGTGCGGCGGAGTGGATCGAAGAGGGCGTTAACGGCTGGGTACGTGATGCCCTCGACAGTAACGGCTATCAACAGGTCGTCGGCGAATGGCTTAAAGGGCGAGAACTCGGGCGGGACTATTCAGCAGCGGCGCGTGCCACTGCTGAACCTTACACCCTTGAGAGAATGGCGAAAGAGCTACAGTCGCTCTATCACGATTTGCTGCGCTGAGCGGCATCGGAAAAAACCTTCTCCATCGCATCCAGCATGCATTCGCGCGTAAAATGGGCGCACAGGTAGTCATATCCCTGCTGCGCCAGCGTCTCGCGAAGAGACGCGTCGTTATACAGTTTCTCAATCGCCCCTTGTAGCGCAGACTCATCACGCTGAGCAATCAATAATCCCGTTTTGCCGTCGATCACCGCATCCGCTGTACCACCCGCATCGGTGGCTATGGTCGCGATACGTGAGGCCAGCGACTGCAATACTCCCTGCGGCACCCCTTCCATATCGTGCGATGGGCTAAGGGCAATATCAAATGCCGGGAACCAGCGCTCCGGGTCGCTGCGATGCCCGGCCATGAGCACGCGCTGCTGCAACCCCAACGCGGTGATTTCCTGCTCCAGCGTCGCCTTGTGTGGCCCCTCACCGACGATCGCCAGTTTAATACGCGGGTTATCAATCTTCGCCAGAGCGCGCAGCAACACGCTGTGGCCTTTGTTCGGGCGCAGATGCGAAACCACGCCGAGCCAGAAATCATCCTGCGTTAAACCGCAATGCTCACGGGACTGCTGTTTATCAGCAGGATGAAAACGCTGAGTATCTACCCCACTGGGCACCGATGTGCTCTGTGCCATCGGCACACCAATATCAGCCACCTGATGGCGAAGCGCCTCGCCCGTGGTCACAATATGGGCGCAGGCTTTGCGAAACAGCCAGCGGGTCGTCCAGTTGTTACGTGGAACGCCCGACGCATGGCGAGTACGTACCAGCGGGACAGGATTCGAGAGAGTCAGGTTGGCGAGCGCCACCAGCCAGGTATCGGCAGAATTGTGACTATTGATAACATCTATAGATTTTCGGTTGTCTTTCAACCAACGACGCAGCAACTGCAGATTTTTGAAATTTTTGCGCTTCAGCGGCATTGTCACTACCGTCAGCCCAGCTTCACGGGCCAGGGCGTGCAGCGGCGCTGTTTCCGGGCAGAGAATGGTCACCTGATGGCCGCGATGAATAAGCCCTAATGATTCGTTGATAATGCGCAGCGGCTGCCCGCCTTTGCCACCATCTGCTTCAGTGTGAACAATATGCATACATTTCCTGTGTTTGGGCTGTAACCGGACTTATACGGGCATTATATACATTGCCGGCAACGGAATGCACAAAGTCAGCATTAAGCGGGAAATCACGGATTATTCTTGCTTACAAACATAGTCCTTCTGTAGTTAAGGTATTTGTGGTACTTTTCCCACGCTTTTATTCCCATCGGATATCCGTGGAATTATCGTATAGCATTGTTAACTAACCGGTATAAAAGCCTAAATCCTTAACCAGTACCATAAATATGACAAATATTCGCAACATCCTGACGGGCCTTTTAGTACCGGCTGTACTGGCTTTGTGTTTTGTCTGGCCAATCCCGAATGACCAGCTTCCTTTTCACCGCAATGGCCTGATCTATCCCATCATCGCTGTGACCCTGGGTCTCTTTTTTAGCTCAAGCTCGGCGAAGAAAAACCTTGACGTCAGCAAAATCAAGTTCGTTCTCATCGCGATATGGGTATTAACTTTCTATATCTTGATTAACGGCTTTTTTGTCGCGCCTGATATAAAAGAGATGGTATCGACGTGGGATGGGCAATGGTTGCGCCCGGTATTACTTTTCTGCGCAGGTCTGGTGTTAATCCCGGCCATTCAAACCCAGTATCCTTCTATTTCAGCCGCACGCTATTTCACGCTGATCGTTCTCTTTTTCTGGGGCGTAGTCTGTATTCATTTACTGGATACGATCTGGCTCTACTGGCGCGACGGTGTGATCCATTGGGGCGAAACGCGGATTGTATACAACCGCACGCGTATGAGTTTCCAGGTGAACATGATCACTGGATTCCTGATAGCGGAACTGTTAGCGCGCGGCTTACTGCATCAGCGTTTTTTACGCCTCAAAACACCGTTCCTGGCCTTCATGCTGGTCTGCAACCTCATCTGCACAGCGCTGGTTGATACGCGTTGGGGCACCATCGGCCTGGTCGGCAGTCTCTTCTCGACCTTTGTCCTGCTGAGCCTGCACAGCATGCGTCGTAGTCGGGTGATACTCACTGCGGGGATTTTAGGCATCATTGTCGCCTCCTCGGCCTTACTGGGCTATGCATCCTGGAAAACCGATCCTCGCTGGCAAAGTCTGGAAACCGATGCAGTCACCGGCTGGAACGCTCCCTTCACCAGTTTCTGCTACAACAAGACTAACGGGACCGTCCCACGTAACGAACTGGGCCGCCCGATGAACCATTCCAATGGTTGTCGCGCCAGCTTCTTCCATCAGGGCTGGAAACTGGTTGCTGAGCATCCGGCAGGAATGGGACCGCGCAAAGAAGCGTTCCGCTACGTGCTGCGCCGCGATACCCAGGACAACCGCATTAACATTCCTCACAGCCACTACGGTCTCATTGAATTCGGCATCCAGAACGGGATTGCCGGGATTGCGGGCTGGCTGATTCTGCTGGCAGGCTGCTGGTACGTTGGCTGGCGTGAATTCCGTCATGGCAATACCATGGTCGGGATGTTCTTGCTGCTGTTCACTATCGGTTTCTTCTCCCGAACCATGGTCGATCACAACCTGAAAGATCACTATCTGGAGCAATATCTACTCTTGACCGGGCTGCTTATCGGGATGTGCGCACTGCGTACGACTAAAGGCACAGAGCCCCTCTCCTGAGTACAAATATCGTGCGCCAGTGCCAGTCCGCACTGGCGCACGTATTTCCACCCGAACTCTTTAGCCTGTCGGCTGTCGAATTGCCATCGCACGTTACGGTTGAATACGCTGATCGCTGCAGCACCGCAGAATAATACGGAGTAAGCATGTCTGGAACGCCTCAATTAAGCCTCATTGTCGCCGTATATAATGGTGAATCTTTCCTGAGCGCTTTTTTTGACAGCATTAAGAAACAGAATCTGGAAAGCCTGGAATTGATCGTGGTGAATGACGGTTCCACCGATAATTCTGCGGACATTATCGCGCGCTACGCCAGTGAATTTAGCGATTTTCAGGTCATCGATCAGCCCAACGGCGGCGTCTCTGCCGCCCGTAATACCGGTCTTGCGGTCGCGAAAGGTGAGTATGTCGCTTTCCCGGATATCGACGATGTAATCTATCCCGGCATGTACCCGCGACTGCTGGAGCTCGCCTTTGCCGGAAACCTCGACGTTGCCACCTGTAACGGCACCTACATTTACGATGATGGCCGCCCGTCGAAGAAGATTTTTCCATCCGATAAGCTCGCCTCCACGGACGTTCTCGATGGCCCTACATGGCTACAAATGGCGCTGGAGTCGCGTAAATTCCTGCATGTCACCTGGTTGAATATCTATCGCCATGCCTTTATCAAAGAGCAAGGGTTTACCTTCGAGCACGGTCTGCGCCATCAGGATATTCCGTGGACAACGGAAGTGCTGCTGACCGCCAAACGCGTTCAGTATGTGGATGAAGTCTTTTACGATTATCTGATTCACTCAGCGTCGGTTTCCCATACGCCGGGCACCGACGATACGCGGATGCGCTCATCTCGCCATTACATGAAAATACTGGAGATGCTGGAGGCGATTAATCAGCGCCATCCAGAACAGGTTAAGCGCGTCCCGGCCTGTCACTGGCAAATCGCCAAAGAGGGTTTGGGCATTCTGCACAGTATTAACAATATCGAAGACAAGGCGAAAAAGCGCGAGATTACCCAGGAGCTGTTCGATCGCGGTATCTGGTCAATGATCTGGAAAAACGCGCGCGGCTTGCGTCAACGCTGGCGTCTGGGACGTCGCTACTTCCGTCTTAAAAAAATTCTCGGCTAACGGACATTATGAGCAAACTCAAACTACACGCGGTCTCCCGCGCTGATTTTATTGCTAAAAATTACGCAGATTTCCAGACATTGCTGGATAACCGCGTAAACCCGGACAGCATCCCTGAGCGTTTTTATTGTGGTGGCCGCGGCGGATGGACTTTCCAGACGACGCTGGCGCTGAAACACTATTACGGCGATGACATTGAGTGCTCGTTTGGCTCAGAGTGTCGGGCTGATGCCATCAACCTGATGCATAACGATGACTTTGGCTCACGCGTAAAACCGTGGCGCGGTGTGACCGTGGTAGCGCGTGCCGACCGTCCGCCGGTCATCGGTGCTGATGTCGTGGTGGATCAGAACCCTGAAGTCGATGGTCACAGCAATCGTATTTTCGTACCGTACTGGCCACAGCCCGGTGTAAAACCTCGCGAACGCACGGATGAAACCGTCAAAACCGTGGCCTTCTTTGGTCGCGTCGACAGCTTCCCGGAAGCGTATCGCGAAGGCAACTTCAAACAGCGTCTGGCGGAACAAGGTATCGAATTGCGCATTTCATTCGATAACTGGACGAACTACCAGGATGTGGATGTGTGCATCAGTTTCCGCAAATCGCACGATCACAAACTCGCCCGCAAACCTGCCAGTAAGCTCATCAACAACTGGCTGGGTAAAACGGTCATGGTCTGTGACGACGAGCCCTCTTACCGCGCTATCCGTGAGTCTGAACTGGACTATCTGATCGCTAAAACCCCGGACGAAGCGTTCGAGGCCATTATGCGCTTAAAAAATTCTCCTGAGCTGTATCGTCAGATGCGTGAACAGGGTGATAAACGTCTGCAGGTCTATTCCCGCGAAGCGGTTGCCGCCCGCTGGTATGCCCTGTTTGAGGATATCTGGCGTAAAGGATTGCACAATCGCCCCACACTGGTTCGCGCACTGCGCTTTGGATTTGGTAAAGCCATTCGTCCGCTGACTAAAAAGTTCTGAGTTAGATTGAGTCTGAACATGTTTAAAACATCTACACAATCATCACTCACACCGCGCCGCAATCTCCTGCGCACGCTGGTGTTGACGCTGGCTTTCCTGGTGCTGTTTTCGCTTTCCGAAATCATCATTCTGTTAAAAGACCACGTTTACCAACCCAAAGCCGGGGACATCTCGCTATATCTGATCATTTCGCTGTTAGCGGCGGTGAGCGCTCGATTCTTCCTCACGCGCC
This sequence comes from Lelliottia sp. SL45, assembly GCF_026672535.1. Lineage (NCBI taxonomy): Bacteria > Pseudomonadati > Pseudomonadota > Gammaproteobacteria > Enterobacterales > Enterobacteriaceae > Lelliottia > Lelliottia sp. SL45. Next base: position 343,743 of record NZ_JAPPRH010000002.1, read on the forward strand.
TGCTGCTGGCGGTGACGTTTATCGTTCAGATCTCAGAAGCGGTCTACTATCAGTTTTACGGTCAATTCTATGGCCCAAGCGAAGTCTGGCTGGCGTTCGTTGAAACGAAAGATATCGCCAGCGGGATCACCGACAGCCTCGGCTCGCTGGGCATCTACTTTGCGATCATGATCGTGGCGGTTGTGTTTGCTCTGGTCTTTACCCGCCGGATGGCACCGCAGTGGCATAAATGGCTGGCAATGCCGTGCCTGCTGGCTATCGTGGTGATGTTCGCGGGCCAGTTCTACAAAGCGATCGACGGGCAGATGTATAAATTCAACCCGGATCTCCGCCACTCGCTGCTGCGTAATGGTCTGTCTGCCATGAGCTTCAGCGCCATACGCCTGATACCGGAAGCCCTTTCCGGTGAAAACCAGAGCGTCACCCATTATGAGCCGTACCAGGTTACACCGGTAGAAGGTTCCCAGGCGGGCAAATACTCCATCATTCTGGCGATTGGCGAGAGCCTGAACCCGCACCACGTTAGCGCGCTGGGTTACGATCGTGATACCACGCCGGAACTGAAAGCGCTGATGCAGCAGTATCAGGGGTCTGGTCGTTTGATCGTCTCCAACGCCGTCTCGACGCGCGTCGCCATTCCGATGCTGGTGAATAACCTGCGCGAGCCAGATAACTACGGCGCGTATAAATCGAAATCGACCAATATCTTTGCCAATGCGAAGAAACAAGGTTATCAGACCGCATTCATCTCCGCGCAAGGTCTGGAGGGGCTGAGTAACTGGATCGGCATCCACGATATTGATCTGTGGGAAGACACGCAGATCCGGCCGGCTCCTGATGTCGGCGCAGACGTTGTGCTCACACCGTCAGTGGAAAAAGCGACGCTGGACTGGAACAAACCCTTCCTGATGGTACTTAACAGTCGCGCGCCGCACATTCCTTACGAGCGCAACATTCCTCAGGGCTTCGCCAAATTCTCTTCGCCGCGCCTGAACGATGATGTTGCACAGAAGAAAAATGAGTACGACGATGCCGTGCGTTTGTACGATAAAGAGCTGGCCTCTGCGATTCGTACTACCATGGCGAAATCCAAACTGCCGGTGCTGGTGTTTATCACCTCGGATCACGGGGAGCGCGTGGGCGATGGCGGATTGTTCGGCCACTCCGTCGTTGAGATGCCGATCGCTCAGGTGCCGTTCCTCTATTTCAGCAACGACCCGGCCTATTCCATGAAGGCGATTAGCCCGCAGATCCCGCTGAACCACTTCCAGGTGGCGACGCTGATCAACAAAATGCTGGGCTACTCGGTGAGCAACCCGAATCAGAAAGACGACAGCTTCTTTATCACCGGCGGCGATATTCGCGGCCTGTCGGAGCGGGTGACCTATCATCTGAATGCACTCCCTGAAGCAGAGCGTTAATTCGCAAGAGACAAAACGGGCAAGCAATTGCCCGTTTTTTTTTGGGAAAATGAATGCAACACAGCCAAATGCACGAGCAAAAACGCCAAAGAGATAGCTTTAAACCGCCTAAATGCTTAGAATTTGCCCGCCGAAACTAAAAAACGGATAATCGCTTGGAATTGTTGTATACCGCCCTGCTTTACCTCATTCAGCCACTGGTGTGGCTGCGACTGCTGCTTCGTAGCCGTAAGGCGCCTGCGTATCGAAAACGCTGGGCTGAACGTTATGGCTATTGCCGCAATAAAGTCGCCCCGGACGGTATTTTACTGCACTCCGTATCCGTCGGTGAGACGCTGGCGGCGATCCCGCTGGTACGCGCCCTGCGCCACCGCTATCCGTCATTGCCTATCACCGTCACCACGATGACCCCGACCGGCTCCGAGCGCGCCATGTCGGCCTTCGGTAAAGACGTGCATCACGTCTACCTGCCGTATGATTTACCCTGCGCTATGAACCGCTTCCTCAACACCGTGCGTCCAAAGCTGGTGATCGTGATGGAAACCGAACTGTGGCCAAATATGATTTCCGCCCTGCATGCCCGTAAAATTCCGCTGGTCGTGGCGAACGCCCGTCTGTCGGAGCGTTCGGCGAAGGGCTACGGCAAGCTGGGCAGCTTTATGCGCCGCCTGCTGTCAAAAATCACGCTGATCGCCGCGCAAAACGAAGAAGATGGCGCGCGCTTTATCTCCCTTGGACTGAAGCGCAATCAGCTCGCCGTCACCGGCAGCCTGAAATTTGATATTTCCGTCACGCCGGAACTCGCCGCCCGCGCAGTCACGTTACGTCGCCAGTGGGCGCCGCGTCGTCAGGTGTGGATTGCCACCAGTACTCACGACGGCGAAGAAGAGATTATCCTGCAGGCCCATCGCCAGCTGCTGGCGAAATTCCCGGACCTCCTGCTGATTCTGGTCCCTCGCCATCCGGAGCGCTTCAAAGATGCACGTGAAATGGTGCAGAAAGCCGGATTTAGCTTCACCCTGCGCAGCAGCGGTGAGATCCCGTCTGGCAGCACCCAGGTGGTGATTGGCGATACGATGGGCGAACTGATGCTGCTGTACGGAATTGCCGATCTGGCCTTCGTCGGCGGAAGCCTGGTTGAGCGCGGCGGTCACAACCCGCTGGAGCCGGCCGCACACGCGATTCCGGTGCTCATGGGTCCGCATATTTTTAACTTCAAAGATATCTGCGCTAAATTGCAGCAAGCCGACGGCTTAATTACCGTAACGGATGTGGATTCTGTCGTGAAAGAGGTTTCTACTCTGCTCACCGACGAAGATTATCGCCTGTGGTATGGCCGCCATGCCGTCGAAGTGCTGCATCAGAACCAGGGTGCCTTGACCCGTCTGCTGCAACTTCTGCAACCTTATCTGCCTCAGCGGAGTCACTAATGTCGACGCGTCTGTCGGTCATAATGATCGCCAAAAACGCCGCTGACCTGCTTCCGGACTGCCTGGCGTCTGTCGCCTGGGCCGACGAAATTGTCCTCCTCGATTCAGGCAGCGAGGACAACACCACGGAAATCGCCCGCGTTGCGGGAGCGAAAGTCTTTGTCGATACAGACTGGCAGGGTTACGGCATTCAGCGCCAGCGCGCGCAATCTTTTGCCACCGGTGACTACGTGCTGATGATCGATACCGACGAGCGCGTCACACCGGAACTTCAGCAGTCTTTACAGTCCGTACTGGCGACGCCCCAGCCTGGCGCCGTTTACAGTATCGCCCGCCAAAACTATTTCCTTGGTCGTTTCATGCGCCACAGCGGCTGGTATCCAGACCGCGTGATGCGCCTGTATGAGCGCGAGCGCTACCAGTACAACAGCAATCTGGTGCACGAGTCGCTGGAGTGCGCGAGCGCAAAGGTCATCCCGCTGTCAGGCGATTTACGCCATCTCACCTGCCGGGACTTTGCCAGCTTCCAGCGCAAACAGCTCAGCTACGCAACCGCATGGGCGCAGGAGCGTCATCAGCGCGGCAAGAAAGCCTCGATTGCCGGAATATTCGCCCACACGCTGGGGGCGTTTCTCAAAACGCTGATACTGCGTGCAGGCGTGCTGGATGGTAAACAGGGCTGGCTACTGGCAGTGGTGAATGCGCAGTATACTTTCAACAAATACACCGAGCTGTGGGCTTTAAACCGCGGCTACTCAGAGAAAGTGTGAGCCATGAGCACAAAAGCGATTTATCCGGGTACCTTCGATCCGATTACTAACGGTCATCTTGATATCATCACCCGCGCAGCGAGCATGTTCGGGCGGGTGATTCTGGCCATTGCCGCCAGCCCAAGTAAAAAGCCGATGTTCGATCTGGATGAACGCGTCGCGCTGGCGACCGCTGCGATTGCGCATATGCCAAATGTGGAAGTGGTGGGTTTTAGCGATCTGATGGCGAATTTCGCCCGCGCACAGCAGGCTACTATCCTGATTCGCGGGCTTCGCGCCGTGGCCGATTTTGAATATGAAATGCAGCTGGCGCACATGAACCGTCATCTGATGCCGGAACTTGAAAGCGTGTTCCTGATGCCGTCAAAAGAGTGGTCGTTTATCTCATCGTCTCTGGTAAAAGAGGTGGCGCGCCACGGGGGCGATGTGACGCACTTCCTGCCAGCGAACGTCCATCAGGCGTTGATGGATAAGCTCAAATAATTCACTTCTGGCACTGGCGGCAGTAAAACGTCGCCCGCTGCGCATGTTTCGACGCCACTATCGGCGTGCCACACACTCTGCACGGCTCCCCTTTTCGACCATACACCTGCAGCTCCTGCGCAAAATAGCCCGGTTTACCGTCGCTTTGCAGGAAATCCTTCAGCGTGGTTCCTCCTTGCTCGATCGAGCGCAGCAGGACCGCTTTAATCACCTTCACCAGCAATGTGCACTCTTGATCGGAAAGCGAAGAGGCGAGCCGATCGGGATGGATCCCGGCAGCAAACAGGGATTCACTGGCATAAATATTACCGACACCCACCACCAGCTTGTTATCCATCAGCCAGGGTTTAATCGGGGTTTTCTTCTTCGCGCACTTCGCCTTCAGGTAGTCGGCGTTGAAATCCGAACTGAGCGGCTCAGGGCCAAGATGGGCCAGCACGTTGTGCCCTTCCAGCTCTTTGGTCCATAGCCATGCGCCAAAGCGGCGAGGATCGGTGTAACGCAACACTTTGCCGTTGCTCATCACGAGATCAACGTGGTCGTGTTTTTCGGCGGGTAACTCTTCAGTGAGAATTCGCAGGCTCCCGGACATCCCCAGGTGGATGATGATCCAGCCATCGGGTAATTCCAGCAGCAGATACTTGGCGCGACGCTGCACGCTGAGCACAGGCTTATCACTGAGAGCGTGGATCTCATCGGAAACGGGCCAGCGCAGGCGGCCGTTACGGACGACAGCGTGAAGAATGGTTGCACCCACCAGATGAGGCTCAATTCCACGGCGGCTGGTCTCTACCTCAGGTAATTCAGGCATGTTTCCTCCATTGAGATACACAGAATGCAAAAAACCCCGCGATTGCGGGGTTTTTCTTCAAAGAAAACTAAAATTATTTGATTTTAGCTTCTTTGTACAGCACGTGCTGACGGACAACTGGATCGAACTTTTTCAGTTCCAGTTTTTCCGGCTTAGTACGCTTGTTCTTCGTGGTGGTGTAGAAGTGACCTGTACCAGCAGAAGAAACCAGCTTGATTTTCTCACGAATACCTTTAGCCATGATTTATTTCCTCGTTAAGTACTTAGTACTTTTCGCCACGGGCACGCAGTTCGGACAGAACTGTATCGATGCCTTTCTTATCAATAACACGCATACCTTTAGCAGATACACGCAGGGTGACAAAACGCTTCTCGCTCTCAACCCAAAAACGGTGAGAGTGCAGGTTCGGCAGGAAACGGCGTTTAGTCGCGTTCAGTGCGTGGGAACGGTTGTTACCGGTCACCGGACGCTTGCCAGTAACTTGGCAGACTCGGGACATGTCTATTCTCCAAAAATCAAATTAGCTCGAGCTTCGTATGGGGTATCGGCGCCTCGTCAGGCTTTACAGCCCGGTCATCGCGGTTCTAAGCGAACTCTCGATTGCCAGGCCCAAATGCCAAACCCGAGATTCTCAAAGGTGGCGTAGTATACGCTGACTCGACGATGTGCTCAAGTCCCGAACAGACAAAGATCCCGATGGATCGCGCGAAATGGTCTAAATCCAACCATATTCGGCAAAAGAAACATACTCTCCCCGACCGATAACTAAATGGTCAAGCACACGAATGTCCATGAATTGACAGCATTTGATGATACGCTCAGTGATCTCTTTGTCGGCTTGACTTGGTTTAGCGCAACCCGAGGGGTGATTATGCGCGAGGATCACGGCGGCTGCATTCACTTTTATCGCTTCACGCACAATTTCTCGCGGATGCACCTCCACATGACTCAAGGTACCCGAGAATAAACGGCAATGTTTTAGCACCCGGTTTTGGTTATCGAGGAAGATCACCATAAAGATCTCGCGCTCAACATCAGAAAGCTGGCTCTGCAAAAAATCCCGCGTCATTTCAGGGCTTATCAGGGGATTATCCTCAAGCATACGCACGCTGTGATAGCGCCTCGACAGCTCGGCAATCCCTTTTAGCTGGGCAAATTTAGCCACGCCTATCCCTTCGACATGCTTAAATTCTGCAAGCTCGGCGTTGAGCAGGCCGTAGAGCGAGCCAAAATGCTCAAGCAGCTGCTGCGCCAGTACAAAAACACTCTTCCCGGACGTGCCGGTGCGTAAAAAGAGTGCCAGCAGCTCGGTATCCGTCAGAGACGTAATGCCGGAGTGCAGCATTTTTTCTCTCGGCAAGAGCGGCAATGTGAAATCCATATCCCTTCTCCTTTTTTCTTTCATCCTGACACAGGATTCGTGGCCGCTCGACAGGCTCTTATCGTTCTTGCGTAGCGCCTCGCAAAGCGAGGCACGCACAAAATCACGCCACTTTTGGGATTGTGATAAAATGCCCGCTCTCTGGTGAAACCCAACAGGAAAGAATCATGATGAGCCTGGCCGGTAAAAAAATCGTTCTTGGCGTGAGCGGCGGCATTGCCGCCTATAAAGCGCCAGAACTGGTGCGCCGTTTGCGCGAGCGCGGGGCCGATGTGCGGGTCGCGATAACCGAAGGCGGCAAAGCCTTTATCACCCCCCTGAGTTTGCAGGCAGTTTCTGGATACCCGGTCTCTGACAGTCTGCTGGACCCTGCGGCAGAAGCCGCCATGGGCCATATTGAGCTTGGCAAGTGGGCAGACCTGGTGATCCTCGCCCCCGCGACGGCTGATTTAATCGCCCGCGTCGCCGCCGGTATGGCAAACGATCTGGTCTCTACCATTTGCCTGGCCACACCCGCTCCGGTCGCCGTGGTGCCTGCCATGAACCAGCAGATGTATCGCAACGCCGCTACCCAGCATAATCTTGACGTGTTGGCCTCTCGCGGCCTGCTGATTTGGGGCCCGGACAGCGGCAGTCAAGCCTGCGGTGATATCGGCCCAGGCCGTATGTTGGACCCTCTTGCCATTGTCGATATGGCGGCGGCCCATTTTGCCCCTGTCAACGACCTGCAACATCTCAACATCATGATTACGGCGGGCCCCACGCGTGAACCCCTGGACCCGGTGCGTTATATCACCAATCACAGCTCCGGTAAGATGGGCTTCGCTATCGCCGCAGCGGCGGCAAAACGCGGGGCGACGGTCACGCTGGTGAGCGGGCCGGTCTCGTTGCCCACGCCATCGTCTGTGCAGCGAATCGACGTAACCACAGCGCTGGAAATGGAAGCCGCTGTCCAGGCGCACGCGCAAAAACAGCACATATTTATCGGCTGCGCCGCCGTTGCGGATTACCGCGCAGAAACCATTGCTGACGCAAAAATTAAAAAGCAAGGCGATGAATTAACGATAAAAATGGTGAAAAACCCGGATATCGTCGCGGGCGTTGCTGCATTAAAAATGCATCGACCTTACGTCGTTGGATTTGCCGCAGAAACGAATAATGTGGAAGAATACGCCCGGCAAAAACGTACCCGCAAAAATCTCGATTTGATTTGTGCGAATGATGTATCGCTGGCGACACAAGGATTTAATAGCGACAGCAATGCACTGCACCTTTTCTGGCAGGATGGAGAGAAAGTCTTACCGCTTGAGCGCAAGGAACTCCTGGGCCAACAATTACTGGACGAGATCGTTACCCGTTATGATGAAAAAAATCGACGTTAAGATTCTGGACCCGCGCGTTGGCCAGCAATTCCCGCTGCCAACTTACGCCACCACCGGCTCTGCTGGTCTTGACCTGCGTGCCTGTCTCGATGACGCCGTAGAGCTGGCACCGGGTGCCACTACGCTTATCCCAACCGGTCTGGCGATTCACATTGCCGACTCGTCACTGGCGGCGGTGATCCTCCCTCGCTCAGGTCTTGGTCATAAGCATGGTATCGTGCTGGGCAATCTGGTTGGGCTTATCGATTCTGACTACCAGGGTCAGCTGATGGTCTCTGTCTGGAACCGTGGCCAGGATAGCTTCACCATTGAGCCGGGCGAACGTATCGCACAGATGGTCTTTGTGCCAGTGGTTCAGGCAGAATTTAACCTGGTGGAAGATTTTGATGCCACCGATCGCGGCGAAGGCGGCTTCGGCCACTCAGGGCGCAAATAAGCCTAACAGTACGCATCTCACAGCGTAATAACGCGATAACACACCGCAAACAACAGTTTGCGGTCGCTGTGTGGATGCCAGCCGTAAAAGCGCGTATTTTCAGGGGTATTTTGTAACATGGCAGAAAAACAAACCGCGAAAAGGAATCGTCGCGAAGAAATACTTCAATCTCTGGCTCTGATGCTCGAATCCAGCGATGGCAGCCAACGCATCACCACCGCGAAACTGGCCGCCTCTGTTGGCGTATCAGAAGCGGCGCTCTATCGTCATTTTCCCAGCAAAACGCGGATGTTTGACAGTCTGATCGAATTCATCGAAGACAGCCTGATCACCCGCATCAATCTGATTTTAAAAGACGAAAAAGACACGACCGCGCGCCTGCGTCTGATTGTGCTGCTGATTTTGGGTTTTGGTGAGCGCAATCCGGGTTTAACCCGCATTCTGACCGGTCATGCCCTCATGTTTGAGCAGGACAAACTTCAGGGGCGCATCAACCAGCTGTTCGAGCGCATTGAAGCGCAGCTGCGGCAGGTTTTGCGTGAAAAGAAAATGCGTGAAGGCGAAGGTTACGTTACTGACGAAACCTTGCTGGCCGGGCAACTTCTGGCTTTCTGCGAGGGGATGCTCTCCCGCTTTGTGCGCAGCGAGTTCAAATATCGCCCGACGGACGATTTCGACACTCGCTGGCCGTTAGTGGCTGCTCAACTGCAGTAAATCTTATCCGGCCTACGTGATGCGTAGGCCCGGTAAGCGCAGTGCCACCGGGCAATTCACTCAAACGCCAAACGCTTCCCGATACGCCTGCACTGACGCCAGGTGATCCGCCATTTCAGGCTTCTCTTCCAGATAGGCAATCAGGTCTTTCAGCGTGATGATCGACGTCACTTTGCAGTGGTAATCGCGCTCCACTTCCTGAATCGCCGAGATTTCGCCACGGCCACGCTCCTGACGATCAAGAGAGATCAGCACGCCAGCAAGCGTTGCGCCGTTAGCCTGAATGATCTCCATGGATTCACGGATCGCGGTTCCTGCGGTGATCACGTCGTCCACCAGCATCACCCGGCCCTGCAACGCGCTGCCGACCAGGTTGCCGCCTTCACCGTGCGTTTTGGCTTCTTTACGGTTGAAGCAGTACGGCAGGTCACGATCGTGGTGTTCCGCTAACGCCACCGCCGTCGTGGTCGCGATTGGAATCCCTTTATAAGCCGGACCAAACAGCAGATCGAAATCAATCCCGGAATCCACCAGCGCTTCGGCGTAGAAACGGCCTAACAAAGCCAGATCGCGCCCGGTATTAAACAGGCCGGCATTGAAGAAATAGGGGCTTTTGCGCCCGGATTTCAGCGTAAATTCGCCGAACTTAAGAACCTGCTTGTTAAGCGCAAACTCAATAAACTGGCGCTGATAGGGTTTCATGGATTTGCTCCTCATCTTACTTATCATCATTTTGGTTTACGCTACATCATTCACGCCCTATCGGCAGCCGACACAGAGACGGCGCTCAGGATGAAGCATAAAAAAAAGGGCGACAACGTCGCCCTTACATCAATTTTCTAACGCCGCTTTCTGCGCCGCGACAATGGATTCGATTCCCCCTCGGGCTAACGCCAGCAAGGTAAGAAGCTCTTCGTGGGTGAACGGCTCGCCTTCTGCCGTGCCCTGCACCTCAATAATGCGACCGTCTTCAGTCATCACGACGTTCATGTCGGTTTCTGCGGCGGAGTCTTCAACATACTCAAGATCGCAAAGGGCTTCGCCTTTTACAATACCAACGGAGACAGCGGCCACCATCCCTTTCATTGGGTTGGTTTTCAGTTTACCGGCGGCAACCAGCTTGTTCAGCGCATCGGCAAGCGCCACGCAAGCGCCGGTGATGGACGCGGTACGCGTGCCGCCATCAGCCTGAATCACGTCGCAGTCCAACGTGATGGTGAATTCGCCCAATGTTTTCAGATCCACCGCCGCACGAAGTGCGCGAGCAATCAGACGCTGAATTTCCATCGTGCGGCCACCCTGCTTCCCTTTTGCCGCTTCGCGAGCGTTACGGGTGTGGGTCGCACGAGGAAGCATGCCATATTCGGCAGTGATCCAGCCTTGGCCCTGACCTTTCAGAAAACGCGGAACGCCTTCATCGATAGAGGCGGTGCACAGCACCTTGGTGTTACCGAATTCAACAAGCACGGAGCCTTCAGCGTGTATTGTATAGTTACGGGTCAGGGTGACGGGGCGCACCTGATTGGCGCTACGGCCTGCTGGACGCATGATGATATCTCCGGCTTGAAACGAATGTGGCTGCGCATTATACGGATTAAACGCGCTTATTCCTATCCTGAGAAAGCCCCGAAAGCTATAATCCCCCCATCTCTCCTCTAAAAACGGACATGTTTATGATTCGCAGTATGACCGCCTACGCCCGGCGTGAAATCAAGGGTAGCTGGGGTAGCGCTACCTGGGAAATGCGCTCGGTAAACCAGCGCTATCTGGAAACGTATTTCCGTATGCCGGAGCAGTTTCGCAGCCTCGAGCCGGTTGTTCGCGAACGCATTCGTGCTCGCCTGACGCGCGGTAAAGTGGAATGCAACCTGCGTTTTGAACCCGACGCGAGCGCGCAAGGGGAGCTGATCCTCAATGAAAAACTGGCCAAACAGCTGGTGAATGCTGCGAACTGGGTCAAGATGCAGAGCGACGAAGGCGAAATCAATCCTGTTGATATCCTCCGCTGGCCAGGCGTGATGGCCGCAGGAGAGCAGGATCTGGATGCAATTACCACTGAAATTCTGGGTGCGCTTGATGGCGCATTAGATGATTTTATCGTCGCCCGTGAAACCGAAGGTCAGGCGCTGAAAGCGATGATTGAGCAGCGTCTGGAAGGTGTCAGCGCAGAAGTCCTGAAAGTACGCGCGCACATGCCAGAAGTCCTCCAGTGGCAGCGCGAGCGCCTGCTTGCCCGACTCGAAGATGCAGAAGTTCAGCTGGAAAATACCCGTCTGGAGCAGGAACTGGTCCTGATGGCCCAGCGTGTTGACGTGGCCGAAGAGCTGGATCGTCTGGAAGCGCACGTCAAAGAGACCTACAACATTCTGAAGAAAAAAGAAGCCGTGGGTCGTCGTCTCGATTTCATGATGCAGGAATTCAACCGCGAGTCGAACACCTTGGCATCCAAATCAATCAACGCCGAAGTGACCACATCTGCGATTGAGCTGAAGGTGCTGATTGAGCAAATGCGCGAGCAGATTCAGAATATCGAGTAAACATTCAAGAGCTATCGCAAAGACGCAAAAAACCAGAAAAGCCCGCATAAAGTCGGGCTTTTTTGTTATCATGGGCTATCACGAAGAAGCAACAAAGCGCATTATTCCCGTGTACACCTAGGTGTACCCACGGCGTTAGACGCACTCAACTAGGTGTACACCCATTATTAAACGTTTGGATATTCGCAAAATGCCAAAACTCACAGACATGCAGATCCGCGCATGGATAAAGGCCGGGGAGCGATTCGAGGGACGCTCTGACGGTAACGGGCTTTATCTTTCATACCGCGAAAACTACCAGACCCCCGTCTGGCGCTTCCGCTATAAATTCGCTGGGAAACCTCGCGCAATGATGATCGGCTCATATGCCGAGCTATCACTATCAAAGGCCAGAGAGACAGCCAAAGAGCTATCGGCTCGCGTTGCGCTGGGCTATGACGTTGCGGGAGAGAAGCAGGAACGGAAGGCCGAAGCGCTGGCGAAGATGGAAGCAGAGAAAAACGCCATGCGCGTTTCAGAGCTTGCCGCTGAATACTTTGAGCGTCAGATACTGCCCCGCTGGAAGCACCCCGACATACTCCGCCGCCGGATAGACAAGGATATAAATCCCCACATCGGGCGAATGAAGGTGGAGGACGTAAAGCCGCGCCATATTGATGACATGCTCAAGGCTATCGTAGACCGTGGAGCGCCTACCATAGCGACGGACGTTCTACGCTGGACGCGTCGCATATTCGACTACGGAATCAAACGGCACGCATTGGAGATAAACCCATGCTCAGCCTTTGAGGTGTCAGACGCTGGAGGGAAGGAAGTTAGCCGTGACCGCTGGTTAACCCGTGATGAGCTAATCCAGCTATTCAAAGCCATGCGCACAGCGAAGGGATTAAGCCGACAGAATGAGATCACGTTCAAGTTACTGTTAGCATTATGCGTCCGCAAAATGGAGTTATGCGCCGCCCGCTGGGAGGAGTTCGACCTTGATAAAGCCGTCTGGCGCTTGCCAGAGGAACGCAGCAAAAACGGCGACGCTATAGACATCCCATTAGCACCGCCTGCCGTTGAATGGCTGAGAGAGCTTGAAACGTTCTCATGTAATAGCGCGTGGGTACTGCCAGCCAGAAAGATGCAAAACAGGATGATTCCACACATTCAGGAAAGCACCCTACCCGTTGCGCTGGCGAAGGTTCGCGCTGAAATGCCGCACGTGCCGAACTTCACAATTCACGACTTCCGCCGCACAGCCCGCACCCATTTAGCCGCGCTGGGCGTTGATCCGGTAGTGGCTGAAAGATGCCTTAATCACCGCATAAAAGGCGTTGAGGGCATTTACAACCGGCACCAATATTTTGAAGAACGTAAAGCGGCTTTATCACAGTGGGCTGATTTGCTGGTGGCTCTGGAACGCGGCGAAGATTACAACGTCACACCATTGAGAAAGACGAAAGCGAAGTAACAGAACAGATTGAGCCTAGCCCGACGGGGTGAAAAGCGGAATGCCTTACCGCCTGGCTCAATACCTTTAAAGGCGAAGCTAAAAGGCCTGCTTATGAGTAAACAACCAGCAATACCATTACCGCCGATTCATTTCTTTCCTCTCCAGCGAGCTGCTGAGCTTACTGGATGTACGACTGAAGACATTCTTCAGATGGCCTATACCGGGGCAATTGATCTTTGCGTGCTGGTAAGAGATTGTCATGCAATTCTTTCCCTTCACGGTGACTTAAGTGAATGGGGGGGAGATCATGAATGCGCATTCAATGACATAATCCCCGACCGCAGTGAGTTTTTTAATGTCTACGGAACAAGAGTAAATGGTGAGATGGTCATAAAACAGCCGAAACTCCAAGCTCCAAAGGCTATTGGCGATAGAATATTGACTGAAGATGAAAGGATTAGTTACGCCAAGGGGATGGAGTCAGCTCTATCAAATCAGCTAATGGAGTTTAACAGTAAAATATCAGGGTTTTGGCTTTTACCACGATATATTTCTATCGACTTATTTATTGATAAAAAAGCAGATAGCGTGATGCCTCTGCGTCCAATATTTAATCCTCCGCAGGATATCCACATTACGGCAATTCCTGCGCGTCTAACTAATGATGATGGCAATATTTCATTATCGGCAAGAGTTTTAAATATAAACTCAGGAGATGTTTTTATTACACGAGAGGATGTAAAAAAAATCACAGAAACCATCAGTCAAGACAAGACAATGGCTATCCATGGCTTGAGCGATATTCATGAGTTATCAAATGTTGAAGAGCCACATCATTCCGCTGAACGTTTTGCCACGAACAGGGAAGACCTCCTCAAGGCCGCCATACACATTTTAAGCAAATACCCCGATGAATGCAGGGGAAGTAAAAAAGAGATTAGCCCGGAGAAATGGTGTGAAGCACTTCTAAAACATCAAAAGGAAGTGCCCCCACTAATGATAATTAACGAAGAGACGATTAAGAAAAAGCTCAGAGAAGCTGTAAACCTTAAGTGGGTAAGTAATCCTACTGTAGGGGTACAGTAAGATTACTATATCTTATGATGCCTATTCCCACTAACTAACCTTTCCCGTAACACTAGCTATCAACAGGAGTTGCGGGACATATGACGTACAAAGAAGCAGCACATTCAGCCATTCCAACCACAGGATACATCCGCCGTTTCCGTATGCCGGACATGCTGGGTGTATCCATGCCAACAATTGATCGCTGGGTGAAGAACGGCACAATGCCGCGCCCGGTGAAACTCGGAGATAACGTGACCGCCTTTGACGCGGTAGAGATTAATAACTGGCTGGCTGAACGCCGTGGTGAGGTGGCGTAATGCAAAAGAAAAACCGCCCCGTACAGCAGGCGGCTAAGTCAGATATTCGCACGTCTGATATTACGCCGACCACCAGCACCATTCAAGTAAAGCCAGTTAAGGGAGCCTAAAAATAAAACTCGAAAAAAGCCGATTCAATTCGGAGGCCGCCCTGCAATCCAACACCTGTCAGAAGGATATTCTCGCCGTTAATGAAAGCGATATTTCTATTTTAGACGAACATAGAAATGCCTACTTGATCGCCCGCAGCCGCAAGTCCACCAGCACCCCACGCCAGCAGCGGCGCTACAAGGACTCACACGGCGCTATCGTGACCGTTGAGCGCGTCGAGCATAACAGCGTGACGTTCTACCATGACGGGGATCTGCCAAAAGAAAAGGGCGAGTATTCGACACCCGCCCTTTGGTTATGTGCCAGCGTGGATTACTCCGCTGGCTCGTCTGCCTTTGGTTTGCGGCGTTGGCGTGGTTTTAATACCGTGCCTTGTAGTGTGTCGGCTATACGGTCAGCCCGCGCAATTTTGCGCCCGCTGTACTCCGGGTTCCAGCCGTCCCACACCCCCTTAGAATTTAACAGCGCATCTTCCAGAAGGAAGCGCATCGGTTTATCTGGCGAAGACCCGTCTAACTCGTCGTCCACTGGCTTATCGTCTTCTGGCTCGCTCATGGGTCACGCCTCTTGCTCGTCCGCTTTCGGCTTGCGGCGCTTTATTTCAGAGCGTGCCACGTCTACCAGGCGTTTGATTTCCTCGCTGGCGCTGGTGCCGATAGCCTCGACCTGTTCCAGCGCATCGAGGGAGGACAGCAGCGGGTTTTCCGTTGCGCCGTCTGTCTGCCGTCTGGCTATCTCGCTGCGCATGGCAGTAACGATGAATCCGGCGTTGCTTTCGTCTGGATGCTTAACAGATTCCATTCCTTCCATTACGTCATGCGGCACTCGGATAGTTGTCATTTGCGACTTTGCGTTTTTATACACGGACATTGTTAATCACCTTTTCACTGTGTGCATCTCACTATACATAAAAGTGAGATATAAAAACACTTGCAATGTATATCACCAATGCCTAATGTATATCTCATTTTTTTGACTGTGTATATCTCACGAAGAGAGTTAAAAAAACAAAGCCCGTCAGTGCGCCAACACCAACGGGCTTCTAACCACCACCGATAGCAACATTATCGAGGCTGCTATGAAAAAGAGTACCACACACCCGCAAGAGCGGGATTCGCACACCCTGAATAAATTCATCTGGCGCTTTCTGGCGCTGAGTACAGCTAAACCGCGCCTGATTACCATTGAGGCCGAAACCGAAGCGGAAGCCCGGCAGCAGTCCCCCGATGGCTGCGTGATGGTGTTCTCTGCCCGTTTTAGAGCGGGGGTGAGCCATGCTTAACTACTTTCATATCAAAGGTTACGGAGTCAATAAGCGCGGCCTGACCATTGGCATTAACTACCTGATCGCATCATCCAACATGAGAGAGGCAAAGTCGCACGCCATGAACAAAGCGCAGTGCGAAGGGTTAACCAGTGTCGCATTACCCGCGTCATTTCCCCTGCGACGCTAATTACAGCGGGTCACGCCGGAGATATGGAGGTTTCAGCATGAGCCAGTTACAACTGATTGATGCCACCTGTCAGATTGAACAGGCACAGGCTGTTTTATCCATGTGGCTTGAGAGAACCAACGATGAAACAGACCCCGATTTACCGCGCCTTATTGGTTCGATTCTGACGCTGTTACACGGTGTAGCCGAAGCAATGAACGAGGCTGAAAACGAACTGCGTGACCATGCGGCGCGTGAATACAGGGAGGGGAAGGCATGAGCAATGTATTGAACTTTAAATCGGGAAATCCCGACATATTCCACGCCGAAGCCACACCGGACGGCGTGAAAATCATGACCCGCAACGATGCCGGGATTTATGAACATGTTGAGCTTATTAGCTATGAGTGCGCCGTTGCGCGTCTCATTGTTGGTGAGTATGACGGCCAGCCAGGTATCGGACTCGCTATTCATGGAGCCGTTGTTGATGGCGGTGATAACGGCTGGTTCGACTTCACCGCACAGCAGCACCTTGAAATGTGGCGATGGCTGGTTGCCGCTGCCTTTATCTGTGACATGAAGCGTGAGAACGGCACAACCTCCGTCGCCGAGGCTGACGGCACAACGTCACAGGTAGCGATTTACTCAAATGGTAAGACGGGGATTGTGGTTTACCCGTTCTCTGAGCGTCTGGCGATGGCGAACAACATCGAGGGCGGGCTAATTGAGCGCTACGGCATTGAGCAGGGTACAGAGCACGCCATTACGTTTTACACCCGAATGATTGACGCTGATGCCGGGGTTATTTCGGACTTTGGGCGTGAGGTGCTGGCGGAGTTACACGATCACTTTATTGCAGACCTTGAACAGAACGGGCTGCCAGAGCAGCCGATGGCGCACTGAGAGGCTAAATGATTACAAATGATGACTAAAAATTTCCAGCTTAATTCACTGGCTAACCAGTACGCGGCGGCGCTGTATGACCATATCACCGCCACCAGCGGCGGCGCTTATTTCATGATTGATGCGTGCGGGCAGTCTGTTCACGTGGACATTATCGGCGGCGTCAAAGGGGTGCGCGACCTTATCGACGGTTACGCGCTGGAGGCGCTCAGGGACAACTACCCGCAGTGGGAGGGGGGGATCGTCTTAATGGCTAAATGCGCCAGCAGTAGCGGAATTACTGACTTCGGGGTGGAGATCTGGCAGAGCATGACTAACGATATGGGCGCAACGGTGGCGGGTAATGGCGGGGGTGTGAATGCGTAATATCGACTTTATCCGCGAAGTGACCAGCGCAGCAGCGAATAACTGGCCTCATGTGCTGGCTGGCCTGAATATTGATGTTCCCGATTCGCCCCACAGACACGCCGGATGCCCCGTGTGCGGCGGTACGGATCGCTTTCGGTTCGACGACGACGGGCGCGGCGCTCACATCTGCAATCAGTGTGGTGCTGGCGACGGCTTAGACCTGATTAAGAAGGTTAACAACTGTGACACCACAGAAGCGGCGAGGCTTGCCGCTGGTGTGCTGGGTATTGATTACCGGGCAGCGGAAGCAGACCCCACAGCAGCGAGCCAGAGAAGGGAGCAACTGGAAGCTGACCGCCAGCAGCGTGAGCAGGAGCACCAGAAACAGGCCACAGAGAGAGCAGAGCAGCGGCGGGCTGTCTTTGCCCGTCTGTACGCCAGAATGCGTGACAGCGCCGTACAGGGCGAATCTGAGTACCTGATTAGCAAAGAGCTGGGAGGGTTCACGTTCCCCGTTCTCACCGATGGTTCAATCCTGCTTGAGCTGGTGGACGAGTCCGGCGCGGTGGCAGCAGCGCAGACCATTACCCCGCAGGGAGAAAAGCGCCTCCTGACGGGTTCAGCAAAGCGCGGGGCATACCATGCCGTAAACGCGCCAGAATCGACTCAGAGCGTTTTAATCGCCGAAGGGCTTGCAACGGCCTTATCGGTTCACATGATGCGTCCTGACGCGCTCACAGTGGCAGCGATTGACGCCGGAAACCTGACACACGTCGCCGGGGTAATGCGCCGCAAGTACCCGGACGCAGAAATCATTATCGCCGCTGATAACGACATTAACGGCGATGATGGGCGCAATATCGGGAAGGATTCAGCAGAGAAGGCTGCCTTGTCCGTGGCGGGCTGGGTATCCGTTCCACCGACAGGCCACAAAGCTGACTGGAATGACTACCACCTTGAGAACGGGCTGGAAGCCTCTGTAGCGGCTTTTAACGATTCGATGTACCAGATTGAGAGGAAAGATGTGAGCGTTCAACTGCGAGCGATTGAGGGCGGTAAAAAGAGCCGCCGAACAGAAAATGGTGACATTTCCCAGATGGCAGCAAGCCAGAAAGCAAAGTTGCTTGCGGCTCGCTGGGACAGGCTGGCGGTAAACGCTGATAGTGGCGTGGTTTATCGCTACGGCTCAGGCGTGTGGGGAAAACTGCCAGACATTGAGCTTGAGCGCGTCATGGTATCCATTTTTGAGGAGCACGAAGCCCATTACACGGAAAAGGGAATTAAGTCCGTGGTGGCGACGATGAAGCTACAGCTACAGCCCACCGATGACCAGCGAGCAGATTTAATCGGTTTTAAGAATGGCGTGTACGACCTCAACACACGGACATTTTCCGATCACAGCCCGGATAACTGGCTGATGAACCACAATGGGATCGACTACACACCACCCGCGCCGGGAGAGAGCCTTAAAGAACATGCCCCACACTTCACGCGATGGCTGAACCACGCCAGCGATGGCGACCACGGTAAAGGTGAGCGCATCAAAGCGGCCTTGTTTATGGTGCTGGCAAAGCGTCACGACTGGCAGCTATTTATTGAGGTGACGGGGGAAGGTGGCAGCGGTAAGTCCGTATTCAGCAGCATTGCCGCGACGCTTGCCGGGGAGCACAACACAGCCAGCGGTAGCATGAGCACGCTCGACCTTGCACGCGGGCGGGCGCAGTTCGTCGGAAAGAGTCTGATAATTATGCCAGACCAGACGCGCTACGTGGGTGAGGGGGCGGGTATCAAGGCCATTACAGGCGGCGATCCGGTTGAAATCGACGGTAAGTACGAAAAGCAGTTCACAACGGTACTGAATGCGGTTGTGCTGGCGACCAATAACGAGCCAATGACATTTACCGAGCGCAACGGGGGCATTGCCCGCCGCCGTGTGATATTCCCGTTCAATAATCCAGTGTCCGAGGCAGATAAAGACCCGGATCTAACCGCTAAAATTCGGCGCGAAGTACCGGTAATCATTCGTCACTTGCTGGGTGCTTTTTCCGACCAGAACAGGGCTAAGTTACTTTTGCTGGAACAGCGCGATTCACTGGAGGCGCTGGGCGTTAAGCGCGGCACAGATCCGGTTATCGACATGTGCGCAGCGCTGTTTTTCATGACTGAACCTAAAGGGCTGATGATGGGCGGCGGAACATGGGCGGGACAGCCTGAGCCGAGAGCGTATCTTTATCACCTGTATTTATCTTTCCTGGAATATCACGGGCTGGGTAAACCTCTCTCTGTGGAGAAGTTTTCTCGGGCGATGAAAAACGCCGCGAAGGAATACCGGAGTCAGTATCTGACACGGAAAGTTAAGGGGCGCACTCAGACCAACCTGAGCATAACGGAGCTGGCAGAGGAATTTATTCCCCGCGCATACGGGGTTGATGTTCCAGGCGACCCCGTGTGAAAACTTTTTAGTGGTGACTTACGTCTACACGTCTACCCCTTTTTCTTTATGGGCAGTGATAGCAATGGATTCAGACAGGTAGACGTATATATATTTACCTCTACCTTACGTCTACATACATCCACCTATTTTGATGCTGTATAAATAAACAGGGTAGGCGTAGGTAGAGGTAAGGTAGACGTATGAAAACAAACGTCTACCCCTCTACAAGCCTCGTAATTACTGGTTTTTTTGATTTTTTTTGCCGCATGTAGACCGGGTAGACCAACAACACCCCCAAAAAGATTCACAGGGGGGGTATGAATCAGAAGGGAGTGGAAAAAATGAACGAGCACCACAAAAAGCAGATCGAAGTTATCAGAGAAATTGAGGCGCAGGGCTTCACCACGCAGGAGGCAGCGGCCTTGTTACTGGCTAGCTATTCAGTACAATAGTCAAGGTAATAACGATGATGTAAGGTTTTGGGTGGAAGAAGGTAAGACATTGGTCTTATGTAGTTCCAGGTAGCTTTAGGAAGTGAGAGACTTCAAAAGTATTGATGGCGTAACGGCAGAGAAAGACCGTGGTGGTGTTTGCAGAGCCAGGAAGGGCGGCCTGGCATTGCGCTTCTGAATTTGATACGCCAATAAGGGATATGGAGTAAGTGAAGAAAAATGGCTAAATTACAATCAGTTGAACCCAATATTGCAGACCTGGCTAACGGTTGGCTTAAATCTTATAATTTGGATTATAAATTAGAACAAAATTCATTAAATGATGAGATAGATAAAGCACTTAATGACTATTTTTCTAAAAATGGCGGAGTTGGCGGAAATCGACCCGATGTAAAACTCATTTTGAAAGATAAAAAACTCAATTCATACCCTATTTTAATTGAGTACAAAGGGTACAAGGATAAACTTGTCAACCTTAATGTTGATGGATTAGTCGATAATCAGACGTCCAAGAACGAACCAAACTTTAAAAATATAAATAGCTATGCCGTTAACGGGGCAGTGCATTATGCGAATGCATTACTTCATCACACGAGCTATACCGATATTATCGCTATAGGCATGACAGGCTTTATTGATGAAATCGGTAAGCTACAACATGAAATTGGTGTGTATTATGTTGCAAAAAGTAATCTCGGTTCCGGGCGAAAAGTTGCAGATTATTCTGATTTTTCATTTTTAGCAGAAGAGAATTTTGATGGGTTTATTGAAAAAGTAAAAACAATACAGCTATCACAACAAGAATTAGATAATTTAAAGAGTCAGAAAGAAAAAGAAATTGATGCTTGTTTGGTTAAGTTAAATAATGACATTTATCAAAATGAAAAAGGCCTCGGTGAAAATGACCGTGTTTACTTAGTCGCGGCATCTATTATTGCAACAATTGGTATTCCCGGAAAGGTAAAACCTTTAGAGAAAAGTGATTTATCCTCTTCAATCGAAGAGGGGTATACAGATGGTGACATCATCATTAAAAAGATAGAGTCATTTCTCAATCACAAGGCGTTACCTGCGGATAAAAAGTCTTTAATCATAAGAACATTAAAAAATACGTTAATTACATATAATATTAATAAAGTAAGTAATGGTGAAAGTCAGCTTAAGCGAATTTTTACTAAAATTGTTGACGATTTGGGTATTTATTACAAGATTGGGTTGACTACTGACTTTACCGGTAAGTTGTTTAATGAGATGTATGGATGGTTGGGTTTTTCGCAAGATAAACTCAATGATGTGGTTTTAACTCCATCATATGTAGCAACATTATTAGTGAAGCTTGCCAGAGTTAACAAAGACTCCTATGTCTGGGATTTTGCGACTGGCTCTGCCGGTTTACTGGTTGCTGCGATGAATGAAATGCTGATAGATGCCAAGAACAGCATTGATTCACCGGAGAAATTCAGAGCTAAAGAAGCCAGTATTAAAGCAGAACAGCTCCTTGGCTTGGAGTTGTTGTCCAGTGTCTATATGCTGGCTATTTTAAATATGATTTTAATGGGTGATGGTAGCTCTAATATATTAAATAAAAACTCATTAACAGACTTTGACGGGAAGTATGGCTTTGGTAAAACGGATAAGGTATTCCCTGCAAATGCGTTTGTTTTAAATCCTCCTTATTCCGCTCAAGGTAATGGGATGATATTTGTTGAAAAAGCACTTGCTATGATGAATGGCGGGTACGCAGCTATTATTATTCAAGGTTCAGCAGGATCAGGGAAAGCTAAAGAGAACAATAAAAAAATACTTAAAAGTAACACACTGGTTGCTAGCATTAAAATGCCTATTGACCTGTTTATTGGAAAATCCAGTGTTCAAACCTATATCTATGTATTTAAAGTGGGCGAAGCTCATCACAGGGATGAAATGGTCAAATTTATCGATTTCACTCATGATGGCTATACTCGTACTAACCGAAAAAAAGCGAGCAATAATCTTAAGGATACAGACCGTGCCAAAGAACGATATCAGGAAGTGGTTGATTTGGTTCGCGTTGGTAAAAGTAAACTCAATATTCTGACCGAACAGAAATACTTTGAAGGCACTATCGATCCTGATAATGGGGCAGACTGGAATCAATCTATTCCCGTAGACACCAAACCAACACTGAATGATTTTAAACAAACTGTCAGCAATTATTTGGCGTGGGAAGTATCTAATCTTATAAAGCAACAAGGTGATGATTCGGGAAAGTAGCATCCCCACTTAACAAAATGTTAGAAGATGTTGAGTGGGGTGAGTTTCGGGTTGGTGATTTATTAGAAAAAATAAAGACAAAAAAACTGCCTTTCAAAGCAGATGAGTTACCAAAGAAAAAAATAGGGAAGTATACACTTCCATGTCTTACGTCTAGTTTCAATAACCAAGGGCTAAACTATTTTGTACCTAGAGAGGGGGCAACTATTTTAAAAAATGTGATTTCAATCCCTTCAAATAGTGATGTTTACCGAGCTTATTTTCAGTCCAATGAGTTTACTGTTTTGTCAGATGCCTATGCCCTTCAATGGAATGTAAGTGACATTGAATTGTCACCGAAACAGTACTTATTTGTAGTTCAGTGTATTAATAAAATCACGGATCTACATATATATTCCTACAAAAATAAGCTGGGGGGATGGAATGTTGTAAAAAACAAATATATTAAATTACCGATTAGCAAAGGAAAAATCGACTTCAATTTCATGGAGGATTTTATAGCGGAGCTGGAGGCGGAGCGTATAGCGGAGCTGGAGGCGTATTTAACCGTTGCTGGGTTGAAAGATTATAATTTAACACAAGAGGAACAGCAAGCGTTAGATAACTATAACGATTTGATATTTAATGTTTTCAATGTTATTGATGTGTTTGATGTTAAAAATACAAGTAACATTCTCGCTAGAGATATCAAACAGAATAGTGGTAACACGCCATATTTATGTGCCAGCAGTGAGAATAATGGAGTGAGCTCTTACATATCTTATGACAATAGATTTTTAGAGAAAGGGGGGTGTATTTTTATTGGTGGAAAAACATTTGTTGTTAGTTATCAGGGACGTGATTTTTACTCTAATGATAGCCATAATTTAACTTTAAGGCTTAAAGGTGAAAATGGGAAAGCAAAGTTAACTCAATTATATCTAGCCACCTGCGTACATAAAAGTTTAAACCACAAATATTCTTGGGGTGATAGCATTAGTAATACGAAAATCCAGAAGGATACTATCTCCCTCCCATCAAAAAATAACAAGCCAGAATTTTCATCAATGGAAATATTAATTTCTGCAATTCAAAAGTTAGTAATTAAAGATGTTGTCCAATATGCGGACAGGAAAATCGCCTTGCATAGGCAAGTTGTGAAATCAGGCGTGGAAAAAGTGTAACGTTGACCAGTGGACGGGGCAGGACGGCGGTACACAGCAGGGTTATCAGGTAGTGGCAGACAGCGTTATCAGTGCCAGAACTGCCCGCCCGACAGGAAAGAAAGGCCAGCAGGGACAGGCAACGGACGCGCTGAGACGTGCGCAGCAGTCACCGCCTGACGACTCAACAGCAGGCCACCGCGTCAATGTGTGTGGTCTGCTTGCCGCCACCAGAAGGGCTAAAAATATTAGACCCTTATAGACGGATTTCAAGCCCGTTAAGCTCGAAAGCCGCGCCAGCATTGGGGTTGCGGCTTTACCGAGATTCAGGCCGTCTAGAATTTTAAGGGCTTCAATCCGGTAGCGAATTTGGGGATAGATGTACGGTGACGTGCATCGCGCAATGACCGCGAAAGTAGTTTATACAATGGCTTGCTGGTGGCCTTTGGTTCCCGCTGTCTTTGACGTGATGCAAAAAACAGGATGGTTATTTATCAACCAAATCTTAACAAATGTTAACGTCATTGCGGGTTGTGTTGGTAGATGTGCGCAAATTTGCTCACATCGAAAACCTAAGAAAACCTAAGGTCTGGAACCTCACAAAACCTGACATCTTAACTGCGAATTGTGCGCAAAGGAACCTTGACGAATCTATACATCTGAACTGCGAATTGAGCGCAAATTTACCCCAGAAACGAAACCGATAATTGAATCTGAAATTTCTCTCAAAGCCTTGCCAGTGCTGGGATGCCGCTATTTGCGGCGTGCGAAAAAGGTTGCGAATTGGAGGAGAAACTGCGAATTGGGGCATAAGCTGGATGTTAAGGAATGTTAAGGTTTCTCACTACATCCATGCCCCGTGAAAAACGAGCGGCAAAGACGCTACGCCGCCGAACTGAACATGTTTATACCCCCGGTAAAAATGTTTATACCCCTGTTAACATGTTAATACCCTACCAGCCCAGAAATGGCGCGGTAATCAGCGCTGGCCTGTAAACATGTTTATACCCCCTGAACGGGGATTTTTTCTGTGCATGAGAGGGCGAGCGGTGTACCGCCACCAGCGGCATTGCCCTGACATATCCCCCCGCCCACGGACGGAGCAAAGCACATGAGCTAACGGTCTGGAACGGCTCACCGGGAGGGGGCGATCAATCCCTGTAACCATTACCCGACGGGACGCCCCGCATCCTCAAATGTTTAAACCCGCGAAATTAAAAAATTCATCCGAAGGGGGATCCTGACTGGAGAAGCCCACCAGCAAACGGCGCTGGTGGGTATGGCGACAATTACCAGTTGCCGTAAGGGTAGGTTTTGCCTTTGATAAACTCAGGTGTGTCACCGTAATAGACGTATCCGTTGGGATGTTGGGTAATTCCCTTGCAAATATCCAGCTTATCGCCTGAAAACGTACCGATGCGTTTCGGATCCAGTGGAATATTTTTCCCCCCGGCGCTATCCTGCAGCCAGATTTTTACCTTCCCTTCTGGTGCCAGACCAAACAGCAATGTTTTATACCAAGCGGTATTGCCGTAACGGTCTGTGCCTGTAGGGGTCAGCATGGCCTCTTTCAGTGACGGCTGAAAGACGATCTGCGTTTCATAGGTCTTTTTATCGATGATGGAATCCCAGCAGAACACCATATTAACGGGCGGGTGCCGGGCCTTATTGAAGTGAATAGACCCGCTATTGGTATTATCACGCCATGAGCCTACTACATTAGGATCGCTCTGCGAGCTATCCAGCGCCCGAAACTTTGAGACCACATTACTGCTGTCAATAATGGCAGCATACGTCACCACGGCGGGCAGGGCATGAGGCGTAAAAAAGGCGAAGCCCCATCTGCCGTAGGGCATTTCGCCCGTTTCTTCCGGCGTCGGGAGTTCAGAAGCACGGCAGCCGCCCACCAGCAAGACCACCGTAAGGGCAATTTTCAGTCTCATACCTTTTTCCCGTCCATGTTGTATACAGTACGCTGCCAGTTTTCATCCGGGCGATCCAGAAAACCGATAATTTCCGTTGCGGATGCACCGCCTTGAGTGTAACCCTTCATATCAGCAATGATCGCGTTCCAGTTTGCCGAGCAGTGAATATACCGCTGAGCGATGATGTCAGTTTCGTCCTGGCTGAACGTGCCGGAGGACTGGCCCGAACGGACAGCCTTACCCATCGCCACGGCTTTATCGCACAGCGGTGCCAGTTCACCGGGAAGCGCCATTGCAGGGTTTGCCGGGTCGATTGCATCAAACATTACCCCAGCCTCCTGTGCAGCAGCGTACATGACCCGCAGAGCCACTTTTGACCAGTCATGTCTAATTACCCGGTCCCGTAACGTCATGGCAGCATAGCTGCGTTTCTGGGGTTCACCGTAGCGGTTCGGTGGCATACGGTCATCAAACCAGGTTTCTACCGAGATTTCGCTGGTGCGCATGATGGGCGCAACCGCCGGGAAGGTGTCCAGCTTTTCCATCTGCTTTGTTGTCTGGTGATAGCCGCGCGTCTGCTCTCCCGGCTGGCGCAGCGGGATAGTGTCGGTCTCCGGGCGGGTTAGAAAGAGGTTCTCTTTCACTGTGGGCAGGTAGCCCCCGCCAATGTCCGAATGCACGCCGGGTAGCGCCAGTTCAGGCCATGCGGGCTTAACGCTGTTTAACGCGAAGTTAAAACGGCATTCGTGGGCGGCGGTGATATGGAAAACCTTATCAGCCACGCCCGGACGCAGAACAAGGTTTACGTTGCCCGTATCCGCGTTATGCGGATTCAGTCCGTTTAACGGCGTACCGATAGCCGCCACGGTATCAAAAATGCCGATAAAGCGGATTTTACCTGCCGGAGCGCCCTTAAACTCGGTGCCCTGTATACCGTCACGGATGGCGGCAATAATCGCGGCGTCTTCTGAGTGAATACGGTTGGCAAAGTGGCGCGATGCCGCCGCGCCGCGACTGAAGCCGAAAATATCAAACTGTAGCGTTTTAATAACAATTTCGTTATCTGGATTCGTTCGGCTTAATTCTTCCAGTGCAGTCTTAATATTTCCAGTCAGACTGGACACGGCTTTATCGGTTTTAGCAATCACGCCAGTATCAGAAATCCCCAGCCCCTGACCAATCATACTGTCCGGTTCGCCCGCTTCCGTGCCTATGCCATCAATATAAATATCTCGCTGATACAATGAATCATCAGCAGTGAAAAACTTTTTATATAAAGTCCGCAGCCAGTGCACGTTGGTGTAATAGCCCATGTAGCTGGTGGCCCCCACGCCCGATACGCCCATCCCCTCCTTAGCGCACTTACCCAGAATTGCGCCCGCGTCGGTGTCATCGAGCTGGTAACGCTGCGCAATACAGGCTTTTATCATGTTATCGGTGTTGATGGCATTGTTGCCCGTTCCATCAAAGAACACGCCAATTGTCAGCGTAATTTCTCGCTTTTCCTTTCGGGTCGTGTTGCCGGTATTGCCGGGGGCGGAGGTTGTATTTTTTCGGGCGGCCTGTGCGTGCTGCTCTGGCTCCTGACTCGTTACGGGAGAAGATGCTGCACGAGGGGAATCGCCCTGGTAAGAACCATGCTTGCGCCACGTCTGGGAAGGGATAAAGAAGGCTTTACAGGGGCAACTGGAGCGGCTGTAAAGGGTGCTGGCCTGCGGCACCCCACCCAGTGACAGCTCGCCGGGATGTCCGCCCATAATATGAAATTTTCCTGCGTGAACGCCGCAGGAGACCTCATCTCCTTTTCTGGCAACAAAGCACGGCGGCGTGCCCATTTTTACGGTCGGGTCTCCGCTCAGTACGCTTCCACCGCAGCTGGTTTTATCACCTTTGACAATCCAGTACCCTATGCTCATTTTTCTCCCCCTTCCGGGGGCAATTCATTAGTATGTTGCTGGGGCATATCAAATCCTTCTGGTTAATATGGCTAAAGAACCGCCATCATACACCGCATGATACTTAGCCAAAATTTCTTTGTGTGGAGAAT
Organism: Lelliottia sp. SL45; assembly: GCF_026672535.1. Classification (NCBI taxonomy): domain Bacteria; kingdom Pseudomonadati; phylum Pseudomonadota; class Gammaproteobacteria; order Enterobacterales; family Enterobacteriaceae; genus Lelliottia; species Lelliottia sp. SL45. The sequence goes on from NZ_JAPPRH010000002.1 coordinate 370,980, forward strand.
ATGTTACGGATAATAGCGTATTCTTGACGCATACCATTTTCCCCGCATTTCCTTATGTAGCTCCGATTCCCTTATTGAGTATTTACCAGTGTTAATGACCAAGGCCGCCTACGCCAGGCACAAAGGTGTGAGTCGACAAACTGTCTACGACTGGATATCCGTCAGGATTATTACTACGCCATCACAACAGGCCGCCGCACGATGCCCATCAAGCCAGCCTGTACACAGGCTGCTTATTCCCCTCGACTAACGGAGCAAACAACATGATAGATACCACCCTGGAACAGCTTGCATCGGCCTTTCTGTCCGGTACTGCCACCGGATCAGCATTTGACGCTGTATCGTCGTTTGAGCGCCGGGAGCTGATGCGCATCATTAACAGCCGGGCGGCCAACCGTGAACGCTTCATGCAGAAACTCAGATCGCCGTCCTACCAGTGGAGGAAGCCAGCGCCACGGCGCTAATCCAATCGCTCGCATTCCACATCAATCGCGCTATCAGCGCCGCCAGTATCGCGCGTTACAGCACGCCTGCCGGGCAGCCCGTAGCGCACGACAGTAGCGCTAGTCTCGCCTCCGCTACGCACCTGACGCGATTCATGCACCGTCACCCGCTCAAGTAGCCCACCAGCAACCATTGTTTCCAGCGTGCGCCTGGTGGATTCGAGCTGATGCCGGGTGTCGAACGACGCCATGCCGTGGAGCAGGTAGGCAATGCCGGACACATCGAGCGGAGGCGCACCAATCTCACCTGTCACCCATTCGAGGTTATCCGATCCAAAGTAGCTGAGTATCTCTTTTTTGCGGCTGGTCATTCTCATGGCGGGCAGGTTCCTTATTGTGGGATACCTCTATCATACATTAATCAGGATGTGAGATATTGAGTCTTGCCGCTACCATTAGCGGCAATGATAGCCGCCATCCTTAAACATCAAGCTAATACATGGAGTGAGCAATGAACGAGCACCACCAGCCTTTCGAAGAGATCAAGCAGGTTGATGACGAAGGATCGGAATATTGGTCAGCACGAGAGCTAGCAAAGTTGCTGGATTACTCAGAGTATCGTCATTTCACTCCTGTTTTAGAACGAGCAAAAGAAGCGTGCCTTAACAGTGGGCACAATGTTGACGACCATTTCGAGGATGTCCTCGGTATGGTCAAAATTGGTTCAGGTGCGCAAAGAGAGCTAAAGGATATAAGGCTGTCCCGGTACGCTTGCTACTTAGTTGTTCAAAACGGAGACCCCACCAAACCCGTTATAGCAGCGGGACAAACGTACTTTGCAATACAGACTAGGCGGCAGGAACTGGCTGACGATGAGACATTCAAGAGACTCCGCGAAGATGAGAAACGCCTTTTTCTCAGGAACGAACTAAAAGAGCACAATAAACAATTGGTCGAGGCAGCACAGCAAGCTGGTGTTGAAACAACATTGGACTTTGCAATCTTCCAGAATCACGGATACAAGGGGCTTTATGGCGGGTTAGACCAAAAGGCTATCCATCAGCGAAAAGGGCTTAAAAAGAGCCAAAAGATACTCGATCACATGGGTTCTACCGAATTGGCTGCCAACCTATTCCGAGCGACTCAGGCAGAAGAAAAGCTCCGCAGAGATAATGTTAAATCGAAGCAAAAAGCTAATGAAACTCACTTTGAGGTCGGCAGAAAAGTCAGGCAAACAATCCAAGAGTTGGGTGGGACAATGCCAGAGAATCTGCCAGCACCGGAAAAAAGCATCAAACAATTAGAGTCTGCTGCAAAAAAACTGGACAAAAAATAGTCGCAATACTTAAGCATATCACTTTACGGTGTACACAAGGGTGTACCTAGTTAAAAAACGCATTAACAAAAAACCAGAAAAAATGCAGCTTTAAGACTACCACTCAATAAACAGATTCAGAACATTGAATAATCGCCAGGGTAGCTCAACGTGAGCTACCCATTATTTTTTCTCATGCTGTTAGCGCTTTCGCATTCAAAAAAACCTTTCATCCCACTGATAAAATACTCAGCGATTAATTAGTTTAACTAAGCCAAAACGCTTCACTTTAGAAAATCTCAATCGTGATCTAAGCCACAAAAGGCTACTCTGCCACCAGTTTTTCTGGAGGCGATAATGCTTTTACACATTCTCTATCTGGTCGGTATCACCGCTGAAGCCATGACCGGTGCGCTGGCTGCTGGGCGCCGTCGTATGGACACCTTCGGTGTCATCATTATCGCCACCGCTACGGCACTCGGTGGAGGATCTGTCCGTGATATCTTGCTGGGACACTATCCACTCGGTTGGGTCAAACATCCTGAGTATGTTGTGATCGTTGCTGTCGCCGCGGTTCTGACGACGATTGCCGCCCCTGTGATGCCTCATCTGCGCCGTCTGTTTTTGGTACTGGACGCATTAGGGCTGATCGTGTTTTCCATTATTGGTGCGCAAATTGCGCTGGATATGGGTGAAGGCCCGATCATTGCCATCATCGCCGCTGTGGTCACGGGCGTGTTTGGCGGTGTGCTGCGCGATATGTTCTGTAAACGCATTCCGCTGGTGTTCCAGAAAGAGCTCTACGCTGGCATTTCGTTCGCCTCAGCCGTGCTGTACATTGCGCTACAGCATTATGTGTCGAGCCATGATGTTGTCGTCATTGCCACCCTGCTGTTTGGTTTTACCGCGCGCATGTTGGCGTTGCGCCTAAAACTTGGGCTTCCGGTGTTTCATTACACCCATGACTCGCACTAAGTAACGTAATAGAGAGGCAACAAGTATTAATCAGCACGTTTCGTAGGCTTATATTAAATCGAAAAACGATTACAATAACCGCCTGTAACCGTCCTGGAAATATGCGTTAAGAACCGATGTCACTTGCTAAAGCCTCTGCCCTCATCCTGGATAAAAAACTCAGCAGTCATTTTTTAATCCTGTTGATGATCTCTGTATTGATACAAGTGTGGCCAGTGTACTTCACGCAGCCTGCACGCTTTGTTGTGCGCATTGCGATTTGCAATGGCCTGCTTTTACTTGGCGCGTCAGCCCTTTATCGCTACCTTCCCGGTAAAATTATTGCCTTTCTTCTTACGGCCCTCCTGACGCTTAATTTTGCGATCGCATTCAGTACCTGGAATGTTTATCAGAGCGAATTCAACACCGTTTTTGCGATGAGTATTCTGGCGACCCACGTAGCCGAAGCGAAAAGTATGTCCGGGCTGTATTTAAACAGCTTCCCTGTCATCGCGGCCTATTTTGTTATCACCTGGTATGCCATTAAGTCACTGAGCGAAAACCTGTCAGACAGGGCAAAAATCATCAGCATTGTGTTGTTGGTTGGCTATATAGGCTGGTATTCAACTGCTAACTGGTTGAAAAAACGTAAAGACCTGGAAGTTTATTACCCATTGAGTGCACGCATCCTGACGAACACGCCATTTTACACAGGCTCGGAATTTATTATTGCCCACCGAGATAGCGCACTGGCTGAAAAAATTAGCCAGAAGCAAGTGCACTATCCCGCCCTGCAGTACCATCAGACGGGTATCGAAAACTATGTGGTGATTGTTGGAGAATCTGCCCGCCGCAGTAATATGCAGCTTTATGGTTTCAACCAGGAGACCACGCCAATTGAATCAGCGTATGCAAAGAATGCTCTGATCTTTACCCATGCTATTGCTCCGGCGTCAGCCACGGTGCTGGCAGTCCCAATGATACTGAGTAAAGCCGATCCTGATAACTTTACGGTCGACAAACTCGCCGACAATATCGTCAGCATTGCCAAAAAATCTGGTTATTACACGGAATGGATCAGCGCGCAGGGCAACTCAGGAAAGAGTAATAATTATATTGTCGCGATTGCCTCTGCGAGCCATAAAGCACAGTGGATTAACACGCAATATGACACCGAACTTTTACCTGCCCTGGATGAAGCGCTGAAAAAACCGGGTAAGAAATTCATCGTATTGCATATTAATGGCAGTCATGAGATGGCGTGTGACCGCTATCCCGCGTCCGCTCAGGTACTCAATACGGGAAATAAGTACGAAGATTGCTACAACAATGCGATTCGCTTTACCGACGCATTTATTGGTGAGGTGGCAAAACGCCTGCAAAATAGCGCCTCTTCTCTTCTCTATTTCTCCGACCATGGGCTGGAAAAAAACCCACAGCTGGAATCCATTTACATGCATGGCTCACGTAATCCTAGCAAAGAGGCGTACGAAGTCCCGCAGTTTATCTGGTACAGCCAGCCCGCGCTCTCAAGCCAGCAACGTCAACTGGGTTGGGTACCAGGATACTGGTCCACTGCAAACAATTATTGGCTTATGCTGAGTTGGCTTGGCATCTCCACGGGCGCTGAGAACTGCCGTTCGGTTCTGGAAACCTGCTATCAGGAATCAACATTGCTTCCGGTAATGGACGGTGGTCGACATATCTTCGACTACGACCAGCTTCGGGATACTTTTAGCTCGCCAGACAAAAAAACACCATGGCGTAAGGCTAAGGCCGGTTCGCTCTAAAACCCCTGGATGCCTTGCGTTCGCAGCCAGGCTGCCATAGCCGCGATAGCTGGATCGTGAAGAAACTCGACCAGCTTTCGTGCTTTCTCCGGGCCGATACCGGGAAGCAGGCGCCAGCTCACCGCCTCTTTGTCGCGTAATTGCTGCCATGAATGTTCTGTCAGCGCTTTTGCTGCAGCTTGCGGCAGCGGCACACTTAGCGCACCAATCCATCGCATAAAAGGCTGATGACGCACCCGCTCAAAACGATGCCATAGCTGTAATCCCCGCGAAGCATTTAAGCCTGGCGTATTCTGGAGCTGCTCCTGAGTCAGCGACAGCCAGGAGAAAATATGTTCGAAATGATGAGCCTGATGTAATAGCCGCCAGCCTGACTCACCCAGTCCTTCGATATCGAGTATTTGCTTCGAACTCAGCCAGACTAACCGGGCAAAAAACTGTTCCAGACATTCTGGCGACGCGTAAAAGCAGGTCAGCGGGCTAAAATGCGGGGGCGGTGGCGTCGGTTTCACGCGGTCCACACCCCGCCACACAACCTTATCCAGCCGGGGTATGCCCTGCCCCGCCAGACTCACCAGTACCTGATCGCCAGGCGCGATATCAAGCGTCCGCCAGCGCCCTACGGAACCGAGACTCACTCGCTGTACCCGTTTGTCATCCAGTTGCACAGGTTCAAGAGAGGCGACAACAGAGATCCTGCCCGTTCGCCCAACCGCAAACTGAATGGCTTTAACCTCTGCAAGCTGTGAGACGGGCGAATACTTCCACGCAACCACCCAGTCTCCTGCTCCAGGCTGCCAGTGCTCACCCGCAGGTTCGATTGCGGAACGCACCACAATGCCGTCAGTGGCAAAGGGCAAAACGGATGTCAGCCATTCGGTTTTGTTTTGCTCCACCTCTTCTGCGGTTCGGACTGCGCGCGTATAACGCCCGGTCAGAGAAAACCCCGCTTTCGCCAGTTCAGCGACGCGCTGCGGCATTGAAGAGGGGCCATCGGGCCAGGCCCAGATAAAAACGCCGATTTTATCCAGCGTCGGCTTGCCACTCTGGCGCATCATCATGCCAGCGACTTTAGCGCGCGCATTCATTCCCCCTTTCTGCTGCTGGATATGCCCTTCGCTGCGTAAAAACAGTTCGCCCTGCAAAATACTGTCCGCCAGTGCTCCCTGCAGAGTTAACGGAATCGACGGTATTTTTTGCACCTGCGCCGTCCAGTCCTCTCCTTTCATTCCATCGCCACGACTAATCGCCTGCACTAACTTGCCCTTGCGATAGATCAGCGTCACCGCCACACCATCTACTTTCGGCTGCACCCACAGATCGTGGTGCGCTTTCATCCACTGGCGTAACTCATTAATCCCCACAACCTTATGCACACCCGTATGCGCAATAGGGTGTTTCACCGTCCCACTGGCAGGTGGGATATCATCGGAAGTGGGTTCGTTGTTGAAGCAAAAGCGCCATTGCGCGAGCCGCGCACTAAGCTGATCGTAAACCTCATCGCTGACCTCACTTTTCCCCTCCTGCCAGTACGCCTCACTCCAGCGGGCGATCTGCGCACTCAGTTTTGCCAGTTCCTGATCTGCTTTTGCATGCGACCAGGCGGGACAAACCGCCATCACCCAGCTATTCCACAGCATCAACACCATTCCAGCCCATTTCCACATCGCGATACCTCCCTGTTTTGCGAAAGGTATAACCCTGCTGTTTTAACCTGGCTAGCGGCAAAACCACGATTTACGAGCCCGCTTCCGCGTTATGTTGTGATTGCAGCAAACGGCGGGTAAAACCGGAAAACGATACGCAAAAATCAACAATCCCGAGGAAAAAGTGTGACAAAGACTACGTCACAGAGCAGTGACGTGTATAATAAGCCCGTATGTAGGACTTCTTCGCTAACACATACAAAAGACTCTCATGGCTCAAGGCACGCTTTATATTGTTTCTGCCCCTAGTGGCGCGGGTAAATCCAGCCTGATTCAGGCGCTGTTAAAAACCCAACCGTTGTACGATACGCAAGTTTCGGTTTCTCACACCACGCGGGCACCGCGTCCGGGTGAAGTACACGGCGAACACTATTTCTTTGTAAATCACGATGAATTCAGAACGATGATTGGCAGAGACGCGTTCCTTGAACACGCTGAAGTATTCGGAAATTTCTACGGGACATCCCGTGAAACCATCGAGCAGGTCCTGGCAACCGGCGTCAATGTGTTCCTGGATATCGACTGGCAGGGCGCACAGCAGATTCGTGCGAAGATGCCGCAAGCGCGGAGCATTTTTATTCTGCCGCCGTCGAAAGATGAGCTTGACCGTCGCCTGCGTGGCCGCGGCCAGGATAGCGAAGAAGTTATCGCAAAACGTATGGCGCAGGCAGTTGCAGAAATGAGCCATTACGCCGAATATGATTACCTTATTGTGAATGATGATTTTGATACTGCCCTGGGCGATCTGAAAACCATTATTCGCGCAGAACGTCTGCGTATGAGCCGCCAGAAGCAGCGACATGACGCATTAATCACCAAACTGTTGGCAGACTGAACCCACATTCAGTATCATGCCCAGTCATTTCTTCATCTGTGGAGCATTTTAAGTATGGCACGCGTAACTGTTCAGGACGCTGTAGAGAAAATTGGTAACCGTTTTGACCTGGTACTGGTCGCCGCGCGTCGCGCTCGTCAGATGCAGTCCGGCGGCAAAGATTCACTGGTACCAGAAGAAAACGATAAAACCACCGTGATCGCACTGCGCGAAATCGAAGAAGGTCTGATCAACAACCAGATCCTCGACGTACGTGAGCGCCAGGAGCAGCAAGAGCAGGAAGCCGCAGAACTGCAGGCCGTAACCGCCATTGCTGAAGGCCGTCGTTAATTAAACCTGCGGGTCGCCCTTGTATCTGTTTGAAAGCCTGAATCAACTGATTCAAACCTACCTGCCTGAAGACCAGATCAAGCGTCTTCAGCAGGCGTATCTCGTTGCACGTGACGCTCACGAGGGCCAAACACGTTCAAGCGGTGAACCCTATATCACGCACCCGGTAGCGGTGGCCTGTATTCTGGCCGAGATGAAACTCGACTATGAAACGCTGATGGCCGCGCTGCTGCATGACGTGATCGAAGATACCCCCGCCACCTACCAGGATATGGAACAGCTGTTTGGTAAAAGCGTTGCCGAACTGGTGGAAGGGGTCTCTAAGCTTGATAAGCTGAAATTCCGCGATAAGAAAGAGGCGCAAGCCGAGAACTTTCGCAAGATGATTATGGCGATGGTGCAGGATATCCGGGTCATTCTCATCAAACTCGCTGACCGTACTCATAATATGCGCACGCTGGGCTCATTACGCCCCGATAAACGTCGCCGCATCGCCCGTGAAACCCTCGAAATTTATAGCCCGCTGGCACACCGTTTAGGTATCCATCACATTAAAACTGAGCTTGAAGAGCTGGGTTTTGAAGCGTTGTACCCAAACCGCTATCGCGTGATTAAAGAGGTGGTTAAAGCCGCGCGCGGCAACCGTAAAGAGATGATTCAGAAGATCCTCTCTGAAATCGAAGGGCGTTTGCAGGAAGCGGGAATTCCGTGTCGCGTCAGCGGTCGCGAAAAGCACTTGTACTCCATCTACTGCAAAATGGTGCTGAAAGAGCAGCGTTTTCACTCGATCATGGACATCTACGCGTTCCGCGTCATCGTCCATGATTCTGACACCTGCTATCGCGTACTCGGTCAGATGCACAGCCTCTACAAACCGCGTCCGGGGCGCGTTAAAGACTATATTGCCATTCCAAAAGCGAACGGCTATCAATCTTTGCACACCTCGATGATCGGGCCGCACGGCGTACCTGTTGAGGTACAAATCCGTACCGAAGACATGGACCAGATGGCGGAAATGGGTGTTGCTGCGCACTGGGCTTATAAAGAGCACGGTGAAACCAGTACCACCGCGCAAATTCGCGCCCAGCGCTGGATGCAAAGCCTGCTTGAACTTCAGCAGAGCGCCGGTAGTTCGTTTGAATTTATCGAGAGCGTTAAATCCGATCTCTTCCCGGATGAGATTTACGTTTTCACGCCAGAAGGGCGCATTGTCGAGCTGCCTGCTGGCGCAACGCCGGTCGACTTCGCTTATGCGGTGCATACCGATATTGGTCATGCCTGCGTGGGCGCACGTGTCGACAGACAGCCGTATCCGCTGTCTCAGCCGCTTACCAGCGGTCAGACCGTCGAAATTATTACTGCACCGGGCGCTCGCCCAAATGCCGCATGGCTTAACTTCGTCGTCAGTTCGAAAGCACGCGCGAAGATCCGTCAGCTGCTGAAAAACCTTAAACGTGACGACTCCGTCAGCCTGGGCCGTCGCCTGCTCAACCATGCGTTGGGTGGCAGCCGCAAGCTGGCCGAAATTCCGCCAGAGAACATTCAGCGAGAGCTGGAGCGCATGAAGCTCGCCTCGCTTGACGATCTGCTGGCAGAAATCGGCCTGGGTAATGCAATGAGCGTTGTCGTGGCGAAGAACCTCCAGCAGGGCGAAGCCTCCGCTGTGCAGCCCACCACGCAGGGGCACGGTCATCTGCCGATCAAAGGTGCGGATGGGGTGCTTATCACCTTCGCTAAATGCTGCCGACCGATTCCTGGCGACCCAATCATCGCCCACGTCAGCCCAGGTAAAGGGCTGGTTATCCATCACGAGTCCTGCCGTAACATCCGTGGCTATCAAAAAGAGCCAGAGAAGTTCATGGCCGTTGAGTGGGATAAAGAGACCGAGCAAGAATTTATCACCGAAATTAAGGTCGATATGTTCAACCACCAGGGCGCGCTGGCAAACCTGACGGCGGCGATCAACACGGCTTCTTCCAACATTCAGAGCCTGAATACGGAAGAAAAAGATGGCCGCGTTTACAGCGCCTTTATTCGTCTGACTGCGCGCGATCGTGTGCATCTGGCGAATATCATGCGCAAAATCCGCGTGATGCCGGACGTCATTAAAGTCACCAGAAACCGAAACTAGGATAATGAATTCAGAACGTTATGCACGTATCTGTGAGATGCTCGCCAGACGCCAGCCCGATCTGACAGTCTGCATGGAGCAGGTCCATAAACCTCATAACGTCTCCGCCATCGTCCGCACCGCGGACGCCGTTGGCGTGCATGAAGTTCACGCAGTCTGGCCGGGTAAAAATATGCGCACCATGGCCTCCAGCGCGGCAGGCAGCAACAGCTGGGTAACGGTAAAAACCCACCCCACGATAGCGGATGCTGTCACGCAGCTGAAAAGCAGCGGGATGCAAATCCTGGCGACCCACCTTTCCGATAAAGCCGTCGATTTTCGCGACATTGATTACACCCGCCCGACCTGCATTCTGATGGGTCAGGAGAAAACCGGGATCACGCAAGAAGCGTTAGATCTGGCGGATCAGGATATCATTATCCCGATGATTGGCATGGTGCAGTCGCTGAATGTCTCTGTTGCCTCTGCGCTGATTCTGTATGAAGCCCAGCGCCAGCGTCAGAACGCCGGGATGTACGAACGCGAAAACAGCATGCTTCCAGAAGTAGAACAGCAGCGTCTGCTGTTTGAAGGCGGCTATCCGGTGCTGGCTCGCGTGGCTAAACAGAAGCAATTGCCTTATCCCCACGTTAATGCGCAGGGCGAAATCGAAGCCGATGCCGCGTGGTGGTCCACCATGCAGTTTGCAGGCTAAACCATGAACGGCCACCTGCTTGATGCCGTTCCGCTCAGCTCATTAACGGGCGTAGGTGCGGCGCAAAGCAACAAGCTGGCTAAAATTGGCCTGCACACTGTACAAGATTTACTCCTGCACCTTCCTCTGCGTTACGAAGATCGCACCCAGCTTTACGCGATTGGCGATCTGCTGCCTGGCATCTACGCCACCGTGGAAGGCGAAGTCCTGAACAGCACTATTACCTTTGGCGGCCGTCGCATGATGACCTGTCAGATCAGCGACGGCTCCGGCATTCTCACCATGCGTTTTTTCAATTTTAGTGCTGCGATGAAAAACAGTCTGGCCGCCGGACGACGCGTGTTGGCCTATGGCGAAGCCAAACGCGGGAAATATGGCGCGGAGATGATCCACCCGGAATACCGTGTGCAGGGCGATTTGAGTACGCCTGAACTCCAGGAGACGCTGACGCCGGTGTACCCCACTACCGAAGGTATCAAGCAGGCGACGCTGCGAAAACTGACGGATCAGGCGCTGGAGTTGCTTGATACCTGCGCCATCGCCGAACTGCTGCCGCCTGAGCTGGCACAGGGCATGATGAGCCTGCCGGACGCCATTCGCACCCTACACCGCCCACCGCCGTCTTTACAGCTGAGCGAGTTAGAAAGCGGGCAACATCCGGCGCAGCGGCGGCTTATCCTTGAAGAATTACTGGCACATAACCTGAGCATGCTGGCGCTTCGCGCGGGTGCACAGCGTTTTCACGCACAACCTCTGCCTGCCCGTGATGATTTAAAAGATAAGCTGCTGGCCTCACTGCCCTTTAAACCGACGACTGCCCAGGCACGCGTGACTGCCGAGATCGAACGCGATATGGAGCTCGATATTCCGATGATGCGTCTGGTACAGGGTGACGTAGGCTCCGGTAAAACGCTGGTCGCCGCCCTCGCGGCCCTGCGCGCTATCGCGCACGGCAAACAGGTGGCGCTGATGGCCCCAACCGAACTGCTCGCCGAGCAGCACGCCAATAACTTCCGCAGCTGGTTTGCGCCGCTGGGCGTGGAAGTGGGCTGGCTTGCCGGCAAGCAAAAAGGCAAAGCACGCCTCGCACAGCAGGAAGCCATCGCCAGCGGTCAGGTACAGATGATTGTTGGTACCCACGCCATTTTTCAGGAGCAGGTGCAGTTTAACGGCCTTGCCCTGGTGATCATCGATGAGCAACATCGCTTTGGCGTACATCAGCGGCTGGCCTTGTGGGAAAAAGGGCTGCAGCAGGGCTTCCACCCGCATCAGTTGATCATGACCGCCACGCCTATCCCGCGTACCCTGGCGATGACCGCCTATGCCGATCTGGATACCTCGACGATCGATGAACTGCCACCCGGCCGAACGCCGGTCACCACCGTGGCCATTCCGGATACGCGCCGCAGCGAGATCATCGATCGCGTGCGCAACGCCTGCACTCACGAAGGCCGTCAGGCTTACTGGGTTTGTACATTGATTGAAGAGTCCGACCTGCTGGAAGCGCAGGCCGCAGAAGCAACGTGGGAAGAGCTAAAACTGGCGCTGCCCGAGCTGAATATTGGGCTGGTGCATGGCCGCATGAAACCCGCTGAAAAACAGGCCGTAATGCACTCATTCAAGCAGGGTGAGTTGCATTTACTGATTGCCACAACGGTTATCGAAGTGGGCGTGGATGTGCCGAATGCCAGCCTGATGATTATCGAAAACCCGGAGCGGCTGGGCCTTGCGCAACTTCACCAGCTGCGGGGCCGCGTTGGCCGTGGTGCGGTGGCTTCCCACTGCGTCCTGCTCTTCAAATCCCCGCTTTCTAAAACGGCACAAATGCGACTCCAGGTGCTGCGCGACAGCAATGACGGCTTTGTGATTGCGCAAAAGGATCTCGAGATCCGCGGCCCCGGCGAACTGCTGGGCACACGCCAGACCGGTAACGCCGAATTCAAAGTGGCCGATCTGCTTCGTGACCAGTCGATGATTCCGGAAGTCCAGCGCCTTGCCCGCCACATTCACGAGCGTTATCCCGCCCAGGCCGCCGGGCTTATTCAACGCTGGATGCCAGAAACCGAGCGCTATTCCAACGCCTGATCACTGTGCTCAGCCCTGATTTAATAAATTTATAAATGCAATCGTTTGCTTTTACCATCCGGTCAGCTAAAATGCCCGCTTTTCACCCGTGGGATTGCCGCCGATGTCCGTTAACGCCGTAGAGTCTCAAGATGCGCAACCGATTGCGCACGCTCAACATAATAGTGAACTCATCTACCGTCTTGAAGATCGCCCACCGCTGGCGCAAACGCTGTTCGCCGCGTGTCAGCACCTGCTGGCGATGTTCGTGGCCGTTATCACACCTGCCCTGCTGATTTGCCAGGCGCTCGGCTTACCGGCTCAGGACACGCAGCACATCATCAGCATGTCGCTGTTTGCATCCGGCGTGGCGTCTATTATCCAGATTAAAGCCTGGGGTCCGGTCGGTTCAGGGTTGCTGTCGATTCAGGGCACCAGCTTTAACTTCGTTGCCCCGCTGATCATGGGTGGCACTGCGCTGAAAACCGGCGGGGCCGATGTCCCGACAATGATGGCTGCGCTTTTCGGTACCCTTATGCTGGCCAGCTGCACGGAAATGGTCATCTCCCGCGTACTGCACCTGGCGCGCCGCGTCATTACCCCGCTGGTTTCCGGCGTGGTGGTGATGATTATCGGTCTGTCGCTGATTCAGGTGGGCCTGACCTCTATCGGCGGCGGGTATGCGGCGATGAGTGACCACACTTTCGGCGCACCGAAAAACCTGCTGCTGGCGGGCGTGGTGCTGGCGATTATTATTTTGCTCAACCGTCAGCGTAACCCCGTACCTGCGCGTCGCCTCGCTGGTGATTGCCATGGCGACCGGTTATCTGGTGGCGTGGGCGATGGGCATGCTGCCGGAAAACACCGCGCCGACCAACAGCGCACTGATTATGGTGCCGACACCGCTCTATTACGGCCTCGGCATTGACTGGAGCCTGCTCCTGCCGCTGATGCTGGTGTTCATGATCACCTCGCTGGAAACCATCGGCGACATCACCGCAACCTCTGACGTCTCCGAACAACCTGTCTCTGGCCCGCTGTACATGAAACGCCTGAAAGGCGGCGTACTGGCGAACGGTCTGAACTCGTTTGTCTCTGCCGTGTTCAACACCTTCCCGAACTCCTGCTTTGGCCAGAACAATGGCGTGATCCAGCTGACCGGCGTCGCCAGCCGCTACGTGGGCTTTGTCGTGGCGCTGATGCTGATCGTGCTCGGCCTGTTCCCGGCGGTGAGTGGCTTCGTGCAGCACATTCCGGAACCGGTGCTGGGCGGCGCAACGCTTGTGATGTTCGGTACGATTGCGGCCTCTGGCGTGCGCATCGTGTCGCGTGAGCCGCTGAACCGTCGTGCCATCATGATTATCGCGCTGTCCCTGGCCGTCGGTCTGGGTGTTTCCCAGCAGCCGCTGATCCTACAGTTCGCCCCTGACTGGGTGAAAAACCTGCTCTCCTCCGGCATCGCCGCAGGGGGTATCACGGCGATTGTGCTGAACCTCGTCTTCCCGCCAGAAAAGAACTGATCCCCCGTCACGGCAGGCATCACGCCTGCCGTGAAACCGAATTACACCATTCCTGCCTTGAGGATTGCGCATAAATCGTGCATAACTCCCTTATGTGCGTTTGATGGGATGGAAGACCATGAAATTTATTGGAAAGCTGCTGATCTGGATTTTGATTGCGGTGCTGCTCGCAATCCTGGCACTTTATATCCTCGTGCAGACCCGCTGGGGCGCGGCTCAGGTGAGCAGCTGGATTACGGTTAACACCGATTACGAACTCAATTTCGACCAGATGGATCACCGTTTTTCTTCCCCGTCGCACATCATTCTGGAAAATGTCACCTTTGGCCGCGATGGCAAACCCGCCACCCTGGTGGCGAAAAAAGTGGATATTGGTCTGAGCAGCCGACAGCTCACCGATCCGCTGCACATGGATACCATCACCCTGCACGACGGGACACTTAACCTCTCCCCGCAAACCGCGCCGCTTCCGTTCCAGGCCGACCGCCTGCAGCTGAACAACATGGCGTTCAACAGCCCGAATATGGAATGGGATCTGAGCGCGCAAAAAGTGACAGGCGGCGTCAGCCCCTGGCAGCCGGAAGCGGGCAGCGTGCTGGGCAAAAAAGCGCAAATTCAGATGAGCGCCGGATCGCTGACGCTCAACGGCGTGCCCACCAGCAATGTGCTGATTCAGGGCGAGCTGAACGGTAAAGAAGTGGTGCTGAGCACCATCGGCGCAGATATGGCGCGCGGCTCGCTGACCGGTACTGCGCGGCGCAATGCCGACGGCGGCTGGGTCATCGACACCCTGCGCCTGAACGACATTCGTCTGCAAAGCGACAAATCATTGCTGGATTTCTTTGCGCCGATCACCACCCTGCCGTCGCTGCAGATTGGTCGCCTGGAGGTCACCGATGCCCGCCTGCAAGGGCCGGACTGGGCCGTAACCGATCTCGATTTAAGCCTGCGCAATCTGACCCTCAGCCAGGGCGACTGGCAAAGCCAGGACGGACGTTTATCGATGAATGCCAGCGAGTTTATCTACGGCTCGCTGCATCTTTTTGATCCGATTCTGAATGCAGAGTTTGCACCGCAGGGCGTGGCGCTGCGCCAGTTCACCTCCCGCTGGGAAGGCGGTATGGTGCGCACCTCCGGCAACTGGCTACGCAACGGTAAAGCGCTGGTACTGGACGATGTCGCGGTGGCCGGTCTGGAGTACACCCTGCCACCGAACTGGAAAACCCTGTGGATGGAGCAGCTCCCCGAATGGCTCCACGGCGTGACCCTGAAAAAATTCGGCCTGAGTCGCAACCTAGTGATCGATATCGATCCCGCCTTCCCGTGGCAGATCACCTCTCTCGACGGATATGGTGCCAACCTCCAGCTGGCGAAAGATCGTCAGTGGGGCGTGTGGGGCGGCAATGCGACTCTGAACGGTGCCGCCGCCACCTTTAATCGTGTAGACGTGCGCCGTCCGTCACTGGCGCTGGCGGCCAACGCGTCGACGGTGAATATCACGGAACTGAGCGCCTTCACCGAGAAGGGCATTCTTGAAGCCACGGCGACCGTATCACAGTTACCGCCGCGCCAGACCACGGTTAGCCTGAAGGGGCGCGGCGTGCCGGTGAATGTGTTGCAACAGTGGGGCTGGCCTGCACTGCCAATTAACGGCGACGGCAATATCCAGCTGACCGCCAGCGGCAGCGTGCAGGACAAAGCGCCGCTGAAACCGTCGGTAAATGGGAAGTTGAACGCGGTAAATATGGATAAACAGCAGGTGCAGCAGACGATGACGGGCGGCCAGGTATCGACAAGCCCTGCGGTCGCGCCATCTGTAACACCCCAGCCCTGAAATGTTAATGGCATAAAAAAGCCGGGTGGCGGCTACGCTTAACCCGGCCTGCAAACCAAAGCTGACACCGTAGGCCCGGTAAGCGTAGCGCCGCCGGGCCATTTCAGGCACATCACTTCAGGTGAATCACCACTTCACTCCCCTGCGCTTTCACCACCACACCCCATTCGCTACCGGCATGTGAACCGCCTTTGACACCCGCGATCTGCTGCACATTGCGCAAACAGACCGACCAGTCCTGGGCGTTTCCTTCGCCTTTTAAGGTCACCGTATCGCCCTGGCGAGAAGCCGTCAGCGTAAACACGACCGATCCGTCCGCCGCCGGGACTTCGCTCACCGCCGAGCAACCGTCTGCCAGGCTAAACAGCTGGAATGCCGTGCCTGCGTTCCACGCGTAATCCGGTTTCTGGCTGTTATTGCCGAGCGCCAGCAGGGTATTCTCGCGCACATACACCGGCAGACTCTGGAAGTCGTGCTGCTGTTTATGCCAGCGGCTGCCCTGCACTTCGTCGTTATGCCACAGGTGTGTCCATCGACCTTCCGGCAGATAGAACTGCACGTCACCCGCTTCGCTAAATACCGGTGCCACCATCATCGCGTCGCCGAGCATGTACTGACGGTCCAGATAATCACACGCCGGATCGTCCGGGAATTCGAGCATCATCGCGCGCAACATCGGTGTGCCGACCTCGCGGGCCAGCGCCGCCTGGCGATACAGATACGGCATCATCCGGCATTTCAGCTGGGTGAAGTGGCGCACTACATCGCAGGACTCATCATCGTACGCCCACGGCACACGGTAGGATTTGCTGCCATGCAGGCGGCTATGGCTGGAGAACAGCCCGAACGCGCACCAGCGTTTGTACACATGGGCAGGCGCGGTATTCTCGAACCCGCCGATATCGTGGCTCCAGAAGCCAAAGCCCGACAGACCAATCGACAGACCACCGCGCAGGCTTTCCGCCATAGATTCGTAATTGGCGTAACAGTCGCCGCCCCAGTGAACCGGGAACTTCTGCGCACCGACGGACGCGGAGCGCGCGAACAGCACAGCTTCCTCTTCACCAACGGTCTCTTTCAGCACGTCCCACACCAGCTCGTTATAGATATAGGCGTAGTGGTTGTGCATCTTCTGCGGATCGGACCCGTCATGCCACACCACGTCGGTCGGGATACGCTCGCCGAAGTCGGTCTTGAAGCAGTCCACGCCGATATCAACCAGCCCTTTCAGCTTATCGGCGTACCACTGGCAGGCTTCCGGATTGGTAAAGTCATAAATTGCCAGCCCCGGCTGCCACTTATCCCACTGCCATACGGAGCCATCCGCACGCTTGAGCAGATAACCTTTCTCTTTCAGCTCCTTGAACACCGGCGATTTCTGGCCGATATACGGGTTGATCCACACGCAGACTTTCAGCCCCTTGTCCTTCAGGCGGCGAATCATCCCTTCCGGGTCCGGGAAAGTCACCGGGTCCCATTCAAAATCACACCACTGGAAGGCTTTCATCCAGAAGCAGTCGAAGTGGAAAACATGCAGCGGCAGATCGCGCTCGGCCATGCCGTCGATAAAGCTGTTCACCGTCGCTTCGTCGTAGTTGGTGGTGAATGAGGTGGTGAGCCACAGGCCGAACGACCATGCAGGCGGCAGCGCCGGGCGACCGGTGAACTGGGTATAGCGGTTGAGCACCTCTTTCGGCGTCGGGCCGTCGATTACGAAATATTCCAGATACTCGCCCGCCACGCTGAACTGCACTTTGGAGACTTTCTCCGAGCCAACTTCAAACGACACATTTTCCGGATGGTTCACCAGCACGCCGTAACCACGGTTTGTCAGGTAGAAAGGGATATTTTTGTAGGACTGCTCGGTGCTGGTGCCGCCGTCACGGTTCCAGGTTTCGACCGTCTGGCCGTTACGCACCAGCGCGGTAAAGCGCTCGCCGAGGCCATACACCGCTTCGCCGACGCCTAAATCCAGGCGCTCGAACATGTAGTTGCTGTCGGTATTGCCATCCTGCACGAACCCGTTATTTTTCAGCTGGCTGCCGGTGATACGCTGGCCGTCACGCAGGAAATCCAGCGCCCAGAACTCCCCTTTGGTAACGCGCACGCTCAGATTGCCGCTTTTCAGCTCGGCAAATTCCGCCGTGTTTTCAATCTGTACTTTCACGTCTTTCAGAACGTTCAGCGGATAGTGCGGGCCGTTGTCCAGCGCGCCCTGGAAGTGCTCGATGCGTACACCGACAATGCCTTCCTGCGGCGAGAACAGGCGAACCGTAAACATCAATGTGTCGAGCTGCCAGGTGCGTTCACGCACGTCGCGCGGCGCAACGTACACCACCAGGTCGTTGCCCTGCTGCTCCACGTCGAACACCTGCACCGGGTACGTCACGTTCAAGCCCGGTTGAATTAGCCAGTTTCCGTCACTGATTTTCATACTTTTATCCTCTTAGTTCTGCATTTCTTTGCTGACCGGCAGGGTTTCAAACTCCTGCTGGTTGCGGCGCGCGCCTTGCGCCAGCTCGCCCATAATTTTGGTCAGGAACGGGGTTTTCAGCGTGTAATAGCGTTTGGCGACGATGGCACTCAGCACATAGCACGCCGCCGGGGCCAGCGTGAACAGGCCAATAATGATGTTGATGGTGGTACCGTTCTGAGTTTTGGCTGCGGCATCGTAGCCACCGCCGGCCAGCATCCAGCCGATCAGCGCGCCGCCCAGCGCCAGGCCCAGCTTCAGCACAAACAGCGTGCCCGCAAAGCTGATCCCCGTCAGGCGTTTGCCGTTGGTCCATTCGCCGTAATCGACGGTATCGGACATCATCACCCACTGGATTGGCGTCACCAGCTGGTGCAGCACGCCAATCACGAAGATAAAGCTGAACATCATTACCGTGGCATGCATCGGCACGAAGAACATCGCCACGCTCGCTACCGCCAGCAGGGCGTTGGTCCACCAGAAGATACTGACTTTGCATTTCCAGTCGGTGAGGGGTTTGGCGAGCGCGGAGCCAATCAGGTTACCGACGCAGTAGGTGGTGAGGAACGCGACGAACACTTCCGGCGTGCCCATAATCCAGGTGCAGTAGTACATCATCGCGCCGCCGCGCACGCAGACGGCGAGAATGTTGAGAATGGTGAGCACACCGACGATGCGCCACTGGTCGTTTTGCCAGATATCGCGCAGATCTTCACGCATGGAGGTGGTGCTTGGCGGCACCTGGATGCGCTCTTTGGTGGTGAAGAAGCAGAACGCCAGCATCAGGAACGCGACCACCGACAGCACAGCGATCCCGCCCTGGAAGCCAAAAGCTTTGTCTTCGCCGCCAATCAGATTCACCAGCGGCATCATCAGTACCGTGGAGAGCATGCCGCCCGCTGTCGCCAGCACAAAGCGCCAGGATTGCAGGGAGATGCGCTGCGTCGGGTCATTAGTAATGACGCCGCCGAGGGCGCAGTAAGGGATATTCACCACGGTATAGAGCAGGGTCAGCAGCGTGTACGTGATGGCGGCATAAACCATTTTACCGTTCAGGCTAAGATCCGGCGTGGTGTAAGCCAGCACGCAGACGATGCCAAACGGGATTGCACCGAACAAAATCCACGGACGGAATTTCCCCCAGCGGCTGCGGGTGCGGTCGGCCAGCAGCCCCATGCACGGGTCGGAAATCGCATCCAGCGCACGCGCCAACAGGAACATGGTGCCGACAAATCCGGCGGGGATACCGAAAATATCGGTATAGAAAAACATCATATACAACATGACGTTATCAAAAATGATGTGGCTGGCGGCATCTCCCATGCCATAGCCAATCTTTTCCTTCACAGACAATATTTCGCTCATTATCTTTATCCTTGACGCTGTAGGGGCGCTGATACCGGTTTCAGATGTTGTAAACCATCGCCGGGAGAGCGGATATTCTGTTTTCTGGTTAGCTGGTTACGATTCTTCTCTTTTGTGATCGCCGTAGAAGTTGGAGAAAAAACCTAACCTCAGGATTTTCTTAAGTTTTAAGTAAGAGGGGTTAATGCAGGTCAAAGCAGGGGTGAAAAAACTCTGCGAAATGATGTGGTAAATGCCTGAAAGTAGCTATAATGCGCACCGCCTCCATGTAGCAATCGAGGCGCGGAAGATCGTCATCTCCGGTGAGGTGGCTGGATTTCAAATCCAGTTGGGGACGCCAGCGTTCCCGGGCAGGTTCGACTCCTGTGATCTTCCGCCAATAGTTCTCATTTTTTTACCTTCCCTTTAGTCAATTATATTTATGCTCATATCTTAAAATTGCTTTCTAGTTAATTTTAAAATTGAATATGGGAAGTCAAATAAGCATTAGAATCGATTGAAATCTGACTGAAAAATCTAGAAATTATTATTTCGGCAATGAATTAGCAGCTAAAAAATTAAAAATTACAGTTCACTTGGAATTTCCACTAACTCTCTTTTTTCAATCGCATTAAACATGCCTCCTTCACCCACTTACTAAAATTCCCTTTCCCCGCAGCTTTCTCAATCTGTTCCAAAAGCTCATCCTCGAAACGGATGTTCTTCATGGTGCTTTTAGTGCGGTCAAAATTTGGTTTTTTTTTCTCTTGCATGGTAGGTACCATTCCGATTAGTTTATCTGCATGTGGTACCTACCACATGGATTTGAAATTCTAGCAACGCCCAGCAGTGTTGCAGCACTAAAAGGCGTCTAACCTCACCAACTATCAAGGAGTTGATTATGGCTGATTCGCATTCTAACCCAGACATTACCGCCACCGGAACTGAGCGCTCGATAATTGTGGGTTATCGCCCGAATGTTCACGATAAAACCACGCCGAACATCATTCTTTCGGGCAAGTGGCTGCGCGCCGCCGGGTTTGATACCGGGCATCAGGTGACGGTTAAAGTCATGGACGGGTGCATTGTTCTGGTGGCGTACAGCGAGCAGGAACAGCGGTTGCTGGACGATTATAAACGGACGAAAGCAAAGCTCATTAAAATAGAGGAAATGCTTTCAGCGATTCAAACTCAGCTTCCTGGAAAGCTCCTCGCAAAATCAAATACAAACCACATGGCTTAAGGCTGATTCTGGCATACTACCAACTGGCAGGGTTGATCGTGATAAAAGAGGCGACATGGCAGATAAAGACGAAATCCAATCTCCGGCAGGTGAATTTGTTATGTTTGCCAGTAATGACGGAACTGTTCGCATCAGATGCCGCTTTGAACACGAAACGCTCTGGCTGTCGCAAGCAGCCATAGCGACACTTTATCAGGTCACTCCGCAAGCAATTACTCAGCATATTAAAACCATTTATGAAGAAGGTGAGCTTGAACAAAAAGCAACTTGTAAGGCTTACTTACAAGTTCAGCAAGAAGGTCAGCGCAAGGTCAATCGCAACACTCTTCACTATAATCTGCCCGTAATTCTCGCCATCGGCTATCGCGTCCGCTCCACGCGAGGTACACAATTCCGCCAGTGGGCAACACAGATGCTCCAGGAATACCTGGTTAAAGGCTTCGTTATGGACGACGAGCGCCTGAAAAATCCGCCTGTCGGAACCTCCGCCGTACCCGACTATTTCGATGAAATGCTGGAACGCATTCGCGACATTCGGGCCAGCGAACGCCGTGTATATCTCCGCGTGAAGGAGATTTTTACGTTAGCCGCGGACTATCAGCCTTCGATGAAAGAAACCACGCAATTCTTCCAGACCATTCAGAATAAACTGCATTTTGCCTGCACGGGTCACACCGCTGCGGAGTTGATTCATCAACGCGCTGACGCCACTCAACCGCATATGGGGCTGACCAGCTATAAAGGCGAAGAGATCCGTAAAACCGATGTCACCACTGCAAAAAATTATCTATCCCAGGAAGAAGTTAGCGAGCTTAATCGTGTCGTTAATATGTGGCTCGATTTTGCTGAAGATCAGGCCAAACGCCGCAAGCAGGTATTTTTACGTGACTGGCAAACCAAACTCGATCAGTTCCTGCAATTTAACGACCGGATAGTTTTAGAAGGGGCAGGCAAGATCAGCAAGAAAGCGGCTGATGAAAAGGCGTGCTCAGAATACATTGAGTTTGAAAAAAAGCAGCGCCTACTGAAAGAATCCGAGGGAGAGAAAGATATCATCGGCTTATTAAAATGGGATAAGAAGGCTAAGCGTTAATCCCGGTATGTCCACCCAGCCTCATATGCAACAATGGAAACGGATTCCCCTGCCCGTCGAGTTCCGAGCGCCCGATCTGCTCAAACCCCATATGGCGATAAAATTCCACCCCTTGCGGGTTTTGCTCATTCACATCCACTTCGTTCACACCAAACTCTGCGATGGCATATTGCAGCAGCAATTTCCCCACGCTTTTACCGCGGCTCGCAGCATCAATAAACAGTATTTCAATGCGATTTTCATCAACACCTAAAAAGCCGTGAATAACGCCAGCGTCATCGCGGGCAATCACAACCTTAAGATTTGGCAGATACGTGTTGAGCAATAACGGGCGCAGCGCCACAATATCGTTTTCCTGCAAAAAGTGGTGGGTGGCGCGAACGGAGGATTCCCAGATCGCGACCAGACATTCGAAATGTGAAGGGTGTGCGGTTTCTATTTTCATGAGGGGATAATGTGCGGTTAAAGACGTTAATTCAAGTCTGTCTCGACGGTCTGTTCCCACTCATACTCTCCCGTTTGGGAGAGGGAATCGATCGAATTAAATGACCCCCCTTAAACCCTAATCTCCATCACCGCATACACCCCATCTTTCGGCACAATCACCGTCACGTTCTCCGCCGGGATCCCCGCCGCAAGATGGATTTCCTGCAACTGCTGCAAGGTGCGCGGGTAGATGTGTGCCCATCCGATGCAGCGCAAAATAAAGTCGATTTGCGGGCTGGTGGTGAGCATATTCGACACAATCACCGCCCCGCCGGGCTTCACCAGTCGTACGGCGCGTTGCAGGAAGATCACCGCATCGGTGTCGTTGAAATATTCGAAAATCCCCAGCGCGTCGACCAGTTCGGCCTGATGTTCACCCAGCTCGAGCAGTAAATCGTCACTGCGGATGAAATGATGAATCAGATGGCGCTTGAGCAACGTCAACTGTTCCCCCACCACCAGCCCCTCCTGCGCCGCCATGGTTTCTGCCCAGCGCAGGGCGACGGGGTCATCGTCTACCAGCGAGAGATGCACCTTTTGCCCGTCCAGTTTTGCCGTGCGAAGCGCCTCCAGCACCGGGATCGCCGCGCCGCTCGCCAGGCTTATCCAGTCGCTTTCCAGCTCATTGTGAATGTATTTCTCCACCAGCGCGCCCAGCACCTGCGCGCGGGAGCGCACGCCGATGGCGTCGTTGGCGTGGATAAACCACTGGCGGCTTTCGCTGTCCATCCGCGTGCCTTCGGGCAGGCGTTCTTCCAGCGGGTTTTGCACCACAAACAGCGCCAGCGCAGAGGGCACCAGCCGCGCGCGCCAGGCCGCCATCGCCGGGCGTGTGCGGAACGCTCGCTCGGAATGAACATGCTGCGGAATCAGCCTCGGCAGGCCGTTTTCGCCCTCTTCCAGTAACGGGGGCAGCAGCTCAGGGTCGGCTTTCATGGCCAGATTGAGCGCGTTAATCTCCCGCGTGACATCGTCTTTCATCGGCCATTGATCGCTGATATCAGGAAACGATGCGCTGTAAATTGTCATATTTGCCGGTGCATCACCGCGAAAAGAGTGCCAGTTCATCTCGTAACCCCCCGTTCGACCCTAAACGGAAGTCTATGCAAACGGTACGGCATTGCCCTACGAAAAATGCACGATATGCCTTAATTTTCAGCTCACCTGTGCCGCTTTGAATCGCTATACATGAAGGAGCGATCGGGATGAAAAAACAGGTTTGGCGGCTGCTGCTGCCGTTGATGCTAACGGGCTGCGCCAGCATTGTCGGCAGCAACGAAGAGACGCTATATATCGACAGCACCCCGACGGAGGCATATTACGCGGTCATCGATCGCAACGGCGACCTGATCGCCACCGGCAAAACGCCGCAATCCGTGGTGCTGAAAAAATCCGACGGCAGTTATTTCGGCAAACGGGAATACACCCTGACGCTGAAACAGGAGGGCTATTACTCGACGATGATGCCGCTCGAGTACCGCTTCAGCCACTGGTACACCTTCGGGAATATCCTCTTCTTCGGCGTGCCGGGCTGGCTTGTCGTAGACCCGTTCTCGGGCGGCATGTACACGCTCAAAGAGGACCACGTAAACGCCATATTGCGCCCCTGCCCGCCGGGGCCGTTCAATCACATGTGCTCGTAAGGAGCGGAATTCGTAGTATATTGAGAGTTAACTTGGTCATCAGGCGCACTCCATGTCTTACTCCATCGGCGAATTCGCCCGACTTTGCGGCATCACCGCGACCACGCTGCGCGCGTGGCAGCGTCGCTATGGTTTGCTGAAACCGCTTCGCACCGATGGCGGACACCGTCTTTACAGCGATGACGACGTCCAACAGGCGCTCAAAATTCTCGACTGGGTGAAAAAAGGCGTACCGGTTAGCCAGGTGAAACCGCTGCTGGCGCGGCCTGGCGCACGGCGCACCAATAACTGGCTCACCCTGCAGGAGAGCATGCTGCAGCGCCTGAAAGAGGGGAAAATCGAATCCCTGCGCCAGCTGATTTACGACTCAGGCCGCGAATCGCCACGGCCAGAACTGGTGACCGAAGTCCTGCGCCCGCTGCGCAGTCAGGTCTCCGCGAATATCCCGGCGATCGTGACCCTGCGGGAAATCCTCGACGGCATCATCATTGCCTACACGTCGTTTTGCCTCGAAGGGGATAAACGCGCGCCGGGCGATAACTGTCTGATCACCGGCTGGCATCTTAACGACCCGTGTGAAATCTGGCTCGAAGCGCTCAAACGTACGGGGCAAGGCCACCGCATCGACGTTCTCCCGATCCCCCCCGCAACCCTGGCACCGGAAATTTTCCCGGACCGCAAATGGCTGCTGGTGACCACCGGCAAATTAACCGTCGCGCGCAAAAAACAGATTGCGCAGTGGCAGGAACAGGGTATTTCGCTGGAAATCATCACCCTGTAAAGGCTTTTTCCCGCGCCAGTTATCACAAAAGATTGAATATTTTCCTGCCGCCATAATGCTAACGTTTTCCTGTATTCATCACTCAACAGGAAAACAACATGAATAAAGTCTCCGGCCTGCTGCTTTTATCCTCCCTCGCCTTTGCCCCGGTCGCGTTTAGCGCCCCGGTGGGTACGTTGAGCGTCCATATCCTTAACCAGCAAACGGGCACACCGCCGCCGGATGTCACGGTCACACTGGAAAAACAGCAGCAGGGAAAATGGACCACGCTGGCGAGCGGCAAAACCGATCACGACGGGCGTATTAAATCCCTGTATCCGCAGGACCAGGATATGCAGCCCGGCGTGTATAAAGTGACCTTTAAAACCGGTGAATACTTCCAAAGCCAGAAATTATCCTCGTTTTTCCCTGAGATCCCGGTGCTCTTTACAGTCACCACCACCAACGAAAAACTGCATATTCCACTTCTGCTGAGCCAGTACGGCTACTCCACCTACAAGGGCAGCTGATTCGTCCTGCGCTCCTGCCCCGCTATCGGGAGCGCATTAATTTCCGCAAAAATCACCTTTCCTATCCAATTGAAATAAATCACTAATTAAAAATAATCCAAATCAAACTTGGACAAATATCATTGTTTGTGTAAGTTTTAATTATTGGGTTTTTTCAGGATCGTCAACCGGAAAGGTGAGTCAATGAGCGCCGTGCATACCGTCATCGATCGGTTCGTGAGTTACTACGCCGAGCTGGACAACCAGCCGCCCTCGGCGCTGCCTGCGCTCTATCATCCTGAAGCCGTGCTGATTGATCCTTTCGGTGAGCATCAGGGGTTGTTCGCGATCCAGCGTTACTTCACCCATCTGCTGGCCAATGTGGACCAGTGTCATTTCTCCATCGATAAGCCATTTACCGACGGTGACCGTTTCGCGCTCACCTGGACCATGCACTGGTCGCATCCCCGTTTAACGGAGGGTAATACGCTGGCTCTGCCAGGCTGTTCCGTGGTGGACGTGCAGGACGGCACAGTGAAACGCCAGCGGGATTATTACGATGCCGGGGAGATGATTTACGAACACCTGCCGGTGCTGGGCTGGGCGGTTCGCGGTGTGAAAAGGAGGGTGCGCCCATGATGACTGTCCTCATCACCGGCGCAAGCTCAGGGATTGGCGAGGGGCTGGCGAAGTCCTGGGCGGATGACGGCTGCCGCGTCATCGCCTGCGGCAGGGATGCTGCCCGCCTTGAGGCCCTGCGCCAGTACAGCCCGCTGATCTCCCTGCGTCAGTTTGACATGACCGACGCACAGGCCTGCCGCGACGCGTTGGCCGATTGCCCCGTGGATCTCGCCGTTTTGTGCGCCGGAACCTGTGAATATCTCGATCACGGGTCGATCGACATCGATCGCGTCTCGCGGGTCATGCGCACCAATTTTCTCGGCCCGGTGAACTGCCTGGCCGCGCTTCAGGATCAACTCGCGCCCGGTAGCCGCGTGGTGCTGGTCAGCTCCATGGCGCACTGGCTGCACTTCCCGCGCGCCGAGGCTTACGGCGCATCCAAAGCAGCGCTGACGTGGTTTGCCAATAGCCTGCGTCTGGACTGGGAGCCTAAAGGCGTGGCCGTTACGGTCGTCTCACCAGGCTTTGTCGACACCCCGCTCACCCGTAAAAATGATTTCCCGATGCCCGGCAAAGTCAGCGTGGAGCAGGCCGTTGCCGCCATCCGTCGTGGCGTGGCGAAAGGCAAAACGCACATCGCGTTTCCTGCCGGGTTTGGTGTGATCCTGCGGCTGCTGGCGTCCCTGCCGCGGTTTGTGCAGAACGCGCTGCTGCGCAGGATGGTGCGCTCATGAACATCGCCATTATCGGCAGCGGGATCGCCGGGCTGACCTGCGCCTGGCGGCTGGCCGGGCACCATCAGGTGACGCTGTTCGAAGCGGCCCCCACCGTCGGCGGCCATACCGCCACGGTCGATGTCACCACGCCGTCGGGAGATTTTTCCATCGACACCGGTTTCATCGTTTACAACGACCGCACCTATCCCCGCTTTATGGGCCTGCTGGGCGAGCTGGGCATCAGCGGACAAAAAACGCAGATGAGCTTTTCTGTGCATAACCCAGCCAGCGGGCTGGAATACAACGGCCACACGCTCTCCAGCCTGTTTGCCCAGAGGCGCAATCTGCTGAACCCGACCTTCTGGCGGCTGCTGAAATCCATCGTGCGGTTTAACAAACTGGCGAAACAGACGCTGATAAAAGGCACCAGCAATAACGACACGCTGCAAACGTTCCTGGAACAGCACCACTTCAGCCCTTTCTTCGCCCGGCACTACATTCTGCCGATGGGCGCGGCGATCTGGTCCTCGTCGTTGCAGGAGATGCGCCGTTTTCCGCTCGCCCTGTTTTTACGTTTTTTTGAGAATCACGGGCTGCTGGACATCACCCATCGTCCCCAGTGGTACGTGGTGCCCGGCGGATCGCGCGAATATGTCCGCGCACTCGTTACGCAGCTGGGCACTCGCCTGACGTTGCGCACGGATGCACCGGTACAGAAGGTGATCCGCCACCCCCACCAGGTTGACATTGAACTTGCCGACGGAACTCACACCTTCGATCAGGTCATTTTCGCCTGCCACTCCCGTCAGGCACTGGCGCTACTGGCTAACCCCTCGCTCGCGGAAAAACAGATCCTCGGCGACATCGGCTGGCAGCGTAACGAGGTGGTGCTGCACAGCGACAAACGCTGGCTGCCGGTGCGTGAACGAGCCTGGGCAAGCTGGAACTATCGTCTGAACGATCGGGAACAAAACAGCGCCTGCGTGACCTACAACATGAACATTTTACAGGGGCTGCCAGAGGGCGCGCCGCTGTTCTGCGTGACCCTGAATCCGGATGCTCCCATTGACGAGCGTTACGTCTGGCAACGCTTTGTGTATGAACATCCGCAGTTCAATCCAAAAAGCTGGCGTGCCCAGACGCGCCGCGCCGAGATCAACGGCCAGCAGCGAAGCTGGTTCTGCGGTGCCTACTGGTACAACGGATTTCACGAGGATGGCGTGCGCAGCGCGCTCGACGTGGTGACGGGGATCGCAGGAGTGGGAGGGGCGGGAACATGAACAGTTGCCTCTATCAGGGCGTGCTTCGTCACCGCCGTCTGCTGCCGCGAGCGCACCATTTCCGCTACAGCATTTTTTTGGCGTGGCTCGATCTCGACGAGCTGGCACGCCTGCCGTCGCTGGGCATTCGCCGTAACCGCTTTGCCGCCGCGTCGTTTTACGATCGCGATTATCCGCTGGGCGAGCCGCTCAAAGAGCAGGTGCTCACCAGGCTGGAGACGCTGACCGGTGAGCGCACCGATGGCCGGGTGATGCTGCTTACCCAGCTGCGCTATTTCGGTATTCATTTTAATCCGGTCAATTTTTATTACTGCTTTGACCAGCAGGACGTCCTGCGCTGGGTGCTCGCGGAAGTGCGCAACACGCCGTGGAATGAGCGGCATTACTACGCGGTGAACGGGCAGGAGACGCGCCCGATGGCGAAAGCCTTCCACGTTTCGCCGTTTAATCCGATGGATATGGTGTACCACTGGCGCTTCAATCGCCCGGCGAAAACTTTATTCATGCACATTGAGAACCATCAGGAAGCCAAAGTGTTTGATGCCACGCTGATGCTCACTCGTCAGCCTCTGACACGCGCGGCGCTGAGTTCGCTGCTGTGGCGCATTCCGCTCATGACGCTCAAAACCGTCCTCGCCATTTACTGGCAGGCGCTGCGGCTGTGGCTCAAACGCGTACCCATCCATCCCCATCCCACCAGCAGGAGTGAACGCTCATGACCGATCCCGTTTATGCGTTTGAGCCAGACTATCCGCGCAACGCGCGCATGGCGCGCTGGCTGCTGTTCCGCCTGCTGGGGGACTTACAACAGGGTTCGCTGACCGTACGCGAAGGTAACCAGACGTTCCATTTTGGCGACGCCAGCGCGGCCCTGCATGCCGACGTGGAGGTTCTCTCCTCCTCCGTTTACCGGCGACTGCTGACGGGCGGAAGTCTGGCCGCCGCCGAAGCCTGGATGGACGGCGAGTGGGAGACGCATCAGCTCACCACGCTGCTGCACATCCTCGCCCTTAACGGTAAAACGCTGGGGCGGCTGGAGAGCGGTTTTCGACTGCTGGGCAAGCCCGTCGAACGGCTACGCCACTGGATGCGCCGCAACCATCGCCAGCAGGCGCGGGAAAATATTGCCGCCCATTACGATCTCGGCAACACCTTTTATGCTCAGTTTCTCGATGAAGAGCTGCTCTATTCCAGCGCCCTGTTTACCTCGCCGGATCAGGATCTCACAGCCGCGCAGCAGGCAAAAATGGCCCGCCTGTGCGATCAGCTGGCGCTGACGCCGGACGATCATCTGCTGGAGATTGGCACCGGCTGGGGAGCAATGGCCGAATTCGCCGCGCGCCACTACGGCTGTCGGGTCACCACCACCACGCTCTCTTACGAGCAGTTTTGCTGGGCGCAGGCACGGATCAACCGCGCCGGGTTGCAGGATAAAGTCCAGGTTTTGCTGTGTGATTACCGCGACTTAACCGGGGAGTACGACAAGCTGGTGTCCGTCGAGATGATCGAAGCGGTCGGCAAAACCTTTTTGCCGGCGTTTTTCCGCACCTGCCAGGCCCGCCTGCGCCCCGGCGGCAAAATGGCGCTTCAGGCGATCACTATTCAGGACCAGCGCTACCGCGACTACAGCAAAAGCGTCGATTTCATTCAGCGCTACATCTTCCCCGGCGGCTTTTTGCCGAGCATTACGGCGATGAACGAACTGATGACGCGCCACACGGATTTCGTGGTTCGCAATCTTTTCGACATGGGACCGGACTACGCCCGCACCCTGACACACTGGCGCACGCGCTTCCTCCACGCCTGGCAGGAGATTGAAAAACTCGGCTTTGACGAGCGTTTTCGCCGCATGTGGCTCTACTACCTGGGCTACTGCGAAGCCGGGTTCAACGCCCGCACCATCAGCGTGGTGCAACTGACGGCAGAGCGCGTATGAACCGCCATGTGCAGGTCTTCGTGCTCGCCATCGCGTTCGATCTCTACTGGACGCTGGTGGTGATGTTTCGTGAGCGGGGAGTGATGGTGTGGCTCGCGCTGGCGCTGCTTGCCTGCCTGATGCTGAAACCGATCCAGCGACTCTTCGCCCTGATGCTGGCGGTCGCCGGGAGTTCCCTGGACACTCTCTGGTCGCTGACCGGTCTGCTGCGCTTCAACGGCGAAGGGATTTTGCCTCTCTGGATGATGGCGCTTTGGCTGATGTTCGCCTGCGTCTGGACCCAGCTCACGACGACCACCGCGCTGCCGCGCTGGCTGCTGGTTCTGATGGGCACCGCTGGCGGTCCGGTGGCCTATTTTCTCGGCGAGCGGCTGGGCGCAATCACCTTTCAGGCACCGTCATTCATCGTCCTGAGCTGGATGGCGATGGGCTGGCTGGTACTGATTCTCTTTTTCCATCTGCTGGTGGGAAGGCAACGATGAGATCCGCTTTGCTGCTTCTGCTCTGGCTGGCTGCCGCGCTGCCTGCGGCGCACGCCGCCGACTGGCTCACCTGGCGCAAAGTGGGCGAGGCGACCCTCACCTGGGGTCCGTTTGACGTTTATCGCTCCCAGTTGAGCACCCCAAATGGGCGTTACACCGGCCTGCAACAGGATCAGGCATTGCTGATTACCTATCAGCGCAGTATCCGCCGTGACGAACTGGTCGACGCTACCCGCGAGCAGTGGCAGGCACAGGGCATTCTGGACAGTGAACCCAACAGCGCCGAATGGCTGCGCAGGCTGCAGGGAATTTGGCCCGATGTGAATCAGGGAAGCCAGCTGGCGTTTGTCGTGAATAACGGACAGGGGCAATTCTGGTATCGCGCCCCGACCGCCCGTTCGGCGTTCACACCGCTCGGCCCACCGCAATCGGCGACCTTCAGCGAGCGCTTTCTGGCGATCTGGCTCGGTCCTCGTACGCAATATCCCGAACTACGACTGCAGTTGCTCGGAGGTAAACCATGAAACGTTTTCTGACTCTCGGCCTGGTGCTGATGACGCTGCTGGCGGGCTGTAGCGCCGACATTAACGATTACCGCGATCAGCAGCCGCGGCTCGATATCTTCCACTATTTTCAGGGCCAGACCGAAGCCTATGGGATGGTGCAGGATCGCAGCGGGAAGCAAATTCGCCGCTTCCACGTCGATCTCAAGGGCGAGGTCAGCGGCGATACGCTGACGCTCAACGAGCAGTTTGTGTATGACGATGGCGAAAAACAGCAGCGCGTATGGCATATCCGGCGCGTCAGCGCCGATCGCTTTGAAGGTCGTGCGGGGGATATCGAGGGCGTGGCGACCGGCCAGGCGGCGGGAAACGCCTTCAACTGGCGCTATAGCATGAACGTCAAAGCCGACGGCAAAACCTGGCTACTGCACTTCGACGACTGGATGTATTTGCAGGACGGCAAACACCTCTTCAATAAAACCGCGATGACGAAGTTTGGCTTTAACGTCGGAACGGTGACCATTTTCTTCACCCGCAACGAGCAGTAAGGGGACAACACCATGAACAATAAACCCATTCTCGGTATCAGCGGATGTCTGACCGGCTCAGCCGTACGGTTCGACGGCGGACATAAACGCATGAGCTTTTTAATGGATGCACTGGCGCAATGGGTAACATTTAAACCCGTATGCCCGGAAATGGCGGTGGGCTTGCCCGTCCCTCGCCCGGCGCTGCGACTGGTCAAAACGCCCGACGGTGAGATGCACATGCGTTTTACCCAAGCCCCCCATGAAGACATCACCCATAAAATGGCCGAGTTTGCCGGGCACTATTTGCCGGGTATTGCCGATTACGCCGGCTTCATCGTCTGCGCCAAATCGCCAAGCTGCGGCATGGAGCGCGTGCGCATCTACGACGAAGCGGGTAATCCTGGCCAGAAAGAGGGAAACGGCCTCTTCACCGCCGCGATGCAGGAAAAATACCCGTGGCTGCCGGTGGAGGAAGACGGGCGGTTGCACGATCCGGTACTGCGGGAGAACTTTATCGCGCGGGTATTTGCCCTGCACGAGCTGAACATGCTCCGCGCCAGCGGCCTGACGCGCGGTGCGCTGCTGGCCTTTCACAGCCGCTACAAGCTGCAACTGCTGGCGCATAATCAGGCGGGTTATCGCGAGATCGGGCCTTTTGTGGCGTCGCTTCACGAATGGGACGATTTGGAGGCCTTTTTTGCGGTCTATCGCGAGAAACTGATGGCGATTTTGAAACAGCCCGCGTCGCGCAAAAACCACACCAACGTGCTGATGCACATTCAGGGCTATTTCCGTAAACAGCTCA
The DNA here is from genome assembly GCF_026672535.1 of Lelliottia sp. SL45. Classification (NCBI taxonomy): domain Bacteria; kingdom Pseudomonadati; phylum Pseudomonadota; class Gammaproteobacteria; order Enterobacterales; family Enterobacteriaceae; genus Lelliottia; species Lelliottia sp. SL45. The sequence goes on from NZ_JAPPRH010000002.1 coordinate 403,020, forward strand.
ATACCCGCCAGCGCCTGGAGTTGCGTGAAGTTATCCTCAACTACCGCGCCGGACAGCTGCCGATCCTCGCCCCGCTCACGTTGTTGAAACATTATTTGGCCGAGCACCCGGACCGCTATCTCCTGACGCAAAACTACTTCGACCCGTACCCGCAAGACTTAGGCCTGCGGCTGGCGATCGCCTGATTTAACAACGAGAGACCTTTAGCCCAAAGGGTCCTTACACGCACCCCGTTTTAGACGACAAACCTCACTGTCGTCTTTTTTTTGGCCCGCAGCATGGGTTATTGGCTGGTAGAATGAGTGGGTTGACCCCGTTTTGCATCACTCAGGTAACCACGATGATCCGCGCCCTGCACATTGAAAACTACCGCTCGATTCGCCAGCTCTCGCTTGGGCTGGAACAGCTCAATATCGTTTTTGGGCCGAACGGCACCGGTAAATCGAATATTTACAAGGCGATCCATCTGATGCATAGCGCGGCGCAGGGCCAGTTTTCGCAGGCTCTGGCGAATGAAGGCGGGATTTTAAAGGTGTTCTGGGCCGGGAAAACGCGAAGCGATCAGCTGCGCCGCGTCAATCTGGCGGTGGAAACCGAAACCTACGAGTACGAGCTACAGGTGGGGTTTGTCGAGAAGCTGCCCTATCCTTCACAGTTCCAGCTCGACCCGGTGATCAAAGAAGAGACCCTCTGGCTGAGCGATCACCATCGCCGCCCGTCGTCGCGGCTGATGCAGCGTAAAAACCAGACCGTATTTTTGAACAACATTCACCACGAGAAAGTGACCCACAGCGGCACGCTGTATGAGAACGAATCGGTGTTCGGCCAGCTGGGCGAACCGCATCTCTATCCTGAGGTGTCGCAGATGCGAATCCCTGCGCAACTGGCGCTTTTACCACGAATTTTCCGTCTCGTCTGGCTCGGCGATGCGCGCCCCGCAGGTGGGTTTTCGGTCGCCGGTTTTAGCCAGCGACGGGGCAAACCTCGCGGCAGCGTTCCAGACGATTGTGGAGATTGGCGACGAGCTGCTATTGATGCGGATCCTCGACCAGGCCTTCCCCGGCTGCGTATTTTACAGCGATAACAGCGGGGGACGTTTTCGCATGATGATGCAGCGCGAAGGGTTAAGCCGCCCGCTGGAACCGGCAGAATTCTCGGACGGCACGCTGCGATTCCTGTGCCTGGCCGTCGCACTGCTCAGCCCGCGACCACCCGCGTTTATTGCCCTCAACGAACCGGAAAACAGCCTGCACCCGCAGATGCTGCCCGCCCTTGCCAGCCTGATCGCCGAAGCGAGCCACTACTCGCAAATCTGGCTGACCAGCCACTCACCGGAACTGGCAAATTTAATCGAAAAACACCGCGCGTTTTCGCTGTATCAACTGTCGATGGTCGACGGAGAGACAAGGATGGAGCGGCTGGCGATGACTTAATTTAACAATGCGAGACCTTTAGCCTAAAGGGTCCTTACACGCACCCCGCTTTAGACGACAAACCTCACTAAGGCTTAGAGCATGCAAGAAGGCCATTCATCGCTTTAATGGCCTTCTTGAGATCACCAGCCCGGAACCGCGCCGCCGTTAAAGATTTTTTCTGCCGCTTTCGCCACTTCTGGCGACTGGTACGACTGAATAAATTCCTTCACGTTTTCCGCGTCTTTATTCTCTTCGCGGGTTACCACAATATTCACGTAAGGCGAGTTTTTATCTTCGATAAACACGCCGTCATGCACCGGCGACAGCCCGGTTTGCTGGAGGTAAGTGGTGCTGATGATCGCCACATCCACTTTTGGGTCGTCAAGCACGCGCGGCAGCTGCGCGCCTTCCAGCTCCATGATGTTCAGCTTTTTCGGGTTAGCGGTGATATCAAGAGCCGTTGGCAGCAGGCCGACGTCGGGTTTAAGCGTAATCAGCTTCTCTTTTTGCAGCAGCAACAGCGCGCGGCCAAGGTTGGTGGGATCGTTTGGAATCGCAACGGTCGCGCCATCCTTCAGTTCCGAAACCGATTTGATTTTGCGCGAGTAGCCTGCCATCGGGAAGACAAACGTATTTGCCACCGCGACCAGCTTATAGTTGTGAGCTTTGTTATCTTCCGCCAGGAATGGGCGATGCTGGAAGACGTTCGCATCCAGTTCGCCGTGGTTCGTCGCATCGTTGGGCAGCAGCGAGCCGCTGAAACCGACCAGCTCCACATCCAGCCCGTACTTCTCTTTCGCCACTTTTTTGGCGACTTCCGCCACATCCTGCTCTGCGCCGTTAATCACGCCGACTTTAATATGTTTGGCATCGCTGCCGCTTTGATCACAGCCCGCAAGCAGAACGCCCGCCAGAAGTAATGCACCACATCGAGGTAAAGAGAGTTTCACGAGACAGATCCTTTTGATAAACGTTTAAACGACTATATCGACAACGAAGCGGTACGCTAAAAACCGAAAAAGAATCAACCAGAAGGAAAAGTTATATATCGGTACTCTCTGAATGGCAGGCCCGGTCACACCGCGCCACCGGGCATCCACCGTTACAGTTCTTTCGCCAGATAGTGCCGCTGCATACCCTGATAAGGGAAATCCTCCAGCGTCATCTGCAGTGTGTACCCCTGCTTTTCATAAAATGGACGCGCCTGAAAGCTGAACGTATCCACCAGCGCATGGCGGCAACCCTGGCGGCGGGCTTCTTCTTCGGCGGCATTCATCAGCTGGCTCCCCAGCCCGCTACCGCGCGCGTCATTGCTCACCCACAGATACTGAATATTCAGCCATTCGCCTTTGCGATTGCCGATCAATCCGCCCGTCATCACGCCACTGTCGTCGCGTGCATAAACGGCGATATCGCCGCCGACCGCAGAAAAATCGATATACTGCCGGTTATACGATCGTAATCCATTCAGCAGTTCTTCTTTATCGGCTTCAGTAATGGTATCCGTAAGACTCAAGTGCATGTGGTTCTCCTTATTTTCAGCGCAATCTGAATATCGCACACCTTTATCTTCATAAAAACTCCTTATTCTCTCCTTTATTTCGCAGTAGAAATATTCTTTCAATATGAAAATAAAAAAAGCGCTTTCCTGTACCTTCCTGAAACGTATAATAACCAAAAATGAGAACGATCATTCTCACTCTCAGCGCGGCGGGGAAACGATGAGCACAACGCTTGAAGAACGGCAGAAACTACGGCAGGACGAGATCATCACCGCGGCGCGGCGCTGCTTTCGCGCGAGCGGCTTTCACGGTGCCAGCATGTCGCAAATCGCCAGCGAGGCGAAGCTGAGCGTCGGGCAGATTTACCGTTATTTCAGCAATAAAGATGCCATTATCGAAGAGATGATCCGCCGCATTATCGATTACCGCATCGCCGAGATGGAAGGCAAAACCCAGACCGACCGCATGCCGCAGATCCTTGCCTGGCGCCAGACTCTGAGCGAAGACGACGATGCGCTGATGCTGGAAATGTCCGCCGAAGCGACCCGCAATCCGCTGGTTGCGGCAATGCTGGTAGAAGCCGACGCGCGCATGTTTGCCAACGCCTGCGAGCACCTGAAAAAACAGTGCCCGCACCTGAGCGACGAGCGCATTCGCTGCTGCGTGGAAATTATCGCCGTGATGATGGAAGGCTCCATCTATCGTCGATTAACCCCACAAAAAGTATCAGCAGAAGAATTAGAAAAAATTTATCGGGAAATACTCAATATGCTTCTCATTGTGAATTAATTAAACCTGAACTCATCACCGGGAAATAGCTATTTCCCGTTTTTTCATTTCCGCGTATCGCGGAGATGCGGCATCGCTGTGCCTTAAAACCTCCTCATCTCGTTAAGCCATTAACGGGACAGGCGTCGTTCACCCTGGAAAAAAGTATGAAAACCCTAACAACCGCCATCGCGGCATTATTTCTCCTGACCGGTTGCGATAATGCACAAATATCCGCGCCAGAAGGCGCACTCCCGCAAGTGGGGATCGTCACCCTCATGAGCCAGCCCGTCCCGGTGGTCAGTGAGCTTACCGGGCGGACCAGCGCCGCCCTGAGCGCGGAGGTGCGCCCGCAGGTGGGCGGCATCATCCAGAAGCGGCTGTTTAATGAAGGCGATACGGTGAAAGCCGGGCAGGCCCTGTATCAGATTGACCCGGCCAGTTTCAGGGCGAGCTACGACGAAGCCGCCGCCGCGCTGAAACAGGCCCAGTCGCTGGTGCAGGCCGACTGCCAGAAAGCCAGGCGCTATGCACAGCTGGTGAAGGACGATGGCGTTTCGCGCCAGGATGCAGAAGATGCACAGGCCACCTGTGCGCAGGACAAGGCCAGCGTCGAATCCAAAAAAGCTGCACTGGAGAGCGCGCGCATCAGCCTGAACTGGACCACTGTCACCGCGCCGATTAGTGGGCGCATCGGTATTTCGTCCGTCACGCCGGGCGCACTGGTGACCGCCCAGCAGGAGACGGCTCTGGCGACCATTCGCGGGCTGGACAGCATGTACGTCGATCTCACCCGTTCGAGCGCCGATCTGCTGCGATTACGCAAGCAAACGCTGTCCACCAACAGCGATACCCTGAGCGTTTCGCTGATCCTCGAAGACGGCAGCACTTACAGCGAAAAGGGCCGTCTGGCCCTGACGGAAGTGGCCGTTGATGAATCCACCGGCTCCGTCACCCTGCGGGCGATTTTCCCCAATCCAAAGCAGCAGCTTCTGCCGGGCATGTTCGTTCGCGCCAACGTGGACGAGGGCATCATGGATGACGCGATTCTGGCACCGCAGCAGGGCATTACCCGCGACGCCAAAGGCAACGCCACCGCGCTGGTTGTGAACGGCAGCAACAAAGTCGAACAGCGCACGCTGCAAACAGGGGAAACCTACGGCGACAAATGGCTGGTGCTGAGCGGGCTGAAGGCGGGCGATAAGCTGATCGTAGAAGGCACCGGAAAAGTGGCCTCCGGGCAGGAAGTGAAAGCCGAAGAGATCAAAACCGCCGGAGGAGACGCCTGATGTTTTCCCGTTTCTTCGTGCGTCGCCCGGTGTTTGCGTGGGTGATCGCCATTCTGATTATGCTCGCCGGGATGCTGGCGATCCGCACCCTGCCGGTCGCGCAGTACCCGGACGTTGCGCCGCCGTCGGTGAAAATCTCCGCCACCTACACGGGGGCCTCCGCCCAGACCCTGGAAAACAGCGTCACCCAGGTGATTGAGCAGCAGCTGACGGGCCTGGATAACCTGCTTTATTTCACCTCCACCAGCAGCTCCGACGGCTCCGTAAGCATCAACGTCACCTTTGAACAGGGTACGGACCCGGATACTGCCCAGGTGCAGGTGCAAAACAAAGTTCAGCAGGCCGAATCGCGCCTGCCGAGCGAAGTGCAGCAGTCGGGCATCACGGTGGTGAAATCCCAGAGCAACTTCCTGTTGATCATGGGTGTGTACGACAAAACCGACAAAGCCAGCAGTTCAGATATCGCCGACTGGCTGGTGAGTAACGTGCAGGACCCGCTGGCGCGCGTGGAAGGCGTGGGCAGTTTGCAGGTGTTCGGCGCGGAGTACGCGATGCGCATCTGGCTCGATCCGGCGAAGCTGGCCTCGTACGCGCTGATGCCGTCCGACGTACAAACCGCGATTGAAGCGCAGAACGTGCAGGTCTCTGCCGGGAAAATTGGCGCGCTGCCGTCGTCGAATGCACAGCAATTGACGGCCACCGTGCGCGCCCAGTCGCGCCTGCAAACCGTCGATCAGTTTAAAAATATCATCATCAAGAGCCAGTCCAACGGCTCGGTGGTGCGCATCGGCGACGTCGCCCGCGTTGAGATGGGCAGCGAAGATTACACCGCTACTGCGAAGCTAAACGGCCACCCGGCGGCTGGCGTGGCGGTGATGCTCTCGCCTGGGGCTAACGCCCTGAGTACCGCGACCGCAGTGAAAGAAAAAATCGCCGAGTTCAAACGCGCGATGCCCGAAGGCTATGACGTCGCCTACCCAAAAGACAGCACCGAGTTCATCAAAATCTCCGTTGAGGATGTGATTCAGACGCTGTTCGAAGCCATCGTGCTGGTGGTGGTGGTGATGTATCTGTTCCTGCAAAACGTCCGTGCCACGCTGATCCCGGCGCTGGCGGTACCGGTGGTGCTACTCGGCACCTTCGGTGTGCTGGCGCTGTTCGGCTACTCCATCAACACATTGACCCTGTTCGCGATGGTACTGGCCATCGGCCTGCTGGTGGATGACGCCATCGTGGTAGTGGAAAACGTCGAGCGCATTATGCGTGACGAGGGCCTGCCCGCCCGCGAAGCGACCGAAAAATCGATGGGTGAAATCTCCGGCGCACTGGTGGCGATTGCCCTCGTGCTCTCGGCGGTGTTCCTGCCGATGGCGTTCTTTGGCGGCTCAACGGGGGTGATTTACCGTCAGTTCTCCGTGACCATTATCTCGGCGATGATCCTCTCGGTGGTGGTGGCGCTTACGCTCACCCCGGCCCTGTGCGGCACGGTTCTCAGCCACACACCGCCACACAAGAAAGGCTTTTTCGGCGCCTTTAACCGCTTTTACAGCAGAACAGAAAGTGGCTATCAGCACCGTGTCCTGCGCGTGTTACGCCGCTCCGGCAGCATGATGGCGATCTTCGCCGTCCTGTGCGGGGCGATGGCCCTGACCATGTGGAAACTGCCAGGCAGCTTCCTGCCGACGGAAGATCAGGGCGAAATCATGGTGCAGTACACCCTCCCCGCAGGCGCGACCGCCGTGCGCACCGCCGAGGTGAGCCGCAAGGTCACCGACTGGTTCCTCAGCGAAGAGAAAGACAACACCAATGTGATTTTCACCGTTGAGGGCTTTAGCTTTAGCGGCAGCGGCCAGAACGCCGGGATGGCGTTTGTGTCGCTGAAAAACTGGTCCGAACGTAAGGGCAGCGAAAACACCGCACAGGCGATTGCCCTGCGCGCCAGCAAAGAGCTGGGCGGCATTCGTGATGCCACCGTGTTCGCCATGACGCCGCCGTCCGTGGACGGTCTCGGCCAGAGCAACGGCTTTACCTTTGAGCTGATGGCGACGGGCAATACGGATCGCGATACCTTGCTGGCGTTTCGTAATCAGCTGATTGGTGAGGCGAATAAAAACGCCTCGCTGCAGGCGGTGCGCGCCAACGATCTGCCACAGATGCCGCAGCTGCAGGTCGATATCGACAACAACAAAGCCGTTTCCCTTGGCCTCGCGTTGAGCGATGTCACCAGCACCCTCTCCAGCGCCTGGGGCGGAACCTACGTGAACGATTTTATCGACCGTGGCCGCGTCAAAAAGGTCTATATCCAGGGCGATAGCGATTACCGCGCCGCACCGTCGGATCTCAACAAATGGTACGTGCGCGGCAGCGATGACAGCATGACGCCGTTCTCTGCCTTCGCCACCACCCGCTGGGAATACGGCCCGGAAAGTCTGGTGCGCTACAACGGCTCTGCGGCGTATGAAATTCAGGGTGAAAACGCCAGCGGCTCCAGCTCTGGCAGCGCGATGACCACCATGGAACAGCTGGCAAACAAACTGCCCGCTGGCACCACCTGGGCGTGGAGCGGCCTGTCGTTGCAGGAAAAACTGGCCAGCGGCCAGGCGATGAGCCTTTACGCCCTGTCGATTCTGGTGGTGTTCCTGTGCCTGGCGGCGCTGTACGAGAGCTGGTCGGTGCCAATCTCGGTGATCATGGTCATTCCGCTCGGCGTACTCGGTGCGGCGCTGGCCGCGACGATGCGCGGTCTGAACAACGACGTTTACTTCCAGGTGGCGCTGCTGACCACCATCGGCCTGTCGTCGAAAAACGCCATTCTGATTGTCGAGTTTGCCGAAGCCAAAGTGGCGGAAGGGTACTCCCTGACGCGCGCCGCCCTGCGCGCCGCCCAGACCCGCTTGCGCCCGATCATCATGACCTCGCTGGCGTTTATCGCAGGGGTCACGCCGCTGGCTGTCGCGACGGGCGCGGGCGCTAACAGCCGCGTGGCAATCGGCACCGGCATCATCGGCGGAACGCTTGCGGCAACGCTGCTGGCGATTTTCTTTGTCCCGTTATTCTTTGTACTGGTGAAGCGTCTGTTCTCCGGTAAGCACGCAAACCGGAGGTAATCATGTTTCGTGTTTCTGTTTTAGTGTTGGCGCTGATGAGCGCAGGCTGTGTCTCACTGGACCCGACCTATCAGCGCCCGGATGCGCCCGTCCCGGCGACGCTGCCGGGCAGCCACGGCGAGGCCAGCGCGGTCGTCAGCCAGTGGCAGCAGGTGGTGAACGATGCGCGGTTAAAAAGCGTGGTGACGATGGCGCTTAACAGCAACCGCGACGTGCAAAAAGCGATTGCCGATATCAACGCCGCCCGCGCCCAGTATGGCGAAACGCGCTCGTCCCTGTTCCCGACGGTCGATGCTGAGCTGAGCCATACCCGCAGCCGGACGCTGGCCGGTGGCGTCACCACCAGCGACGAAGCCAACGGCGCGGTGTCGAGCTTTGAGCTGGACCTGTTTGGCCGAAACCAGAGCCTCTCCCGCGCCGCGCGGGAAACCTGGCTCGCCAGCGAATTCACCGCGCAGAATACACGCCTGACGATGATTAGCGAGCTGACCACCGCATGGCTGACGCTGGCGGCGGATAACAGCAATCTGGCGCTGGCGAAATCCACCATGGAAAGCGCAGCCAATTCGCTAAAAATCGTGAAACGCCAGCAGGAAGTGGGCGTGGCGGCGGCGACGGATACCAGCGAAGCGATGGCGGTGTATCAGCAGGCGCGCGCCAGCGTGGCGAGTTATCAGACGCTGGTTGCGCAGGATAAAAATGCCCTTAATCTGCTGGCGGGCGATACGGTGCCAGACGCGCTGCTGCCGGGCACGCTGGAGAGTCTGAGCGACAATGCCATCACCCTGATCCCGGCGGGTGTCAGCTCCAGCGCGCTGCTGCGCCGCCCGGATATTCAGGAAGCCGAGCACAATCTGCTGAGCGCCAACGCCAGTATTGGCGCGGCGCGTGCGAATTTCTTCCCGACCATTTCTCTGACCGCCAGCGCCGGTGTTGGCAGCGATTCGTTATCATCCCTGTTCAGCCACGGCCTCAAAGTGTGGTCGTTCGCACCGTCGATCACCTTGCCGCTGTTCAGCGGCGGGAGCAATCTGGCGCAGCTGCGCTATGCCGAAGCGGAGAAAAAGGGGCTGATCGCTACCTACGAAAAGACCATTCAGAGCGCGTTCAAAGACGTTGCCGACGCGCTTGCGCGGCGGGAAACGCTCAGCGAGCAGCTGGACGCGCAGCGGGAATACGTCGCGGCGGAGCAGAAAACGCTGGATGTGGCGACGCGCAGCTATCAGGCGGGTGCGGGGGATTATCTGACGGTACTGACCGCACAGCGGTCTCTGTGGTCGGCGCAGACGTCGCTGATCGCCCTGCAACAGACGGACTTCACCAACCGCGTAACCCTCTGGCAATCGCTCGGCGGTGGCATCCAATAAATCTTTTGCCGGGCGCTGATGCCCGGCAAAAACTCCAGCTACGCTTAAAACGTCTCATACCTGTGTCTGTCCAGAATCATACTTTCGGCTTGAATCGCTTTGATGAATGTAACGATATATTTCAGAGAACAATGCGCGTTTTACTCCGGGGGTTTCAATGAAAGCTGCTCACCTGTTTTGTCTGGTTATCTGTTTGCTTTTCGCCGCCTTCGTCCACGCCAATGAGACGCAGGACCCGGTAAAAACGGAGAAAATCCGCCAGGCCGTGATGAAAGATATCAAGAAAGTCTGCTCGCCTCAGGGCAAGCAGACGGACAAAGAGTGGCAGGCGATGATCATGTCATCCGAGGCTAACAAGCTGCTGGTGAAAAACGCCGTGCTGGCGATGGAGCGCGACAACCTGGATAACTACTGGGAAGCCGTCGGCAAAGTGGACTGCATGGAGGATTACTAAGCGTGAAGCGTGCTTCACGCTTTTTTTGATTAGCGTTTGCGCATATCCGGGATAATCAGATCCCCGCGCAAGACGTAAGAGCCGAGCATCTGCGTTTTCTCATTCAGCCACGCCACAATCCGCGCCGCCATCGCATCCATGGAGTATTCGATGGCCGGAATGGTCGGAATTCCCGGAAGATGCAGCGATCCGGCGAGACTAAAGACCATGATGTCTTCCGGAACCGACTTATTAAACGCCTGCAATTGCGGGATCACGCGCTGCGCTTCCTGCTCATCCGCCACCAGCAACGCGTTGAAATTCAACGTGGTCGCGTTATTCAGTAGTTCCTGCAACGCCACGGACGACGAAGTGGCGTCCATAAACACCAGATTACGGTTAAACGGCAGGAAGTTTTTCTCCAGCGCGTGTTTGTACCCGAGCAGCACCTGATCGGCAAACCCGCTGCCCTGCGGCTGAATCAAGGCAATCTGCCGACGGCCCTGGCTGGTGAGGTAGTTACAGGCGGTTTCGGCGGCAAAGGCGTGGTCAAACTGGATGCTGTTGGCGTTATCGGACTCCATGCAGTCCACCAGGATGACGTTATCCTGATCGATATGGAGCGGGAAACGCGCCCCGATTATCAGGATGTCGTCGCAAAGACCGCAGGAGAGTTCATCGAGCGCGTTGAGCACCTCGCTTTTAGTGTTGGCGAAGCGCAGCAGCAGATGTTTTTGGTGCTGACTGAGCTGTTTTTCCAGCGCGTAAAGATACCCGGTGGTCTGGTTGATATTATCCTGCGCACAGATCACGCCGATACAGCCGGTAGACTGGCTCAACAGCGATTGCGCTATAACGTTGGGCCGATAGTTCAGCTCATCCACCGCTTTCAGTACGGCCTCACGGCTGGCTTCCTTCACGCCGCGCGACCCGCTCAACACCCGTGACACCGTGGCTTTGGACACCCCGGCCAGACGTGATACATCGTTGATTGTAGACATCATATTCCCCTGTCAGGACCCACGTAGCCCTGTAATTCCTGTTACCGCTTCGGCTCACATTATAGCCAATCCGGAGTATATCCGTTTCCGTTTTCCATGGAAACCGATTTTCCGTTTCCACTCAATTTGATGTCAAAAACGCCAAATTCTGTGACCCACATCGTGATAACAAGCCCCATAAGCGGCGGATCTTGATGGTTATCACACTTCTGGGGTTTATAAATGGAAACCGGTTTCCATATGATATCCAATCATCACCGCAATAACTTTTTACACTTTGAGGATGGTTGTCGATGTTCAAGATTATGCTGTGCTGCTCTGCCGGGATGTCCACCAGCCTGCTGGTGAGGAAAATGGTTGAAGTGGCAGAAGAACGCGGAGTCCCGGTCACGATTGATGCATACGGCGTGTCCGAATTTGACACGCAGTTTCCGCAATACCAGGTCGTTCTTCTCGGACCGCAAGTGAAATACATGTTAAAGACACTGGCAGACAAGGCCGCTACGCAGGGTATTCCGGTACAAGCCATCGACATGATGGACTACGGTATGCAGCGTGGTGATAAGGTACTGGACTATGCTCTGTCGCTCATCGAAGCGGCACACTAAGAAGGTGTTCTCATGAGTTCGTTATATCAATCAATGGTTGCCGTTATTGAGCAGTCCATTACCCCGCTGGCGGCAAAGCTCGGACAGCAAAAGTACGTGATTGCGATCCGTGACGGGTTTACCGCCGCCCTGCCGTTTATGATCATCGGCTCGTTTATGCTGGTGTTCATCTTCCCGCCGTTCTCGGCGGATACCACCAACAGTTTTGCCCGCGGCTGGCTCGATTTCTCCCAGACCTACCGCGAACAGCTGATGCTGCCGTTTAACCTCAGCATGGGCGTGATGACCTTCTTTATCTCGGTGGGGATCGGCGCGAGCCTGGGTCGCCAGTTTAATCTCGATCCGGTGATGTCCGGCCTGCTGGCGTTTATGGCGTTTCTGCTGGTGGCGGCCCCCTATGCCGACGGCAAAATCTCCACGCAGTATTTGTCCGGTCAGGGGATTTTCACCGCGCTGATTACCGCCATCTACTCTACCCGCGTTTACGCGTGGCTGAAGGAGAACAAAGTCACCATTCGCCTGCCGAAAGAAGTCCCGACCGGCGTGGCGCGCTCCTTTGAGATCCTGATTCCGGTGATGGTGGTGATCGGCACGCTGCACCCGCTGAACCTGTTCATCGAAGCGCAAACCGGGATGATTATCCCGCAGGCGATTATGCATCTGCTGGAGCCGCTGGTGTCCGCCTCTGACTCCCTGCCGGCGATTCTGCTCTCCGTGCTGCTGTGCCAGATCTTCTGGTTCGCAGGCATCCACGGCTCGCTGATTGTCACCGGTATCATGAACCCGTTCTGGATGGCGAACCTGTCGGCAAACCAGGCGGCACTGGCGGCGGGCGCAGCGCTTCCGCACGTCTATCTGCAGGGCTTCTGGGATCACTATCTGCTGATCGGCGGCGTGGGCTCGACCTTACCGCTGGCCTTCCTGCTGCTGCGCAGCCGCGTGGCGCATCTGCGCACCATCGGCAAAATGGGCGTGGTGCCGAGCTTCTTTAACATCAACGAACCGATTCTGTTCGGTGCGCCGATCATCATGAACCCGATGCTGTTTATCCCGTTTGTGTTCGTGCCGCTGGTGAACGCCTGTCTGGCCTACGCCGCGACCAAACTCGGCTGGCTGGCGCAGGTGGTATCCCTGACGCCGTGGACCACCCCGGCACCCATCGGTGCGTCGTGGGCAGCAAACTGGGCGTTCAGTCCGGTAGTGATGTGCGTAATCTGTATGGTGATGTCGGCCCTGATGTATCTGCCGTTCCTGCGCGCCTATGAGCGCTCTTTGATGAAAACCGAAGAGCAAAAAGCCCAGGCAACCGTCGGTACTGCTGAAGCTGCACGTTAATAACGTCAACGAGGAAGCATTATGAAATATTCATTTCCCGATAACTTTTGGTGGGGCAGCGCAAGCTCCGCGCTGCAAACCGAAGGGGAAAGCCTGGGCGGCGGCAAAGGAGTGACCACCTGGGATCACTGGTTCGCCAATGAGCCAAACCGTTTCCATCAGGGCGTGGGGCCGCAGGATACCTCAGCCTTTTACCAGAACTGGAAATCGGACATTCAGCTGCTGAAACAGCTGAACCATAACAGCTTTCGCACCTCGATTAGCTGGGCGCGCCTGATCCCCGACGGTGTCGGTGAAGTGAATCCGCAGGCGGTGGAATTCTACAATCAGGTCTTCGATGAGCTGCTTGAGCAGGGCATTACGCCGTTCATCACCCTGTTCCACTTCGACATGCCGATGGCGATGCAGGAGATCGGCGGCTGGGAAAACCGTGACGTCGTGGCGGCATACGCCCGCTACGCGCAGATCTGCTTCGAGCTGTTCGGCGATCGCGTGCTGCACTGGTTCACCTTTAACGAGCCGATTGTCCCGGTGGAAGGCGGTTATCTGTACGATTTCCACTATCCCAACGTGGTGGATTTCCGTCGCGCGGCGACCGTGGCGTACCACACGGTGCTGGCCCATGCGCAAGCGGTGCGCGCCTTCCGCGCCGGGCATCATGCGGGGGAGATCGGCATCGTGCTCAACCTGACGCCGTCCTATCCGCGCTCGCAGAATCCGCAGGATCTGAAAGCCGCGCATTATGCGGATCTGATGTTTAACCGCAGCTTCCTCGATCCGGTTCTGCGCGGGGAATATCCGGCGGATCTGGTGGCGCTGTTGAAAGCCTACGATCAGCTGCCTGCCTGTCAGCCCGAAGACAGCGCGCTAATTGCCGAAGGAACCATCGACCTGCTTGGCATTAACTATTATCAGCCGCGCCGCGTGAAGTGTCGCGACAGCGCGGTGAACCCTCAGGCGCCGTTTATGCCGGAGTGGTTCTTTGATAATTACGAGATGCCAGGGCGTAAAATGAACCCGTACCGCGGCTGGGAAATCTACGAGCCGGGTATTTACGATATTCTCGTTAATCTGCGTGAGAATTACGGCAACCCGCGCTGTTTTATTTCTGAAAACGGCATGGGCGTCGAAAACGAGCAGCGTTTTATTGAAAACGGTCAGATTAACGATCAATACCGTATCGACTTTATTTCTGAGCACCTTAAATGGGTTCACAAAGGAATTAGCGAAGGCGTAAATTGTCTTGGTTACCATATGTGGACATTTATTGATAACTGGTCATGGTGTAATGCGTATAAAAACCGCTACGGATTTATTCAGCTGGATTTAGCCACGCAGAAACGCACCATTAAGAAAAGCGGGGAGTGGTTCGCTGCCACCTCGTTAAATAATAGTTTTGATAAAGAGTAATGAATGATGATCGCATTAGAAGATGCCGTAATGGAAATTATCGTCAACGCCGGTCAGTCGCGTAGCCTGTGCTTTGAAGCCCTGCACGCGGCCCGGCAGGGCAACCTTGACGAAGCCAAAAGCCTGCTGCGCGAAGCCGATGGCTACGCGCGCCAGGCGCACCATATGCAGACCAAACTCATCGAACAGGATGCGGGCGAAGCCCGCCAGCCGATGACTTTAATTATGGTGCATGCCCAGGATCATTTAATGAATTCACTGTTGGCCCGTGAATTGTCCGAAGAGATTATCCATCTCTACCAGAGATAATAAAGGGAGATATCGTTACGCTAAATTAAACCCTCTGTACCTATAAAAATATAAATCAACTTTTTCTGATGATAGCGACATATTCTGTCAGATCGGAATGGGATGGTTATTGTCTGAATAAAATTTAAATTAATAGAGATGACAATGAATATCATAAAAAAACTTCCATTAACAATGGCGGTTATCGCCGCGCTTTGCCCAATTTCTGTGCTCGCACAAGAATTCACGCAGGAGCAAATTGACGCCATTGTCGCCAAAGCGGTGGATAAAGCCCTGACAGAACGTCAGGCAAAAATGGATGCGGCAGTCGCGAAAAAAGCGGACGTGGTGACGGAACCCCAAAGCGCCGCGCAGTCCCCGGATCTGGCGATTCCCTTTGGCATTAAATTTACCGGCTACGCCCGCTACGGCGCACACTTCCAGGCCGCCGATCAGAAATATGTGGCGGTCGATGGCTCGTATAACGGCGGCTCGGCGATTGGTCGTCTGGGTAACGAAGGCAACGGCGGTGAATTCCAGCTCTCTAAAGCGTTCAAAGGCGATAACGGCGCGATCTGGGACATCAATGTGATGATCGACCACTGGGGCGACGAAGTTAACCTGAAAAAAGCCTACGCGGGGGTGACCAACATTATGTCATCTAACCCGAATGCCTATTTCTGGGCCGGTCGAGACTTCCACCAGCGTCCACAGCAGGGCATCAACGACTACTTCTGGATGAACCACGATGGCCAGGGCGCCGGGGTGAAAAACTTCGACATCGGCGGCGTGCAGTTTGACGTAGCAACCGTTGCGGCGGTGGAGTCCTGTAATCCGGAAGTGGAAAACGACGGCTCTAACCCGTCGCGCATCTCCTGTACCGGCGGCTCCGGCACCGGCGATAAAGGCAACTACGCGGCCACCTCCAAAATCCACGGCATGAAAATCGGGCCGCTGGATCTGGAACTGTACGCCAACTACGGTTTCGACTCGAAAGCCATCGAGAGCGACGATCGTCTGAACGCCTGGCAGGGCGGCGTGGTACTGAGCCATACCAACGACAGCGGCGTGAACAAAGTGATCGCCCGTTACTCGGATAACTCAGACAACAGCGTGTTTAATAAAACCGAAGACCTGACCACGGTTTACGCCAGCTTCGAAGGGCTGCATAAATTCACCCAGCAGACGCAGGTGGAGTACATCCTCGCCTTCCACGATTACGACAACAGCCGTGACAGCACCGACAATCGCAAAAACTACAACGCGATTGTGCGCCCAATGCACTGGTGGAACGACGTTCACTCCACCTGGCTGGAAGCGGGCTGGCAGCACGTTGACTACGATAACGGCGGTGATAACAAAGGCTGGAAGCTGACCCTGTCGCAGAACATGTCTATCGCCATGGGCCCCGAGTTCCGCCCAATGCTGCGCTTCTACGTGACCGGCGGCAAGGTGGATAATGAACGTACCGCTCGCGTGAACGGCACCGATGACCAGACGCTCGACGATTTCAACGTCGGCGCAATGTGGGAAGCCTGGTTCTAAGGTAAAAGCAAAACGGCAACGGGCGTTGCCGTTTTTCGTGTTTTCCCCTCTCCCTGTCTGAGAGGGGGATTAAAACTTCAAATATTTGAATTAAAATTGATTTTGTTTTCAACTCTAAATTTATAGCCCCCAATAAGGCCCCCGTACTGAAGTTGTTAACCATGGAGTATAGTTGACCCCGGTTGAGCTGTTACCTGTGATGATAGAGAGACTGGAACGCCCCTGCAACTCAGGTTTCAACCGGGAGATTATTGATGAGGAGATACACTTATACGGAAGAAGGCAGTATGCCCGGATAGTGTCTGGCAATGATGTCGTTCAGTTTCTCAGTCAGATCCGCTCGTCTGAATACGATATGCGCTGTTCCCTTCTGAAAATACGTAATCACAAACATCTCATCTTCATAGCGGTTGCGGTGCCTGTTCTCATGGATATGATCGCCCAACCGACGGGTCACGTCGGCCCGGTTGTCGGGAACCGGCTTTCCATCCAGCAACATCAGCATACGCTCCAGATCTGCTAACCGATCGCGCTGCCAGCCCCAGTTAAGCCCGAATCCCCACCGGTCGTGTTTCACCAGTCCGTTCACGATGATCTTTTTGCCGAACTTACAGGGGTGATTCGACTTATAATCCCAGCTCAGCCCCTTAAACACATTAATCACCCCGCGCTCAAACACCTCGCCTTTGCTCTGGTGCAATTGTTTAAATGTGCTAAGGATATTTTCTTCACAGATAGCGGGAATATCGTCCTTTTCCAGGCTGCTGTACCACTGCTCACGCGCCTGAGCGTCCATGAGCGCCAGCATACCTGAGCGTTGCATCAGGTCGCGCCAGAGGCTGCGATCGAGATTGCGGGTGATGGCTTTCATCGCGGTTGCGGGCTTCTCCATCAGCCAGCAGTCGTAACGGTACTGGCGTACTGCCCACTCATTCGCTCTGCCGCCGCCGATACTGGCTGTCAGTGCTGAGATATCGTCGAGTTGCTGAATGAGCGCTTTAATCTGCGCCAGTGCAGCGTGACGCCCGGTGACAATGCGTTCGATGCTGGTGGAGCAAATCACATCTGTGTGCCCGGTTAATACTTCAGGTTCAGTGTGGATCATGTCTGACATTGTGTCTTCCTTATATATAAACAAAAACGCCAGCCGGTAAGGGCTGGCGCTTATGGCGTCTGTCACGTTCAGGCGCGGGCGCTCTGAAGAAGCCGGAGATGGCGCAGATCGCGTACGTCGTTTCGCGCCTGTTCGATCCAGGGTAAAAGCCTGGCGGAATCGGTGTTGTCTTCGCCATTGTCGAAGATAATCTTGCTACCGCAATCGATGTTGTCCTGCAGCCACTCAATCAGAATGTTGAGAGCGGCTTCGGTGGTTAATTCTGGCATCAGAACTCCCTGTTGTGACTGATGTCGGGTTACCAGTCAAAGGTGGTAAAGCCTGGCAGCACTTCGCCACAGGCATCAAGATGGACAATGCCAGCGGAATAGCGACACATAAGCGTTATGACTAACCGGCGGAATGCCTTTGACAATCCGAGGCGTTTGAGGCGTAAGACCGGAAATGACCACGCGCCCAGGTGGAGCAGATAACCAGCGCCGGTATACAGGATCCATTCTGATTCACCAAAATCTTCATGCTGGTGCGCCAGTTTGTACAGCAGGGTGTTGTCGGCTTCGGTGATATGCGCGGTGCTACACTGGATGCCGTTAACGCGAGCAACAAATGGAAGCGGATCTTCAACAATGAGCTTGCCAGGGGCATCAGCAATACGAAGCGAATAGCCGTTATCACAGACCACATTGATCAGGTCAGCCAGTTCAATACCGTCGATATCGACCGCGATCCGACCCATGTTGAGGGCCAGAATGTTGACGGTATCGGCTTCAACTGTGAGGGACAATTTCATGAATGTTGCTCCTGAACTGCGTTACCCGCGATGAGATGAGTGAACCTTTTATACCCGTTGCGTTGCATCAAACCCGTTTCCCTTCTGGCCCGGAGAATATCAATTACCCCGATAAAAGGGGACTGATGCTGAATGGAGAAGCCGGGACGATCAATTCGTACCAGTTCAGATTTTTCAACATGAAAATTGAGCGCATCTGCCAGTGAAACCCCGGCGTCGATATGCTGCTGAATCACATTGCCATCACCAAAGTGTGTGTCGTTAAGCGAAAGGCCGTAATGTCTTTCCAGCAGATACGTAAGAAGTTGCTGCCAGATTTCTACAGGTGACAGGCGTGACGATGCCTCCCGGTTTCGGGATACAGGTAAAATCCGCATTAAAGTTATCTCTGTTAAATAAATGAAAGGAATGAAGGGGGAAGGATTTAACGTGCTACGTTACTGCCGGATGGCCTCAAGTGCAGCCTCCAGTGTGAACCAGTTAATACCCTGTTCTGCATCGTGGTGGCTGGCAGCATGGCGCAATGCCGCTCTGGCCTCTTCTGTCGTAACAGACTCATCCACATTACGTACATCGTCTTCATACCAGACCGAACACATGACGAAGTCGTCGTGCTGATGCTGTTGCAGCAGTTCAATGACCTCGCTGATTTTACAGGCGTGCGGCATGGCGATTAGCCTCCGGGTTGTGCTTCAGGTTGTGCCGGATAAATCGCAATATAGACATAACCGCAACTGCCCAGGGTATCCGCGTCGAGTGTCAGTCCTTTTGCATAAAGCGTGACGCTGTGCGAGTGGCGGGGATTGAGTTCACCGCTGGTGAGCATCAGCTCAAGCTGCTTCAGTAATAGTGGGAACGCCTGGTCCAGATGGCGTAAGTCGGCGTCGCTGAACGCCCCGGTAATACTGGCGCGATCGGCCAGGTAATGCAGGCGATTGCCCTCCTGCACCAGCCGTGCGCCCAGGCACGGGGTCACGCTGCGTTGCAGACCCCACCAGGGTTCACTGATATCATGGGGTGCTGCCGGTGTTTGATTCGACAAAGTGGGTTCTCCTTAAAGTTAAGTTAATTCAGGGTAACGCTGCGCAATACGACATACGGGCCGCTGCGGTCCTGACGACGTTCTGCGAAGACCGCGAGCACGCCGCTGATATCCTGCACCTCCCGGCCGGCATAGTGGCAGACGCTGCCGGACCACTTATATTTTCCGCTACAGAAGCGAAACAGCCGGGACTGCGGGTGCTGGCGGTATATCGCCATCGCCTGGCGTTTGCTGATGATTTTCATCGTTGCCTTCTCCTTTGTTTCACAGCCAGCCTCGCTCAGAAAACGAAACGATATCCATGCCTCCCACCACCAGGTGGTCCAGCAGGCGAATACCGACCAGCTCCAGTGCCTGTTGCAGGCGTCCGGTAATCAGCCGGTCGGCCTGACTGGGGGCAGGGTCGCCCGAGGGATGATTGTGCGCGAGGAGCGCGGCGGCAGCGTTGTGGTGAAGCCCGGCCTTCACGACCTCCCGTGGATGGACGGTGATGCTGTTTATGGTGCCGATAAACATCGTATCGCAGGCGATGAGGCGGTGCTGGTTGTCCAGCCACAGCACCATCAGCGACTCCCTCTCCAGCGTGGCGAGATGCAGGCGCAGCCAGTCGCGCACGGCATTGCTGGACGTAAATGACGCGCCGGGTTCACGGAGCTGCCCTTCCAGCAGGGTTAAGGCTTCCCTGACCGTCCGCTGGCCGGCAGGGGGTAATTCACGGGCAAACAGCGGTAACTGTTGTTCCATAGCGGCATACCTCAGTCGATGATGTGCATGATGGCGTTACATTCCGCATGGCTGAGCGCGTAATCCCGCAGACGATAGTAATGTTCCGTCATGGCATCGGACTCAGTGCGACAGGCATGGTGGCTGTATGCCATCATGCAGACGGCAATGCCTGCGGATTCGGCGCTCATCTCTGCGCCGTTGCCGTTCATAGTGTTGAACAGCGACCACGACTCGCTGTTCTCCGCTTCCGGAGCCATAAACACACCGCCGTTGCTCAGCGTGTAAAACTGCCAGATACCGCCGTGGTAGTCGGCGCAGAGCCGGTCCATCCATGCGAAGACCGTGGGTTCAAGAATTATCCACTGTGGAATACTGCCGAAGTGCTGCGGCCAGAATGCAACACGCAGTTCATCGGGCACCGGCGTGCACGCAATGTCGCGGGCAGTGGACGGTGATGAGATAAGGCACTCAGCGGTATCGCTGGTCATGGCCGGTATGTTTTTCATTTAGTTTCCTTTGTATTTTCATATGGGGGTTGAGAAGACGTGACGGACAGGACTGCACATAGCCATCCTCATCAGAGCGGGAGGGCCAGTAGCCCTCCGGGAGGCTTAAGCTGCACAGGCTGAGTTCACCGGGGCGATAAAGAAGGTGTGAGCACCAGGCGCACAGATCGTCATCGGAGATGGAGCGGCAGCCGGGATTGTTCTCCAGGACGGTCGGATAAGGGAGGGCCTGGTGAGCGTTATCAGGCATCGGTGGCATCAGCTCAGTGCCTGCTGCAGTTCTTCCGCCATCACCCAGAGTGCCCGGTTGAGCTTAACGTCGCCGTCTATGCCATTAACCGCGCGGGTGTGGCTGCGTTTGCCTTTGGCAGTACGTCCTGGCAGACCCCCTTTCAGCAGGTTCTCCTGGCAACGATTGAAAACTGACCACAGGTCGTCCTGACGGTCTTCATACCTGCGGGGCGTCAGTATCTGCGCGGCGGTCACCGGCTGATGTTCTTCGCCAAAACGGTACGTCAGTGCCGCTCTGGCAAACGCCTGCTGTGCCGGGGGCGGGAGTAAAAGCGACTCCATGGCACCACGTTTTTCTTCCACCTTGTCAAATATCCCCAGTACTTCATAAGCGCCTTCAATGACTTTCTCCACCACGCTACCCCGGTGCGGAACTCTGATTTCGCCAAACGACTGTCCGCAGACGAGCGAATTTGTACATACACTTCTGAATATTCCTGGAAGTAACTGAAAACTGGATTCGCCACCGTGCGAATTGAGGATGATGATTTCCGGCACCTGCTGACCGTTTATCTGACCGGTGCGACGCAGACGGAGCATATGCTTTGTGTGCTCCCGACGACTGGGGTCACGAACCCGTGACTGACAGGCAAAGAACGGCTGAAACCCTTCGCGCTGCAGGTTCTCCAGCAGGGTAATCGTCGGTATATAGCTGTAACGCTCAGAGCGCGACGCGTGCTTGTCTTCGCTGAAAACGCTGGGAACATGCTGCATCAGCTCTTCACGGGTTAACGGACGGTCACGGCGTATCTGGTTAATGTGACCAAAACGGCTGGCTAAGCGCATCTGTGGACTCCTTATTACTGGCATGAGAGAGCGGGCCGTCCCCCGCAGAGGACGGTCCCGGTTTTAAAGCGTGAGGATATGACGGCCGGGCTTACGGCAGCCCGGGTGCCGGCGTGTGCAGGAAGGTGTCAAAGGCCAGGTGGCCGATGGTGCGGGTGGAGACCGCATCCACGGTGCCGCTGACCACCCCTCCCGCCAGCGGGAGCAGGCGCACCAGCTGGCCGCCGGTGCTCATCCCGGTGCGGGCAAGCATGAGCACGAGGGTTTTCTCCGCAACCCGGCAGGTCAGGACGGGCGTCCACTGCTCCGCCATCTTCATCACCATGTCCTGGAGAAGGGCTTTTGCGGCGTTGCCGCACAGGCAGAGCCCGCAGAGGGCGCGGATACGCTCGTCGGAGAGGCGGTGTCCGCCGAGGCAGGCGAGGGCGGCAACCAGGCGGGTCTGGATAAAGAGCACGCTGGTGATATTGAGGGGCAGGGTGAGCGGAAGGGCGGCCAGGCCGCCTGCGCCGGAGAGAAAGCCGCTGCTGCCGGCCTTGATGCTCTCCCAGCGAATCATGTTGCGGGCGGCAAGGGCTGCATCGCCGCCGGCGTCGTCAAGGTAGCGCTCAGCGAGGGTGGCGGCAGACTCAATGCCGGCGATGCCGCTGACGGCGCGGTCATAGAGCCAGCCCATAACGGCCTGCAGGCCTCGTGGGGTGTCGGGGGACGGTTCGCTGAGCGCATCGTCGTGGCGGGTATCGTATTCGTCGGGTGGGGCGTCATGATACATAAAACCTCCGGGTGTAGGATAAAAGAAAGCCGGCTCCGCTGTGACGCGGAACCGGCCGGTGGTGCCCTTCAGGGGGGCATAAATGCAACAGGCCTCACATCTCTGCGGATGTGAGGCCTGTTATTGAGTAGGGTATGGTAAGGGCGTTATTCAGCGGCCCATATACAGCACTTCTGCACCCGCCGTTGAGCCATAGTCATTTATAAGGACGCGCACGCGATCATAAGTGTGAAAGCCCGCATTAAAGCCTTCCCACTGCAATACGCGAAGTTTATGACCCGGGCTGGCCGGGTCGTTTATACCCGGTACTTCTGTATAGTAGGTCCAGTCAACATCAGCGGGATCATTACCTGTGACGGCTTCATAGGTCTTTTGCGCTTGATGTGTCGCAGCCTGCAGAGTCGCTGCATCAATTTGTGCAAAGGCCTGGGATGAGACCAGGAAAGCGGAAAGGATGACTGCATGCTGTTTTTTCATCTTAATGTCCTTTTAAAGCGAATGATTCTGAATGTTTTTTCATCATGCCTGTACGAGTGATATTGCTACATCAGCATGACCATCACGAATGTCACTATCCATACCCAGAACGTGGCCGGCGAAAGCTTCAGCGAACGGGAGCGCCGCCAGAGGTAGACGGGTACGAGCCATGCCATTTTGCCAAACTGAGTGGTATCGACTCCGGCATTGCGAAGCTGCCTTTCGTCTGCGTAGCTCAGGACAATATTCAGCAGCAGAGTGATATACCAGAATTGCCCGTTGCTCACAGCGTCGTATAGTTGCACCTCATCCATACCGGCTATACCGCCAGCCACCCCCTCAAGGAACAGGCCAATCAACGGCGCAAAAGCAAGTATCCACGAGAGCCCCTGAGGTAATCGGTGTGATGGTAAATCCGGAGGAGAAGGCGTCATCGTGAGAACGGATGCGAGAGGTGTCGCTGAAACAGGCTGCCATTCGGTCATTCCAGGCTGCCACACCAGCGTTGATGCCGTCAGTTCACCTTCTTTGATCCGGAGGATCATATTGTCTTCGCTTACATTGTCGTGGCGGATGCCATTTTTCTCATAAAACCAGTACATGTATTCTCTCCTGAACGATAGTCCCGGCCCCCGGCTTAACGGACCGAAGGGACGGAGCGTGATTACTGAGGATGGTAGGGAGGTTGTGGCAATTGCGGTGGCTGTTGATCATGAACGACCGGCTCAACAGAAAGCAGGGTGCCATAAATAATCTGGTGCTTGGCGAACGCCTGCGGCATATCATTTATGCAGTACATGATGTAAAATATATTGAAAATCAAGGTATAAAACGGATTCATTTTGAGATCAAAACGGAACGTGTTTAGCGCATATTGACGCAGTGCAGCACGTGCTTTAAAGGCCCAGACCACGGCCAGAACACACCATGCAAGCGAAAGGAGCATCGCCAGAGTTTGCATGGCGTCAGCGTGACTTCTGTGCCTGTATTCTCCATATCCGTAGCCGTACTCACCCATCTGGAGTGCAAAGAGTACGCGCAGTAAAACAGAACATCCGGCACATATCGCCATCCAGATAACCAGCGTTCGCGATGAGAAGCGCTGCCCGGTTTCCTGCATTATTGTGTCCTGATGCTTATATAACCACATCAGGGGATAAATACCGTTGGTCACCACCGAGAGCAGCGCCATGTGTAGTGTTGGTGTATTCAACTTATTTTTCAGTGAGTTGATGTTAAACTCTGTCATTACGATTTTCCTTTTTTTGCATGTAAGTCATTAATCCGGCAAATATGCCAGGGTCAGTTATAGGCGATGAATTCGCCCATTCTTTCGTTGTCAGCGTGTGCCGTATCGGTCAGACCACTGACGTCAAGCTGGAGTTTTGAAAAGCATTCGTGCGAGGAAATCAGCTCCCCATTTCTGTAAACCCGAACGCCATGAAATTCCCGGCGACCGGTATCGAGATCCAGTAAAACATAGTCATACTGTTTTTTATTGAAGCGGATGTAGCGTGCTTTTCCCATGCCGAGCTGAGTTTCGTAGTGCCAGGCTTTTACACCGAATAAACCTTCTCTAAGCTCAAGCTCTGTTGTGTTATTTTGATCCTGGTAGGTGTAACGGTAGTCCTGCCCGTTTGCGGCAAAGACAGAAACCATTTTGCCGTTATCCAGCCTGCAGGATGCATTTATGGTTGTTTCTGGCGGTGGTGATTTTTCAGGTTCTGCGGGTGCTGCCTGAGCAGGCAATGGACGATCTGTATTGAGTACGTATCCTGGAACGCCGTCGGGGCCAATCTCCACATCAAGATCGGATGTAATACCCGTTGCCGGGCTGGTTGTCGTATAGCGGAGTACGCGGTTGGGAACACCGTTTACGTCCTTATCCGGCTTCTGATAATAGGTCCACTGCAGAGGCTGAGGATCTTCTCCGGGGTGATAAACTTTCCAGGCTGATTTTGCCGCCTCCTTTGCCTTCGCATAAATATCTGAGGTAAGTGTTACCGCCTGTTGTGTTGCCGGGGTGTCCGGTGGCGATACTTTATCCTGTCTGGCGGCAGGACTGACCGGCACGGCGCGGGAAGCGCTCTCTTTCTGCGCAAGTTTTGTCATCTCATCAAGCGTAATGGAAGGCGGATTGCCTTTCTGTCGCGCCAGGTGAGGGACCTGTTTTGCACAGACCTTCCCAATATTTCCTTTGGGAAAATGTATTTTCTGACCTTCAATGGTGACTTTTGCTCCAAAGAAGGATGTAAATGCCTCTGAAGCCCTCGCGGAAGCAGCTGGGATTGAATTCTCGCCCTTTTCTGTCGGGAGGCCAGTTGTGATAACCGTGTGCTCTCTGGTTGTAATGTTACACAACAGCATTGCACGATAGGGTTCACCATTAATCTGTATCGTCGTATAGCGCGTCCCGAAAATATCAAGATTTTCCGGACAGCCGCTTTCCATATCCAGAAAGGCAATGCTATCGGGGCTCAGCATGACGTTATACTCGCCGTTGTCGCTGAGTGACTGGCAAAGGTTGTTCTGAACCTCCCAGTTCCTGGCAAAATAATCACAGCCAGTCAGAGACAGCACTGCAGCAGCGGTTAACAAATAATTCCGCCATGGTTTTCTTGCTGTATTCTGCATTATCGATGCTCCATGATATTAAAGCGTTACCGTTTGCTGCTTCCGGTGGAGTCAGAAACAGGTGCTTCGAGAAAAGTTTTTATGACGTCGGTAATAAGCGGAAAATGCGGTAAAGCGGCGATAAAGCCTTCACCCGCAGTCAGATAGCAGATGTCCTCGCGACGGCTGAATCGCCGGCCGCTGAGGGAGACGCTGCTGATGCCCGTCAGGGCAAAGACGCGCAGGCTGCCCTGACGGCAGGCCACCAGATACCACTCTGTGCGGAAGTGGATGAGCCGGTAAGGCTCAAGCCCGTCGTGACGCCTGCCGTCCACCATAATGCCGATGCTCACCTGTTGGCTGATGGCCCTCACCAGACGGCTGAAGAACTCCGGCAGGGCCGCATGAGTGTTAAGCGGCGCGTGCCAGATTAGGCAGGGAGAGGCCGAGGACTCGTCAGAGAGGATATGCAGAAGCGAATTGTCTTTTGCCGGGATAATGTGCTCTATCCCCGTGTTGCGGATAAAGGACTGCGCGGCCGGTGAACGACGGGGCTGCTGTTCGCCGCGCAGCCGGTAACAGCCCCGGTCGGCCGTGATATCCAGATGGGCGAGGCGCTGGAGAAAATCCCGCTGCAGCGTGCGCTCGGACACGCCAAACTCCGCGGCGAGGGATTTAATGCTGAGTGACTCTCCGGCCATCAGGCGGCTGATAATGACCGACAGGCGAACGGCAAGCCGATCGTGTCGGGGATCGGTTTCGTTAAACATGGTGTCTCCGTGACTGAATGGCTCCCTAACGCGCGCATTATGCCGGGTAGTCCCGTCAGGGTTTGTCGCTGAAGACCGGTGACCCGCATGGCGTCGGCGTGAGGTAATGCGCTGAAATATAAGGCTGTAATGTGTAATGCCGGTGTACGTGGCGATAATCGCGACAAGAACTGTCGGTTAATGGATGGGTGTGCTGAAAATCAGTGAAAAACGGAGAAATGTGTGGTGTGTGGAACTCCTGTGACAGCGATGCCGGAAGCGGTCCTTCCTGCTCTTCACATGAGTAATATGGGCGTGAGATTTTCTGGAATCAGGCGGGGCTGCGGGAAGCCTGTGCTGTTAAACGTGGGGGGCATGGTGGTAACGGTTATCGGCTACCGGTAAAGTACCAGCCCCTGTCATGAAGACGTGTGTGTCGATTCTGTTGCGTCCACAGCCCCATGATGCTTGTGGGATTGTCGTTGATAAAAATACGCATTATTTGAGTCGTTACTGAGCTGATGCTGAGCCACGCGCAGGCTGTGCGACATTGCTGAGACAAAAATGAGACGCAGGTAAACGGCTCACAGGAAAAAGTGCGTGGCGCGTAAGAGCCCGCGGTGAGTCAATCCGGTTATGGGGACAGGGTTCCCGTATGTCATTTTGCCCCTCGTCATGGCTACGTCTTCAGCTCGGGCGCAATGGAGCCTAAAGAAGGTTTAAGCCAGCAACGCACAGGCAGAGGTTGAAAACTGTGATAATGGCGTGATAAAAGCTCATGCAGCGGGGGAGATGATTTTTATGGATTCGGGGAGGCTGGTTAATGCATATAGATGACATCAAGCGACGGTATCAAGCTATAAATAATGCAGGGGTTAAAGGCCGTGTTAAAGCCCTTAAGGGAAGTAAGGCATGGCTTCATGTTCAGCAGGTCCTCAGAAGAAGTGGTCGCACCTGCGCCCCCATGAATAACGTTTTGAATCCCATCGTTTTATCTCATACTGACAGTGGCTCCTTATTTTTTGTTCACCAGGTAAAATACTTGTGCGGGCTTTATGCGCTTATGCAGGCGTTAAAAGAAATGGCAGGCATCAGCACAGAAATGCAGTTGTTCATACCAAAATACAATTTTCCTGCCGATGCCATGATCGTCCCCGAAACCATAAGACGCAAAGCTGAAGGGTTCAGGCAATATCGCCTTGCAAACATGAGCGAAGGAGAGAGTGTCCTTAATGAAAATCCTCCCACGGGATTTCAGGGAAGTCTGTACCAGGCGTTACTGCATTCCTGCGGTAGTAAAAAGAATCTGGATGAGTGTCTTGCAACGTTAGTTGATAACAAGAAGCAGCTCATTCCTGAAGATAAACCATTCTTTCTCGACGCCGCTGTACCGACATTATCTTTTCTTTGGTATGAGTTAAGGCGACTTTATCATCGGGATGCGGCAGAAAGTGTAATGGGTATATATCGGAAGCATACATCAAAAGCAGCAATGCTGGAAAATTTTGCAAATGCGATTTATTTCACTTTTATTTACAGGGAAGATGGTAACGAACTGTACAATGATTACTTCAGTGGTTTATATGGTAAGAAAGCCCGTGAAAACGCAAAAGAAAAGGGGGAAGTCTGTGATTATGGTTATTTTAGCATCACGAGTGTAAGGCTCATCATGATGTTTACTGAGGAGGTCTACAGAAGATATCTTTCCCCCTCGCAAAAGCGGCATGTACAAAAAAAGCAGTCCGAATTAAGACTGTCCGGGCCGCACTCCTTTTAATTACGCACCTCAGCGCGTTATTTACCATCTGCTTTTATATTTTTCATTCCAGAATTTTATGATGAGATTTTCAATGAAGCTACTTTGTTTAAGACCATTTTCGCGAAGGATTTCTTCCAGCTTTTCTTTAGTGCTCTGATTAATTTTGATATTAATCTGGCGAATTTCTTTGCAGCTGCTTTCCTTCTTCTTCATGGCTTTGTAATTACGTTTTTCATTCTGGACAAACGCTATTTTTGGTTCTACGAGCTCATTTTTTTCCGATACATCTTTGGCGGTAAAGAAATCTAAAGCACCATTAATGGCAATTAATCTTTCTTTTGGAGATGAAGGGTTGAAACGTTCAGGGACAGGGGTGTCAAAAAAAATATTTTTCTTAAGACGATTCCATAGCCATAAAGTATGCTGTTCATTTTGATCGAGCCAGTCGATTGTTTTAATGTTGTCCTTAACAAAAAACCATTCATCGCGCATGTATGTCAGAAAAATTTTAGCTTCAATTTCTCCTTCTGAGCTTTTCATTTTTTTCAGCCATTTTTTTATTATCTCAATACGTTCCTCAGATGAGCATGGATTAGCAGGATCCCCCGGTTCATGATATTGAAAAGGTAGTGATGCATAACCATTTTGGGCATAACGCAAATCTTGATTTACCATAGAAAACCACACCCAGAAAATGGCTCTGTCGCCCTTAATCCACTCAGGAAATGGAGCTTGTTTTTCCTTGAAATCATCAACAAAAAACGCTCTTCTGGTTAATGGTTTGTTAACAACAGGTAACCCTTGCGTTATGTCATCATTATCCTTTCTAGCCAATTTTTTCCTCCTCCTGTAACACCTTGTAAACCGTCGCTAAAGCTTGACGCCTTTTCCTGGCGATTTTATGTGCTATTCATACTCAACGCAATACCTCTGAAGACCCTTGTGCTGAGGCATTATTTGCTGTTTGTTTTTTGAGCAAAAAAAACCTTCTGCGGCTTTTGTGGCCGATTCATGATTGGTTGATACCTTAAAGACAGATAAAGATATCTTTGTATAACACTAAAAAAATATACGCATAAATTTTCATGCAATCACTAATGGGGTTCTGTTGCCACGATTCATGGGGGGCATACCTGGCCAGTTCCAGTTTGACTGAGACAGTGCTGGCTCACCTCATTCCCGACGAATTGCAAAATGGTGTCTGAATCGATCACGGTTTGGCATTCGAATCGATCATGATTTGGCATGCATCTCCGATCGCGGGGCCAATCCGTGATCGAATAGAGCGGAATACGGAGAGTCGTCAAAATGATGACCGTGACAACACGAAAGGCTTATGTTGCAGGGGCTCGAAAGGAAACCTCGAATTCAGTAATCCTCATGATGCGTTGACTGGTTTGAAGAACAGGAATGCCGACAGAGCAGCCATCCTGATGTAAAGCGATAAACCCTTTCAGGCTTATGACATCCTCAGTGTATACATACGACAGATGTATTTTTTTAAGGTCACGCACATGGTATGAGAACGATGACCGTTCCTCATCCTGTGGCAACCGGCATCGTCTCCTGTGGCACATCGCCAGACTTAATCCAGGAGCAACCCCATGAACGACACACCCGCATTACTGAACGACACGCTTGTTGATATGACTTTCATCACCACCTGCACCGGCATGACCGACAAATGGTTCTACAGGCTGATAAGCGAGGGCAAATTCCCGAAGCCAGTTAAGCTGGGGCGCAGCTCCCGGTGGCTGAAAAGCGAGGTTGAAGCCTGGCTGGCTGAGCGGATAGCGGCCTCACGAACAGAGGCCTGCTGAGGAGGGTGACTTTATTTTTGAGTGAGGCTAACTCGAGAGTAACTTTTCGGCTTAAAACAGCAGAAATACACCGTCCATGCTGTGATTTCACACCGCGCTCCGGTGGTGGCTAATGTCGGTAATAGTATTATTACCTGTTACATTAAAAGTATTATCAC